>NZ_AUXV01000001.1 GCF_001625575.1 Pseudoalteromonas luteoviolacea S2607
CTTAGTATCCACCAAGCTAACTTGCCGACTTCGTGCTGTTGCCATGAATTGTGCGCCTAACTTTTAACCGTTATTTAAAGATAGGCGACACTCAGTTTTTTTGCCAAATTTAAGATGGGTGTCTTCTTAAGTTTTTTCTTATTTAAACTCCATCATACAAATCCATTATTTCAAACATTCTTCTGCTTGAATTGTTTCTCTTCCTTCCCTCATAGTGTATTTCGGCTACATCCCTACACTTAAAACCCCTACTACCTATAACGTTGAAGTTTGCACCACTTTTACCCAACAAATCCAAAATTGTTTCTGCTTCAACACCACTTTGATTGCATATATAGAGTAACGCTGGGTCTCCATCCGCATCCATCAAATCAGGGTTAGCACCGTGCTCTAGTAACAATTCAACAGCCCTAACATCTAACTTTACGGAAGATAAGATAAGTGGTGTCTTGTTTCTCGCATCGTAACTGTTAACATTCCATCCATTTTTAACAAGAGCATCAATCATTAATTTTTGTTCATCATTCATAGAAGAAAATTTTCTATAAACCAATACCTTATTAATCATATCTGGTGATTTATTTGGGCTAAAACCAAGAAATATCGAAATTCTCAACAAATTAGGAGACTCTAATTCATTCGCGATTTCGCCACCTCTACTACTTAATATAAAGAGTACAGTTATTATAAAAATAAAGGGGGTATATTTAATCACCTGAATACCTCATAAACCGTTGTGCTTCACCATCAAAGAACTTTTCAAAACTACTCCACTGCACTATCCTAGAATTAGCGTTAAATACCCCCAACTCGCCTGCGCTATTAAACCCAACTATCCCGGCATGCCCTGTTGCATCGCTATAATCTCTTGCATATGAAGCTACATCACCGGGCCTTGATTGAGAAACACTATGAAAGCCAGGCACATCTCCATTGGTCCATTGTTCAGCCGTATAGGGTGTATCGGCTTCTCCCATAAATGGAATCCACTTTGAATACCCCTGATCCTGCAACAGTAGTTCCACTCCTGCATCATTTAATGAGTCATGTACGAATAATGTGCACTTATTTGTACCCGCTCTCAATGTACCTTTTGCTTTGTTATATGCCCAGTCAGTTGAGCCTTCTTGGCTCGCCGCTACAACTCCTATAGGACCCTGCTTGGCCACTTCGGCAGCACGAAGTGCTCCTGACGTAACATAGTGATTCATCGCAAACTGAAAAGCAGCCGTAGTCGCACCATTTGCAAATTTACCGCCTGTGATTTCTGATACTGTACCACCAATTACTGCCGATACAATGGTGCCTGATATTAGTTCATCAGAAACATACCCTCCGACTTGAACACCTTTGGTTATCCCTGCACTGACAAATCCATGCCCGAATTTGCCTCCTTTTAGTTCCGATGAAATTCCTCCTGCAGTTGCACAAATGCAGCTGTAGCTGCGCCATTCGAGAACTTACCACCAGTAATTTCAGAAATCGTACCTCCAATGACAGCTACGGCACCAGATATATGACACCCACTTCCATTTAGAACATACGCACAGTTTTTTGCAAAATTTAAGATGGGTGTCTTTTTAAACTTTTTGAACTTTTGGTCAGTTGTACCCCAAATTATCACTTCCTCACAACTGACCAACCCGTTTTGGTTAAATTTGATTGACCAACGTGGTCGCGGCTAATCGACCATGTGGCAACAGTAAAGTGACATCGTTGGTCCAAGTGGACCAGAAAGTCGATGGATGCGACCACACAGGTCAAATAGGCGTGACCAAAAAATCGGTGAAACGCGACCAGAAACAGAAAAGCCCCAGCAAGTGTGCTGGGGCTTTGGATTGGGTGTCTTTTATTTCTTCAATTTAGCCAACTGTAAATTTCAACGACACTGTATAGCACTATAATAAGTAGCACTACAACATACGCTATTACAGCCATCAGCCTCGCATCATTATTTTCAGGGATATCGTTTAACTTTTCTACCATAGATACTCGAATCCCATCTCCTTTAAAGAAGTTTATAATATTAGAAGAACAATAAAAATATACTATAGTAACAAATATCAAGCTAAGAACCTTTGAACCTTGAAAATTAATTATTAGACTTCCTATATAAATTAAATACCCTAGATAAATTATTAAGTATACTTTTCTTTTAATCATCTTTTGTAAAATCCATCTGTAAGTGCTGACCAACTTGATCTGAAGCAATATTTCCCGCAGCTCCGGCTGGTACTTGCTCAACACCATTCTTCATTAGTGCACCAGAAGTTCTGATCCCCAACCCAAAACCTATTACTCCTGTAAAATCTTGATCTACTACGGCCTGTTCCGTAGCAACAGCACCACCAAAAAAGAAGATAGCTCTATTAGTAGGGAACATAATAGCTATCTTCGAAACTAGTTGACTAACACTAGTTTTAAAATCCCGATGTAAGTCATTGAAGTAATCTCGAATATATGGATCATCATAATTGAAGTTTGCCTGATACATTAAGCATTCGGAAGTAGCACACCTAGGCACTGAAATGTGGTGAGATTTACCATTGGCAATCTTTGTGCTGTTATGATTATTATGAATACTTTTTTGCACCTGATTAAACAAATACTGCATTGCCCCAGTACGAGCGCCATTAGCAAACTTTCCGCCTGTTATCTCCGATACTGTACCACCAATTATCGCTGAAATAACCGTGCCTTTCACTATTTGATTAAACTTTAAGTCGGCACCACCTGGTAAAAACACACCGCCAACACCTTTCGTTACGCCAGCACTAACAAACCCATGACCAAATTTACCGCCACTGACTACAGCAGCAATACCACCAACCGTGGCATGTGCCGTGATTTGTGCCGCCACTTGCCCTTTGGTGAGTAAATTACCACCAAAGTCAACATAATCACCATATTGTGCACCACCGAAAACAACATCATCAACATTTTGAACATTGGCAGCTGAAAAGTGTTCACTAATATACTGAAACGCATATGTCGTCGCAGCGGCGGTCAAACCTGCTTTAAATGCTTGGGATGAGCTGCCGCCCATTGCTCTTGTAAATTCATAATTCCATGCACCAGCACAAACTGGTGCCCAAACCAAACAGCCTAATGAAGCTATGTTTCCTGCAATACTAACTACTTCAGGGCCAAATACCTTTACAGCTCCTCGAATCAAGTTTCTCTTGAATTTCTTTAAAGGCTTAAACAAATACCCACTCGGATCTGTATAACTCAGCGGATTATTCAGCACATAACTATATCGGTTATAGTTCTGCAAATTCGTTGGCGCTTGCACAAACGGATCTGCCTGCATAAATCGGCCAGTATCTGCATCGTAGATCCGACCATTCATATGAATGATGCGTTTTTCACCACCTAGCGTCACAGGCTCATGTCCTGTATAGGCTTTAAAATTGTTTGGGACACTGTCAAAAACGGTCAGTGTCGATAAATTTGCATAGTGCGCATCTATTTCTGCTTGGGTTTCGGTTACTTCAGATTGTTTACCAAAAATACCGTAGGCATATCGTTTTAATAGCTTACTGCTGCTGTTAGTAATCGCTATGATTGAACCTTGATGATCGGTAAACATCCATTTGGTTTTACTCAAGCCGGTACCAAAGTAAATTTGTTGCGCATCGTTTCCTATGTAGCGGTTAATGACTTTGTCTTTGCTTTCATCGTTTGGAATGGTTAGCTGCAACGTGCCTACATAGTATATTGTCTGGTGAGCTTCTGTACGCTTATAACGCTGGTTGTTTACATCGTAATAAAAAGTAACTGCTTCGCCTTTTGCCTTGATTTCAAAGGCTTTGTTGCGTGCACTATACGTGATTGAACGTATGTTATTGACGCCATCCGTCACTGATGTTTCGTTGCCATTTTTATCGTAAGTGAAGACTTCAAGGTCAACGGTATGATTGGCCGCAGCCGCGCCGATACTGCTTGGCGCTGCATTGCAAAGTGGCACCGCAAGTCGTGTGCGAGATGTTAATGCGTGTAGTGGATTATCATTTTCGCCATAAGTGTTATGCCACTTATTGATGATCTCGACATTTGAACCATTGCATGCAGGCGTATCTAGGATACGGTAATCTGATTTTTCTTCTAAATTACCCGAACTAGAGTACGTGAACAAATTCACGTTATTAACGCCCAGCACACGGTTTAAGCTGTCGTATTGATAAGTACGTTCGTTCATTCCTATTTGAGCACGCGCTATCAGGTTACCTACACTATCAAAGCGATAACTATCGGCTTGGATATATACGTGGCTTTTAGAGTGAATTGAACTCAGCATGCCCTTAGCATCATAGCCGACCAACATCGTCACACTACCCTTTCGGTATTCGGTAACTTGCCCGCGCTCATTGGTATTCACTATACGATAATAGGTTTGCCCTTCGCGCCCTTCTCGAGCTTCAGTTTTAGCTAACACTTGGCCATAGGCATATTCAATCGCCACACCTCGCGCGTCTACATATTTACTGCCCTCTCCATCTAAACGACGATAGTCATCAAACTGTATTGCTACTCGGCCAAATTGGTCATAGGCGGTTTGTTGGATAACACATTTGCTAATTAAGGGGTTTGCCATTGCATCATCTGTAATACGCAGGTCATTGCTGAGAGCGTTAAAAGTAACTTTTGTATCACAAGCTTGCGCATTGTCGAGACTGGTGAGCACAGCTGCGCTTCGCCCAAATGTGTCGTAGTAATAATACTGCTGCCAACCTTCTCCTTGTTTTGTATATATAAGCAAATGCGCGGTATCGGCTGTATCTCCATATACCCACTCGCTCGCTCCTTCGTCGACAATATTGTCGGTAGGAGTAAATTGAGCTTGCTTAGTTTTACGGCCGAAACCATCGTAGGTGTTTGTCAGCACAACTCCCCGTGCATCGGTTTGGGTAATAAGTTCACCAAATGCATTATAGGTGTAAGACCAGTCCCCTCGGTCAGCGTCTTTTTGTGATGCTTTACGACCTAGCGCATCATAAGTGACACGCATCAGTGACGCATTTGTCGCACTTTCGGCTAGTGAGATAACTTCTTTTTTGCTGCCATCGGCATAGTAGGCAAACTCAACAGCCTGGCCATTATTTTCGGTAGCTGACACCACTTCGCCGAGTATATTAGAGGTCGATGCTTTGGTTTGATCTTCAAAATCAGTGCCCGATACTGTGGTCGTACTAGACAGTCCATTTACCACTGAAGATGTAATGGTATCATTATTGGCATCGTGTATTTTGATTACTCTGTCCAAAACGTCGTAGTACGTTGTCACGCTCTGCGCCCCAGGTGATTGCACTTCAATCACTCTGCCAAACACATCAAATTTCGTTGTGTGAGACAACCATTGGCCTGTCACATCTATCTGGCTAGTACGATACACCCGACCTAGGCGATCTAAGTATTGCACCTCAACCAGCTCTCCATTCACTTCTTTATTGAACTGCGCTGCACACACATCACCACCTTCACATGCAGAATAGTAACTCAGGGACTGAGCACCCGTACTTGTATACTGCCCGACCGCACCGCCAAATGCATCGAATTGGGTTTCACGCACAACACCATGTACATCCTTTGTTTTTGTAGGAGAGCCAAAAGCGTTACGTTCGTTCGCTGCCGCTTCAACCCCTCTTATCTTTAACGTGCCCGTTTTACTACTCGATTGCTCAGTGTAGTTCACATAGCGCCCATCGGCTGAGTAGAATGACTCAGTAGTGCGTGTTTCGGTTTCTTCTACCGAGCAACCGGAATTAGAGGTCGTTAGCTTTATCTGATTACCGAACCTGTCGTAACTATGCCTTTTAGTCAGTTCATACTCACACCCAAGCCCTTTACCTATTACTTCTTCAAACAGCATAAGGTGGAAACCTCCGCCCGCTGTGCCTTTAGGGTAATATGAGAAGTCGCTACTACGCGTAATCGTCTCTCTATTGGGCACTTTTGTTGTCACCGTCGAGTGTGTTAACCGGCCATATTTTTTATACTCGTCAGTATCGCCATACTCATTTATTGTCAATACAGATTTGGCGGCCACTGCTGTTGTGCCACTCGCAACAAAATTGTGCATGTAGGCATCGCTAATCTTATAAGTATTCACATTTAACTTGGTAACATTGGCGAACGCATCTTGTGACATATTGGTTTTGGTGCAAGTATGAATATCTATGCTTAGATCTGTATTTACGATGGCAGTGCACTCTCTACTCAGCGCATTGAAGACACGGTATGACTGAGTGCTCCCTTTTTGCGCAACTGGTGCTGCTGAGTATGAATTACGAGCTTCGCTTATTACGGTGTCATTGCCCATCAACTTTACAGTTGAGTAGGGCATCCCCGTTAATGGGAATGCTTGATGATAACGAGTGGTTGTTGTGAACACTGTTCCAGCGTTATCGTTTGTGCCTTGCTTAACCGTCTTGGTTGTCAGTGCCTTAAAGCCCAGCATCCCCCTACCACCAAACTGTGCGCGCGCGCCTTGATAAAGGTAAGTCACTTTATTGCGAGCAGCGCTATTATGCGTGCTAGGGCTATCTGTTTTCACATAATGTACTAATGGCATTGCGCCAATCACTTTGGTGACGCTTAATCCATCTTTCTCGAATTGGGCTGCATCGAATGCCAAATCACCTTCAAGATCTCTGTATATCTCGCGATTGGTCATTAAACCGTAGGTAATCGTAGACTTGTTGTTATAGCCTTGACTGATCTCTTTGAGTAAGCCTTCAGTTGGCGACTGTCCTAGGTTGTATTTAACATGCACGCCTTGCTGGTCTTTTATTAATAAATCGGGAACACCGTCATTGTTATAGTCGGCAAAGAATGCGTAATGGCCCTTTTCATGATCTAGACTGGCAGAAAACGCATTGTTAGAGGCGTGCTCAAAGCTTACATACTCTCCATTCATACCGGTATCTATAGGAGACCACTCGTACATGTGCCAGCTGTTCTCTGTACCACTCTTAAAGTAGAGCTCTGTCTTACCATCTTTATCTAAATCGGCCACTAGCGGCGGAATATGTTCAGACACAGTCCCAGTTTTAAACCGTTCGCTATATGCCTGAATAGACAGTTCACTTTCAAACGCCTCTTTGCTACTCGCACGATTTATTAGGACTTTCCAACGCTTGATGTCATTTGAAGACCAGTCTGTGGCCAAATAAATGATATCAACTAACCCATCACCATTGACGTCGGCAGACATTAGATTTTCAATTTTGCCTTCATAGGCCACGTCATGCGCACTGAACTTGTTAAAGCTATTGTCTGGCTGGCTGCCTTGGTTGTAATGCACTGTGATGCGCTTCGCTTCGTCGTCACTACACCTATTTTGGCTATCACATTGCAATGCAACAATGTCTGCTAACCCATCAAAATTAAGATCGACAGCCTGCCAATCTGTGGCTTTTTCGGTAAAATCACCACGTGAATCAAAGCCTTTGTTAGGGTTTGTCGTATAGAGGGTTGTTTGCCCACCGAAGTGCGCATCTGTTACATCCCAAACTCTGGTATATAAATTTACATCATCATTTTTGAGTTTGAATATAAGGTCAACATAGCCATCGCCATTAATATCAGCTAGTTTGACTTCTCTCATATACCACTGGGCAGACCAAGATAATTGCGTATTTTTTTGTTGCAAAAGATTGTCGCTAGATAACTCGTATTCAGCCCAATACTTTGCACCTACCTCTCCCGAATGCGTTGATCGCGTATTAACGATAAGCGAGTACTTTCCATCTTGGTCCAGATCTGCCGCTGTCATGACGACGCTCTCATGGTCGTCATGACGCGTAATGTTTTGACAAGACAGTTCTTCAGGCCGCTGAAATGTGTTGCCTTGATACACGCACAGCCGATACAGTTTTTGCCCTGCGTCTTTTCGCACTAAAGTGATCAGTTCAGGTTTTCCGTCTCCTTGAAGATCAGCCATAGTCAGCGCTGCAACTTCAGACTCAACAACCGTGCTTCTTGCATCAAACGTTAAGTCACTAGCAAACGAGTTGTATTCGAATTTGATAGGTTTGCGACATGCATAACCGCGACACTGCTGCACTTGCTTTAGTAATCGAACACCATTGCTGGCAGCTTCAAAATCTAGCTCATAAGTGCTGAGTTCTTGCCCCTTGTGGTTTTTCACCGTAATACTACTCAAACGGGCTCGCTGCTCTAACCGCGCTTCATCCACATAGTTGCGCGAACGAATATTGCCTAGCGAGTAACTAAATTCAACCCTGTTCCCGCTGTATTTAATTTCACTGAGTAAACGTTCGCCAAACTCAAGCTTTGAAGTACCAACTTCATTTGTGTATACATAGTTGATTGATGTATCTTCGTGACCGAGGTTATCTTCCACCTTATTTATCATCCAAGATAACGTTACGGCTTGGTTTGTCCCTTCATGTAATACAACTCGACTGAGCGCAGACGTACCATAGTGCTTCGTAGAACCATCTTTTCCTTTGATAACAAACCACTTAGTACCATTTTTAGTCACTTGATAGACCACTTGCTGTGAGTCTATTTCAGTAACATATTCGTCTAGGATAGTTGCGCCATTTAACTCCCCGTTATGAGTGTGTTGGCCTCTGCTAATTAAGCGTTGTCCATCCAAACAAAAGCGGTCTTCCTCTGACAACGTCAGCCCTTTAAATTGGCCATCTTGCGCTTTGGTTTGACGACAACGAGAAATGCTAGATACAGCATTTAGGTTCCAACCTAGCGCTACGGTGCCATCTGGTGCTAGGGAGTTATAACTCAAGCTAACACTTGGCTTAACCCCTGTAATCCCAGCTGGAACCGATATTGGAATGTTGTAGCTAGCAGTGCCAGACTCGGTTACTCTGAATTCACCAACTGTCGGCTGTAAACTGATATGCTCTAAGAGCTTATAATTATCAAGTGCTTGTTTACCTGCTTGTGTGTTGGGCAAGTTAACACTGATTGGCCATTCTATAGCACTGTTGCTTACTTCTAGCCGCACTTCATTGGAGTAATCATTGCTGCACTGTACGTGATGTCCATTGAATTGCGTTGATACCTCAACACAGGCTTTAGATTTAAAGTGATATACCCCATTGCCCAATTGCTTGAATACGGTTGTGAGATTGTCTTGAGCCTGTGTATCTGCTTGAAACTCTTCGCTTAATTTGTAGCTTTGGGGTAAGTGCTCTAGAAACAATTGATATGTATGAACCAGCCCTGAGGTTGACGCATTAACACTGACGTCACCATCTCCATTGTCGATGACTTCAATCGTTGGGGCGACTAAACCATCACTGGGGTCAATAGGGTTGGTATTAAGTTCAGCTTCAACCCGATCGCTAAGCCCATCCCCATCCGTATCAAAGTCATACGTGCATGCATGCGACGCCAAGCAAAAGTCATACAAGTAATATAGTAAGCTGTTTATCGCATCATCATACTGGTTGCGCGCTGCGCTTAACAAAGCAAGGACTACGTCTGCACGAGTCACTCCAGCTTCTAACTGCGCGACCCAATAGGTTTGATTACCTGACCCTAGCTCTCCACCATTTAACGATATATCAGCAGCAGCCTCTCCCAATAAATAGTTAAAGAATGTACTAATGAATGCTACGTCATTTGCATAGGCAAGTGCAGGATTAGCATTGATGAGAGCATTGATGATTTCATTGTATGGATGTCCCTCAGCGAGTAAGAATGCCAAAAAACTGAGCTCTTTTTTCGACGGTGCACGTTGCAATAACACATACACAGCCCTTGCCAAACCAGCTAGCTCGACGTGTGATTGGTCAGGATGCCACTGCGAATGCTCCCATATCGCTATCTCATCGGCAAAGAGTATAGATAACGCATCAATGTACTCCCATTTTAAGGCTTGTGCATCAATTAGGCGATCGTCAATTATATTTAGTTCGCCATCTTTTGTCGTAACGTAAATGCGTCCCGAACCTGATACCGTAGGCTGGGACACTATGCCACCACTGCCAGGGAAAACATATTGCCACTGAATATTACCGGACTGAGCGTTAACCGAATACAAAGACTCGTCCATTGAGCCTACATACAAATTACGATGTTCATCGATGTTAGCCTGCGCGAGAATAGGCCCGCGCGTGTTTAATACCCAATCGGTCAATACCCTATTATTTGGAATTGGCTGCATCTGGTCATGCGTAACTTTGTAAAAACGATGATTTAAACTGCCTACATATATATAGTCAGTGGTACCTTGGCTCTCGACCAGTGGCTTAGCGATAACTTCACTTGGCAGAGTGCTTTCAAATTGAGACTCCCACGCAAAGGTTAAGCCATATTCGGGGTTGAACTTATGGGCCCTCAAGCCCTTCTTAGAGCCACTGTATAAATATAAATTGTCACTGACAGAATACTCTCTACCAGTTAAGTCTGGGCGATATTCTGAGCCTGTTTTGTCAATCACAATATGGCTTTTCAGCTCTTTTTCGTTGTGCTCAACAGCATTTGTTATTGTCAGTGCTAAGCCGCCATTTAGATAACCTCGACAAACTCTTTCGCTCACGGTTGCATTTACGCTGTTTGCAGTTGCAGTCGCCCCTACCCTAAATGATTGACCGGTTTTACGAATGCGAACATACAGATGCGAAGTGTTGGGGTTAAATCCTACCCCTTGTGCTTTCAGCGTGAATGTATAGGCTTGCGGATCTGGCACTTCATTGTTGGCCCTTGCTTCATCAATTGCTTCAATTACCGTCGCAGTACAATCCGGTATTTCAGCGGCGCTAAATATCGGAGCAATGTGCTCTACAGTCACTTGTTGGCCATCGACACAATTATCTTGACTGTTACATGCCGTCACTTGATAGGTATATCGCCCAAACGCTAGGTTGGTCACGGTAAATTCGGTGCTTAAGTCTGAAGATAAATTTAGCTCTAAAGGTACGACATTAGCCTTGTCATGGGGTAACCCGGACCAATACTTCAACTTATAACGGCTGGTCACACCATCTGTATTTGCTTTCCACTTTATTTTATATGGTCCACCTGCCTGGGTTGGTGGGCCTTCAAATACGGGAGAATGCGGTGCCATTTCATGATTTATAATTCGCTCAGGCAATGACACGAGTGTCCTAGTTGCTGATTGACCAGAGCTACTAGTATTAACTGCCGTAACCTCAACCAGCAGCTCTTTATTATGATCGGCAACTCGGGTATCGACTACAAATTGTTCTTCAATACCTGTGAAATCATCAATTGATTTGGATACAACACGAGTGCCTGCAATAGTCACCTCATATCGAAGTTGCTTAGTATCACTTAAGCCATAAATTTTGACATGATACTGACCGATACGTTCACTATTAGGTGTAATTGAAATCCCCCCTATTTTAGGGGTTTCTGGGGTTGGATCTTCAATGTGCACCCCTGTTAATGACGTGCTGGCTGTACGACCATTATTATCGGTAGCAACAAGGGTAAAGGTTTTGTCTTGGCCAATATACTGTGGTGTAGTCAGCCACTTAACCGTAATTTCTTTTGGTTGCTGACTTGGATGTGGTAAGGCAATCACATCTCCTGGGTTGTGCATACCAGGCACTTGCAAACCTGTAACTTCACGACCGGTGGTAGGCCCCCCTTCATACAGCTTTAAAGAGGTGAGCGCCGTAGAAGATATACCTAATGCCGACAAACTGACCCCAATGGAGATTTCATCACCAACGTAGTACTTGTGCTGATTGCCACCTTGATTTGGTTGAGGTAAAACAAAATGAATGCCATAAAAATTACGGTATGTAACTTGAGTCAGCTTGCCTTTTCCATTAACGGCATTCTTTTTTGCATACACAGTAAATACTTGGCTTGTTATTGTATTGTATGGGGTTCCCGTCAATGAGCTATATTCGACCTCATGCCTACAAACTGTATCACTTAGGGAACATCGTTTGATAGGGTTTGAGCAGCCTGCATCGACTTCAACATTACCCGTACTGAACTGACATAAATAAAACGCTTCTAAGTTCTCAATACTGTCTAACGTCGCTTCTAAGGTAATACTGTCTCCCACAAAAGGGCTGACATCACTATCTAGCCTGCGAATATTGGGCACTGCTGGTGTAACCGCTTTTGCGTAAACGCTAAGGATGTCGGAGGTATCGCTCTTTTTATCTATGGCCTGAACACGGATGTGCGAATGTGCATTCAACCTGTATTGTATTTTACAAGTCGCTGAATTTTTCTTTATATTGCACGCTTCATTATAACTCGTCACAGTGCTGAAATAATCACGCACGCTTTTTAAGCCTTGACCAACATCAACCAGAATATCACTAAGACCATTTAAAACCGATTCATCACCGTCTGTTGCTGCAATGTTTATTGAAACTGTGCTGCCTAATGCAGCAAAGTGCGTATCGCCATCAGCGGTGCTACCTGAGGTGCCATCAACATCAAAAGAAACAGTCGGTGGCGTATTTTTCTCACGAACAGTGACTTTAAATGAACCTTGAGTAGTATTCCCGAATCGATCTTTGGCAAAAATAGAAAACGTGTATTTTTTATCGATCTCTAAATTGCTTTTGGAAATGGTATAGCGACAAACATAAGTTGTTCCTTGAGGGGTAAGATGACAGCTTTGCTTCTTTATAGCGTTTACAAACAAGGTCAGTTCAACAAGGTCTTTTCCTTCGTCATGAACCGTAAAACCGCCAGTGAGATCATGGTCGTTTAGATGCTCATTGCTTAAGTCGGCATGTGTTGTATCAATCACTTGTGGTTTGGTAAGTGGAAGTACGTTTATTTGCCTTGTGCAGTTAGTGTCTAGAGACACTGCCTCCCTATCGTAACCTGTCTCCCGAAAACCATAAGATGTGGCATCTAACTCTGCGGTATAAACACCAACAGCAGGAAAACGGTATGAAATAACGTAACTTTGAGTCTCATTTAGTGTTCCACTATTGTAAAGCGTATTATTTCCCCTTTTTATTTTGATAACCACATTGTCTTGTTGATCTTGTACGTCAGAGCCCATAAATATGCGGCGCCCTTTTAAGGTCTTAACAACCGTATTTTCATCAACAATTGTATTCAGCACCGTGTTTTCGCATTGAGAAGCAAGCACGTTAAATGACGTCAAAAGCAGTAGAAAGCAAGTTGTAATGAGTCTCATAGTGAATCCCTCCACACAACTTGGAGTTCTTGTACGGCTTGCGTCTCCGCCTGCACTTTTGTATTTTGAGTGCCTTCATCCTCTCCTTTTTCGCCGCTAAACCAGCGACTCATGGTGTTAAATACCGACATCTCGGACTCGGATGATTGAGTTTCTGGGACATGAACGCCAATCAAATCTTTGTCTTGTTGAATAATAAATTGCGGATGATATGACGGGTAGTCGAGGTTCATCACAAGTGTGGGCGTGATCGATATTCCTAGTGTAGTATCGATGCTCCCCCTAATAGAAAACCGCCGTTTAACTTGCAAATCGTTGACTGGGTCAAGTACTTCAACCATTCCATTTTCATGAAAAATGTACAAGCCAGATTCGATTTCACGCCTATTACTGCTAAAAGAGTGTGCAAACTGTCTTACCGATTCAAAAAAGCTCGGGTTAGTATCTGTATTTACGGCATTAACTAAAACTGGACTCGCCAATAGGCTGCTCGATACTTTGTTTGTGCATACTTTACCTAATGCATCTTGCCACCTTATACGGCACACTCTTCCCGTGCTGTCATAGTAACTTTCGGTAAAGTATAAAAAATCACCATCTATCAAAGGCGCATTGTTTACTGCGCCTTCCAGTTCAATATGCCACTGATAGGCCCAATCTATTTCTTGATTATGATTTATTGTTGCTTTGTAAAAGACCAGTAGCCCATCGTGAGTTGAAAATATCAGGTTATCTTGGTATTCAATGATAGATTTTTCGATAATATCTAGGTCTGTTTCATAGAGGGGTTGTTTGTAGTTGCTCCTCACGCCTGATAACTTTATTGGCAATTTTGGCGCTGTTGTCGCTATCAAACTTTTATCAACAAACTCACCATTAAAGCCTGTCGCACGCAAAGTGATCTGAGAAAGTTGCTTTATACGTGTTGTAAATTCACCTTGTATGGGGTGTAAGCCATCTATGCGCCTCACCACTGTGCTGCCTTCGATGACTAATAACGTCAGGCTAGTGGCACCTTCGACAAACCAACTTACTTGAATTGCACCTTGACTGTCTGATTTCGCATTGTTTGTATAAAACGCTGGAACATGAAGAGGTTTTTGAATTGGACGATTATTTGTCTGCCACTGTGCACATCCATACCTATTACACCCTCTTACTCTAAAGGGCCCTGTTATTCCCACTTGGCGGTAGTAAGGTAGTAAAAGTCTATCACTACTGGATTTCCACTCTCCCTGTGACAAATATTGTAACTGATAGTACTGCGCCTCATGGGTGGGTGACCACGCTATTTCAGTTACATTTTCACTGCTTTTAAATGATAAGAGTTTTACCGTCTCTGGACTTTTTTCAATCGGGACCAATATTGTTGTCCCGCCAGTATTAATTGGGATGTAAGCTTGTTCGAAAGAGGCGCTCGCGGGTATACCATACATATATAAAATAAAAACAAATAAAACCCTGTTCATTTTCACTCCCTAAAAATGACGAATCTAAGAGTTTTATAATATAGTGATAAAAATACCTCTTCAACCAAATAAAACAACATAAAAATTAAATTTATAATATTTTATTAACACAGTTAAAGCACCTCATATGTGTTAATAACTTATACGAGTAACGCTATTTCCTATAAAAATATTAATATACAAACCCGTTTTAATAGTAGGTACATATAAATACATAATGCCAAAAACCACTTGCGAGCAGTACATAACAAAGTTAGTATATAACAAATTCGTTATGTACTAACTTTTGATAGAGGCGTTGATGTGAAAGTTTTGTTTTTATGTACAGAAAATTCAGCGAGATCTCTCATGGCTGAAGTGCTTTTAAAGCACCATGGCAAAGGGAAATACGAAGTATATAGTGCTGGTACAGAGCCTAGCGGTGCAGATCCCCGTACTCTAGCTGCTATTGAGCACTTTGGGCTCAATGCTGACGGGTTGAAATCGCAGCACATCGACGAGTTTGCCAACATGCATTTTGATTACGTGATCACTTTATGTCATAGCGCCTCTAAAGAATGTGAAGGTCGCGTCAATGGTCTAAACTGCCTAGCATGGGATATCAGCGAACCTAAGTCTCGTCAGTGCGACAACCCCTTCGAAAAAACCTTACAAGAAATCAACGAAAAGATTCAAACCTTGTTGTTTGAGCAATCGACACAACAACCAACGACAAGCTCAGCCTCCGTGACACCCACGGCTTTTTACAAAGCACTGGCAGATGAAACTCGACTGAAAACCCTACTTATCATTGCTGTTGAAAAAGAGGCGTGTGTTTGCGAGTTGATGACCGCTTTAGATGAGCCTAGCCAACCTAAAGTATCTCGTCATTTGGCCCAATTGAGAAAAACAGGCATTTTGTCCGACAGAAAGTATCATCAATGGGTGTTCTATTCCCTCAACCCCACTTTGCCTGAATGGATGAAACACACCATTACTTCAACCGTCATCAATGAGCCCCATTTCATAGAGAAAGAGCTGGCTCGGCTTACCGCAATGGGTGATCGCCCGACTCGTTTTTCTAATTTGTGCAGTTAAGAGGCTTTTAATGGGCATATTTGAACGATATTTATCTGTCTGGGTCGCGGCTAGCATAGTCATTGGTGTAGGACTTGGAGTGATATACCCGCCCTTGTTTGAGCTCGTCGCCTCGTTGACTGTGGCAAATGTAAATTTAGTCGTCGCACTGTTTATATGGGTCATGATCTACCCGATGATGGTGCAAATAGATTTTTCAACAATTAAAGAAGTGGGTAAAAACCCGCAAGGTTTGATACTTACCATAGTAATTAACTGGCTAGTAAAACCATTTACCATGGCCGCGCTTGGTTGGCTGTTTTTTGAGGGGATATTCGCCAGTTATGTATCCGCAGAAACAGCTCAAGAATACATCGCGGGTATGATTTTATTGGGTGTGGCGCCTTGCACTGCCATGGTGTTTGTATGGTCCCAACTCACCAAAGGTGATGCAAACTATACCTTGGTGCAGGTATCCGTGAATGATGTGATCATGATATTTGCTTTCGCCCCAATTGCAGGGTTGCTTCTTGGCGTATCAGACATCCAAGTGCCTTGGAATACGCTATTTATCTCAGTCGTTCTTTACGTCTTGCTACCACTTATAGCTGGTATTTTTACTCGGAAAAAGTTAAATAGCTCAGGCAAGCATGAAGAGGTAATCAACGCATTGCTAGCCAAACTTAAGCCCTTTTCTGTCATTGGTTTACTTGCAACCGTCGTTTTACTGTTTGGTTTTCAAGCCAATACGATTATTTCACAACCACTCAATATCGTACTTATTGCAATCCCTTTAATTTTGCAAACTTACGGTATTTTCTTGATTGCTTATTTTGCTGCACTCAAACTCAAGCTAAAACATAACATTGCTGCTCCAGCTTGTTTGATAGGCACTTCAAATTTTTTTGAATTAGCAGTCGCAGTCGCAATTTCTTTGTTTGGTTTACATTCAGGTGCGGCACTGGCTACTGTGGTAGGTGTATTAGTTGAAGTACCTATCATGTTATCGCTGGTTGCTATCGTGAACAAAACCAAGCACTGGTTTAACCCCTAATTTTTTGATTGAGAGATCCATATGCAAACTCACCCTTTTGATAAATTAACGCTGGATGACGGAACAACGTTTATCTTTACGCCCTGCCCAGGCACAAAGGAAGTAGCGCTGGAAGCTTCAGTGAATCACTTGAAAGACGCGGGTGCACAAGCGATAGTTACATTGATGTACGACACTGAGATGCAAAAAAATAACGCAGAAAAGTTGCCTGCGGTCTGCGAGAAACTGGGGGTGCAATGGTTGCAATTACCTCTACCGGACGACGATGCACCGAATGCCGACTTTACACATGCGTACCAAACCAATATCTCTGCGATTATGTCAATATTAGAGCAAAAAGGCACAATTGCCGTGCATTGCAAAGGAGGCTCTGGCCGAACTGGGCTCGTCATTGGCCTATTCATGAAACAGCTTGGTTATGACCAGTCACAAATCATAAGCAAAGTGCAACAGATCAGGCCAAAAGCGTTAAAACACCCTACACAATTGGCGTTTTTTAACGCTTTCTAGCCCCGCATAACTGTGAGTGTGTATACACTCACTCAGCTATTCATGGCCTGCTGCATGTGTTCAATAAAGCGTTTTACTTTTACAGGCAAGTGCTTTCTACCTGAGTAAAACGCGTTTAAAACCAAGTCTTCAGGCTCATCATCTATACTCACTTTAATCAGTTTTCCAGACTCGAGCTCTGCCTGACAGGCATGTAATGGTAGTAACGCAAACCCAACGCCCCTCAAAGCAGCTGATTTTGCCATATGACCACTGTTTACCCTAAATCGTGAATGCACACTAAGTGTAGTGTTACTTTTAAATCGCCAAGGTAGACCCTGCATAACAGAATGCGTTGTAATACAAGGCTGTTTAGCTAGCGCGGCATGTGTGTTGATCTTTGTATTTCCGTTAAGTAACTGAGGCGCCGCAACGACACAGCTTGGCCAGCGAATGATTTCCTTTGCGACCCACCCAGAGTCTTCTAGTTGCCCTCGGTTAAAAGTCAGCACCACATCAAAACCATCCATGAGCCCTTCTTTAGGGTTAAGCTGCGTATCACAGCTCACTTGAAGTTGTGGGTGACTTGCAGCAAATTCTGCAATGATATCAGCCATAAAAGGCAAATCAGGCGTCATCACTCTTAAATGACCAGTCACTATCTCACTGCCTAGTTTGGCAACCTCCAACGCTTCCTCTATTGCCATTAGATTTGGCGTTAAAGATTCAAATAACACAGTACCCGCAATGGTTGGGTGTATTCTTCGTGTCGTACGCTCCATTAGGCGCACATTTAACTGCGCTTCTAATTGCGCTAGGTGCCGACTTACGCTGGAAGTCGGTATATGTAGTTTTTCGGCCGCTAACTTAATACTGCCGCTTTCAAATATCGCTTTAAAACTCACTAACCATTTTATTTCTATGTCTTCAAGCACTCAAACTATCTCACCAAATGGGATTATTAAACTCAAAATAGCATATTTATCCCATTATTGGTGTTTGAAATAATTAGACCAACAACCAAATGAGGATCATGTATGAAAGATAGTATCGCCATTATTGGTGCGGGTATTGCGGGACTCGCACTCGCTATTTTAGCAACCGAACAAGGACACAATGTCACTGTATTCGAACAAAATGATGCAATATCTAACTTAGGGGCTGGGTTCACTTTATGGCCAAATGCGATGTTTGTAATAAGCCAAATGGGTGTATTACAAGATGTTAAGCGCGTAAGCGGTAGGCCACTGTCTTTACACAGCATTGATAAATATGGCAATACACAGGCGATGATGGATATAGCGGTATTAAATCAAGAATGTGGTTATCCCAGCATCACCATATTGCGCAAAGAGCTGATGCAGATATTTTATCAAAAAGCTTTGAAATTGGGTGTTAGCATCAAATTTCAACAATCAATAAACCAGCAATTGTTACAGCAAATGAAATCACAATTTGATTTAGTGGTAGGCGCAGATGGCAGGATGCACTCTACGACACGGCAATTATTGTTTGGTGAACGCCACCAGCCGCAATATCAAGGCTTTATTAATATTGTCGGAATTAGCCAATTAGAGAGCCAACTTACCCCAGTCATTAAAGAGTACCGTGGCAATGGCCAGCGTTTTGGCATTGTGCCTGTCCATTCAGGTTGGTGCTACTGGGCCGCTGCGTGGCAAGAATCGTTGGGCGATAAACAATCGTCCCGTGACTGGGGTCTTGAGCTAGAACATCGCTTTAAAGATTGGCCATCTGACATTCAAAAAGTTATTCAAAAACAACATTCCAAAAAGGCTAAACCCATTTATTTACATGACCTTGACCCACTCCCCTACTGGCATCAAGACAATATATTGCTCATCGGGGACGCCGCTCACGCTTCTTTACCAACATCAGGTCAAGGCGCATGTCAGGCATTAGAAGATGCTTGGCAATTGGTGACAGTTTTAAGCAATGATACCTCTCTAGAGCAGGCGCTTAAGGCTTTTTTCCAACAACGAATAGCAAAAACCACAGCAGCCCAAAACGCAGGGAGACATGTTGCTTCACAGGTCTTTTCTTCTGGAAACATGACTGTCGAAAGTAGTCCTTTGCCCAGCGCGAAGCAATTGAAGCAGTTATGGATGAATGGGCTACTCTGAACAATAACTCACAGTAACGCAAGTGAATTAAGTCAAAGCACACGATCGACGTATTCGTTAATGTAACAAAATAGATGGTGTGCTGGCTGTAAATAATAAGGACTACCAGTTGTGAAATGGTCAAACTAACGTAACCTATTATGGTAACCACTATCACTCCTTCAAAAAGAAATCGAATATGGAAATATTTTCAGTCATTGTGGCGGTATCACTCACTATGTTTTTGTTCTCTTCGTTGAGCTCTATGCTGGTGGAATTAATAAATCGCCGATTAAATACGCGTAGCCGGAAATTAAATGACATGCTACATACATTTTATGAAGAAGAGCTCAAACCATATGCAAAAAATGAAGAGCAAGACGCTGCCGAAAAGTTTGTACGACATATAGATAAAAAAGATAGCAAAGAACAAATAAGTACATTGGACTTCATGCGCAGCCTTGCCCAAACTGATATTGGCTACCGGATCTACACTCATATTGAAAAAGATGCCCAGTATTTTTTTGACGATATTGCGTATAGATTTGAAGAATTTGGAGAACGATATAGCGAATACTACCGGCAACATGCCAGAAAGGTGAACATTTGGGTGTCCATTTTCTTGGCTTTTGCTATGAATATTAACCTCATCACTATTGTTGATTCACTTCAGTATCGCAATGGTGTGAGCGAAGCGTTTGTGCAAAAGGCAGCGACAATCGTCAATGAGCAGCCAGACACAAGCAATAAAGCAAACTTTCAATCCGTACTCGCTGAAATAAACAACCTAAAAGTCCCGTATGGATGGCCAAAGCAACCCTTTATCGACAATCAAGCAAAACCTTTTGATTTAGGTGCGTACGTCACCGCATTTATAGACTCAATCTGCATGGGAGTCGCGCAGTTTGGTTTAGGCTGGCTAATTTGGATAGTAACCACACTTATCACAGGTATGCTGATTGGGCTGGGTTCCCCTTTTTGGTTTGATGTTTTAAAGCGACTGTTTTCATTTAGCAAAGTGGCAAATTTAATGTTTTTTGCAAATAAAAATATCGCGGCAGAAAATCAACCACATCAGCAAGCACCTCAGCCATGGGAAGTATTTGAACGCAGCATTCAAGCCAAAGAAGCACAACAATCACTGCTAGAAAAAATAAACTCTAAAAGCAGTGCAGACAATACTTAAAACAATAACGTCCACCGAAAACCTCATACTCTGTCCAGCCTTCATATCAAGAAGGCTGGACAGAGTATGAGCGCAAAGACTGAACAAGTACGTAAAGCTACATTAACCCGCATTGTAATTTCAGCCCTGCTGTACCCATGACGTATTAGTGATTTTATTCTTCAAGAAAAGAAAACCTACAACGCTTACGGCAGCAAACTCTCAGCACTTTATGTTAACTTCGATGATGATTGCTTAATTGCCAATTGCTTTATTTACAACAGCGAGGATTTCTTGCTTTGTTGATGGTTTCAAAATATACCCATCAAGGCCATGCTCTGCCCACTTTTTCACTAGCTGCTTGTTTTTGTTTCCCGTCAAGGCGACAACTGGCGTCTTAATATTTTTTCCTACGTTTCTGATGTGTTTTGTCGTATTTAGGCCATCAAGGTTTGGCAAGAATAAGTCCATAACAATAAGGTCATATTGTGTAAGTTTGATTTTTTTAATCGCAGCTAAGCCATCATCTACTTGCTCTATTTCATATCCGACATTCGTCAATACGTCACTGATCATTTCACGATAGATATGATTGTCTTCAACCAGTAAGATGGACTGTTGATTTGGTGAAGTATCCAAAAACCCGTCACTTGACGCTCCACCTTGTAACTCAGAAGCCTGCTTTTCTTTGATTGGTTGCTGGAGTTGCTTCATTAATAAACTGTTTAGATCTTGAGATTGCTTTAACCCGTCAACTAGCCCCAATAACTTGCTCGATAAAGACTCTTCTAAAGCACTTAAGAGTGGTTGAATATGGGACTCATTTAATTCTGATAAGAGCTCTTTATGCATACTGTCAGGGAGCTTTTCGAGAAGATCCTGGTTTATCGTATTGACCTCGTCGCGACTTTTACTGATCTCTTCAACAACAGACGCCTTATAACTAAGCCCCATTTCAATCAAAGAGTTAAGCTCTTCGTTTTGATTCTGTACAATGCTATCTAATGAGTCTAAATACGTATTAGAGTCAGTGCATTGCTTCAGTCCTTCATAGACAATAAGCTGTAAACGAAATTTTTCATATAGAGGCTGGTAAACAAAATAGCTGTCAAAGAGGTTTTTCAAACAGCATTTAAACGCTAGCCCCGACTCTTTATTACTGCATAATAAAACGCTGTAATGGTTTTTGACTAAGCGCTGTTCTTTTATCAACATATTGTAAAGGCAGATGCTTTTTTTCACATCCGACAAAGCGAACAAAATTACTTTAGGTGCTAATTGCTCGATGTCATCCAGTGCTGTTTTTCTCACCACCAAACACCTAAAGTCGTTTGTTTGCTCAGAGATAAGCTGCGTGACGCCCTGAACATCATCCTCTCTGTGAGTTAATACCAAAACCGCTGGATGGCGTTTTGCAATTCGGTTAATGCTCGCCATTGGTTAGCTCCTTTTTAATTGCAATAAACTCCCCATTTAATTTGATGATGATTTGTTTTATTGCAGACTTATTTTTCGTCAGGCTATAGCGCTCAATTGTCTCTAAAAAATAGGCACTGCGCTCTGCTCCCACCGCCCTTGCAGACGTTTTTAAGAAATGTGCCTGACTTTTTAACTCTCCGAAGTCATTGATATTAAAAGACTGAACAATGGTTTTTAGCACCGTTGCAGCCTGTGCTAAAAACTCTGTATGAAATTTTTGAATTTTGTCTGGTTCATCGCCTACCAAGTCAATTATGGTGTTACGATTTAGCGTCTTTAATTCATCAGGCTGAGTGTTCATACCAACGCTCCATAATCAGCTTTATGTCTGTCAGTCTCACTGGTTTACATAAAAAGTCATTCATACCAATGGATGTGCACATGTCTTTCTCTCCTTGCATTACTGCGCCAGTTACGGCAATGATGGGGACAGGGGGTTGCTCACTTTTGGCTTCTTCTGTTCGGATTTGCTTGGTCATTTCATAACCATCGACTTCTGGCATATGGCAATCAGTTAAAATCAGTTTGTACTGATGGCTGTGCCAATAATTAAAACCTTCTGCGCCATTACTCGCCACATCACAATGAAACCCTAGCTTTTCTAGCTGATTCTTTATTAATTTTTGATTAAACGGGTTGTCTTCAACTAACAGAATGTCATGGATGCAAATGTCTTTTTCAACAATTTGCGCTTGAGGCTCAGCTTCAAATGCAAAGTCATCCATGTCCAATTGCTCCTGCTGTTGAGCTTGGATTTGTAAATCTAACTGATGTGCGGTCATCGGCTGGTTTGGGTAAATGGCTAATTGAACAAAAGACAGGTCAAACAGACTATGCAGCGAAGCGTCGGTATAAACAATTAAATTGGGAAGAAGTTCCAGTTGAGGTAACCTAAATTGTACAGCCTCCAATTCACAAGACAGCACCAAATGTAGGGAAGCTGTGGATTCGATGTTCACTTCCCCCTCGCCTTTTAGTTCAATTAATGTTACATCATATAGAGACTGGGCGAGCGTGAGTAAATGTGCATTATCGAATGAAAGCTCGCCAATCACATAACAGATTAGCGGTAATTTTGCAGCTTGTTCATGTTCGCTGATATCTAACCAAAACGGCGCTTTAATGGTAAAAGCACTGCCCTTATGCAGCTCGCTTTCAACAATGATTTGACCGCCCATAAGGTCAATTAGTTTGCCACAGATTGAAAGACCAAGCCCTGTACCACCAAACTTTCTCGTCGTAGATTTCTCAGCCTGCGTGAAAGGGGTAAATAGTTTATTAATGGTTTCTTTGCTCATTCCTACGCCGGTATCAGCAATACGAATCGTGACCTCCCCTTGGTATATATTGAGTTGCTTAAATTGAACATTAAGGGTAATTCGTTTTTGCTCTAAGCCTTCGGTATTTGTGAATTTGATAGCATTACCAAGTATATTGAGCAAAATTTGCCTGAACCTGTTTTCGTCGCCTTTCAGAGGTTGCAGTAGTTTAAGTTCTTCATAAACATTTAAACTTATTCCCTTTTCTCTGGCCGAAGCGCTGAATGTGCAAACTACTTCTGACAGCATCACAGGCAGATCAAACACCACCGTTTCTAGTTCTAATTTACCAGCTTCAATTTTGTTCAAATCTAGTAAGTCATTCAAAATAGTGATCAGGTGATTCGCTGATGTCGAAGCTGTATAAACAAGATCCTTTGACTCATTGGCTAACGTGCAGTGGGTTAACAAATCCAACGCACCAATAATGCCATTGAGGGGCGTGCGCAATTCATGGCTAATCATCGATAAAAACTCTGACTTAACTTTGTTAGCGCGCTCGGCTTTTTGCAGAGTTTTATGCAACTCTGCGGTGCGGTCATTAACGCGTGTTTCCAGCTCGGTATTAAGCTCTTTCAAGGCTTGCTGCGCTTTATGAACTTCGGTTTGATCAATACATACACCATCTATTCTGCAATGCTCTCCTTTATAGTTTTTGCCAACCCGCCCCTGTGCAAAAACATAGATCACGTCACCATTTTTTAAAATACTCCGATAATGCTGCTTAAATTCGACCCCTGTTTTTAAGCTTTCATCCAATGCGGATAACACTTTAGGTCTATCTTCGGGGTGCAATAGCTCAACCCATTTGTTTAAATCACCAATGTCTTTAGGCTCTAATTTGAAAATGGTATTGGCCAGCATGTCCCATTTCCAACGCCACAAGTTACCCGATTTAGTGGCTCGCCAAGTGCCTATTTTTCCTGCTTCGATCGCTAATTGCTTGCTTTCATCGGCATCATTGAGCGCGATAACCGTATTTTTTTCAATTGTGCAATCTTGCAATGTGCCATTTATCCACTGTAACGCGCCACGCTTCGCGAGGCTTCCCTTTAGCGCAAACCAACGCTTTTGGCCCGCACTTTTGAGCCTAAACTCAAACTGTAAAGGCACACCAAATTGGGCGTGATTTTCAAAAAACAGCGGAAATAACGCGCGGTCATCCTTATGTACCAAGCATAAGAGCTGCCGCCAGGTAACTTGTACCCCCTGTGCCACCCCCAGAAACTCCTTCGTAATATCAGACAGGTATACATGCTTTGACTCTAAGTTATATCGCCACAAGCCAATATTGGCGCTGTTTATGGCATCTGCTAAAAAGCTCCCTTCATCAAAAACAGTGTTACTTCTTTGCAGCACAAAAGAATAGCCGCTTGCCGTACTATATTTGTAAAGTTTGAAATAGCGGTTTTTGTAGCAGCCAATGGCACTGTCTACTTTGTCTAGTTCTAGATTCAGAAGCGCCTGAATTGACAGCCCTAATACGTCTTTGCAACCTAACAGCTCTATAGCAGCTGGACTGATTGACTTAATAAGAAGCGCTTTGTCGGTAACGAGAAAAGGGATGCTGCCTTCCATACATTTCCCTGCTGCAAATCACTGAGTAATTAACATTAAATATAGCAGCTACACACCAGATGGCTTGTTTCATTGCGTTTCAGGTATGCGAATAAAAAGCGCGGCCCATTTCTATAAACACGTGATAACCGCGCATTGATTACTTACCCTATTCACTCGATGCTGGAATAAGTAACATTTTCCCTAAGATTTGACCGCTTTGAATTAGATCGTGCGCCTTAGCAGCTTCGATTAGCGGCATGGTTGAGTAAACAGGCGATAACTTCCCTTCTCTCAATAGTTCAAACACTCGCTCTAGAGAGGCTTTCACTAAAGGAAAATTATTAAAGTAGGTCGCATATATTTCTGAATAAGAAATAGTGGGCGCTTTGCCAAAGTGATTTGCCACTTCAGCCTGCAAATTGCTTTTACCAACCCCCGCTAAAAACCCAAAAATAACAATGTGCCCTAACGTCGCCAGCGCTTCTAAATCCTGCTTTATGGTATCTCCGGCTACAGGATTAAAAATATAGTCAACGCCTTTACCTGCCGTGACTTGCATTACTTGTTCAAGCCAATCCCCTGTCGAATTAAAGGCGTAGTCTGCACCTAGTTTAAGTGCTTGTGCGACCTTCGCGTCTTTTCTGTCTAAAGCAATGACAGTAACTCCAGCAGCCTTTGCTAATTGAATCAATGCCGTGCCCACACCACCGGTCGATGCATACACTAACGCAATCTTACCTTGCTGCGCACGCACAACATTATGCAGCATATGGTATGCGGTAAAATAAGTAACAGGCATTGACCCAGCTTCTAGCAAATTTGCCTCATCGTCCAAAACGATTAGCTTGTCTGCATCAACAGCAGTGTACTGTGCATACATCGAAGCGCCAATAGGACCTAAATAAGCCACTTTTTGACCTTTTTTGAGGGGAGTTCCATTGTTATCGACAATGGTACCACTGCCTTCCACACCAGATACAAAAGGTAACTCAGGCATCATACCGGGTGGCATGCTGCCCTCTCTAATCACGGTATCTATAAAATTAACGGGCGCCGCTGCAACTTTTACCAACACTTGGTTTTTGTTAAGCATCGGAGTCGGCATGTCTGCGTATTGCAACTGTTCACTGCCACCTGTTTGCTCTAATAAAATCGCTTTCATGTTTCTCTCCTGTCATTCATAACAGCCTTATGCTGATACTTGGCCTAACTTTACCTAGCTTATGGCAATGAAAAAATAAGCGATGATGGACTTATCAATCCCATAAATGGGATAATAACCATACACTTTTGTTCGAGGTAAGTATTATGAAACGCGTACTGGATGACCTAAACCTTTTTTGTGCGGTCGTAGAACATGGCAGCTTAAAGGCTGCCTCTAATAGCACCGGCATACCTCACAGTACCGTCAGTCGGAGATTAGAGGCCCTTGAACAGACTTTAGGGTTAACCTTGATGCAAAGGACAACTCGAGAAGTCACCGTTACTCCTAGAGGAAAAGAGTTATATCTTGATTGTGAGCCACTTTTCAATAGACTAAGAGACTCTATCTCACTTGCTGAAGACGCTGAAGCCACGTTTAAAGGCCCACTAAATGTGTCGATGCCAGTGCGAGCAGGAATTGATTTTCTAGGTGCCTGGTTAATCGATTTCGCATCAGAACACCCTGAGTTGAAACTAAATGTCTCCCTTTCAAATGACAACAAGAACCTGATAAAAGAAGATATAGATCTGGCTTTTCGTGTCGGTCCGCTATTAGACTCATCCGCAATAGCATTGCATTTGTGGGATATACCCTATTCACTTTGCGCGCACCACTCGTACATCGAAAAGCATAACTTGAACCCAAACAAAGTTACCGCACACCAAGTATCGACTCTACCTTGTGTAATTGCTCACCCAGCTAAACAATGGTCATTTGTAGATACTTTAAGTAACGAAGTGATGATTTCCCCTCAACCGAGCCTAGAAGTTGATGACTTGGGGCTTGCTTACCATGGTGTACTTACCGGCCAATATATGGCCATGCTGCCTCAATCAATGATAAAAAGTGATGACGTGCAAAGCCTCATGGTTGATGCATTAGCTCCCCGTACCAGAGTAATGTACGCCTACTATTTTGGAAAAAGGCATATACAAAGCCAGATCAAACAGCTGGCAGGCTATGTAAAAAGCAGATTTCATGAAAGTCTTTCAGCACCCAATAACTGACTTCACCCTTGATGAGGATACATTACTTGGCGTGTGTTTAAATACAGTTACGGATTTTGTGTTTCAATAGCTATCACAGAAGAAAGGGTCTCCTGAGGACCCACTTTTGCTGCACCGCCTATGATGTACAGCGTATTGTTTAACGTTACCATACCGTGGCCATGCCTTGGTGTTGGCATATCAGGCAATGACTCCCAGATATCTGTTGATGGATCATAGGACCATACCTGCTTAAATGCTCGGCCGGCTCGCCAATTGTTATCAGGGCCAAATACCTCTCCGCCTGAGACGATTATCTTATCATCTAACACACTTGCCGAGAGCCCTCCAGAAGCAACGGGCAGCGGTGCAACCTGCGTCCACGTATCTTTCTTAGTATCGTACACTTCTACATCGCGAACATTTGCATTATCAGCGCCCGCTACTCTTCCCCCAATGACATATATTTTGTCACCAATTACGGCACTTGCGGCTGAATTTCGCACTATCTTTGCAGGCTTTGCTTTGCGCCAGTAGGCATTGTTCACCAATACGAAGTGCGCATTACTATCAACATGTTTACCTGTTTTCTTAGAAATTGTTTTGCCGCCTATCACATGGATATTTTTTCCGACATTTGCATACACAGATTCCGCTAAAGGAATGGGTAAGGATGGGCCTTTTCGCCACGCTCGAAATGTACCATCTAACCTAAATACAGAGCTTTGAATTTGCCAAGCATCGCCTTTGTTTCCGGTGAAGCCTCCAATCCCGTAAACATAATGTCGATTACTCACCATCCCCAAGTGATGCCTTGCTTCAGGTAAAGACGGCTTTTTTTGCCAGCGACCCGTTGGCGGGTTTAATAAATACACGTCGTCCGTTGGACCTAGTCCAAAAAATGAAGGCTCTTTGGAAGGAGTAAAGCCCCCACCCACTAAAATGCGCTCTTTAAAAACTGCTGGATAGACTTCTTGCAATGCGATGGGTAAAGCTGGTGCTTGTCGCCAAATATCGTTATCACTGGTTTGTGATTCATTACTTGGTTGATTAGCAGATACCAAAACACTGACTAGACTCATTGCAATCATGGCTAATTTAGCAGTTGAGAAGTGCATTTATGCTCCTTAAGGTTATGCCCAAAGAATGATACCGTTAAAACACACGGTAAGATCATTCGCTTTGTGACAAATCAAAGACGATCAATCTGTGCTTTAATCAATAACATATCTTTGAACATAGTGGATAAAAATACGTCCAGCTACTATTTAAGCCGCTAAAATGCAAATTAATGAATACTCGCCAGTCTGGCCCACAAGCTGACGAGCCAGAATAATCATAAAGTACATTACCACGCTTTATTTAATCAACGATTCTCAAGCTAACATGGCCAAAACATATGGCACTCCCCAAGACAACAGTGCGGTAAAGCAAGTCGCCCAGAATACCTGTCGCATTGCCAAACGAGACGCATATCCAACGCTCATTTCTCGTACTATCGTCATCAAAGAAACCACACAAGGCAACATAACGCCAGCAAGATATACAGCGCAAAGTAGTTGAATGTCAGTGATTTCTCCCAGTTTGAGTCCATGCGATGAACTATCAATCAAGCCAATCGCTAAACCATCTTTGCGTATAGCACCAAGTATGACCGCTATGGCTGCGCCCTCAGGTAGATTAACCAAGGCCATCAGTGGTGAAACAAGTTGCGTGAGCGATTCAATAACACCAAGCCATTCACAGAACCCGACTAGCAAACAAATACCAATGAACAAAGGAAAAGCCGTATTAAAAAATGACGACATCACACCAGCCATTTCAGATAAGGCAAACCGCCAATTGGGCGGTTGTAAAAAGCCTCTGCTAAGTAAATTATATGACGCAGCCGCGTGCCGTTGCTGTTTCGTCGTGGTTAAAAGCAGGTAAATACAGGTCGTCACAGCTAGTATGGCCAAGTATGGTAATGTAAGGTATGGCTTGCCTGCGGCAGAGAACACAGCGACTGTGGCGGGTAACTGATAAGAACATGCGGAGCCAAAAGAAATAGCAGATATACAGCTTCCTCTTGTGCAGCATGAGCAGTTTCGGGTTTGAATAATGGCGGGTACATTGCATCCAAAACCCATGATCACTCTCACCAGGTCTCGCCCACTTAGTCCGATTTTATGCATAAATGGGTCGAGGCGGTAAGATAACCGGTCTATGAGGCCTGTGGTTTTATAAATAGATATTATGGCTGAGAACACAACAACCGTCGGTAAAGCATACAAAATCAAAAAAGGCAGCATCGAAATGAGGCCGTAATCACCAACTAGCATATGGCTTAAGGGAGCTGGCAAAGTCCCAAAATTGTCTTTGAGCGTATTAACTGGTGACTCGACATACGGGTAAAGTAAATCGGCAAAAGCATTGGCGTTGGTAACTGCAAACCAGGCAGGTAACACCAGTAAACACAGAGACAGTATGGGCCCAAACCAAGCATATTCAAACAGTAATAGCTGTGGTTTAACTGACCAATTTGCTTCAAGTTTAGGCGCCGCAATTGGAAAACGTTTCGGTTTGGTAAGCGCCTGCTCTATCAGCTCAAGTTGCTCTGTTGTGACATGGCGATTGTCAATGGTTATCCAAGCTAGATCTGTTTCAGTTCTCAGTCTCTCTAGCTCTTGTAGAACATCTTCTCGATGCTTAACTTTGTCCCAATAAGTGATTATGACGATGCCACTGCGCCCTTGTACCATATCCCACAAGTCGCTTAAATCGTCTGGTAGCTCAGTAGATTTAAGCGTCAAGATTACATGCTGACTGGTTTTTAGGCGGCGTAAAACTTGAGAGGTAACAACACTGTCCATCCGCGTTTGAATGCCCGGTGTATCGGTGATCACTTGGCCATTCCAAGTGTACTCCTGACAAAACAATGAACTTCCTTGCAGATTACTGCTTCCAGACTTTTTACCCATGAGGTTTTCAGTTAGTGCGGTCTTGCCAACACTTTCTTTCCCTATGAGGAGCCACTGGCTTTTTACTTTTGGCTCAGGGTAAAAGGTTTGTACATCAATAAACTGCCCCATTAGCAAAAACACTCCTGCTCTTTACAGCAATCTAAATCTTGCAGCAGCATGCCTGCTTGTTTGTAATGTTTGAATATCGAAGTATCCAGCTCAAGCTCACTGGCAATAACCGCACAGGGCGCTGCAAATCGTCCCCTGAATTTATAAATAAAACACAATAATGTGGGATCATGATAAAGGCGCGGACCAGCTAAAAAGACGTTGCGCATTTTAGTCGATTCGTCAAATGGGCTCACCCAAGGATAACCATTATCCTGATATACAAAGAAATCGGTTAGCGGGCCTAAGTCTATCTCAAACCCAGTACAATTTATGGGTGGGAAAGGCGTGAAAACCTCTTTCCCATCGGTGGATTGAACAACGTATCCATCCCCTTGTTGATATACATTGCTGACTTCAAAATCATCGTCATATTCAACACCCTCAGCACTGGATAAACTCGATAACCGCTCTGCGGTATAGGGAGACAATACACGGCTCGGGTCAAATGTATCTTGCTGTGCGCCGCCTATATCTAGCAGCGTCACTTCGTACCCTTGATTCACTAGATTGAATGTCGCATCCACGCCACTTTCATAACCACCAATCACTACATAATGGCCTTTTGATAGCTGATCCCATTCACTTATTTTTGAGTTATGGATACACAGCTCAGCACCGCTAAAACCAGCAGTATTCGGGGATTGAAACTCCCCGCCCGCCCAAATGATAAATTTACAGTGTATCGTTAACTCACCCGCTAACAGCTCATACCCTCTGTTTGGCCCTCGAGAAGACACCGAGTCTAACTGCGTGTTGGTCGTCACTTTAATCTTGTAGTGTTTCGCGACCATATCTAAGTACTTTGCATACTCTTCACCGCTTAGGTGTTCTTTACCAGCACTAAAAGCAGGCGATGTATCTGGTGTTATCGCGTTTAAATCAGTTTGGTGGTAGCCATTGCTGGGAAACGAAGGCGTAATCAAACGCATTGTTTTTGGCCACCTTAAAAACGACTCCCCGATTTCACCTCTTTCCAATACGATGAGTTCTTGATCTTCAATTCCCATTTGCTTCAATAGTGCGGCGCATCCTAACCCCGCAGGGCCTGCACCCACTATCACTACTTCAGTTTTTGTTATTTGTTTTTCACTTGGCATTATCACACCTAAAATTGATACAATATAACATACCAATATACAGCAACAGAAATGAGAATTCATTGCATTTAACTGACAAATTCTCAAAGTCTGCTATGCGAACCTGCTTATCTAGTGCCGCTACCTTCTAGTTATCAGGCACTTGAGTATATTGAACTTTTAGCAAAGTTAGGGACATCGACTTGTTCAAAAAACTTGATATACTGGTTAAAAAATAATAAAAAACATAAAAATGAATAAGTTAGTTATTTCCATGTCTATAGCGCTGTGTAGCTTAGCGCTCCCAAATTTAGCACAAGCATTAACTTGGCAAGAAGTAAGTCAAGATTACAAAACTCAGCTTTTAGATCTTGGGGTCGTCGGCGGTGCAATCTCACTTATCAATCGCGACCAATCAAAGAACACGCTTTACTTTGGTTTAGCCGACAGACAAAGCGCCTCAGCAATTACGGAAAAAACACTTTTTCATTGGGCTTCTATCACCAAAACCTTCACCGGTATTGCTATCATGCAATTAAGAGACAGGCATAAACTAAAACTGTCGGATCCCGTCGTAAAATATCTTCCCGAAATTGCCAAGGTATATAACCCATATGCAAACACTCACGAGATCACAATAAGGCATTTACTGAGCCATTCAGCTGGGTTTCGCGCTTCCAGCTTTCCGTTTAAAACTCATGACTGGCAACCTCATGAACCCACCGATTTTGCACAGCTCACAGCGATGATGCCCTACTCCAAAATTCAATTTGAACCGGGCTCAAAATACAGTTACTCAAACCTTGGGATCAACTTTTTAGGTGAAGTGGTCAAACGTATCACAGGCGATGATATTGAGATTTATATCGATAAAAACATCTTTAAACCATTGAAAATGTACGATGCCTACTTTGACTCAACCCCCTATCACCTGCAAAAGTACCGTTCTAATAATTATTATTTTAAGAACAAAGAATTCCACGCAGGCGGCCCAGAATTCGATACTGGTGTGACTACCGCGAATGGCGGTATCAATGCATCAATTGAAGACATGACGAAATATGTCGCTTTTTTAATTGGTGATGCAGCAAATGCTGCCTATGAAGGCATTCTATCTCGCAGCTCATTGGAAGAAATGTGGCAGCCACAACATTCTACCCAAAAAAGCACCAAAAAAGACGAGCGCATTGGTTTAACCTTTTTCAGCCGAACATTAAAAAACCAGCAGTTTATTGGCCACACAGGCTCTCAGAAAAACTTTTACAGCTCACTGTTCGTTAATCCAATATCTAAAACTGGACACTTGTTTGTGTATAACACCTCAAAAATAGTCACACAAGCTAATGGTAAACGTATCGCCTTGACGATGCCCATCTACCTTCAAACTCAATTACAGTTATTTGAGTTAATGGCAAAGCAGTAGGTACAATCATCAGAGCTATTAAAAAACCACTAGGCTTTTCATTTTTATTCAGTGCTTTCCTGAATTTGTTGAGATATAAATAGCTGGTGTTTTCAATTAGGAACGTGTAATGGATGTCGTACCCACGGTAATTTATTCCTTTATGCTAGGCATCATTGCACTCGCACTTGTACAAGCGGGGTGTAAGCCCAAGCACCAACAAACTACCTTTTTAATTGCACTGTTGTGTCTGCTATTTATCCATGTATGCGGTGAGCTGTTTATTTATTCGGGCGCTTACCGATATTTACCTGGGTTAGCTGGGTTACAGTTTCCAATTCGTACCTTGCTTGGGCCTGCCTTATACTTTTATGCGCGTGCAACCATGTCGCCCGACGTGTCTATCTCGGCGCGCAGCTATGCACTTGCTTCGCTTGGGCCAGTGTTAGTTATCGGTGCAATGATACCTTTCCTGTTTAGCTTAACCCCGCAAGAAAAACTCGCGCTCGCAGACCCCGCTACACGAGATCCGGAGCATTTTAAAGTTGCATTTTTAACTTGCCTCATAGCAATGGTGATTTTTATTACATTTATCGCTATTTATTTTGTGAGTGCTTTGAAAGTACATGCTCGTCATCGCCAGCAACTTATGGAGCGTTTCGCTGACATTCAGTCACGATCTCTCGACTGGTTTAAAGTTACATTGTTGTTGTGGGGGCTAGTGTGGTTTTTTTATGCGACAGCTTACTTGCCAGGGTTTACAGGGTGGCGTATCCCAGGACAAGGCTTCCTTTTACCGTTGCTAGAAGCAAGTGTTTTATTGGCTTTCACACAATTGGCACTCAACCAGCCAATTCTAACGCGCGAAGACAAAGGCATACCCATTGCACATCAAATGAGGACCACAACACTGAGCAAAAGCAAAATGGATGCAATTGCCAAAAAGTTACAAAGCGTCATGGCACAAGAGCAACTTTTTATGAATGATACACTTTCATTAAATCAGCTTTCTCAATCGATCTCTGTCAGTGAAAATCATATTTCAGAGACATTGTCACAATTACTACAAACAAACTTCTTTCAATTTGTGAACGGTTACCGTATCGAGTACGCACAAAAGCTACTATTGGACTCCGATAAACGCATCTCGACGATTCAATATGAGGTCGGGTTTAACGCTAAGTCTACGTTTAACACCGCTTTTAAAAAAGCGACAGGCTTAACCCCTTCACAATACAGAAAACAAGTACACAGTTAACCTCATTGATAGGAACCTAGAAGCGCATGCAAATTGCGTTATGGGTTCCAATTTGTAAGCAAAGTAACATGCCTCTTTGAATATATTCTCCCTTTTAGCTAGTGTTCAACATACGTATTGCAGAAACATAAATAAAACAACTTGAAACTTGATATTTACAACCTATTTGTTACTCTAATCCCAGATAATTTAGACTCAAATTGCCTGTTTTGGTCCCCGCATGAACAATGACGTTACCCTACTTATAGACAAATGGAAGTCTGGGTGTAAACAATCCGAAAGAACGCTCAAAGCCGAGATATTTTTGCACCTAAAAGGTCGCCTCAAAAAGCACAAAGCACAACTGCTCTCTAATGGCGAAGCAGAAGACCTACTGCCAAATACGACCTCGTTTATTAATGAATATTTTATAGACTTTGCACCACCAACCCGAGATTACGAGAACCGTAAGCAATATTTAAAAGACGTATCAATTTTTATTCGAAACGCCTTGATAAGTGAGCTTAGAAAAAGAAAAGCACTAAAGCGCGGCAATCTATTTACCCACACATCTCTAAGCGAATTTCATCGCCTCAATATACCCGAAGATGATGAACAGTATAGTGTTTTTGATGAAGCCATTACCTTACTAAAAAGCCGATCAGAGCAATGTTATGAGGTTGCATTGTTCTACTACTTTTTAGGAATGACGGGTGAAGAAATAGCTAAGGAGTTCGCAATACCGACAGGGAAAATTTATCGCCACATCGATCTTGCTAATGCTTTTTTACGCAGTAAATTCACCGACGCTCCATGACTGTACACAGCCGTGAATCCGTAGACGCATTTAGCATATTTTACGAACTTTTAGATTTCCCTATCGATCAAATGATACAACGCCTAACTCAAATGAAAGGGTTAGATGAAAGCGTATGCTCTGAAGTCCGCCAGCTTGTACAAGCACATATAAAGAATAAACAAGACCACTTTTTACCCCAATTAGTATCGCACAGTGCCAATGTGGCACTTGGCAATGACGAGCTGCTGTATTTACATGGCGTAAAAATCGAAGACTTTGTATTATCTGAACTTATTGGCGATGGTGGTCAAGGTGTTGTGTATAAAGCGCATCGCTCTGATGGCAAGTTTGAGCAAACGGTTGCCATTAAGCTCCTCTATCCAAACTCGTCTATCTCACAGAGAGTATCCACACTAAAACGAGAAGCGCAAAGCCTAGCTAAGTTTCAGCACAGTGGCATTGCTCGTGTATTTACGATTGGTGAATATCAGCATCACTGCTACATGATTATGGATTACATTGACGCCACCCCATTGGACAGGTTCTTTAGTACTCACCCGCTCACGCTAGACAGTGTTATTGAAATTTTCCTTCAAATCTGTGAAGCACTTAATCATGCTCATTCACATCATGTGCTTCACGCGGATATTAAGCCCAGCAATATCTTGATAAACGAACATATGCAGCCACAGTTGATTGACTTTGGTATTTCTAAACAAGTGAGTTTTAACCCCAATCATCAAGTAGACAACGCCGCTGCTGGTTTTACCTATCGCTTTTCCAGTCCTGAGCAGCAAAGAGGAGAATCTCTGAATTACTCCAGTGATGTCTACTCTACGGCTAAAGTGTTTCAATACCTCCTGAATAAACACTTTTCAAATGAGCCGTTAAAAGCACGCCTACTGAAACCCGTGTTAGCAAAAGCGCTAAACAAAAACAAAGGTGAGCGTACCGCCTCAATTAAGTCACTTAAAACGTCTATTGAAGCTGTACATATGCTCACTCCAGAGCAGGCTGGATACATTAGTAAACTGGATCAAGCTAGGTGCCTTTACGCTCGACACTCGAAAATAGTGTGGGTTGTAAGCATGGTGACAATCGTTTTGCTTCCTATGTTGATTGTCTTTTTAAAACAACAAACCGCCATGGCCGATCAGTATTCACAGCAAGTTCAAGTTATGACTTATTTACGCTCTATTTTCGATACCCAACAGGAGGATGATCACTTTCACGATATCCTAAACAAGCACCACCTGCCCGACACAGCTGATACTCAAATTAAGAATATTGAAGGACACGGTAAAATACTGTCGCCATATGTATTCACTAATCATGGTGGCAAAGTTGGTGAACAGATAAAACTCAAAGTCGTAAGTAACCGTGCGGAGCCCGCCGATCTGGCATTCAGTATTACTGGGGGCGGATATATTAGCCATACGGGCTATTATCATCATACTTTTTCAAAATCAGGTATCCACACAGTTACAATCGAAGCAGTAAAACATAGCCAAGAATACGACAAGCTTATTTTGCGATTTGTTATTAGAGACGGTAAATCGTTGCCTATTAAATTTGATGATGTCCCCGCCACACACCCCTATTTTGAAAATATACATTATCTTGCATTACGAGGAGTGGTCATCGGCAGACCAAACCCTCACGGCAATGGACGCTTGTTTCAGCCATCTCAAATAGCAAAGCAAGCAGAAGTCCTCTCTATTTTATATCTCGCCGCTCACGCACAGGGCCTCATTACACTTAGAAAAACACAACAACAGTACGACAACTTAACGGTTATTAATGAACGTGGTTATCTAGAGGACTTCTCGTGGGCTAACACTTACTTAAGCTATGCGCAACAGCACAACCTATCAATAGATCCTACGCAATTCGAACCGAAAAAGCCTGCATCAAAAGCATGGCTTGCAAAGACCGTCAGTCAGTTGTTGAATTTGTATGATCCCACCCAGCTAAGTAGCTATGAACACGTAGAATTTAAAGACCACCTTGAATTTAACAATGCTCAGGCTCTGAGGTACGCGCAAATTTGTAGTTTGTATGGTCTCTGTGTTAGTCATGATGGTCAATTTCAACCTCAACGTGCCGTAACACGTGCAGAAGTTGCCGACATGGGAGCTAAGATCCTCAAGCTCTCTAAACCTGACATTTTGTAGACGCTGCGACTCAACACTGCGCTCATTTCCCTAGCGACAAATAAAATACGCAAAAGTCTGAAAAATTTCGCCAAATTGCGTGCCTTAACAGTTTATGCGCAACTGCTTATTATATCACCTGTTACAAAAACACCACCGCAATCGACTTCACGCAAGGTGTAAACCTTTTAAAAATAAGGAAAATAGTTAATGAAAATCAAAATATTAGCAACGTCACTTGTACTGTTCAGCGCAGCTTCAAGTCAGGCGAACACGCAAGATGTTATCGTTGAGGTTGTTGAAGCCCCAGATAACTTCGTGCAAACCAGTACGCCTCAGTGCGGTTACTGCCCGCAATTTTTGAAACCTCTCGGCGATATAGCATGGACCAGGTCATCGAAAGGTACTACCAATACGGCACTGTGCTATGACTTTGTCAAATTCGATGGAGATGATGAAACTGACTGTATCATCAGGTACTCAAACCACAGTGACACTGCACAGCTTGTGGATACAACACGGACAAAGTGGATTAGTATGAAATACCCAAACGGATTAGCCGCTTACACCTCTGCTGGGGAAGGCTTATTTCTTAGAATGGGTAGTCAAGCATGCAAAAGTTATCTCAATGCACAAGATTACGTAAAAGTTAATCTTTGATTTAACACCGAATCATAAATCGCTATCAGGGGCCCGAAATAGCGTGCCCCTGCAGTCGCACCTTTACCGCCTGCCAGCTTTAAAAACTCGCCAATGAGTTAACACTCATCTGATACGACAACTTCTCTCTATGAAGCATTTTATCTAGCACTTATTGGTAATCAGCACAGCTCCACACTTCAACGTTTTGCACCCGAAGCTTCAATCACAACATTTATTCACAACTCAGATCGGCGCAAACTATTTCTCTAAAAAAGTGAATTAATTCGGAAAAAAACCACTAAATTGCGTGCCTTCAAGCTTGGGAAAATCGCAAATATCCTTGTCTTATCACGAAGCAATATGTGATCCGCACTTCTCCTACATGGAAAGTTATTACTCTCATTAACCATTGAGGTTTTTATGAAAAACATGACATTAGTATTGGTTGCACTCTCTACATTTTTATCAACGTCAGCCCTAGCAGGCACGGTTACTGGCGATCAGTGCTGGACAGAAGATAACAGTGTTAAGTTCAGAGCAAAGGCATCGTTTTGGGATAGAATTGCCGAAAATAAACTTTATATCAGTGTTACGACTGATCACAACCGAACTTACACCGTAACCAGACCATTGACGAATACTCAAAGCGTATTCATGGATAATTATTTTACATCCATGTTTCAGCAGTCAGGTTACCCGAATGCGCAGCCAGTGAGCTATCGCATCTACGACGCATTTGGTAGCGTAGACAAAAGTGGCAGCTGTATTTAATGCATTGTAGGAAGGGGGGCTAGCCCCCTTTCTTTGTTTGAAAAGCAGTCGTTTAATTTAAATGTTGAGAATCAATTACCCCAGCTTAAGCGGATGTTTTTAAAACAAAGTACTCAAAGCTTATCATCTCAGTGCATTTGTAAGTCACGTACGTAGTCTACTCGGGTAAGCTCAATTACTTGCTCATCAATGATATGAGACTCTATTAGTACATCTCCTACTAACGCAAACACTCTATTGCCAATATAAAATGGCCTTGAGTTACCATACCAATCACTGCAACTCACTTCGCAATCAATAAAGGTTTGTGGGTTAACTTTGGCTTTAGCTTGACCTGCTAGAGACACAGGTGCATTGCTCGTTACTCCCAAATATACAATGCTCAAGTCATCTTCCATCTTTTCTGATAGGCTTGCTTTGCTCAGTGCCGTAATGCCTGCAATGCCATAGTTGTCAGTCACGCTTTTATAGTTAAACGCATGGCTAATATTTTCTTTTTCTAAAAACTTGTCGAACACCCCTTCACTATCAATAGATGGGCTACCTGTTAGGTTGATAATCGACACGCTATAGTTTTCTTGTAGATTGACTCCAGACACAAACAGCTTGCCACCAATGGGCTCAATTCGATCCACAGTATGTGGTAAGCCAAAAGTAAGTTGTTCATCACGAGATAAATGAGTCAAAGAAAGACTGTCTAATTGCTCGACATGCCTATTCTCAATGTGACCTCCATATAAGTTTTCATCCAGCACTAGCCACTCATTGGTGAAGCGGTTATTAATATATTGTGTCGCCACAGACCATTCGCGCTGGGGCTTAACGATGCTTGCATTACGTTGTTCGAATACGACATCAGGGAGCTTATAGAGCAAGGCACTTATCTCAGGGGTCGAATGCGCTTCACTCACAGTCAATAGATGTAATGCCCCTTCGCTTTGCATAAATGAAAACTGATTACGGGGCTTCCCTTTAACCAATGCACTGCCCATAACCTCACCGCTGTGCGGCAACATAAATAACCTCGACACTGCTTGAGTCTGCACGCCCTCATACTGAAAGTCAGTCAGTCTCTCTTCATGCAAAATCGATGTAGACAGATAAAATGCTGAATTGGAAACAAAATATTCGTACTCACCAGAAGCCACAACCGCCGTGCCACCGCAATCAAAATTGACCGTTAAAGGGTCACAAACAATGACTGTATGCAGTATCGGTGACAACTGCATGTCTAAAGGTTTATAGATGTCTTTAGCGCCTATGATATTTTGCCACTTTAATGCGCCAAACCCTTCGTCAGGGATTTTTGCAAATTGTGGCAAGATGCGTGTCTTACGTTTATTTGCATACTCAGATGTAAGCTCGACAGGCAAGTATGTGAGATACTTATTATTGACAATTCTAGAGCCAAAATTAGAACCGCTAAAGTAATCATCTGATTTGATTAAAATACCATCTCGATAAGTAATTTCGCCCTGACTGCCTAAATTAAAACGCAGCAGCTGCGATGCATCTAATCCATAGTTATAGCCAAGCACCAGTAACGTATCTTTTAATACGAGCAGCTCGTCATACCAAACATCTTGATTCCAAGAAGGTTGGTTTATTTCAACTTTTGACTTGGCATGAAGTATATCGTGGCTGTTCTCGGTGATTTTGACAGAATAAATGACCCCTTTACGGAGAATAATCAAGTAGTCTCCAGTGAATTTTATAATGCCACCTTCATCGACATTGTCGACTTGATTATTGGTGATACTTAAGTCAGAAGAAGCAATACGGCTTCCAGTCACTTCTATAAACTCAACTCCTTCAGAGTAGTGCTCTAAAAGCTGCTTGCGGCGTTCCGTCTCACGATAACGGTGTAATTGGTGCATGCCCTCCATATAATTTTCAAAGTCTGCTTGTGATTGAAATGTCGTAACATGTGCCGATTTCAACCCTCTTAAACTTGGCTGTTTAAAACTACTACACCCACTCATTAACAATGTCACTAAGCATGAAAACAGTAAAACTTGCTTCATAGTCACTCCTAGTATTTACGCACACATCATCATAAAGACCCTGCACTCTTCGCTATCGCTGCTGTTAATCGACGCTTACGATTTAAATAGGCTTCGTAACCGTCATCGTCTTTCTCAGCTAATTCCAATGCAATATTTACCTGCTCTAAAGATTGCACATATTGGCTGTTCTGCTCGTACGCATAGGCCAGACCATTATAAGCACTGGCCATGGTTGGGTTTTGTTCGATGTTGTATTTAAAGATTTCAATCGCCGCTACAAAATCTTTGGCATCCACCAGCTCATACCCTAGTCCGCGTAATACCCACTCTTCGGGAAGAATCGGCTCTGCGCGTTGAAAAGAAACCTGTTTATAATATTGTTTGATAGAGCTCACTCCATCCGTCAGCGCACTGCTAGGCATTATGAGAGACAAAAACAGGTTATGATACGCATTAAACACCCCCGCTGCAGAAGTCATCGCGTGCGGTACATCATCAAAAGTATCTCCCGTTAATTTAAATTTGTGCGGTTTATTGTTTGCTAGAAATGAGTGCAACTCATCATAAATGTCACGCATTGGCGCGGCCTCTGAGCCAATATTGATGTAGAGGTAATTGTCAAATGTCTGTCTCTTAGCTACAAAAGATTTTACATTTTTAAGGGTGCTATGTGCCCCCCACCATACAGCTGGGCTGTACGCAATATGCCCTTGAAATAAATGAGGTCTTGACTGCATTGCGTGCAACACCAGTAGTCCACCAATGGACGCGCCTGAAAAGACTTTAAAATCATGTGTTCGAAAAGTGCGATTGACCTCTGGGATCAGCTCTTTTTCTATGAAATCTAAAAACTTGTCGCCGCCACCACCAACGCCCACAGGACCTCTTGGGTCATAATTTACAGTCGGAGCCAAGTCTCTTGCTCTATCGGTGTTTTCAATCGCAACTATGATCATTTCTGGCGCTGCACCTGAGCGATGAAGCTTGTTTAATACCGCGGATTCTAAAGGGATATTCTCTTTACCATCAAGCCGATACAAGACCGGAAAAACCTTTTGTTCATTTGTATAATAGGAGTCAGGAAGTAAGATTGTAACCGTTCTTTGCTCAGACAATATTTTTGAAGAAAGCGTCTTGGTTATGTTCAGTTGCTCTGTTGCAAGGAGCGAGCTCGTGGTGAGAAGAAATAAAAGCGTAGTGAGTATGATTTTGGCATAAAACATCGAATTTCCTTTTTTGTTATTATGCCAACACCTTAAATAATCAAAAGCATTTTTGCAAAACTAAAAAACGAGCAGCCATACTTGCTTATTTCATTGGCTAAATATCAAACGCCAAGTGTAAAGAAGCGCGCTTAACGAGTTCTATAAACGCCCTCACCTTTGGCATATTCAACATGTCTCGATGTACCAACATCCATGCATTTACTTGCCATTGTTGTTCAATATCAACTTCAATCAGCGCAGAATTGTTCGCAATGGTTTCCTTGGTGGATACACCAATACCAAACCCATGATGTAATGCATAATTAAGGACCTGCCCGACGGAGCTTGTCAGCACAATTTGCTGCGTTGGAATGTGATTATAGATCCACTCGTTCCAAGGTAGATGGGCCACCCGCTCATTTAGAGCAATGAACTTATGCTCCGTGATATTACTTTTATTTGGGATACCAAAGCGTTCGATATAATCGACGTGAGCACATAGCTTTAATTCAATCTGTGCAAATTCAAAAACGATATTATCTGGCGTATCTGGCCTTGGACCCATTCTAATGGCAATGTCGGCCTCGCCGTACTCCAGAGCAAACTTGCGAATATCGCCAAGTATATCTACCTGCATTTTTGGAAATAGGGTCTGGTATTCCATAATTAGCGGCATCAGCATGGGGGCTAACTCACTGACACATGTTATGCTGAGCTTACCTGCTAACTCACGCTCAGCACTGCTTGCATTGTTTACAAACTGCGTAAACTGAACGTCTGTCACCTCCCCAAGTCGCATGACTTCTAATCCAGCTTCGGTCGGTATATAGCCTCGATCGTTGCGTTGAAAAAGCTTAACAGACAAAGCAGCTTCCAATGCATCAATATGACGCATAACGGTACTGCGGTGAATCCCTAAATCCTCCGCCGTCGCACTCAGCGTACCAAGCTTACCTAGACGATAGGCCGTTTTCATTTCGGTCCATTTGTTCATTTTTAATCCCGTTGCAAAAACGCACACCCCGGTTGCATTTTGTATCATTCATTGCGCATTCGCAACAGGTTAAGCTACCTATATCGCTCGAATTCAATTAAGACAGAGATATGAGAACACAAGTATTAATCATTGGCGGAGGCTTTGCTGGGGCCTCTACTGCACAAGCGCTTGAAAAACGCGGTATAAACACGACGTTAGTGGATAAAAAGGATTATTTTGAGGTGACTTACGCCGTACTAAGAGATGTAGCCCACCCTGAGAAAAACAACGGAAAGTCGAGAAAACGTTACGCCGACTTTCTCGATGGCCAATTTATCCAAAGCGCAGTCGTCGAACTCAATGCTCATTTCGCAGTGCTCGCAAGCGGCGAAACAATCCATTTTGATATAGTCGTTATCGCTTCAGGGTCCAGATACCCAAGCTTACCACTTGCAAAGTCAGTCGACGCGAGCTCTCTTGAAAGCAGAAATAATGAATTGCAAACGTATCATGATGCGCTCAAACAAGCTAAAGACGTACTCATTCTTGGCGGCGGCGTTGTCGGTGTCGAGCTTGCGGGCGAACTTGCTTACGCAATGCCGCACCTCAAAGTGACTTTGGCACACAATGGGCCTCATCTTCTCAATGGATTCAAAAGCAAGGCAAGCAAAAAAGCGCTCAGTCAACTGACACGCATTGGCGTTGAAGTGCAGTTTAATGCCCGCTACCAAGAAACTGAAGATGGGCTCGTCAACACAACCAATGGAGCTAAAATCAATCCAGATATCACTTTTAGCGCAACAGGTGTTATCCCCAATAACGAATTTTTAAAGCGACATTATGCACACGTATTGAACCCGCAAGGTCAAGTCATAGTGAATGAGGCACTTGCCGTAACTGGACAACAACATATGTATGCCATAGGTGACATTGCGGATGTGGGCGAGGCCAAATTGGGGTACTTGGCCGTTGAGCAAGGTAAATACTTAGCAAACTCGATTGCTAAGCAAATTTCAGGGTCACAACCAAAACCTTACAAACGTCACCCATTTATGGCGCTCGTTCCGACTGGCCAAGAAACCGGCATCGTGCAATTTCCATTTATGGTCTCAACTTGGAAACCGCTGGTGAATATCAAACAAAAAGACTTGTTTATCAGCAAAACATTTAATGGATTCACTCAATGACTATTACTTTGCGTATCCGCTACTTAGAATACTGAAAAAGCTTTTTGATAACGAGATTGTCAAGCAGCCAACATTACTAAGACAGCTATGACAATTGCCATAAAAATAGAGCTAAACCTGTACAACAGGACGATTATGGCGTCTTGCAGGTTTGGTACAACATCAGTTAGCGGTACACTCAAGGCCCCTATGGCAGAAAACCCAATACCGCCATAAAGAGGGCCTTTTGAAAGCATACAAACACAGACATTGAAACGAACCAACCCATAGTAACTTGAGATAACTTGTCGTGATGACGTTTCAAATTCAGTTTGGCTTTATAAAAAAGCCAAACCGTACGGTCATTACTTGAGTAAAAAGCGTCGAAGAGTGTTAAAAACAAAATCCCTGTTTTTTAAAATAAATCGGTTTTTAGGAAGCCACGCACTTGAATACAAAACCGTTTTTGCTTTAGAAAAAGTCAAAAAGCCTTCATAACCATGGTAGTGCCCCATACCTGAATTACCTACCCCACCAAACGGTGCATCATCGGCTGCAACATGCATGGCAGTGTCATTAATTGCGACGCCACCACTGTGCGTATTGGTAATAACCCGGTCAATCAATGTCTTGTTATTCGACATGATATAAAGTGCAAGTGGTCTTGGACGTTCGTTTATGTAATTGAGTACTTCACCTATGTCTGAGTATGTAATGACAGGCAAAATTGAGCCAAAAATTTCCTCCTGCATGACAGACATATCCGCAGTTACATCTGTTATTACGTGCGGATAAACCAATCGCCCTAAGCGCGTATCTATGTCTTTTACAGCATGAATATGTGCGCCTTTCGCTTTAGCGTCATCTATAAATCCCATCAGTCTTTGATATTGTCTTGCGCTGACAATATGAGTCTGACTGTTGCTATCTGAGCTGTCGAGGTGATATTCACGGTAACGTGCTAGGAAAGTTTCAACAAATTCATCTTTTCTCGACTCTGGTACGAACACATAGTCTGGTGAGACACATATTTGCCCCGAGTTCACTGATTTACCAACAATCAAAGCGTCAACCGCTATATCCATGCTGATCTTGTCATCGACAATTGTTGGCGACTTTCCGCCCAGCTCTAAAGTAATCGGAGTAAGATTGTCGGCAGCCGATTTAGCCACTAACTTTCCAACCGTTGAAGAACCCGTAAAAATCAGATGATCAAAAGGCAGTGCAGAGAAAGCAGCACCAACATCTGCCTCTCCTTCAAATACTTGAATATGTTTACTCAATCCGCTCAATGCTTGTCTAAGCGCATTATTTGCATTTGGCGTAAACTCACTCATTTTGATCATCACACGATTACCTGCTGCAAGCGCTTGGATAGCAGGGCCCATTGATAAAAAGATCGGGAAATTCCATGGCGTGATCACACCAACAACGCCGAGAGGCTGATAATGCACTTTGACTTTAGATGGCAACAACATAAGACCAGCGTGACGTTTAGACGGTTTCATCCACTTTTTGAGATGCTTAATCGCATAGTTAATGCCAGCAACACTAGGCAAAACATCGGCAATTAACGTGTCAAACTCACTACGGTATCCATAATCTTGCTTAAGCGCCTGATAGAAAGCGTGTTCGTTTTTAATGAGTGCGACTTTGAGCGCCTTTAGTACGGCAACACGCTCCTCAAAGCTTGGGGCTGGATTGCTATTATATGCCGCCTTCATGGTGACAAAGTCATGTTTCAATTGCTCAGGCGATAAACTGGTAAAAGGCGATACACTTCTAAGGTTAGTCATTTAAATCTCACTTTTCGTTAAGCTGATCATATCAGTATTTATTTAACGCCGGCTGTTACAAAGACAAACTCAGTTTGTAATACGCTATCAAGGCGTTTAGAAATCTGTGATTAGACTAACGGCTAACCGCACAAAAGAATAATTATAATCTTTGGCTAGGGTTGCAAAATTTTGGAATAACAAAACTAAACAGTGCGAATTAAGACCCAGTAAGGCCCAATTATTTAAACAGTATATTGATTGAGAATGTCGATAAACTTTTTAACTGTTGGCGCATAAATGGTCTCAGGACGTGTAATACAGTAGGCGCGCCAAGGTATCTCAGCTTCGGTCTTAACTTCGACCAAGTCTCCGCTGGATAGTTCTTTAGAAAACAACTCTCTAGGCCCCCCTGTGTAATGCTCTGACATCATCACAATGGACTTGGAAATATGATAGTTATCACAGGTAATATTGAGTGGTAAGGACATCCCATGGCTTGTTAAAAAGTCCGCTATGGGTTTATTCATTGCAGGACCTATGACTGGATATTTATTTAGACCGGCAATACTGACTGGGCCTCTGCTTTTTAAAATTGGATGTCCGGCTCTCACCACAAAGATCAATGATTCATTTTTAACTTCGGTAATGACCAGCTCTTGTGGTAATTCTCCCCGCACAAATGGGCCGATGGCGATATCCAAATCACCATCTAGAATGCCTTGTTGTAACTTATCAGGCAGCGCGACCTGGAACGAAATCTCAACATTATTTGAATCTTCAACAAAGTCCATCAACACTTTCGGAAAGAACAACTGCTCAATGATAGGGCTTACTCCGATGTTCAGTGTTCCCCCCTCTAAATTAGACAATAACTCAACATGGCGACACATCGCATCCAGCTTCGATTGTATTTGCTTTCCATTGCTGATGAGATAGTTTGTGACATCGGTGGGTTTCATGCCCGTGCTATTGCGATGAAACAGCTCGACTTTTAATACTTGCTCCAGTCGAGAAATACGTTTGCTCAATGTGGGTTGAGACATAAATAACTTCTCAGCCGCTTTATTGATACTTCCGGTCTCAGAAATTGTGCTAAGTATATGAATATCAGATACATCTAACATAAGAACAGATTCTGCATTTTTCTTCGCGATGCTTTTAAATATATGCCCTTTCTTATTGTATTCAAAGACCTTTGTTTTACATAGTGTCATTTTTTAGTCCACTTATTGATTACCCAGTCGCTGTACAAATCACCCATTTAGACTGACCCTATACCCTTTCCCTGATGAACCACATTTCATCGCTTTTAGGCTAACACTCACTCAAAACTCTCAGCTAATGAAGAGTTTTCGCTAGAGAGTTCAAAAACTTGAATAACAATTCGGTGGTCGTTATTCATTTTTGATGGCAGGTCATATAAGCATTCAGCACAGTGGCGCGCAAAAGGATTAAAGTGCGCATATAAAAAAGGCTGCAGCTTGGGACGAAAGTCACTGAGCTGCGAGTGTTAATCGTTAACTGAATTAACCAATTGGAGGTAAATCATGAGAAACCAAACTGTGACTCAAAACGAATTTGAATTTGCTGAGGGAATTAGGCTTAATTCTTCAACAAACACGCGTGGTGTTATCACGCACTGTAATGATGAGTTCGTCGAAGTAAGTGAGTTTTGCAAAGAAGAATTAATTAGCCACAATCACACTAGTATCACTTTCATTTAAAGGTTTTCATTGATTAGAGCAGTCAGCCATTTGTGGTAACTTTAATTATTAGCCTAAAGCTAATAATTAAATAGCTTTTACCCATCTAATGCATAGCCGTGCGCTCACTTATACTGCGGCTTCTTTTTACACATTTGCAAGGGGTATCAATGCTCAAACATGTTGTGCGTATTTCAACTTTGGTTGCCACTTTAGTGATTGGTCATGTGCACGCCAATCCATTGCCATCGTTGCATCAAGCTGTCATTGCAGGCGACTTAAAAAAAGTGAAAAAACTTGTCGAAAGTGGCGCAGATGTAAACCAATTAGACAGTGCAATGGGCAATTCCCCTCTGCATATTGCCGCCCAAACAGATCATGACGACATCTTGAAGTATTTGTTAGATAAAGGCGCATTTATCAACCTACAGGCCCCTCGCTCTGGATTTACCCCCTTGATGGTTGCGGCTTGGTATTCTAAAGAAGCGAATATCGAGCTTTTATTTCAATACCCAGAGTTAAATATCAATCTCAAAACACGCACAGGCACAACTGCGGCAGACATGATTGGAGGATGGGACAAACATATCGAGCCCCATGAGGCCAAGCTGTATAACTCTTTGAGCGAGCTGTTCAATCAAAAACATGCTGAATTAAAGCATGCGCTAGCCAAACAAAAGATTTTAAACGTGGTGGAAGACTCGCTTCTCAGTGAAGCACAAAAAGTAAAGCGCATCTCGTTGCTCATAGATTATGGACAAGATGTCAATCAGCGCAGACCTGTATACTCTAGCCCCAATGACTGGCACACACCTTTGCTTGTCGCAGCCAGAGACGGTTATCCAAAAATCGTTAAACTGCTGTTAGATAATGGTGCAGATCAAACAATTCCGGGCTATCCGATGAACGCCATCGCTTTTCATAAAGCCGGTTATATGGGACACCCAGACATTGTTGAGTTACTGCTCAATGCACCAAAAGCCAAAGAGGTACTTAATGCACAAGGGCCAAATAATGGCTATACCCCACTCCATGATGCAATTTGGCATGGTAACACAGCAGCTGCCAAAGTATTTTTGCAAGGGGGTGCGACGACCGATTTGACAACCTACGAAAATGATACGCCGCTGGAACTGGCCAAGCGATATAAATACCACGATATCATCCAACTTTTGCAAAATAAGTCAGCTCTGTAGAGCCTATCGAGGCAAAGAATAAAGCCCGGTAAAAACCGGGCTTTGCTGAAGGTTAGTTAACCATAAGTACGCGCTTTTTGGTATGCACTACGCCCTTGCATATCTGCTAAATAGCGTGAAATATGTGGTCGATTTTCAATAAGGTTGACACTTAGCGCGATTTCCAATGATACAGTCATCATGATGTCAGCAGCACTGAAATGCTCGCCGGCAAAGTATCTCTGCACTGACAAGGTTGCATCGATAAATGACAAGTCCAAATTTAGCTCTTTTGCGATATAACCATCCATAGCCTGCGAACCATCTCGTGATTCCATTTGCATCAATAAGTTGGCGATCACCGGCAGCGCCAATGACCCTTCTGCAAAATGGCACCATTCAAGATACTGGTAGTATGCGCGAGTTCCTTTTTTAGGGCGCAGATCACTTTGCTTGGCTTGATCTAATATGTACTCCACAATCGCACCAGATTCACATATTTTAAGGCCATTATGCTCGATAATCGGTGCTTTACTGAGCGGATGTACTAGACCTAGACTAGCAGGCGCAAGGTGGGTCTGTTCATCACGCTGATGGTGCTCAACCTCATAGTCCATTTGCAGTTCTTCCAACAGCCAGAGTATCCGCGTGGAGCGAGATTGGTTTAAATGATGCACTTTGATCATGACTTTGCCCCGAGATCTAATTGCTCAGGGCCAACTTGCACAACTAGCTTGCCAAAGTTCTTACCTTGTAGCAATCCGATAAATGCAGTAACAGCCTGCTCAAGCCCCGTGACTTTGTCTTCTTTATATTTGATTTGGCCAGACAATAGCCAAGGCACCATAGCATCTTGAAACTCTTTATAACGGTGGCCGTAATCATCAAACACGATAAAACCCTGCATTTTAATTCTTTTGACTAACATATTTCCCATTAACAAACCAATGCGATCAGGGCCTACGGGTAGCTCTGTTGCATTATATTGAGATATCAAGCCGCATAGGGGAACCCGTGCTTTGGTATTCAGTAACGGTAATACCGCATCAAAGACTTTGCCTCCGACATTTTCATAATAAATATCAATGCCATCGGGGCAAGCTTGTACAAGCTGTTCCTCTAAATCTGTAGCGCGATGATCGATACAAGCATCAAAACCGAGCTCATTCACTGCGTAATCACACTTTTCTTGACCACCTGCGATACCCACGACCTTACAACCTTTAAGCTTAGCTATCTGACCAACTAAACTGCCAACAGCACCAGTCGCCGCCGCCACGACTAATGTCTCTCCAGCCTGAGGTTCACCTATGTCTAGCAACCCCATGTAAGCCGTAAGACCTGGCATACCCAACACACCTAATCCATACGATGGATTTTGCATCGTTTTATCGAGCTTGATAACCCCAACGCCATCAGACACACAATAGTCTTGCCAGCCACCAAATGCGACAACCAAATCACCTTGTTCAAAATCAGCATGATTTGATATTTCCACTTGGCAGATACTGCCTCCTACCATCACCTCCCCAAGTCCAACGGGGTCGGCATATGACTTAGCATCATTCATTCGGCCACGCATATACGGGTCTAATGATAGATAGCGTGTTCTTAACAACATTTCACCATCAGCGGGGGTTGGTACAGGCGACTCCACCAGCTTAAAATCATTCTGTATTGGCGCTCCGTTTGGACGTGCCGCTAAAGTGATCTGACGATTAATATGGGTACTTTGATTCATTATCAAACCTTTATTCCTTTTCGCTCAAAAGTCTTTATTACTTAGCCAGTTGCTTTACTAACGCCTCGCCTACGGCGTGCGCACTTGCAGGGTTTTGACCTGTAATAACCCGTTCATCCACAATCACCAGCTCATTCCATGGCTGTACCTTGCTATATTTGGCAGCTTTTCTTGCCAAAGCTTCTTCTAACAGGAATGGAATGTCATTGATGGTGCCAAAGTCGACTTCCTCTTCTCGCGTGAATGCGGTCACTGATTTGCTCGCAAGCAAAGGCTCGCCTGAACTTAGCGTAATTGGCAACAAAGCGGCTGGACCATGGCAAACCGCAGCGATAATACCACCTGACTCGTAGTGCCTAGCTGCCAGTGTGCCAACCTCTTCATTGCTTGCCAAATCTGACAGCAAGCCAAAACCACCGGGATAAAAAATAGCGTCATACTCATCCATATTTACTTGTGAAAGCGGTGCTGTGTTATTGACCTGTGTTTGGAAAGATTCATCGCCCAATATCTGATTGTTTACTACATCTTCTGCGATATCGGTCCCGTACAGTGGCGCTTTCCCGCCATTAATAGAGGCAATATCAAACGCGATATTATGTGCATTCAACACGTGTACCACGTGCGTCAGCTCAGGCGCATAAGTGCCATTTGCTTGATCTGTACTGCCTAACGTTGCGTGATTTGTTACAGGGATAAGTACTTTTTTCATGATCAATACCTTAAGTAAATGTTGTCTATGAGGTTATGTATTTCAACTCTATATTGTTACCGCATGAATGATAATTATCTAAATCTGTGAATCTCTTTTGCTATTTAGCAATAATAAGCGTTAAATGTTGGCATATATGATGTCGCTTTAGATAGATTGTAGAGGAACTATATGGATAGCTTTGATGGTATTTTCGAATTTGTTGCAGTTGCTGAGAGCGGCGGGTTTTCGGCAGCCGCCAAAAAGCTGGGCTGCTCTACTAGCCATATCAGTCGACAAGTTGCGCGCTTGGAAAAGCGCACAGGCAGTATTTTACTGGCGCGAACCACGCGACAAATCAACCTCACAGAGAACGGTGCTTTTTACTATCAGCAATGCAAGCAACTCGTTGCTGGATTACAACAGGCCAACGAACAGTTAAACCAGCAACAGTTTAATCTTAGTGGCACGCTTAGAGTCAGCGCGGCTGGTGCATTTGCTGAACGTTATATCGCACCCGCATTGATGGAATTTGCCAAACAGCACCCAGAATTAAATATTGAAATCGACTTCAACAGCCGCATGGTTAACTTTGTCGAAGATGGCATCGATTTCGCGATTCGCTATGGTGAGCTCAATGACTCTAACCTAATTGCGCGCAGACTAATTAGCCGCTCAATGATGGTGGTTGCCGCACCAAGTTACCTTGCAGCACATGGCACCCCCAACCACCCTAATCAACTTAAAAGTCATCGCTGTATTATTGCAAATAATGATCACTGGACATTCAATATTGACGGCACAAAGCAAAGCATTAAGGTAACCGGCAACTGGCGCAGCAACAATGCCAATGTCGTGCTAGAAGCTTGTGAAAAAGGCCTTGGTATTGCTTATATGCCACAGAGTACTTTTACTGAGTCACTCGAACAAAAAAGCTTAGTGCCAATTTTAGAGCCCTATTGCATAAGTGGCGCAACAAGCTGGATTGTTTATCAAAATAAGCAATTTATGCCTCTGCGTGCGAGGCTTGCAATTGATTTTTTACTGGCTCAGTTTGCTGATTGGAAATAACGCCTTGGCAAAGTCATTTATCTGAATGGCTATCCAGCCACTGCAATGGAATGTGCCAAAGTGTGTGAGATTTTCGACTAAAAAATTTCATATGGCCAATTTCTTTTAGGCCATGCTCTTTCGGGTCTAGGGTCAATGTCTGCGCTTTTATGTTGGGGCTGACTGACATCATATCTCTGACATTTTTGTCATTTGCAATAAAATCATCCACGGCATTCACCCACAGAGCAGGCAAGGTCAGCTCTTCAAAATAGTGTTTATCAATGGTCTTACCGAATGCGGTTTTTACATAGCCACCCCCATTGCACCATGTACGCCATTGGTGGCCAACTGCTGCGGGGAGTGGTTCACCCATCCCAAACCACTGTGACTTGGTATGACCAAATAATAAATTGGAAAATGGAATAAACATGTTCATAAAAAAGTGAGACTTAAACTGGTCTCGTATTTTCATATTCAACAACCGGCCAGAGGAACTGGCAAAATTGAACATGGATGTCAGTTCTTTCGCATTAGACGCTAGACCGATTAACTGACCCCCCGCACTGTGCCCTATTAAATGATATTTTGAATCAGGAAACGCTTCAATTAAGGCTGAGATGGCAGCTGGCTGGTCTAGTTGACCCCAGCATTGCAAGCTGGCTGGATGCTTGCCAACCTCTCCCAGCAAGGAACCTCCAATGCCGCGGTTGTCATAGCTCAAGACACCATAATCGTGACTCGCTAAAAACTCACAAAATGCAGTATAAAACTGACGCTTAATCCCTGTTGCAGGACCAATTAAAACGGCCCCTTTTATATCATTGTTTGGTTGGTAAACGGTCGCTGCTAACGGGTAATTATCCTCACAAATAATTGTGATTTCTCGACTGGTTATTGTAGGCATAACGGCAAAAAATTAAGAATGCATAACTTTTAGCTTACAAGTGGTAAAACCAGTTAGCAAGCAATGAACCTCAATTTTAGAGTAAAAACTCCAATATGTTAAACTTCATATCCCTCCTTTCATTTACTTTCCATGACGGAAAATTATAACTTGCCAAAGTGGAAAGTTATAAACTAGACTAAGTTTCCATCATGGAAAGTAAAAGGAAATACCCAGTGAAAAACGATTTACCATCTCAGACAGAAGCTAAAGATGCGCTCAACGCAGTGCACAATATTCAACAAAACCTACTCATTGAATATTCACCGCCAGTTTGGTTGAGACTGATCATGAGTTTAAGTTATGGGGCGATATTCTTTGGCTATGGTATGACTGAGCACGAAAACATTTGGGCACTGGCAATGATAGTTGGCGCAATCATCTTTACCTTATCTACTGCGCTTTATTACTATTTATACAAAATACAAGGGATCAGAATCCGGATCATCCCTCGCTCTATTAAAGCTGAGAAAATAAACGCTTATGCAGGAATTGGGTTTGCTGCCCTTGGGTTTTTAAGCCGTTTTTTACGCACCGAAATGAGCCTTGATTGGGCGCCACATATTTGCGCCGCAACGGCTTCAATTGTTATGTTCTGGCTGCTTATCAAGCTCCCGACAGGTGAAACCGTGGTAAAGGAAAACTAGAGATGCCAGAGCTAGATCCCATTATTCATGCTCCAAACAGGTTACGCATTTGCGCAATGTTAGCCACCAGTGCAGAATTAGACTTTAGGCTCCTAAAAGAGCAACTAGATGTGAGTGACTCAGTACTTTCAAAACAACTCAAAGCATTGGAAGACGCCAATTACATTGAAGCGAAAAAGCGCAGCTACAACGGTCGCCCACGTACTTGGGTGTCATTAACAGACCTTGGCCAATCAGCATTTAACAATCATGTTGCGGCGCTAAAAAGTATTATCAATAGTGATTAGATCAAGGTGAAAATGCGCCACACCTTTTTTACATTCAGTGGCGCATCGGTTTGCTAATTATTAAAAGCTCACATTTACCGGTGTAGTTGGCGCTGAGCCAGACGCATCACTCCAACATTTTACTTCACCGTTGGCAATCAACGCGCATGATTTTCCATCGGCATTGGCGATTTGTATCGCATCTGCGATCCCGCTCACAGTGTAGTCACCGTCACCATGCGCTGAGCACTTTACAGTACCGTCGTACATTACTGCACATACTCTCGACGTCGGTTCATTTTCACCTGTAATGGCCACTCGTTGCGCACCTTTTAGATAGGTGAACTCAAAGGGCGTTAGATACTGTTCACCATCAATGAACCCCCAACATTTTAGTTTATTTTCGCTCGGCTTTGAGCCTGCATCAATGGCACATGCAACAACATCAGAACTGACCAAATCTAAAACGTTGGTAATACCGGAAATCGTAGTAATTTCATTTTTAGAGCTGCGAGAGCCACTTAAGATGGTTTTGCCTAAACACTTGACCTCACCTGTATGCATTGCCGCGCACACATGCCCAGCACCTAACGGGTTGCCAACCGCAATTTGTTTCACGCCCACGAGTTCAGAACTTTCAATATTTACAGGGTCACTGCCACTCCAGCTATTTCTGTTATTTAAAATCGGAAAAGAACCCCAACATTTAATAACACCTCGCTCGGTACTTTCTACATTGTTAAGCGTAATTTCAGCGCTGTCTTGTACTGCACACGTGAAATTATCAGTTGCGGCTAGTTGAATCGCATTCGTAATCGAGTTAGTTAGTACCGGTGTCGAAGAATCTGTTGAGCTACCATTACCCAGTTGTTTGTGATCATTTCGACCCCAACATTGCACTGAGCGATCCGCCAAAATGGCGCAACTATGGTAATTGCCTGCAGCAATTTGCGAAGCATTACTCAGCGAACCTGCTGACACTGGCGTACTTGAGTCATTCTCTGTACCATCACCAAGTTGCCCGTAGGTGTTAGTACCCCAACATTTTACTGACCCATTTGCTTGTACAAAACACGTATGCGCTTGACCCGCAGCTAAAGTGGTATCTTTTTTAACCTTAAAACCCGATGTACCCGTACCTACTGTTGCATCATTGGTCGTCATATTCAACTCACACGAGTTTGAAGTCAGGGATGAATCATAATTCCAAGACATGCACTTATTATCATCTTCACATTGCTGCATACATGCTAATTCAGAGGTCACAGAAAGTGTCTTATATGAATTACCAACACGCTGTTGATTGCTAGCTACTGGGCTTAAAGCCAAAGTCTTTTCTTTAACACCTGAGGTACAAACACTACACGTTACTGGTGTGTTACCTGAGCTCTTCAACCAACACCGTGGTGTTGCACCCTGAACGCCTGCATCAACATAGGTCCAAGCACCGCATAACCCATCTTCTTGACACATTGCTTTGCACACGGATGCCTGATCGTCTGCGCTCAACGCAACATTGTAATACTCATTACCAAATCGATCAGTATCTGGCTCCTCGGAACCCATATGCTCATTAGTCGGGGCCGATTTATACCCCGATGTACAGCTTGCACAAGGTTGATTAAAGTTGGTCGAACTTTTTAGCCAGCACATGCCGTTGGTGTGCTGAACACCTGGGTCAACATAAGTCCATGAGCGACAACGCTTGTCATTTTTACAAGCAGCCGAACAAACACTTTGATCGTTTTGTTCTACCGCAAAGTTCAGATACTCTCGACCATATCTGTCCATATCAATTTCTGTATCACTCATGCTATTAGAAGCTACATTTACATTTGTGACCACCTTATAACCTGAGGAACAATGGGCACAAGGAGCAGGTGTATTTTCAGATTTTTTTAACCAGCACATCCCATTGGTGTGTTGAACGCCGGGGTCAACATAGGTCCATGAACGACAAATGCCATCATTTTCACATGCTGTTTTACAAACATTTAGATCATTCAGTTCCACAACGAAGCTTCGATATTCTCCACCAAACCTATCTTTACCCTCTTCCACCGCACTCATTGAGCTTGCTATTGTATAGCAAGGCAATATCACGCTTATCAGTAGAAGCAAAAACCTCAATTGACTATTCATAGTTTATCCTTTCGAATGATTATATTTATGGCATGTTCCAAACCTAATTTTCGAAACCAAGCTTGAATAGTGTGTTTTTAACAATATTAAAGCATCAAAACCATTACACTTGATTACAAGTGTAATCAGCGAAGCGTAAAAGCTAAATAAAACAACGTTGAGTTCAGAAAAAGTAAATACCACTCATTAAGTGATTAAAATTTATTGCAGTTAACGCAATAGATAGCAATTTACAACTGACTGTGCTCCCACAACACATATTTGGTTATATTGCATTTCAAAGAAGAGGAAGTAGCCAACTATCCTGGCTACTTAAGGCTGATTAAATATCTAAAATTACCGCCAAGCGCTTTTTAATAAGCGGATTATTTTGTTCGTGATACAGCGCTTGCAACCTATCTACATTACTTTCAGACAGTTTGTAATTCGCTTGCTTATATACCCGAGTGAAAGAGTCTATTGTTGTGACATGAGGCGTTTGCACTAAGCTTGCGATTACTTGATCTTGATACTCAGTTTTATGCGCTAAAGATTTGATCGTATTATTGCGAACCTGAGTGTCACTATGATGTAAGTAATTGGGCAGCTTTTCGACCAATTCAGGGTTTTTGCTATTGGCAATTGCCAGTATTGCCGTAGGTAATTGAGCTGGATCAGAGAGTTTAGTATTTAAAAATCCAGCAACCTGCTGAGACTGCATGGGTGAAAACCGATTCATGGTGCCAATGCTCAACATTGCCATGTTCGACAGCGCAGTATTCTCAACGTTATCAGCCACCGTTTGTAAGCTCGAAAATGCAATGTTTGTGGCATTTTCAAACCGACCGAGGGCCATCACTATTTTTTGTCGTACTTGCTGACCAAGTTCTTCATCGCTCATCAGATCAGACAGCATTTGCTCTGCTTGCGGGGTTTGCGCTTTTTGCAACGCATAAATCAATGCCGAGTTGAGTCTTACATGATTCATCAATAACGACTTAATCTCATTTTGGTCCTGATTGGCCAGCAAGTATTTACCCAACTGCGCGGCAAGGTCCGTATCCAAAGACGACTTGAGCTCAGTTAAATGAGAAAGCAAATTTTCGTCTGTGATGTCATAGACTTGTTTGGCCTCTAATTTAGCTGTGGACACTGTCGCATTTTGGTTATTGTTCCAACCAATATAGTCAAAACTTGAAAAGTCGATCGGTCTAACAAACACCGATTGTACAACATCATAATGTTGCCCACCTTGCTGCCAGACCTGTTGATTATGATAATTAAGCTCGCGAATACCGACCAAAATAGAACCGTTATCATTGAGCGTTAGCTGCCACTGTTCTTCCTCTTCGCGTTCTGGGTTGGATGCTGTGTTTATTCTCGTGCGACTTACCGCGTTATCTTTCTGGGTATATCGGAAAGTTTTAACCCCTTGCGCGTCTTCAAATGTCAAAGCAGCGCTAAGCGAGTAACTCATCAAGTCCAATACCCTAGGTAGCACGGATAATGTGTGTTGTTCACCTAACCCGAGTAAGTTTAACTTGGTAAACTGACCATCATCGTAGGTCATATAAAATGGCAACTGGGTAGGCATTTCTTGGACTTTATTGTCTGACGTGAACTGTATATTCGTGAGTATCGCCACCAAGTCTGATGCCCCCTCAGTTTTTGGCTTGAAATACATCTGCCAGCTGAGATCTGAGAATGTAATTGCAGTACCTTTCTCACTTAAAACCGCTGAATGGATCTCAACCAGATACCCATATTCATGGTTATCCTTATGCATTGGTTGCGATGATTCGGAGGCTGTGTATGTCACTTGCACCGAAGGCTTGCTATCTGAGTCCTTTAATACCAAAAATGCGCTAACAGCAATGACAAATATCGCAATAATCGTTATTTTTTTCATGTTCTTATCTCAAAGTGGTGGCCGGGGCCACCACAGTCAAATATTAAAGCGCTTCCCAAACAGGGCTTGCGTATTCGTATAGCACCGTTTCACGTGTATAAAGTGGATCCCACTTCATTACGTCAACATTAAACTGCAACAAGCCCCAAAGCTTTTTGCAGTAAGCTTGGATTTTTCCATCTCCACCAGTTAGCTTAGTGCTCACTTTGAGCTCTAAGAAGCCTTGCTCAATAACTTGCTCATCTTGAACTACACGGCGAATACCAGCTTCAACGTAGCCTTTGCCTTTGACTTTCAATAGGTTTAGCTTTCCTTTTACGCCTGCTTCAGAAATACCGTGGCCAAAGCTACCATACGCTGAACTTGACACTAAGCCACTCACATACGGCTCAACAGCTGCGTATAAATAATCTGGGCGTCTTACACCATCGACTTCAAATGGCTCTTCATTGCCATGTCCACCAACAACACCACCTACAGTGAACTCAGCGCCAGCTTCAATACCCGCACCAAACTTTACACCCACTTTTAGCAAACCAAGTGGATCGAGTGGTAGCTCAACTTTTGGCTTAATTACTTCAGGGATTAAATCAAAATAATATTCCACAGGGTAAGTGATAGATGCATTCAAAAGATCATCACAATTTGGCTTGAAGCTCGCTACTGTGTCGTCACCTACGGTAAAGTTAAAGCTCATGCCCTGAGTACAATCTAACTTGCTGGGGTTAAAAGCAAATTCCAATTCACCAATCGACATTTTGAAGTTGCGATTGTGTAATTTCAGCCAATTTCCAGCTTGATAAAAGCCCTGAGTTGCACCGTTTGCTACTTGATCAACATACATCCACCCCTGTTGATCGCGGTACTGATGAGACTGCCCAATAACGTCATTTTTTTGAATTGAGCGCACATTGCGCTCAACATAACCTGGATCTTTATATAGATATGCATCAGCGGCTGGTGACAATGTGATCGCAGAGATGACGCCAAGTATTGCAGCGTAATTAAATTTCATGGTTTTCCTCATGTTTTTGAGTTATTAAATTTATGAATGTTGCGCAACACTTGTAAACTAACACTCAATTTTTACATTTTGCTTTCATTTTTACCTTTATTGGTTAATTCATTGACGCTGACTCAATGCGTATCTCAGATTTTCAGATTAAAAGTAAACGTTAAAAGCCCATTAATTTCACTGAATTACTAATTAGAGCATAGAGTTACATTGGAATATTTCGTCACAATTGAGATACTCACGTTTGCAACTTATATCATTGTGAAATTTTTAATTGATTTTGATGTAAAACTGGTATTTGACCGCAACAAAACACACCCGCTCATACCATGCACGTTGCATTTATATTGCCTAATTAAAATGTAGTGATTACAACCCTTTACCTAACCTTCTGAGACACCATATACTCATAGGTAAATACCTATCTAAAATTGGAATGACATGCTACCTAGCCAACTTCCTATGTTTATCGCAGCAGCAAAAGAAGGCAGCTTTTCAGGTGCAGGACGTAAGTTAGGCGTATCTGCGTCCGCTGTTAGCAAAAGTATATCCGCCCTTGAAATGCAAACAGGTACTCGTTTGTTCCATCGCAGCACACGACAGTTTTCTCTTACCGAGGATGGTCTGATCTTATTTCAGAAAATTTCGCCGCTATTGTCAGAAATTGACAACAGCATAGAAAGTATCTCGCAGCAAAATCAACAAGCCAAAGGCAAGCTAAAAATCAACTTACCAGACAGCTTTGGCCGTGAATTTGTCTTACCCCACCTAACGACCTTTTTGAAAGCCCATGAAGGCATTGAGCTTGACCTTGTTTTCGATGATCGGACGCTCAATATTGTGGAAGAAGGGTTTGATATCGGCATTGGTAACAAAATAAATGAAGATAGCCGACTGATAGCGCGAAGACTTTACACCATGCAATCTGGTATTTTCGCAACACAAAAGTACTGTGAAACGTTTGGCGTGCCAGCATCTCTTGAAGACCTCCGTTTACATAACTGCGTTGTCTACAACCCATTAGGACTAGGTCAGCGGTTTACTTGGCCGTTATTGAATGACGCTAAAGAGCAGATTCGTATTGAGCCAAAAGGTAATCTAACGGTCTCTAGTATCAGTGCAGCAAAAGCGGCCATGCTACAACATTTAGGGCTCGCCTACATGGGGAGGTGGCATGTTGAATCAGAGCTCAGTACCGGAGAGGTTATCCCTATTTTACCCAACCATTGGAGCACACCAAGCACGGTATGGCTCTATTACTCATCTAAAGCGCATTTACCCAAAAGAACACGCTTATTGATTGACTACCTCGTGGATAACATCGCTCAGAACGCTTCATAGCTCATTAAACTTGTGAATTTTAGTCACAACTGAAATGAGCTTTACCCTACTACTGCGCACAACTGATTTCATAAATAATGAGCTCAATTCATAAATCATGAGAGCAGAGACTATGAAAAAAATACTCGTACTTGGTTCGACAGGCTTGTTAGGTAACGCTTTACTAGGTGCATTAAAACCGCGCTATGAGGTAATCGAAGCGTCATTCAGTCACCCTGAAAATGCATTTGATTTGTCTGATCCCCAATCACTGATGGCACTGTTTGAAAAAGTCGGCACGGTAGATGCCATTATCTGTACTGCTGGTGTTGCCAATATTGTTGACTGGCACACAGCACAAAGCACTGACTGGACGTTTGCCATCAACAACAAGATGATGGGACAAATTAATACGCTCAGATTTGGCGAAAAATTTGTCAACGACGGCGGCGTGATCATTTTAACCTCGGGTATATTGGCGCAGCACCCTTTTAAAGGCAGTAGTGTTGTTACCACCGTCAATGCCGCCGTAGAAGCAGCGGTAAAAGCCGCCGCCATTGAAGTTGAACGTATTAGGTTTAATGCAATATCACCGGGTTGGATCTCTGAGACCATGGTCAGTATGGGTATGGATCCAGAACCAGGTATGCCCGCTAATGAGGTTGCACAATACTATGTTAATTTACTAGATAACAGCGAGAGTGGCACAACAAATATCGCCGCTAAAATCTAATACAATTACAGATCCAACAGAGGATAGGCCCCAATAAAAAACATCGGTGGCCTATTACACTAAGTTGTAAAAACAGACTACCAGTCAGCAATTTATAAAATTAATAATTAATTCGTCGACGCTACCTGTAACTTAACTTAAATGATTGCGCAGTACCTGCTTTACCAATACCATAATGATACTTTATAACATAACAAACGGTATTCTAGTGTCTAAGCAGTATCTAGCTCTTATAATCTCTTCTCTCCTTGTCCCTAATTTTGTTTTTGCTACCGAGCAAGATAAAGAAATTGAAACTATTCAGGTCGTTGAAAAACGACTTCCTTATCGCGGAAATGTCTCTATAAACGATTTACCGCAATCTGTCTCTGTCGTTTCTAGCGATTTACTCAACGATATTGGCGTGAAAGACTTTCAAAACGCAGTAGGCTTGGTTAGCGCTATTTCACGACAAAATAATTTTGGCGGCCTTTGGGAAAGTTTTGCAATCAGAGGCTTTGCAGGTGATGAAAATCTGCCATCGGCCTATTTAATTAACGGATTCAGTGCCGGTAGAGGCTATAGCGGCTTGCGCGATACCTCTAATATTCAATCTATTGAGATTTTGAAAGGCCCAGGCTCTGCACTTTATGGTCGCAGTGAACCCGGAGGCACCGTTAATATCATCACTAAAAAACCTCAATTTGAACAAAGTGGTTATATCGCGCTAACTGCGGGTGAATTTGCCCAGCGTCGAGTCGAAGCAGATTACACCAATGGCCTCACTGACTCTGTGGCATTTCGTATTAATGGCGCCTATGAAAAAGCCAATAGTTACAGAGACACCATCAGTTCTGAAAAACTCGCACTAACGCCCTCTTTCACTTTTAAAGTCTCTGACTCGACACAGGTTAACTATGAGCTTGAATATGTCGATCAGGAGATCCCATTTGATCGTGGTATTCCTGTTTTACCGGGGCTTGAATTACCTGTCGAGCGCTTTTTAGGCGAGCCCAGTGATGGGCCAATTAAAGTCGAAGCGACAGGTCACCAATTTGAAATCTCACATCAATTGAATGACACTTGGATGTTCAATGCTGGATTGGGCTACCGCACATCTTCACTAACCGGACTTTCATCAGACACCGAGCTGTCGCCCGGACGCCAGCTTTTGTACATAGATGGAAAAACGCTGAATCGACAACGTCGTTATCGTGATTATGATGCGACAGATTTATCGGCACGACTAGAAATAAGTGGCGATGTCCAACTGTTTGAACACAATCATAACGTACTTATTGGTGCCGATATTTATGACTATGAACTGGATTTTGAACAACAGCGTTACCGTGTAGCTTGGGGTAAGGGTGATTCAACCTACAGTATCAATATTTTCAACCCAGTTTATGGACAAGCAAAGCCTGCAATGAGTCCAACCATTCACAACCTCGAAGCGCAAAAAGCTTGGGGCGTATATCTGCAAGATCAAATTGATGTCACGGACGCATTACAAATACTTGTTGGTGCGCGCCTTGATAAGTTTGAACAAACGGTCACGAATCAGCTTAAACAAACGGCCAGCGAACAGTCACAAACAGAGTTCAATCCTCGTGCTGGCGTTGTGTACCGCATCAATAAACAGCTGAATTGGTACTCAAGCTATTCAGAAGGGTTTAGACCTAACGCGGGGGCTGATTTTGAAGGTAATACGTTCGAACCGGAAAAGAGTCAATCGCTAGAAACGGGTATAAAGTTCACAACAGCCAACGATACCGTGCGTTTAAATACTGCACTTTTTAAAGCTGAAAAGTCAAACATTCTAACGGTCGACCCTGTCAACGAAGGCTTCTCTGCGGCGCTTGGTAAAGCACAAAGTAAGGGAGTCGAACTCGACTTAGTTTGGGATATAAGTAATCAAACCGAGCTGTCTGTTAGCTACGCATATACCAAAGCCGAAACAGCCAACGATATGGTAAACCTCGATTGGGGTGTGCAGTTACCCGCGGGCAGTCAATTGATTAATATTCCTGAACATAGTGCGAATGTCATATTGCGCCACAACCGTGCGCTGGCTGGTTACCCTGTCGACTTTGGTGCTCACGTTCAATATGTCGGCACGCGGTTAGGTGAAACCATCAACCCAGACTATACCCTACCAGCTTACACACTGGTAAATCTGTTTTTCAACGTTGAGCTGACGCAAGATCTTGGCCTGCAATTGAAGCTAGATAACGCGTTTGACGAGCGCTACTACGCAAACTCCTATTCTCATATGTGGACGATGCCAGGTCAGCCATCAAAGTATAGCGCAACGCTAAAATATCAATTCTAATCAATAGGAACGGCCTGCCTGCAGGCCTTTTAAACTATGAATGAGACAACTATAAAAAAACGCATCGACTCCATCGATATGCTTCGGGGGTTGGTCATTTTAATCATGCTCGTCGACCATGCGCGCGAAAAGTTCTATTTACATAAAAACGTCGCTGATCCGATGAATATTGATAGTACCGATCCCGACCTATTTTTCACACGGTTACTCGCGCATTTTTGTGCACCTATTTTTGTTTTTTTAACCGGCTTGTCTGCGTGGTTATATGCCCATCCGGCCAATAAAGCACCACGCAGTGCACAAAGCTTTTTACTTAAACGCGGCTTATTTTTGATTTTAATTGAAATCACGCTCGTTAATTTTTCGTGGTTTGCAGCCTATACCACCCTCTACTTACAGGTCATTTGGGCCATTGGTGTGAGCATGATTGCATTAGCCGCGCTCCTCTACCTGCCCCGTCTTTGGATAGCAGTCATCGGATTCGCCATTGTATTTGGCCACAACGCGCTTGGTTTTATTGAGTTTGCGCCTCATGAAACGGGTTACACACTGTGGACTATCCTGCATGACAGAGCATTTTTAGTCAGCGAAGGGGCATTAAAGATCAGGGCATCATACCCTGTGCTGCCTTGGATAGGCGTGATTGCTGTGGGCTACGCAGCAGGACCGCTATTTAGCCACAACGTAGATGAATTAACGCGACGTAAAACCTTAATCATGGGCGGCACGGCGTGCCTTATTGCACTGGTACTACTTAGAGCCTTTAACATTTATGGCGAGTCACAGCCTTGGCAAATGTATGATGAGTCTATTCGCAGTGTGATGTCATTTTTGAACTTTACCAAATACCCACCATCGCTGATGTTTTTGCTCTTTACTCTTGGCATAGGCGCATTTGTATTAGCCTATTTAGAAACTGCAAAAAGTAAGCTGTGCGCGATGCTAAAAACCTTTGGTTCAGTACCGATGTTTTTCTACATTTTGCATTTATACGTGCTGCTCATTACCTACTTTATACTGTCAAAAGTCATTGGCACAACCACCGTCATTGGCCCTAACGACTACCCTTACTTGGGGTTCCCTAATGTTTGGTTAGTTTGGCTTGCAGCCATTGCGCTTGCAGCGCTACTTTATTGGCCATGTAAAAAGTTTTCTCAGTTTAAGCATTCAAGTCAGTCTGCTTGGGTGAAGTACTTTTAAGCAACACGCATTAGCCACCATCGCTTGATGGTGGCATTTTCCATTTATAGATGAGTATTAAACCACTTGCTCGCTTGCGCAATTGATTCATTGACCTCCGCATCTTGATCATAGAAATTAAATTGATGATAAGGCGACGCCAACTCAGTCTCCATCCAATATAGTTTTTTGTCCTCACTGGCGATATCAGCAAAATAACGCTTTGTGTAATCTGGTAATACGGCACCATCAGAGTGGATCATCAGTGTCGGAGTTTTAAGTTCTTTAGCAGATGGCATAGGATCAATAGTTAACCAATCTTCCCATGACATGACCGCAAATTTATCATTACTCCACTGTGGGACAGCACCACGTTCAGGGTTGAGGTAATAATCGTACGGTCCATACATCGCAGCACTGGTATCAGTTGTCGAAATACTTGGAATATACGCAACATCTCCGGTTAACTGGTATTGCCTTTTGGCCTGCTGCGCTTGTGTGATTTTTTCAAACACCCCCGCTTCACCGCCGTAAAATAATTTAACGGCCTCAGCATCGTGCAACCAAGATGCCGCAGTGACAACGGACTGAATCCTATTATCTTGAGACGCCGCGATGAGCGTGTACATGGCGCCCGCACAGATACCAAGCGCACCAATTTTGTCATTGTTAATCATAGGCAATGATTGTAAATAGGTGACCGCGCTTTTTATATCCGCCACTTTTTGCGTTGGATTTTCGTAAAACCGAGGCTCACCTTCACTTTGGCCAAAATTTCTAAAATCAAAAGCAAGCGCAATAAAGCCTTGCTCGGCCAGTTTATCTGCATACAGACCCGCCATTTGCTCTTTTACCGTGGTCCAGCTGCCTGAAACTATCACCGCGGGATACTGTTTACTTGCATCATAGTCTTTTGGTAAATACAGGTTTCCAACTATTGTTTCACCATTGCTTAAAAACTCAATGCTTTTAATCGCTCGTGTATTATCGCTTTGAACCTGCTTAGTTTGACTCATTTGACTTGCCTCTTGTAAAAAGTTTAAGTTGCCCTTTTGACCATGTGTTTGTAACGTCATCTCTACGATTTGCCAGCGACCATTGACGTTTTCTAAGGCGTGAACATAACGTCCATAAATATCCCAATACTCAATGCCTTGTGCACTATGACTGGCATAAACATGAGAGAAAACTTGCGCTGATTTCCCTTTTACAGACACCTGAAAATTACTCAGCATATGATGGGTCTCAACCTCAGCGAGCAGATTGCGCCATCCAGAAATGAGTTCAGTGGCAGCCACCTTGCTGCCAGCCTGACCAGACATGCTTGAGTAATCAACAAATACGGTATTAGCGAATGAAGATTGCGCCTTTTGCCATTGCTTGGTGTCTATGGCATTTACCATATCAACGATCACTTGTTTGACATCTGCTTGTTGTTGTATCAATTCTAAGCGCTTGAACTGGCTGTGGTTAGCTGTACTCTCTGCCACCATACCAATTGAAGGTAACCCAGCTAACGCGGACAAAAGGCAGATGGTCAGTGATCTACGTTTGCCTATGGGGGATTTCATACTGTCACTCCTACTCTTAACCCGTCAGGCAAACGGTTTGGTCTGCCTTTGAACTGGGTTTAGATTATCAAGTGATAAAATGAGAAGATTGAACAATCCTGCTCGATTTTTTGTACTTTATTGCTCAGGTTAACCGGTTAAATGATTTTTTATAAATTGGCCCGGCGTGCACCCAATATTGGCTTTAAATATTCGGGTGAAATGAGATTGGTCATTGAACCCGAGCTGCTCAGCAATATCAGCGATATGTGCAGACGGCTGTGCCAAGAGTGCTTTGGCGCGCAGCAAGCGATGATTTAGCAAGTATTGATATGGCGTAATATCCATCCGCTTTTTAAACTCACGCAAGAAGTAATACTTACTACACCCCACCAGCTCAGCTAAGTCATCCACCGTGATGGTGTTGCTGATATTATCGGTGATGAACTTATCAACTTTTTCAATTTGATACGTATCCAGTTTGGAGGCTTGCTTTTTTTGGTTGATTAGATCTTGATAATTCGAGTAGTTGTTGATGTAGTGATTACTTAGCAATGACACTAAGTTATTTATAAATGGCTTACCATTTCTGCCTTTGTTTTTTGCCTCCAGAATAAACAGCTCCATAATGCTTTTTATGGCATCGTCTTGCACGTTATAGTTGTTCAAGAATTGGAGCGACTTACCCTGTAAATCGAGTGGACAATTGTCCAAAAAGAGCGCTTCTTCAATCGCCAAAATCACAAAATAACAAGGTTCAGAAATATTGTGTGTAAACGGCGTTGTGGGTGGGTTAATCCAGATATTACCCGGTACTGTTTTCAGTGCAGTGATCCCTTCATCCGTGTGTACCTGCCAATTGAGATCTTTTTCCAATGCCAGAGCAAAATAAAAGTACGGCGTATACACATTTTGCGGATAAAAGTGAGGTGAACTGCCCTTTTCTAATACAATGCCCGGCCAATCAAGCCCTTGATTAGAAAACTCAATGTCCAACACCTCACCACAATCAGAACGTTTTTGGCTGTCATTGCAATAAAATTGAAGTGATGATGTCCTCATGCTCTTACCTATTCTTTATGTCTTCTTTTCGGGCTTGCTGTAATTGAACGCTCTGTTCGTCACAATCCGCCATTTTTAGCCCTGTTTCAGGGTGAAAAATCACTGCACCTTCACCCACTTTAATGAAAATGGCGCCCTCAGCACAGGTAAATTGAAGCACATTGGAAATCGCCCTCTTTGTCTGCAGTTGTTGTATGTTTATCTATTTTCATCATAATAGAAAGATAATTTAGGAGAATCAAAATCACCTTCTCCATATTTCTCATCAATGTGATCTGGGATCATATCTTTCATCTTTTCGTGGATAGATGTATGGAGAAGCTTAAACCCCGCATGCTCATTAACTGAACCAAGAAAGCGCTCGATATCCTCCATGTTTTATAGTGCAGTGGCTGATGAAAGAACCTCTGATATTCCTGTAAAGTAGAAAAAACATACATTAAATCTTTCAAATTAACTTCTACTTTTTCATCGGGATCGATTTCATCAAAACCAAAGGTAGCGATTTCTTCTAAATTTTCCGTGTACTCTTTATTCACTTACAGCCTTGTGAAACATAATGCCTGACTCAAACACAACTAAGCAAGGCGGGATTTACGCCAAAATTGTTGCTCACGCCAGCAGCACAAATGACGCTACAATTGGTTGTCACTGGGAGCCGCTAGCTAAGTACCTAACCTTTCGATTGATTTCCAGCTTGTATACTCAATGGCGTCACAACCCTCACCTGATTGATAGGATTTACTTTCGTGGATCCAAATTGAGGCTCTTCATGCTTTCCTAAAAAGGTATAACACTTAATAAATAACGAAAAACAGCTGCCTAAACTCAGCAGAGAGTTAACACAAGTACGCTGTTTTACGTCCTTTGTCATTTAAGCGTATTAATTTACTTCAATATTAGAAAGTAGAATGGCCAAACTTGTTTGTGTTAAAGAGTCGTAGTTTATTTCAGCCAACCAACCTTTACTGTGGAATAGTAAGATTCGACCATTTTCTGGACTCTCAACCAACTGGATTGCTTCTAGTTGGCCACCTAATTTGAAGTAATAAAACTCTTTTTCAGACTTGTAGATATAGATATTTCTAAAGCTTAACAGCGCCAACATTTGGTTTACTTCTGAAAGAGAACTAAAAACACTAATGCGATTTGGCTTTAAATTAATTAAAGTTGTAAAAAAATCCAACTCATTGGAAATAAAGTCAATTTTAAGTTTGTTTTCCAACTTTAACCTTGAAACTAAGTCACCAACATTGACGTCTTCTAGCAACCTATTCGAAATGACAATATTCTCTTCATTTTCGGCCGAAAAAGAGTACATGATTGGTTTAAATTCATCTAACTTATCGTCCACAAAGCGACTTTGTAACCCAATTGAGATAAAACCCAAATCAAAGTGATTTAAAGAGCTGTGAGCTGCTTCATTAAGCACGCCCGTAACAAGTCCAGAAAATACCTCATCCCCACCAGAATCTTTCTGTGACTTATCAACTAAGTAAATCCCCCACAGTACCGGGACAAACTTTATAGTTACGGCTATTAAAAAACAAAGGGATATTAAGTATTTAACTTTTTTACTCATAATTATTAGATAACGATAGCTTAAAACATTTTAATAAACGGTGAAAAAAGTAGGCTATTATCATGTAGCGAAGCGAAACTCAGCCAACTAATTGAGTTCAGGCTTTACGGCCTTGTTAAATGTTTTACTAAGAACATGATCTGAAATTTGAAAAGCGGCCTAACTAACCTGACCCTTCGTAGCAAAATCATTTGGTACCAATTCAGTTTTTTAAACTTCTAAATTGCCACCATGTTTTAAGTTTGCTTCGTTCACGCCTCTAGTACTTCGCCATATGACACTCTAAGTCAAATTTTATCACAGCACAGGGGTTAGCCAAACTCACACATTTTACGATCTGCTCTCACTTCTCTGGGGTAGTGCCAAACTTACTTGAAACAGAACATAACTGGTCCAGTAACATGTGTTCTTCTATAATATGTGCTTTTAAAAATATTCTTTTAGACATTTAACACCTTGCTCTAAGGAAATTTAGGGCTGTTAGCGCGTAAATCATCCTAAGCTGCGCCTTGTTAGAAGTTTTTGTGGGTACTATTGACCTACTGTTACATAGTAAGTTGTAAAACACCGACCTGATAATTCTGTTGTATGCACTTTGGTGGACATTTTATTCAACGCCTTGTATTCGGGCCTACTGTCAAGCAAATGGAATCGAATTTCTTTATGCCCTAGCTCTTTAGCCCAGCACATGAGGCTTTTGAAAATTGATATGCCAAATCCCCAGAATTTTTGTGAGATAACAATCGCTAATTCATACCCATTGCCATCAGGTTGAATTCCACACCAACCTGCTAATACGCCACCTATATAAACCGCACGAATACAACAACCATGCATGGCATCAGTTGTTATTTTCTCATCCATCCACGTTTGAAGGCTTGTCTCGTCAAAATGAGGGTGATCAATCAAGTGTTTTCTGAGGGAATCCTGATTTACGATGCCCATCAGCTCGCTAGGGTTCACTTGATTAAAACGCAAGAATTCAATTTTACTCATATCTTGATCCATTTAACGCCTCGCTTTACCTACGAAAAAAGCAAGATAAAATTAGCGACGAAGGAGCGACAGCCTGCTGTTTTGCGCCCTTTTGACTAACTCGTTATCAAGCTACACTCTATCTTCAATGTCTGGCGGACCATACAACGCCACTTCCCACTCCTCAAATGGTGGAGAAACCTCAAAAGTAGGATCGCAATATGATCTTATATAGTCTGTTGCTCTACGTTGAGCATGTTTAAAATTCAAAACTTTGCCATCGGAATCCATTTCTAGCACGTTTGCAAAAATCGCATATGCCATTTCAATTGCACTAGGTTCGTTGCCATACAAATCCAAGTATTCAATATCTTTTAACATATAGTGTGTACCGCTTGTCATATAATATGCAAACGTACGCAGCGCACCGCTGAAGTCATTGCTTACTTTCATAATTCACTATACTCGAGAGTGTTATAACGCTTGCCGTATACGGCCTTGTTAGCCGCAGCCATTCCATACAATAAAATTCTTAAAGCCTTTAAATAAACGAGGATTAAAGGAAGTTACAGTAAGGATCACCGCTGCTTTCTTTCGTAAAATCTCCCAGATTCATCTATATAACAATATCTATTGATATAATTGATACCAGTAAGTTTCGATAAAAAATGATTCTATTCATGTAACTCTAATGTAGCAAACAGAGACTGCTTAAACACAACGAAGTGGCGTGCAAGTTACCCTGCTGGCTTTCGTGTTAAGTGTTTTTCTCAAAGTGCTCATTTATAACCTTTACTAATCTTTGAAACCAATATCTACTGTGACTCCTGCATCAATATATACCTCTTCAGAACCCCTAGCAGGAAGCTCTAAATGAACATCGTATTTTTCAGTAGCGCAATTTATCATCGAGATATAAGCAAGTATTCCATGATTATCAGGCTTTGCTATAGCAAAAAAATCTCCTTCCCAGTGGTCTACGATATCAAATTTATCTTTTCCAAACTCGTTATCTAAACGCTCCACTAACCCAAGAATAGATGGATCTTTATTTAACACCTTAATAAACGGCGGTAAGTAGCGACGAAGGAGCGCAAGCCTGCAGTTTTGTGCCCCTTGATTTAAGCGTTTGTTAGCTACAGTTTATCCCAAGCGCTTAATTTATGCTTTTTGGCACTATTACAATAATAAGTTGCTGTACATAGCCCCAACATCAAACCACTAAACAAACCAAAAGCAAAAACTTTAGCGATTGAAATGTCTTCTAAATGCCAAAATGCTAACGCAAACGAGATGGGTATATACCAAGTGGAAGCGATCGCAAAATTCGACAGAAAACTATTGTAATGAAAAGGCACAATTTCAACCCCAAGCTTCCTTAGTAGTCTATATGGTGGCGGCATTACGTTAATTTTATTAATTTTTGCTTCCTCAAGCTCTCTTAGTGCCGCTTCAAGCTTTATTGAATATGACATATATACTCCCTATAGCTAACGCTGTACTAAGTTATAAGCAACGCTAACACAAATTTCACTTGGCCACCGAAAACACACAACCCAACGATGGAATAAAAATGCCACACATTGGGGATCTCAGTGAAATGCTTTGTTTTATTTTTAAACCAGAAAGTTGCATAACTGTAGAAGCCACATTTGCTACATTTGACCAGTTCCCTGAAGATTTATTAAGCTTTTCCAAATTATCAACCGCATCTGTTTCTGTTTTATCGTTATAAGCTAAGTTATTAATATTTATATGAGTATGGCTCACAGTTGTCTGCTCATTTAAAGTCGTATCACCACTCTCTTGTTCATGCGTAACTTCACATGCAAAGACACTTGAGTAACGAGCTTTAGGAACTGAAAACACTGCCTCAGATAATTGACAGTAACTCTCTCAGGTTTTGTGTTCTAAATGCATCTCAATTCTTTGAAATTCAGTTGCCACACGAGTAGTTAACAACACAACCACTTAACCTAAACCATTTTGCTGTCAACACTTAATCTGACTCAAGTCGCATGTGCCAAGCGTTGCGAATATGCTGAACTTTACTGTTATGTTACCTTTTCGCCATTGGATGGTCTGAGTTTAATTGAAGCAAATCCCACAAGTTTCCATACAGGTCTTCAAACACAGCTACCGTTCCATAGTCTTGCTCTGCTGGCTCTCGAACGAAATTAATACCAATAGATTTCATACGTTCAAAGTCCCGCCAGAAATCGTCGGTATTTAGGAACAAAAATACTCGGCCACCAGCTTGGTTTCCAATAAAGTCATGCTGCTCTGGTTTAGATGCTTTAGCAAGCAATAGAGTAACACCATGAGAGTTAGGCGGGGCGACAATCACCCAACGTTTATCTTGCTCAGGTTGGTAGGTATCTTCGATAAGCTCAAATTTGAGTTTGTTTACGTAAAAATCTATTGCTTCATCGTAGTCTTTTACAACCAAGGCTATATGGACAATATTCTGTTTCATAGTGTTCCTTATTGAAGAATCGAAATCACCTAAAAAACCGGTATAGAACTTACCTGTTGCAAATGATTCACGAGCTAGCATTCGGTCTTTGTAATTTTCTAAAATTGAATATTTAAGCCAACCATTATTAAATCAGCTTTCTCTTGCTTTTGGCTGATACCAATGGAGTAAGTAAACTGAGGCTCTTTTCGCTTTCCATTACGTTAATAACGTGACAGCCAAACGCTTCGTAAAATATAACGCTTAGCTAATGGGCAATTTTTGTTTGTTCAATTGAGCACCTTATTTGTTGCGACATTTAATTAAATTCGCCCAAATTTAGCATCATTAAGCTTTTTTGCAATATCAAAAGATGACTCATAAAAAACACTTACATTAAGCTGTAAATAGGAATTTGAAAAGCCGGTGAATAGACTGTGCTTTAAACTTCTCTCACTAGCTTTATCGCGCTTTAAATTAATAACTATATAATTACTAGCGAGTTTCCCACAATCTATATCTGAAATATCATTCCAGGGTATAAAACCTTTATATTTATATGTTTGAAAAGTCGGATGCTTTAATCCGCTTTTACATGCGACTAAAGGCTGAAAAAAGGAGTTTTTAAGCATGTATAATATATAACTGGGTATTATTGAAACTACAAATAAAAAAATGGCTAATAGATAGTACTCCAACAAGAAAGCGACGTGGGCAAAATATGCAATAGTACATGTTGCAAACATAAACATGAAAGACAAAAGATAAACAAGAAGCTTTGATGGTTTAATGGTTATTGACTTTACTTACTCTCTAACAACTAACATCGCGTTAAACGGCAAAGAAATGCTTGCTAAACTGTGTAGCAAATCGGAACTGAGCAAGCATTACAGTGTAAAAATATCCCTAATAATTAGATTGTTAGCTATGCCGTACGCTCCACTCTGAAACTGTAACAACCGTAAGCAGCATATCTTGCAATTACAAAGCTTACCTTTTCATTGCTTAAAAACTCTTCAAGATCTGATTCTGCTTGCTCAGGTGACGTCAATTTTGCGTCTAATATACGCTCATTAACACAGTAAGCTTTTAGCACAAATGTATGACCTAAATAATCAGTTTCAGATCCATTTGGCAATGGCAGTTTGTTACTATCAAATTCCTCACTCTCCGAGTTTGCCAACACGAAAATTGGACCATATTCTTTATACGGGCCTGTTTTTGTGAAAGGACAATAACTGGCCAATATTAATTTTTCACCAACCTTAGCACCACGAAGTACATCTCGACATGGCTCTCCACCTTTTGCTTCCATTATCTCTACAGGTTGATTTTGATCATCTATACCGAAATTTCTAACTTTATCTAAGAAATCCGATCTTATAGGTACTACTTTATACTTCATTTGACACCTTAAATAACTAACACCCTTGTAAACGGTACAAAATAGCAAGCTAAAATTGAGAGCGCAGCGGGCACAGCCTGCTGTTTTGTGTCCGATTTGGCAACTTTATAATAAGTCATTAATCCCATAAGTGAATATAATACTTAGCAAACAGATCCAAACCGCTTTGTACCGTTGGGCTTTTGGAGTTACCTTCAAGCACATTCTGAAAAGCAAGCTGTATTGCTTTTAATACGCCTAGCCACTCTTCACGTAACAATTCGATTTCCTGATCCGATAGTCCCGCCACATCCGTGCTAATTGGTTTGCCTAACAACCATGTTGGTATAGCGACACCTTCTAGGGCGAACTTCTCGATATAGTCATCCAATCTGGGAACCATAAACTTTGCTATATCGTTTTTTAAATAAAACCACTCATTACTTTGAGACATATACTCTATCGCTGACATTGGCTTATAACGCTCCGCTAACCCGAGACAAATGCAGAGGTTGCCTTGTGATAAAATGTGCGAAGTGAATCACTACGCAACAGCAGTGCTTAGCGTCGGTTTAAGCGGTTTGTTATGTGTTTGTAGCTCGATTTACAGCTTCCATTAATTGCTCGTCATACATCAATGTATCATCGTCTTGACCAGCTTCAATCCTCTTTTCTGCCTCTTCTATCATTTCTGACCTAGCTATATTTTGATTAATATAAGTTGCAACCATTAAGTCCGTTAATTCAGGAATCGGGATTTCCCAAGACTCTTTGCATCGTTGTACTAAGCCTGAAGAATGATCCCCAGAAAGTAGGCCGACTATATCTCTAACTGATTTCATACGATTTACACATAACGCCGCCTTAAATGGTGAGTAATTGTTGGCTAAAATGTAAAGCGTAGAGGAACCGAGCCAACTATTACGAATCCAACTTTAAGACTTTATTAGTTGCCTTGTAATCTGACTTTTCATCTATTAGCCCAGCTATTCCATGAAGGTTGACAAGTTGTAGGCTCTCCGAGATCCTCTATCTCGCCTAGAGCGTCTTCAGCATACTCGTAGCCTAGTGTTTTCGCCTTGTTTAACCAATTCATTCCTGTTTCCTTTTCACCAGTACAAAAATAAAACTCACCTATCCAACCAGCAGCTTCTGAGTGTTCATTTTTTGCTGCCCATAAATAATATTTAACAGACTCACCAGAATTCTTTTCTTCTAATAATTTACCTAATTGGTAGCCTGCTTCAGGGGTCTTATGCACTTTAACTAAATGCTTTAACAACAAAGTACTTCTTTCAAAATCTTTACTTAATTTGGAATTTTTTACCCCTAGATTTAAAGAGCTATGCTGCGAGTAATAGTATCTCCCTCTGGAAAAAACACTAGCCAAATCTAGAACTTGCTGCTCACTTAACTTTTCATGATTTTGATATAGTTTATTAATAGTAAGAATAAAATCATCTTTACTATTGTTACCTTTAATTTTATTTAATAACTCTTTCGCCTTTGGAAAACCATTATCATGTAACAACTCAGCTAAAGCGATTGCCTGCATCTTTTCTTCTTCACTTTTCAATGCGCTCGAGTTTACATAAGAGTTAACAATAGAAAACATCGCTAAAGGGTAACCATTATTTGCTGATTTATCTATCCAATATTCAGCTTCTTTTTGCATTTCCAAATTCGATTCTTTATTGTAGGCAAGGCCTAATACAAATTTCCCCCAAACAAATTGGGCTTGTGGATTTCCATTATCAGCTAACTTTTTCAAATAGATAGCTTCACTTGACGGTTTGTCTTTAGTTCCAAATTCATGACTAAAGTTTGTTCCAAATAATATTGCCATATCTGTATTACCTTTTTCGAATGTAAAACAAGTATCCACAATACTTTTGACATTAGTGCCTTTCAATTGATTTAAGCAATCACTCTCTGCATAAGCATCAACCGTAAATAAGGAAACACAAAGAATAGCAAGATATTTATACATAATATTAATTTAACTCGAAGCTCTAAGGGAAACTAAAATATTACTCTACGACAAAAGTAGCATAACCACAGCAGATTTATCTGCCGCATCACAACGACTACCCATGTATACGTTTTATTATGTCCAACCATAACAATAACTTGAATAGATGTCACCAACTCACAATTGATAAAAGTACGTCAAATGCCGCATAACAATGCTAATTGGCAAATCACACTCACTGCACATATACTGATATAAATAATCCAAATATAATTTGATAATAAATCGCTATTTTTATCTATGACCTAAGCGCATATGTATACACAAAGGTATGCCAAAAGCACTTGGCGAAGAGGCTGTAGGGCAATATTTAAGTCACCTAGCTAATCAACAAAACCTGACTGCAATCACACAAGCGCAGCCGCTCAATGCACTTTTATACATGTACAAAGAGATTATTAAGCGGCCGCTGAGTTTAGAGTTTAAGATTAATAACAGTGGTCGCTACCAAAAGCTACCTGTTGTGCTCACAGAGCAAGAAATCGCAACATTGCTTACACATTTCCCTCATCAGCATTTGCTGCTTCTATGTTGCCAGTGTTCCATTCTTAGCAATTATTTTCATAGGTTTACGCCCAAAGCAGCACGCGTTAGCGCGCCCAGACCGCTGGGCGATGCTGCCTTTGCTTGTTAAATGCTCGTGCAAAAAAATGCATTATATTCATTAATGCCGTCTCTAATTGTACTAAATAAATCGTCTGTATCTCTTCGAAAGAAGAAATCGGCACCCGGCTTTTCAATAAGTACCGTTTTCTTTTTTTGAGACCGTTCTCCATCCCATTTTATAAACACAAAAGCTCCATCATCTTGTATCTGTTCTAGTTTAGATAACAGGTTTTCTAGTTCCATGGTTAATCCTATTTAAGACATTTAACGCCGGAATGTACGGCCTTGTTATATTTTTTCACACTCTGTTGTATCTATCGGGAATCTAGCTATTTCTTTGTGGTTCATATCCATGTAACTGTACTTAACAACAATTGCCATTTTTATAAATTCAGACATAGACTCACTTGTACAAACCGCATTCACTAAATTAGGTTTCATATTTTCTTGGAATTTTGGAAAATCCATATCCGCTACTTCGTAGTTAATTAGTTTATATTTATATGTAAAAGTTTTATTGAAACCAACCGTTGAAACAAGATGTGTATCATTGTCCACAACCATAGGCAGGTTAACATTGATGGTATTAGCTGTTTCAATTAAAATTTCTGTGTAATCATCGGGTTTTGAAAAGATGCCACTTACAGCCCACTTTCCAATTATCGCACCACCAATAGCGCAAATTATTATGAATGCATTTGTGCCAAACTTTTGCAATGCGTTTGTTAGCCGTTACTGCTCTCCGATTAATTTAATATCCGATACATAAATACCGAGAAATGAAGTTGTTGTTACTACAATGGCATCATAAGGGTTTGCTGATAAGGTATTGTAGTACTCCTCAGTTATACAATAATCAAAGTTATATGCCTTGATAGACTCAAGTGCTAAATAAAATTTGCATGGACCGCTTCGGGTCATTTTCTTTTTTACAACAACATCCTCAACATACACATTTGAGCCAATTAAAAAATTAGCTAATTTAGGAAAACTTATAGCGAAACTAATCCAAAGCTCAACAAACATTAGTATTGGTAATAAAAAATAGATCACCAATCTTTGATGAATTTTCAGATAGCCAAAATAAATACGCCCAGTATTTATCGACTTTAAAGTTAAAATACACAGAAAAGCCGTCAAAAAAAACGAAATAAATATAGCTATTGTTTGAACCATTTCACTGCTTATGAACTGATTAGAAAAAACACCAATAATAGCTCCAAACTGAACCATTAAGAACAAGGAAAATAGAAACTTTGTTTTGGTTGAGGGTTTAGACTCTCGAATTACAGCCATACAATCCTTTAACAACTAACGTCTCATTAAGTGGCGAGATACAGAGGTACGGTCGCGAGCCAACTGTTACACGTCCGTTTAAATAAATGACTGCTTATATACCGGTTTCTTTGTGTTCACTAAACCTTTCGTACCAACCATCTTCAGTGAATAACTCACCTTGTAAACAATCTGATTTTTTAGCGATATTATCACCATTTACCAAAATAGCTAACTCACACTGTGCTTCTTCAACTGCAAATAAAAAATCGTGGATACCGGTATCAATGCACTTAGTCACTAGGCGATTTATTATTTGTAATTGTGACTCAGTAAATTGCGACAACCCTTTCGTAAGCTCTAGACAATCTTCGGACTTGATCGTACCAGTTTCGATATCTAAGCAACGATTTAGCGCAGAATCTCGTAAATCTTCTGCTATTAATTTACCAAATTTATCTAGACTGCTCATCGATAGTACCTTAGGTGCATAACGCCGCGTTAAACGGCTAAGTAATCGTTGGCTAAAATGTAAAGGGACGTGAAACCAGCCAACTGAGTTTTGTCCGCTTTTAAACAGTTTGTTATGTGAATTTACTCGATTTCCCATTCTGAAATTTCATCGACGGGTCGTGGCATTCTACCCTCTAACCATTCAGCACAAGTTCCTGGCCTAAAATCCATATTTTCACATTCTATTACCCAAGATAAGAACTCTTCAGGGCCTCCATTCATGTATGGTGGTGGCGACACAGGGTAAAAAGATGTTGGAAGCCTCTCATCTAATAATAAATAATTTAGGACATGGCCTAATTCTTGGATTGTATTCCACGCTAAATGATGAGTTGTATCAATGGTGAATTTAACCCACCAACTTTCGCTCTCTTCTGAGCCATGTGCTATTTCACCAGTGACCGCTGGTACTTTTTCTAAAAACTCGGTTAATTTTGTAAATGCTCGACTATCCATAATTCACATAACGCCCTGTTAATAGGCAAACTTATCTGAGTTGATTTTTGCCTGCGAAGCAAAAAGTGAAGAAGTTACATTTATCTTATTAAACAGATTGTTAGGCTTAATTTTCACATCTTACCAACTTCTCAGTGCAATGCCCTTCAGGCCATTCTGACTGCTTCCAGCAAAATGAATTGTCATCTTTTAGAATTAAGTCCCATAGGAACATTTCACCTTCTTCCGTTTTTTGTGTTTCATTAATAACTATTGTTCTAAGAAACTTATCACCCTCGGCAAGAATAGAATAAACAATTCTATCGTAAGTCTCTTCACTTGTAGTTAACTTCAAACCTGATTGAGAACTGTGGTACATTTTACTACCGGTGTCATTGAAGGTGATTGTTATAGAATGCTCTGGCGCACACTTATTTTTTTGTGAAGCCCAATCCCATTTCCCAGCTAAAACACTTCTAATATCATCTTCTTGAACATTAAAATAAACTTCCGCAGTACCATAGCCTTCTATTCCCATTTCCGCATACCAATCACCTGCCTTATTTACACTTTTATCAAGGTAATGGGAGCACCAAAAAGACAAGTTACCCCCATCTGATTCATATGTATTATGCTGCGAATTAACTATATTTCGTTTTCCATCATATATAACACAGCTGTATCGATATTTTCCGGCAGGTAAATTCCACTCTGAATAGACATAAAAATGTTCATGGTCCAATTTTATTGTGTCAATTTTATCGACTGGAAGTCCACTTGAATCTAAACCACTAGTTACAAAAACACGATAACCACCAACATGATCAACATTTTTTGCCATTGAATAACCCGAGCTTAAAAAAACTAAAGCTAGAGAAAATATTATACTTTTCATAAAACTCCATTTTGAGCCTAACCTGCTAGATGCTTGGTTAAAATTTAGCGAATAATGAGCGTCAGCCAAGCCTTAGAAGCCATTTTTGATGCATTTTGTTATTCGCGCGCTGATTCAATGCTTTTCTCAATACAGTGAAAAAAATACCAGTAATAAACAGGTACGAGCGCAAAATGAAAAATCGCGAGGTAAGTATAAGACGTTTCCAAAATACCATAAAGTAAGAGCAATACAAAGTATATTACCCAAAACCCAACGGTAGCTCGCATAGTAGCTGGAAATCCAAGGACAACAAATAGCTCTAATGGAGATATTTTTCCCTCTATGCTCTTTGTGGAATTATAAATTTTTGCGACATAAAAGTAGACTATGAAAGCAGCAGGAATGTATGAAGCAAAGCCAAGCGCGTCTAACCTCCAACCAATAAAATAGGCTAAAACGCCTTGTGAAAAGAGTCCTAAATATAGCGTCGCCAGATAGTATTTTACTTTTTGCCAGTCATGAATATTATCCTCAATGAGCTCCTTAGCTAGCGATTTGAGGTTCCAAAAATACATAGATACTTCCTTACACAAAAAAGCGTAAAACGCTTGCCGTAAACAGCACAAAATAGCAGGCTAAAATTAGCGACGAAGGAGCACAAGCCTGCTGTTTTGTGTACCCAATTTATTTAATTTGTTATATTCCCTGACACTCAAAAGTAAAGGCTATCTTTAGCAAGCTGCTCTTGCAGTACTTCTAGAGAGTCATAAGATCTCGTTTCAGGATAAGGCAATACTTCTTTCTTTTGTGACCAAGTTAAATGAACAATATAAAACTTATTGTCACAAACGACTAAAACACCGTCTTTGTCTTCTCGCTTTGCGAGTATTTTAGTGCTTTTGCCATACAAATCATGACCAACAGGTAATTCGGTTGCTATCTCAGTTAACAGTACTGCTTCGTGTGCAGAGCTGTAATCTTCAATATCGCTCCAGGGTTCAGAGTACATAGTTCTCCATGGGAATATAACGCCGCGTTAAACGGCTCAGTAATAGTTGTCTAAAATGTGAAGCGGAGTAAAACCAGCCAACTGAAATTTTGCTCGCTTTTAAACTGTTTGTTAGATAACGATTATTCAACTAGGTCAATATCATAGATCACACTCAAATTATCGGATTTTGTGCAAACATGTTTAACGGCTCTAGATCCAATGGTCGGTGAATTACTACACACGACGTGTTGAGATTTCATTCCATACCTTAGAATGTATTCCTCTACAATTTTATCTATTTTTTTCTGAAACTCGGGATCGGCTGCATTATAAAAAGCTCTGTATTGATCAGACCACTCTTCAGTCTCTATTTCAGTGGCTACACCGAGCCACCCCATACCTAACAAAGTAGATTGCTCAACGTGGTGGCCTTTCAAGAACATAAATGCCAATGTATATTGCGCACCTTTGTATCCCCAAGCTGCTGGTGTCTTTAAAAGCTCAAACGCCTGTGCATATTCTTCTTTTTGATATTTCTTTATTCCATTTATTTCATCTAACTCAAGTGAAAGTTGTGTTTTGCGAATAACATTATTTGACTGGCACCCAAACAAAAAGATAAAACATGAAAAAAATATTATAAGAAACCTAAAACCCATTTTTTACTCCAAAGGTCGATTCATAATTACTTAACTCCGCAATATGGAGCCCACAATTGCTTGGCTAAAATTAGCAACAATGGAGAGCACGCCGAGCTTTTTGCGCCCATTTGTTTAGACGCTTGTTATACGTTGTTTAATGGTTTACCTTCTAGAGATGGTAAACCTAGGCTGACACGTTTTTGGTTGGAAAGCCACCAATACAAATCAGAATGCTGGTAGGTGTTTTACGCCCAAAAGCTTGGGGGTTCATGATATACAACTTCATCCTCTAAACCAAAAACGTCTTTAGTACATCAATGTCGATTTACTCTCAATACGGCTTCTTCTTCGCAAATCGAGTAAAGTATGATCATTTCTTTACCTATATCTTGGCAAAAACCCTGTTGCCTCAGCATCGTAAACCCTAAATGAAAAGTTCGCTATTCCCTCCTGGACGTGTAGCCCCAATGAGAGACAAATACCAGTTGGCTAAAATCGTGAGCGGAGTGAACACAGCCAACTGTTAGGTGCCCAGCTTAATTGGCTTCTTGCGTGCACTTATACTTGCCATGCAATGCTGATTCAAAACATTTTCCATCAGCACATATATCAATCATTTCATATAACTCAATAAGTTGATAATTATACCCTCTACACTTTTCAGTAGCCCTGAAATGAAAAAAATGCTCTAAGACTTCACGACTATGATTTTGCGTAGATATAATTTTTAATACATTAACACCATTTTCAAAAGTCGTTTCATCATAACCTTCTTCGTATGAACCAAACTTCACAGGCTTATAGTTAAAACCTGTCGGTACTGAACAACCAAAGGTAGAGAGAATCACCAAAAATAGAAAATTTCGCATGTACACCTAACGCCCGTCTAAGCGGCGGATAATAGCAGGCTAAAATTACCGGCGAAGGAGCGCAAGCCTGCTGTTTTGCGTCCTTCTGCTTGAGGCGTTTGCTATGTGTTTTTTACACACTCAATGTAAACATCTGGAACGCTGATAGAGTTGTCATCAAACAACAATTTTTCAAACGAAACATTGTTTATATGGTAACCATGCTCATTTAGTAGTTTATTAAGCGTTTTATACAATGTTGTACTTTTAAGAGCATCAACAAATAGCGGTTCAACCAAGTTTGGTTGTTTAGTTAAATCACCTTTCCAATAGGGAAATTTATCGCGGTAAAAGTTAAATATCTCTGAGTTGGTATTTTCTGAAGATTCACCAATGAGCCTCACATAGAATTCTTTACGGCTAATTTTTATTACGGAGAAAACTTCTTCAAGTGAGCTTGCATTACTTGGATAAAGAGCTAGCTCCATGCTAGGAGCGGCACCGTATTGGTTAAAACTAGTTAATTTTACTTCAGTGCTACAAGAAAATGCGCTGAAAAATAAGCTCAAGATCAACAGTGAATATTTGATAATGCAATCTCCTAAAACGCATGCCGCCCCTATAACAGGCAGACAATGCTCTGGTTGCTTTGAGTTATTTGGGTTATTTGGGAGCGCAGCGCCAACACAAAGTAACCGGAGTGTTGAGCGCCCAGCGCACGCGAAAATTGTGCGCTGATGTTGACTTGCCTTGTTAGATAGTCTTTACGACCATTCATTGTCATTAACACCAAATAGTTCATTGGCAGATTCTTTTGCACCTTCTAACGTATCATAGCAGTAGTCTGCAGTACTAAACCCATCGGGGCTAATTAGTCAGAAATAGCCATTCTCTGGGTTTCCATGTATTTCAAGATGAACGTCACACTCTATAGGATTAGCTCCAGTTCTCTGATGCGGGGCCATATCCAAGCATTACCAATCGTCCAAATAGGAACCACCTTATTGGCGCTATGACTCATCCTCTTACACCTAAACAGCTAACGCCTTGCTTAATCGGCGCAAAATAGCAGGCTAAAGTTAGCAACAAAGGAGCGCAAGCCCGCTGTTTTGCGTCTTTGGCTAAAGTGTTAGTTATAACTTCGAATACCCCAAAACTTTATATCCCGTAGGAGTTTGTCTAATTGGAAACTTCGCAATAGCAGTAAGATGCTCAATTAAGCTTCCTACCTTGTAGTTTTCGTCACACGTAAACTCTAACCACTCAATCTCTTTATAAATAGATGGTTCAATAAACCAATAATCATCAACATGCTCCGCAAACTGCTCTGAATACGAGGTTTTTATTTGGTCATTGTTAACCAACTTATAAGTTATTCGATAGCTTAGCTGCTCAAATGATGCCGCCGCCTTAAGCAATTTAACCCATTTTGCATTACTCATATAGGAAACAGAAAACTTGCGAGCAATTACCGAATCTAATCGTTGATAAGATTTAGCTAATTTTTCTTCCTGAACTTTAGTCATGGCCTCAAAAGTAGTTATAACGCCCTGTTATGGGGCGAATTAAGCCTGGCAATGCTAGCGAAGAATGAGCGCCAGCCAAGCATTAAGGCGCCCATCCAATAAACAGCTTGTTATATCTTTTTTTAGTTTCAACATCTTTATTCTCAAGAAGTTTGAAAGTTTCTTCTACGAAAATCGGTACGTATTCATCCAGCATTTCGTTCCTTTTTCCTAGAATCTGTTTCGACAGTTTGGATACTTTTTTCTTATCAACCACACCCAGCTCAGTTAACACATTAAGATACCTATTGCATGTATCAGTCATCCACATATCTAAATGGCTTTCAAGACTAACTACTTTCTCCATGCGCCTCACCTATTTGAAACATAACGAACCCAATAAGGGGCCGATAAATGCTTGGCTAAACTACTTAGCGAAGTGGAACTGAGCCAAGCTTTAGCAGTCCCTCGCCCAATTAGTTTGTTACTCGGTTCTATCGATAGATATTTGTACATTTGTGGCGCCAGATATATTTGGTTTATTTGACCATGCCACTAGCTCTTCTTCAATAGAACTAAATATTTGCCAGCCACGAGCAACTCTTTGACCCAAGGCCAATACAAAATAGACCGAGTCTGACCATTCAGTAGTTGGGAGCTCGGTATTAAATGAATAAGTCACCCCTCCTTTATGGTATGGCTGGATTAGTATGTTATCAGCCTCAAGACCAATTTCATCGTGAAACCACTTGGCGACTTTTAATACAGATTTTTCTTTCTCAGACTCTGTAAATATTTTCCAATGTAGATGCATAACTATTTCGCGAAACTAGCCAACTGAGTTTTGTCCACTTTTAACGGTTTGTTATGTGTTTTTGACACGTTTCCCACGTAGCCTAGCTTTACATTCAGAATCACTCAAAATGAGAATAAACCTTCTTATTTCATAGTGTTGATTACTTAACCTATACCCAGAATTTGATAATTGATTAAAAAACTCATCCCAGTCCATGACTGTACCACTAGAGTATGTTTTTTGGTAATCATAAAAGAAATCACGATGCTCAGAAAATGTTTCTAGTGAAGTGAACTCACAATCCATCCACGGTTGCTCAGAGCCGACAATTTCCAATTCCGCAATTACAGTCGAATGGCACGTTAATTGAAGGAACTTACTACAATTCAAATGAATTTCCTTAGGATATGAATAATGCGCTAAATATGTATCTTACATCTCAGCATCATGAATTTCAGTACCAAAGACCAAGTCAATTTAGAACAAAAAACAGTCAGCCAACTTGTCCAAAGGTTATCATCAACATTTCCAGATGCAACAAGATAACTGGTTCACTTGAAGCCATTATGTGCTTTTCGTCACCAAACTTACCATACCAGAATGGCCAATCTGGAGCGCTTAACCAACCATCCATACTCGCGCAAATTGCTTTAACACATTGATTATATTCATAAATTTAAAATGACGTGAGATTTAGAGTTATAGATTTTTCCATATCTCTATCCAGTTGTACGTCACTTGAGAAACACAAATACCCCTCGCATAACGGGCTAATAATGCGTTTGTTATATACCTTGAACTTTACAACCTATTTCGTCTGTTTGCTCAACACTTTCAGTAACAATAACCTCATCAAATTTTACTTCACTTGCAAAAGATACTTTCCCGTAAATATGCTTACTAGTTCTAACTTTTTCGCCCAAGAAGGTATCACTTTTAGCGTTTTTTACAGAGTCAATTATACTCTGAGCAAAGTTTAACAGCTCCTTTTCGCTGCCCATTAAATAGGCCTCATGCCGACCCAATGGCGCTTACTGGGTCGGATTCATTGGATTCTTATAGCGACCTATAGTACTTCAAGTTCTCGGGATTTGACGTCTAAACGATGAACTCGAATAAGACCGTCTTTAGTTTCTGCGGTAAATCTTACTTGATGCTGAGTATCCATTTCGCTTTGGTAGATACCCTCGGTCCAAAGGATATCTTCTGGGTCTGTACCAAGCTCATAAGAAGACCCGTCCTCAATGAAAAAAATAGCTATACCGCAGCCTGAAACAGCAACAAACTCTTCATGTGTTGATATGAGACCTGAGGATGGATCTCCATAACAACAAGAAATGTGTACGTCTTTCCTGTCAGGAACGTTCTTGCACTTTAAGTAGCTACTTTCATAGCACGAATAAAGCCTGAAATTATCACTCTCAAAAAGAAGTCGGTTGCTCGGATTCATGAATTAGCTATAACGTCCGCCTAAGCGGCAAATAAAGGCTGGTTAAACTTTGTCAGGTACGAGCACAAACCAACCTTTATGTGTCCGATTACCTTGAGGCATTTGTTATGTTTACTCTTCTAAGTGCCAACCAACAATATCACCGACATCATCATAGACATTAAAAATAACTTCGCAATCACAAAACCCGCCATGTTCATTTAACCAAGGAATTATTTTATCTGGATTTAAATTACGACTAATTAAAAAATCCGTTGTTTCTCTGAGGGTGTGATCACAATTTGGATCATTTTCTCTATTTAGAAACGATAGGAGCTCTTTCAATAATTCAATTGATAACGGCAATGAAGCAATTAATTTTTTATGTTCATTTTGCTTGAACTGAGTTTTGAGTTTTTTCTTCTGTTCTTTGTCCACAAGCAGATCTCATAGTAAACATAACACTTACAGCAACAAGTTACTGGGCGCGAACTTTGCTTGCCTATAGCAAAATGCGTGAACGGAAATTTGTCTGACTGACTGTTTTTTATACTTTTTACCAGAATTTCCACCAAGGACTATTCTGAGTGCGTCTAAATCTTAGTAAGGGTACCTCTTCAGCTTCAAACAACCTGTCGTCAATACAACCTTCCAACTGATAACCATACATGCAGTTCAAAGCTTTCTCTCCTAGTTCCAGTGGGTGAAATGAGAACGAGTATTCCTCCCCGCCTTCATCTTGGTCTTCTGGATCTATTGCAGGATGTTTACCTTCCCAATACGGTTTCTCGAAGTCATATTGCTCTCCTACATCTTCTAGAATTCCACTATCGGGCGACAAACTTAATGCCCGTTTGATTTGTTTATTTTCCCAAACTGCAAATGCGAACCAACCAGAAGCACTGTGCATTGCATGCAATTGAATAGTACTCCCGAATTTCGTCGTTATAAACCGTTCAGGAATCTTCGTAGGGTAATCGATTCCAAATTCTGTAGCTGCGATTACAAGTACTCCGTTGTAATATCCTGCATATATTTCATCCTCTTCAAGGTTCGTAAACGACAAGTCGCCATCTTCCAAAGGAATAAAACTATGATCAGGAAATAGCTCAGTTAAGCATTCCTTGGTTTTTCGATATCCAATTCAGGAATTGATTTTAATATCTCAGAAGCACTACCTTCTGAGTATACAATCATCCATGTCTTAGCACCCAATTGAACCTCCTGAGCCGAAAATATAACGCCCAAATACCGGGCTTAAAAAGTTTGGCTAAAATAGCAAGGTGCGAGCTGAGCTAAGCTTTTTTAGTCCGTGTTGATTTGTTTGTTAGCTGTACTTTGACACTTGCTATATATAACCAATGCAGATATACAAACTATCGGAACAAAAACAACATTAGACAATAATAAACCTACAACTTTTGCAAGCCAAAATACACCAGCAACCCCAAAGCCCTCGATATGAATAGACATTTTTCCGATAGCTACAACAATAGCCATTACTAAATAATAAAGAAACGCTAAACCCAGAAAGTAGCTCTGAGCCAAGAACCACATTTTCATAGAAGATATAACCGCTTTACCTTTTTGTTTTAGTTCAACTGAACTTATAAATTGGCCTTGAAATTTAGAAATAGATCTAGGAACCAAATAGATTGATAGTATTAAAAATACCATTCCCCCTGACCACCATTTGTCTTCAGTTGTGAACCATTTCATTAATAACAAAAGAGCAAAAAATAAAGTTCTTCCAAGAAAAACAACTTTGGAATTAAGCATAAACTTCCTTTGAACAGCTAACGCCTGCGTAACAGGGTGAAATAGCTAGGCTAAAATTGGAAGCGCAGCGAACCAAGCCTAGCTTTTTTGGTCCAGTTGACGCATTTGTTATGTTTGAGCTCTCACTAAATCTAAAGCGACAGCTATTTGTATTTGATGTATTTTACTTAAATTGTGTAAATAATCATTAAGTTCAACTCGTTCTATTACTGGCTCTTCTTGCGCATCAAATCTATTGAGCTCAATATTTAGGATATAAGAGCCTGAAATAACCAGCACAAATATATCTTCGCATTGCTCAGGAATATGATGCAGCACATAGCTATTTTTAACTTCGTGACCAGCGTTTATTAATATTCTGTTTAAGCGTTCAGATTTCAAATTTAAGATGGAATTTGAAGCAAGTAACTTCTCCCTAAACTCGCACTCAGCTCTACTTCCAGTTAATCTCAAATGTCTCTCCCTTAAAGATAGCGCCCCAATAAGCGACGGATAATAGTTGACTATAATTGTGAACGAGGTGAACGCACCCGACTTGATTGGCTTGTTATTTGACGCTTACAAGCTCTACTTTTTGATTGCCTTAGTAACATCAGTATATGCTGAACTATCTCCTGCAGCATACATTGAAATATTCACATAAATAACCCCATATTCACTCTCAAACTTCCAACTCTCAAATTGATCCATTTCCGTGTCTATGAATCTAGAAAGTAAGGTAATCATTTGGGAAAATTCTTCATCTGTCATTTTTTTATTATCGGACATTGAATACTCTGAACCTTCTTTCAGTCACATAACGCTTTGCTAAGGGGTAATTGACTGTTGGCTATTCTTGCGCGAAGCGCCAAACCAACTGTTAATTGTCCAAGTGAGTTTACGAACGAGCGTGAGCAATGTGTTATGCACCATTTTCCTCAAGCCATTCACAAAATATATCCCCTGAGTTTTCGTCACCAAACTCTGCGGGAGTTTTTACTATTTCTAGAGCTGTCTTTGGAATTGATGTTTGAAACTCATGAACAACCCAATCTTGAAACTTTAAGTTTGGCTTTACAGTAAATTCATTTTCCTTGAAGCTCTCGAAAGGAGTCTTATCAAAATCCTCATTCCAACAGATTTCATCGTAACCTATTGCAATTAACCTAAGAAAATCAACTGCATCATCAGCTAAAACGCAGGCTAAAATTGATCCCGAGCCAGAGCCAATATGAACAATTTTCTGCTCTCCATTATCATCAATCCAAAAAGCAGCTACAGAACCATCTCCACCTGTACGGGCAAATATGCGTAATCTATTTTCAACACCTTTGTGCACAAAGTAAAAGTCATCGCTTTTTGCCTCAGCATAAAACTCGATTAAAGTTCCACCAGGTCTTTGAGAGTCAGTCCACTCATTTCTCATTTTCTCAATCGGGTAAAGGTAACCCACTCGACCAATTACTGTATCTTCAGCCAATCCGTTACTTTCAATCCAATCAAATAACTTAACTAGTGGTTCAGGTATGCTCATTGAATCAGGTAGGGTTTCTTGTATTGTTTTTTGAAGTAGATTCAAGTGTAAATTTTCCTTGGTATATAACGCCGCAATATGGGGCGAATTAAGTTTGGCTAAAATTAGCGAAGAATGAACGCCAGCCAAACTTTAGACGTCCCACACATAATTGCTTTGTTAGGTATACATTACTCACCGTACTCAGATAAGTACAATTTAATACCGAGTTCTCTCATGATACTCATAGCTTTAGAGGATAAAATTGCGCCACCGCCACAAGCATTTTCCTAATAGAAAAGCCAACGTCGGCAATATAACTTGAAGGTGTTAAATTTAGAGGGTTTTCCAACAACCAACTCTCAAGCTCTTGAATCTGGACAGGAAGCTCCCAATCGTCTTTTGCTAAATGAGCTAGCTTTTCATTCGATTGTTCAACTTTGATATAAATTGTCACTCAAGTTCCCTATATACCTAACTCCGCCATAAGGGGCGACCTGTTCGTAGCTTGCCTTGTGTTATGGTAGAGAGCAGTGACAAACAAGGCAAACGGAGTGTTGGACGCCCTAGCCGATGTGTCTTTTACCAGCTATACCTTCATAGCTATGCTAGGCTTTTTCAAGAGCGACACCATAATTAATACCCAACAGCACCTTCTTTAAGGTCTCTTCGAAACTACCTATACAATAAAGCTGCTCATCTGGATCAGTGAAGATATAAAAGACGTTGTTATCATCTACAAGTAACAACATATGCTCATGGTGCGCAGATGCAATTGCAAACAGGGATGTACGTAAATTATCCCATTGGTTATTAAACTCGCTACTAAAGTCAAATGGTTCGGCCCAAAAACAGATGTCACTTGCTGCAAAATCCGTCCCAGAACCAACTTTACCGACTCTCAGGCTACCATATTCTGACAGTAATCAAACAGCGTTTTTGTAAGCTGAATTAGACATGTTTAAGGCTCTCTTCTTAACCTTGAATGATCGACCTTCATACCACCCTGAATCGACAAATAACTGCTTGATATACTGCTCAGTGTTCATGGAAGCCCAACGCCCAATTGAGAGGCAATAGTATAGTTGACCATAATATGAAGCGGAGCGAAATCAGCCAACTTAATTTAGTCCGCTTTTTGAACTGTTCGTTAAGTGTTTCTAACCCACCCAATACTGAGAACATAACGGTTACCTTCTTGGACTTCAGTTACCTGATGTTCGCTTTCATCTGGTCTAAATAATTTAATACGCCTTGTTTCAAAAATAGGATTGACACAAATAAATTCACCTCCTACTTTAGCGCTTTTCAGCACTATATTTAAACGGTAATGCTTGCCACTTTTTACTGTATCTGTATGAGGCGCAATTCCACTACCTTTAGGGAAACGCAGTAAATAAGTATCGAACTTTATAGGCCAATAAGCGCCACAAATCAGCATTTTATCGTAGCCCGATTTTTGCCTTCCTCGTTCCCAACGAAACAATCCTTCTAAAGACGACATTTCAACTCTCGAAACACCTAACGTTCTAATAATAAGAAAATTATAGGCTACACTGCGGCTGCGCGACAAGCCTATTATTTTACGTCCTTATTGATTGACTTGTTAGGTGCATTTTTAATTACATGGCAAGCTATTTTATAAGCAGTAAACTCAGCCTGAGTCTTTCTAGGGTGGTCACTAGGAACAACTTAAATAGCGCCTATAATTAAATTGCCAGATAACTCATTATTCGCTTTTTCTACGCCTTTTTTTATTTCATTAATATGATTATCTAAATCAAATTGAATTTTGCCGCCTACTTCATCTTTGCTTAAAAGCTTGACTATTTTTATATCGTTTACAGCAGTGTCGGTAAATTGTATAGATACAAGAACACACCCTGGGCCAGTAACATGTTGATAGCGATAAAACAAGCTTTCTTGAATTCTACCCATTGCTCCTAACGCTCGATTAACGGTTAAAAATTGTGGTCTAAAATTGAGCTAAGCGAAAAGCCCGCAGTTTTTAATCCCGATTTAATTGCTTGTTAAAGTTATATTTACCAAATAACTTGTGAAAAGCAAACCAAGCCAAAACAATTAAAAACAGTATTATGAATAGCACAGTTACAGCCATAAACTCTGTTTGATATTGAAAAGGAGAAGCTAAACCATTGAATTCATCTTGGGCGAAAGAACAAGAACCTGTGCCTAACCTATTTTGAGTTAATGTACCTCCACACAAGGTTACGGTTAATGAACTGACTACGGCCAATATAATTATTATGACAATACAGATAATTCTCTTTGCTTTATCTTTCACATTGAACCTCGAGTAGCTCTAACACCAGCATTTTCGGCAGTTTTGGAGCGCAGCGGTAAAACCATCCGGTAACATGCGCTTGTTAGCCACTTTCACGCAACTTGCTCAATTCTGCATTTTTGGCACAGAGGGTAGCTTTCAACTAACTCTGAAATCAGCAATTTCATCTCAGAGAAAGAAGTTCCGTAAAGATAGAAAGCTGTTTCCGTTGGGCCTTGCCAGTAGCTATACACCTTGCCAACACCTTGAGTTAACCGATCAAGTTCACTGTAAACGTGATTTGAGTCACTATTGGTATAAACCTCGTCGTCTAAATCAGTACCATTTAGGTAGATTGCCAACCCTTCCAAGGAGCCAAATTCGATTTCAAAATCAGTAGCTTCTATTGTGATTTTTGACCCTTTTGGAACACCAATTTTCTCTAACGAAGATTTTATTAAACTAATGGTTGAATCTTCAGAATCAGGAACTTGGATTTCTACATCACAGCATTCAATTTCTCCAGATTGTGATTGTAGTGTTCCACCACCTGAAACCTCACACTTTGATTCCTTTGAAAGAATTTCATCAAGTGGATCCTCATAGATCTCTACACGATGCATTGGTTGCAGACGAGCATTTACCGTAACCATAATAAATTGTGGATCAACCTCTACTTCTTTCTTTTTCCTTTTAAATAATCCAAACAATGCGCGATCTCCTTTTGTATAACTAACGCCATAATAAACAGCACAAAATAGCTGGCTAAAATTAGCAACCAAGGAACGCAAGCCTGCTGCTTTGCGTCCTTTGGTATAGCGTTTGTTAGTTATACTTTAACCTTCTAAGCTCATTCGCATTTGGAAGTGGTTTTTCTGGCCTATTTAAGCAATACCTGCAATTTGAGTCACCACACTTTTTCTCTAACCACTTATTACAGTATGCACAAATATATGCATCATAATCATCGTAATAAATCACCTCCGAATTACAGTAAGCACATTTTTTAATGTCGGTATCCATTACTTGACCATTTATTCGATAGCACCCAGCAATTATAACTGTACCATCGCTGGGGTTTTCTAAGATGAACTCTAAATCTTCCATGTGCACCTTACGCCCTATTAAGTGGCGGATAAAGCTTGGCTAAACTAGTGGGCAAAGCGAAACGAGCCAAGCTTTGCACGCCCCTCTTCACTAGTTTGTTATGTTTTCAATTAAAGTTTATTGCTTTTTTTGACCACATTTTGTCAAAGTCACTTTCTGTTAAAAACTCACAAGTACCGTAACTCTGATTATTTAAATTATCATTTGTTATTATACCTTCCGGTAGTTGACCATAAGAATCAGCTTGATGCTCTTCCAAATATTTCAGCAGTTCACCATTAGATTGTATCTCAATACTTCGAATAACTTCACCTTGTACATTTATTTGCCAATAAGAAACAATGTTGTCATCCAAACCAATAGAGTTACCTTTCGAAGAGTATTTTACAAATTTCAATTGAACCTCAGAAAAACATAACGCCGCGTTAAACGGCAAAGTAATGCTTGGCTAAAATTAGCGAAGAGTGAGCGCCAGCCAAGCGTTTTACGTCATTTTTGATGCATTTGTCATATGCTTGTTTGATTAAATCTAATTACATCTTTATGGATACCATAAGCTAAATCAACACCCGATTTGGCATTTGTAAAGAATTGAATCCAGCCATTATTAACACCATCTTCCCAATCAGGAATTTCACCATACCTTTCAAGGTAAAGTGTAACTTTTAGATTTAAGCCGTTATCACTATCTCTTCCTAGAGTGTCATCAAACCAAGTCGAACTAACCATTTTGTTTTTCTCGTAAAAGCCACAAGAAAAAGAATCTGTTGTTACTTTATAAAAACTCTCTTCTTCCGAATATTCTATATCTGGGCTAACACTTTTCAAAATTTCTAAACCTTGTTCCAAAGTGATGCCTAAAGGGATGTGTGGTGAAATTAATTGCATATTTTCCTTAGCATATAACGCCTTTGTAACAGGCATTTTTTGTGTAGTGGAGCTTTGCGGTAAAGTGGCGTAGCCACCGCAAAACGGAACGTAGCAAAAATGTCCTGTTAACAAACTTGTTATGCATTTATATGAGCCAACGCCACACGATACCATTAGTAGATTCGAATGATGGAACTAATATTTTTTCGTTCTCTCCGACTTCAGATATTAATACCCATCCCTCTGAATCTATGAAATACATTATAGGGTTCCATTTGCATTCCCAATACATCCATTTCTTTGGATATATCCCTTAAATGCTCTTCTTTAATTAGACTACTCTCTTGAATAGATAGCTCAATAAATTTAAGAATAGCCTCACCCGCTAGGGACTCACTTCTTGTGAAGCTTCCCCACAAATTAGGGAAATCCTCGCTCTCACGTTTGATTTTTCCTACTTCGATATCTTTATATTTAAGCGTGTAGTTCATATGACTCTATTGATGCATAACGCCGCAAATAAACAGCAAAAATTAGTTAGCTAAAATTGGGGAGACACGAACCAAGCCAACTGGTTTGTGTCCGCACTTTTTAATTTGCTTTGTTATGTACCGCGGTAAGCAGAACACTCTTTAACTATATTTTCCAGAAATTCTTTTGATTCCTTGGAAGACTTAGGTGTAAAAACCTCACCTGGGTCTTCTGTCTTTCTACCATCAATTGTTAATTCAAAGTAATTAATTTGCCCTTCAGCTTTTTCTACTTCTACGGAGAGCAAATAACTAGTTAATGCCCGATACTCTTCAAATTTCTCAAAGAAACAGACCTCATAAACAGGAACATCGAGTTTTTTACCATAACCCACCAATTTGATAGATTGGAAACCGCATGAAGCCAACGAAGAAAAAAGTAAGATTGAAATCAGTGCTTTCATATCACCCTAGGTACATAACAAATTATTCTACGACAAAAGTCGCATAGCTACAGCGGAATTTCCGCCGCATAGCAACGACTAACCATGTATACATTTTATTATGCCAACCGTAACAATAACTTGAATAGATGTCACCAAATTAGAATTGATAAAAGTACGTCAAATGTCGCATATCAATGATAATTGGTATGCGACATTAACTGTATTTGTATACATATAAACAATCCAACTAGAATTCGCCATTTTTATCTATTAATCAAGCGCATATGTTTACACAATGGAATGCCAAAAGTACCATTTCATGTTACCTTTACTGGATCACTGTCATCATTCATTTCCATCACTTGTTGCCCCAAAATGCACTTGACGAAGAGGCTGTAGAGCAATTTTTAAGTCATCTAGCTAATCAACTAAACGTGGCTGAAAACACGCAAGCTCAGGCGCTCAAAGCACTTGTATTCATGTACAAAGAGATTATTAAACGGCCACTGAGTTTAGAGCTAAAGTTTAATCAAAGTCATCGCCAACAAAAGCTATCCGTTGTGCTCACAGAGCAAAAAGCCGTAACATTGCTAACATAACAACAAGCGTTACAATACCAATTGCTCTGTCATCTAGTACATTGGGTTCAATTCCTTGCGTATAAATAACATCTCCAATCCCATCAAACGTCTTGCCTCTTTCACTTTCCAGTATTTAAGCGAGCTGAGTTATACACCGCTCAAGACCTTGGGAGCGAGCTGCACTGCCGGCACATGACATCGCCATAGCACTGAGAAAACCAACCTATATTATCCATCTCAAATGTTTACACATTATCTGCTAGCTTAGATGCCATAGATTGCCAAACCCGCAATTTTGTACAAGCACTAATGAATAAGTTGCGTTAAGCTGATTTTGGTAAGGGGGAAGTTTATGCAGCAATCAAAATTCAGCTTTCATCACGAATTAGGTGGTTTGGAAGTACTTCATAATATTGATAAAAAAACTGATTTTGGGCGTCATAACCACAGCGGTTATACGCTGGCACTGGTCGATTGCGGCGCACAGCGCTTTTTTCGCTCTGGCGGGCAACATTTGGCGGGTAAAAACAGCTTAATATTGATTAATGCAGAGCAAGTCCACGATTGTCGAAAAGCCTGTGAAGGTATGTCATCATATCGATCGATGTACCCGACACCAGAGCTATTTAATAGTCTCATGGACAACACCAAAAACCGTGCCCCCTATTTTTCTGACGCAGTGCTGTATGACCCAGTATTAGCATCGCAATTACATGGGCTATTTAACACCTTAGATTCATCCGCGAGCCAATTAGAAAAACAATCTCAGCTAGTTGGCTTTTTAACTAATCTCTGTGCAGCCACCGGAAAGTTAGACCTCGCAGAGGATCAAAAATCAATACAATGTCGTATCGACTTGGCAAAGTCCTACTTACTTGATCATTTGTTTGATGACGTCGCTTTGAGTGACCTCGCCTCTCTTATACACACGAGCCATTTTCACTTTGTCCGCGCCTTTAAAGCCCAAATTGGATTGACGCCCCATGCGTTTCAGATTCAGCACCGTTTAAACCATGCAAAAGCGCTGCTGCGTCGCGGCGATAATATTTCAGACGTCGCAAATTCGGTGGGCTTTTACGACCACAGTCACTTTAGCCGACACTTCAAAAAGAATATGGGGATCACGCCTAATCAATATAAACAGGCTTGCTAACACAATGAAAATTGCAATTAAAAAAGGGCTGCTAGACATGCTGCCACTCAATTTAGCTGTCCTGCCTTGGGGCATTTTATGTGGATCGTTGGCCATTCAAAACGGCTTTTCTGCACTCGAAGCGCAGCTCATGTCTTTACTGGTGTTTGCGGGCTCGGCGCAGCTTGTGGCCATTGAGCTTATGGCCAAAGATGTTTCTTTTGTCACGTTGCTCATCACCACCTTTATCATTAGTGCACGTCACTTGCTTTATGGCTTATCAATACGCAATAAAATGGTTGATAAACCGCTAAAATGGCGCGGGCCTATTGCATTCTTTTTAACCGATGAACTGTTTGCTTTTTCTCATCACCATCGCGCTTATCAGGGTAAATTACGCCTCGTGTACGCTTTGGTGGCAGGCTTTAGCTTTTATCTTGCGTGGAATTTGTGGACTTTCTTTGGCATTGTGGCGGGTCAATTTTTGCCCGACTTAACAAACTTAGGGTTAGACTTTGCCATTGCAGCCATTTTTATCGCCCTCGTCGTACCGGGCATTTCGAATTTACCCATCTTGCTTGCATGTGTTGTCTCTGGGCTGAGCATGTTGTATTTCAAAACTGTAGAGTTCGAGTTTGGTTTAGTAGCTGCGGCGCTACTTGGCATGACGACAGGCTATTTACTCCAAGCCAAAGAGGATAAATCATGATCACAACGATTATTGCACTGGCGTGCGTGACCTTTGCAACTCGCTATTTATTCTTGGCCAAGCATTTACCTTTTACCATTGGTCCCAAGTTTCAGCGTTTTTTAAGCTTCAGCGCACCATGTGTACTGACTGCTATTTGGGTACCTATTGTATTTATGCAAAACGGGGAGCTAGCTTCCAATCTTCATAATCCCTATATCTTAGGTGCAACAATGGCTATTTTGCTTGCACTTAAATTTAAAAGTCTATACATCACAACTTTTGGAAGCCTAGCTGTATTTTTTGTCTTTTTCTGAAGCTAAAAAAGCCCCTGCGGCCAAAGGCGACAGGGGCTTATAAATCTACCGAAATATTATTATCTTCTGCGACGTAACAACCCAGGGATAACAAGCAGTAGCATTAGTACAGGCATAGAACCACTCGAGATCTCTACTTTTTCTGGCTCAGAGCTACCGCTAGGGCGAAAATTCACTGTTACAGATAGTGTGCCTGACGCTTGGGCATTGTGCTCATCAACGATGACATAGTTAATCGCCACTTTGCCTTCGCTGTTTGCAGCAGGCTTGAATGTGATTGAACTATCGGTGAATGTCACTTCACCTGACTCAGCAGTCGCACTAATAAGTGTCAACTTACCTCCTTCAGGATCAGCGTCATTGCTAATCACGTCTACAGTGATAGTTTGGTCATTGTACATCTCTGCGGTTTCATCAACCACGATTGGCGCTTGGTTTTGCACCTGTGCTTTGGCAACGATGTTTACACTAACCAATGCTGTGCTTGTCGCACCTTTACCATCGCTCACTGTATACTGAATCGTATCAGCACCAACATAATCAAGCGCACTTTGATACTGCAAGCTTGAATCATTGTTAATGGTAACTGTTCCGCGCTCAGCTACCGCATTGATCACATACAGTGTGTCACCGTCAGCATCAGCGTCATTGGTAAGCACATCTATCACTACTGACTCGTTGCGAACAACCTCTTGCGTATCATCCATTGCAACTGGCGCTTTGTTGTCACTACGCGTCACACCTACGCCGCCTGGATCGACGATTTTGCCATTTTTAACGCCATCAGCGTCGTACTCACCACCATCGACTAAGGTTAGTCTCACACACCAAGCACCTTCAATTAGGCCTTCTTGCCAACTCGCATCATTAATGCTTGGGCAATAACCTTCTTGACCCATGGCAGAGTGAATCGCATTGCCATTTTGCGCAGAGAATGTCACCCAACCTTGGTTTGGTAAATACTTACGATATTGGGCATTTGCTGGTACCACAGCTTGTTGTGGCAATACAACTTTAACGCTATCTGTACCACTTGGCATGTTGACGACGAAGTCGAAAATACCACCGCGGTTTTCTACACCTTCATCGGCATTAACCAAGCCAGTATTTACTGCTTCTTCAGCACTGAGCGATGCCGCGTTGTTATCGCTGCTAAGCCCTAGGCCACCTAGAGACATACACACACCCGCTTCGACTTCAATCAGGCTTGATCCCCAGTTGTTACCACTTGAAGGCAAGACATTACACTGTACGTCAATTGGGTCTAGGTAATTAGGAATACCATCAGCATCGTCATCACCAAAACCTTCCATTGCATCATTCAGCAAGTCACCATCTGAGTCTGCGTTTTCATCTAACGTAGGTTGCTCTGAAACGACCTTAAATACCACGCTTTGCGTATCAAACAACCCTTCGTTATCTATGGCTTTCGCACTTATTTGGTAAACACCAACAGACAGTTCTGCAGCATTGATGCTAAATACCGTTGAATCGTTGCTTTCGTTAGTCAAACCATCTTGTGCAGTCCACTCAATAATGTGTGTGTCCGCGCTATTTTGGTCTAGTACTTCGGCAGTGATCGTAATAAGGCCCTGCTCAGTAACCATGATTGAGCGAGCTTCACCTTGCTGCTTTGCATTTAGAGTTAGCTCTGGCGCAATATTAGATTCAACGATTGTAATCTGGTGGTGCTGTTCAACACTTGCATTTAAGCCTGTGGTATCCAACGAAATTACCAATGTTTCGTCTGAATCATTCACTTCATCTAGCAATGTCTCAACCGTGATTTCACCGCGCGTGCCTGACTCGATTGTCAATTTGCCAGCAGCCATTGTGTAATCATCTTCACTTGCAGTGCCTGAAACAGCAAAGTCAATAATCACTGGGTATTCGAAGTGCTCACCACTTAACACAACAGGGACTGTTGCAGTTTGTCCTTCGACAATAATCTGACTAGGCGCTGGCATACTCACCATTGGACGCACATTGACTAATTGTACGGCCTTTGCACAAACGTCTTCAGTATCACAAGCCTGCCAGTAAACTTTGTTCTCACCTGAAGGTAAGAAGTTACTGCCTACAAGCTCAACAGCCACTGGCTCACCATTGCCATCAACTGCCGTGGCGACACCCAATTCTACTTTTGTCAGCTGTCCAGTTGCATTGACTGTTAAGTCAGCAGGCACTGTGATCACAGGTGCAGAAGGTTGATCTTGACGGATTTCTAACACAGCTTCTGCACGACCACCAAACCCATCCGAGATAGCATAACGTACTTGCGCTACACCGTTGAATGTGTCGTTGGTGCTAAACACGATTTGGTTGTCTGCAATGACTGCATTACCGGCATCTGCATTTACTGCCACGAGTGACAACTTGTCACCATCAGGGTCTCTGTCATTATTTAACACTGCAACAGTAACTGTTGATTGGTTTGCATCTAGTTGCACAAAGTCATCTGCCGCCACTGGCGCAAGGTTTGCGGTGCTAATTTGAACACTTACTGTGCCCTCAGATGTCGCGCTGCCATCACTGATTGCGTAGCTGATAGTGGCACTACCCGAATTTAGGGCCGGTGCATTATACAGCAGTACATTGCCATCAATGACCACATTACCAATATCCGCAGATGCTGTTGTGATCCTAAGTGCATCACCATCAATATCCGAGTCATTTGCTAGTACATCAATTTCAGCAAGTGCTTTTGCTGAAACCACAACCGAGTCATTAACCACTGTCGGGGCATCATTTTGTGGCGCAACCGTCACCGCAATGTGTGCACTGTCTGTGAGGCCTTCTTCATCACGAATTACATAAGAGATTTGTGCAGCGCCATTGAAGTTTGCCGCTGGTGTATAAGTTACCTCAGAACCAGAGAACTCTACTTGGCCACTGCCCGATGTGAGTGTCGCAGAGCTTACTTTTAAGGTTGCAACATTTTCGTCACTATCGTTACCCAATACAGCAATCGTCACGACCTGATCTTCAAGTACGCTCGCAGTATCATTAACAGCCACTGGCGCTTTATTCTTGGCAATAACATTAACAACAATGTTGGCACTCGCCGTACCGCCGTTACCATCTGCGATGGTATAACTAATTAATGCTTCACCAACAAAATCGGCGCTTGGTACATAGCTTACTTGCGCATCCGAGAAACGCACCTCACCAGAACCTGAAACGAGTGTAGCGGCGGTGATTGTAAGCGCGTTCGCATCTGCGTCCGTATCATTGGCGAGCACATCGATGGTAACCGTATCACCTTGAACCGCATCCGCTGTATCGTCGTTTGCAACAGGCGCTTGGTTATCAGGGATCACAACCGCTTCGAGATCGAAGTCGGTGATCACAGGATCATGATCTGACGAACGATAAGGAGACTCCGAGAACCACTTAGATTGCTGATCTTCAGACTTACCTTCGGTGTTGTAGTCCAAACCGGCTGCTTCATCCGCATTAATATGCCAATGCATCGTTTGTACAACGCTATCTACAGACGTGCTGGCTGTTAGCATGTGATCTAAGCTACCCGCCACACCACTGTAGTAGTATGAGTAGTTGTCACCTGCTTCTTTTTCAATGCTCAGATTAGCAAAACCGGCATTGTAGAATTCAAGCATTGGCGCTTCATAAGCATATGCATTAAAGTCACCTAAAATGGCATACACAGGTGCATCTGCACTTTGAATAACAGTATTGGTTGTCGCTTCACCGTTGGCTTTGGTAAGCGCTGCGATCACGGTTTTTGCTGCCAATACGCGCTGACCATTACAAGCGCCCTCGACTGCATCATCCATATCCGCACCACATGAACCACCTTTAGAGCGGAAGTGATTAACAACAACGCGAACTTCTTTTCCGCCGTTAATTGGTTTGAATGACTGCAGCATTGGCGGTCTATGCGCACGGGTTGCCTCGTCAAAAGGAGCATCTGTGATCACTTGTGCTGTGCCCTGTGGCGCTACTCGGTTTGCACGATAAATAATGCCAACCGTCACTGAATCAGTACCAACTTGATCGAGTTTAGGATCGATAAACGCCCAATCGTTGACATCATCGCGCTCATTTAAACCATCAATCAGGTTCTTGATCGCACTGTTATCACCGTAACCATTGTTTTCGATTTCCATCAAACCAACAACGTCTGAATCTGATGCCAATATTGCACGGATCACCTTGCTACGTTGGCGGTTAAACTCTTTCTCGTTGTTTGCACCACGACCGTTAAAGTCAACAAAGTAGTTCAGTACGTTAAAGCTCGCAACACGAATATGTTGCTCAGACTTACGCTCAGTAGGCTTAGTGCGGCGCGGGTTAGACTGCTCGAAACTCGGTACACTTGTCGGTATTAGCTTGTAGTTACCGTATGTGTAGTGAATCACACCCGACATATTAGACGCTTGTGCACCAGAGCGAAGTGGCTTATCAGCACTGAAATCTGGGTAGTAACTGATCTCTTCAGGATTACTTTGTGTCGAATTGTCGTCAACAAGCAAAACGTTTCTCGCGTTAAGCTCTGCTAGCTCTAGTCTGCGCGGGTCATCTTTACGGAACTTGTTGGTTGGCTGCATTCTCATGCCTTGAGACAAGTAAATCTCACCATATTTCGTAAAGTTGTGGCTAAGTGTGACATGCAGCTTTTGCGGCATAGAAATCCACATACCTTCTAAAGACTCTTGGTCGAAGTCTTTTGCAAAAGGTAAGTTCACCTCAGTTGGTGTTACTTGAGTGAGCACATCAGTTGCACACGAGATTGTATCTGTTACCGTGCTGATTTGAGTAAGGTCGTACTTTTCGACCACTTTACCCAACACTCGTACCTGCTCTCCCACCTTCACTTTGGTGTTTGTGTCTGCGACAAAAATACCTTCTGATGTTTTGCTATCGCGATCTGCATGTTGATCTTCTTCTTGGATGAAGAAACCACCGTGTTGACCTGCATTTTGGAAAGACGCAACAACCACACCTTCAATCACCACAGACTGGTCAACAAGTGGGCTAGACTTTCCATTACCTTGAATAGCGCTAATTAAGGTCGCAGGATCGCTACATGCACCAATTTGTACTTGAGGTGGTGTTGACCCCCCGTCCGTACCACAGGCTGAAACACCACTACAACCCAAACCATCGGCTGTATTTTTTGCGAAACCTTCCCATTCAACACTTGGGTCAAAGGCATCGTCTAATACTGTGTCACCCGAAGTGATCCCGTCTTTGCGGCGTAGGGTTTTGTCTTTAGTTGATGTATCGCCACTGCCCCAAGCGCTGCCAGGATCGGTGCCGACTTGACCAAATACATCTGCAACTTGACCATCGACCATTAGAACCAGTGCATCGTCACCATTGAAGTAAGTAATGGTACTGGTGCTGTCTTGGCGGCTTTTAATTTCGTCGTTTGCGCTGCTATTAGCAATAACGTGCGTTTCGCCGTGCTTTAGCTCACCAGACAACGTTTGCGTTCTTAACCCTTCAGTCGTTAGCGGCTTGCCGTTGTCTGCAAGTGTAATTGTCACGCGGCTAAGGTCTAGAGTTGCGCCGGTAAAGTTGGTAATTTCAACGGCTTTGTTGCTGCTACTTCCCTCAATATACTCAGTGAAGATAACTTTGCTCGCTTCAACCTTTTCACTCACCTGAATAGAAAACTCAGGCAAGTTCACAACATCGGTGTTGCCATCTGTCACACCGATCACAATATTGCTTGTGATACCGATGTCTTTACTAGAAGGCGTACCAGACAATTCACCGTTTTGCGTATTGAATGTTGCCCAAGTCGGTTTGTTGGTGATTGAGAACGTGAGCGTGTCATTGTCTACATCATTCGCTTGCGGCTTAAAGCTATAAGCAACATCAACAACGGCACTGGTATTTGGTTTACCTGATATAGTTGGTGGGTTTTTAATCGTGCTTGGGTCAACGACTTCAATGTTGAAGCTCGGTAACGACACCGTCGATTTCCCATCAGTCACGGAGATCTGAATATTCTCATAAACCGCAATATCGGCAACCGCAGGCGTTCCAGATAAACGACCTGATTGTGTATCAAAAGTCGCCCATGATGGCTTATTCACGATAGAGAAAGTTAAGTCATCTTTATTCTGATCTGACGCAGTTGGTGTAAAGCTATATACTCTACCAGCGCCAACGGTAAGTTCAGGTTTACCGCCAATGACTGGTGCTACATCGCCTAATTTAGGGCAGGTATCACCGAATAAAATTTCTGCAAACTCTGGGTTATCAACAAATGGGTTACGGTTACCTTGTTGTTCAACGATGCGTTGGTGTCTATCAAGCTCTAACTGATCAATCGTATCTTCACGATGCCAATCCATGAGATTACACAGTACACCTAAAGTTGGTGAACTACTTGCGCTGATATTGTTCACAAGTTCAAGATCTGGCATGCCACCGTCTGTGCCATCATAGCGCACGGCCATGTAGAACATCATACGGGCGGTATCACCTTTTACTGCATCTCTTGGTTCAAATGAGTCACTGTCAGTAAAGTTACCAGGGGCGTTATCAACTGGGTTACCACCGTCATCATAGTCTTTGCTACTACGTGTTGAGTTAACCTTTACATCGGTTGGTCTCAAATGGTGAATATCGGTATAACCATATTGACCTTCGCTCGGAAAGCCATGGGATTTTGGCCAGCTATGCTCGCGGTTCCAATCCGTTGTGCCACCACCATTGGTGTTTTTGTCCTGACTTCTACCTGTGTAAAACAGCAATACATTGCTTGGATTATTAGGATCTTCGTCGGTATATTTTAAGGCATCCCACACTTGCGAGTACGTCATTCTTTGCTGACCTTGCCTCGCAATCTGCGACAATGCATTTTCTAGCTCAGTACCCACTTTGCCAATCGCCGAGGCATAGTAAGTATTGTAATCATAGTTACTACCCGGCTTGTCTGTTACGGTAATCGAAAATGCCGGTAGGCTCGCAGGTGCATTAACACCATCAGACACTGAAATGACGATGTTGTCATTGCTGCCTACATCTGACTCAGCTGGTGCGCCCGAAAGCTTGCCCGTTGCCGTATCAAAAGCCGCCCAGCTTGGCTTGTTCGTAATTGAAAATACCAAATCGTCGTTTTCAAGATCGATGACAACGGGTGTAAAGGCATAATTTCTAGTGGCCTGCACTGAAGTGCTTGGCGAGCCAGATATCACAGGCGCATCATTGGTACCTGCTGCTCTTACTAAGATTGAGAACCCGTTGAGCGCATTGGTCACAGTGCCATCATTCACTGTGATAACAATGTTGTCGTATGTACCGATATCAGACGCCGTTGGCGTACCTGATAATTTGCCTGTGGTCGTATCAAAGCTTGCCCAGCTCGGCTTATTCTCGATGGCAAACACCAGCGTGTCATTATCTAAGTTGGTTACAGTTGGAGTAAATACGTAGTTATCAGTGGCATTCACTATGCCTTTTGGTGTACCACTTATTTCTGATGGAATATTACCACTGCCACCACATGCAGCGACACCGGAACAACCTAGGCCGTCAAAGGTGTTCTTTGCAAAGCCAACCCACTCGTTCGCAGGGTCAAAGGCGTCATCAATAACGGTATCGCCATTTTCAATGCCAATCTTGCGGCGTAGCGTTTTGTCTTTTGTACTTGTATCGCCCGAACCCCAGCTGCTGCCAGGATCTGTACCCACTTGGCCAATACTGTCAACAATTACGCCGTTGACTAACAGGGTTAGTGCATCATCCCCATTAAAGTATGTTGCAGTACTCGCAACGTCGCCGAGCGCTTTTAGCTCATCGCTTGCACCATTGTTGTACAGTACATAACTTCCACCCGCGGCCAGCGTCCCTGACAAAGTCAAAGGCGTCACGTCATCAAGCTTTTTGCCATTCGCGGTTAATGCAATGCTAACCGTGCTTAGATCGATGCTGTTGCTACCAAAGTTGGTTATTTCTAACGCTTTATTATTGCTGCTACCTTCAATGTACTCAGTGAAGATAACATTCGCACTGGCTTGACCTGCAACGATACTTGAGCACAGCCCCATGGCTATACAGCGCCTCAAGTATCGCAGTTTAGTGCGATGCTTATTATTAGAGTTCATATTTTTCCCGTGTGTTTATTACTCTGTTTTATCATTTTGAGTTAAATTGGTTTTATTTAGGGTACAAATATTCCCAAAGTAAAATGGGAGGCGAATATAATACTCTATTATGAACTTTTTATTAAAAATGAATTAAAGATAAGACATCAAATGGCAACAATTGAAACGAGGTTAATTTAACACTAGATCGAATAAAAGTACCATAAAGGGGACATATGTCCGCGTGTAAGTAGCTGATTAATTTATACTAATAAGATGATAAAGTTACATATCAATTGATTAACCGTAGAGAACTACAAACCTACTCAAGCGATAAAAAACATAAATAAAACATGATGAAAACATTTGAAACACAAAATAAACACAATAGAACGTTCTAATTTTCACAATTATTTACAAACTGTTTATTTTTTACTCTATAGACATCTTTAATTACTTCATAAATCTGAACAAAAACCATGCAATACGACCGCAACGGCTGTAATTAAATATCTGATTAACACCGTCCGCTTTATCCTTTTCAGTGCTTAAATACGCTAAAACCTAAATAATTATTGCCAAACGACTTGGCAATAAAACGCTTGGCTTATGGTTTAATATCATTAATATGCGACAATCTAGACTGAATGAGTTCCCATGTGTCAGGCGGTTCAATGGGTAAAAAGGCTTAACAGATGAAGGTATTGGTAACAGGCTCCGCAGGTAGAGTAGGACGCGCGATTTATATCAAGCTCATGCAAAACTATGAGGTTGTCGGATTGGATCTCACGCCTTGCTCAACGGCAGACTTTGTCGGAGATATTCGCGATCGTACGCTTGTACGCGATGCCCTAGACGGGGTAGATGTCGTAATCCATACCGCAGCCTTACACGCTCCTCACGTTGGTCTAAAGAGCGAACAGTCTTTTCAAGAAATCAATGTCGACGCGACACACCAGCTCGCTTTACAAGGTATTGCAGCAGGCATAAAACAACTTGTGTTCACCAGCACCACGGCTTTGTATGGTTACGCCTCGACTCCTGAAGGCACAGCAGGTTGGATAAACGAGCAAACAGCCCCGCAGCCAAAATCTATTTATCATAAAAGTAAAATACGTGCAGAGTACGAGTTAGAAGCCATTGCGAAAAAACACGGCTTGCCTGTTACAGTCCTACAAATGTCGAGGTGTTTTCCAGAACCAGCTGATTTAATGGCGGTATATCGCTTAACGCGAGGTATTGATGCCAGAGATGTGGCACTCGCTCACATGTGTGCGATTAAAAAGTGCCTTGCAGGGTTCAATCGTTTTATAATTTCGGGTAAGACGCCATTTAGTCGTTCAGATACGTCAGAGCTATTTCACTGCGCTGACAAACTATTAGCACAGCAGTGCCCAAAAATCGCAGCGGCATTTCAAGCGAGAGATTGGGTATTACCAAAACGCTTAGATAGAGTTTATGATTCGTCTTTGGCACAAACCCAGTTGGAATGGAACCCGAAATATGGCTTTGAGCATGTCCTGACATTGCTCGATAACGACTTTGCAGAAGTACTCCCTGTATTAAAAACCCCAAAAAAACAACCTAGCAATTAGCCACCGTTGTATTTACGGTTAACACAAGTGCTTTTAATATAGTCATAAATTAAACATAAGTGCGCATATTACAATATGTGATTGGTGTAGATACATGATATCAAATAGTATCGATGGTATTACGAGAGATTTATTCTACCAAGATGGTAGCTGTAGAGATTTTAACTTTAAAGCGAAGAAATCGGAGCATATTGTTGCGCTCATTACGTGGTTTCAAGAACGCTATAACACCCTATCATGCTATGGTGATTTAGGTGAATTTTCAGATTTCTCCTCTTGTAATTCGCGCCTAACAACATTGCGCCCATCTCAATATGTTCAGATAATATGCCAAGATACGTCTACTCTAATCAAACATATACAAGTGTTTTTATATATAGAGGAAAATGGGAGTATTGATGTCGAAATCTCCTTTTTTGCGCAAGACATTGACAGGAGTCAATTCGAGCTAGGCCCATTTCTAGCACTCCTCAAAACTTGGCAAATCTTAGCACAAGCAGATATTGGTTATTTGCGCTATGAGAATGCCAGCTGGCACTTTGGTGATAAAAACGATGTGATTTATATTTCAACGTTGAAGTAATAACCTATAACCATAAAATAAACTTTCTTATAATATAAATACGTATAGAAGTAATTCATAGAACCCTATTGCTTACGCCCACTTGAACAAGGTATAAATTAACTGCAATATATAAATACTATGTACAAATCCGCAGGCAGATATAACTATTCGATTAGTTTGACTTGTACTCATAGGTATTTGAAGGAACAATATGAAAAATACAAAAAGAGTGACAGCATCCCACCCTGACAGTGCATTCCAAGGAAACGTCGCTTGGAGCCCCTATAAATCCATGTGGTTTATGACAAACTTATTCATTGCGTTGTTTGTAGCCCCGTTTTATCTATCTTTGTCTAGCTTTATTGTCTTTTTACTGCTTTCATTTATCACGCTCTGCTTTGGGCACTCTTTAGGCATGCACCGCCTATTAATTCATCGCTCGTACGAATGTCCACTGTGGATGGAATATACTTTTGTCTACTTAGGTGTGCTGGTAGGTATGGCTGGACCTGTCGGTATGTTAAAACGACATGATCTTCGTGATTGGGCGCAGCAGCAACCCAAGTGTCACAGCTTTTTACGCCACGGTTCACACATTTTGAAAGATGGCTGGTGGCAATTGAATTGCGACTTAAAGCTGCAATATCCTCCTAACTACAAAGTTGAAAGCCGCATCTCACAAAGTCGATTTTACAGATTTATTGAATCCACTTGGCTCTTGCACGCAATATTGCCTGCACTCCCGCTTTACTTAGTAGGCGGTATTAGCTGGGTCGCATGGGGGCTTTGTGTCCGCGTCGTTGTGTCAGTTGGTGGTCATTGGCTAGTTGGATATTTTGCACATAACCAAGGCGAACGGACATGGGCAGTCGAAGGAGCTGCAGTTCAGGGACATAATATTCGAATTGCAGGGTTGTTATCAATGGGGGAAGCTTGGCATAACAATCATCACGCGTTTCCAGGTTCTGCCATGCTGGGACTATACAAAAATGAGCCTGATCCCGGATGGAGTGTACTTAATGCCTTACATAACCTTGGATTAGTTAAAAATATTGTACTACCAGAAAACCTACCAGAACGAAAAGAATTAATAACCGAAGCACATAACCTAGAAAACAGAGAAAAACGGAAGCCGGAAGAATGCGAAATTGCGAATAAACTTAAAAAAATTAAATAGGCGACGCATGAAATATAAGAGGAGAAAACATGCTGGTTTGGGATGAAACCGATGTATTAACGGTCTTGGAAGTTATTCCACAAGTTGACTGTGATGGTATATGGCACAGATATGAGGTCGAAAAAGACGGTATTAAACTGACGATTCATATTTATCAGTATGATGGAGACATTAGCTTCGAACTCATAAATAGTGCAAATAATATGAGCCTGTTTTCGATGTCGCTAGTGAATTGTAGTGGCATTTTGAGAAAGAAAGATAATACTGGTGAGTACCTTCAATTTGCGCCTGCAAACTGTTTTAGTCATCGTTACGACGGCCAAACCACGATACCTTACGGCGTTCGAGTAATGGTGAACCCAAGCATCAATGTTTCGCTTTACCGATAACCAACAGGAAATATTACTGAGATATAAATAACGCTCAATAAACCTATAAGCTATTTGAGCAGTACTGCACAAGAAACAGTGAGGAGCCTGAGTCAAAGGATGGAATCTACGAGCACATACAAACCTTATTTTACATTCGCAATATGCATACTCACACTGTGTGTGTCATTGTTCGTCGCACTTCAAGTTTCAGGTTCCTTTTTTGGTAAGTCCCGAATTATCTATCTCGCTGACTATGGTGGCATTACCTTACAAAGCATTAAAGACATGGAGCTTTGGCGATTTTTAGCAGCGCAGCTTGTTCATGTTCATCAAAAACATATGCTGTATAACGTACTGTCAATTCTATTAATTGGGGTTATTTTAGAGCGATACATAGGCCATAAATACATGTTCGCTGTCTGGCTAATCGGCGGTGGTGTAGGCACGGCCTTCACCACCGCGCTAGGCGCTGCGCCATGGAATACTGGCACAGGTGCTTCGCAAGCCGCCTTGGCTTTTGCTGGGTTTGGTCTCTTATTTTTCGCAACACAAAGAAGAAGCCAGTACTCTCTTATCATCGCAATATTATTTGCGATATTGCCCGCTTTATACCTCGATTTAAAAACAGCAGGCTACCCAAAGCCAACTCATATTTTAAGCTTTACAATCGGAGTCATAATTGCAGCTTGGTACACATGGCGACCCAAATTAAAGGGTTAGCTCGTGGGTTTTTAGATCTATGTGCAAGTAGTACTACACTTTTTTTAGTGCCACTCTCGACCAAGTAACCTGTTGCTTATTCGGCAGTTTACTTGGTTGATTTTCGAGCTGAAGAATAACTTCAAAGCCAAATTCTTTAGCATATTCAACAAGCTCTTTTGCACTTGTTGGGAACACATGAGTTCCTCCACCAGCGGGACCGTGTCTGAGTGAAATAGCGCATACTGCATTGTGCGCCATTAAAGATGAAAGTCGCTTTATACACCTTCGACGCTCTTCATAACTCAAGTGATGCCAAACACCATCCAAGAGCACAAAATTAAATTCACCCTCATCAATTGAGACTTTCTGTAGCGCTGGCAAGCTGTCGTTTAACCACAGAATATCCAACGTTTGGTAGCTTGCAACAGCCTCCTCAAGGAATGGTGCAAAAGGCTCTATCGCCACAACTTCGTAGCCAAGCCTGCTAAGCGCTGCTGCATTTTGGCCGACTCCGCATCCTGCGTCTAAAACTCGTGCAGGCTGTGGTGGTAAAAACTTTAAAAAATCCTGATTAATGTCCTCAAACTTCAGATTTACACTGGCGGTTACAAACGCATCAATCACTTTTTCATACCCTTGAGTCCCTAAAACCAACTCTATTTCTCCTCTCGTTTTCTTTATCGTTTTGATTTAGCCCCCTGCAAACAGGGGGAGCAATATTCCGTCACTCCATCATTCTTGTCTCATGACGGCGCTAAACTCAGACCTACCATCTTCGAATTACCCTTCAACTCACATCCAACCTAAATAGCTACCATGCATTGAAAAACGCTTGCCCGATTTTGCTGCAAGTCTGGGGCAGAGTGTTTTTCATAACCAGAGTACACGCATACTACAAACCGAAAAAAATCATGTCACTGAGAAGTTCAATAGGATGGAAAGCTTCAGGTTCACTCATAAAATTACATACCATGATAGTATTTTACTCCCCTCGACTTCCGGTTATCTAGCAGCGCTGACTAAAATAAATAACTTCATAAAAAACATAACAGTAAAGATCAATTAGCTAATCCAACATATACTAAAATCGCTTTTATAAAACAAAAAGGGAAATCATGAAAATTAAAGCGATATTAATTTGTCTTTCAATGGGCATGAGTGCCAATTTGGCCGCAAATTCGGTCTCATATAATGCCACGGAATGTGTACAAAGGTATGTCAACCCTGGTGAGGAAACATTGAAATATAGGCATCGTTCATCGTCAAGCATCGAGAATGCCACAGCCCAAGATATCTATGTATATTGCCCGCTTAACTTACAGCAAAACACACAAATCGAATCCGTGCATGCATATTTTAATTTGGCCAGTAAACACCCCAGTGCCAATGCTGCGTGTACTTTAGAAATTAAAGGAATGGCAAACCCTAGTGTGAGGCTATCGACTACTTCAGGCACATTTGAACGCGCCTCAAGACTCACAATGAGACCCGCTGAAGATTACGAAGCACGTTTAGCTGCCTATCAAAGTTCATACCAGAATACTTGGGGAGAAGATGTGTCTGCCCATTTAAATTGCATAATACCGAGAGTTTCTGATGAAGCCATAAATGGGCCATACGGTTACACTCGCATGGCTGGGTATGTAATTAATTATACTTCACTATAAGATGACATCAGGGAAGTGTTTATTTAAACGATATGCTTGTTAAAAGATAAACCCTTCCCTTTCACGAATAAGTGGCTAGCCCCTTAATGATACATTTCATACCTATGCACTGTTTCTATTCTGAAACACGTCCTAACTAGTTTATTATTGCGTAAGCTTCATAGAGTTGCGTGTATTGGGGGGCTTAGTCATTCATCAAAGCCAAAGCGCCGCATAAAGTTGTGTTTAACTCAAAACAGCGCAAAGACATCAAAGTGAGCAAAAACCTCAAAGTTGTATCAGAGAATTCTAATAGTTAAGCATCAGTATTCATTGACTATTTCTAGACCACAGTAAAACGGTGTCACCCATTAAATTTTCTTCAATTGTATCCAATAAGTTGCTTGGCAAAGCGCAATCATTAAGGGACTGAAACAGTTCATTAAGCTCTGCTTCTATCTTGTGCAAATTATTAATCACAATTGTTGTGTTCGCGCCTTTAATTTCTAAGCAGTGTACTAGGCCAATACTTAAATCCCAATGGTACATTATCTCCGTGAGATCCGATAAAAGCATGTTTTGCACCTTTAGACCTTCGGAAATTTTTAAATATCGTCCCTCAACACGTATTTTTACCTTAAAAAATGACCACATAATTAAATTAAAATTCTGCACAACATGAAGCTTTTAGACTGGCTAGATGTACCTACTTACTCAATACAGGAGTACCTTCTGCCAATTTTTCTAAGCGAGCGATTTGGGCTAATTCGGTTGTTGACAATGGTTCATAGAACCTCGGGTAAGGCCATCCATATCCCCAACGAAATGAGGTGGGTAAATACGGACTGCCACCAACTCTTACGCCTGCTAGCATGAGCTTTGCAATTTTAGCTTCACCCACGTTGGCAACACATTTTTCAAGCTCACGGTCTGCATTTAGCCTGTCATCGTATGTCCCCCCCTTCCAGTATGCATAGTCATGTGCGGTACAACATGAAAGCCACAACTCTTTTTGTGTGGGGGTACCATCAGGAAAAACACTGCACCCATCAGACGTAAAAGCGCTAATCGTATTGGCAGACAAATGTGTTGATATCAAAATGAAGAGCAAAGAAAATAACGTGCGCATATACAGCCTTGAAGCAAATACTCTAAAAGCAAGGGCAGATTAAAATACACGAGGAAAATATTAAATTCCAGTCACCGCCAGATTACCAATAAAGTTAATGTCTTCTCTATTCACACATACACTAAAATGCCTTAGACTATGTGGCGATTTATCCTATGAGAATTATATGCTTAAGCCACTAACAAAATTTTTCATTGTTATTGCGACGCTGATTGCCTTTGTCGGGCAAGTGAGTGCGTATAATTTCATGGGCGCGACTGGACATAACACCGAAGTCCAAGACACAACACAATCAATACAGCTAGCATCTGCGGGCCTTGATACCACGAATATACCCAGTGACGAAGATTGTTGTGAAGTTGACTGCTGTGAATCCGACTGTATATGTCCTGCAAATGCATGCATTGCCTTTGTCTACTTGAGTGCTCAGAGCAATACTTCAAGTGTTGTCGCACAAGGCCAATCCACTTTTAATGATGAAACGCAGCGCCCAAATAGCGTGCAAGCTCCGCTCTTTAGACCCCCCATTTTTACCTCTTAAGGGTTAGTACGCCCAAAATTTGTACACGTTAAAAATTTAAAAGTAAATTCGCACAACTTGCGAGCAATTTTTGGCATGTTTGAGGTAAAAATGCGTAACCAATATTCTAAATTGGCAATATCAATGATGTTGTTGCCCTGTACAACGTATGCCGCCGGCCATGAAGAACATCATCATCACGATGATCATGAAAAGAACGGTAACATAGAAAAAATCCAAGTCACCGCCTCCAGATTAGGCAGAATCGTGACAGAATCAGCAACCCGTACAGAAGTGATTAATGCTGAAGAAGTTCAAGAAAAAGCGCTTATGCGACCGGGAAATATCTCTATGTTGGTGGCAGAAACGGGCGGTGTCAGAGTGCAAAATACGTCCCCTGCACTTGGTAGTGCAAATATCAAGCTACAAGGCCTGTATGGCCGTTATACCCAGCTACTGAGCGACGGCCTGCCACTTTATGGTGGGCAAACAGCCTCTATTGGTTTGTTGCAGATCCCTCCTACCGATCTTGCTAATGTGGAGATCATCAAAGGTTCAGCCTCCTCGCTTTATGGCGGCTCAGCACTTGGAGGCGTTATCAACCTGATTTCCCGCACACCGAATGATGAGTTCGAAGGAGAGGTGTTATTGAATGCCACTTCAAAAAGCGGTCAAGACATCACAGCATACGTGGCAGCACCAATCTCAGATGCGTTGAGTGGTTCTATTACAGCGGGAGGGCACCATCAAGCAGAGCAAGACCTTGATAACGATGGCTGGATAGACATGGCGGCTTACAATCGAGCAACCATGCGTCCGCGTTTGTATTGGTCAGGAACAAACGGCGAAAACCTGTACGTAACCCTTGGAGCTATGACGGAACAACGAACAGGCGGTACTGCTGAAGGTGCGGTTATGCCCGACGGTAACCCCTATGTGCAAGCGCAAGATACCGTTAGACTAGATAGCGGATTTATTTTTGAAAAGCCACTAGGCGAGGTTCTAAACCTGAATGTTCGCGGCTCGGCGATGCATCAAGAGCACGAACACCAATATGGTACGATATTAGAAAATGACGCCCATGACAGCTACCTAATTGAGTCAAGCATGTCTGGATATACAGACACCACTGCGTGGCTAATTGGTGTGGCATATCAATCAGATTCTTTTGATTCTGATGAGTACTCTGGCTTTAATTATACGTATGATGTGCCTGGTTTATTTTCACAACTCGATTATGAAATGGCCGACGATGTATCGCTGTCACTCAGTGCCCGTACTGATTGGCATAGCGAGTATGGCACGCAGATAAGCCCGCGTATTTCAATGCTCTATAACCCAAATAACTGGACGATTCGCGGCTCATATGGCCAAGGCTTTTACGCACCTACTCCATTTATTGAGGACATCGATGATACCGGTCTATCTCGCCTTGAACCACTGGATAACCTCAAAGAAGAGAAAGCATCAACAGCCTCTATAGACATCAGCTACACCTTTGATAGCGTTGAAACCAGCGTCACATTATTTGCCTCTGATGTTGAAAATGTCACTGAATTGGAAGTGATAGACAATATAAATTCAGCTAAGCAAGTACGTATCGTAAATGCACCCGGCCAAAGCGAAATACGCGGTGCCGAGCTTCTACTTCGTTACCGCTGGCATGACATCAAATTTACAGCCAGCTACTTGTATACGGATGCAACAAAAGCAAGTTCAAATGGGCTCACACGCACACCTTTATCGCTAACACCAAGACACTCAGCAGGTGCAGTGATCATGTGGGAGGAGCACGGTAGTCACCTTGTTGGGTTTGAAGCTTATTACACTGGTACTCAGCACCTTGAGAATAATCCTTATCGCGAAAGCAGCGATCCGTATTGGCACCTCGGTTTACTAGGCCAAATTACACTTGGCAACGTCAGTTGGTTTTTAAATGCCGAAAACTTATTAAATGTCCGTCAAACCAAAGAGCACTCACTGGTGTTACCGGTTCAAGCAGCAAGTGGCCGTTGGACCACTGATATCTGGTCTCGCAATGATGGGTTTACCGTCAATGCTGGCGTAAGAATTCAGTTTGGCGGCTAAAAAGTCGAACAGACCTTAGATTTCGGATTGTTAGGGGAGAGCCTCGACTCTCCCTATTTCTGCTAAACCGATAAAGCAACCTTGTTATCTACCCAGACTAGAAGTTTAATCATTTAGTCTATCTCTTCGCGCCCTATTATTTCGTTTATCTATGGTACAAAAGCATGTAATACCTTCGCCTTCCCACACTTGTTTATTTACAAGTAGTAAAACAACTGTTAACAATAATACTGTTGATAACTTATCAACACCATTTAATTATTTAAAACTAAGGAAAGGACATAGAAATGATAAAAACGACAATCGTTGCACTCGCAACACTTTTAGTAACGGCAGCTCCCTCACACGTTGAAGCTAATGATATTATCAATGTGTATTGCTTTAAAAACGGCAAGTTATTATGGGAAGATGTATTTTACGACTACCGAGCGGCACAACGCGCATCCGATATATGCCGAAGAATCGGTGGTACACCCGACATGCTTTAAAATAAAGTGCTAGTCGATTACGTAAATAAGTAGGCCTTTCCTACTTATTTACGCTTTGCTCAGTTTCTTGGAGACTTGAAGTATAGAAACCTTCACTTTAAATCGATACAAACAAATAAAAAGTGAAGGATGTCTAAAAAGAAGTGAATTAGTTACAAGCTTTTACCCACTTCCACACAGCCCACTGTGTTGAGTTGTCAGCCGGCGATTGGCCTCTCGTCCACCACTTAGCTTCATACACATTACCGTTTTGAGACGCTTGATCACCTTTTAGGTAAACTGTGCCGCTATCCCATGCAGGGACATTGCAGCCACTGCCTGCGGTAACTTCAACGGTGCGTGTCAATGTATCTTGCTTACCAGCCCCATCAGTGACCGTTAGCGAAACGCTATAAGTGCCAGCGGCACCATACGTGTGAACAGGATTTTGCGACTGACTAGTGCTGCCATCACCAAATTGCCATGCGTAACCAACAACCCCAGTATCATCTGTTGACGTATCAGAGAATGACACCGTTAAGTTATTAGCACTGTGAGTGAAACCAGCCACTGGTGCTTGATTCGTACCATCAGTCACAGAAACAGACTTAGTCACTGTACCTGTCGCACCTTCGTTGTCAGTCACAACCAAAGACACTTGGTATGTGCCTGCTTGTGCGAATGTGTGATCTACACGCGTTTGAGACGCCACACTGCCATCACCGAATTGCCATGCAACGCTAGCAATACTGCCATCTACATCGCTTGAACCACTGGCATCGAAAGTGCAAGTTAGTTGATTGCAGTTAACCTGAATGTCAGCAGTTGGTGGGGTATTACCTACATGGCCATTGTCTCCCACTGGCACAACGCCACCAAAGTGTGAGGATACTTTTGGCCAAATTAGCTCGATACGCGTACCGCGATTAAGTTTTGTCGTGCATTGCGTGCTGTTTCCATAATGATGCAATGCGATGACATTGTTGTGCTCTGCGGACAAGACAGGCGACCCCGACGAGCCACCAATGGTGTCACATTTGTAACCCATATCTGTATTGCTACCTCGCCCTGCTGTAACAGTCTGATCTATTTGACAGTAACCCGTGTCATTTTGATCGCTTTCTATCGCCAACTCTTTAGGGTTGCCACTGCCATGTTGTGGAATATAGATTCTTTGTCCAAGTGTTTGCGAGGTTACATCAAGACCAAAATGACCAAACCGTTTAATCTTATCGAACTCTTGTACCGTGAATAATGTGTAGTCAAGACTGTAGTCGGTAGCCAGAAGTTGGTCGCCTTTTACTTTAACCGTTGCATTCGGCTGCCCTGTGCCACATGCAGTACGCTGATAGTTGAACCAAACCTCGACATTTTTGGCTTCAGCTGCGGTGTCAAAACAGTGATTGTTCGTAAACATGTGATTGCTCGAACCGACACGCCACGCTGTACACAGGCTTCGCCCCCCAATCAATAAACGTGCCACGGGACGGCTGCGCTCAAATTCAACTGGGTGAGTAGACTCCCAACACGCCACATCTCGACGCTCATTAATGCCACAGGTTGATTTTGGTTCAATTAAATCCGCAGCTAACATGTGTGCTTTTGCCGCTATTTCTGATTCAGGGTATCCGGCGAAGAAATTATCAATCTCTATACCATGGTGAGGCTGCCAAAGAGTCGGGGTTGGTACAACCAGCTTCAGCTGGATAGCATCAGCAGAAATCGACATAGCAGAAGTGACATCGCTGTCATTATGATCATAGCGATATGTTTCACGCCCGTCTAAATCACTAACTTGTAAATAAGCGCCTTTTGGCAGCTCAAATTTAGCAAAATTAACCTTGATAAAGTTTGCATTAGGGTGATGAATTGTATGCTCAAAGTGCCCAGAAGTAGAACTCAGAGTATGGTTTAAACCCAAAGCCATTTGGTACGGCACCGCCTCAGCTACAATCTCCTTTTGTTGATTTTCGAATGAGCTGGCTTGTAAGTTAGTCGCCAAAAACAGCGCACATGCTGGTAGCATGGACTTGATTACTTTACATGATGTCATAAGTTGAATGTCCTTTATTTGTAATTATTGTGCCTTAAATGAAAAAGCTCTTGAAACTTATGTTATATTAAAGTTAATATCAAGATAATTTTTTCGAATATTCTTTGTAGATTAAGTTCAAACAGTATTCAACTGCTCACGTCAATTCGCACAAATAGGGAAACCCTCTGTTATTACATGTAGTTTTTACTTTATTATCAGATGAGCGCCTTGTTTGCATCCAAGCATAAAAATCAAACATCTTTAACTTCGTTTATTTAATACACTGTTCTCCAAAAAAACGTATGTATATCGATACCATGCTCGTGTACTGTAACGCCACTTTCAAATCTCATGGCTTATTATCTTCATAAAAATTAACGTATTGAAGGAATTACAATGCCGTATCCACTGCTAATAAGGTTTACAATCTAACTGTAGTTCGGATCCAGATTCTGTTTAATAAACCTATCAAGCAGAGAAATCTACAGCCCTTTTTTGCAGTAAACCGTTTGCTGGTGCCGCCCAGACGACAATAAACTCATAACAGGAAAATATCGCCTCTTAGACTCTGTAACTTGAAGATAATCACTTTGGTTTGCGAGGAATTTAGTTACTTTTATCAAAACAAACCGCTTGAAATATTGCAATTTTCAGCCCAATGGATGGATTCGTGCGATAAATGCCTACATCTTGCGAAATTAGTTAGGTATCATTCTAGATACAAGTATATTATAACATTACATTACTTTTATTAGGGGATACCCAGTGCTAAGAAAAACCCACCTAGCTTTGGCCATTTCGGCAGCGGTTCTATTTGCCGGCTGCTCGAAAGCGCCTGAAGAGCAACAAGCCAGTCAAGCTACTGCTACAGAAAAAACGGTTGCTGAAGCTACAAGCAGCGATATTAAACAAAACCCTTTCTTTCAAGAGTGGACAACCCCATTTGGCGCGCCGCCACTTGGTCAAATTAAAACAGAGCACTTTTTACCTGCGTTCAATCAAGCTATGGTTGAGCATAAGAAAGAGATTGATGCGATTACTGACAACGAGCGTCCTGCCGATTTTACAAATACCATCGAAGCAATGGAATTAGCAGGCTCAACGCTTTCGCGTGTTTCTGCGGTATTCTTTAATTTGTCTAACACAGAATCAAACGAGCAAATGCAAAAGCTGCAACGTGAGATTTCACCGTTATTGACGCGTCATGAAAATGAAATTCAAATGAATGAAGCGCTGTTCAAACGTGTAGCACAGGTTTATGAGAATCGCGGTTCAGCACTGCTAAACGCTGAGCAAACGCGTTTACTTGAGCGTATTTACAATAGTTTTGTTCGTTCAGGTGCAAAGCTTACAGGTGAGCAACGTGCTGAATTTGCAAAAATTAACGAGCGCCTTTCAGCATTGACAACTGAGTTCGGTCAAAACGCTTTAAACGATTCTCGTGCTTTCACGCTGGTACTTGAAGAGTCTGACTTAGCTGGGTTATCACAATCACAACGTGATGCAGCAGCAGCTGCCGCGACAGCAAGAGATTTACCTGGAAAATACGTCATTACACTTAACCGCTCAAGCGTTCAGCCGTTCTTGCAATTCTCAGAGCGTCGTGACCTACGTGAAAAAGCATTTAAAGGTTGGGCAAACCGTGGGGACAATGACAATGAGTTTGATAACAAAGCTATCATTGCAGAAATCGTAGAACTTCGTTCAAAACGCGCTCAACTTCTAGGATATAAACATCACTCTGAGTACGTGCTTACTAATTCAATGGCAAGCAAACCTGAAACAGCAATGGATCTACTAACAAAAGTATGGGAGCCAGCTGTTGAAAAAGCCGAGCAAGAGCGTGAATGGATCAAAGAACAGATGGCTGCAGAAGGTGTCACTCACAAGCTTGAACCATGGGATTGGCGCTTTTACGCCGAGAAAGTGCGCAAAGCTAAATTTGACCTAGACCAAGGTCAAATCGCTGAGTACTTCGAGCTAAATAATATGATCGAGGCACAGTTTTACACAGCTGAGCGTTTATTTGGCTTAAAGTTTGTTGAACGTACAGATATCCCTGTTTACAACCCTGTTGTACGTGTTTGGGAAGTGCAAGATAAAGCAGGTAATGCGATTGGCTTGTTCTACGGGGACTACTATGCGCGTTCAACTAAACGTTCTGGCGCTTGGATGAGCTCATTCCGTACACAGCAGAAACTGGCGGGTGATGTTAAACCATTAATTCTAAACAACATGAACCTGAATAAACCTGCTGAAGGTGAGCCGACGTTGATGAGCTACTCAGACGCGGTAACTTTATTCCATGAGTTTGGACATGCACTACACGGCTTACTTTCGAATGTAACTTATCCAACACTGGCTGGTACTAGTGTACCTCGTGACTGGGTGGAATTCCCTGCACAGTTGTTTGAGCACTTCATTGCTCAGCCTGAAATGCTGAAAAAATTCGCGCTTCATTACAAAACTAATGAGCCAATGCCAAAAGAGCTGCTGGATAAGATCAAGCAAGCAGGCACATTCAACCAAGGTTTCGCAACAGTTGAGTTTACTGCATCTGCGCTTGTAGATATGGCCTACCACCAAATGACCGACGTAAAAGATCTCGATGTTCGTGCATTTGAAAATAAAGTACTCACTGAGTACGGTAAACCTGAAGAAATCATCATGCGTCACCGTAGTACACACTTCGGTCATATTTTCGCAGGCGGTTACTCGTCGGCTTACTATGCCTATATGTGGTCTGAAATCTTAGATGCAGATGGCTTCGATGCTTTCTTAGAAAAGAAAGATATCTTTGATAAAGAAACAGCCGAACGTTTATATCAGTTCATCTACAGCCGTGGTGACACGCTTGATTACTTTGAAGCCTATGAAGGCTTTAGAGGTAGAAAGCCAACCACTGATGCGCTACTGCGCAACAGAGGTTTAGACTAATCCCACCCTTAAAAAGCCGAAGTCATAGTACTTCGGCTTTTTATTTGTCAAACAATGTTTATTTAGTCGTTTTTATAAACCCAGTTCCCAAAACTTCAAAGTAAAACTGACCATTGGTTGCATTAATAGGTGTTGCGATTAGCTGGTCATTCTCTACACTCCAACTAAATGAGGGCCAACTTCTTCCTGTACCTTCGATACGTCCTAGAGCATACTGCTGTTCAACAAATACCGTATTGTCTGATTTGCATACAGCAATTTTGTATAACGCAGTATTCTTATTCAAACTGCTTGAAGGGTCGCCATTTGAAGCTTGTATCATTAATTCTCCACCATAGGAGCTGCTGTGTCCTTGGGGAGACAAAAGTCGACAAATTTCGGTAGGTGAGGTAACACTTTTATTGGGCACAACAGTGTGCTTGGGTAAGTGCTGAATATAGCCCCCCCGCTGAGATCTAACGCCATTTGGCAGATCATTAAAGCCTTCAACTAAGTAAGCCCCCTCTCCATCCACAATAACGTCTTCAATTACGTGTGCAGAATTTGACTGTTTTGAAGCACTATTAATTAACGTAGCTGTGTTTTCTTTTCCATCTTCCGACTTAAGATGGAGTAGATTAGCAAACCCTTGATTAGCAGAATTGTTGTTAAATCCAAAAACACTGTTCAAACTAATGTTTTTGTTTTCTCCACTGGCGTTTGAAGCTGTCAAATAGAAACCTGACTTCCTATTATGCTCTGCTCCAGAACCTGCTATATCCAGCGAATGACTGTTTGATATCTCATAGCCATGCTGGCTATTTAGGTCCGATGCACAACTACCGATAGAGCTATAAAAAGCTTGGTTAATTTTATATCCAACTTCATTTCTTGCTGAATAACAGTTATCAAATTTTAAAGAAGTGTGTAACCCCTGCATGTTAAACCCATGGCCAGCGTTATGAGACGCAAATACTCGACTATATGTTCCCAAGAAACCACGGCCAGAACTAACACCATCACCTTCATTGTAAGATATTCTAAGGTCTGCAAAATATGCATGGTTCCAAGCAATACCCGTAGTTTGGTCTAACGTAAACTCTCCACCTAACTGCGCTACACCATCACTTTTAGAGTTATATACAGCAAGATCTCTTAGTGAGTAAAATACACCTGGTTCAAAAACTACACCGCAATCAGTCCCATTCGCTTCACTAAAATCGAGTGCACTCGCCGCTTTACCTCTTCCTAGGATAGTTCTATTTACAAAGTTGTTGTGGCCGTCTACTTTAAAATATGCTTTTGAACTAACATTATTTTTGCCAATTGGAATATCAATTACGCCACCCGTTGTAATGCTATCCCCTGTTGTCAATAAATTACTGACATTATTGATACTGGTTGAATTCGCCACTTGGTTTAAATTAATTCGATCACCATGCACAAGCAATAGTGCTAAACTGCTGTTTGCATTGCTGGTATGCAACTCGACACTTTGTGGTGACGTATAATTAGAGAATACCACTCGGTAAAATGTAGATAAGGTCCGTGCAATGATGGATGCCGTGGCTTGAATGAATACAGTGTCACCTTCGCTTAGTTGATGACTGTTAAGCGCTTCAGATAACGTTGTAAAGAAATATATATTGCTAGTCCCTATTGACGCATCTACATTTGTTGCATATGTTGCTGCTCCAACTGGTATTGCAGCACCAAGTAATGCCCCAGCACTTAAAAACTGCCTTCTTCCAGCGCTGTCTATCTCGTTCACACTATCTAAAATTTTGCTATCATTCTTGTTTTTCAAAGTAATTCTCCACTATATAAATTGGAGGATTTTAAATTAAAAATAACGATCATCAACCTTGCAGATGTACAGCAATAAGTTATTTTTAATGATTGCCGAACAATTATTTAGAAATAACAAAATCGGTAATGGAGATTATCTGATTAGTAATGAATTCACATAAAAACCTCAGCAACGATGCTAAAAATCATTACTGAGGTTTTATTGTTAGTGTATGCTAACAATACATTATTGAAGCTTATAGAACTGTGACAAAATAAACTGGATTAAAAGTTGTTACACCATCAGGAGAAGCGATGACCTCTCTTGTTGAGCTAATCGCTCTGAATCGCCTGTTCTCAGAGTCTTTTAGCGCCGTAACTGTGATTGGATAACTTACGTAATCATTGAATGTATGATTCACAAACACACCCGACGGGCTTCCCTTGACTTCTTTGACTGAGCCATCCCCAAACTTAACTTGATAAGTCATTTGTGATGCGTAAGGGAAACAGCTTCTCATTGCCACTTTCACCTTATTGTCCCCAGAAAGAATAACGTCTGGCGCATCAACAACCGGCAAGAAAGCATCTGACTCTACTAATTCATCAAAGTATAAACTTTTCTGAATAGCCATATACTCACCGCGACCATCTAGCTCTTTTTCAACCCAACCATCTAAAAGCTTGATTCTTAGAGGCTCTTCTTTGCGATTACTAAACACCCGCCAGCTAAACTTACCTGCTACGCCAACCCCAGCGTCTATAGCCGCACCGCCAATTACCTCATTAACGCCATCATAGTTACCATCACCACAAGCATTTCCGTAGTAGGCCCACAATTCAGCATAGCCATATAAGAAAGTATCAAGTGTTAATCTAACTGGTGAAAGGCCCTTTAAGTAAATGCCAGCTCTTTGCGTATACACTGCAGCAATTTCAGGTTGAACACGAGCTCGTACCGAAACGCCGCCTGTTAACGTTGGATTTTTCAACTTTGCTTCGAAAGTATTGACTGTCTCACTTGCGTTGTAACAATTGTTTTGACCAACCATGTCACACTTGAAGTCAAACTGATATTTACCGTTTACATCAAAGTTTAACCCCATTTGAGCATCAATTCTGATACCACCAGCAAGTCTAGCGCGCAGATCAAACTCATGTGACCACACGATTCTCACTGGGCCGACCCAAAAATCTAACTCCTTATCAATCCCACCATTGAGTAAGCTTTCATCAAATAGCATATCCTGGGTCGTATCAATAACGGTACCATTTATCGAAATTGAGCCACCATTTGAATGCAAGCTCCCTTTCGCTTTGAAACCCGTTATAGAGTGCTTATATGGCACGTTAAAGGAACAACGATTGGTTTTGTATTTATAGCTAAGCTCGTAGCTAATATTACCGCTAATCCCCGAATTTACATTAAAGTTCAGGTCCCCTCTTTTATATGAATCAGTTAAAGAGGCTAGCGAAAAGCTACCTGCTTTAGTTCTATCATGCCACTTTTTTTTACAAAGGCCCAAAGGAGTTACTTCACCATTTTGTAAAGCAGCAGATTTCAAAGCAAGGCCATTGCCCAACTGATAGTCAGCTTGGTTTTTGTCAACGATCAGCAGACCTATCTCAACCTGATCAAGTGCATCGCTTGGTGTCACATCATAGTCAGATAAGATATCTAGTTTATGTGAATAAGGTAAGTCAGAATTCATCACACCAACTAGACTGTCAAATACATAAGCCTGAGTAGAAACTTTCTGGCTTGCGACTTGATAGTCTTCGAAGCTTGGCATATCCGGCGTTTCTTGAGAGCTTACATTCAATGCAGCGCTTGACATCTGCCTTTGTAGACTCGAAACATAGGTCTGATAATCAGTGCCTGACACTTCATACACTGAGTAACCTTCGCCTGAGTCAATTAAGTATGTGTCTTGTGTTTGTTGTATTTGAGGTACTTGAGATGCATATGCACCTAATGTGCTCATACTAAACAGTACACTTGAATACGTTATTAGTTTTTTTATCATGTACTAACCTTTAGTGTATTAATTGCTTATTCCTTGGTCTATAAGTTTTGGTTAACGTAAGACCCATCTATCAATTAGTACAACCAAATGCTAACAATTCTTGGATATTTACTGTTTTGTCCAGAGCAGCCCTGTACCCAAAATCTCACCTTGCTATTCGATAACTTTGCGGCCATTAGAGTTTCATGCATGGTTTCATAGTTCGGATGTGAAGGTACAATTGCATAGTGAGATGTACCTGCACAGTTGTCTGGATTTCCTGTAATATCCGGCGCGTGTACCATAGTCCAGCTGTTGTTGACATATACACTCGATATTGTTCCTGTTGTCGTGTTACCACCAGCCAATGCGTTAAAAGATAGACCCAAAGCTAAAACCGCAGCAGAAGTAAGTAATTTTTTCATTTATATTATCCTTATATTTATTTTTTAAATTTAACGTTAACAAAAATTAACGAAACCAATTTAAACACGGAAAATGAATAGCGCAACAGCTAAAAAACAAATATAAAAAACACAATAAAGTAAAAAAATAATCAAAATTAACAACAGGTTAAATTTCAAAAATCTCAAAAACAAAAACAAATAGAACAAAAACGAATCAAACCTACGTCCCCCACCAAGAAGAATGATCATTTAAAAAACAAATAAAGCACAAAAAAACAAAACATTTAACACAATTAAAACCTAGTTATAAATGTATTTATAAAAGAACTAGAGCAAGGAATAACAATAAAATAGGTTATATAAAATTATTAATACTACCACCCAATAAATAGTAAAATATTTAAAATATCCACCAAGAAAAATCGTGAAATAATAAGAGTGAGGTAACAAGCTATCAGTAACGAAAGGGTTATAGAGTAATTTTAATCTTTCAGCTCCTCTTTAGCTTGCCACAATATCAATTTTATACAGGCCATGCGGTGTTTAGGTTATCGTTAAAATTTAGTTGATAGCCAAATAGCAAATCGAGTTGAAACATGTATTTTTCACCATGTATTCACTGCACTTATGTCCGCTCGAGCCCAATGACATTTTGTTGAAAGTGCACTTTCTTCGTCCCAAAGGTAGGTGTTCAGGGGTAAACAGATGTGGCTGAACAATATCGTAGCGTAAAATAGTTTATATTTCCTCTTCCGCTCTCTCCCTCAAATACAGATACATAGGTAACCCAAAAGACACGCCTACAATCAAAGTACCAATCACCGCCAAGTACCTATACTTGATTTGTTTTCTTCGGCCATCGACTAAAATAAACCCTATAAGCGCGACTGCCGATACAAGTACATCTAACCAAGCAAATTGACTAACCGAGTTTGCCGCCGCATGACTGAACAAAAGAGGAATGTCCAAGCCATGGGCTGATATCCAGGGTGCTAATACTCCATATGGTATGAATAAACCAAGGAAAGCAAGGGTAAGATAAAATCCTTTCATATATTCTCTCTTAATCAATTTTTTCGACGATAAAATAAAATACACCAACACAGCTATTAGAGTGGTATTGCAACGCATTCATCACTTTCCTTTGTCATCTTCCACATGCCTTTGCGATTACTATTTAAGCAGACTGAGTTACTGAGTTTATAAATCAATTACACTCTTTAGTGAATGTATTTAAATACTTTATGAAAAAATTCAAGCTATTTCAGTTGTTCGCTTCTGGGCGATAAGTAATAATACTTAGAACCCAAAAAACAAAAGTAACGTTTAATCACTAGAGAATAAAATAGTTAATGACTTTTCCAACTCGGCAGATCCGTGCCGTTTATGACAATAAAACGATCCGTGTTTATCAGGCTTACAACGACGCAATAGCAAATTCTACACTCGCCAATGGCACTTTTATTTCGCCTCCTTTCAAAATGGAGCGTATGACCTGGATTAAGCCATCGTTTCTATGGATGATGTATCGCTCAGGTTGGGCGAAAAAAGATACTGGTCAAAACCGTATTTTGGCAATCGATATAAGTAGAGAGGGATTCGAGTGGGCACTCGACAATAGCCTATTGAGCAATAAGGCGAAAGAGTTCACCGACAGAGAGGCTTGGTTAAAGCTTAAAAACAGTACTCCAGTTAGGATACAGTGGGATCCTGAGCGTGACATTAACCTGCAACCGCTCGAGCATCGCGCTATTCAAATAGGATTATCCAACGAAGCGGTCGACTTATATGTGAACCAGTGGGTTCAAAAAGTCACCGATGTGACAGAGCTCGCAGCGCAAATTAAAGGTTACGTTGACAACAACCAATTAGAGGCCGCTAGGGCCCTATTGCCCAATGAAGTACCGTACAATCTCAATACCAATCTAAAAGATAAAATAATGGCCGATTAGATCGTTTAGCCAAGGCTTAAACTAACTTCGAGCTCCTCATAAACGAAAATGAAGAAGAGAATGGGGCACTCTTCTTCATTATGATTAACGCTAAGCTTTATTTTTTAGTAGCTTTCGCAAGAATTATAATAAGGCGTGCCAGATTTATTTTTACACACGTCATAACCTGCGCCACCATAATAATAATCAGCAGCTGTACCTCCTTCTAAGTAATCATTTCCATTACCGCCGTATAGTCGATCTGATGCTGTATCTCCATACAACTTGTCATTTCCGTTACCGCCATACAGAATGTCACTGCCTGTTTTACCATAAAGACGATCGTTACCATCATATCCGTAAATGATATCTGTGCCTGTACTACCAATGATAATATCATCGCCACCAGTGCCGTAGTGTGTACCACGTGCTTCTGCTGAGCTTGCAAAAGAGGCCGCAGCCAACGTTCCTATTACCATAAGTAAATTTACGAGTTTCATTAGTTATCCTTAATTATAAATTATTGTTTCGCTGTATTTTTGGAAAGACTTTTCCAAATCTGGTCTCTTTTATTTCTCATTGCATAACGACGGTTTATGCTCTGGTGTTATCTCGAGGTGCCTCTTATATCTTTGTTCATTATACGTAATTTGTTTATTTCACCGTCATTTAAGGCATACCTAGATAGTGATTTGAGTGCATATAGTCGAATTGGTGGTGGCTCATTTTCGTCATCCGCAACTTGCCAAAGCACACTGCGATTTTCATGAGATTTAAAAGGACTGTCTCCCAATGACATGACAGCTCGAGCACGTGTGTTAACATCAGGATCCGTTAAGGCCAAAGTCCTCACATCTTGCAAGTCTTCATTATTCGTAGCCCACTGAGCCATTTGATAAACGCCATGACGACGGATATTATGATCTTCTGCTTGAACCACTTTTGATAACGTACGTTGCACACGTTGGTAATCTTCTTGGGAGCTTGGAGCTGGTTTTAATGCCATTAGAGCAAATTGCTGTAGGTCAGAGTTTAAGTCACTTCCAGAATCAATATGTGCTAATACACGATCCCGAGTCTCAGCAGTCACCTCTTCCATTTTTGCAACCAACAGAAGTCCAGCCGCTCTAGCTGGCTCATCATGTGATAAATCCAATGCCATATCTAGCGCAGCTTCTTGCGCAAATTCATGACCTGATTCAGATAGTACCGCGCTGAGCTCTCTACCAAGCAAACTATTCGGCTCATCAATAAATGCGTCGATTAATTCAGAGATTAAATCAGGGTCTTGCTCCAGTAAATCAAGCAACTGCATACGCACTGCGATATGCTGGTTGCTAGGCCCCATAATGGCATGCTGGAGTGGTTCTGGGTTTTGCGAGATGTTTGCTTGTAGCTTTTCTAATGTATCTCTAAGCTTTTCATTCGTTGTGATATTTTGATCATTTTTATTCAGTGTTTGATTATTTTGGCTCTCAGCGGATGACACTAAAACCGGATTATGCGCATGCTTCTTTCCTGCACTGTCGTTTACCACATCAACTTGGATAGCAATTTGCTCGGCAAGTCGAGGAGACTCCAATGGTTGTGTTGATAAAAATCTCAGTTGTACAAAGCCAATAGTTACCAATAACACTAAAATAGCCGCAGCAATTATATATTTGCTCAGAAAACACCGTTTATGTTGCATCACAACACTCTTTTATTGTTTTATTTTTGAGCTAAGATAGATTGCTTAAATGACGTTTACGTTGCGAAAAGGCGAATATTTTTTGAACAGGATAAAATAAGGTTTTATTTACAATAACGAAGCTCAGTGTACTTTAAACATAGTGGAGGTGAATAAATGTTAAGTCGCTAACCTGCTATTACTTACCACAATACCTGTAACTTTATCGTAAAAGTCGTGTTTTTTATTTTCGCGCTCTAATTGCTTCAATTTCTGTAGAAGAAATTCCGAGAGACTCCAAAAATGCTTGATGTTGTATAGGCTTCATACGCTCAAAATTACGATGCCATTCAATCATGTCACTTTCACTAAAGCCAAGTGAAATCATAATCTCCACCCACCGTGATTTAGAGACAACTTTTTCTTCGAGCAGATCTGGTTCTTGTAACATTACTACAATTGCCTGTTGTTGCTTCTTTAGAGTTTGAATTTCTCTTGCTAAGGTATGAAACTGACTTTTTAACAATGCTCCTTGCTCCTGCTCACTTTCGCTGGAAACCAATTTGGCGATATCAGAAATTGACATACCGAAAGCGCGGTAAGCCAGAATACTTTTTAATCTATTAACTTCTTTCTCGCTGTACCAACGATACCCATTATCAGAGCGACAGCTCGGCATAAGCAGGCCAACTTTTTCGTAATATAAAACAGCAGTGCGAGAAATCTCGCACTTCTTAGCTAACTCAGTAACAGTTAACATCACTTCTCCAATCAATTAAATAGGTTTCAGATCCGGTGCAAGATAAGAGACTTTTGCAGTGTCACTCATCATTCGCTCCTTCGTAATGTACTGACTTAACACCCCTACCGCATCAGTAGCTAAATCTTGATTACTCGCAATAAAAGCCTCCCATGTTTTGGCTTCACAACTTTTCAAGCGGTTAGCTATAACTTTGACCAGCATTGCTGTAACAGTGAGATTAAATTTATCTTTTGCCCCGAGACTCTCTGCGTAAGCTCTAATTCCAGTGCAAACTTTTTTTATTGCCTCAGCTTCTGTGTACTTATTCAAGTATATACACGCAATTCGAATATGGCCGATGTGGTTAAAATGAACTGGATTTAAAGATAAATCTTCAAATTGAGTTAAAAAAACGTGGTTGTCTAGGTGCTCTATCTTTAGCATTAAAGTTCCCCTCTTTTACATTAGGTTGAACTAAACTTTAATCCCTATACTAATAGACAGGTCAAACGCATACTCAACTTTTATAAGTATCTATATGTATCGCGAATGCACATGCCATAGTCACATTTAGCGCTAAGCGTTATGCAAATCGCTGTAACCTGAATTTCTCATTAAGAATCTTTTAATTTGGTTTAACACCCCATACCTTAATACAGTTACCGAGCTCTGCTCGCAATTGAAAATGATGGCAATACTACTTCAACCGTCACCATCATTTCATAGCCTAAAAGTTAAATTCAAAAGAACTTAACATGACATTTAATTATTAGATAGGTTCAACTTGTTGATATAGCTTGAGTAATTTGTTCATTTGTCATTGCAACACCATTGAAATTCCAACTTCCATCTACGGCATGGACAACATTAATGTATATATTTTCTCTTGGCTGTGTACGCTCGGACAATTCATAAATAATATCCGTAACATCTTGACCAAACCCTATTTGAACGTCTCTATCAGTAAATGCAAACGACGGTACTTTCCATTCAACCCAAACGCCTGAAAACTCCTTTCCACCAGCATATGTCGCGTTTTTTGGTAAAACTTGAACCATGGCGGTGATATTCGACTTCATAGTTTCATTACCTGTCAAATTGTGCCATTTCAGCATCGCTTCAGTGATTTTCGCTATAGCAAGCTTTTCAGCACCTTCAGGCAAGACGTCTTCTGTGAGTGTTAGTGTTAGCGGCATAAATCTATCTCCTTTCAGTATCTACATTAAAATATAGTGGTCGCTATAAAAAATAATATAGTGATCGCTATATTGTCAAACATTTTTATAGTGATCGCTATTTTTAATGTTATAGTGCCTTTGTGGTAGACAGAGGAAGACTTCATGCCAAATAAAAAAGAGCTGACATATCAACGAATTTTAGAATCAATGCACAAAACCTTTAGACAAAATGGCTATGATGGTGCCGGAGTTAACAGCTTAGCCAATGGCGCAGGTGTGACATCAGGTGCTTTTTATGCTCATTTCGGCTCTAAACCGAATGCTTTTAAAGAAGTTGTCACTGAAGGCGTCAGTCAATTAGATTCTGCGCTGCAAAACTTTCAAGAGCAACACGGCGATCAATGGTTAGATAAATTTATTTCTTTTTATTTGCAGGACAAGCGGTGCAGCGATTTAAGTGAAAGCTGCGCTCTACAAAGCCTAACACCAGAGGTAATTCGCGCTGATGACGAGACTCGCTCAGCTTTCGAGGCGGCGCTGCTTAAAGTTGTCGAGACCTTTGAACAAGGCACAAAAGAGCGAAGCGAATTAAATACTTGGGCAACACTGGCAACCTTAATCGGCGCTGTTACTTTAGCGCGCGCAGTTAAAGACCCGCAAGTTGCTGAGGAAATTGCCACGTCTGTTCAGCAGCATATTATCCCTAAACCTGAATGAATCGATGAGATTCGCTCATAGAGTTTTCCGATTAGAACCTAGGAAAACATCAATTGCTAATTTCTAGGTTTTTACTTTTGAGGCTTTTGATTAAATCTTTATTAAAAATTAGTTACACGGATTCTTGTACTTTGTTCATATTTCGTTTTAGAAACAGAAACTACAGATAAGAATATTACAGCACATATACCAAAATAATAGTTTCTTAGAGTTTTTCCACATCCATTTTAATTTATAAAATAATTCATAACCATAAACACTGTAATAGCTCTAACGAAGCTACCTCTCTCATAAACATTAATATTTTAATACCAACAAGAAATAAAATATCAATAACGTAGTAATCAACCTGTACGCAATAAGGTTAAAAAATTTAGCTACATTTACATGCAGACGAAAAACAAACAATTTTAACCACCAAGCAACATCTTAATAAATCTCAAAGGAAATATATGAAATTGCCATTACTACCAATCAGCGCATTACTTGTCAGCAACTTTGCTTTAGCTCAAACTACACTAGAAGGAAATTATATTCTCACAACCGATAACCTGCAAAATGGTGTTATTGAGTCTGGTACATCTCAAGAGATCACAATTATAGGAGACAAAGTACATTTTATGTCTCAAACTGCCAGTCAATTTTTGTCTGGTAATACTTCAATTATGGGCAACGTTATTGACTTCAAGTTATCTGATAAAACTCCCTCAAATACTCAGTACTTCTTAGGAAACGTAGATGTTCAAGGTAACTACAGTGGCACTTGGTTTGCTGAAAATGGCACCAAGGGTGACTGGACACTCAGTGCCCTTCAATCAGATGCAGCAACGAGCTGTAAGGACATTTTAGATGCAGGACTTAGTCAAGGTGATGGAGTATATGACATCACGACCGCTTCGGGTGAAGCGCTTAGCGTGTATTGTGATATGACTAGAGATGGGGGTGGCTGGACCTTAGTCGGAAGCTACCCTGCAAGTGAAACAGGCGGGATTTATCGTATTGAGCAGTATGGAAGTATTCCAGAAACAGATCCAAATAATGTCACCAAGCTTTGGCTATATAAAGGGGAATTAAGTGTTTTCTCTGATGTAAAAGAACAAGTAAGTTGTTCAACTCTGGATTGTGGAGACGGCTACAATGTATATGGTACAAATTTCACTTCAAGAGAGCTTGAACTTGTAAGATATAACTGGGGTGCTAAAGACAGAGTTGAGTTAATGCCTAAAAACTCTGATAAGCCTAGTTGTACGACTTCTTTAGAGCCAGGTGCAACCGTGTATGAAGGGTGTGTTGGCACAGCTTACATTGGTGGAAATGTCGCAGATACGACAGTAGGTTGGCAAGGAGATGTGCTAGCTTCTCATTGTTGGGTTGCGACCGGCACATACAAACCAGGTTCTAAAGGTTCAGCGATTTGTAGTCGGGGCAGTCTACCAAATGGGACGCAATGGGCGTTACTTTGGATGAGATAAAAATCTCATAACTACATCTAAACAAAAGCAGCTCAACAAGAGCTGCTTTTACGTGATGACTACGGCTTATTCAAATACTTGTCATATGAATAAGTCTTAACTTGATCTGTCAGGCTTAATTAATAGGGGTGGATTAAATCTGACAGTGTCATTTGTGCCAACCCCTGTAGCTCAATTTTGAAAATTTTTTTGCTGTAATATCGTGAAATGCTATTAGTTTATAACTATCAAAAAGGACAATTGCCTTCATAAGCATTCGTTAGTCCATCTTCTAGAGTAATCATTTATTGAATCGTAATTATCGAATTTTAAATCTACAGGCACATCGAATTGTGCAGCTAGTTCGTTAAACCTATCAGATATAGACACATATGCAATTCGATAGCATGCTCTTCTTATTCTGACGGAGGACAAGTTGTTCTTACCAAAATATTTCTCAATTGCGTAAATTGCTTCGCTTGTATGAGTAACGAGTTCTCGAAGCTGTCGATTTTCTGCTCTTAATGTAGTTAGTTCTCCGTTTGCCTGCCTGTATAATTCGTTTGCAATTTTTGCATCGTTTTGTGCCGCGGTCTCGTTTGCTGTCGTCGTTTTATAGTTCTGCTCTAAATCTTTCGCATAATCTTCAAAATATTGTTTTTCCCCCCTTAGGCGACCAACTTCCTCACTTAAAGCTAATATCTTATTTGCTTGCTTTGTAGCTTCTTCAGCAGCGGCGGTGTTAGCATCACTCCTATAACTCGCAATAGAATCATTATACTCTTGCAGTTTATCTTGCATTGCTAGGCGATGTTCTTCGTCTGCTTTTTTTAGACTTTCTTTTAAATTAGATTTTTCACCAGCTAATGTTTCTATGTCGCGCTGTAAGTTGCCTATTTGGCGTTCAAGACGCTTATTGTCATTTTCGATACCTTCCAATTTTGCCAATCTGTTTTCAGCTGTGTTAAGTTCACCTCTAGCAACTTTCAAATCAACTTTGATTGATTCCACCCTCTTCTCAGCCCAAATAGTAGTGAAACTACCGTATGTAGCGCTAGCCGCAAACACTAAACCAAATAAGATAGCAGTGTTTAGTGGTGATAGACGTGCAAAAAATCTAGAAATAACCGCTATGGGAAATCGCCAACCTGACGGCAACTCTTTTTCGATGCTTAACGTTGTATTACCAGATGCAGTAGATACGCTGTCAAGTTCGGTTGGCTTTGGTTCTATAGACTGCTCCTTTTCTTTGCTGTCTAGTACACTCCATTCAGAAAAAGGCTTAGCTGCACCTTCTATAAACCCTGTAACACCTCGCCGTGCGAAATACCCAAACGCTTGTAACTTTGTTTTCTCAACATTGGTTTCTCCCCTCTGTGCTTCCAATTCGACTTTGAGTTGAGAAAGTTTATTGATCAGTTCGAGTTTCTCTTCTTTGTTGAGTTTTTCATATTTACTAAGCTCGGCTACATAGACACCGTAAGCGGCTTCTAACACGAGTTTTTGAGGTGCACTCGCTTTTGTCGGATCGTCCGCGAGGTTCGTATCCGATACGCTGTACGTTTTTTTTGCGAATTGTTTTTTAGTGAGCGCCACAGTTATTTTCCTATATTGTCTTAAATGGTATCTATGGTGTCTCAGAACTTACTTTCTTAAGCCAGCGACATTAGAATTATACAATATACTTACATATTACTAACCGATAAAAAAGAAATTGACAAACTAATGTATTATTAAAATTAACGAGTCTTTGACTTTAGTGGTTCTTGCTACCAATCAATATTCATACCGAAAAACAGTCCTTTCAGGGTTAAAGATAAGTGCATTTAAGAAAGTATTGAAAAACATTTTCAGTAAAACGAGGAGTAACTGACGGACTGCTCCTTTGTCTCTAATCGCTGTTCAAGGGAATTGTGCGACTGAGTTCTAGGTGCTCAAAGCTACCTGTCAGATGAATTCTAAACTTATTAGTTAAAACTGTCAGGTCAGATATGAGCTACTACATGTCATATGAGGGTAAAAACAATCCTCCACACGACTAACAGCATATTTTAATACTAATTTTCAACATGCTTAGCACTTTGAAAAGCTGATCTTTACAGCAATATTATGGCCTGTATGTAGTCTCGTAAACTCGCTATTCAAGCAAAAATGACAGACGTTCGTCACTTTTAGAAATTGCCAGCTCTGTAATTTCGGGTTTTACTACCCCCTCAATCACAAATGGGTCTTCAGCAATAATGCTTTCAAGCTCCATTTGGCCAACATTAATTGCTATTATTGCACCACCTCCGTTTGGCTTAATGCTGCCAGAGAGAATAAAAACCCCTTTATCAAACCAAGTCTGCAACCAAGTTTTGTGGCCTTCCATATAATTTTTCGCCAAAGATTTATTATCTGAAAACTTCAATTCAATTATAAACAAGTGTTTGCTCCTTCAATTAACATCTAAGTCTTTGTGATTTGCTTTATTTATAATATAAAACTTCGCTCAACAGCCATCGCGAATTAACTTTATAAAGCCTCTAAATGGATTTATTCAACTTAAAACCTCAATACCGTGTTTAATTTATCTGCTGAAACCTTTCTCACATCCGAGAGGTAAACCTCTCTATGCACATTAGACACTCTCACCACTCCATTCTGATTTGCAATCGCTTTCATGATTTCAAAAGCTTCATGCTGGTCTTCAAAAGGGACTATGTGAAGCATTTGAATACACTTTTCATCACCATAGATTCAAACCGTATTAGATCTCGTAATGGGGTTGGCAGGACTTCCTGTGCTACGTACAGTAATAAAACTAAACTCTGTTACGTCAATAATGACCGGCTTTCGTTTAGGGATATACAGTTCTTTTTCCTTTTGACGCCATTCGTACTTCTCTGGCATAGTCGTCCCTTTATGTTTGATGTATTCAGATACACTGATAGCATCAGATTTTCTAATTAACCCTTCTAGAAATGATGCAAAGAAGCTCTTATTACATTAATTTTCACAGCTTTATTGCTGACTAAGCTATTTTCTCGTAAACATCATTTTCCAGTTGGTTTCCCAAGTTTCACCATGATCTTTCGAAAATGCCTGTTCCCATGTAGGTATTTCTGGGTTTGTTGCATTCCAAATAAAACGAACTTTAATTGGCTGGTCATTGAAAGTATCGTCCGCAAAAAACTGCCCGACTTTCTCATTAAATGTGCCAACGACAGGTGTGTCCATCGACGTGGGGGTTCTGCCATCTATCCACCAAATAGACCACTCTCTTGTTTGCGCATTGTAGGAGCGTATTGCCTTAGCTCGAATTGATGCTTCAGGAAAGTGAAGATGGTTGTCTTCAATGTTACCAAACCCGCCAAGCGTTTTAACCGTGGCTGACTCTCCATTAAACTCGTACCACTCATCGCTATCACTTAAAATCTCTTTTAAACGACTATGTCTTACGTTCCACTCACCTATAATAAAATCAAAGTCTTGTGGAGCATCTAGCTCTAATTCGAGTAACATATCCTGTCCTTTTAACTTTTAATTTCCACCAATACCTTAGCACAACAACTGTATAAATAAACAGTTAAAGTTAAATAAATGAGGATATGCTACAAAGAATAAAGCATATTGATTTGGCGAGGTTGTGACAAAAGCTGCATTCAACACAGCCCTTGAATTGATGGATCATGGAATTTTTACGATTTCATCTCTAAAGGCCATAGGATGATTATCCGTGCTTTTAAGTTTGTCCGCTTCTATGTTGATAAACTGAGTTTGTGCGATACTGTATTCATCCACCTTCGCCGTTGGTTTGAACCAAGTAACATTGCAATTAAAGGATCCCGGGCATGCTTGGTCTACCCAGTTGGAAAACTCTGCGACTTTCGCTTTACCATTCGCAGTGGTACTTGCATCATCATGTGCAGCTTTCATCCTATTAAAAAGATATGGCGGCGTCGTATAAAATTCAGGTTGTACTTCATAATAGCAGTAGTAACCGTTTGAAACGCCTTGCTTAATAGGCACCTCGACTGAATGTAAATGGCTGTCCGACGATGAGTTATTGGCTCGTTGGCTACCGAGAAACATATTTGAGGCGTCACTTGGGCCGTGAAGAACCCCGTTAATTTGATGCATTCTGGTAAGCTTTGTACTAGAGGTACTTGATGCATTTGGGTCGATTAGCCCTTTATAAGGAACCCATTTCTTCAAATCTTTGAGATCAGCTGGGCTAGATTGCTTTTTCGTACTCGAAATAAAAACATTGTTGCTTTGTGCCGTATTGGTAAGACTGTTTATACTTCCGGAGGATACCTTGTTTGCTGTTAGTTTTTTTGTTACTGGTGTAATAAGAGACCAGTTTATCGAAGTGGGATCAACCACTTTATTCGCCATCATATTCAGCTGCCTTTTCAAGTTTTAAAATTTCTTTTAAATACTGCCAAGAAGACGAATTTTAAACGCATCTGTGAATCTAAATCGGCTCAAAAGCTATGTACCTACGGCTATGGCATTTGTTTTTCCTGATTGACGAGCTGATTCAAGACGTTAAACATTTCATACATTGCAACTGGTTTACCAATATGATTTACAAAACCTAAGCTTTTGTAATGCTCTATATCCTGAGGCATTACGTTGGCAGTCAAGGCTATGACAGGAACACTCGGATCAAGTTTTTGGATTAGTGAAAAAGCCTCAATCCCATCCATTTCAGGCATTTGAATGTCCATCAATACAATGTCATAAACGCTGGCTTCAAACGCTTGTACCGCCAATCTACCATTTTCGACTAACTTTACCTGTGCGCCTGTTTTTTCAAACATCTTTTTGATAACAATTTGGTTTATTTCATTGTCCTCTGCGATGAGGATTTTAATCTCAGAAAAGTTGGGGAGCATGTCTTTGCTCGCCTCTTTTTCAACACTTGGCAGCGCTGCTTTTTGCAATGGCAAAGTTACACTAACACAGGTTCCTTGACCTTCCACACTCTCAAGACGTAACTCCCCTGCCATTAACCTCACTAAACTGGCTGTGATGGCTAAGCCTAATCCAGTACCGCCATACTTGCGCGTTGTGGAAGAATCGGCCTGTTTAAAGCGCTCAAAAATTGAATCTTGAGTTTCTTGTGCCATCCCAATACCAGAGTCAATAACATCTATATGCAGGGCGCATGTTTCACCATTGTGTTTTGTTTTCACCTCAACTTGAACGCCACCAACTTCCGTGAATTTGATAGCGTTTGATATCAAGTTAAGCAAAATCTGCCTGACTCGCACAGCGTCACCAAGCCACCCTCGGGTTAACGCCATCTCAAACTGTGCCTCGAGTGAAATCGACTTTTTCAGCGCATCACCTTTTAAATCCGAAATCACTGACTCTACAGTATCGTGTATAGAAAAAGGAGCTGCTTCTAACTCCATCTTATGGGCTTCAATCTTTGAGAAATCCAAAATATCATTAATGACGGTAAGCAAAGACTGTGCAGAATACACAGCCTTAGAAACTAAATGCTTTGACTCACTATTAAGCTTTTCTTGCTCAAGCACTTGTAACGCACCTAATATGCCATTCATTGGTGTTCGGATCTCATGACTCATATTCGCTAAGAATTCACTTTTGGCGTTAGAAGCTTGCTCAGCCTTTATTTTTGCCTCCGTCAAAGCTTCATTTTTTTGTCGCATTTCATCCCGAGAACGCTTAATTTGTCCAGCATACTTTCGATTAAAAAACCCGACATTACAACAGTATAGATAAACACTTACAGCCGCGACGATTTTGGTAAGAAGTGGAGACTGGTCAACAAACTCAAACCCAAGTAATAAGCCGCCTGTTATACACCCTAATAACAGCATAGCGGTGCACATGTAGTACCTTTTAATGCCTCCTAGGATTAAGCTATTTAGTGAGTTTACAATTAACAGTGCGAACACCACCCAAATTTGAAATCCAGTGGCTGCACACCAGACCCCGTAAAACAACGCATCAAGGTACAAGTTTATGTATTCAGCCCCCATGCGCTCTGATGCAAGCTTGCTATGCAAACGTGCCAAGTGGGGCCAAAGGGCACAGTTCAAAAAAATAAAACCAATAGTGGTTAACGTGAGGTCGTTATACAGTGCCCCAATGAGCATCACCGCCATTAGCACACATCCGATAATACGGGGCGCATAATTCAGTTTGCCAAGAGATGGTTTGTGTTTTGATGTATCATTTGTGTGTTGAGCAGACGTCATGTCAAATACGTAAATCCAAGCGCAGCTATCCTCTTAACTTTATACACTAAAAAACACTTTTTTATTTGTTTTTTAACCCAATAAGTTAAAAAAATGCAACCATATGTACTTTCAACACAATCAGTGCTTAGTTCAATATGCACATTGCTCCGCAAACCTAGTTTCAATACCCGTTGTTATGCTTACCTTAAAGCGGGTTGAGATATAAAAGGCTTTTTATTGATATAATGACATGAGTAATCTATTTCCAAGGCCCAATTTTTAACTTGCCCTATCATTCATTGAAAAATCAAAAGCGCTAGACTTGCATACATCCAGCGCTAGAAGTAACACGATGATTAAATTTTAGGCCTGAGACTTTCTATCACTTGAGCATCTACCCAATAGCTTTTCCCAACCCAGTTTTGACTACCATCCTCTTTAACCTGCCAGTCACCTCGAGAGAAAAACAAATACTTTCCATCATGAGTCACTCGAGGGGAACTTTCATTCAAGTCAGTATTTATCAATGGCCCCATGTTTACGGCAGGTAGCCACACACCTTGCTTGCTTTTAAAGCTGATGTAAATGTCTGACTTTCCATGCCCATCGCCGCGCACAACATCCCACATTAGATACGACTCATCTGGTGCAATGTAAGGATGAGCAATCCATTCGCCCTGATTGATTTGCTCGCCAAGTTTGATTGGATTTTGATGCTTCCCATTGACCATACGTGAATAGCCTATGTTTCCTTTCCCTTTGTCTTCTTTTTTATAAAATGGAAAAAAGTAAGTACCTTGCGCTGAAATAGAGATGCCGTGTCCTTGCTCTTTTAAAAACGAGCCTTGCTTTTTTGGCTTAGACCACCCAGTTTTTGTTTTACTTCTAAACCATTTACCTCCATACATCATGCTGCCATCTAAAGAAAATTGTGGCCATCTAATATCGGTTTCAGATGCCTCTCCCCAGTGGCCATTTTCAAATCGAATCACAAAAAATACGCGTTCTTTGTATTTGCCATTTTTCCTTGTGAAATAAAATTCCTTCATATCTGGTGAAAATGTACCACCTTCAAATCGGCCATCTGGTGACACTACTTTGGGGTCAAAGAGCTTAGGGATTAACCCTGGTGGCGTTTCTCCAAAATAATGCTGTTCGGTTACTGCTGAAGTTTGTTGAGCAAATGTATTGCCACTCACACTCATAGCAGACAGTAGCAAACAAGCTGACATATAAATACGATTCATAGTTCACCTTAATTATTTAAATCAATGAGTTAATTTTTTTACTTGTATGACACTGAGGTCAAAACCTAATCTAAACGCTGCCGATGAAAAAAACCTGACGTCATAATGATTTTGAAGTGATTTGAACATGACGACGTAATGAGACTTTTAAAGTCACTTTAAAACAGAAAAATTATTTTGGTACTGTATGAAAGTCGTAAGTGGAAAAGTTTGATAGAAATAAAATTATATCGATATAAGTCAAATGTTTAACATTATTCGCTATGAAACCTATGTTCTATGTCCAATGATAAGGTGGGACAATGGGTTGCAGTGAACGCACTTTTACAGGCGAGCTTGTTCAATCGAACCAGATAATCGAACTAGATAGCGCGCCCTCTGAACGACTATAACTAGTTTAGCTATACCACAACACACTGCACTTCATCGACTCGTTACTCAGAGTGAGTCAATTCAGACCGAGTCAAGTCAGACCGGACCCAGTGTGTTGCGTGTTATAACAGTAATGTCGACTAAGCACCCGTTAAATCAAAAATATATGAAACATGTACGCCATAGAAAATACAAGGCGTTAAAATCACACTGGCAAAAATGAATGCCTTAGTCAGTTGTTTGTTATTCTTTTCTCTAACCATCTTGAGCCCAAAAGCAGCAATAATGAGCAGCGGTAGCAAATAGTGAATTCTAATTAAGGGCATTAAAACAAACAGTCGCTTAACTTCTACAGACATTGTTAAATCATAGGCCTCTATCATCATAGGAGCCCCAACAAAAACACCAATAACCAACGTGGTGATATATAAAACGATTAAGAACCACCAAGGTGTGGATTCTATAAATTTGATCATATGTATGTGCACTTAGCGCCTAAAAACAAGGCTTTTGAATGCTTGGCTAAAACAAAATTGGAATGAGCGTCAGCCAAGCTTTAGACGCACCATTCATAACTTCCTTAATATTTTACAACTTTTGATAGCGCAAAATATAGCAATTAATTTGCCACTTGAGATAAACAGCTAAGCACACTAGTAATTTTTGATTGAGTTTTATGTCCCACAGGGGCTGCAAACAGCCCAAGAATTACAAAACCCACCAATATTAGAGACGATATTGCTCAATCGTTTTTGTTCTGCAGCAACGAACTCGTGAGTTACATTACTGTTCACGATAATCAATACATGACCTGGCAACTCATCTTCTTCGTTTGGCTCAACATAACTAGCCTGCGGCAAAATACTGGAAATTTCTGTTTGCTGCTTTTGAGTTAGTGGCCACGCGTCAAACTCTACATAAAATTCAATGTTATGCGCAGTATCAAAGTCAAAGTCTCTTTCAGCCAAAATACGCAACATATCGCCATCAGCATCCAAAGGCCAAGTCATTGTTTCAATCATAGGTCTCTTCTTAAAAAATTTTGTCTACATTACTAGTCGTATGAAGGGACGATAGATTTACTTATTTTTTATCATTACTCGGGAGAGTTTGGGGTTTGCGACACTAAACGTGCCCTGTGGACAACGTGCTTAGGGTTGATAGAAACAAATTTAAAGTCGCGCCTAGTGCGCGACTTTAAATGACATTACACCGTTATTTACTGCTTGTTTTGTTTTAATAACGCATCAAGCTTTTCTTCAACGCGCAAGATATCTTCTTTTGTGGCCAACGCCTGCTCTGGTTTACCCTCTTCATCATGCATAATTTGCATTGCATCAACGATAATACCAATGAAAAGGTTAAGGACTGCAAAGCTGGTAATTATTATAAAAGGAACAAAAAATAACCATGACTGTGGAAACAATTCCATGGTCGGGCGAACAATTCCCATAGACCAGCTTTCTAATGTCATGACCTGAAATAAGGTATACGCTGATGCGCCAATACTGCCAAACCATTCTTGCATGTTAGGGTCCGGGTGCTGGCCAAAAAGCTTAGTCGTCAGTACTGCCGATACATAGAACACGATACCCAGCACACCAATAACCGAAGCCATACCGGGTAATGAGTGACCAAGTGCACCTATTACACGACGCATTTGGGGTACAACCGAAAACAACCTTAGTACCCTTAAAATTCTGAATGCACGCAGTACAGATAACGCCCCACCAGCTGGTACCCAAGCGATTGCAACTATGATGAAATCAAAGCAATTCCACCCTGATTTAAAAAATTTAAAACGATAAACAATGAGTTTTAAAACAAGCTCCAATGTAAAGATCAATAAAATAACAAGGTCTATTTTATGTAAAATAGTCACATTATCTTTACCAAATTGCGTTGTCTCTAGCCCCAAAGTCACGGCATTAAACAAAATAACGGCAATTAGAAAATTCTGAAACGTCTTCGCTTCTACAAGTGACGTCAGTTTTAACATGAAATTGTTTGAAGATGTCATGGCTCTTTTTTAGGAAAATAAAAGATAAGCAATGATTTAGAGGGAAGCCATTTTTGTCAAGCATAAATACACGTATCCACTGCTCAACCACTTTTAGATATTTGCATTATAAGACCCTCCCAATCCTTCTTCTGGCCAGTTAGCCCAGCTCAGCCTTGAACATTACTTTGCTTACGCTTTTTGCACTTAAATATCGCATTTTACTGTCTATGTAGCTTTGCATTTTGACTCTCAAATGAATTCGCAAATCTCCAAAACACTGTAGAGGCCACAATTACAAGCATGAAAATGGCAGTGCAAAACCTATAAAGCATTGAAATATAAATACATATTTTATTAGTAAAAAATGGCATAAGTTTCGCTACGTAGTTAATGAGTAGATATGAAAGCAATCAGTATCAAGTAAAACGAGCAGTACAACATACGGTCTGATACCTGATATCTCTCACTGAATTGGACATAAATTAAGGGTCTAGCATGACGAGACTGAATAGAAGAGAGACGTCCTTGCACAAGATGTATCAACATCATGGACTATTACGATTTCAAAATATGTATTCCCAAGCCACATTAACCAAATGGAATCGAGTACTAGATCCGGTATTCAAACGCCTATCCTCACAAGCTCGTAGCTATGTAAAGCCAGATGAGCTGGTGAAGTTGGGGATCTTCAAAGAAGTTATGTGTAAACGCTTGTTAAATGTGATCAGCATACTGGATCCTTGCCCCACGCTGTTTCACTGTCACTGTTTTGAAATCGGCGACACTTGCCATGAAAATCTGCTTGATTGCAACGGGCTAGATGGCTGGCACCGAGAGCCGAGTGATCCAAGTATAAGGTCGGTACGTGGTTGCAGACCTTACTCTATTTATATTTACCTGACAGATGTTGCACACACTGACTTTGGCTCCTTTGAAATCGTGCCAGGATATGAGGCAGGCCCACTGAAGAGCGATATGAAAAGCTGTAATATCACAGGAAATAAAGGCACTTGTTTTTTGTGGAATCGTGACCTTTACCATCGCCCCAATGCAAATCGTTCATCTAAGAAACAGCGGATCTTGAAACTGTCGATACAAACTAACGGTTGGGCTAACGCTAGCATACAGCTAAAAGAGTTTAAAAATGCCTTAACAGGTTTGGGTGGTGATGATCCGGCGCTTGCCTATCTCTTAGGTAGTCACTTTGGAAACAATCAAGCAATCAATACAATGCCCTATACCCGAACAGGGGATCTACCCCGAATAAAGCCACTTGATTGTTCTGAAAAAACAAAAGTACCGACCAAAGCCGCAACGATGCTACGCAAGATAAAATACAAACTAGATAAGGCACTGGGTATTTAGGCGTGACTAGACACAGGCACTTTGATGGTTAATACATTACTTTATTTCTGCCTGTATTTTTCGCTTCATATAATTTGGTATCGGCTTGTTTAAGTATGCTGTCAACGGAGTCATCTGCATTGGTCATTTGTGCAACACCACAACTGACTGTGACAGTTAAGTGATTGCCACTTATAGGCTTATCTCGAATAACAGAACAAAGCTTTTGCGCACTTTCTACGGCTTGCTCCATATCGGAGCCAGGTAAAACGACCACAAACTCCTCCCCACCAATCCGTGCAATGAATTCATTTGCTCGCTGATATTGCTGTGTAATTCGATTGGCGACTTCTATTAAAACTTCATCACCGACATCATGACCATAGGTATCATTCACGTTTTTAAATTTATCAATGTCTAGCAAAATAACTGAAAGCGCTAAATGATGTCGCTGATTGTATCGTATCAAAGCTTCAAGTTGCTCAACCATATAGCGACGATTAAAAGACTGTGTAAGAGGGTCCGTATTAGCTAAATTGAGCATCGCGTTGGAGAGCTGCTTTTGCTTATAGGCAAACACGCTTACACCCACAAGTATCGATATGGTCAATAAGATATAAAGCGTCCGTAGCTTATTTTCATCCATTAAGGCTTTTAGTGACGCTTGTTGCAATCTGATTTGCTTATCTGCAAGCTTTATTTTCGTTTCCTTGAGATCGGTTTCAAACTTTACTCTGGTTTCCTTCTCTAGCTTAAGCTTCTCATTTTCTCTCGCCTTTTTCTCCAAATCTATGTATTTAAATAGAATCTCTAGTGCATGTTGATCGCGTTCTAGAGCATCTAACGATTTCGCTTTCGTGAAAAGTAACTGCCTTTCGTAGCGGTTATAATAGCGGCTTTCAAACTGTTTAAGTAAATCGCTGGCTTGTAAAACAGTATTTAGCGCTAGTTCAGCTTGATTTAACGCCAGATAAGCTTGGGCTTGCTCCAAACGCAATACGGTCATTCGAACTGGGTTATGCGCTGTCGTCCATTCGTATTGTTTAGCTTGCTCCATGTAAGATATTGTTTTCTCATATTGCTGCTGCTTGTAGGCAATACGAGCTAAACCAAATGGTACCCAAAACTTTGCGCGATCAATATTAAATTCGGAAGCAACAGGCCGCGCTTGTTGGTAGCAAGCTTGCGCCTCCTTCAATCTACCAGCTCGAACATACACTGGGCATAAGCCATAATAACTATACATAACATCTACCCAATGGTTATGCTTCTGTGCATTTTGTAGCGCTCTGTATTTCAACGTTATGGCTTCTTCGTAATTCCCCAATACCGAGTAATATGCCCCCATCACATTATTAATATAAGTTTGATATTGCTCTGAGACCCCTTCATTTTGAGACAGCTTGTAGGCCTGACTTAAAACATCAAAAGAGGCTGCCGCATCCTCTGTCCAAAGCAAATATGCGCCCAAATATGTTTTAGCCTTTATTTGCATTTCGATGTCTCGCCACTTAACAAAGCCATCAAGTGCACGCCTGACATCGGCTTTCGCTTGCTCCATCTTGCCTTGCTCAAGTTGCTGCAAACTTAAATGCATGAGTAAATAAGCATGAGCCCAACTATTTGAGTTTTTTGATGCATCTTTGGCAAGTTTGTAGTGTAAAGTCGTTTTATCAATGTGGCCCTTAAAATAATAAAGTTGCCCCAATAAGGTGTGATAAAAGCTCAAAGCTGCTGAATTAGAGGTGCCTTTAATGGACAGTTTTATAGACTCAATAGACTTGTCAGGAGATATCAAACTTGCTTCAAGCGCCTGTTTATACTCATCAATTGGCTCATCAACCGCAACGCTGTCAATAGACAGTAGAGTGATAAAGAAAATCAAAACAAATCTTGCTATGGCGCTCACAAAATAGCCCAGATGAATATAGATTTAGTTGTAATATTAGCCTAATGCAGGCAACTGTGGGCCCGTATTCTATTTAAAGTACAGCGTGGCTTCTCCAAATGATAAGCCAGCGCTGCACCACTTATCTATGCTGCACTTTCTGCCTAGAGAATTCAGTAAACTCTCGACATATTTCTATACCAACTCTATATCTAAGCACCCCAACAACCTGATTGCTTCAAAGCGATCAAACTTTGCTTTTTTAAGGTCATTGCTAAAGATATCGATATCGAAGTCGGTCGCATTTGAAAAATCAGCACCTTGAAGGTTTGTATCCGCAAACAAAGAGCGACCAAAGTCAGTATGTTGAAAGTTAGCGTTGCTAAAATCTCCTGCCCTAAAGTCAACGCCTCGAGCGACACAGCTTTCCATTAATAGATCTGGCAACGATAATCCATAAAACGAACTGTCACTCACCAAACAATCATAAAACTGGATTGGAGCGCTAAATATTGGCCGAGGCCAGGCGACTTTACTCCAATCAATACCGAGCGCTTTTGAGTCTCGAAAGATCACATCTGAAAACTTGCTGTACTCCATTTTTGCGAGGCTCAAATTACATTTTGAGAACTCACAATCTACAAATTTGCACCGACTAAAAATGGTTTCAAAAAAGTTGCACCCGATAAATGTGCAGTTTTCAAACTCCTTTGAAGAGAGTTTTTCGCCAGAAAAGTCCTCTCCTTCAAACGTCTTAGACCAAAATTCGTTTTCTTCTCTAATCCCCACGAAACCTCCTTATAACTCTTTCTCGATTCTATTGGATCAATCGAATCGTCTTATAATAATGTAAACTGCCATACCTTAAGCCAAAGTGTGGCAGCTTATTGATATCTGATTTAAACAGCTTTTGATGTATTGAACATGTCAATAAGAGCAGCTCTTATCAATTTTCAATTATGTGGTTAAATCGTTGCTCCAGTTGTGCGGCTTGGCAAAACCCGAGTGTCAATGGATATGCTTGATTTTCTTCGCTAATGTAAAAGAGTGCAGGAAAACCACTTACCCTTAGCTGCTGCGTAATACCGAGGTGCTGTTGAAGTAGATCCTCTGTCTCTTGAGCATTCAATGCTTGTAAAAACTCATCGCCATTTATCTCTATCGAGCGAGCACAATCTACTAACGTTTCTTGTAATGATGGGTTTTTAGCTTGTTGATAGTAAGCTGATTGAATCGCTTTAACCATATTCTGTGCACTGTTTTCCAACAGTCGTTCAGCAGCAATAACGGCTCTACAGGCCAAGTATGTAGCGCGATAAGGCGTATTCAGTTGCCAGTAGTCATGGTTAAACGTTACTTGGCTTTTCTTTTCAATTTCATACCAATACGCAGAAATTGTTTGTTTCAGCTCTTCAGGCATAGGCTGATCTGTATCGGGAGCTAAGCCACCCATTACCCAGTTAATTTCAGCGGTTGGGTAATGACTCAAGAATTGTTCTAGCTCTGGTTGGAACCCAAAGCACCATCCGCACATCGGATCCATCACGTATAAAAATCGCATGTTTCTCTACTTTATATTTAGTAGCTTGGCGCAAAGTACTCCCAATCACATCAAGCTTATTAATTCATCATGCCATTATACACAGAGTAATGAACATTAAACCCTAGGTGAAATACTGAATTGAGCACATAGACCTTAGCAAACACTTTACAAGATTCGTATTTGGAAGTTTTGTGCACAATTGAAATTAAGAGGTGTTAAAGCGACACACGGCTGCATCGCTCGAAGGCCTATTTAGAATTCAAAATTAACTTGTACGGGGTAATGATCAGACAGCTCATTGTAGTAGCCATTATGGTAATAGCGCCCATCACTTAAGTTCCAATTCCCTTTTAGGTAACTCCAATACCAGTTATTTTGCGATTTTGGATAACGTACTGTCATTTTAGGCGCGTTTGTAGGTTGTTTATGATCAGTGTGCCAAAACACATAATCAAGTGTGTCATTGTAATCTAGGCTGTAGTCAAAGTAATAGGCATTAGCTTTGGTAAACCAATTGTGCTTAGCAGAAAAAGACCCAACTTGCGGCGTTTGAAAGTTCAGCCCAGCGCGCGCAGTACTGAGCATATCCGTTACTTCAGATTGTTTGCTCCACTCTACATTCATATCACCACCGATAATCACCGGCTCACTCACAGGAATATTTTCAGACTCAATAAATGACTGAATTTCTCTCAATTGGCCCATGCGAACGCGATGTTCTTGTTCTGTATTGCCATCGTGGGTGGCTTGCAGGTGAGTGCCGATTAAGTGATAACGTTGACCACCTTTTTCGATCTCTACATAGGCGAACCCTTTGTTTGCCAAATAATCCCAGCTTCCACTCAAGCTATTGGTAAATACATGTGCTTTTTGCGAAACAATAGGATGTTTAGAGAGAATCACCACACCACCGCGGATCACAAAAGGGCTGTTAGAACAATTGCCTGTTAACCCATCCCAACCGCTGCCACTGCAATCTTGACCCACATTAGGTGTTTGATACGGGTATTCATTTGAAAGTGCAGCCAGTGCTTGCTCAGCATCACTATTAAAAACTTCACTCACTAAAATAACATCTGGACGATTAGCCAATGAATTCAGTGCTGCGGGTAATCGCTCTGCGCGATTGCTTTGATCCCAGTCTTGCACATTTAGTTGCATAATATTATAAGCCATCACTTTAAGTGAGTCGGCCATTGTATGTGTACTTGCCAACATTGATACACATAATAGAGCATGTTTTATTTTCATTATTTCTCCAATACTTCATTATTTTTTGAGTCTTAAGTGTGTAACCACGCTTATTTGACTCATTTAAAATTAGAAATGTCGGAACATGAAAATAGTCATACTGAATGTCATTTCAATGTCATTATTTTGTCTTTTAAATTAATGTTTAACGGAATATATATTTAACTTTTATTTATTTTTAAATACAGAGCCACTTTTGAACTGGGTTTATTTTGGTTTTAGAGACTAAAATCATCATAGATAGTCACCAAGTTAAGCGACTACTCAATTAGACATGTGGCACTCACCCTTCCTGTCGAGCGATTTGCTCATAACGGTCAAGCTGGGACAAATAGGCTGATTTAGCTGGGTCTGGTTTGATGTGCTCAGCGTGAGATCTCAACAACTCAATATATGCCTTAACGGTAATATTCAATTCAGCTGCACCTATATTATTGAGGATCAACACCTGCTTACTCTCATCTGCGGCAAGTAAAGCATTTGACCATTGCTCTGGACTTTGAATCATGTGAAATTGTGGATTGGGGTTAAACTTCGTTTTAATGATTACCCACCACTTTTGAGCTTTTAGTGCAAATAACAGTACGAATAAGCACAGAGGAATAAGCAGTATCAGTCCTGCAACAAAATAAACCCAGTTGCCTTGCAACTTAATTATTTTATCTATTATTTCCACTCCTAGTTTCAAAGCCATTGGAAATACCAGCATCCCCCCAATAACGACCAAAATATATGCGAAGGGGCTTGCGTCACTTTCGTCTTTAATCTTTGAATAAGCAAACATTAAGCAAGCCACAAATAAAAACAACCCGCCAGTCCAAGTTATCACCTCCCAAGGCAGTGCTTCGATGGCTTTGATATCTATGAATCGCGACGCCACTAGAGCAAGAATTGCCAACCCTAGGGGCTGTCTCGCCATCAGTAATACAAGTCCCAATGCAATGGCAATGACCCAATTGTCGAGTAAGAACTTTACAACTGAAGAAAAACTTATCGCGTCATTTGACCATGGGGGAAACAAACCAAAAAAGAAGTTCGCGAGCATGATAGCTAACAAAGCAAAAGCGACTAAAGCACCAGTGACCTTATCTCGCAAAAATGAAAAAATGCCTTCACGAAATGGCTTGCCCCATTGCTGTGGCACAGCATAACTGGCAACAATCGACGCAAGCGCGTACGTGCTAAAGCACAACACGAGTAATGGGTATAGTAATATTGTGCTCAGTAAGCAGAAAAAGATGCCGCCTATCACATTAGGAAAACTGCTTTGCATAGACCAGATAGTCACAGCGTAAATATAAACATGTATTGAAACTAGCGTACATCCCAATGCCACTATATACATACAACTTGTCGTCAGACAAGTAAAGCCAATAAACACTAAAGTGCAAGTCCAATAAAACCATGGACTATCAAATAATCCCGCAAGCTTAGTGCGGTACAAATTTCGTGTGTACCGCTTTTGTATCTGTTTTAGCTTGTTTAGTTCGGTATTAACCCACGCTTCAAGGCTAAGAATTTCAACCTCTTGATTGCTCTTTTTCGCCTCGAAATTGGGGGACTTTCTCACCTTCTCAGCGAGAGTTTTTAAACGCGCATATTCGTTATGGTCAATTCGATAATCCTCGGCGGTATGTTGAAGAATGGTATCGATACTTAACCCAATCAGTCCTAACGAAACAGCAGCACACAAGAGTGCAAAAAAGCTGAGCATTAAACTGGTTTTGTATACGGCCGTACATTCTCGGCTTTTATTTTGTTCTGCAACCTTACGCAATGACGCGGCGCGATTTAATAACTCCCCTTTTTCAACTGCTTTTGAAATTTCAAAGTTAAATGCCTCTGTTGTGTGCCCCTTGCGAAGATCTTGTGCAGTCAGCAAATCAATCGCTTGAATCTTGAGCCAATCAACATCTGCCATTTGACAACGTTTACTAAATGCGTGTAAATCGATATCCGGAACTACTGCCAAAGCACGCAATGTACGAATATGTATAATTGGCTCGGCATAATGTACTAGCGCCCAAGCGCTTTCTAGTACGAGCAATCGTAGTTTTGCTTGCAGCTCATCCGCCTTGATACTGCGTGCCAATAACCGTGAAGCAAGTTCAACTAACTCAACCAGTTCACTACCATGCGCATTGGTTATTTGCGAACGCTCTGCAGAATCATAGTAGCCTGTAAAAGGTTTACTAGTGTCTCTCTGCGTATCGTTTAGCGCAGATAAAAACTGTGCTTTTCTCGTATAAAAAGCGGAACGTGCGGATTCTGAACTTCCTTTATTACCTTCCTCAATATCATCAAGACAAGGTTTGAGCTTTACCTCAATCGCGTCTATGAGTTGAGATACCCCAGCCTTTTGATGGCCAATCATCATTAGATTGACCAAGGTTTCTTGCCATCGGGGAATGGTAAATAGCGCTGACCATTGGGGGATTATCTTCCCTTTGTGAATAAAGCGTGCTGTTAGATATTCCTGAAACCTGTGATGCTCGAAACGGATCATTTCTCCGCTGTCCTGATCAACCAAAAAATGGTTCACATCACGACTTTTGCTGCTAATTAAAAGGCCACATTTCAATCCATTATCAATCGCTGTTTTACTGATTAAATTTTTCTCATTAGTCACGCTTTCCAATAGCACTGCACCACCACGGTTGCGCTCCGTTAAGTAATAAGCTAAGGCACACCATTGATGCTCATCACGATGAAAGTCATCAATCGACGCTTGTGGAAATTTCCTTTGATAATTGAGGCGTTGGTAGTGTTCGAAAAGCGCGATTCGATTGGTTGGCCAACAGTGATTGTTGCGTAAGTAAATTACCAAAAGCCAAAGATTAAAAGGGTTCGTGGTAGCGATTGAACTGCTGGGCCCGAGCAGAAAATCCGCCATTTCGTCGACTGTCCAACTCTTACTTTCGACACGTAAAGTTTTAACTTCACGAAACAGATGTTTTTTTAGGTATGATTTGACCTGCCTTTCTTCAAAAGGCAACAAAACAAGCCTTTGGTGGACAAAGTCCGGCGAAAAATCCGTGATACGACAACTAAACAAGGTTCGGACTCTATTGACTTTACTTTGAGCATATTCACTGAGCGCGCGGGTGTGGTCGTTGTATTTATATCGGCTCATCTCGTCCATGCCATCAAACAGCACGATTAACCGGTTATTTTCCTCCAGTGCACTCACTAAGTGGCCGATGCCAGCTTGCCAAGCATGCCTATACACTAATTGCTCTACTGATTGGCTATCTGGCGTTTCAACAAAAAAGTCTCCTAACCTTATCAATAAGCATGCTGCTGGCAATTGCTTAACTTTCTCTTGTTCACACAAACGCCACGCCGCCTGTTTAAGCGTCATAGATTTACCACTCCCAGGCTCACCTAATAGAACCAAAGGTTTGGTCGCTACATCCATTGCGTTAAGGATATTACGAACAATTTTACTTTTTCGGCTCAATAGCGCCATTGATGCAGAGGCGCTATCTCCTCCTTTGGCATGCCCTGCTAACTGCTTGATCAATTGCTGATAAGGCGTCAACACAGTCCTAGTATTATATTTACTAGAGGCGATACTTTTGGGCGCTTCTTGTGCTCGTAAAGGCACATAGCCTGACACGTCACTGGATAAATTGGTTTCAAAGTCTTGAATAAGGTTGGCGGCAAGATTAGACAAGTGCGCCACAATTGCCGGTCTTTGTGGAGGTTGTGAAAACACACCAATGTGAGCTAAATAGGTATGTAACCTTGGCGTGGTTGTATCCATTAGTTTTCGTATAAGTGATAACGAACGGTACTCAGACATGGCAGACGCATTTGCCATGTCTGGGGTAATGCGCATGTTGTGTAGATTGATATCTTCAGCCAACGCTCTGAAAAGGTTGAGTGGGATAACTACAGCCGTTTTTCGGACCTCATCTGCCACGCTCACAATGCCCACTACCGCTTGTAAAATCGGACACCACACTGGCGCCCCACTAAACCCCCCGCGTATTACCTCACCACCGTTACTTTTTTGATAAATATCATACCAACCATGTTCATTAACTGAATTGAATTGATAATCAGCAGTCGCCGAATCACCGCCGGTATCTTTGGGAAACCCACTCACTCTTACTGCCGTATTGTGAATACCCGATGGCACAACTAACTTGATGTAATTCGCGTTTAACGGCACTTTCTCTAGACTGTGTAAAAGCGCAATATCCCGCTCCACACGCTCGTCACAGTCAATTAGATTAGCGCGGAAATTCTTTTCTCTGCCCTCAACCCAAGGTCGAGTAAAATAGATTTCATCCCTTGTGAACTGATTACCTGAGACGACATGTGCGCAGCTCAAAATACGCGTCTCGTCAATCAACAACCCCGCGCCCACGCTCACACCCGCTCCTGTTTGAAAACGAACAATTCGCTCACAAAGCCAAGTCGGGTAACGCGGGTCAGCCATTTTTTAAGTCACCTAAACTAACTGGAAGCGTGCTCTTTTGGTTTCCAAGTAACTGACACTTTGAGGTTGCCTTCTAAGGCTGTTTTAGCAATGACGACACCAGTTTCACCACTTAATTTGACGCCGAGTTCAAGCTTAACTTCACTAACTCCCTCCACTGCAACAGCAGTCGCATTAACGACATTTCCCAGCAATGCGCTAAGATTGTCCATGGCATTTTCTAGCTTAACTGTTGCCTGTTCGATTATTCCATCATCAGTGGAAACTTGTCGACGACCGCCTGTGTTTTGAAGTGCTGGTGTGTCAACCTCGACATATATCGCAGCACCATTTTCTGATGGAAATTTTGTCATTGTTGGCGGCATGTGAATGCTCCTTATCAACCTTCCCAATATAATTAAAATATATCAGCGCGGTAGACTTTTACAAATTCACTATTCCATAAACCCAATATCGTGCTCACCGTCAGCGCTTACGTTATAAGTTTGCATGCTTAATCTAAGGTGGACATTAAGCCTTTAACTGCAACAGTCTTCCTCAATGTCGGTCATATACCATGTTTGAATAAATTCATCTCCCCAATCCATCACTTGGTGCTCACTTAACTCCACCAGCCCCTGCTTTTGGAGTGCCACCACTTTGGCGGCGATGTGGTCAAGTTCCTCCACATCACATGACTTAAACAACTCGGGGTAATCATTGGCTATCTTTTTCGCTTTTATCGGACAAACCGTATGAAGTGGATGTTCAAACGGCACGTACGGACCGAGTAAAACTTCTACTACCATTGGCGCTTCTTCAGCTCCCCAAAAGCAATGAGGAGTTGCATGAGGAAATAGAATCACATCGCCCGGCCCCACATCTTTCTTGGCCATCTTTCCAGTGTGCGTTTGAACAATTGCAGTACCAAAACCCTCTATTACCGAAATTAAACGACTACTTAATGGGTGAACATGCATGTCACCTTTTGCCGCCGACTTTGGTGGAAACATATCAAAGCCAAACGAAAGACCATCCGCTTGCTGGCTCACTATTTTTGTCAGCATGCAGTCAATTTTTTCCCAGCCAATAGACTCATATTTCTTGTAATCAGGCAGTGCATGTAACGGCACTTGGTTAAAGTGTTTACCATCTTGCCACTGTGTAAGTACAAACTGGTCTAGCTGCGCTTTAGTTAAACTATGTCGATTAGTCAGTAGATCTAACAATGTCTCTGCCATGTTCATTTTCCTTTTGAAAGACTGCTTTTTATTTGAGTGCTCGATATGCTTACTTATCAAACTCACTCAACGCCATAAAAGTTAACAAAGTGTAAATTACAGAATCATAAGATCAAATTAATAAAAGTCATTTGCTTTTGCCTTGAAATAACAAACTAGCAAAACGGTGCATTGAGGCGGGAAGAAAACGAAATAAAGCGGAGGAAGTGTCAAACATCTTAAATGCAATCAATCGTATTTTGCCCTCGCGGATACAATTCACATAGAGTTCACCAAAAAGCCACATTGATTCACAAGTTAAGAGTTAATATAATAATGATTCTCATTTTTAATTAAAAGGATAATGAATAAATGAAATTAATGTTCGTACTCTTGCTATTACTGTGCGCTTTACCTGCTTTAGCAAAACAACCAGTCCGTGTTGTAGATATAGGTGTGATGGGGCTTGCTTCTCACGATTTATTTCAATGGAATGCTGATACACGCGAAAATGAAGAAAATGGCCGCTTTGACTTAAGTACTATATTTGACTTTGCCAACGGTACAAAAATTTATCAAGGCGGGAATCCAAAGAACTCCTCAAACGCAGCAGTCTACTCGATTACACAAAATCTCGTCAGTTTCTATGCTGGTAAGAAAGCCACGCTGCTGATGTCTAGAACAGTAACTGAAGAACAAGCACACATAATTGCCAGACAACAGACTGTCGAATTTTTTATGGGCATGGTTAAAGAGTCCTATGAGCGTTTTACAAATGCCAGATTTCCTAACTATGCACTGGCGCAGAGCGTGACTGATGATGAACAAGGTGTAATGCGTGCTTTGCATGACATTTTACCAGGAAAAATAATCGTCAACCGCAATCTAACCCAAGAGACCTTGACTGTAACCGATTTCAAACTTGCCATGAATCAGCTCTCAGCAACCGAAATGATGCAAAACGTCAAGTTCTTTGACGGTAAATACGACGAAGAATATTTACATGTCGTTATCCCTGGGTTTCCTGACTCTCGTATCATCAATTTAAAAGAAATCGACCAAGCCTTTATCGCTGAGCAAACGGACTATAACTTGGATAATATGCTCCTAGAGCTCCACTACTATGGTAAATTTCCTTTCTTCGGCAACCTTATTCACTTCACGAGTTTTGGATATCACTTAGAGAACCTGTTTGCAAAAGGTATCTGTAACAAATACACCGACGGTACTGTAAATCCTTGGAACACAATAGGCGTAGAGTGTTACTGATTAAAGCCTACTTTATGTAAACATCATTGAAACTGTGAGGCTCACAACCTAGTTATTGCAAAGCATCTGTTCAGATTGTTCAGGTGTTTTGCAAGTTTGATTCAAGCAATGAATGAACTTTACTTACCACTCAACGTTTTATTGATACGCTTCATGCTGAAGCTTTCCTAAGTTCAAGTCTTACATTCTGCACTTTACCAAAGTAACATTGCCTTAGTAACCCATTCAGGAACTGCTGATAGCCTATTGAAAATAAGTGATTTTTATAATGATAATATGGAAAGAGGGCAATAAAAATTAAAGTTTCATGGCTCAAAGTGATAAGCGCCCTATTCTATATGCATGATAAATAAATGGGGAATAAACCTAACTACACAGAACCAGCGGACTCATAATTTAAGCGATTGGTATGGGTGCACTTTATGGACTGTTATTTTCTCGAATTTTATTTACAGCTAGGGTGAGCTGCTCGATTAGCAATTCTGCCTTTTCAAGGCTTAGTTCAATTTCTGTATTGGAAGCGACCGCATTTTCAGGGAAAGACTCATCACCTAGACCTGCTGATGTGATATCAACATCTGGATGGATATTCCATACCTCTAGATTAATGCATTCATCGTGAATGCCGCCCAATACCTCAATATAACCTTTACGATAGTTAATTGAGTTACATTTAATCAGATCTCTTTTCACAAATCCTCTAAAGCAATTGAATTATATCTGCCTATACCGTAATTCAATTATATACACAGTTCACCCAAAAAAATCATTCGCGGTAAAGTGTAAAGTTCTCAAAAATAATCTTCACATATTTGAAAGACACAAGTCAGCACGTTGACATGCAATTGATTCAGCCCTCAGCTCTTAAATGAGGTAACTTGGCTTTTACATAATTGTAGGCTTCATCTGAGATCTCCGTATCTAAGAAAGATACATATTTTAGGTTTGGCAATTGTGACAGCAGTTTAAACCCCTCATCTGTTACTTTGACGTCCTCAATCCATAACTCTTCAAGAGTTGAGAATAAAGTAATTATTTTCATAGCCTTATCTGTAATTAGAGTCGAGTCGAGGTCTAGACAACGAACTTTATTCAAAAATGGCAGGTTAGAAATCCCCGTATCGGTAATTGCGGCATTCTCTAAGTTAAGAAAAATAACATCGCTCGGGACATTAGGCATATCTGAGTCTTCAAGCGATGCAGCATCAAAATATCCTTCAGTTTCTTTTAATTTAAATACCAAAGTTTCACTCATTATTACATTAGCCCTCGATTCAAAATCCTAAATAACACTTTATCTCACAACCAAAGCCTAATTAGCTCAACAGCCAGGATAAATGTTGTGTCCATTATATCGGCAGTTTATTTAAAACCGGACTGTGACTCGGTGAAATAGAAGCTAAACACTTATAATTAAAAAGGCCTTTGACATTAACCTTCTATCTCGTAACTTTAGGAGGAGGTATGACTTCTGGCGGCCTTTCTACCTTCAATAGTTCAGCAAGATTTAACTCAATGATATTGCCACCGCACATAACAATACTGCCATCTTTCGTTGTAGAGTAGTTTAAATAAAACACGTATTGATTTATAAGCTCAGGATCCAAGCCTATTTCAGCTTCCATGTGTGCTGGGTAGGTAGATGCACCCGTCAAGTGCAATTTGAGATGTAGTTCATCCGGTTTATACATGTAAATCCAAGTTAAAGAGTACTCGCCTCGCATTTTAGGTGCAAACAACTGATAGTGCGTGACTTTTCCTAAGCGATAAGTGTCATTCAACACAGCAAAGGGCGAAATTTCACTATCTTCACTTTCATCACATGCAACAGATGAGCAAGAAAATAGCAATACCATAAAAGTAACTAACGATCTCTTCATAAACTTCTCAATATACAATCAATTTTTGATACAAGGGACTAAACAAAGTGCATATGTAACTGCCCAGCAAGGTTAATACACAACCTGCTTTAAAAAATAATAAGCTAAGCGGTCTCCACCAAGCACCTGTGCTAGCTTCAATGATATCAGACACACCAAATGCGATAAGTGTGATTGATGCGCATAGTGATACTTTGCAATACACATTTGAGGGGCCTTTTATAATGGCATTCACAAATAACCCAAGGGAAATTAAAAACCATAAGGCCGATTCAATGTAATTAAATTCTGAGATTGATATATTTCTTAGTAGCTTCTCGCTTGCTTATTGTGATTTTAGTTAAATTTATAGTTCCTGAAAACCTGGTTGTACTTCACTTTCTTTAACACTAAGACAAGTGAGAGTTAACTTTCTCGTGGCATCTACCTCTTTAACGTCATCACATTGAAAGTAGGTGACTAAGTCTTCTGTGAGGTCCACACACCTGACCCTGCCATTGAGATCTTCATAAACATACTCAACCGCTGATATTAACCACAACCGGCCAGAATGCTTTTGAATTACCTGACTTATATTTAATTGGCTTTCGACTTTAGCGCCTGAGGTTCTATAAAAGCAAAAACACCACATTCCGAAACCGCTTGTGAAGAATCTGAAGAAAATAAAAGCATCGAGGAATCACTGTAAGTATATTTGAAAGAAGTGGCAAAGTAAGAATACTCAAGACCTTAAGATTAAAAATCTCCTTTATAATAAAAACAAAGTTAACTTGCTATGATGCGGCTAATTTCCTGCCAACATTTTTCTGGGTTACTCTGAGCTATAAAATGACCGCCTTGAATATTTACTACGTTTAGTTCTAAGCACACCCGTTTAAAAGAGCTAATAACCTTCTTATTCACCAAATAGTCTGCACTAGCATTTAAGTAAGTTGTTGGTTGGTGAATTTTTTCGACAGGCTCTGTTGCTCGCCTAATGATTTTTAACCGTTCTTTTAGCTCTTTATTTGAAACGTTATCAAGTGCTTTATAAAAAAGCTTAACCAATTCAGTACGATTAATGCTACCAAAGAGCAAATAACTCAGAACGGTAGTAGGAACTATGCGGTGACGTATCATGGATAACGGTATTAAAGAACTAAATTTAGCCAACAAGGATGGACGACTCAAAAAGCTGGCAGCAAAAAAGACGTGTTTAACCGTCACACCACTCAATTGACATAGTTCGTAGGCAATGAGCCCTGAATATGACTCTGCAAATAAAACTATCTCTTCAGACTTAAATTGTTCAGCTATTTCAATTGCTTGCTCTTTTGGATGATTCGATCTGAGAGTTGACAGCGGTAAAATTTCATAAGAGCATGATTCTATTATATATTTTTTGATTGGCTCGAACAAAATGCCGGTTCCATCCATTCCTGGTAAAAATAATAATCGCATGATTACTTTTCCTAAAAAACGTGCCTCATTACATAAGCAATTTGATAGCAGGCGTCACTGTGTGAAACTTATAAACAATAAACAAATATGCTTAAATCAATGCGCCTTAGCTCCTCTGTTAAGGCGCAACGCTCAGTTGTGGCCACCTAACTAGCCACCCTTTTGATTTTACCCGATCATCAAACACTTTCCGTGGCCTATTGGAGTTATATGTAATGTCACCCTTTAGCAATGATTCTACCCCAAAAGCAGCAATGCATTCATATTGACTTTCTGCGGTCTGACGGATAGCAATTGCAGTTTCCTTTTCGGGCCAATAACTCATGGCATCTAGCACGCTTTTATACGGAGAATCTCCATTGCGACCATGCATTATCGCTTGATTTCGAACTTGCCAGTTTAACTCTGGCATTTGTTGAATAAGCTGACTTTCATACTTAATGTAAGCATCAGGGTTTGCTTCTTCAGGGTCAAAATAGATTACATCAACGTCGTTAAATGGAGTCGGCGAGTCTAGATTATGCAGAGAGTCCCGGACCAAATTGCGGACAAATCCCGCTGCAATATAGCATTAAGGTATCGCCAATTTTGCGACTAAATTGAGCACCTTAACTCGAACCATATCACGCTTAAGTAATTCTACAATTCTGTCCACTTTTACCTATGTAATATCCTCTAGAGCAACAGCGCCATTTGTAGCGTATTGTTGACTCTTATTAATATGATTTATTTGGCCCGTTGAACTAGGCTAAACCAGTTTCCTGAGTTGTCTATGCCCATTGCTTCAACGCCATAAAGCTGCTCTGTGGGTGGCTGAATAAACTCCACGCCTTTAGCCACAAGCTCTTCATACGTTTTCTGGCAGTTTTCAGTTTCGAAAACGCCTGCCCCAAATGCCCCTTCAGCAATTAAGCTTCGTATTTTTACTGCAGAGTCTTTGGTGAACATCGGTCCCTCTTTTGGCTCTGCCAGTACTAACTGAAGTTGTGAATTAGGTTTTGGATACACAGTTAACCAACGAAAGTCTCCTTCCACTTTCATGTCATCTCCGACCTCAAAACCGAGTTTATTTGTATAAAAATCAAGTGCCTCGTCCTGATTAAGTACGTATATTGTTGAATGCGCTATAGATGTGATCATCTTTGTACTCCTTTTTGTTGATTCACCCTAATGTTATAGAAATAATTGCGATGATATTTCTCCAATCTTGCTCACTTTGCCAACTTACCTATGAATTTAAATGCAAAACAAGCTGGAATAGCCTGTGCAGGAAAACAATATTCTTCGCTAGATAAAGCCCAAAGTTTTCGGCGATATGCCGTAGGAGCCACACCAACTTGCTTCAAAAACAACGAAGAAAAGCTACCAAGGCTGCTATAACCCACTCTCTCGCAAACTTCTGAGACACTGTAATTTTCTGTAATGAGCATTTTCTTTGCTTGTTGGAGTCTCAGCCGAATCAGAAATTCGTTAGGAGTCTCTCCATAAGTATCTTTAAATACACGCAAAAAGTGATAAGGAGACATGTATGAGCATTTAGCTATATCCGATAGGCTGAGAGGGGTGTGGTAGTTATCCGCAATATAATCCCTGCCTGTATTCAGCCGTTTCAATCTATAGTTTGTAGTCATAAAATATCCTTATTAACCAACATAAAATAAAACTCTTTTTCAATCAGCGGACATCAAATCCGTTTAGTAATTGGCAGCGCTATGAATAGAGCGATACCTTTCGGCGTGAGCATGATTCATTATTTTTGCGGCTTGTATTAAGTGTGTCCAAAACTGTTTAGTCTGAAGACCGTTATCAACGATCACTCCCTCTATCTCTTCCAAAGCTAACAATAGCTCATTGTGATTAATGTAAGTCAAAAAGTCTGCTTCACAATACCCATCTGCAGATTCGACGATATCTTTTGGCAAAAGAACGTAAGCAGCCATTAACTCTGCTTCAATTCGTTTGTCTTTTTGGTATCTGCTCAGGAGCCTGCTCAAAAGTGCTTTCAGCAAAGTAGTATCCATTTAATACAACTCTTCTTCATCTCCTTGAACAATAGCCCCGAGTTTAGCAGCTAATGCCTTGGCTACAGCTATTTGCGCATCAGAGACGTAATTAAAAGTGATGCGCCCTCTCGTGTAGTGAAACGCGTATTTGGGCTCCCCAACTGCTACGGCCCATTCAAAGCTATACTCAGTAGATATGGTAATTACCTCGCCCGTATCGGTGTTCTTTCCTGAAACTTCATTTTCACCATTTGGCGCTAAAGCAATAATCTTTTCTAATAGAATTGGCTTTTGTTCACTTTCCCACCAACCATCGGCGATTGTTATATGTATTGCGTATGCCATTTTAATCTCTCCAATTGAAGATATAAGGGACCAAAGCTATTTTTACTAGCCCAATGTTATAGTTTAAATGCTCTACAGTAAGCTTGCTTAGTCAAGTTATAGGTTATACAGCATAGCCATGTTATATACTTTAAGGGTTATTTGGTAATTGAAGAGTAATAATCTGCTTAACAGCGCTAAACTGGGATCGTAGCGAGTCCATATTAGATTAGAGGCTCCATCTTATGGTGACAAAAAGTGCATAACTTTTTCTTCTAGCTCTGACACCAATTCAGGGTCCATATATTGATATTCATCCGGTATATCGAGTACATTCACAGGCTTATGATGTAACATTCGCGTGAATTCAGCCACAATCCTGTTTTTATGCTTGGTCTCCATAACAAAAATGACATCAGCCCAAATAATGTCACGACTATTTACAGTCTTTTTTGCTTTAGGGCTCGTCCCTGCTGAGCGCACATTGTATTCACTTGAGCGTTTCCATATATACTCTGCGGTTGGGCTACGCCATTGATTTCGGCTACATATAAATAACAAGTTCATTTTATTCAGATTCACTGCTCAATGCTTTCTTTGCTATGTTTAATAAATTTTTTCTTGGGTACTCAAAACCTAACTGTTTAGCTCTTGCCAACTTTGCAGATCGAAGGTAAACCATTTTCCAGTTTTTTTCTGGCCTCCAATCCTTTTCAGTTCCCATACCTTTGCTTCTGTTTATAAAATTTTTAAATCTTCTCCAAGATCTAGTGCGATTTCCACTCATCTCATATCCTCTCAGTTTATCGGGTTCAGCAGCCGCGATAATACGGTGAGGTATCGTAATGATTAATAGCCCCAGACTAAGCCATAAGCAACAAAATACAAAGTTACCAACAAAGCTCAGTCTAATCGTTTGCTGTTAATTTAGAATTCAACTGGATAATACTGCTTGTTGAAACCTTCTAGCCCCAGGTGAATCCCATATTCAGGATTTTCACCCAGATCCTCTATCATTGTTTTAAATTCTCTATCCACTACGTCGAACTTAGCTTTATATACATGCTTAGGCTTCATGTCATTTATTGTAACTTCAGTCACACCTACTTTATATGAAGCTATTCCGTTATCATAAACACTTAATTTTACCGTAAACTTATTTACACCAGGTTTAACCCTCACCCAAATTGGGCAGCCTACCTCCCAGCAACTTGTTTCTACACCGTTTACACTCAATATTTGACTAATTGAATTTCCCATACCTCCATCAGTTGTAAACACTGAGGTATCAGAAAGCGGGTGATGCTTGTTCTCATACGCAACGTATGGTTTAGTGTGGAAAGTGGACATACAACCTGACATAAAAATTGACAGTAAGATTAAGATACTACTTTTAAACACGACTTTTCCTATATTTATACAACACTGTGGTAAGGTTAGATTGCCTAACTAACGTAACAACCTATACTAATCAATCAATTAAATCAAAATCTTACAAAAGTAGTTAGATATTTATGATTATGAGCAGCCTCATGGCACATCAACAGTCAAAATGCCTGAGCGATACCTTAGTGCCCCACAATTTTTTACACGAGCATTAACTGCACTCTGACAGTTATAAAACCATAAATATCTAAAATCACTGTGTTCAAATAGAAATTACTCAAAAAATAGCCTGAACCACAGGCTATTTTTATATACACCACTTATTGACAGTAGTTATCTACGAAGGTTAAGTCATTAATATGCGCTGGTGCATCCATAACATATGTAGAAACAGCGGTTTGAGGATTAACGGTATAAATTTTTGCGTTTTCACCTGCCACTCTGCCTGAAACGTACAATGTACCCTCATCAGAAATTGCTAAACCAGACGCCCAGTTAATCCCATGGTGACCAATCAACGTTAACTCCATTGAACCATCATCAATGGTATACAAGGACTTACCAGTTAGCACATAAAGTGTGTTGTTATCAGCTGAATAAGCAACATCTCCGTGAGAGAATGAGTCACCTGAGTAACGCATCTTACCTAACACTGTTTTTTCACCCGTTTGAAGGTTGTAGTCATACATATACGTTTTACTCGTGGCACGTAAAGACTGCCCACTGGCTGTTACTGCAGAACGATAAATTGGCCAAGACTTAGCATCTGCCTCAGCAACTTGTTCGCCAGTCTCTAGATCTAATGACCATAATTTTGACGCTTTAGTGCTCGAGTCAAGCTGTTCCATGAAATAAAGCTTACCATTGTGGCTGGCAATATTTGACGCCGTATTTTGAGCCCCAGCAACGACGCTGAACGTATTTGTCTCTAGATCAAACTTATAGACATATCCTGTCTCTGACGAGCCGTAGTTATTAATCCCAAAGATACCCGTGTGGCAAGCCTGCTTTTCAGTTATCACTACATTGTCAATGAAGCCTCCTAAACTATCATTCGTGCCAGCGCCAGTGAAGCGGATCTCAGAACTGCTTGAAACCGCCTCTACAGACAATGCAAAAGATTGCCAACCTCTTTGCGTTGCGTTTAAATTTAATACCGTTGTGCCATTCCACTTAACATCGACTTTATTTGTCTGATTGTTCCCCGTAACACGTGGTGAGTAGTAGAACGAAACTTCATATGTTTTCCCAGCTTCTGTTGCTACTGTTTGAAACACACTGTGATTAGCTGTCGAGTCGAGCTCGATATATTGGTTGCCATCTTGAGCGGTGATGATACCAAGGCGTGATGTTTGAATTTCAAATTTAGCCCCTTCACTTTGCCACCCAGTAACTGTACTTAGCAACTTCCATTTTGATTTTACGACATCTTGTTCGAAAGAGCCGTTTGTAACTAAATTGTCTGCTGTTGCAATTTGCGAAGCAAAAAGCGAAGACATTGCAAAAAGAGATAATTTCATATAGTAATACTCCCAAGTTTGATTGTATTTAAAGCATATTCAGAAAAGATTTATTACTAGTATTCAAAAAGTTACCTAGAGGTTTAGCGCTCAGTAGGTGTTAATTTAAATATTTGCTTGTAATGTAATTGCACAATTGGTGCCTAAATTGAAAAACGTGCTTATCAACCTAGAGATGGCTACAAAAGATCAAGACGTTACCGACAGTTTTTTGTGGGGAGCGCAGTTAATATGGTTAAAAGCTTAAATTAGATCTTTTGACGTATTTGAATATGCTTTACCACCACATAAACCATTAAAAGCGAAAGCATTATTATAAACAGCTCTATTAAAGAGATTCTGGTATCAGGGTGGTTTTAGTACTAAAAATCGACTTTCCCACTGCATCTGCGTATTAAATTGTATTGTTCAACCAAATAATTTTTTAAAGATAAGTAAGACGATTAAAAGATATCCAATTTGCTTAGAAGCAACGAACTCCTAAAATTTCGGCTTATATAAGACTGTAAACTTTATCAATCCAAACCACTGCTCCTATAGTTAGCCCCTTGCTTAAGTCTGAATTAACACTGCCTAAAGACAATAGACGATACACCGAGGCAAACACCTCACCGATGGAGGCTTTCAGCGCTATCACCACATCTTGTATCTGAGTTTTCACCACTAATTAAGTAGCTGAATGATGGAAAGCTGAAGCTCGGTTAAAGACTGAAATCCCGAGTAACGATGCAGCAACTTTAAATTATCTAAGGTTGGATAAACACGAATTTGTTTGTCAGTGACTAATATCAGCTCAATGCCTATTTGTTCTTTGGCAACAAACTGTTTTTGCGCAAAGCGTGCCCTAAATTCAGGGTTTGATATTTTACTAAAGGGTTTAACTTCAATAAGTTTTTGCGGCTTCTTATGATGCGTTATCAGAAAATCAGGAGTGTACGCGCAAACCTTGCCATTGAATTCATATCCAAATACTAACGGTTGAGCCTCAAAAGCTTTTATTTCACGAGAGTATTCAAAGTGAAAACACGCATCGAACTCTAAGGATGATTCAACTAAGCAAGTGGCTTTGTTCTTTTGACTTGCAAACTTATAAAGATTTTTGACTCTGGAGTGCTTTAGTTTACGCCTGATAATGACCATCACTGAAAATGTGAGACAATATAAAAAGTTGGCTATGCAGGGCTATGATTTAGTTTTAATGCGAGGTTTTACTACAAATTTGCAGACTTACACTTCAAACATGTGGAGTTTGGGTGGTAGTCTTACCAGCCACATCCCGGCACACAAGTCATCCGCTGTGGCTGCTTCCTTCCGGACCTGACCAGGTTCACGAACTATTGTTGCGAGAGGACCAATAAGACCACCATTGAGGGCCTTGTTTGGCGCGGGATGAATTATGGCGATTTTCTTACGGGGATGCAAGCGAAAACTAAAAAAGCTTGCTCGTTTGCTGTTTGTTTAAGCAACGTAGCAAGCTTTTGATTAATTGAGTATTAAATTTGTACTAGTTAGCCAGAGCGCGCTGGAATGCCTGTAGGCGCTTCTTGGCTTTTTTCATGTTCTCAGGTCCCATACGCAAAAATAGTTTTTGTGCATCAGACAGCTGCTCCCACTCTGCATATGCGTACTTATAAGTCACTGACTCTTGTATAAGTGGAAGACTAGACTCCGGAATTGGTGTTTCAAGCAACTCCCCAAGCGCTTCTTGTAGAGTGTAATCAAACTCACTACCGTTGTAACCGATTTCCTCATAGGCTTCGCTGATAAGCGGCTTATACTGCTCATAAAGACGCACAAGCTGCGCTGTGCTCATTGAACTAAGCATATTCACATAAGGTGTGTAACGCTCAAAGCTATTAGGGTCGGTCACAATGATATCGTCTTCAATCACCATAAAGTTGTCGGCTGGCTTGCTCACTGGGAAGTGTTTCTTAGCAATCTTACCTTGGGCTAAGTTGTCGATAAATACCACGCTGCGTCTAACCATATCTTCAGTCACTAGCAATTCCATTGCTTGTTTGCTGAGGTAGCTTGCTACGCTGTCACGTACACTTGTATCGCTGTCGTCTAAAGTCGGTAAAATCGGTTCTACTGGCTCAACTGGTCTTGCTTCAGGTTGCGTGTTTACCACTGGCTCCTCGGCAACCGGCTCCGAGGGCTCAACTGGATTTGTACTTTGGTCAGCAACTGCCTCTTCTCGCTGCGATGTTGACTCAGTGCGGGCCGTATTGACCACCGTTTTAGGGGTTTCTTCAGGCACTACGACATCCTGTCGAAATTTTGTATTCTCTGCGGGCTTACTTTCTTTGTTCGCTAATACAAATACAGCAACAATAATTAATGCAACTGCGGCAATCACCGCCACAAGAAGTTGACTGTTAGAAGGCTTTTTATTTGTCCTTGGCTCTGCTGAACTGTGCTCTGACATGGAGACTCCGTAAAATTCGCTTAAATAACTTGGCAGCCAAAATTCCTCGCTGCACTATGCAATTAAAACACAAACTAAAAGATATCTCATCTGCGTTAACGCGCATTAATGAGAGTTTATCTCAAACTCGCACCTCTTTGCTGACAATTACATGAACATCTGAGCAAACAAGAGCCAAAGCAACAGAAACAAACAAATGTACAACACGTTTTCACACGATATTGCATGAACGCAATTTTGTAACTGGCTGATATTTATAAAAGATGCAAAATACACTTTTGTCTTAAATTGAGTATAGTATAAGTAAGCAGGTTATTTTTTGTTACGGTTTCTGCTTAGCAAATGAAAGGACGTGTATGAATAAGGCGCAGAGTAAAATTGGCCAACCGCACATCGCTCTCTTATTAACGGGTGGTGGCGCGAGGGCCGCATATCAAGTCGGTGTACTCAAAGCTATTGCTCTGAGCTTGCCACGCAGCGCCCCCCTGCCTTTTAAAATTATTAACGGTACCTCTGCCGGTGCCATCAATTCGACCGGCCTTGCATGTTACTCATCCAATATGCATTTAGCGATAAGAAAAATAGAATGGATCTGGAAGAGCTTTCATACCGATATGGTATATAAGAGCTCCTTACTTGGTGCATTTGGCCACTTGTTTGATAATGTAATGCGCAGCTTTCAGGCAGATTACATTAATCATCCACCAGCCAGCCTTTTGGACAACACTCCACTGCGTCACCTACTTGCAGAAGTACTAGATTTGGCGCGTATCGACCGAAATATTCACCGCGGATTTTTAGATGCTCTGTCTGTTACAGTGTCGAGTTACTCTAGCGGTAAATCTGTGGCTTTTTACCAAGCCAAAGATGCAAAACCGTGGCAACGAGCCAAGCGCGAAGGCGTGCAAACACACCTTACGCTCGACCACTTAATGGCGTCCAGTGCTATCCCAATGGTATTCCCAAGTGTACGGGTAAAGCATAACTACTATGGCGATGGCTCTATTCACCAGCTTTCTCCGCTAAGTCCATCTATTCACCTAGGTGCTAGCAAAATATTTATTATCGGTGTTGAGCAGCCTAAAGCGCATACTCCATTGGGGTATGAAGCACATTTTCCTGGCATGTCAGTGGTTGCAGGCCACCTATTAGATAGTATTTTTAGCGATACCCTGCAGTCAGACCTTGAACGACTTGAGCGTGTAAACCGCACCGTGAGTTTACTGCCAGCCAAAGAGAAACATAAAGAGCTAAAACGTGTGGATACTTTAGTGGTTAACCCATCAATGAACTTTAATGAACTCGCACTCGATTTTTATGATGACCTTCCCATTGCCGTCAAATTGTTGCTCCGAACAATCGGGGTTAAGAAACACTCCCAATCCAGTTTAACCAGTTACCTACTTTTTGAGAAAAGTTACACGCAAGAACTCATTAAAATTGGCTATGAAGACGGTTTAGCTAGACTCGATGAAATACGCGCTTTTTTAGAGCTAGACTAAGGTAAACCATCAAGAATGAATTGCTCTGCACGCTCTACCCTGCGCGGCTTGCCCTTGAGCAATAAGACATCGCTTGCCATCAACATAATGTCTTCATCTGGCATGGATATTTCAGTTCCATCCCGCCTCAAAGCTTTTACTACCACCTTGTGCCGAACAAGCTGTAACTCGGAAATCGTTTTGTCTACCGCGTACGCATCTTCAGGGAGCGCAATCGCATGTAAGTATTCTAAGCGATCAGATACAAAGCTTGACTGGCTATTACCATATTCGTGCAACTCATGGCTGTTACCCGTGAAGAACCCGTGCAGATACTCATAGCGGTTTTGCCTTTCCTTACTTACCCGTTTAAAAATACGCCTCATAGGAACACCTGACATATACAAAACATGCGACACTAACATCAGGCTCGCTTCTAAAGATTCTGGTACCACTTCGGTAACACCCAACTGCTTCAAGTCTTCCAAATGCGTATCGTCTTGCATACGCACCAAAATTTTAACCTCTGGTGCAAAGTGTTTTATCGCGTCTATCACTATTTGACTTTGCTCGAAATCATCCATCGTCACAATCACTAACCGCGCTTTACTCACACACGCTGATTTCAAAATATCTTTTTGCGCTGCGTGACCAAATATTACAGGCTCTCCTGCCGTCTGCGCTTCTTGCACAATAATTGGATTGCGCTCAATGGCCACATACGGGATCGCCTCAGGTTTCAAAAAGCGGGCAATTGTTTGCCCTACCCGCGCGTAACCAAAAATCACCACATGGTCTTTTATCGTCGGATCTTTAAACCCTGAATTTGAGATATCTGATTTGTGCTCAGTGTCTAGTTTAAACAACGCCAACAAATGTTCTGTCTGGCCAATCAAGTAAGGCGTTAACGCCATTGAAATCACACCGAGTGCCAGTAAAAAAGAAGCAACATTGGGTTCAAGTAAGTGATGCTTACCTGCCAGTGCCACCAGTACGAAGCCAAATTCCCCCATTTGCCATAACATCACCCCCGAGGCAAACGCGTCTTTTTTCCGCTCCCCCATAAGCTGAGCACTAACATAAACAATGATAACTTTAGTGACGAGCAGTAATGCCATGGCACCTAAAATATAGAAAAATGAGTTAATCACGTAACCAACATCAAGTTGCATGCCCACTGTTACAAAGAATAAACCCATCAAAATATCTCTAAATGGCCTTATCTCGGCTTCTAGCTGATGACGGTACTGGCTTTCTCCTAGCATCATGCCAGCCAAAAATGCGCCCAATGCCATAGACAGCCCAAAAGCATAAGTGAGTGCCCCGGCACACAAAGCAACAACCAACGTCGTTAATACAAACAGCTCATCAGTCCGGGCAAGCGCTACTTCATTAAATACTTTAGGTAGCACCCATTTTCCAATAGCCCATAACAACATACATACAAAAGCGCCCTTTGCGAGTGCCAATATCAGCGCCCCAACCAAAACTTGATTATCGGTTTGTGCCATCAAAGGAAAGATAATTAGCATAGGAACAACTGCAATATCTTGAAATAACAGCACTCCCACTGCAAGTTGCCCTTTGCGAAGGTTCAACATGCCATTTTCTTTCATTATCTTGACGACCACCGCAGTTGAAGAAAGCGCAACGATACAAGCAATGATCAGTGATTCAGACCAAGCGTGTCCAACCTTGAATAAAATAACTGTGACTAAAAAAATTGAGAGAATAACCTGTGTGCTACCGAGGCCAAAAACCACACTGCGCATAGCCATCAATTTAGGAATAGAGAATTCCAACCCCAGGCTAAATAGTAAAAATACGATTCCTAACTCGGCAATTAAATGGATCTCGTGACTGTTGTCCATCCACCCATAACCACTCGCCACTAGCCCTGTAAGCAAATAGGCTAAAATCGGCGGTAAACCTACGCGCTTAAACGACCAAACAAGTAAAACTGCACATAACAACAGCGCGACAAAACCTGCAAAGTGCCCATGCAACGCATTAACAATTGCAATGAGCACTTTTTCTGAAAAAAGCCCGGCAAAATTTTGCTGCAAACGGCCTCCTAGGTGTCAAAGATTCGTTGTAGATTATTTTTCATTCAATTTAACTATAGCAAGCAACTGTTTTTCAGCCAGTTTAATTTATTGGCATGAAACTAGCTTATCTGTTTGGGAATGTTGTAATTAGGGGAATTACCAAATGGAAAATGTCCATATTTTGGCGCAACGAACGCCTTCGCGCGGTGACTACATACCGTTTGCGACGGACCAATATGTTTCACAAGCGCCAGAACAACCAAATACGCTCGTCGAAAAGCTGCAAACCACATTAGAGGTGAACGGCATATTAGACATATTTGCAGGCTACGTTAAACGCATTACAGATCTTGCTGGGCTACAATTTCACTCTAGCCAAGGTTTGTTTCAAATGCATCAAAGCGACAACCAACTCAAACCATATACGTTTGACCTTGAGCTTAACGGACAGCATTTAGGTCAACTCGTGTATTTTAGTAAATATAGCTTAAGTGGGACTATCAGAGCACGCTTAATGCAGCTGCATACCTGTTTACTTTATCCGCTCAGAAATGCGCTGATGTATCATCGTGTCCTGCAACTTGCGACCAAAGATACACTGACGGGCCTATACAATCGCAGCCAATTTAATGAATATTTGGAAACCAAACTTGAGCGCAGTCGTCGTCATCATCGTAATTTTAGTTTGATGCTGTTGGATTTAGACAACTTCAAACAAGTTAATGACAAATATGGACATAAAAAAGGTGACGAAGTACTAATTGAGTTTGCCAATATCTTAACGTCAAGTATCCGAGCCACAGATGCAGTATTTAGATTTGGTGGTGATGAGTTTGCAGTTCTTATCGACGACCCAGCATTTACCACAAACAAAGTAATCGCGGAACGTATTATGGACAGAGTAAACGGGTGCAATTTGCTGGTAAAACACGAAGTAACAACCAGTATTGGGTTTACCCTTGCGTCAAGCCAAGATTGCTCAAACGAAATATTTGCCAGAGCTGATGGCGGACTATACAAAGCCAAAGAAGCGGGAAGGAATTGTGCACGCGCAGTGTAATCAACTTATTGGGTACTTACCATCCCCTAATGGTAAGTACCATCGTGATTAGCGGTTTTTTACTTTAAACACCCAAAGTAGTATGGCAAAACCGCTAAAAAAGCCGTTAATCACCCACCCTAGTGCCCAAAAATCAGGTAACTCACTAAACAATATCGAAAGCATTGGCGCAGCCAAGCCCAAAATGAAAAAGTAACCACCTTTACCATGCCAATACGCCAAAAGCAGCACAGCTGACAACGCGCCGACACTCAATGCGAGTAATAGGTTTGTGAGATGAAACACCGAACCCAAAGCCAAGAGTATAAATCCAAGGCAACAAATCACGATTGCGATTGGGGCCTTACTGGCCAAAGATAGACTGATTGCGTTATTTTTTTGCATTAATTACTTTCCAATAGACGCCCTGCTCACTCGCGAACTCTTCGCTGACAAAATGACCGACGGCCGCGACAAGCGTGTCGTTATAGTAAATCAAAGGTACGCGTTCGCGTTCCCATGTGGGCACGTTTAAATCTTTCAACCAGTGCTTAATCGTGTTTCGACCTGGCTTTCCAAGTGGTTTCACTTTGTCATTTAAACAATTGAATCTCACTGAGACATGCTCATTTGGGTGTGGTTTTCTCACACCCTTACCCTCATATAAAACAAGCATGCGCCCGCAAGCAATCATAACCGGTTCAATCATGCTCAAGGTTTTATTTTCTATCATTGGTGGCAAGTCTTTATCAAGCCAATACAACCTGCCCTGATAAAGCTTTACGCTACCTTGCGCTAATTGAATGTTTACTTGTGCATCTGTACGGGCATTTATTGCCTGACTTAAAATCTGTTCTAATTGCTTTTTTGAAGGCATGTCAACATTATGCTTCGACAGCCATGCCCGCACGACATTACTTTGCCTTAAAGCTGACAGCTGCTTCAATTCTGCGACGATCAAACACGCAGCTTGTGTGCAACGCGCCATATCGCTCTCTGATATCTCGTCAATCAACGCTTGCTGCGCCTGCAATATCGAAATAGACCTCAACACACTTGGCACAAACCCTTTAAACCTTGCTTTTAAAAGGGGCAAAACTTGATTACGTAAAAAGTTTCGATCAAATATATCACTATGGTTTGATTCATCTTCGATATGATGAAATCCAAAGGTTTTGGCAAACGCTTCAATGTCTTGGCGCTCGATGTGAATTAACGGCCTCACACAGTGACGTCCACTTTGCAGCGTTGTTGCTGTTTTCATTGCGCCTAAACCTTGGAGCCCTGAGCCTCTTTTCAGACGAATGAAAAATGTCTCCACCTGATCATCGGCATGCTGACCAAGCAACAGCGTCGAGTCACTCAAAGCATACTCATCCAGTGCTTTGTAACGAGCTTCTCTCGCTTGTGCCTCAAGGCTGACCCGCGTTTTTGGCTGTATTGTCACCATTGCAGCTTGAAATGAGATCGATAAACTTTGACAGAGCTGCTCACAAAACTGCTGCCAATGCAGTGCGTTTTCCGACAACCCATGATTTACATAAACAGCTTTGATAGGGAGAGCATCAAATCGACTTGCATACTGGTGACATAAGTGCAATAACACAACAGAATCCACACCACCTGACAGCGCCACCGTAAAGCCCTGTTGGACGCGATGAGCACAATGTTGTTCAAGCGTTGCTGCAAATTGCTTGTAAACGCTGGTAAGCTCCATACTTCTCCCCAATTTAGATCCCGTGGCGTTATACCCTATCAAGCAGAATTTGCAAAGAGAAATGCCAAAATCACGTGTTTACTTTGAAGTAGATCAGACACTACTAACTATTTTACTAAAATCACTCTACACTTGGGCAAAGTATATTGGCGTGCCTTGGTGTTTTACAGGGATTATTACTGTAATTTAAAAAATGATTGGTCGGTTTTATGAACGTTACTCAAAAAATAAGAAAAACAGCCTGAATAAAACCTACATTTCAACGTCTTGATTTTCACTTGCCATTTATTTTTAGTGACCGAAATTTTCATTATTTACTAAAACAAAACAAACCCGAAATTAATTGACATCTGCTCCAAAATCTAGGTAAATCGCTTCTTATGTATAAAAAGTCGCATTATCTTGCTGGTCTGTTTTCAAGATGCAGCTTGGGGCAGTATAATGTGAAGAAAATTGTATGTGATGACAGAGAATTAGCCTTCACGAAGGAAAAAACAGTTGTAAGATGAAGAAGAATTTTGCTGCGAAAGTTCGCGAACTTCTCCAAAAGCTGAGGTAAATAAGCAATACTGGCTCTTAGTTAAGACTGCTTTTCGTAAAACAGGCTAAGCTATTAAAGACGTTGCAGATGACTGAGTCTTGGCATTTTAAATCTGTACTCTCTACATTAGACCGAGACAAACTTTAAAAAAATTATCAGATAGGTTAGAAAATGAGCTTAAATTATTTAGAATTTGAACTTCCAGTAGCTGAATTAGAGCAAAAAATAAAAGAGCTACAAGCTGTTAGTCGCTCAGGTTCGTTGGACCTAAGTCTGGAAGATGAAATCAGCAAGCTAAAAGAGAAAAGTGTACAGCTTACTGAAAAAATTTACTCAGAACTAAACCCATGGCAATTGCTACAACTAGCGCGTCACCCTATGCGTCCTCACGCAAGTGATTACATCAAGCGCATGTTTACAGAATTCGACGAGTTTGCAGGCGACCGCGCATTTGCAAACGATCCAGCTATCATCGGTGGTACAGCACGACTTGACGGCAAGCCTGTGATGGTTATTGGCCAAGAAAAAGGCCGCGACACAGCAGAAAAAATTAAACGTAACTTCGGTATGCCAAGACCTGAAGGGTACCGTAAAGCTAAGCGCTTAATGGAGATGGCAGAACGCTTTAAGATGCCGATTATTACCCTAATTGACACACAAGGTGCATATCCGGGTATCGGCGCTGAAGAGCGCGGTCAAAGTGAAGCGATTGCCATGAATTTAAAAGTAATGGCGTCATTAAAAGTCCCTACAATCTGTAGCGTAATTGGTGAAGGTGGTTCAGGTGGCGCATTGGCAATCGGTGTTGGTGACCGTGTAAACATGCTTCGTTACAGCACATACTCTGTAATCACACCTGAAGGTTGTGCATCAATCCTTTGGAAGAGCGCAGAAAAAGCACCGCTTGCGGCTGAAGCAATGGGTGTATCTGCACAGCGTATCAAAGATAACAACCTTATTAATGAAATCGTACCAGAGCCACTGGGTGGCGCACACCGCGATTACGATGCTGCGGCAAGTAGCCTAAAATCTCAAATTCTAAAAGACTTGTCTGATCTCTCTGCGCTAAGCCAAGAAGAAATGCTAGAGCAAAGATACCAGCGTCTAATGTCATTCGGCTACTGTAACTAAGCCGTACCAGATACGAAAAAGGCCACCAAGTGAAGCTTGGTGGCCTTTTTTTGTGCTTGCTTAACTCAACCCTTCTTTGAGCTAAGCGCGACAAAAACTAATCAAAGATCAATTCAACATCCTGCCCTGTTAACTTCTTTAAAGAGCGTATCAACTCATCACTCGGCGTAACACACCACTGCATGCCTAACGTAAGCTCTGCCGTGGCATCCGGCCGTTGATATTCGATAACAACTTGGCAAGTACCAAATTTATACGGTTCAAGTACACGTTTTAAATTCTCTCCGAAACTCGAATCCATTTGTGTCATGTTCAGCGTCATCTTCAATGCACTTATGCGCTTTTCTCGTGCTTGTGCAATGGTATTCACTTCCCGCGCAGTCATTGAAATGCCACCAGAGAAGTTGTCAAAGGCAACGTGTCCCGAAATAACGAGAACTTGGTTAACTTGCAGTAACTCCTCATACATTTCGAACTGTTCAGGGAAGAAGCGCACATCAACGCGAGCACTTTTGTCATCAAGGGTGATCAACCCCCAGCGATTACCCTTTTTATTTATCAGGGTACGCGCATTGATCACCAATCCGGCAGCGGTTGACTGCACATCACGGTTTGTCGGCTGTAAGTCAACCAATTTACCCGAAGTATAGTTTTTCAACTCTTTGCGATATTGATTTATTGGGTGACCGGTCAGATATAAACCTAAGGTCTCTTTTTCACCATCCAACCACTCGTTGTCACTCAGCGGAGTTGCTTTAACAAATGCGTTTGCGACATCCTCTGGTTCAACCGCCAATAAACCAAACAAATCAGATTGGCCTAGCTGCTCAGCTTTGTGATGCTGTTCTGCTGATTTCATAGCATCTTTTAAGCTAGCCAACAGTGTCGCTCGAGCGCCTTGTGTTGTCTCAGGCCCCAATTTGTCTAGTGCACCTGCATAAATTAGCTTTTCAATCACACGTCGATTTAAACGCTTAAGGTCAACCCGAGCACAAAAATCGAAGAGATCTTTAAATTCTCCGCCTTGTTCTCGCGCTTCTAAAATGGCTTCAACAGGGCCTTCACCTACACCCTTGATTGCACCAATGCCATAGACGATCTCACCTTGCAAGTTCACCGTAAACTTGTACACGCCCGCATTTACGTCCGGTGGTAACAGCGTCAGCTTCATGTTTTCACATTCATCCACCAACGTTACGATCTTATCGGTGTTATCCATATCGGCTGACATTACCGCAGCCATGAACTCTGCTGGAAAATGCGTTTTCATCCACAGTGTTTGATACGACACCAATGCATATGCAGCCGAGTGCGATTTGTTGAAGCCGTAACCCGCAAACTTTTCTACAAGATCGAAGATCTTCATCGCAAGTTCGCCGTCAACACCGTTGTTGATCGATCCTTCCTCGAAGGTCGATCGTTGTTTCGCCATTTCTTCTGGTTTTTTCTTACCCATTGCTCGACGAAGTAAGTCAGCGCCACCCAAGCTATAGCCAGCTAAAACCTGCGCTATCTGCATTACCTGCTCCTGATACAGGATGATCCCGTAGGTTGGCTCAAGTATTGGTGCTAGGCTTTCGTGCTGGTATTGTGCATCTGGGAATGAGATCTCTTCACGGCCATGCTTACGGTCGATGAAGTTATCTACCATGCCTGATTGCAAGGGGCCTGGGCGGAAAAGTGCCACCAGTGCGATCATATCTTCAAAGCAGTCTGGCTTCAGACGCCTGATCAGATCTTTCATTCCTCGTGATTCAAGCTGGAATACTGCTGTCGTTTCTGCTCTGAGTAAGACCTCAAAGCTGGCATGATCATCAAGTGGAATGGCGTTGATATCAACAAACGGCTTTTGTTCTCGCGCTAAACGCTCATTGGCCATATCCAGCGCCCACTGCAAGATAGTCAGAGTTCTTAGACCTAAGAAGTCAAACTTAACTAAACCAGCGGTTTCAACATCATTCTTATCAAACTGAGTAACAGGGAACTTACCCTCTTCGTCACAATATAATGCAGCAAAGTCGGTGATGCTGGTAGGCGAGATTACAACGCCCCCTGCGTGTTTACCGGCGTTACGTGTACAGCCTTCTAGAATACGACATTTATCTATAAGCTCTCTAACTTCTTCATCGCCATCGTATGCCTCTGGCAGACGTGGCTCTACCTCGAAGGCTTTTGCCAAAGTCATCCCAGGGTCCCCCGGAACAAGTTTGGATATACGATCAACAAAGCCATAAGGGTGACCTAGCACACGGCCAACATCTCGAATAACCGCCTTTGCCGCCATGGTTCCAAAGGTGATGATCTGAGATACAGCTTGGCGGCCATAGAGTTTGGCAACGTGATCAATTACCTCGTCACGCCTGTCCATACAGAAGTCGACGTCGAAGTCGGGCATTGATACACGTTCTGGGTTTAAGAATCGTTCGAATAGCAGGTCAAATTCTAATGGGTCAAGATCGGTGATCTTAAGCGCATATGCAACCAAAGAACCTGCACCAGACCCTCGACCAGGGCCAACTGGTATGTTGTTATCCTTACTCCACTGGATGAACTCCATTACGATTAAAAAGTAACCGGGGAATCCCATTTGGTTGATTACATCAAGCTCAATTCTTAACCTGTCATCATATTCAACCCGTTTAACTTTTCTGTCTTCTTCGTCGGGAAACAGAAACTGCAAACGCTCTTCAAGGCCATCTTCAGACACTTTGACTAAGAAGTCATCAATCTTTAAGTCACCTGTCGGGTAATCTGGCAGAAAGTAGGTGCCTAGTTGTACGGTAACATTACAACGCTTAGCAATTTCAACCGTATTCTCAAGAGCCTCTGGTATATCACTGAACAACTCATGCATTTGTTCAGGCGTTTTTAAATACTGCTCTTTCGAAAAGCGCTTGGGCCTATTTTTATCCTCGAGTGCATACCCATCATGAATTGCAACTCGGATCTCGTGCGCCTCGAAGTCTTCTTCATTTAAAAAGACCACTTCGTTAGTTGCCACAACTGGCAAATTGCGTTCCGTTGCCAGTGCAACCGCGGCATGAAGATACTCTTCTTCATGCTCTCGCTCAGTACGGTGCAATTCTAGATAATAGTGATCTGCAAAATGTTCTTCATAAAATGCCAGCGTGTCTTCTACTAGCTGCGGATTGCCTTTGAGAAGCGCCTTACCGACATCGCCATCTTTTGCGCCTGAAAGAATGATCAAGCCTTCTTTAAATTTAGCGAGCCACTCTTTATCTACAACGGGGCGATGAAAAACATGACCACGTAAAAACGCCTCAGATATAAGCAGCGTCAGATTTTTATAACCCTCATTGTTCTTCGCTAAGACCGCGATTCTGCAGGGTTCATCTGGAAATTGCTCACTCTTAAGCCAAAGATCAGCACCGACTATAGGTTTAATTCCTGCGCCATGTGCTCCTCCATAAAACCTCACCAAACCACATAAGTTCATTTGATCTGTGATGGCAAATGCTGGCATTTCCAACTCTTGAGCACGAGCAATAATAGGCTTGGTTTTCGCCAAACCATCTACCATAGAAAAGTCACTATGAACACGTAAATGTACGAAATTAGGCGTTGGCATAATTAAGATTGCTCCGCGAGAATACGCTGAACTGGTTTAAAGCTTTTGCGATGAAAAGGCGTAACGCCATGCTGTGCGAGCGCTTCAAAGTGTGCCTTTGTCGGATAGCCTTTGTGGCCTGCAAAACCGAATTCAGGAAACTGAGCGTCTAACTCAATCATCTCATTGTCTCTTGTAACTTTAGCCAATATTGAAGCCGCACTGATCTCTGCGACCAAGCTATCCCCTTTGACCACAGCTTGTGCCGGCACAGAGAGCTCTGGCAAACGATTACCATCTACAAACACAAATTCAGCAGGCACCTCTAGCCCCTCAACTGCTCGTGTCATTGCCAGCATTGTTGCGTGTAGAATATTAAGTTCATCAATTTCTGCAACACTTGCTCGGGCAATACAGTAACACAGCGCTTTTTCTTTAATCTCTTGCGCTAAGGCATTACGCCTTTTTTCGGTCAGCTTTTTTGAGTCTGCCAACCCTTCAATAGGCTTAGAAGGGTCAAGTATCACTGCAGCGGTAACAACATCTCCCACCAGTGGGCCGCGGCCTACTTCATCTACGCCTGCGATGTATTTAAAATCAGGTCTTTCAATTTGCATCTATTACCTCCGCAACTGCAATGGCAGCCTGCTCACTGGCATTCAAACGGATATTTCTATGAATGTCATAAAAACGTTCAATCAACGCTGTATTGTCTTCTCGTAATAGTGGGAGCAGAGCATCAGTTAGCGCATCTGGGTTACACTCTTCTTGCAGAAATTCGGGCACCAAAGGGGCGTCCGCGAGTAAGTTTGGCAAAGAAAAATGCTTAATATTGAAGGTGAAGAAAGTACTAAAAATCTTATAGCTCAACGCCTTAAGACGGTAGCCCACAACCATAGGCTTTTTATATAGCATAGCCTCTAACGTAGCGGTCCCTGATGCCAGTAAAACGGCATCCGCAGCATTCATTGCCAATGAAGATTGACCATCAAGTAAAATTGGTCTGAGATCCGGCGCGACTTTATTTAAAATTTGATTAAATTGCTTCTGACGCTTTTCATTCACCAATGGAACGACGATCTTTAAGTTCGGGATTTTATCAACCAGTTGCTTAGCTGTTTGAAGGTAAGTTTCACTTAATAACCCCACTTCAGAACCTCGACTACCGGGTAAAAGTGCCAAAACTGTGTCAGACTCATCCAAACCAATTTTAGCACGTGCCGCCTGTTGGTCAGGCTCTAATGGGATCTCATCTGCCAAAGTATGCCCGACAAAAGTACAAGGTACCTCATGCTTGTCATAAAAGGCTTTTTCGAATGGCAGTAACGACAGCACTAAGTTTGTTGCCTCAGCAATGGTATGAATGCGCTTTGGACGCCACGCCCACACGGATGGGCTCACATACTGAATAGTCTTGATACCAGCTGCCTTGAGCGGCTTTTCAACACGCAAGTTAAAATCAGGAGCATCGATGCCGATAAACACATCAGGCGGATAATCGATAAAATAATTCACTAACTCTTTTCTGATTTTTAATAATCTTGGTAACCGTCCTAAGACTTCAACCAGCCCCATAACGGCCAGCTCTTCCATGTCGAATAAGCTCTTGCAGCCTTGCGCTTGCATTTTTGGCCCTGCAATACCTACAAATTTGGCGTTAGGATATCGCTTTTTGAGCGCTTTGATTAATCCTGCGCCTAAGATGTCGCCAGACAACTCGCCTGCAACAATGCCAATGGTAATTGATTTTTCGTTTGCCATTTTTGTTCTTCTGAAAAATAAAAAAACGCCATACTAAGTATGGCGTCATTATATCAGAACACGCTCTTTGTTATTTGCCTAATTACCCAGAGGTTTTGGCAAGGCAAAGAGATAATCTGTATTAGCGTACTAAACCGCGTTCAGAGTTCGCTATAAAGTCCAACATCTGTTGTACAGCAGGGAACTTTTGTGCTTCTTCTTGCAATGAGGCGACTGCTTCATCAAGTTTTAAGCCTTTACGGAATAGTGTTTTATATGCTCTACGCGTCGCCATAATTTCATCAGACTCAAAGCCACGACGCTTTAAGCCTTCAGTATTAATTGCAACTGGACGTGCTGGCGTGCCTGTAGTGGTCACAAATGGCGGTACATCCTGATTAACACCAGAATACATGCCTACAAATGCGTGCGAGCCAACTTTACAGAATTGGTGAACACCGGAATTACCCGCTAGGATCACCCAGTCACCAATATGCACATGCCCTGCAACACTTGCATTGTTGGCAAAAATTACATTGCTGCCAATCACTGCATCGTGCGCTACGTGCGTGTAAGCCATAAATAAATTATTACTACCAATGATTGTCACGCCCTTATCTTGGATCGTACCACGATGTATCGTCGCACATTCCCTAATCACGTTGTTATCACCAATAATAAGTTTTGTTGGTTCATCCTTGTACTTTTTATCTTGACAGGCCTCGCCTACTGACGCGAATTGAAATATGTGATTACCAGAACCGATTTCACTCGGCCCTTTAATAACAACATGTGACTCAATTTTACAGTCATCACCAATAACTACATCATTGCCAATGTAACTATATGGTCCTACAGAGACGTTCTTTCCTAATTTAGCACCTGGCTCAATAATTGCGGTAGGATGGATCACACTTAAAACTCTCTTCTAGCACACATTAATTCGGCACTACATACTACATTGCCGTCAACCTTCGCCTCACCGGAGAATTTCCAAATGTTGCGACGTTCTTTAACAAACTGCACATGTAAGTGCATTGTATCTCCAGGAACAACTGGTTGCTTAAACCTAGCGTTGTCAATGGCTGCAAATAAGTATAGCTCATTATCAGAGCGGTTTTCGACGGTCTTAAAACCTAATAGGCCAGTTGCCTGCGCAAGAGCTTCAAGGATCATCACACCTGGGAAGATAGGCTGTTCAGGGAAGTGCCCAGTGAAAATAGGTTCATTCGCTGTCACATTCTTTATCGCATGCAGGTATTCACCCGGCTTGTAGTCAACCACTTTATCGACCAAAAGCATTGGGTAGCGATGTGGTAATAACTTTAAAATTTCCTGAATGTCAAAGCTGTTTAATTCGTTGGCCAAAATACCACCTTTTATTTATCCGTATGTTGTAACTGCTCAGTTAAGCTTTCTAGCGCCTTAATTCGCGCTTTAAAATCAGAAAGATTACGTAAGTGGGCAATGTTCTTGCGCCATTCTTTATTCGTTGTATGCGGCATGCCAGAAGAGTAAATACCAGGCTTGGTAATCCCCTTTGTGACCATACTCATACCAGTAATAACTACACCATCACACACTTCGTTGTGACCATTTATAGCCACCATACCGCCAATTTGACAGTGCTTGCCTACTTTAACGCTACCAGCCAACACCGAGCATCCTGCAATTGCAGTGCCGTAGCCAATCTCTACGTTATGAGCAATCTGTATTTGATTGTCGAGTATGACATTGTCATGAATGATCGTATCATCAATAGCACCACGATCTATAGATGTGCATGCACCAACTTCTACGCGATCACCAATAATGACGGTGCCAATCTGAGGAATTTTAACCCACTCTCCAGATTCATTCGCATAGCCAAACCCGTCACTGCCAACGACTGTGCCGGATTGGAATAAGCACTGTTCACCAATCACCACTTCATGATAGATGGTTACATTTGCCCAAAGTTTGGTATTTGCACCAATGCGAGCATTTTTACCAATAAAACAGCCTGCGCCGATTTCCACGTTGTCGCCAATAACTGCACCTGACTCAATCACTGCGTTAGCGGCAACTTTTACGTTTTCGCCTAATACTGCGCTTTCGTCTATAGATGCACTTGGGTGGGTATTACTTGCTGCACTTGGCGTCGTATCCATATATTGCGCTAACTTCGCGTAAGCGACATATGGGTTATCACAGATAAGTTTATTACCTGTGAAATACTCTGCTTCATCTGCTGACAAGATTACAGCACCGGCTTGTGTCGACTCTAATTGACTGCGGTACTTTTTGTTTGCCAAAAACGCAATGTCTTGGCCCTTGGCACTTACCAAGGTCGCGATTTTCACTATTGGCTGATTGGCATCCCCTTCTAGAGAGGCACCCAAATAATCAGCCAACTGTGACAACGTGTATTGTTTCGTCATTATTTTTTGCTAACTACTTCAACAATTTCATTTGATAGATCGCTAACTTTATCAGGGTTGAAGTAAATTGTCGTTTCTTTTACGCGAACTTCGTCAAACTTTCCTTTTTTGGCAACATCTTGAATTGCATCAAAGATTAGTTTTTGGACTTTAGCCAACTCTTGGTTTTGACGTTGTTTAATCTCTTGCTCTAAAGGACGTCCCTTTTCTGCAAGTGTTTTCTGCATTTGCTGAATTTTGTCACGTAGTGCAGTTTTCTGCTCTTCGCTCATCGTCGCGCTTTCGCGTTTGAATTTTTCAGCTTCAAAACGAATATCGCCTTGTAGTTTTTCAAGTTCTTGGCGGCGCTCAGCAAATTCATTTTTTAACGTTTGCTCAATCTTAGCCATTTGAGGTAGCTGAGAGTAAATATTCTGCATGTCGATTAAGCCCACTTTATGTGCGAATGCATTAACCGAGTTACCCATTAACAATGCTGCTAAAATACCCATAGCAGATGTTTTAAAAATCTTTTTCACAATAAACTCCTTAGAAAGTATTGCTGATGTTGAAGCTGATGTTTTGAGTGTCATCATCGTCTTCTTTTTTCAGCGGATACGCAAAACTAATTAACATCGGCCCCATTGGAGATATCCATTGAATAGATAAACCCGTTGAAACCCTAAAACGGCCAGGATCAGAAAAATCTGATAATTGTTTGTATTGATCTTCTGGCAAGTTCGTATAACGACTTACGTCGAACTCAGTGTCCCATACGTTAGCGGCATCTACGAAGAAGCTAGTACGTACTGAACTTGTATTTTCTTCATCTAGGAAAGGTGTTGGTACTATCATCTCTGCACCTAACACAGCTTTGGCATTACCACCGATACGTCCAAGAGGTACTAATTGGTCAAACTGCGGATCGCCGCCAATTGTGCCCGTTGTTGTTCCATCAGGCAGTGGCGTACCTGGCAAGCTCAGAGGACGACGCTGAACTGCTTGAGGCAAGATAGTGTTTCTTTCGAAACCTCTCAGCTCCATTTCAGTGATGCGGTAGAATTCTTGGAACGGCAATACCTGTTCAAAGCCATTCTTCTCACCATAACCATTACCATAAGCCAGTGCTGCTCGCGTCGAGAATACCCAACGGTGATCATTACTAATTGGCCAATAAAAACGAGAGTCGTAGCTCAACTTAAAGTAATTCAAGTCTGAATTAGGTGTCGTAAAGTTAAAGTTTGCCGACTGACGTGAACCGTCTGTTGGGAACATACCTCGGTTAACGGTAATACGAGACCAACCAATACCTAACTCAAATTTCGTAAAGTCGAATCCATCATCTGGGTTATTAGGATCTTCGAAAGTAAGTCTCATAACGCGCGTTTGCTCGTAGTCAGCAATGCGATCTAGATCTTCTTCAATCCAGCGGAAACTAAAGTTCAAGCGGTTGACTGGGTTAATTGGAATACCAAAGTGTGTACCAATACCATAGCTACGTGAATCGTAATCTACGAGGCCGATTTCACCACCATCAAAGTTGCTGTAGAAAATACTGCTACCTTGAGAAATACCATCTGGTGTGAAATATGGATCGGTATAAGAAACACTGTATCGTGTTGAAGCGCGTGATGTGTTGATATTAAATGCAACCTGATCACCAGAGCCTAAGAAGTTAGACTCACTCACACCAACATTAAACTGCAAGCCAGCATACGAACCGTACGCAACACCCGCTTGGAAACTACCAGCAGGTTGCTCTTTTACATTGAAATCGACATCTACTTGGTCATCGACACCTGGGATCGGCTTAACTTCAAACTCGACCTTTTCCATGTACGGTAAACGTTGAATTTGCAGTTTCGAACGCTCTAGGCTCTGGTTCGACAACCATGCACCTTCCAATTGAGTCATTTCCCTGCGCACCACGTGGTCCGCGGTATTTTGGTTACCGTTTACTAAAATACGACGAACATACACACGTTTACCTGGGTCAACAGATAGAGTTAAGTGCACTTCTTTGTTTTCATCGTCAATATCAGGGATGGTACGAACTTCAGCGTTAGCGTAGCCAAATCTTGCCAAATAGCCTTTAATAAATTCTTCAGATGATGTTACCAATGAACCGTTGTACAGTTCACCTGACTTCAATGGAACAACACTGCGGATCAACTCTTCACGACCTAACAAATCACCAATGAAGTCGAAACCCTTGACGGTGTATTTCTCACCCTCGGTGATATTGGCTGTTACATATACTGATTCGCGTTCTGGGCTTACCGACACTTGTGTAGAATCGATGTTGAACCTTAGGTAACCCCTATCAAGGTAATAACTTCGGATCTTTTCAAGGTCGCCTTCAATAGTTTGCTTTTGATAACGATCACTAGAAAGGAACTTCCACCAAGGCAAATCTTGCTGAGACTCAACTAAACGTAATAGTTGCTCATCTGAGAAAAGTTCATTACCAACTAAGTTTATTTGGCGAACCGATGCCGCGTCACCTTCTTCAAAATCAAATTTGAGCTTCACACGGTTACGTGGTAATTCAACCACGCTTACATCGATTTTCGCGTTATATTTACCAATACTATGGAAGAACTCTACCAAGCCTTTTTCGATGCCATCGATTACCGTACGATCTAGTGTTTCACCAGTACGGATATCTTTGTCATCCAAACTTTCCTGAAGCTGTTCATCTTTGATGTCTTTGTTGCCATCAAACTCAATAGAGGCAATTGTCGGACGCTCTTTAACCTTGAAAACGATCTGGTTACCATCACGATAAGCAGTTATATCGTCAAAGTGACCTGACGAAAATAATGCCTTAATCGTTTTTGAAACTGTGTAATTATCAACCTCATCGCCAACATTAATTGGAATATGAGTTAATGCCGCACCCAGTGCAACACGTTGTAACCCTTCAACTTTTAAATCTTCTACGATAAAGGAGTTTTGCCCTAAAGCGGCAAAACTGGCGCCAAGTAAACTCGTTACAGCTAAATGTTTTTTTATAGGCATTTTGTTATCTTTATCCTTTACAGCTTACGGCGTACTATACGCCACGTGCGCTATCGCCCTTATTACAGAGCCTAGAGCCTCGATACGTCATTAAACAGTGCAAAACAAGTCAGAGCTAAGAGCATCATGGCTCCAAGCTTATAACCTAACTCTTGTGTCTTTTCAGAGACCGGTTTTTTTCGAATTAGTTCAATTAAGTAATACATCAAATGCCCACCATCCAACATCGGCAGTGGCAAAAGATTAAAAACACCCAAGTTAACACTAATTAATGCTAGAAAGCTTAAAAAGGCAACTAACCCGTAGCTAACACTGTCACCAGCACCTACGGCTATGCCAACTGGTCCACTAATATTTTGAACTGAGACTTGGCCAGTGAGCAAATTACCAATCATATCGAAGCTCAGCGCAGTCAACGCATAGGTTTTCTGAACGCCAAGCACGATACTATCGAATACACCGTACTGTCTAGTCTCAATGTAGCCTTCAGGCCAACTTTTCTGTTTGGGTACAACCCCTAAATAGCCAATTACTTGACCATCTGAAATTTCTCTTCCGTCTGGTGTCACATTAAGGCTAATTTCTTGCCCATCTCGTAATACGGTTATCACACTTTTCTGATAAGCAGCTTGCTGTACCAATCCAACAAAATGAGTCCAACTCGTCACCTCTTGTTGGTTGAAAGACACAATCACATCATTTGCTTTTAAATCGGCTCGCTGCGCAGCTGAATCTTCTGCTATGAGTGCTAACTCTGTAGTGATGTCCGGTCTGTACGGATTAATGCCAATAGAAGCTAAAGGCGCAACATCTTTTTGATCTAGCTTCCAACTGCTCACATCTAAAGTACGTATCGCTATCTGTCCTTTTTCGTCCACAACTTTTATGTCAAGCTGTTGCTCTCCAAGCCCAGACATGATGGCAAAGTTCACTTCTTGCCACGAACTTACAGCTTCGTCCCCGATACGTTTTATCGCGTCGCCAGACTGCACTCCAGCCCTTTGTGCTATAGATGATTCCGTGACCGAGCCCACTATGGGCTTCACATTTTGCACCCCCACTGAGTACATAATGGCCAATGCTAAAATTGCGAAAAGGAAATTAGCTGCAGGGCCCGCAGCGGCAACTGCCATACGAGCGTATACTGATTTGCTGTCTAAAGTTTTATCAATGTCGTGTTCGTCCACGTCATCAACGCGTGAGTCAAGCATTCTCACGTATCCCCCTAAAGGGATCACAGAGATAGCGTACTCAGTACCCATTTTGTCATACCAAGTAAAGATGGGCTTACCAAAACCGATGGAGAAGCGCAGCACCTTAACACCCGCTTTTCTGGCAACCCAAAAATGTCCGTATTCATGTACAGCGACTAAGATACTTAACGCAACAATAAATGAACCTAGATTCCAGAAAAAATCAAACATCTCTACCCCTGATTTGCAATCATCTGCTGTGCAAGCCGACGGGCTTGACTATCCATATCCAAAATTTCTTCCAATGATTCTAAATCTTTTAAGGCGCTGTGCTCAAGCACCTGTTCATTCACTTTAAATATATCCATAAAGCCTATGCGTTTTTCCAAAAATGCGGCAACGGATACTTCATTTGCTGCATTAAGCGCGGTTGTCGCTGCCTGGCCATGACGACAGGCATCAATGGCAAGCTTTAGGTTTGGATAACGAGTGTAGTCTGGGTGCGTAAAGGTGAAATCACGCATGTCAGAAAAATCTAGGGGCTTTACGCCTGCGTCAATACGCTCTGGATAGGCTAGACCATATGCAATTGGTGTACGCATATCTGGTTGCCCCATTTGAGCAATCACTGAACCATCTTGATATTGAACCATGGAGTGGATCATGCTCTGTGGATGGATGACCACTTCAATATCTTCTGCTTGGCAATCGAATAGCCATTTAGCTTCAATGAATTCCAAACCTTTGTTCATCATCGTTGCAGAATCTACTGAAATTTTTCGACCCATTGACCAATTTGGGTGCGCCACCGCTTCTTCAACGGTCACCGCCTTAAGTGAGTTGATGTCACGCGTTAAAAAAGGGCCACCCGATCCGGTTAGGAGAATCTTACGGACTCCTACCGCATTAAAGTTAGACTGCACGCCGCGCTGCACATCTGCAGGCATACACTGAAAAATCGCATTATGTTCACTGTCTATAGGTAATAAGGTAGCACCGTGGCGCTTCACTTTATCCATAAACAATTGACCAGACATAACCAGTGACTCTTTATTTGCCAGAAGCACTTTTTTACCGGCTTCTACAGCGGCTAAAGTAGGTAGCAAACCAGCAGCGCCAACAATGGCTGACATCACAATGTCGACGTCTTCATGTGCCGCAATTTCACACATGGCATCTGTGCCGCTTAACACTTCAATTTTTGTATTGCTCAAACGCTCACGCAGCGAGACTGCCGCAAGTTCATCTTGCATCACAACATAACGAGGGGTGTGCTCTAGCGCTTGCTGTTGTATCACCTCAACATTTGTGCCCGCTACAAGCGCAAACACCTTATATCGCTTTTTATTACGCGACATGACATCTAGGGTTGAGGTACCAATCGAGCCGCTTGCACCAAGAATAACGACCTGCTCTAACTGGCTTGACTCGACACTCATAGTGTTACCGTCCATGCATAAAACAACGCAAACATTGGCGCAGCAGCGGTAAGACTATCAATACGATCTAAAATCCCGCCGTGGCCTGGTAAACAACTACCTGAATCTTTTAGTCCTGCTTCTCGCTTGAACATACTTTCAAGTAAGTCACCTATTGCAGAAAACAGCGCGATTACAATGGTTAGTGCGCCATATAGCAGCCACTGTTTATGCTCTACTCCCGAGCAATAGCAAAAAATTAATACAAAAACGACCGAGGTCAGTAAACCACCAATTAAGCCCTCAATTGTTTTATTTGGACTCACATTGGGCATTAACTTTCGCTTACCTAAGTTTTTACCTGCAAAGTAAGCACCAATATCGGCACTCCACACAATGCCTAGCACCACCATAATCAGCACTGAACCAAATTGTTCAGACGCACCATACTCAGCACTTCTAAGAACGTTTAGAGCCAGCCACAACGGGACCAGTGTTAAAAAGCCAGCAACAGCTGGCATAACCAAACCCTGACTCCAAGCTCGCGCCATTTTCGGGTATCGAAACACCAATAACGTTGCCACAATCCACCAAGCAGCTGCCAAGGTAAATAGATAATTAGCATCGGCCACTAATTTGCCTGACTGCCATAAACTCTCTATTGGCCAGTGCACATGAAATACTCCAATTAGTGCAGCCGTAACCACAACATAACCAGCGCGATGTACTCCCTTCTTTAATCCCATTAAAGACGCCCACTCCCATGCTCCTAAAAGCACAATTGCACCAGCAATCATACTAAAGAGTTTCAGTGGCGTATAAAATACCAAAAGTAGCGCCAGTGGAGCCAATACCACCGACGTCATAATACGTTGTTTTAACAAATTTTATACCTTTAACTTGTTGATTTGCTCTCGGCGAGTAGTTGTTGTATTTGTTCGCCTGTGCAACCAAAGCGCCTTTCTCTAGAAATATAGCAAGCAATTGCTTCTGAGAAAGCTTCTTCGTTAAAATCAGGCCAGAGTGTTTCTGTAAAATACAGCTCAGCATATGCGGCTTGCCATAACAAAAAGTTACTGATGCGATAATCACCACCAGTACGAATCAACAAATCCAGAGGACTTTGCTCTGCCATTGTTAACTTTTCAGACAATGCGTCTTCCGTGATATCTGCAACAGAGATCTCTCCCTGTTGTACCTGCGTTGCAAGCGATTGAGCCGCGGTCACAATATCCCATCGTCCACCGTAGTTTGCTGCAACATTTAAGGTCAAACCTGTGTTATTTGCAGTGAGTGCATGTGCATCGTGGACTTTAGCCTGTAAGCTTTCAGGGAATTTTGATATATCACCAATTATTTTTAGTTTTACATTATTTTTATGTAATTTCTTAACCTCTTTACTCAATACAAAGAGGAATAATTCCATTAAGGTACTAACTTCATCTTCGGGTCTGCGCCAGTTTTCACTGCTAAATGCAAACAGTGTTAAAGACTCAATGCCCAACTTAGTACAAAATTGTACAGCGCTACGAACAGAGTCGACACCTTTTTTATGTCCATATGCTCTAGGGCGCTTACGTGCCTGAGCCCAGCGCCCATTACCATCCATTATGATGGCAACATGCTTAGGTAATGATTGTTGTGAAATCGCGTCAGCGTTTAAAACCATAGTACTATTTTAAATAAAAAAAACGCCGCCTAGTATAGCGCAGACAACGCTGCAAACCTAATAAAATTCTTTTTGTTCACTTATCAAGCGAGAGTGCCCGTAATATAAACAAGTTTCAACCCGATATAAAAATACAGGGCAACCCGCACCATTTGGTGCAGCGTGAGCAAGTCATAGGACAGCAAAAAGCCGCTAAAAAGCGGCTTTTTAATACAACTCAATAGAGTTTTAGATTTCCATCAACTCTGCTTCTTTCGCGCTAAGTTGTGTATCCATCTCTTTGATATGAGTGTCAGTGATCTTCTGGATCTCATCTTCTGCTTGACGCGCTTCATCTTCTGAAATCTCTTTGTCTTTTAGAAGTGATTTGATGTCACCATTCGCGTCACGACGAATGTTACGTACCGCAACTCGACCGCCTTCTACTTCGCCACGAACGATCTTAATAAGGTCCTTACGACGCTCTTCTGTTAGTGGAGGAAGTGGAACACGAATAACTGTACCAGCTGACATCGGGTTTAAGCCCAGATCAGAAGCCATGATCGCTTTTTCAACAGCCTGTGCTAGAGACTTATCAAAAACGCTAATAGCAAGCGTACGAGAGTCTTCAACAGTTACATTAGCAACTTGGTTTAGAGGTGTATCGGCACCGTAGTAAGATACTGAAATACCATCTAGCAAAGCCGGGTGTGCACGACCAGTACGAATTTTAGAAAGTTGGCTAGCAAGTGCTGCCACACTTTTTTTCATGCGCTCTTGAGCGTCTTTTTGGATATCATTAATCACAGTTGCAATCCTATTTTTACTGTTCTAACCAATCTACATCGTCAAACAGATTGATCTGAGTTTGTTCTAAACAAATGGTGCCTATACGCACCATCTGAAATTGCTTTATTCCGCTACTTTTTTCGATGTGATCAAAGTGCCTTCGTCTTCGCCCATGATAACGCGCTTCAACGCACCAGGCTTATTCATATTGAATACACTTAGTGGCATATTGTGGTCACGCGCTAATGTGAAAGCAGCTAAGTCCATCACTTTAAGCTCTTTGTCGATAATTTCGTCATGAGTTAACTGGCTGTACAACGTTGCCTCTGGGTTTTTAACCGGGTCATCGCTGTATACACCGTCAACTTTAGTTGCTTTGATCACTGTATCCGCTTCAATCTCGATACCGCGTAAACATGCCGCAGAATCTGTCGTAAAGAACGGGTTACCAGTACCTGCTGAAAAGATAACAACACGGCCAGATTTTAACAAGCTGATTGCCTCTGCCCAGTTGTAAGCATCACACACACCATTTAGTGGAATTGCTGACATCAAACGCGCGTTTACAAACGCTCTATGCAGCGCATCACGCATCGCTAAACCGTTCATTACTGTTGCTAGCATGCCCATGTGATCGCCTACTACACGGTTCATACCCGCTTCAGCTAAAGAGCCACCGCGTAAAAAGTTACCGCCGCCGATCACCAAACCCACTTCTACGTCGAGTTCTACAAGTTCTTTGATTTCTTGCGCCATACGATCCAATACTTTTGGATCGATACCAAAGCCTTCATCTCCCATTAAAGCTTCACCGCTTAATTTAAGAAGAACGCGTCTAAAAACAGGTTTTCGATTGATAGTCATAATTTCCGGGCCAAGTTAAAATTGAGACAAAAAATAACCGCGCTTATGATAGACATAAATGCGCGGTTATTTTAGAGAATTTTCTGCATTGACGCAAAAGCAAATCACTACTTTTATGTCAATAAGATTATTCTATTGCGATTATTCGCCTTTTGCAGCAGCAATCTGTGCAGCAACTTCAGCAGCGAAGTCTTCTTCTTTCTTCTCGATGCCTTCACCAACTTCTAGGCGAATGAATGAAGAAACGGTAGCGCCTTTCTCTTTAAGGTACTCACCAACAGACTTCTTAGGCTCCATGATGAAAGCTTGACCAGTAAGAGAGATCTCACCAGTGAACTTCTTCATACGGCCAACAACCATTTTTTCTGCGATTTCAGCAGGCTTGCCTTCGTTCATAGCGATTTCAACTTGAACCGCTTTTTCTTTTTCAACAACGTCAGCAGGTACGTCTTCTGGCTTCAGGAAGTCAGGCTTAGAAGCAGCAACGTGCATTGCAACGTGCTTAAGTGTTTCTTCGTCAGCATCACCAGTTACAACAACACCAATACGGTCGCCGTGACGGTATGCAGATAGCTTGTCACCATCGATGTACTCAACGCGACGTACGTTGATGTTTTCACCGATCTTAGCAACTAGAGCAACACGAGTCTCTTCAAACTTAGCTTGAAGGTCAGCGATTGTAGCTTTAGTAGCAACAGCGTCGTCAAGAACAGTGTTAGCAAAACCTAGGAAGTTTTCGTCTTTAGCAACGAAGTCAGTTTGACAGTTAACTTCAAGAAGCGCAGCAAAACCTTCACCTTGCTTGATAAGGATTGTACCTTCAGCAGCGATGTTACCCGCTTTCTTAGCAGCTTTAGCAGCACCACTCTTACGCATGTTCTCGATCGCTAGATCGATATCACCGTTAGTTTCAGTTAGTGCTTTTTTACAATCCATCATGCCAGCGCCAGTACGCTCGCGAAGTTCTTTAACTAGGGCAGCAGTTACAGCCATTAGAATATCCTCAATTCTGAATTCGGTTTTTTTGGTAAGCGAATTTCCGCTTGTAAAGAATATCAAGTCTTCATCATTAAGTTGATGAAGACTTGATGACAGCTAATTACTCAGCTTCTACGAAATCGTCGTTTTCTGCTTGAGCAACGATGTTGCTTTCACGACCTTCTGTGATAGCAGTTGCAACAGCGTTAGTGTAAAGCTGGATTGCACGGATCGCATCGTCGTTACCTGGGATGATGAAATCAACACCATCTGGGTTTGAGTTAGTATCAACAACTGATACTACTGGAATACCTAGGTTGTTAGCTTCACGGATAGCAATGTGCTCGTGGTCAGCATCGATTACGAAGATAGCGTCAGGTAGACCGCCCATATCTTTGATACCACCAAGGCTCTTCTCAAGCTTTTCCATTTCACGCGTTTTCATTAGCGCTTCTTTCTTAGTAAGCTTCTCGAAAGTACCGTCTTGGCTTTGAGCTTCAAGGTCTTTAAGACGCTTGATTGATTGACGAACTGTTTTCCAGTTAGTCAACATACCACCTAACCAACGGTGATTTACGTAGAACTGCTCACTTGAGATAGCTGCTTCTTTAACTGCTTCACCAGCTGCGCGCTTAGTACCTACGAAAAGGATTTTACCTTTGTTAGATGCAACGTTTGATAAAAACTTAAGTGCATCGTTGAAAAGTGGAACTGTCTTTTCTAGGTTGATGATATGAACGCGGTTACGAGCACCGAAGATGAACGGCTTCATCTTAGGGTTCCAGTAACGTGCCTGGTGACCAAAGTGAACACCAGCTTGAAGCATATCGCGCATTGAAACGTTTGCCATTTGTATTTTCCTCTATTTAATTAGGGTTAGGCCTCCACATATCCCATATCACCAACATGCTAATTACGTATCTTTGACCGATACAAACATGCACCCAAGTGTATGTGTCGATATGTGTGTGTGTTAAAATTTAATTTTGCTTGTCTTAAGTACAAACAACCTCAACATCTGTTAGAGAAGATTTATTTGTAAAAAGACGGCGCGCTTTATACCATATAAATTAAATTAACTCAATGACGAGAGCAAAATTTGCTCGTTATTGCTACTAGAAATTATGACTTGGAGTCTCAATGAGTGCAGTGATTAAAACCCCTGATGAAATCGAAAAGATGCGTATTGCCGGTAGGTTAGCGGCTGAAGTATTAGAAATGATTGAACCTTATGTGAAGCCTGGGGTTACCACAGACGAATTAAACACAATTTGTCACGATTACATTGTGGATGTACAAGGCTGCATCCCAGCACCATTAAATTATCACGGTTTTCCAAAGTCTATTTGTACCTCAGTTAACCACGTTATCTGCCATGGCATTCCCAATGAGAAACCATTGAAAGAAGGTGATATCGTCAATATCGATGTGACAGTTATCAAAGATGGCTACCACGGTGATACCTCTAAAATGTTCTATGTAGGCAAACCGAGCATTCAAGGGAAACGCCTGAGCGAAATCACGCAAGAATCACTTTACTTGGCAATCAAAATGGTCAAACCAGGCGTAAGGTTAGGTGATATTGGCGCTGCCATTCAAAAATATGCAGAAGGCTTTAACTACTCAATTGTTCGCGAATATTGTGGCCACGGTATTGGTGCTGAATTCCACGAAGAGCCACAAGTTATGCACTACGGTAAACCTGGCACGGGTGAAGTACTAAAAGCTGGTATGTGCTTAACGATTGAGCCTATGGTTAACGCTGGCAAGCGCCAGTGCAAACTGCTAAAAGATGACTGGACTGTTGTGACTAAAGACCGTAGTCTATCTGCTCAGTGGGAACACACGTTACTCGTGACAGACAATGGTGTCGAGATCCTTACGCACCGTAATGATGACACCATCGAAAAAGTGATCGAGCACGCATAATTTCAACTATACTGCTCTTGCTTTTCAAACAGCAAGTAACTTGACTACCACCTAGAATAGCCGCTTGGGTCTTTCCCACAGCGGACAACGTTGCAGATATTTTGAAAGCGCAGGCCGTCATGTACGGCCTGATACGCTTGCAGCGACAAAAAATACTTAAAGATAATAAGGACCCAAGGAAATCCCGTGGCGTTACCGAACAAAGTAAAATTGTTGCTAGAAGAAGCCGAGCAACTTTGTGATTACAAAGGTTGTATGAGCTATTTTTACAAATGGCTAAACAATCAATTCTCCAAGCAACCCGTTAGACTCTTGATCAATGCACGCTCTGAGTTCATTGATATCTTACTAAAAAAGCTGTTCGTTCAAACTGGCTTAGCTGATTTCGAGCAATTGGCATTAATCGGTATTGGTGGCTATGGCAGAGGCGAGTTACACCCCTTTTCCGACATCGACTTTTTGCTACTGACCGATGGCGAGCCCAACGATGAATTAAGACAAAAACTCGAAGTATTTGTCACGCTACTGTGGGATTTAAACCTTGACATAGGCCATAGTGTTCGCACTCATGAGCAGGTGCTTGAGCAAAAGCGACAAGATGTACACTTTACCACCAGCCTGCTCGAGAGCCGTTTAATCTGTGGCAACTTGGTTGAGTTTGAGCGGCTTAAAAGTCATATCGTCAAAACCCCTATCTGGCGCTCCGATGACTTTTTTATTGCCAAAGTTAAAGAACAGCGAATTAGACGTAAAAAATGCCATGGCACGGCTTATAACTTAGAACCCAATATTAAAGAGAACCCAGGCGGCTTGCGTGATTTGCAAACCATTTTCTGGGTAGCCAAAAAACATTTCCATGCAGAAACCCTCGAAGAGCTTATTGGCCATGGCTACTTGACCCATGAGGAGTATCAAGAGCTCATGGAATGCCTAGAGAACTTGTGGAATATTCGTTTTGCACTGCATTTAGCAGCTGGTCGCCCCGAAAACCGCCTTCTGTTTGACTACCAGCCTCATGCAGCAGAGTTATTAGGGTTCGGTTCTGAGGGCAAGCCCTCAGTGGAACGCATGATGAAACGCCTGTTTCGTATCATGAGTCGTGTACGAGAAATGAACCAAATGCTATTGGCGTATTTCGAGCAAAGTATTTTACCTGACCAAGATGCCCTTACCGTGGTGCCTTTGGATGCACATTTTGAACGCATTGGTCATAAAATCAGAGTGAAGAACCCCTCTGCATTTTTCTTGCGTGAGAATTTATTGGTGCTGTTTGAGCACATCGCTGATAACCCAGATATTACAGACATTGACCCCAATACAATACGCTCGGTAAGACAGGTAAGACGCCGTTTGTTGGGGGATTTACAAGACTACGCAGCATGCAGAGACGCATTTATGCGCTTGCTTAAGCACCCCAATGGAATGGGTAGAGCGTTCACGCTCATGCATAAACATGGCTTAATTGCCGCTTACCTGCCGCAGTGGCGAAGTATTTTTGGGCAAATGCAGTTTGACCTGTTTCATGCTTATACAGTGGATGAGCATACACACAAGCTCATCAACAATATACATAAATATCGTGACAAACAGTTCAACAAAGAGTTTCCAATTTGTTCCGAAATCATGACGCGGATGGATAAACCTGAACTCCTGTATTTAGCCGGTATATTCCATGATATCGCCAAAGGACGAGGTGGTGACCATTCAGAGCTTGGAGCCGTCGACGCAACGGCATTTGCAAGTATGCATAAATTGACGCCATCTGATGGTAAGTTGGTCGCTTGGCTCGTTGAACATCATTTGTTAATGTCTGTCACTGCACAGCGTAAAGATATTAATGACCCGGATGTCATTAATGAGTTTGCCTCCAAAGTAAAAAATGAACGGCAGTTGGATTATTTATATTGCTTAACCGTTGCTGATATACGCGCCACCAATGATAACCTTTGGAACGACTGGAAAAACACCCTACTGAGAGAGCTCTATTTACACGCTCAACGCGCTTTGAGATTAGGGCTAGAAAACCCGATGGATATGCGAGATCAAATTCGCGACAAAAAAGCGCAAGCACAGCAAAGGCTTTTAGACGCCGGATATGAGGAAGAGCGCATTACGTTGTTGTGGTCTCGCTTCAAAGCCAACTACTTTACAGGCTTTAGTGAGCAGCAAATCTCATGGCAAAGTGAGTTTTTACTTTCAAGGAAAGATCAAAGTACTGCCGGAGTTGCCGTATCTGAAAAACCAATGCACGGTGGTACACAAGTATTTGTTTACGCACCATATGAAGCCAGTTTGTTCGCCAAATTGGTGTCTGTAATAGGCACCAAAAAAGCGCAAATTCAGCATGCTCAAGTTATGACAACAAAAGATGGGTATGTGGTATTTAGCTTTGTAATTTTGGAAGTAAATGGTGATGCTATCAGTGGTAGCAGAGCAAAAAATATTCGCCGAGGTTTAGAGAGCATTCTCGCCGACCCGAAAAAGAAAATACGACTTAAAAAGAATCGCTCACATAGGTTTAAAGACTTTAATATCAAGCCCAAGGTGATTTTGCGACCACATGCCCGTGAAGACCGTAATTTGCTTGAAATACAAGCAGTTGATATTCAGGGTCTATTAACAAAGATTGCGGAAGTATTGCAGGTTAAAAACTTACATATTCACGCCGCTAGGATCACCACGGTAGGCGAGCGAGCAGAAGATTTCTTTGTCGTTTCAAATGAACAATATCAAGCACTCAGTGAAGATGAAAAGAGTGATCTTCATCTCTCACTGATGAAGAAATTAAACGCCGAATCTGAATAACGAGGATACTATGTCGGATTTAAAAAGTATTATTGAACAAGCATGGGAAAACCGTGACAGCATCACACCTTCAAGCGTTGTCCCAGAAGTTAAAAAAGCCATTATCGACTCTTTAGAGCTGTTGGACTCTGGCGCAGCGCGCGTTGCAGAAAAAGTCAGTGACGAGTGGGTCGTCCACCAATGGCTTAAAAAAGCGGTTTTGCTATCGTTTAGGATCCGTGACAATCAACCAATGAATGATGGCGTAAATCAGTTTTACGACAAAGTTCCGCTGAAGTTCAGTGATTATACACCCGAGCAATTTCAACAAGGCGGCATGCGCGTAGTCCCTAATGCAGTGGCGCGCCAAGGCAGCTTCGTTGGCAAAAATGTTGTGCTTATGCCGTCATACGTAAACATTGGCGCATATGTTGATGAAGGTACGATGGTGGATACTTGGGCGACGGTCGGCTCATGTGCACAGATCGGTAAAAATGTTCACCTATCTGGTGGCGTAGGCATCGGTGGTGTATTAGAGCCACTACAAGCAAACCCTACAATAATTGAAGACAACTGCTTTATCGGCGCCCGCTCTGAGATCGTTGAAGGTGTTATCGTCGAAGAAGGCGCAGTCATTTCAATGGGTGTGTACATTTCTCAAAGCACCCGTATTTACGATAGAGAAACAGGTGAAATCCACTATGGTCGCGTGCCTGCGGGTTCAGTTGTTGTGCCTGGCTCACTTCCAAGTAAAGACGGCACACATAGTTTGTATGCTGCGATCATTGTTAAAAAGGTCGACAAGCAAACTCGCGAAAAAGTCGGTGTCAACGCCCTACTTCGCTCAGTTCAGGACTAAGCTCAATTTTTTACCGTACACCGCACCATGGTGTACGGTTTTAATCTTATTACTGACTTTTCAGTCCCAACCATGCTAAATATATGGCTGATATTAAAAGGACTGAAGTGATGCTAAAAACAATAAATACTCAACTTCTCGTCTGCACCTTGAGCGCCATGCTTTTAGGCTGTAGTCACACTACCACAGTGCATGTGTTTGGTAAGTATTTGCCAGATAATGAACTCAACAATTTACAATCTGCATTAGATAAGCAAGGTTTTGAAGTTGAAACAAATAGTCTTGATTTTCCTACAAGCATTTCCCAGAACACGATTCTTCATTCACTCATGCTCAGAGACGCCTCAGCGGTAGAGTCCGTAAAATTAATTGCCACGGCGCATGGCTTTCAAATCGCAGATGTACAGGGCCTTAAAGAAGGTAATCATTGGTATACCAAAGACGCCATAGCCATATACCCATTTCCTCAAAATAGTGAGAACACCCCACTACTTAAGCAAGACTTGGCTCGTCGCTTTAAAACCGCGGAATGTGATCTCGCATTTGACCTTAAACTTTTTTCCAACGGTGCTTATGAAATTTCAGGTGGACCCGTTTCGAACGAGAACAAAGGACTTTTAAGCGGTACTTGGCACTATGTTCAGTACCCTTATTTAGAATTGCGGCCATACAAAGGGATCAGTTGGAGCCGCTACTTTAAAATCCATCAAATTGTAAAGCAAGATAAAGTAAGCCAGATTGAAGTGATACAACTACGGCCTGTTGAAAAGCACCACATCTCTCAGGCCTGTTTTTATGAGCATGGAATTCGGATATAAAGAGCGCACACTCTATACCCTACTGGATATATAGGACCAAAACTAAAAAGGTGAGCTTGTGCTCACCTTTTACGACTCAAGTATGTGTACAGCTACTACAAACCTCTGTTCATCTCTTCGAACTTTTGCTCAATTGAATTTGAAGGCGGTGCTGTAATCAAGCTCGCGACCACGATTGCAATTGAAGCGACAACAAAACCTGGTACGATTTCATAAATAAAGGCACTTGGTGCTTGCCCTGCTATCGTAAACGGCGCATATATCCATAATAACACTGTCACCGTGCCTGCAATCATGCCAGAAAGCGCCCCAGCAAAGTTCATGCGGCTCCAGAACAAGCTAAATAGTACTAACGGACCAAAGGCAGCACCAAAACCTGCCCACGCGTTGCTCACTAAGCTTAAAATAGTGCTGTTTCGGTCGTGTGCTAAGTAAATCGCTAAAATCGACACCGCTGCCACACTGATACGACCAACCATCACCAACTCCTTTTCAGAAGCCATTGGTTTAATGAACACCTTGTACACATCTTCAGTCAGTGAACTTGAACTGACTAAAAGCTGAGATGAAATGGTACTCATAATTGCGGCAAGGATAGCAGCCAGTAAGAACCCAGCTATCAAAGGGTGGAACAATAACTCTGACAACACCAAGAAAATCGTTTCTGCATCTTTAATCTGGAGGTTGTTTTCATGGGCATACGCTGCACCAAATAAACCAGTCGTAATTGCACCTAAGGTTGCAACCACCATCCAACTCATACCAATGTTACGTGCAGTCGGCATATCTTTGACGCTGCGTACCGACATAAACCTAACAATAATATGTGGCTGACCGAAGTAGCCTAAACCCCAAGACATCGCTGAAATAATACCAATCACGCCACCGGCACCAATCCAAGTTAACATCTCAGGGTTCACTTCTTTCAATGTACTTAACAGTGGTTGTCCTAATAAACTAAACGTTACAAACGGCACCAATACAAGAGCGATAAACATAATACAGCCCTGTACAAAATCAGTAAGGCTAACTGCTAAGAAACCACCAAATAAGGTATACAGTACCACTACACCGGTCGTCACATATAAGCCCGTCTCATAACTCATACCAAATGAGTTCTCAAATAGCTTGCCTCCTGCAACAACACCTGAGGATGTATACAAAGTGAAAAATACAATAATGACAACGGCGGATACGATACGTAAAGCGTTACTATTGTCTTCAAATCGGTTAGCAAAATAATCTGGAATCGTGATCGCATCATTGGCGATTTCAGTGTAAACCCGCAATCTAGGTGCAACGAGTAGATAGTTCAAAAACGCGCCGATCACTAAACCAATCGCAATCCACGTACTACTAAATCCAGTTAAGAACATCGCGCCAGGCAGACCCATTAAGATCCAGCCGCTCATATCCGATGCACCAGCTGATAAAGCAGCGACGCTTGGCGGCAAATTACGCCCTCCCAGCATGTACCCAGATACATCGTTCGTAGATTTACGATAGGCATAAAGGCCAATAGCCAACATCACAATAAAGTACAATGCCAGCGATATCATTGTGCCAATTTCCAAAATGACCTCCGATCAAAAGAGCTTTTCTCCGAATAACAGTCAATTTAATTTATTAAACTGATATTGGAACAAAAGCCAAACACAAAAGTTCACTATATCACGGCAGTATTCAGTCCCCAAGCAAGTCAGCATAAATTGCTGTTATTGCACATTTAACATTCTAAAATATTACCCTTTAGTACGAAAATACTAAATAACTGTAAATTTATTAATGAAATATGCTTTAGATTACCTTATATTTGAACCATAAGATGTAACATATTGGGTGTCTCGTTCATGTATTTCTATGCCGCAAGGCAACCTATTTTAAATATAAATAAAGATGTCGTGGGATATGAGCTTCTTTTTCGCGACGGGGTAGATAATGTCTTTCCAAACATAGACGATGTGGAAGCAACCTCAAAGCTTATCGAAGGAAGTCAGTTTAATTTTGGTCTCGAAGATCTCACCGATGGAAAACCTGCCTATATCAATTTCACCCTTGAAACGATTTTAAAAGGGTACCCTACCATGATGGGTCGAGATCAGTTGATTGTTGAGATACTTGAGACGGTTCAACCAGGTAAGCGCTTACTTGCAGCCGTGCAAGAGTTAAAAGAAAAAGGCTATAAACTGGTTCTTGATGATTACAAGCATCAGAAAGTATGGCGACATTTTTACCCGTACATTGACCAAATCAAAGTAGATATGCTGGTCACCAGTGTTGAAGAAATACACGAAATTAAGCAGGCCATTGTGCCTCACCCGCAAATTGAGCTAGTTGCAGAAAAAGTAGAGACTTACGAGCAATATCAGCTGGCTTTAGAGCTAGGCTTTACCCTCTTCCAAGGGTTCTTTTTTGCTAAACCAGAAATGGTGCAAACCAAAGCGCTCCCCCCTTCAGAAATGGCCTTGGCAGAGTTGCTTTATGAAACATCCAGCGTCGACGTTGATCTCAAGCGCATCACTCAGGTTTTTGAGCGAGATGTCAATTTGAGCTACAAGCTACTGCGTTACTCAAACTCAGCAGCATTTAAACGCAGAGCCGAGATTTCAACTATTAAACAGGCGCTTATCGTACTGGGTAATCAAGAACTTAAAAAGTTTTTATCGTTGCTTTTTGCATCTCAAGTCGCTTCAGAAAAACCCATGGAGCTTATTCGGCTATCATTGACTCGCGCTAGATTTAATGAACTGCTTGCGATAAAACATAAAAAGCTGCCTGATATCGGTATGGCGTTTTTGACTGGGATGATGTCTTTAATGGACGCCATCTTAGATGAAACCATGGAAAGCGTGATGCAAAAACTGCCCCTTACCATCGACATCAAAGACGCTCTGTTACAGGGAGATGGATTGCTAGCTGATTACCTTGCACTCGTAATGGCCTATGAGCAAGCTAAGTGGGAAGAGGCTTCTCAGCTTACGGACAAACTCGGTTTAGTTGCTGATGAACTGCCAGAGCTTTATCGAGAAGCGCTGCAGTGGTGCGACCAACAAATAGAAGTCATGGCTATTTAGCGTTTTAATTCAACAGTATGTGGTATCTAACCCATAGGTACCACATTGCCCCTCGCGATATTGAGCTATATCAAATAGATAACAACAAATCATGTAGGTGCGACATTTTGTCACATCCCAACACTACCACTGCTCAGTAAAATACCCTCCATCAAATATCAAATCATTTCTCTGTACGTAACTTTCGATTGAAGTTTGCATTGAAAACACATAACTCGAGGATATAAATGAAAAAACGCTTTATCTGTGCCGCTATTGCAGCATCGTGCTCTTGGCAAGGAAATGCTCAAACTGGTCAAGCACTCGAACATATTGAAGTCATCGCACCGATGCACAGCCCACTAGATATCAAAATGGACCCAAAAGCGACAAGGCAACCTCTACCGGCTCAAGATGGCGCTGATCTACTTTCTAGTATCGCCGGATTTTCTTTGGTTAAAAAGGGCGGTGCTAGCAGCGATCCTGTTTTTCGTGGCATGGCAGGTTCTCGAGTTAATATTATTACTGATGGTGGTGTCGCTTTAGGTGGCTGTGGGGGCCGAATGGACCCACCTACGGCTTACATCACACCCCAAACATATGACACCTTAACCGTTATTAAAGGCCCTCAAACTGTGCTTTATGGCCCAGGAAACAGTGCAGCAACTGTAGTATTCGAACGAGAATCTGAGCGCCTATTAGAGTCAGGACTCTCAGGGTTTGCAAATGTCACACTGGGCGAGTTTGGTAAAACCATTTTAAACTCAGACATCAAAGCTGGTACCAAAAATTATTTTGCACGTGTTGCAGCAAGTTATAGCGAGGCTGATGACTACCAAGATGGAAACGGCACAGACATACACTCTGCCTATGAGAAATGGAATCTAGATACTCAATTTGCCTACACGCCGGATGATAATAGCTTGTACAGTATCAGCCTAGGCCGCAGTGATGGTGAAGTAGCCTATGCAGATAGAATGATGGATGGCAGCTTGTTTGATAGAACACAAATTGCACTTCAACTTGAAAAACATGAACTAGATGGGTTTATCAACAGCGCTGAAGTGAGTGTTTACTACAACAATATTGACCACATTATGGATAACCATAGTCTGCGCCAGTTTATGCCCAACATGATGATGAAAAACCCAACCTCGTCTAACCCTGACAGAAAAACCTGGGGCGCTAAGGTATTGTTTAACTCAGAATTAGACGAGCAAATAAGCCTTGCCTATGGCCTCGACCATCAACAAAATAGGCATCGCCTGAGGGTTAGCCGTGACCACGTTACAACTCCTGTGGAGTCATTAATACGGGCCGAAACGGCAGAGTTTGAACAAACGGGTCTATTCGCAGAGTTAGAATACGTTCTAAGCAATCGCAGTCAGTGGGTGAGCGGTATCAGACTAGACGAATGGGAAGCAACAGATCGCAGACAAACTCGAAGTGTAATGATGCAAGTCATACCCAATCCTACCGCTGATCTCACACGTGATGATACCCTCATAAGTGGCTTCACACGCTATCAGGCACAATCAAGTAACGATAGTTACTATATTGGTATAGGCCGCACAGAACGTTTCCCTGATTATTGGGAGCTAATGGGCGGCGGTCGCGGTGCAATTGATAGCCCAAGCGCATTTTTAGTGGACCATGAAACAACCAATCAATTGGATATCGGCTGGCTAGGTCAATCCAAGTCGTTTACACACTCTGTTTCAGTATTTTTTAACAGAATCGACAATTACTTATTGACTGATAACCTTTACCAAAAAATGGACATGGCAAGCAAAGTGACCAGAAATATCGATGCACAAACTTACGGATTTGAAGCAGAAAGCCGTTACCAAGTTAGCAAGAACTTTTCAGCCACGGCGAGTATCAATTATGTTCGAGGCGAAAATCGCACTGACGATATCGCACTCGCGCAGCAGCCTCCTTTACAGGCCCGAATGGCATTAAACTACCGTAACGACAAGTGGCAGTTTGGTACACTCTGGCGCGTTGTTCAAAGACAACACCGTGTTGCTATTGGTCAAGGTAATATCGCAGGTCAAGATGTATCTCCAAGCCATGGTTTTGCCACCTTAGCAGTAAACACTTCGTACCAGCATTCCCCGGATGTAGTTTTTGCGCTAGGCGTAGACAATCTATTTGATAAAGCTTATGCGGAACACTTAAGTCGCTCCGGAGCTATGGTCAGTGGCTATCCGCAAACAGCTAAAGTCAATGAAGCAGGCCGGACTTTGTGGCTAAATATGAATTGGCAATTTTGATAACAAAAATGCTCTGTTTATTCAAAACCAAGCACTGTGAGCAATTTAATTGATGTGCGGTGCTTACAAAACATGGTGGTCTCGAGTTTAAATACACCACTTTAAAATGATGATATTGCTTAGACCCATTGCTCGAACGCAATGAGTAACTACAGATAGCCTAAGCATTTGTGCATTTTTATGTAATAACTAAAAACAGTGTACTTACGCTTTGAGTCACCCTCCATCCAAAAGCCATATACAGGTCAGGTAACTGGGTGAATGCGATTAAAATAGCGAGTCTCACCAAATAATAAATAGCCAGTAATTACTGGCTTTTTATTTTCTAAACTTGATTGCTCTAAAGATTTTCTAGGAAATCATCATCGAAGTCTTCAGGCTCTTCCTCCATGGGCGGGTTTCCATCATGAAGCTCATACAGCTGTCTTTGGAAATACACATCCTTTAAGAAAGTATAAGGGTCTAAAGACTCGTTCAGCAGCTTTTCCTGTGACATCAAAGACGCACGAGCTTCTACTGCTCTTAGCGCAAATACAATGAGCGTCTGTGGTGTTGTTAATGCGATTTTAGGAAAAACCACATTATCTACAATATCCCCTGTGGTGTTTCTCACAGTTGAAGGTCCCATGCCTGGGATCATCAAATACGCACCATCACCAACGCCCCAAACACCTAATGTTTGGCCAAAGTCCTCATCTTTATGCTCAAGGCCTATTTCTCTTGCTACATCAAAGAGGCCTAAAATCCCAACAGTTGAGTTAATCAAAAAGCGCGCAACATTGACGCCAGCATCACCAGGCTTTCCTTGAAGGGCAGCATTAATTGCGTCACTAGGTGCCGCAATATTTGTCGTAAAGTTAACGATACTGCTGCGTACCGGAGTTGGGGTAATGGCCACGTAGCCTTTCGCAGCAGGACGTAAAATATACGCGTCTAACACATCCATATTAAAGTCATAGATGGGCCTGTTCATAGACTGCAATGGATCTCGCGGATCTTGCTTTTCTTCTGGGACTTGAGCACATCCCACAAGCATTAGCGCAAGCGCAGCGCCAACAATTTTTTTATACATTTAGCTTCCTGTGCTGGTTATAACACGACTTATAGTAACATTAACCAGTTGCGTACCCTCTTGTAGAATAATTAAATCAGAGCTTCCCTCAAGCTCACCGTCTTGAAGCATCACTGAATCATCCACTGAAATACGCGCAGTTATCACTACTTCTTTGAAGCTTGATAACTTTAGTTCTGGCATCATCGCCATACTATCATTCAAGTTGACCTGTAAAGGCAAGTTAAAAACTGTAAGTTTTTTCACAGCGAGCGGCATTCTGGGTCCGTTTGCTGCTTTTGCGAACACAAACAACGTCGCATTGGGTGGAATTTGTGCGGCCAACTCACCCGCTATATCAACATTGACTGTCAGCTGAGGGCCGACATCTGTTTGCTCAGCATCTGTATTGCTAGTCGCTATTTTCTGATCTATCTCAGCAATTCGCTGTTTAATAAAGCCATAGCGAGGATCGTTTAGAGTCATTGTCGCCAATAATACTTCAAACGCAGATTTCGCTTCTAGCCAATCTTCACGTTCATAAGCAATCAAAGCGAGCAATGAAATCGCATCGATATTTTGTGGATCTTTTCTAAGTACACGTGACAACATATGCGCGGCTTTGTTTACACTGGCTTCAGTTCCCTCAATCAATAACGCTTGGCTGTAGTTTACCAACACGTTATGGTTGTCAGGTTGCATTACCAAGGCTTTGTCAAAAGCCTGCATCGCCATTTCATAATCATTAAGCGACATTGCAACACGTCCAAGCAACATCCATGCGACCGCGTCATCACCACTATTTGCAAGTTTTGTTCGCAATCCCAAGGCAAATGCTTGAAGTTCGTTTGCTGTCAGCGGGTCGCCCGTTTGTAAAACAGCGCGTTCACCATACTCTGGTAGCTTCTCGACTGCTCTATGCCAACTCTCAATTTGCTGATGACTACCAGTGAAATAGTAAAACACACTACTTACGACGACGGTGAAGGCGACGCCGGTGGCTGCAAGTACTAGGTTGTTTCCTCTTGTATCAAGCGTCCTCTCTGGTGATAATTCATTAAGCAAACGCCTTTTCAGCTCAATGACTGAGTCTTCAAAATCACCACGCTCCAATCGTTGATTGTCTAACTCAACCTTCAGTTCTTCTAGTCTTTGATAATAAATATCTATACGCTCAGCGTTTGCATCATGATCAACAGAAATTAGTTTTTCTTTTCTTAAAAAAGGTACAACTACAAACAAACAACTTAGGACAGCCAGCAGCGCAAACATCCCCCACATTTGTGACAATTCACTCATGAATGACGCTCCTTACGCTGATATTGCTGAATTAGTTTATCCAGCATTTTTTCATCCTCGTCGCTCCAAAACTGTTTTTTCGCAGCCTTTTTCTGGCGAAACACTATAAAGCCGAATCCTAAGATCACAATAATAACGGGTAATACCCACAAAATTATCGTCGCTGGTGTCACAGGTGGTTGATAATGAACAAAATAGCCGTAACGATCGATCATATAATCAATCACTTCTTGTTTAGAGTTCCCTTCGTTGATTAATGCCAGCACTTTATCCCGTAAGTCTTTTGCCACAACAGCATCAGAATCAGCAATATTCTGATTTTGACACTTAGGACACCTTAGCTCTAAAGTCAGTTCCCTAAAAGTTTGCTCCTGCTCTGGGCTTTTAAACTGATATTTGTCTTCTGCCGCCTCGCTCAAACCGATACTGCACAAAAGGACCACGACGAGCAAAACTACAGCTCTAATTTTCATCACGTAACTCCTCAAGCGCAGGTAGGAATTTATTGCGCCACACCCTTTGGTTTATGTCACCTGTATGGTGCAACAAAATAGTGCCTTGCTTATCTACCAAAAATGTTTCGGGTGCGCCTGACACGCCAAGGTCTAGCGCTAGGCTTCGCTCTAAATCCAATATGTTGAATTGATATGGGTTACCGGCACGACCTAACATCGATTGCACTTCTGCGCGCAGTGCTTGCATATCAAAATGATCTCCAAAATCTGGGTCATAGGCTTGTTCGTAATACAGCCCTACAATTTTGATCCCCTGCTCTCGTAGCTTCGTTAAATAACCTAACTCAGCGATACATGTAGGGCACCAAGTGCCCCACACGTTCATCAAATATACTTCCCCTAACAGGTCTTTCTCGGTCCAGCGTTTTTGGTCACTCATTAAGTCTGGCAAATTAAAGCTCGGCATTGCTTGGCCTAGGCGGCCTGTTTGCAGCTCTCTTGGGTTACCAAACAGGCCCTGATACAAGAACACACACAAAAAGACAAAGATGAGAAAGGGCAAAAAGCCTAATATTTTACGGTTCATATAGTTATCCTTTTATCCCTTTTTCAGCTCTACGACGATAGCGTTTATCACCAAGCACGATGAATCCAGCAAATGCTATAAGAAGACCGCCTAGCCACATCCAACGCACATAGGGTTTGTGATAAATACGCAATGACCAAGCACCTTGACTCAATTGCTCTCCCAAAGCTAAATACAGATCTCTGAAAAAGCCGTCATCGATAGCCGCCTCCGTCATAAATTGCATGCCAATATCATACAAGCGCTTTTCTGCGTATAGCTCAGTTACGAATTCGTCCTCTTTCAAAACGGTAACCACACCTGCATGGCCACTGTAATTTGGTCCACGAATTTCTTTCACACCTTCAAAGCGATACTGGTATTCATTTAACATTGCTACATCGCCAGGTTTCATGGCAACTGCTCGTTCTACAGAATAAGCTGACGTTAATGTAACGCTTGCAATAACAAAAGCCAGACCGACATGACCAAGCATCATTGCCCAGTAACTCAGTCCTAATCGTTTAAATCCCTCTGTGATAGTCGTTTGGCTAGAGACCTTTTGTAATAGATCAGATGCAGTCGCAAACACAATCCAAACAGCTAAAGCCGTTGCCAGAAACGTCAGTGGCGTCACTTTTTCGTAGCTAGAAAATAACCAAGCGGCAGTAGCTACAAGGCTTAGCGCCACAATAACGCCCCACTTTTTAACCAGTCCGCTAAGCTTGTTTTGTTTCCACCGCAACATGGGTGCCAAGCCCAATAAAATCGCAAAAGGCACAATTAAAATGGCAAACATCTGATTAAAGAATGGTACACCGATTGATATTGAGCCCAAACCCAGTTCTTTGTGGATCATGGGTAACAGGGTCCCCAACAGCACAATAAGAGTCGCCACCACTAAGAAGATGTTATTCAGCCAGAGACCAACTTCTCTTGATACAAAACGGTACCGGCCTTCGCTGTGAACTTGTGCTACACGAGTTGCATATAGCGCGAGGCTCCCTCCAACCACAACCGCGAGGAACGAAAGAATATAAAGGCCTCGATCTGGATCTGTGGCAAATGCATGTACCGACACAATGATGCCCGAGCGGACAATAAACGTACCAAGCAAACATAAACTGAATGCTGCGATTGCCAACAATACAGTCCATGACTTAAACACGCCGCGCTTTTCAGTCGCAGCAAGGGAATGTAGCAGCGCTGTCGCGACTAACCAAGGCATCAATGAGGCATTCTCTACTGGATCCCAGAACCACCAGCCTCCCCAACCGAGCTCAGCGTACGCCCACCAACTACCGATGGTAATACCCAAAGTCAAAAACGCCCATGCGGCCATAGTCCATGGGCGTGACCATTTGGCCCACGTATTATCAAGTTTACCAGTTAGTAATGCAGCAATCGCAAAAGAGAATGAAACAGACAGTCCAACATAGCCCATATAAAGTAGTGGTGGGTGAATGATCATGCCGGGGTCTTGTAACAGAGGGTTTAGATCTCGCCCCTCTACGGGGAAGTAAGGCAGCAAGCGCTCAAATGGGCTGGACATCCAAAGTGTATAAAGCATAAAACCCACACCTAGGAAGCCCAAAACACCTAGGACGCGCGCGCGTAATACCCAAGGTAAAGACTTTGACATCAAGGCGACTAAAGCTGTCCATGCAGATTGCATGACTAACCACAGCAAAATGGCCCCCTCATGTCCGCCCCAAGTAGATGTCACTTTATAGTACCAAGGCAGTGTACTACTTGAATGATGGGCCACATAAGCCACTGTAAAGTCGTCAGTCAAAGTAATATATATAAGCACCGCAAATGCAAAGAACACTAAAAGGCATTGTCCGACAGCTAACGAAGGCGCCGCCCTCATTAACCTTAGGTTGCCCGTATAAGCCCCCCATAAAGGAAAAATACACAGCAGTAAGCTTAGTGCCATAGCCAAAACTAGGGCAAAATATCCTATTTCAGGGACCATACTAGTTCTCGCTATTTAAATTGTACTTGGGCTTCTCGTGTTTAATGCCTTTTACTGCCTCTGCAACTTCAGACGGCATGTATTCTTCGTCGTGTTTGGCAAGCACTTCAAATGCTTCAATCACATCTGACTCGATAAGTGTACCTTGCGCAACTATCCCCTGCCCCTCACGGAACAGGTCAGGCAGAATACCTTTATAGCGAATTGTTACTAGTGGACCGGTATCAATCAGCTTAAACTCAACGTCTAACGAGCTCTCATCTCTGACAACTGAGCCAGGCACCACCATGCCTCCGATGCGCAATTTCTGACCAATAGACGGTTTTTCTTGTTCAGGCCCTTTTCCGTTTACAAGCTCACTTGGCGTATAAAATAGGTTGATATTCTCTTGTAATGCATACAAGGTTAATCCAACCGCCGAGCCGATACCAAAGACCACAGCAAGCACAGTTAGCATTCGCTTTTTTCGTCTTGGATTCATGCCTGCGCCTCCGTTTGTTTTGCTTTCTTAATACGCTCTTCTCGGGACATTTGCCTTTTGATTTCTTGCTTTAAGCGCTTTCCTTCATAAAGAGACACAAACAACAACCCAAGAATTATGGCTAAACAGCTACCAAAAGAGAGCCATACATAAAACCCGTAACCGCCCATGGCGATAAAGTCGCTAAATGATTCAAACTGCATAATCAACCTCGACTCACTAACTGACGCACCCAAGGACGGTGCTTATCTGCTTGCATAATTTCATTTTTAAGACGGATCAGAGACATCGCGCCGACAAGGGCTGCAAATCCTAAAATATTAATTAATAGCGGCCATAACATTGAAGGGTCAATCGCAGATGTATCAAACTTGGTGATCGTTGCCCCTTGGTGCAAAGTATTCCACCACTCGACAGAGAAGTGAATAATAGGCAAGTTTACAACACCAACAATTGCAAGAATACAAGCAGCTCTTCCGCCTGCTTTTTTATCTTCAAAAGCATGGTACAAAGACAAAACACCTAAATATAAGAAAAGGAGGATCAGCTCTGAAGTTAATCTTGCATCCCAAACCCACCAGGCCCCCCACATAGGTTTACCCCACGCAGCACCCGTAATAAGCGCGATTGCAGTCATAGCTGCACCAACCGGCGCAATTGCAATCACGGCTAGTTCCGCATTGCGCAATTGCCAAACAAGCGCAACGATGGCAGCAATGGCCATGGACGAATAAGCCCCCATAGAGAGGATGGCCGACGGTACGTGAATAAAAATAATCCGATAGCTGTCTTTTTGTTGATAGTCAGCAGGCGCATATGCTAAACCCCAAACCCATCCGACTACCACACATATTACAGACACTACCGCAAAGTACGGCAGCAAGGTGTTACACAATTGGTAAGCACGCTCCGCTTTTGCATAGGGATGTAACCACTTCCACATTTTAACTTACACTCACTCTTAAAGCTGACGATATGGCAATTGGTGCTGCTACAAAAGCGACGGCGAGCATAGCACCAAGGATTGCAAGCTGTCCGCTATACGCTAGCGACATAATGCTAGTATCTATTGCAGACGTTGCAAAAATAAGTACAGGTATATACAGAGGCAATACGAGCAAACTCATCAGTATTCCCCCCTTTTGCAGGCCCACTGTCAGACCTGCGCCTATGGCACCGATAAAACTCAATAAGGGTGTGCCAATTAATAATGTCAGAACCGTTGCGCTTAGTGCCTGCGATTCTAAATTCATAAGTAATGCAAATACAGGGGCCATTACCACCATAGGTAGGCCTGCTGTCGTCCAGTGCGCAGCTACTTTGGCAAGCACAGCAAGTGATAACGGATAGGGAGAAGCAATCAACTGCTCAAGTGACCCATCCATGAAATCATCGCGAAAAATTTTGTCTAACCCTAACATAGTAGATAAAAGTGCTGCGACCCAAATTATGCCCGGCGCCATCCGCGCAAGTAGAGCTGGTTCAGGGCCAATTGCTAGAGGAAAAAGGGTTATAACAATTAAAAAGAACAATAGTGGATTGACGATTTCAGCGCGTTGCCTAAATGCTAGAGTAACGTCTTTACGATAAACATTACAGAACAGAGTCCAATACGAATTACTAGCTTGCATTAATGTCTGTACTCCAGAACCAGCGTTTGCAATGAGTCAAATGAACTGGTGAGATCCTGATGAGTTGTTAACAAAATAGAACCACCGTCATCTAAATGTTCTTGGAAACGACTCTGTAACATAGCAACACCGCGCTTATCAAGCGCCGTAAAGGGTTCGTCCAGTATCCATAACTTAGCTTGATTAAGCCACAACCTGACCAGTGCCACTCTTCGCTGCTGACCCGCCGACAGTGTCCTCACAGGTACATCCTCAAGGCCGACTAAACCAAGTTTGCCGAGGAGGCGATAAATTTCATCTTTATCGCATAGATAACCATGAACACCAAGCCAATGTTGTACATTTTCGAAGGCGTTCAACTGTAAATTAACACCCGTTTTATGACCAATAAACAACAAGGACTCAGCAAAGGTGTCGTAATCATCTGTGATATTTTGATTGTTAAACAATACATTACCTTCATCAGGTCGTGAAAACCCAGAGATTATTCTAAGTAGTGATGTTTTTCCTGCACCATTTGGGCCCTCTACTTGCATGATTTGACCTGGTAACAACGAAAAGTTAAGTGATTCGAACAAACAACGGTCTTGTTTGATACAAGTTAAAGCCTTAATCTCTAGCAAAATTTGTTATTCTCACGACCCTTAAATGTGGGCCTAAGTCTATCATAGTGATATGGTAATACGAATAACGCGTTGCAGCCGATTACTGAAAATTTGATTTAGAATAATGAATAAGCAAACTATCCCTGTACAAAGTCAGGCAAATGTGTCAACAACAACGTTTTCTTCACAAGATAGCAACACTCAAACTATTTTGGAAGCAGACAAAACGTTTTTAGCACGTAATGTTGTCATCAAGCCCGACTCGATTCAGATGGAAGTGGCACTAGAGGGTCGCTGGCAACCTATCCGCTTGAGTAGTCAAGCAAACCTAGAACAACCGCTAAAGTTAGCTGAGGCGCAACTAAGGTTGGACTCATCCGGTACGGTACTTACATTGTCTACACCAGAAGCAAAACTCACGCTAAATTCAGCACAATCGCTATTGAGCTTGTTAAGTTTACTTAAAGGGTTTGGGGATCATAGCGCGCTGCAAACAGAAGCTCAGATAAAGCCACCTGCAAATACCCAATTGGCATTGCCTAAACTCGGTATCAATATGCCACTCCCTTCGGGCATCGGGGCTTTATTACAGCAAGAAGAAAAACTAGTGGCAAGCCTGAGTAGTAAGGGCGACAAAGTGCTGATGCGGCTGTTTAATATGTTTGGAGATAAGCTTCACCAGATGCCTGTTGCAAAAAAGGCAATTACACAACTTGTGGCTCAGCTTAGCCAACAAACTTCAAACCATATTCAACTGTCATCGCAAAAAGGGATATTAAAGTTAGGCCATCATCAACATCAATTGGCCCAGTTGCAATCCAACACCCCAACTCAATTGTCCCAATTACAAAAGCAAGTTTGGCACCCGGTAAAAATCAGTAATAAGCAAGATACTATAGAAGTTGCCATCGCCACTAAGACCACTACAATCAAATTAGCAACGTCAATAAAAAGCATGCTACCTAAACTGGATACTCAATCCTTCAAGGCGCAACTTGAACAGGCAATCAAGCCTCAAGCAGAACCGACTTTAAAATATAACAAGCCGTTGTTTAATGTCTCTTTAGCCGATATCAAACAAACAGTGAAAAATGCCCTACAAGCCATTGCACAAAAACCATTTTTTAGCCGTGTTGATATTTCCTCTGCACAACAAAAGCCGGGGCCGAGCAATCAGCAAATTCCTGATATACAGCCAAATAAAGTTAACTATTTGCATCTGCCACTCATAGCAAAAGCGGCAATTCGTCCTGCAGGTTCACCATTAATGACCCTCACTCAAGGGATACAGCATAACTTTGCGCCAGCACAAGCCCCCACAAAACCCTCTCATGCCCAAACTTCTCCGCCTGAAGGACATAGAGGGGCCGTGAAACCTGACCCTAGCCCAGCCCTTGCGAGTACCAAGAGCGTACCGCAGGCGCAGACCAAGCACGCCGAGAACCAACCAAAAGCAACAATTTCCTTGCAACTAAATAGCTTGTCAGAATCTAAAGCAAAGCCTGCTTTTGAGGCGCGATTGGCATTATTGCAGCAGGTTATGGCAGCAGCGCTACCTAAGGACGTAAAGCCTTTTGCCGCTGAGCAACTCAATCTTGTCAAAAATAAGGTTGTTGAGCATGCTGTTCAGAAAAACGTTATTGTAGGACCTGTAAAAGAGGTAACTCAGCAGGAATCCTCCGAAGGTAAACCTCTGGCCCCTGCTGCGCTACCTTTGGCACATATCCTGAGTAAACCGTTACGTGCCGCAGCTTTGGCTCAAGTACCGACTGACCAATCACAAGACGCCCAATTATTGAGCGAAAAAATTACTGAAAAGCAATCATTTAAGAGCCCACAGTCCGCAGATTTAACGCGCCTTGTTCACCAAGCCTTTTCTCGATTGATTGATGAGAATAAGTCAAATGCTCAGGAAGTAAGCCAAGATTTGTTTGCGCGCTTGCCTAGTATTGCCACTCCAATTAATACCAGCGTACCTGTCAGCAGTTTTACGCAAGCGGTAGATAAACTACTCGTAACCTTACTTGGCACTCAATTAATGGCACAAGCAGATATGCAGCGACCGAAAGATGTTAGCCAAGAACAGCGTGTAGCCAGTATGGTAGAAACCTTATTCCCAGGTAACAAATTACACCAGCCTAAACAATTTATACAGGCAGTAAACTTATCGGCACAGCAAAACTTATTGGATGACCTTAACTTCATTCAAAACTCTATGGCCGCAACAAATCAAACACAGGCCTTAGGGCAAAAGTTTGATAGTGAGAGCCAACTGTTAATCAGTTTATTTTTACCAATGAAGGTGCCTCCTGAATGCCGGCAAAGTGAACTACAAATTGGTCAATATAAAAAACCTGCCAAAGCAGGCATGCCTGAAAAGCAAGTTTGGTTTGTTAGGCTCAATTTTGATTACGAAGCACTTGGACAACTCAGCGTACAAGCAGAGCTTATGGATAAAGCAGTAGACTGCGAGATTGTCGGAAACAGTACAGGCGTTTGCCAATTGGCTGAGCCACACTTAGACGCATTACGCAGCAAACTGGCTGCACACGGGCTGCAAGTTGGTGAGATTGAACTTAAAGAAGATGCACTGCAAGTGAAGCAGTTTTATGATAAGCATGCCATTGTGAATATAAAGGTGTAGTTATGGAACAGAAAACCGCCGTTGGTTTATTGTATGAAGCCGGAAAGTCCCCTGAAGTGGTTTGTAAGGGGTTTGGAGAGCTAGCTGAAGAAATCATCTCATTGGCAAAAGAAAAGGACATCATGATCCATGAAGATGCAGCACTAGTTAAAACGTTAGGCCAGTTGGATTTACATGAAGAAATCCCCAAAGAGCTCTACTATGTAATCGCAGAGCTTATTGCCTTTTCTTATGTTTTACGTGGTAAATTCCCACCTGGGTGGAAAAACTTTCAGGGCAAATTAAATATCAAAGCATAGGCTCGCAGTATCAAAATAGTTCCGTAGAAGGGTTTTCGTATAGCGATTCAATTAGACTTTAGAGTAACAACGACGGTTCGTCGAAAATAAAACTTTAAGAGCTGCTCAGCCAGAAAGAAGCCCGCTACAAATGGAGTGACCCCCAATAGTTGGACTCTCTAATTATTGGGGTCTTTTTATGTCTAAATACATTAAAAAGTTCAAACTAGAAGTTGCAACGTAAGCCAACACTCAAGGTTCGCGCTCACTTTCTAGGCAATTTAATGCCAGTTCACGGCAAATACGATATTGGTGTTTAGTTTATCGCCTTCATAGCGAACACGCTTTTTCGTATAAGCAAAAGCCTTATACAAATGAAGACAGAAAAAGAATTAAGAGAAGAACTTGAGTACCTTAGAGCGGAGAATGTGGCTCTAAAAAAGTGGAATGCCTTGGCTCAGGAAAAACAAACAACGAAATAGCAAAAGTAGTGCGTGAGCTTAAGGCTAAATTTAAATTATCCCATTTACTCGAGGCCAGTGGACTGCCTAAAAGTGTTTACTATTTCCATCGTAGTAAAGGCGATACCCAGAGCAATATGATGCGATAACAAAGCAAATTAAGTCTATATTCCATGCCCACAAAGGGCGATATGGTTATAGTCGCATAACATCTACATTGCGCAGTGCAGGCACGTTAATTAACCATAAAACTGTTCAACGTTTAATGTAGCAATTGTCGCTGCAATCAGTAGTGAGGCCAAAGCGCTATAAGTCTGCATGTCTCGAAAAGGAAGCTGCCTAGATAGCGCCGTAGCTGAAAATTTCTTTGGCATATTGAAAACGGAAATGTATCACGGTTATGAGTATAAAAGTGTTACCAAGCAGGTAAATGCCATAAAAGAATATATAGAATACTACAATCACAAACAAATTAAGCTGAAACTAAAACGCCTGAGTCCGATAGCGTATCGAAATCAGGCCTTGGTAGCCGCTTAGGAATGAGTCCAACTTTATGGGGTCACTTCAGAATACGAGGCTTTAGATTCAAAAAAGAGCATTTACCTATAAAAACTCAACGACTTCTTAAAATCGTAAAATTTAAACAACCCTGCGATGATAAAAACTATTGCGATTAGATTGAAAATGAGTTTGGTATCGTTTTTAGCACTCTTCACATCTTCAATACTAATTATTTGTTTATCATTTATTTTTAGACCAAAAATGGTAAGGCAATATGTGTCACTTATGCTTGGATCGTTTAAATTAATTTTGACTTCTACACGTGTATCTGCTTCTTTCATGAGGTGAGCAGATAGCTCTTCAATATCAATCCATGCTTTATCACACAACGGAGAAGATTCGCCACCAGAGGATACAAATACGACACCATTTTCCTGTTTGTTTAAGAATAAATTGCCTGCTCTGTAAGAAAGTGTAGTTTCATTTGGCAAAGGTGTATATGGAACAAACATTCCTGTCAGAACTACAATTCCCATCAATAAGAAAAATACAGAGCTAATCAAACTAAAGTACTTATTTTGCCTAGCTCTAATTTCCACAAGTTCTTTACTCATCATTAATTCCCCCAATAAAATGCAGGTTTAGGCCGAGACTTAATGATCTCGGCTAGGATGTTATTACTTATCTTGCTTTTTTAGTTCTTCAGGTGGTTGCTGGCTTTCAGTTGCTACTGCATTACCGATCGCATCTGTCATTGTTGATGCAACCGTACCAGCGACTGCCCCAGCGGTAGCTGCAATGGCCCCACCGACAGCACCACTAAAAGCCCCCTTTGATGAAGCGTCAATAAGCCCTTTCTTTGTAGGGAGTTTATCATTGGCTAGATTACCAGCAGTTTCACCCGCAGCACCTGCGACGGCCCCAGATGTAGTGCTCCCGGCGATTGTCTTTGCACTCTGAGTTGCCGTTGCATTTAGTGCTTTGCCAACGGTAGCTTTAACTGATGTAGTCGCAACTGTGCCACCGATGCCTCCAGTTAACATCCCCACGCCACCACCAACAAGAGTCGCTGCGACTAAACTTTTCCCAGATAGACCTCCTTTTTTAGCCGCACTGTAGGAACTAATCGCTCCAACAAAAAAACCAATAGCTTGAATTAGCATTTCGCCATCAGGATCAGTGTATTTGTATGGATTATTGTTAACGTAAGCATACCTATTAAAGCCTTGTACAGGGTTGCCTCTCTGTAAATGTCCCGCATAATCAACCGGATCATTCGAATAAAAACGCCCGATAACTGGATCATAGTATCGCGCCTGCATATAGTTTAAGCCTAGACTCTCATCATACTCATGGCCCGTATACCCAATAGTATCTCTAGCCCCTTCAATGCTTTCACCGAAAGGTCGATAATGTTGCTTACTCTTAGCTAAAGAAACAGTCGGCACGTTACCGTACTTGGCAACCAACTTACTGCCTAAATAAATATAGTTAATACCATTGCCAGTCAGCGCACCTGTTTGGTTGAATAAGAGTCGGCCGCTTTTATTAAAGATGCTATATTCGGTCTTACCACTTTCTACTTTTTTGACTCTACGATTAAAACCATCATATAAATAATTATTGCCATTCGCCGTTGTTACTTGGTTGGCATCATTAAAGCTTAATGAATACTTCCCGTTATTTGTAATATTACCTCTACTATCATAACTAATACTGCCATATTTACCATTTACCCCTGAAACAGAAGTGAGTCGGTTATTATCTGCATTGTAGGTATATATAAGATTTCTATTTTTACTTGAATAATTTATCACATTACCAAGCACATCATAATCAACAACACTACTACCGATTTTACTACCACCCGTTACTTTGGTGAGCCTATCCACACCGTCGTATTGCATATTTGTTATAGAGTAACCTGTGTCAACACCATTTATTATAGACTTAACGTTACCATTATTATCAAAGCTATATGTTAAATCCAGCGCACTAACACCGGTTTTTAAATCAGTTATCTTTTTAGGTAAATTACTGTCTGTGTACAGCTCCAGGTTATGCTTTACACCATTACCAAACTCATAGCTCTTGGCCATACCGTTGGGGTAATAATTTACATTTTTAATAAAGCTCTGTTGCAGTATGTTGTCACTATTATAAGCTGCAATTGACCGTGCTTCGCCGTATGCGTTTGGCGTATACTTAACTTTTGAGCCATCTGGATAAGTAATAGCATAAATATGTGCCGCAGCATCATAATCATATTGCAGTGAGATAGGTGCCTGATCAGAGATTGTTATAATCTCAGTTTCCAATAAGTTTTTGTTATTATATGTATAAATTTGAGTAACATTAGACTTAATGAGCGCGGTTAAATTACCATTATTATCATACTCCCGCTCTAAATCTAAAGCCGTTCCTGAGTAGTTAGTCTTGTGTAGTAAACCTAAATTATTATAAGTAAAGTATATACTTCCAGTGGGAGCAGATGTTAAGCATGCATTATAGCTAGTGCCTTCTTTTTTCCATGTCAATTGGCCTAATGCATTGTACTTCATGACGGTGTTACCAACATCAGCTCGCTTTACTAAGCACAGTTGCTTGTTTGAGTCATATATGCGAGTTTCAGTTTGTTTTAAAGCTTTGTTTGCAGAGCTTGCAGAGTACACGTTGTTTGGGTCAACGACACGTGGGTCATGACAACCTAGCGGATCTATTATGTCGCAAATGGGTGGATCTGGCTCAACTCCACCATCGTCACCACCACCATCGTCACCACCACCATCGTCACCACCACCATCGTCACCACCACCATCGCCACCTCCGGTTCCCCCACCTGAGTTTGTTGGCGCTTCATTAGATTGAGTAATAGATTTAATAAAACCACCAACGTCTCTTTGTATAGTTGTTAAAATCGACTCAGGTGAAACAATTCGTATAACACTCTTATAATTTGGAGCTTGATAGCTTTGAAAAGTTTTTGTCTTTTTATTACCTTTACCATCTGTCTCTTCCATTCTATGGCCAGACAAATAGCGGTAGTAAATGGTTCCCAACCCAGATTGTTCAGTTCTGATGGGACGATTTAAAAAGTCATAATGATAACTTGTACCAATCGTTTCAGTTTGACTGTCACTCATTATTGACTCAAAAGACAATCGCCCAAATTTATCATAGCTAAAGACTTTATAACGTGTATTGTTGAGCGCTGTAGAATATTTTAAATCTCTATACTTTTGCAGAATAATTTGACCATTGGCATTGTATGTCTCTTCGATTTGTAACTCTGAATTTGCCGCACAACCTGACATTGAGGCGTTTAACGTACAATGCGTTATTGTTTTCTTATTATTTACATCGTCCCAACTATAATAGGTCCCTAGCCATGCGTGTCCAAAACTCGTATCATTTTCTGTCTTCTCAGCAACCAGCCTCCCTAATTTGTCATATTTGTATTGCGACTTAGTACCTTTTTTATCGGTATTCTCTAAAATATTTCCAAATGAATCTGCCAGTTTAACCTCTTGGACAGTATTATCAGAAGCTGCTTTGTAAGAAGTTATAGTTCTTGGTATGTTCGCCTTATAATCTGCACTATAAGTAGTTGTTATTTTACCACTACCTGATAAACGGTAATGATTCAGCGTTTTACTTTTTAATGCTCCCTTTGAGCTGCCAGCTGCATGATATGAATAACTCTCTTTGAGCTGTCCAAAGCTGTACTTATGTTTAATATCTAGCGTATTTGGGTCAAGAGTAAGTTGAGTCTCTGCAATATAACCACTATCACTGCTCGAATACTCCTTTTTATTCAGATTATTTATTATCCAGTTAGTTTTATTGTGAGAGTACGAATTCTTCGTATATTTGGTAGAACCAGAAAAAACCTGTGAATCGATTCGATTTGGCGGCAAAATTGAAGAGCTTGAAAAGATTTCTTTATACTTTGTTATGCCGCTATACGTACCATATGTCAAATAGTCAGTAAAGAACGTATCGTAACCATCGTTTACCTTGTAGCTCGTATATTGTTTTGACTTACGCACACTTGTACAACTAGTTGGCGTAACCGTAAAGTATGGACCTATTAGTTGCTTATAACACCCACTACTACCAAGGTAATAGTGCTCCCATTGAGTTTCATTTTTTGCGAGTAACTCGCCCTCTTCCCACCGCTTATTATGGACCCAACCTACATTTAAATAAGGCCCTTTATAAATTTCTTGCTTGTAAATACGAGCGCCATAGTCTGCAGGAGAATGTATATAGTTGACTTTAGTCAAAGCGTGCATATTGTCATCTACATCATACTCATAAGAGATTGACTTATGACCACGAAAGCCTGGATAATTTAGTTCTGGTGAAGTTAATGTATATTGAAAACGTCTTTCTTGAATATTTGGCCCAGTAATCTTTTTAGAGCTTACAGTGAGGCTGTTTCTACTTCCCTCCCAGTAGCCCTGATATGTATACTCAACTTTCAGGTCAGAAGGAAAAGTAATACTGGCGATTGAGGTTAAAGCACCGCTAAAAGCACCGGTATGGGTAAACGAGGTAACTCGCTGTTCTGCGTCAACAACTGAAGTTATTTCACCCTTAGAATTAAAATTGAATGTCGTGGCGTAAATTTCATTATTATCATCAACAATCAATTGTTTAGTTTGAGAACTATTAACTTCTCTTACTTGAACTCCGTTAAAGTTAATATGCTGTTGAGTTAAATCAATTTTTAAACCATATTTATCTTCTATAGAGGTGGGACTCCAAGAATATTGTTTGTTCTGTCCTGTTTTCTTACTTCCAAATTTGACTTTTGTTCCATCAGAAAAAACAATCACAGGTTTGGATGACTCACATTTTAATACGGTGTGATCTTCGAAGAGTGCTAATGTGCCTGTAGGCATATTATTGCTATTAAACCCTAGAGGTTTCGACTTTTGTGGTAAACCTAAACCGAGTTGATTGAATTCAAGACCTGATAAACTACCTAAACATCCAATGGTTTTTGTCTCTCTGCCATTACCAGTAAATGCGCTTCCAGTTAATGACATCCTAAGCCTGTGGCCATTAAACTCTCTAAAGATGTTTACAGCGCCACCTTGAAAGCCTTTCACTTCATACCCAACGGAAAGAGAGCTTCCATTGGCTGCAGGGATCGTTTTGATGTTGAATGAGTGAGTTAACTTTAAATCCTGAATACTTATATTTTCAGATGGCAAATCACTGTAGTAACTTTTAAATACAGAAGAAAAATCACTGCTGTCCTCGCTATTGCCATTATCAGGTAAGTGACCTGTATCCGCTACCACCGAACTTGAAACGACTAAAAAGGCTAACGAACTAACTGTCTTTATTATTTTCATAACTTTACTACTCTTGAGTCTCTGCTACTGGGCTGCCTAATAAATCGGTATGAATAAAAGCCACTTTTTTTCTAGGAGCGAAGCTAATTGAAGCTTGGCCAGTGTTTTCACATGTATTCATGTTGCAGGCAATAACTCTGAACTCATAATTACCATTCAGCTTACTAAGAAGAAACTTATTCTCATTCACAATAAATAAGTCAACCCACTGACCTTGACTATTTAAAACTTGAATTTGGTACTTGCTGGCATGTTCGATATCTGCCCAAGTCACGTAACTCTCACCAGACACAATATTCGTGTTGAAATTCGTAGCTGGAGGAAAAGAAACCGAAGGTATGAATGGAATAACAAAAAATATGCCTCCATTTGAAATGGGTATCCATGTGGTTTGCGCTTTCACTGTTAAGGGAAAGCTAAGAAGAAACGTCAATAGCGTTACTATGCTTTTTTTCATTTACAAGCTCCATACAGAAAAATGCAAATATACAACAAAGCAGGGGAATTAAACTACCTTATTAACAATTTGGCATTCAATAAAATAATTCTTGTAAACAAGTTGCTTATAAATAGAAATGTTATTTCGACTTTTGACCGACCCAGACGCTCAATATGCCCTATGGGCAATATTGCCACTTTTGTCGCTATACAGAGTAAAACATGCTCATTCATTGTATGAATTACTGTATTTCCGCGTACTGGTAATTACAGCGCGACTTGTAAACCTATCAACCATATGCTGATCGTAAGTTAATTTTAAGCGACACGCTCCCGTTTAAACCTAGGAGCACTCCCGACAACCAGGCTCTTTCTTTCATTGTTCCGAATCAAACTAATGCATTAAACACATCAATCTATAAGTATTTAACCCGATATTGCGTGTCGTTCAGCCAATTTTTCAACGTCTTAGACAAAGTAAATCATCTAATACTTAACTACCAAACACATTAATCATTGATAGATTGTGCTAACAATATCAGTCTATCAGACATCTTGTGTTAGGTGTGGCTTACATTGAATCCCCCCGCTAGCCGGTTGGATGTGCTCTTGCCTTAAACGATTAAACCTCGCTATCCGCAAAGCTCAAGAAAGCTAAGTAGAAGCCTTATTGAGTATATCTATCAACTATTTTAACCGGATGTTAGTGGTTAATATGAGATTCTTTTAGAGGGGCTTACTCTCGTCCTACTAGGCGTGAAACTCTGAGGAGTCATTTGAAAAAAGGTGCACTTGGCACCTTTTTATTGTGATTTGTTGTGCAGAGACATGAGCAATTCAGCTTCTGCTCTTGGCAGTTCACATTCTCTCATAATCTCTTCGAGGTCAGCGCCTAACTCCACCATTTTAACGGCTCTGGAGTATATTTTAGCGTCCGGGTCATCGTATTTTTGAGCCGCTTGTTGCTGAGCAAGCTCTTTAGCGAACCCCTCACAAGCAACCAGTCGTTTACCAATACTCAAGACGCTGGCTCTCACTTCAGCAATTTCACTTCTTAGAATGCTGATTTGCTCAGCATCATTTTGTGTTTGCTTTTGTAGCCTTGCACAGTGCTGTTGATTTTGTTGTATACGCTTGCTAAAAACAAACAAAAGCCCCAAGCACACAATACTGATAAAACTTGAGGCAATGACTAGTACGATTAAAACATCGTCTAAAGTTACTGCAGCCACGATTTAAAGATGACTCAGCTCATCCCACTCATCGTCGCTGAGTAGTTTGTTCAAATCCACCAAGATTAGTAGCTCACCTTCTCGGTTAGATACACCTTGGATAAACTTAGCACTTTCTTCTGTGCCGATATTTGGTGCGCTGTCAATTTCTGAGCTGCGTAAATAAACAACTTCAGCAACACTATCAACTAGAATACCAATAACCTGCTTTTCAGCTTCAATGATGACTATTCTAGAGTTATCTGTTACTTCTGCGCTCATCAAGCCAAACCTTGCACGCGTATCAATGACAGTAACAACGTTACCACGCAAGTTGATAATACCCAGCACATAGCTAGGCGCACCTGGTACTGGCGCGATTTCAGTGTAACGAAGCACCTCCTGCACTTGCATCACATTGATACCGTAAGTTTCTTCCTCTAGTTTGTATGTCACCCACTGTAGGACTTCATCATTACTATCGGCATTTTTATCTGCAGAAAGTATTCTTTCTTGACTCATGATTAAACTCCAGATTGATGCTAGTTACTGCTCTCGGCTATCGAGGCCTTGCTCTAGCAACCTATTTAAATTCTCTACGTCAATAAGCGCACACATTTTCTCTTTAATCACGCCCGCAAGCCATGGGCGCTTTCCACATGCTGTTCGCCATTTGACGTCGTCAGCAGTCAGTGTGATATTGTTTACCAGTTTTTCAGCCAACAGCCCCCAAGGGCTATCTCCCAGCATAATCAGATACTGATAATTTAGCTGTTCCTCAAGCTCAGGTGTGTACTTTTCAGGCATAACCCATCGAGCCGTATCCACCACATTAAGCTTTTCTTCTCTGTTGAGCATCACCCCTTTAAACCATTTTGGCTTACCAAATAATTGGTTTACTTCCGTCAATTGATGAATACCACCAAGAGACTGTAACGGGACAGCGAGTGTTAGCCCCGCTACCTCAAAGAACAATGCTTGGAACTCACCCTCAATGAAAGCATCCTTCGCAGCGCTTAATGTTGGGGCTTGTTCTTTGATAATAGTTGTATTTTCAGTTATCTCAAGCTCTTGGGCTGGTGCCACAGTAGATTCTTGTAGATCTTTTACAACAGGCTTAACTTCAGGCTCAACTTTCTCTTTTATTTGAACTTCTGTTTTTGCTTCAGCTTGCTCAATAATTTTGACTTCAGGCGCTGTTTGCACCTGTTTTTGCGCATCCGGCACTGACTCAAGCAACCTAGCAACGGGTGCAAGCGCAACATCCTGTTCGTCCTCTTCTTGTAACAAGGCGCCTAGATATTGTTTCATCACTTGTTCGTTTGCAAACAGGTGCTTACTCATTATTACCTCTTTCCAGTTCACCAATATGCTCTAACAACGCCTTATACGCATATACCCCGCGAGACTTGGGACAAAACTGTATCGGCACCTGCTGAGCCAAACTTGCATCTCTAAATTTGGTGTCTACTGGGATCACTCCGGGCCACACTTTGTCTTTGTATGATTCTACAAGAGACTTATATGCTTCTAAAGATGCCTTGGTACGCTTATCGTACATTGTTGGCACTATAGTATATTGATATTGCTTAGAATGCGAACTTTGCATTAATGTCATCGTCCGCATCATCCTGTCTAACCCTTTGAGTGCCAAAAACTCGGTTTGCACAGGGATCAAAATACGCTCGCTCGCCGCCAAAGCATTGACCATCAAAACCCCCAGAACAGGGGGACAATCTAAAATCGCGTAATCATAATAATCACTGATTTTTGCCAGCGCTTTTTTCAAAACAAGGCCCATGCCAGAACGATTACCCATACTCCTATCCAGAGTGGCAATAGCCATTGTCGCAGGCAGAATATCCAAGTTTTCTACCGTCGATGGACATAAAGCTTGTAGTATTTCCTCACTCGCCATATTTGAGCCGCGTATAAAGATATCATACACACTCACTTCTAGGTCTTCAGAGTCAATACCAAAGTAATATGTCAAAGAGGCATGGGGGTCGGTATCTATTAATAATACCTTCTTGCCTTGTGCAGCCAAAATACCACCAAGACTTACCGTTGTGGTCGTTTTCCCCACACCACCTTTTTGATTAGCAACCGTCCAAATTTTCACTTTATTATTTTATTCCTTTGTGACTTTTCATGGCTAAGCTGTATTTAACAATCAGTATAACTTAAGCAATACCCAACTCTTTGTTGATACGCAACGCTACGTCCTGTAGAGCCAAACTCTCAGATGACAAACCAGCGGCTGCAACCGCTTGAGGCATGCCGTAAACGACACAGGTTTTTTCATCTTGCGCCCATATCGTAGCGCCAACTTGTTTCAACATCCTCGCACCATCTCTGCCATCAGCGCCCATGCCTGTTAAAACGATTGCCAATACATCACCAGAATAGGCTTTAGCAGTACTTGCAAAAGTTACGTCGACGCAAGGTTTATAAGTAATTCGAGGGCTATCGTCTTCGAACACTTTTAATGTTTTAGCGCCACCACGCGATTCAACCATCATTTGCTTACCGCCTGGCGCTAAATAGGCAACACCTGGCATTAATCTGTCACCCTGTTCAGCTTCCTTCACTTTAATTTTGCACAGACTGTTAAGCCTTTGCGCAAAAGCAGGAGTGAAAGCTGCCGGCATATGCTGAATTAATAGAATGGGGTGTGGAAAGTTAGCTGGCAATTGCGTCAAAATCGTTTGCAATGCCACCGGACCACCAGTAGAGGTACCAATTGCAACTACTTGATATGACTTTCCAGAAGCCTTAAAGCTTCGTTGAGGAGTAGTTTCTGGTGCCGCTTTTTGGAAGCTTCTATCTGGTTGTGCGACTGAAGGGCTTGTACGAGTGCTGCTAGCAGGTTTTGGTGCAAAGCTTGATGTGCTGCTCGACGTTGTCGCCGGTTTTGATGGAGAAATTGGTCTGGTGAATCGACTTACACGCTTACGACCGATTTCTTTAACTTTGTTTTGCAGTGCACGTATAGCTTCTTCACTGTTTCTTGCGATATCTTCAAACTTTTTGGGTAAAAAGTCTACCGCACCTGCGTCTAGGGCATCTAATGTTGCACTTGCACCTTCTCTTGTTAATGAAGAAAACATTAAGATAGGCGTTGGATTGCTTTGCATTATTTTTTTAACAGCGCTAATGCCGTCTAACACAGGCATCTCAACATCCATTGTAATTACGTCTGGTCGTAGCTTGCTCGCCTTTTCTACAGCTTCTTGGCCATTGACTGCAAAATCAATTACCTCAATTCCAGTATCTTTTTCTAGTATTTCACTTACACGACGACGGAAAAAACTTGAGTCGTCAACTACTAATACTTTAACTGCCATTGGCATCGCTCTTTTTTATGTTACAGATCCGAAAAGTGGTGCACACGGCACCACTTTTCGGTGATGGCAAATAGTATCTAAAACTACTTGCCCGCGTAATGCTTCAACATACTTGGTACATCCAGAATCAGGGCTATGCCACCATCAGATGTAATCGTTGCACCTGCCATACCTGGAGTACCTTGAAGAAGTGAGTCCAGAGGTTTTATCACAACCTCTTCCTGACCGATTAACGAGTCCACTACAAAGCCGACTTGCTGAGTACCTATCTGTACTATTACTACGTGACCTTCTGCTTTTTTCTGGTTTATATCAGTACCTTTGACTAACCAATGTTCCAGATAAAACAACGGAATAGCTTTTTCCCTAACAATAATAGTCAATTGCCCATCAACCACATTGGTTTTGGTCAAATCTAAGTGGAAGATTTCGCTTACACCTGCCAATGGTAAAGCAAATGTTTGCTCGCCAACCATAACCATCAATGTTGGTAAGATAGCTAACGTAAGTGGTACTTTGATTTCTAATATAGTGCCCACACCCAGTTCAGACTGAATGTTTACTTGACCATTGAGTTGGGTAATTTTTGTCTTAACAACATCCATACCTACGCCGCGGCCAGAGATATCAGAAATCTGTTCTTTAGTAGAAAAGCCTGGCGCGAAAATTAAATTGTAAGCTTCGGTGTCAGATAATCGACTTGCTTGGTCTGAATCAATTACACCCTTGCTAATCGCAATTTTCTTCAGCTTTTCAGGGTCCATTCCTGCACCATCATCTCTGATGGTTAATAGAATATGGTCACCTTCTTGTGATGCAGAAAGTGTAACTGTACCTGTTCTAGCTTTACCTGCAGCTTCACGCACATCTGGCATTTCGATACCATGGTCAACCGAGTTTCTGACAAGGTGAACGAGTGGATCTGCTAGCGCTTCTACCAAGTTTTTATCTAAATCGGTATCTTCACCCTCAAGAATCAGATTAATATCTTTCTTGAGGCTTCGAGCTAAGTCTCTTACAACGCGAGGGAAACGACCAAACACTTTTTTGATTGGCTGCATCCTCGTCTTCATAACAGCACCCTGAAGATCTGCGGTAACAACATCAAGGTTTGATATCGCTTTGCCCATGGCTTCACTATTGCTGTTATTGGCAAGACTCACTAACCGGTTTCTTACTAAAACAAGCTCACCAACCATGTTCATGATTTGGTCAAGTCGTTTAGTATCAACCCGCACGGTTGTTTCCGCTTGAGCAGCAGGCTTTTTAGGGGCTGCGGCTTTAGGTTCTGATTTAACTGGCTCTGATTTAGCTGGCGCAGGTTTCGCAGCTGGGGCTGGCTTTGCAGCTGCTGCAGGTTTTGGTGCGGGCTTTGGTGTGGCAGGCACTTGTGGCGCTGGCGCAGCAGGCGCTTTAGGTGTCGCACTTTTTTCGCCACCATCTTCCAAGTTTTTGGGAGCTTGGCCCTTGCCATGAAGTTCGTCTAGCAGCGCTTCAAAGTCATCATCATTGATTTCTTCATCGTCATCGCCACCACCCGCAGATGCTGCAGGTGCCGCTGGCGCTGCTGGTTGACTCGTCGTGGCAGGTTGTGCGGGCTCATTGGTACCACCACCAAATTTACCAACACCATGGAGTTCATCTAATAAGCTATCAAACTCATCATCAGTGATATCACCATCATTAGCATTGCTAGGGGTTGCGGGGGCTTCAGCTTGTGGAGCTGCCTGCCCTTCTGGCGTAGGTGCTTTACCAGCGCCATGCAGTTCATCTAACAGGCTTTCAAATTCTTCTTCAGAGATCTCATCGATGCTGTCAGAACTCGCTTTCTCTTCTTGTGCACTATCACTGCTACCATCTAAATCGAAGAAAACGTCATTTTCGACGGGTGCTTCTTGCGGTGCCTCTTCAACAACTGGAGGTGCAGCTGCTTCGATAGGCGCTTCGTCAGCAGACTCTGGCTGACTGAGCTTATGTAAGACATCGAGTAACTCTTGATCTGCAGGCTCAGGCTGTTCGCGATTTTGAATACAGGCGAACATATCGTTTATAGTGTCCAAAGACTGCAGAATGACATCCATTAATTCAGGATTAACTGAGCGCTGTCCTTGCCTTAACACATCAAAAACGTTTTCTGCACCGTGACAAGCGTCAACAAGCTCGTTCATGCCCAGAAAGCCAGCTCCACCTTTAACAGTATGGAACCCTCTGAATATTGCGTTCAGTAAATCTTTGTCATCTGGGTTATTTTCTAATTCAACGAGTTGCTCAGATAACAGTTCGAGTATTTCTCCAGCTTCAACAAGAAAGTCTTGTAAGATATCTTCATCGACTTCAAAGCTCATTATTATACTCTCCTATTAGAAACCCAAACTAGATAACAGATCATCAACTTCATCTTGACCAGAGACAACATCATCTCTCTCTTCTGCGTCAATGATTGGCCCTTCAGGACCAGATAGTTCATCAGTGGTTTCAACTACTTCTTGTGGTTTTGGAGCCGCGCTAAGTTGACCCACTTCTGCTGCACCGAATACGGTTAACAGATGTATTAAGCTGTCTTCAACTTCTCTGACAAGTTCAATGACCCGACGAATAACCTGACCAGTTAAATCTTGATAGTCTTGAGCCATTAAAACGTTCGTCATCAACGATTGTAATTCGTCTGTACGGCCTTGCGAAGATTGCATAAAGTCGTTCAAGTCGTGACACAGAGATTTAAACTCTCCAAGCTGTATATCACGACTCATTAACCTATCCCAAGTAGGTTTTATCTCTGAGAGCTCATCAGCTAACTCTTGAGCAAGCGGTAGGCTCGCTTCCACTGCATCCATTGTTTTATTAGCAGCGTTCTCTGTCATTTCCATGACATAATTTAAACGCTGTTTAGCATCTGGAAGGGCCTCTGTGGTTAGATCTGACAAGCGAGTATCTAACTCAAAGTTTTTCAGAGATTCGTGTAATTGACGCGTCAACTTACCGACTTCAGCAAATAACTCAGATTGCTCTTTATTGGTTGCTTCAATTAGTATTTGGTCGGCCTTCTCTTGTTCACCATTCTCAAGATACTCAACAAGTTGTTTCGCTTGTTCTAATGTAATTTGTGGCGCAGAGGATTCTGACATAAGCCTATCCTTAACTCGTTACTAGCCTAAGCGTTCAAAAACTTTTTCTAACTTGGTTTTCAATGTTCCAGCAGTAAATGGTTTTACAATGTATCCATTAACACCAGCTTGTGCAGCCGCAACGATTTGTTCTTTTTTGGCTTCAGCGGTTACCATCAAAACAGGTATATGTTTAAGGCTGTCGTCTGCACGAATAGCTCTTAGCAGGTCGATGCCCTGCATACCTGGCATGTTCCAATCGGTAACAACAAAGTCAAATTCTTGATTTTGCAACATCGGAAGCGCAGTGCTGCCGTCATCAGCCTCTTGAACATTTGTAAAGCCTAAGTCTCTCAACAGGTTTTTGATTATTCTTCTCATCGTAGAGAAATCATCAACCACGAGAATTTTCATGTTCTTATCCAAAACTTCCTCCGGTGAGGTTTGAACCTATAAAAATTATAAAATGTACTCTAATTGATCCAGTCATTAATTTTGGCTCTGAGTTTAATCATTGCCTGACCATGAATCTGACTAACTCGAGACTCGCTCACATCAAGAATGTGGCCAATCTCTTTTAAATTCATTTCATCGTTATAGTACAAAGACAAAACCATCGCATCTCGTTCCGGTAATGTTTTTATTGCATCTATCAACGACTCATTAAAGCGCTCATTCTTAACGTTATTGAATGGTTTGTCTAGCGCTAAATCATTGTCCGCAGGTGAAATTACGTCTTGGTCGACACCTAAGTCTTCTATTCCGATAATTTTACTTGCGTTTACGTCATGTAAAATATGATGGTACTCATCTAAAGGAATATCAAGTTTTTCAGCAATTTCCGTGTCTTTAGGCTCTCGACCTAGAGCAGACTCAAGTTCAGCTATCGCTTCTGCAACTAAACGACTGTTTTTATGAACTGAGCGGGGCGCCCAGTCTCCACGGCGTATTTCATCTAGCATAGCGCCACGAATTCGAATGCCAGCGAAGGTTTCAAAACTCGCACCTTTGCTTGCGTCAAAGTTTTTTGTTGCTTCAATTAGACCAATCATACCTGATTGGACAAGATCATCTAGCTGAACGCTAGCAGGCAATCTGGCTAGCAAATGACATGCGACTTTTTTGACCAAAGGTGTATGACGCTCGACCACTTTATTTAAGTGGTCTGCTGATTGATATCCCGCCATTCGATTGACCGGTGTAGCCATAATTACCCGTTAACTAATTGCTCAATGAAAAACTCTAAGTGCCCCGACGGTTGATGGGGAACAGGCCATTTAACGGCTTTGCTAGCCAATCCTCTAAACGCCACGGCGGCTGGAGAGTTGGGATAGAGCTCTACGATGGTTTTTTGACGCCTTGAAGATTTACGCATATTTTCGTCGAATGGAATCGTCGCTACCAGCTCTAAAGCCACATCCAAAAATCTATCCGTCACTTTAGACAGTTTAGCAAACAATTCTTGACCTTCGCGAAGGCTACGAACCATGTTGGCTACTATTTTAAACTTGTATACGCCATGCTCTCTGCTCAACACTTTGATCAAAGCATACGCATCGGTGATAGAGGTTGGTTCGTCACATACCACTACCATGACGTCCTGCGCGGCACGCGAAAAACTTAATACCATGTCTGAAATACCAGCGGCGGTATCAACTATCAGCACGTCGAAGTCGTTGCTCAGCTCACTGAATGCTCGTATAAGACCTGCGTGCTCAGCTGGGCTTAGCTCTACCATATTCTGGGAACCTGAGGTCGCTGGCACGATTCTAATTCCAGCAGGGCCTTCAACCAAAATTTCGTCGAGTTCACACTCACCTGACAATACATGCGACAAATTGCGCTCGACTCGTAAACCTAGCATCACGTCGCAGTTAGCCAATCCTAGATCGGCATCTAAAACTAAAACTCGATGGCCCTGTTGTCCTAGCGCAATTGCAGTATTCAATGAAACATTGGTCTTACCGACTCCTCCTTTACCACCAGTTACTGCTATTACTTTTACTCCGTGGTTACTTTTTTGGTTCATTTTACGCAGGCCACTTGCTTGATCTAAAACTGTATTAATCATACATTCCTACTGTCTGAGACGCCACTGCTTCACGTCGTGAATGTTGTGCTTTTGTTCTTTTTAAATACAATTGCTCAGCCTTTTTAACTAATTTTTGAGCATTTGCTACACGAATGTCTTCTGGCACTCGTTGTCCGTTCGTAAGATACCCTATTGGCAAGCGATTTTGAATCGCAATACTAATAATCTCGCCCAAACTTAGACATTCATCAAGTTTTGTAAAAATGCAACCGCTTAGATTCACTTTTTTGAAGTGATTCACTGTCTCTTGCAAAACATGCATTTGAGACGTTGCACTCAGTACTAAATAACTGCGAATATCTACTCTTGAACTACGCATCAATGTATTAAGCTGTTCAGTCAAGCGCAAGTCTCTTTGACTCATACCCGCTGTGTCTATTAATACTAGACGCTTATTGCGCAAATGATAAAGAACTTCTGCTAACTCGTTCGCATCTTTAACTTGCTTAACTGGACAGCCAATGATTCTACCATAAGTTGCTAGCTGCTCGTAAGCGCCAATTCTGTATGTATCTGTTGTAATTAATGCTACTTTGTCTGCGCCGTACTTTTGTGCCCCTAATGCAGCCAATTTTGCAACAGTCGTTGTTTTGCCAACACCCGTTGGTCCAACCATGGCATAAACACCACCTTGACGCAAAATATCATTATTTGTGGTGTGCATCTGGTTTACTACCATATTTAGCAATGCATTCCATGCCTCTTTGCGAGATACATCATCAGGAATAAAACATGCCATCTGTTCAGCAACGTCAGCACTAATGCCCATACCTTGTAGTCTATCTACTAAACATGCTCGGGTTGGGTCGCGGCGTTCCATTTCCTGTTTCATTAAGCCCGACAGTTGATATTCAAGCAGCTGACGAATCGCGTTCATCTCATCTCGCATTGAACTCATTTCATCTTGCTTTGGCTCACTTGCGACAGGTTGTGCGTCAAAACCAGATTCAAGATCATCGTCAAAACCCCAGTCAGACGAGATTGGCTCAGGCTGGCGTGCAGGTCGCGCTGTTGGTTGAGCTCTAGAAGCACCCATATTATTTTGCTGATAATCTGACTGCTGAGCTGCTTGATGAAAGTCAGACTGCTGGAAATTGGCTGCTTGCTCTTCTTTAGGTGCAAAAAGGTCACCTGTATCAATACCTGACTGAGAAAACATAGACGCGAGCTCTGGCGAACGAGGTTTAGGCGCTTGGCGCTCTAAAAGCGCTTCGAGACTATCAGCGACTCTAGCTTGAGGCTCAGGTTGGGCACGACGAGCCTGTGGTTTTACTACTCTTGCTGGTTGGCTGTAAGTAGGCTGAGCTTGAGGCGCAGATTCTACATTTGCTTGAGGCGCAGCTTCTTGTGGCTTTGCTGCCACTCTGTCGTTATCGATGGCAGCGACAATCTCTACGCCATCAGCTAACTTTTTGTTCGACATTATCACTGCATCTGCGCCCAACTCATCTTTAACTTCTTTTAAAGCCGTACGCATATCTTTTGCAAAAAATCTTTTAATCTTCATGACTCAGCACCTCGTTCCTCTATTGCCCAACAGAGCTAATAATCTTGATTTGTCTTTCGTCTGGTACTTCCTGATATGACATCACTCTCAAACCAGGGATCGTATGTTTGACAAATCTTGATAAAACACTTCTTAACATACCTGAGGTTAATAAGATGGACGGCTCGCCTAACATTTCTTGCGTTTGATGCGCTTCTCTCAATGAACCTTGAAGTCGCTCTGCAAGACCTGGCTCTATGCCTGCCCCCTCATCACCTGCGTTCTGAAGTGACTGATGCAACATCTGTTCCAACTCAGGCGCCAATGTTATGACAGGTATCTCATCAGCGTTCCCAACTGCGTCTTGAACTATTAATCTGCGTAGTGAAATTCTTACTGCAGCCGTTAATACATCTGGGTCTTGGCTGCGTGGGCCGTACTCAACTAATGTCTGAACAATTGAGCGCATATCTCTTATTGCTACGCCTTCATTGAGTAAGTTTTGTAGTACTTTTACAATTGTCGTCAGTGGAAGAATATCTGGTACCAGACCTTCAACTAAACGAGGATGGCTTTTAGCGAGCATGTCTAGTAAGTTTTGAACTTCCTCATGGCCAAGCAGCAGTGAAGCGTTATTGGTCAATAGTTGACTAATGTGGGTCGCAACAACGGTTGCTGCATCCACCACGGTATAGCCAAGTGAGTGTGCTTCATCTTTTTGGTCAGGTTTAATCCAAACAGCTTCTAGGCCAAAAGCTGGGTCTTTAGTTGCAACACCTTGGATCGGGCCGAAAACCTGACCTGGGTTAATTGCGAGCTCGTCGCCATGCTTTAATTCGCCGTCGCCAGAACCGACACCCATTAAAGTAATCTTGTAGGCGTTTGGATCCAATTCTAAATTGTCACGAATATGTACTGGCGGCACCAAGAAACCGAGCTCTTGCGATAATTTCTTTCTAACACCCTTAATACGGTTTAATAACTCACCACCCTGGGCTTGATCTACTAGTGGGATTAAACGATAGCCAACTTCTAGACCAATTACATCTACTGGCTGTACATCGTCCCAGCCGAGCTCTTTTTGATCCTGCTGCTTGTTTGCAACCTGAGTTCCTTGTGCTTCTTGTTCTGCTTGCTCAGCTGCTACTTTTTCTTTGTGTTGCTTCGAATAGTAGGCCAACCCACCGATGAGGCAGCCAAGTCCTAAAAACGCCACATGTGGCATCCCCGGTACTAAACCCATGACAATCAAAATGCCAGAGGCAATATATAAAGACTTCTCATTTCCAAGTTGCTGTGTTACTTGCTCACCCATATTGTGAGATTCGTTCTGACGAGTAACAACAATCGCGGTACCGATAGAAAGCAATAAAGATGGTAATTGAGCAACTAGTCCATCACCAATGGTGAGCAAAGTGTACACTTCCATCGCACGAGAAAACGTCAGATCGTGCTGTACCATACCAACAAACAAGCCGCCGATAATATTGATTGCTAGGATTACGATACCTGCTATCGCGTCCCCTTTCACAAACTTACTTGCACCATCCATCGAACCGTAGAAATCTGCTTCTCGAGTCACTTCATCTCGTCTTGCTCTTGCATCTTCTGCCGAGATGAACCCCGCATTTAGGTCAGCATCTATCGCCATTTGTTTACCCGGCATAGCATCTAGAGTAAAACGTGCTGATACTTCTGAAATACGGCCAGCACCTTTGGTGATTACAACAAAGTTAATGATAATAAGAATTAAGAATACAACTAAACCAACTGCATAGTTACCACCAATTACAACCGAGCCAAATGCTTCAATTACCTTACCGGCTGCGTCTCCACCGTTATGGCCTTCAAGCAAAACAACTCGCGTGCTCGCTACGTTCAGCGCCAACCTCATGATAGTTGCAATAAGTAAAACGGCAGGGAACATACCGAATTCTAGAGGCTTCATGGTGTAAACGGTTACCAACAACACAACTAACGCAAGTGCGATATTGAATGAAAATAAGATATCTAACAAGAATGGGGGCATGGGTAAAATAACCATACCCAATGCTGCAAGTACCAGTAACGGCGTACCAATACCTTTTGCATAATCTTTTTTGTCTCTATTTATTTGTTGTAGAACCGCTTTAAAATCCATAACTTATCAACTTCAATTTATTGACGCAGATAAGTTAAAGCAATCTTCATTCCAACTATTAGTGTTTCATATCATCTGGAATTGGTAAGTCTTTATTCAGTTCTGTAGGCCTTCTACCCCGACCTTTGTTGAATTTTTTCAGCTGGAATACATAAGCCAGTACCTGCGCAACAGCAGTAAACAACTGCTCTGGGATCTGGTCCCCTACTTCTGTTGTATGATACAAAGAACGAGTAAGCACAGGCGACTCGACAATTGGGACTTCGTTACCTTTCGCGACCTTACGAATTTGCATCGCCAATTCATCAACACCTTTCGCAATTACCATTGGGGCACCTGCTTTTTCAGTGTCATATTTTAACGCCACAGAATAGTGGGTTGGGTTTGTAACTACCACATCCGCGTCAGGCACATCTTGCATCATTCTGCGCTGGGACATTTCACGCTGCGTTCTTCTAATTCGCGCTTTAATTTGCGGGTCACCTTCAGAGTTTTTGTACTCGTCCTTAACCTCTTGAAGTGTCATTTTTAGTTGCTTGTGGTGGTTATAGCTCTGATAAGGCGCATCAATAGCTGAAATAATGATCATCGTGCAACTGAGCGCCAAAAAGATCCAAGCTAATATTTCCAATGAGTGGATAACATTACCAGGGGCTGACTCAATACTGAGATGCAAAATATCGTAAAACATCCACTTGATAAATAAGATGGCAAAGCCTGCAACCAGCACGAATTTCAACACGGATTTAATTAGCTCTACAGCAGCTTGTGGCCCTAACATGCGCTTAATGCCTTTCATCGGTGACATTTTACTCGCTTTTGGCGCAGCAGCTTGCCAGCTAAAATTAAAACCGCCCAACAGCGTATTCCCGATCACTCCAGCTACAAGAATAATTAAAACAAACATTGACATAGGGAAGAACAATTCTGAAAAGGCATCTCCCCACACCGCAAACATTTTAGTCGTATCATAGGTTTCATTGCGGTTTAGTGTCAGCATGCGGCCCATAATGTTGTACAAACCTTTCGCAATGTCCGCGCCATAAAGGATCAATGCCACGGCAGAAAAAATTAATACAAAGGTGGTTCCCAGCTCTTTTGAGCGAGCGACCTGACCTTTCTTTCTGGCATCACTAATCTTTTTTGAGGTGGGTTCTTCGGTGCGTTCTTGACCTGAATCTTCAGCCATTGCTGCCTCCTACACTGTACAGCCAATCAAATCACACATCAGCTCAGTCATTTTAAGCCACTGAAACTCATACTGCAGAGTAAAGTTCCCCATTGTCGCCCAAATAATCGTTAGACCCGCTACAAGTGTAAATGCAAAACCCACAGAAAAGATATTCATCTGAGGTGCTGCTCGTGTCATGATACCAAATGCTAAGTTAATAACTAGCATGGCCGTAAGCGGGGCTAAAGACAGTGATAACGCTGTAGCAAAGAGCCATGAGCCCCATGTTACGATTTTCCAGTAATTGTCGACATGCCACCAATCCCCTGCTATCGGCCAAGACTGAAAGCTAAAAACAATCATCTGAAACATCATCAGATGTCCATTGAAAACAAAAAATAGCAACGTAGCAAGGATCAAATAAAACTGGCCCACAGCCGGTACACTTAGCCCGTTTGAGGGGTCAACTACCGAAGCGAAACCTAGACCTGTTTGCATCGCAAGCACCTGACCTGCAACGATAAATGTATTTAGCAATAACAGAGACGCAAAACCAATCGCAATACCAATGATCATTTCTTGTATGACCACCAATACCATTTGAAAAGAGAAGAGTTCTGTAAATTGAGATTGTGGAATCGCGGGAGCAACAACCAAAGTCACGACAATGGAGAGGCACAGCTTGATCCGTTTCGATACACTTTGCGCACCAAAACCCGCCATTACCATAATCATCGAACTAATACGTATCAGAGGCAGTATAAAGTCACTTAGCCCCTGCATTAATTCTGAAAAAAGAATTTCCATACTAACCCGCGATTTCAGGAATGCGCATGACCATCAGTTTGAAAAAGTCCATTAACTCTTGGGTCATCCAATGGCCACCAACAATAAGAGCTACCAGCGTAATGATAAGTTTCGGTAAGAAGCTCAGTGTTTGTTCGTTAATAGATGTGGCAGCCTGAAACACCGACACGATTAAACCAATAATCAAACCAGGTACCACGATGGCAGCCACCAATTTTATCACCAGAAATAACGAGTCACTTAATATGTCTACAAAAACTTCTGGTTCCATATTACACCCCTAATCCAAAACTTCGGGCCAGGGTCCCCATAACTAGCGACCAGCCATCTACTAAAACAAACAGCATAATTTTAAACGGCAAGGAGACAATCATAGGGGAAAGCATCATCATACCCATTGCCATCAAGACACTGGCGACCACCAGATCAACAATCAAGAACGGGATGAAAAACATAAACCCAATAATAAATGCCGTCTGTAATTCACTGGTTACAAAAGCAGGAATAATCACCACAAATGGTGTGTCTTCAGGACTATCAAGCTTATCGTAACCTGCGATTTTAGCGAATGTCTCTAGATCTTTTATACGGGTCTGCGACAGCATAAACGCCTTTATGGGCTCCTTGGCAGCGTGCAATGCTTGCACTGATGTCATTTCTTCATTTAAATAAGGCTGAACAGCTTCATCATGAATTTTGCTAAAAATCGGAGCCATGATGAAAAAAGTCAAAAACAACGACATGCCAACCAAAATTTGATTTGAAGGAGACTGTTGCAACCCAATTGCTTGACGCAAAATAGCCAAAACCACAATGATACGTGTGAATGAGGTCATCATAATAACCGCAGCTGGAATAAAACTAAGCGCAGTCATTATTGCGAGTACTTGTAAAGTTACTGAGTACTCTTGAGAACCATCAGGGTTAGTCGTCACACTTAATGCTTCAAAACCGTCATTTGCGCTCACTTGGGGTAGAAATACAGCTAAAGCTAAAATTAAAAGGAATCGAAGCATGGTTTTCACTTTTCTTTTTTTATTGGTTGACCCACAAAGCGACTTAACTCTTTAACAAAAGGCGCGGTTTGGTTTTCACTTAATGGGGTTTCTAATTGGTATAAATAGTTAATGTTTTGCGGGGTAACGCCGAGCAGGTGTTGTTTATCATCAATTTCGATTACGAGCAGCCTTTCGCGAGTACCCAAAGGCAAACTACGAATAACTTTGAAATCTTGGTTATTACCCACATTGGGATTGATGCGTTTTACTAACCAGGCTAGGCCAATAATAAGCGCGATGATAGAGATCAGTGACAGTGCAACCGTTACTATCTCCAAACTAGGTCCCTGCGGCTGCGTTGCGGCTGCCGCATTCGTAAATAGTATCCAAGTCATGACTTATTCTACTATCTAAGCTTCTTAATTCGCTCGACTTGGCTAATTACATCGGTGAGTCTGATACCAAACTTGTCGTTGACAACAACCACTTCACCGTGCGCAATCAACGTACCATTTACAAGTACATCAAGCGGTTCACCTGCTACTCTATCCAACTCAACCACTGAGCCTTGGTTTAATTGCAGCAAGTTTCGGATGTTAATTTTCGATCTACCCACTTCCATAGAAATAGTGACCGGAATATCTAAAATAGTATCTAGTTTTCTTTTTTCATCCGCGCTTAAATTCGCATCACTTTCTTCTAGCTCTTCTAACTCTGCAACTTCAGCACTTCCTGGATCAGCATCTTCTGCTTCGGCAAGCGCTGCAGCCCATTCATCCATTGTATCTTGATCATCACTCATGCACTTACTACCTTAAATTCTTGATCACCAATCAAGATCAACACCTTCAGACAGGTGCAGATCTTCTTCTAATTCAGCCAACTCTGCATCTGAATCGAGCTTTTTACCACCTTTGGTAAATACATGTAGCTCAGATTTAACAGACTCAGGACGTTTAATCTTTTCACTTATTTGCAATGCCACATTGTCTCTTGAACGACCCATTTTCGCTCTAAACGTCGGCAGTTCTTCTACAAACACCGTGATATGCTCAGGCATTTCGACTGGGATGATATCACCAGCTTTCAAATCCATAATTTGTTGTAAAGACAAATCAACTTCAAGCAATTGGGTGGACATTTCTACTTCAACGTCCATTATTTCATCACGTAGAGCTTTACTCCAACGTAAATCTGTATCCTCGGTATCTGATTGAACACCCGCATCAAGCAATTCTCTGATGGGTTCCAACATCGAGTATGGCAAGGAAATATGAAAATCACCGCCCCCGCCGTCTAATTCGATATGAAACGAACTGATCACCACCACTTCGGTCGGCGATACAATGTTCGCCATGGCAGGGTTCACTTCTGAATCAAGGTATTCAAAGGACACATCCATTACAGGCGCCCATGCTTCTTTGTAATCCTCAAAGATGATTTTTAAAAGCATTTGTACAATACGACGTTCTGTCGGGGTAAATTCTCGCCCTTCAATCTTAGCGTGATAGCGACCATCACCACCAAAGAAGTTATCAACCAAAATGAAGACCAGTCTTGCTTCCATGGTGATTAGGCCAGTTCCCTTAAGCGGGCGAAACCTCACCATGTTCAAACTGGTTGGCACAAACAAGGTGTGAATGTATTCGCCGAACTTAAGCATCTGAACGCCGTTGATTGAGACTTCAGCGGTCCTTCTCATCATATTGAACAGACTTATTCGCATATGCCTTGCAAAACGCTCATTTACAATCTCGAGCGTCGGCATTCGCCCACGCACAATCCTGTCTTGCGAGGAGAAGTCATACTGGAGGGCATTAGCATCTTCGCCCCCCTCACCAGAGGGAACTTCGTCTTCTTCGACTTCATCGACACCATGTAATAGCGCGTCGATTTCATCTTGTGATAATAAATCGCTCACAGGGGATTCCTACTGCATTACAAAACCGGTAAACAGCACACGTTCGATAACTTTGCTGCCCTCGACACCTTCCATTGCTGCTTGAACTTTGTCTAAAGCAGTCAACCTCAATGTCTCCTTACCTGCACTCGTGCTCAATTCATCTGCGGTTGTGGTAGAGAACACACTTAACAACGTACCTTCGATAAGTGGAATGTGCTTTTTCGTCACTTCTTCGTTTACATCACCACGAACTAACAGTTGAACTTTGATTTGTACAATTCTATCTCTACTGGCACCTGGTACATTGAATACAAACGGTCTCGGCATCGCGACATAGAGCGCGCTTCCCATTTCTGCCGCATTTTGCTCACTCAAGTCCTCTTCAACTACTGTAGACTCTTCAGCTAAAGAAGCTTCCTCCTCCTCACCACCGGATAGTAAAAAGAAGCCTGCAACGCCACCTAATATGACAACAACTGCAGCAATAATAATAATGAGCTTCTTTTTGGATCCACCCGCTTCTTCAATTTCTAAATCGGTTTCTTCAGCCATATGTGCGCTTCTATTAATTTATGTTCTGTCTTAATGATAGCAGTTGTTAAGCATAGTAATCTATTGCCGAATCACTTTGTTTTCTGCTAGTCACTGATTGTTCTTTATTATTTTGCGCTTCACTGGCCTCATTAGCAAGTTTTCCATGACCTTGTTGCTTACCATCATCGTCATTTGAATTTCCTTCAGACTGCTGTTGGATATTGCTTTCTCCTAGTTCAATCCCCTGCTCCTCTAACATTTCTCTCAGCTTAGGCATGGACTCTTCTAGCAATTCTTTAGCTTGTTGGTTTTGCACTACAAAGTTTATTTGTGCCTGCTCTGCATCTGAACGAATTCGAATTTGCATGCTACCTAACTCTGCGGGGTCTAGTCTGATTTCAGCTTCCTTATTATTTAAGTTAATCATCATGTTAACTTTTTCTTGCAGCATTTTAGCAGCGTCATTGCGAGTCAAGTTTAATGCTTGTGCAAGCGCAGGATCTGCCTGTAATTTTACTTGTGAACTGGTTTGCTGCACTGAGGTCTGTTGGTTCTGGCGTGACTGCTCAACCTGCTGAATTACTTGCTCAAATTCTTCTTTGCTCTGAATTTGCTCGTTACCCAAACTGCGAATGGCCTTAAAGACGTTTTCTACATTTTGGCTAGCAGTTTGTCGCTGATTATTACCACTATTTTGCTGCTCCCCCTCAAAATCACTCGGTAACTCCACCTGCTCTTCAGAATTCACTGCAACATCGGCAACAGTTTGTTTGTTTGCCTCTGGCGCTACTTGCTCTTTTACTGGAGCCTTAGTGCTGTTGTACGTGAATTCAGGTTTAGCCACATCATTTTTAACCACAGTTTCAAGCTTATCATTACTCTGCTTGGTACCAGTTATAAGAGCATTCTCTTTATGCTCAGTTTCACTTGTTACTTTACTCGCTGTGCTAGTGCCTTCTTGCGCTATTGAATTAGGCGATTTACCTGTTAGGGCATGATAAAGAGCCGCTTCTTGTTTTTTAGAGGCAGAGTCAGTTGATTTGGTATCATTGAGGCGCTCATTGAGTAACTTCTCTAACTCTTGCTTTTCTTGGGGTGACAAGTTATCGACCATTGCCTTTAACTCTGACACACTCGTCGATTTAACTTCAGTCGCTTTTGGCACGTTTACGAAGTCACTCGAGGCCTGCTTCGGTGTATTTTTTATAATCTCAGCGCCATCAGAGTCAGAGGTTGATGCTGATTCGGTCGGTTTCTCGGTGGCCATTTCGATATTTTTGTTGATATGTGGTTTTGCGACGGCTTCACTCACTGAAGGTTGAGTCATTTTATTGCCTTGTTGGGGGGCGACTGAAGTACGTTCCTTTTGCATCAATTGAGTGATTAAATCTGGCGCCTGTTGCTCACTTTCACTTGCGTTTGGTGTCACTACTTTTGCTTCAACATCAGGGTTGAGCTTTTGACTAGCAACGGGGTTAGATTTTGACTCTTTCTCACTATGTAAGTGCCACTCTCGCTCTTTAGCAACACCGTTTAATGCTTCAGCCTTTACATCAGGTATAGACCGATTGCCGCTTTCTAGCATCTTGGGCTTGTCACTGACCGTTGCCTCACCATCGGTGGGGTCACCAATTGGACCTTCTGAATATCGCGGTCCTGTGGGCACTGGCGTGACGACTTCACCTTGTCCTGGTAGCTGTTTGGAAGAGTTTCCAACCTCTACATTCACATGTTTTGATTCAGCTTTTACAGAGTCATTCGGCATACTTTCGGCAGTCTCATTACCCAATTTCTTGTCTTGAACAACGATTGGACCAATTAAATCAATCGGACCTTTTTTGCCACTTTTTACAGGTAACTCATCGATCTTTTCTGCACTGCCAAGGTGATCTTTCAATGCTTGCGGTACTGGCGCTAAATGATGTTCCACATCAGTTTTTTGATTATTTGCCGCGTTGATCTGAGACAGTAATGTGTCTGGGTTAGGCGTAGAGCTAGCCTTTGACGCCTCATTAGTTGTTTCGACCTTTAAAACAACATCAGGACCTTGATTAGATTTAGGTAGATTTGAGTCATCAAGCTGTAAAGGCTCATCTAACCCTTTTGGCAAAGGTCGTTGAGTACCTTGCTGCGTCTCACTTGCTCGCGTTTTTTCTGCACTGGCTTCTTGCTTTGTTAATTCTTCTTGATCAGCTTCTTTCTGTATCGCAGCTTTTGCATCTTCTCGCTCGCTGGCCTCTGCCAACATCGCCATAAACCCTCTTCCATCAGAGCTTTCTTCAACCTGCCTATCCTGCGGTGAAACAGTGCTGTTTAATCCAACGTCCAATGAAACATTAACCATATTCTCACCTTTTAGTGTGGCAATCGAACGCCGCTTGCCTACTTATAACTCTATTATTTCGTAAAAATGCAATTTTTAAGCCATTAATTAGCCAACTTGCGTCTCATAAAGATGTTTGTTGCAAATTCATCGAGCATTTTCTGCTCTGCTTTTGCTAATCGTTTTTGTTTTTCAAGCTCTTTTTTCTCTATCAGCTTTGCAATGGCTTTCACTTTAGCCTGTTGAGCCAGCCACAGCTTACGCCGCTGCTCCACGACCCTTTTTGCCGTCGCAACTGTATTTGCCTGCTGCTTAATGGCTTCTTCAATTTTGTTAATAAAGCTGTGATACTGTGAAAAGCCACTACTACTTAGCCCTTGTAACGCTTTATTGTGCAGTTGTTGCGAGTACTCCAAACGAAAGTCATTTAACCCTTTCAACTTTTGCTGATTGTCATGCAAGCTCCGTTCAGCTTGAACAAAATTCACTCTCAGACCATCTTCTTTATCTGATTCGAGTTTATGTAACAGTGCAAGTTTGGTTTCTGCCATTAGCCTTGTCCTAATAGTTGCGCTAGACCCTGTAAGCACTCATCGTAGTTAAGTACTTCTTTCATGCCTTGCTGTAAAAAGCCATTCACACTTGGCATCATCGCAATCGCTTGATCTAGCATGGGGTCGCTCCCCTGCTGATAAGCGCCCAAAGTTATCATGTCCTTGTTTTGTTGGTACATGGAGTAAACCTGTTTCAATACTCTGGCTTGTTGCATATGTGCATCCGATACAACTTGCGGCATGACACGTGAAATGGACTTTTCAATATCGATCGCTGGATAATGACCGCTATCTGCTAAGTCTCGAGACAGTACAATATGGCCATCTAAAATCGCCCTCGCGGAATCGGCGATAGGGTCTTGCATATCGTCCCCTTCACTCAAAACAGTAAAAAACGCGGTAATAGAACCCTGCCCCTCTCCTCCGTTACCAGCTCTCTCTACAAGCGCTGGTAGCTTGGCAAACACCGAAGGTGGATAGCCTTTTGTTGCAGGAGGCTCGCCAACTGCTAATGCTATCTCACGTTGAGCCATGGCATAACGGGTTACTGAGTCAAGCAGTAACAGTACATTTAGCCCCTGATCTCTAAAGTATTCTGCAATTGTCACTGCACTTTCGCACCCCTTCAATCGCATTAGAGGGGAAGCATCTGCGGGAGCTGCTACGACCACTGAGCGTCGTCGCCCCTCGGCACCGAGTATTTCATCAATAAACTCTTTTACTTCTCGACCACGTTCGCCAACCAACCCCACTACAATGACATCGGCTTCACTTCCTCGGGTCATCATGCCTAATAGAACGGACTTACCGACACCACTTCCTGCGAACAATCCCATCCGCTGCCCTTGGCCCACGGTGATTATCGAATTAATAGCTCTTACCCCTACATCCATCGGCTCACTGATAGGACGCCTTGCGAGTGGGTTAATCGGTGCTTGTGCAAACTTTAATCTAGTATCGGCTTGAATTGCTCCGAGGCCATCTAGAGGGCGACCGAGCCCGTCTACGACACGCCCGAGTAGTCCCATGCCAACGGGTAAACCAGACTCTTTTACTTGAGGAATTACTCTGGCACCGGGGAGCACGCCAGAAATGTGATCATTTGGCATCAGGTACAAAATATCATCATTGAAGCCGATGACTTCGGCATCTACAAAACCATTGATTGTTTCGATTTTACACTGGCTTCCCACAGCGGCGTTTAAACCCTTTGCTTCAAGGGTTAGCCCTACAACACGAGTTAGGCTGCCAGCAACGGCAACCCCATAAGGTTGGATATGTTTTTGATACGAACTAATTCTTTGCGCTAGTGGCTGATGTTGAAGCTCAGTTTCTGTCATGAATATTGAAGCGATAAATACTAGATACCGCTATCATGCAAAAACTTCTCCAATATTTCGGTTATGCGGTTTTTAACGGTCAGATCTATCGATGAAATTGGCGATTTAATTTCACATCCACCGCGTTCCAACGTCGGCTCAGGGATCAGTTGCCACCTTTGTTTTGCTAACATCTCGCTGCCGTAGGCTTCTTCTACAAGCGTTAAATCTTCTGGGTGTAGATGAACTTTTAGTTGCACCTCTGCAATGGGCAGCGCATCTAAACCTTTTTTAAGTGCTTGAAGGATTAGATCAGGGCTTGTTTTCAATTCATGAAATGTGATTTGTTGTGTCAATAAACTGACAAGGTGAATAAGTTGCTTTTCACACGCTTCATCTACTTGTTGCAATGGCTCATTTATCTTGTCGACAAGGGACGATAGCATTTGCAAGCGCTCTTCAATAAGTGGCTTCGCATCCTCTATACCTTGCAGTTTACCTGCTTCAATCCCCTCTTTGAGCCCTGCTTCATTACCTTCTTTAGCGCCTTTCTCAAAACCTTCGATATAACCTTGTTCGTGTCCCTGCTTCAATCCTTCATCGTAGGCATCTTGGCGGATCTGCTCGAGTTCCTCCAGTGTCAGAGTTGGTATTTCTGCCTCAACGGTTTCTGGTTCAGTTTGGCGCTCCGTTTTCGTATACAGCTCTTCAAGTGGCGTACCCATTGCAGTTGAGCGACCAGATAAACCACTCAGGTCTTCTTTTACATCAGGAATATCCCAGTCTTCAAGGTGCTCAAGTAATGCATCAACAGCTTCACCGTGAACAGGTTTCCCCCGATATAACTTTGGTTCAGACATAATTTACAGGAACTCCTCACCACCGCCGCCACCCAGCATGATTTCACCAGAGTCAGCAAGTCGTCTGGCGGTCGCTAGGATTTCCTTCTGCGCAGCTTCGACTTCACTAATACGAACAGGTGGCATCGCTTCTAAGTCGTCCGCCATCATTTCTGCTGCACGTTTCGACATGTTACTTAAAATCTTGTCTTTTAATGAATCGTCAGCACCTTTAATCGCTTTCATCAGTACATCTTGCTGTACTTCACGAAGGATGGCCTGAATACCTCTATCTTCGACATCCATTAAGTTCTCAAAGACAAACATCAAGTCTTGAATTTGCTGTGACATTTCTTCATCGTGTTCACGAATTGAGTCCATTAACTGCCCTTCAACATTTGTATCCAGGTAGTTCATAATATCTGCAGCGGCTTTAAGGCCACCCATCTTCGCAGCTTGCGCACCGGCTTGACCCGCAAACTGTTTCTCCATAATCTCATTTAGCTCTTGTAGTGCCGCAGGTTGTACTTCTTCTAAATTGGCAATACGCATTGTTAAGTCAAGCCTTACCTTCTCTGTAAACTGAGAAAGGATCTCTGCTGACTGCTCTGGTTCCAGATAAGACAATACGATTGTTTGGATCTGCGGGTGCTCATTACGGATAATATTAGCAACCTGCTTGGAGTCCATCCATTTAAGAGAATCAAGGCCTTTCGCACCTGATCCCATAACAATTTGATCGATAAGACTCGCAGCTTTGTCCTCACCGAGTGCAGCGGTAAGGGCCTTTTTGATAAAGTCTTCAGATTGAAAACCGATTGTACTAAAGCTTTGGATTTGCTCAATAAATAGGTTATGTACTGCACTGATTTTAGACTGAGATAAATCATCTATTGCAGCCATTGCCATACCGACTTTCTGTACTTGCTTCGGCTCAAGGTGTTTTAATATCTGCGCTGCATCTTCTTCCGTTAGGCTAAGCAGCAAGATGGCGGCCTTATCGACCCCATCTAACTTCTCAACATCGAAAGCTGGCGGCAGTTGTTTTTGTTCTTCATCACTCATCTTCAGTTAACCACGCTTTGACCACTTGTGAAGAAAGCTCTGGTTCATTCGCCACGAGTGCACGAACCGCTTTCAGTAGATCTTCATCTCCATGTAAGTCTGGCAATTGTAATGTACCATCGGAAGAGAAGCCAACAGCAGATTCATCAAAGTCATTACTTAGCATGTCAAGTGTACTATCGCCTAAGTCAACACCAGCAGTTAATGCATCTTCATCATAGTCTTCTAGTGTATCATCTGGGTATATCAGTCTCTTCAGCATAGGGCGAACTACAGCCATAATCAATACAATGATTACCAAAGCCCCTGCTGCTAACCTTACAACCTTCATGAACCACTCTTGCTCCCATAAAGGCATTTCTGACGCTTCTAAGATATCCTCACGCACAAATGGGACTGTTACGACCTCTAATGCATCTCCGCGCTGCATGTCGAAACCTACACCACCTTGTAAAAGTCGACGTATATTATTTAATTCTTCCTGCGAACGAGGCGTCATAGCCATATTGCCTTCAGCATCAGGTTTAGCAACATAATCAACAGCCACTGATACACTGATACGGCGGATCACACCTGTTTGCTGGCGTTTATGCGAGATAGTCGTATCTAGCTCATAGTTACGTGTTGCTTCTTTTTGCGAACGTGTTGGTGTCGTGCCTTTGCCACTGCCACCAGCACCTGCAATTTCTGGAATATTGGAGTCTACCGGCGGTTGGTTCGTCAATGCACCAGGAATACCTGCGGTGATACCGCCTATATTGCTTTCCTCGAACGTAGTTTCACTTCTTACTGCTGGTAAATCAGGGTTAAAGCGCTTCTGTGTTTCTTCAATCGCACTGAAGTCCATCGTTAAGTCGACCTGAGCAGTAAAGTTACCTAAACCAACAACTGGGATCATGATGCTGTCGATTTTCGATAAATATTCAGACTCACGTTTACGTTCGATTTCATACTCTTTGCGAGAGCGTGCAGCCAAGGAGTCCTGAGATCCCGAATTTAAAAGGCGACCATTTTGATCGGTGACTGTAACGCGTGACGGTTCAAGCCCTTGAACGGCAGAAGCAACGATATCAACGATTGAATCCACCTCTTCACCATCAAGTGTACGACCGCGCTTCATGGTTAGTACAACCGTTGCAGAAGGTTTTTTCTCACGACGAGCAAATACATTCTCTTTTGGAATTGCCAAAAGCACTTTTGCTCTGTTGATATCTTGCAACTCTTCAATGGTTCTCGCGAGTTGCTGTTCACGGCTGTGCTTAAGTCTCTCTCTTTCAAGACGTTGACTGACACCAAAGCCCATGTCTTGCATCAAAATATCTGTGCCTGACGATGGTGATTGCGAAAAGCCGTCTCGGGCCATTTTTAATTTGATATTTTGATAATCCGTTTCCGCAACCATGATGGTGTTACCATCTAAGTCATAGTCGATTTTTTGAGCATCTAAAAAATCGAGTGTCTGAACCAGCTCATCAGTTGGATACTGACCTAGTGGGCGCATATCTGGTTGACGTGCCCAGATAATTATAAATACAGCGATTGCTAAACATATTGCCAGTGCGATTACGAGCGTAACTTGACGTAGCATATCAACGCCGCTTAAAGCACTGAAATAACCAGATTTTTGCTCTTGCTGTGTTTCAGCACCTTCAGCGACTGCTCCTGCTGGACCATCTGAAAGTGCTAAATCTGTCGATTGATTTGTAGCCACAGTTACTCTCCACTAACTCTCTGAATTACACCGGCATGCTCATGATATCTTTATAAGCTTCAACAAGCTTATTACGCACCTGAACCGTCGCTTCGAAAGCTACAGATGACTTGTTTTTTGCAATCATAGCTTCTGCCAACGAGACGCTTCTATCACCCATCTCAACCGCAGTTACTTTTGCCTTTGTATCTCTTTGCAAATCAGCAACGTTATTCAATGCATTTGAAAGTATATCGCCAAACTGCGCACTCGATGTAGCGGCTGTCGCCTGAGCTGGTACTTTAGTCTCTGGCTGGATTCTACCTGCTTGAGAGGCCATAGACTGCATTTCTTGATATAAACTGGTGTTTTGAATTTTCATATTGCTCACCCTGTGAGATTACATATGAATAGATAAAAGCACTTTTCGTGCCAATTTTTAATTCATTATAATCAACAACTTAAAAGGCGGTGAGCAATACTAATGGGAAGACAGAATTTTGACAGGAGAATAATTGGCCAAGCTGAACTTGGCCAATTTATTATTTATGCAGGAACTGGCAAACCTAAATCTCTCATTTTAGCCAGTTTATATCTCAGGGTTCTTGGGCTAATACCTAGAATCTCTGCAACATCTTTTCTTTTACCATTACAGCGGGTCAAGGTATCAAGAATAATTTGATGCTCTTTATCTTGTAACTCTTCTTTATAACTTAGCGCATCACCCTGCGTTGAACTCGCACTACTTTCGGTCAAACTCACATAAGGTGATACATCTAACTCAACTGGGCTGCTTGACGGTGCCACCGCTATACTTAGCTCTACCGGCTCAAAATTTTCAATAAATATATCTGTATCAGCAACTTCACTACCCTGTTGTAAAATTAACGCTCTTTGTACAACGTTTTCAAGTTCCCTTACATTACCAGGCCAAGCATGCTGCAATAACTTTTCTTGCGCTCCTGTTGATAATTGAGGTGTAGGCTGTCCAGACTTTTGACAATGCCTTTCCATTAAATGGCTTGCGAGTGGAACAATATCCGCAGCTCTGTCTTTCAAAGGCAACCAAGTCAACGGGAAGACATTTAATCGATAATATAAGTCTTCTCTGAATTTGCCCTCAGCAACGGCTTCTTTGAGATCTCGGTTACTGGTCGCCAATACACGCACATCTAATTCGATTGTTTTACGACCACCCAGTCTTTCGACTTCTCGCTCCTGTAAAACACGCAGCAATTTAGCTTGTAACCCCAGATCCATCTCTGTAATCTCATCAAGCAAGATAGTCCCTTTTTGCGCCTGCTCGAATTTACCCGGACACGCTTGAATAGCACCGGTGAATGCGCCTTTTTCATAACCAAATAAAGTCGCTTCTAGCATATTCTCAGGAATCGCCGCACAATTAATGGCAACAAATGGCTCACTGCTTCTCTCTGAGCTGTCGTGAATATATCTTGCAAGTACCTCCTTGCCAGAGCCACTAGGGCCTAACACCATAACACTGGCATCGGATTGCGCGACTTTTTTGGCCAGCGTTAACAGCTGTAAGCTTTTCACATCAGCTACGATGGGCCCTTCAGTCTCTTTTTCCTTCTCCGGCATGTAGCGGCTGACCATGTTCAGCAATACTTCTGGTGCAAACGGCTTTGCCATATAGTCAATAGCGCCGAGCCTCATTGCTTCAACAGCATCATCAATGGTGGCGTATGCAGTCATCATTAAAACAGGCAAGTTTGGATAATTGAGCTTAATGCTCTTGAGCAAATCGATGCCGCTCATTTGCCCCATTTGCACATCGCTAACCACCAAAGAAAAGCTTTGTTGCTTGAGTAACACCATCGCTTGCTCTGCACTATCCGCCTCAACACATTCAATACCAGCAAGCTCTAAAGTATCTAAGAGTGCTTCGCGTAAACCTGCGTCATCTTCAACGACTAGAATTTTATTACTCATACGACCTCCTGAAGCTGAGTGTGTTGAGAAATCGGTAATAGCATGCTAAAACACGCTCCTCCGCTTGGCATGTTATCTACTTCAACACGCCCTTTATGTGAATTGGCCACTGAGCTGACAACTGCCAGCCCAAGACCCGTACCTTGTGATTTGGTTGTAAAAAACGGTTCAAATAATCTGTCAGCTTGAGACAAATCTACCCCAGGGCCATTGTCACTTACAGAAATTCTTACTTGCTCGTCTTGTGTTTCTCGGGCCGCCCGCAGCGTTATTTTTGCACCCGGTCCAATCACTTGAACACTGTTGTGGATCAAGTTCTGGATTGCACTTGCAAGTGCCGTTTTATTACCAATAATTTCAATGTCTGGCTCCGGTAAAATGACTTCCATCGCCGCGCTATTCAATGACAACATCGCATCTGCGCCAACTTTGACTTCATTCAGTAACTGTTGCATCGAAACTCGCTCTACAACTTGCTGTTCGCCACTTTTGGCAAATAACAACATGTCATTCACTTGGCTTTCTAAATCTTTGAGGCGAGACATGAGTTTGTTATGAAACTTTTCTCTAGACGGCGTTGGCAAATTCGCACTGCCTAAATTTGCACCGTAAAGCATTGCGGCAGAGAGCGGAGTACGTACTTGGTGCGCCAATGACGCAACCATTTTGCCAAGTGCACTCAATCTTTGCATATGCGCGACTCTCGCTTGTAATTTGCGCGTTTCGGTTAAATCGGTCATTAATATTAACTGACCTGGTTCAGGCGTCAGTGCCGTGATCTCCAACTTGATGAGCCTACCATCTCGTAAAGACACCTCATGACCATCATCTTGTTGCGGACTAAAAGAGCGCTGAATAATGTTAAACCACTTTTCACCCTCTAATGGTTCACCAAGCATATCTTTGGCGATTTGATTCGCCTTTGCGATCATGCCCTGTCCATCTAGTACAACAACACCTGCAGGCATTGTATCGACCAAATGACTCAGCCAGCTCGCTTGCTGCCTCAGGTCGCTCAGTTCACCAACATACGCCTCTTGCAGCAAACAAGGGTTAAATTGGTTTTCTGGCACAAATTGTGGATTTATCACTTTCGCTAACGCCATGACACTACTCTCATGAATCTTCCTAATGCTGATAAAGCAACCACTGTGCCAATTTTATTTTTATAAATATTTCATGAAGTTAACTTAATAAAAAACACTACCAAAACTTTGACACTGTATTTTTATACAGATATAAAATATAGTTTATCTAGAATTATTGTTCACTTATGGCCTGCGTTTTACGTGCAGGGGTCGATTATTTGACAGACACAAAAAAGGAGCCGCTATGTGCACTAGGTGCTTATGGCTGGATGCTAGCAAACCAGACTACGTTGCTTATCATGATGAAGAGTGGGGCGTGCCTATTTGGCACGACAATAAGCTTTTTGAGTTTATTACGCTTGAGTCAGCTCAAGCAGGGCTAAGCTGGTACACAATTTTGAAAAAAAGAACGCATTACCGAACTGCTTTTAATGAATTTGATGTCAAAGCAGTGGCTAAAATGACCGAAGCAGATGTTGAGCAACTCATGGACAACCCAGGAATTGTCCGCAATAGAGCAAAAATCAAAGCGACTATAAATAATGCTCAACGCTTTATAGAAGTACAACAAGAATTCGGTAGCTTTGCCAAGTATCAATGGGGCTATGTTGATTTTGAGCCTATTATCAACGACATTCGAGGGAAAGAAGACTATCCAGCTACCAGTGAAATTAGTGAGCGCTTTGCAAAAGATTTAAAAAAGAGAGGATTTAAGTTTTTAGGTCCGACGACTGTTTACGCACACATGCAAGCCAGCGGTATGGTAAATGATCACGATAACGACTGCTTTAGAAAGCAGCCATTGATTGAACATGCAAAGTCTCTCGACCTGAGAGCTCTGTTGAACTAGCCAATCTGAACCGATTAATCTCGGTTCAGATTATACTTTTTCATTTTTTCTACAAGCGTAGTACGTCTAACGCCCAATATTTCAGCAGCACGTGCAACAACATAGTCGTACCTTTCCAATGCTTGAGTGATTAAACTCACCTCTAGCTCCGCTAGATAGTCCTTTAATTCAATTCCCTCATCAGGCAACAAACCGAGCAGTGGTTGCTCAGTAACATTGTCTATCTCATCTTCTTCATCAAAGTCACTGAAGCCACCACTAAACAACTCGTTAAAGGCATCTTTTTCCAGTAACTCTTCCGGATATTCCGGCTCGAACGCCTCAACTTCAATGTATCGGTACTTGGTTGGCAAATCGGTGACGTCAACTAACTTTTCAGGAAACATGATGGCCATGCGTTCAACCAAATTGGCCAACTCTCGAATATTACCCGGCCAAGCATGTGCTTTAAGGCTCTCAATAGCTCGGTCGGTAAACTTAACCCCTTTATTACCTTGTTCAGTCACTCGGCGGAGCAACTCTTTAAGTAACAATGGAATGTCGTCTACACGCTGGCTTAATGACGGGTTCTCGATAGGAAACACATTGAGTCGATAAAATAAATCTTCACGAAACTTGCCCGTTTCAATCATTTCTTCGAGGTTGCGGTGTGTGGCCGCAATCACACGTACATTAGCTTGAATAGGCTTAGTACCGCCCACTCGCTCATAACTGCGCTCTTGCAACACCCTTAATAATTTAACCTGCATTTGTAAAGGCATGTCACCAATTTCGTCCAAAAATAGGGTGCCATTTTGAGCTAGTTCAAATCGCCCTTTACGAGCCGATATTGCCCCCGTAAACGCCCCTTTCTCATGACCAAACAATTCACTTTCAAGCAACTCTCCGGGGATAGCACCACAATTTACTGGTACAAATGGGCCTGAGGAACGATTTGACAATAAGTGAACGTTTCTAGCTACCACTTCTTTACCGGTACCGGACTCCCCTAGAATGAGGACATTGGCATCGGTTTGAGCAACCTGAGAAATTAAAAATCGAACTTCTTTCACGGCTTCGGTATCACCGACTAGGCCATCAAACGCTCTAGCATCTTTATTCTGCCCACTTTGCCCAGGCAGTAGACTTAAATACTGCTGACAGTCATGTAACAACTGCATCGTGACGTCATGACTAAATGGCTCACTAATTAAGCCAATTACATTCGCTAGCGACATCAAAGGTCGAAGTGTTTCACCCACAAGGATAAAAGGTTGAGCTGGTAATTTTTTAATATGGTGCTCGTGATCCAATCCATTTAGTGCACCAAGTACAATTGTACATTCTTGATATTTTTTGACCAACTCTGGGGTAAATTCTGACTCCGCAGTTACTTTTGCAGCCTGCCCGCAAAATGTCAGTGCTGCAGCTAATCCAGAAGCACGATTATTGTTGTTATCGATGATCAGTATCATTTGGACTGGATCCAAGTGTTTTTATAAGTCTATAGGAGAGATTGTAAGGGAGTATGTAAGGGATGCAATACCTAAGTGGCGATTTATTGACATAAACGCCAAATAAATGCCACTCAGTATGTTTTGTATCAATACAAAAGCATTAATTTTTACTGCAAAAGGCTCAAAACGGACGAAGCAGACTGGTTTGCTTGACCTCTAAGTGCAATTGACGTTTGCGACAAAATATCATTTGCTGTTTTTTCTGCCGTTGCTTGCGCAAAATCCGTATCAGCGATTCGACTTTGGCTTTCAGCAATTCTGTCGCTTTGATTACCAAGACCTCTAATCGTGCTGTCCAACGTATTTTCAAATGCACCAAGTTGTGCTCTTTGAGAGTTAACATCTTTTGAAACTTGATCAGCTGCCGTGATTGCCGCCTGAGCGCCAGCCTGCGTCGATACGTCAACACTTAGTATACCTGCTGCAACCGTACCGTCCGTTGGCGTAAAGCTTTGCGTAGTATTTGCATCAGGACCAACCTGAAAGCTAGTCTGTTGACCATCAAATAAAGGGTCACCACCAAATGTTGTATTTTCAAACGTTTCGGTGATTTGCGATTGAAGTTGGGATACTTCATCTTGCAACGCTTGTCTATCACTATCAGACAATGCACCGTTTCCAGCTTGAATAGAGAGCTCTCTAATACGGCCAACCGCATCGTTAACACCTGACAGTGCGGAATCAGCAGTTTGAGAGTAAGAAATTCCATCATAGGCGTTTCTTACAGACTGATTTAAACCGTCTTGTTGAGATGTCAGTCGGTTAATAATTTGAAGCGCCGCAGCGTCGTCAGCTGCTGAGTTCACCTTTTTACCCGTCGCCAACTGTTGGTTCAATTTATTGTTGGTTTGTTCTGTACGGTTAAAAAAAGAATTACTTGGCGAATTAATTTGCATCACACTCTCCAGTCTAGTGCTCGTACCCTTAGTCTACGCCTACTCGCTCAAAAAGTCATCTATTACGATAAATTAACCCATGACGTCTGTTTAAATACTGCAAAATTTGAAAAAGTGATATAAAGTATTGAGTAATCACTTTTTTTTAGGGTGCTGATGCAAACTCTTTACCTAATACTTTTTTCTACAGTGTAAAGAAATGATTGCACCTTTAGATGGGTAAAATATGTTTGATAATAAAACGATCCTAATCACTGGCGGAACTGGCTCTTTTGGTAAGAAATATGTCAAAACGTTACTTGAAAGGTATCGCCCTAAAAAGATTATTGTTTTTTCACGCGATGAGCTAAAACAATTCGAAATGCAGCAAGTTTTCAATCAGCCTTGTATGCGCTACTTCATTGGCGATGTACGCGACAGAGAAAGACTAAGACGAGCAATGCAGGGGGTAGATTATGTCATCCATGCCGCTGCCTTAAAGCAAGTCCCTGCCGCTGAATACAATCCTATGGAATGTATAAAAACCAACATTAACGGTGCTGAAAATGTGATCGAAGCAGCATTGGATTGTGATGTTGATAAAGTCATCGCCCTTTCAACAGATAAAGCTGCAAATCCAATTAACCTCTACGGCGCCACAAAACTTGCATCAGATAAACTATTCGTTGCAGCTAATAATATTGCCGGGGGCCACAGAACACTGTTTTCTGTTGTTAGATACGGCAACGTAGTATGTTCACGCGGCTCTGTTGTACCGGTATTCCAAAAATTCATCGATGAGAATGTGGGACATATTCCCATTACACACCCAGACATGACACGCTTTTGGATTAGTCTCCAGCAGGGCGTCGATTTCGTATTAAAGAACTTCGAAAGAATGCTCGGTGGAGAGATTTTCGTTCCCAAGATACCATCTATCAAAATCACGGATCTCGCCACAGCTATGGCGCCAGGCCTAGAGCAGAAAATTATTGGTATTCGCCCCGGTGAAAAACTACATGAGGTCATGTGCCCAGAAGATTTGTCATTCGACACTTACGAGTTCAAAGATCACTTTGTTATCGCACCAGGCATAAAGTTCAGTAGTCGAACCAATGACTTTGATTCTAATGCATTGAATGAGAAAGGGCGCGCTGTTAAGCCTGGTTCTGAATATAACTCACTTACCAACCCTGTATACCTGTCCGTGGATGAAATTATCGAATTTAACAAGCAGGCTCTGCTATGATCCCCTATGGCAAGCAGGTAATCTCGCAACAAGATATCGATGCTGTTGTTGAAGTATTGAACTCACCATGGCTGACTCAGGGGCCAAAAGTACCCGAGTTCGAAAATGCGGTCACGCAATACTGCCAAGTTCAATACGGTACAGCAACAAACAGTGCCACATCGGCTTTACATGTTGCCTGTTTGGCATTGGGTGTTACCCACAATGACATTGTCTGGACGTCACCAAACTCATTTGTCGCTTCTTCTAATTGCGCTTTGTACTGCGGAGCGAAAATTGACTTTGTCGATATCGACCCGACAACAGGCAATTTATCTGTAGACGCATTGACGTTAAAGCTTGCACACGCAAAGCAAACCAATACATTGCCAAAAGTGCTTATTCCTGTTCATTTTGCAGGCCAATCTTGCGATATGAAGTCTATCAGCACACTGGCTCAAGAATATGGTTTCAAAATCATTGAAGATGCCTCACATGCTGTTGGGGGAAAGTACCTCAATGACCCCGTGGGTAGCTGTAGATATTCAGATATTTGCATCTTTAGCTTTCACCCTGTGAAAATCATCACATCGGCTGAAGGTGGAATGGCGCTTACCAATGACTCTGCCATCAACGCCAAGCTTAAAATGTACAGAAGTCATGGAATTACAGCTGAGCAAGGGCTGTTACATAATGAAGCTGATGGTCCTTGGTACTATGAGCAACAAGCCCTTGGCTTTAACTATAGAATGACGGATTTACATGCTGCGCTTGGCACTCAGCAAGTGCAGCGCCTAGATGAGTTTGTAGAAAAGCGCAACCAACTTGCTCAGAACTACGACCAGCTATTTACGCAGAGCGAAGATATCACCCCATTAAGGCAACATGAAGGTGTCTATAACGCTTATCACTTATATGTAATCAGGATTTCAAGCACTAACCCCGAATTACATAAGCGCCTTGTAGAGACATTGCGCGCCCAAGGGATTTTCTGTCATGTTCATTATATTCCCATATATCTGCAACCTTACTATCAATCTCTTGGTTTTAAACCTGGGCACTGTCAAGGCGCTGAAGACTATTACCACAGTGCGGTGACCCTCCCCTTGTTCCCCGAATTATCGGAAACTGACCAAGACTACGTAGCAACAACATTAATTGAAACACTCACAACATTGAAGGCGCAAAGCCAATAGGAATGTATGCATGTCAACACAGTGTTTAAAACTTGCATTTATCGGCGGTGGTGCCAATTCGGCAGTAGGATATGTCCACTTTTCAGCGGCACAATTAGACAACAGGTTTAAAGTCGTTGCTGGCGCATTTAGCCGCCACGAAGACTGCAATGTAGCCACTGCGCAACAATGGGGCATAGCAGCTGAGCATACTTACTCAGATTGGCGCGAGATGCTCTCATATGAGCGAGATAACATTGATGCAGTTGTCGTGCTCACGCCGACCCCACATCACCTTGAAGTGCTTGAGACACTTCTGCAACTAAATGTACCTACGATTTGTGAAAAGTCTTTAGTATGTGGCAGCACGGAGATTGCGCAATTAGAAAAAGCGTATAACCCAGAAAAACACTTTCTAGCGGTGACATTTAACTACTCTGGCTATGCCATGGTTAGAGAGCTTAGAAATCTTATAAAGAGCAATAAGCTAGGACGTATTCAAAAAATTCATCTAGAAATGCCACAAGAGGGGTTTAAACGCCCTCCCGAAATAGCCGGCAAGGCTGCTCCACCACAATCTTGGCGTTTAAAAGACTATGCCGTGCCGACCATTTGCTTGGATCTCGGTGTGCACTTACATCACCTTTCGAGTTACTTGCTTGATCTCGAACCACTCCAAACAAGTGCTTTATTCGCTACACATTCAGAGTACACTGAATTGGTTGATGATGTGCAAATGCTACTTAAGTATCCTCAGAATGTGACTGGTAGTATGTGGATGTCGAAAACAGCTATAGGTCACCGTAATGGCTTAAGAGTACGTATTTATGGCACTGAAGGTAGTGCGCATTGGTATCAATTAAACCCTGACGAGCTTGAGTTAAATTACAACGATGGACGCAGAGAAATTTTAGATAGAGCAGGCCAATGCCAATACGCTCACCAATTTAGATATAACCGCATGAAACCAGGCCACCCTACAGGGTTTGTCGAGGCATTCGCGAACCTCTATACCGATATTCACGATGCGTTATCGAGCTACCTAAATGCGCAACCTGTAAGTAATGAATATGTATTTGGCTTTTCGCAGGCAAAAGATGGCTTAGCGTTATTCGAAGCGGCTACACGCTCTAGCAAAACCGGCCAGTGGGAAAACTTATAGTGCTCATGGTAGGTGAAGTTCAGATACCTTCACCTACCCTACTACTGATTTTGTAGTTTCACATCATTTCTCAACACTTTACCCATTTGATTACGAGGCAGTTCAGGTAATCGAGTTAGCTGCCTTGGCTGCTGGTAGTCGGTTAATTCTTGTAAACACATCATTCGTAGTGATCTGTCTAAATCTTCCTCTCCTCGTTGTTCATAAACTACTTTTATTACCTCACCAAGTTGCTGGTCGTGGCAACCAAAAGCTACGCAATCTGTAATGTCCGGGTGGCGCTTTATGACTGCTTCTATGTCTTGAGGGAAAATATTAATCCCGCCGCTTGAAATAACTTCCTTTTTGCGGCCCACATAATACAAATAACCTTGATCATCCAAATAGCCTAAATCACCCGTATAAAAGTAGTCACTCTGATCATATGCAGCCTCAGTGACCTCTGGTAATTTATGATATCCGCTGAAACCAGTTATCGTTTTGCAGGCAATTTCACCAACTTCGCCAGCAGCTACTAATTCACGCTGCTCATCAGTGATCTTCACCTCAACAAATGGTAATGGCGCACCAACACTACCGTTTTTTTCTGGCATATCTGAGACACAAAAATCAGTTACAACACCCACTTCCGATGCACCATAACACTCGTGAAATGCACAATGTAGCTTGTCGAGCAAGGCCTGCTTTGAATCGGCATTCAATACCGCAGAAGATGACACGACACATCTCAGCGAGCTCAGGTTATAATCTTCCCCTTGGTATGCGAGAAAGCTTTCCAGCTGCGCAGAAACGGCAAATAAAAAAGAAACTTTGTGTGTCTCTATGGCATCTAACCAGCCTTGAAGCGCAAACTTAGGCATGATCACAGTCGTTGCCCCCAATAACAGAGGCATTAGTACGCCGCGCTGTGCTAATGAGTGATAAAGTGGCGTGGCAACCAACACTTTATCATTCTGATCTAATTGATAATATTTTTCGGTCGCTTCTTTTGCTCGCATTATTTTGCAGTGCTGACTTAATACGATAGGCTTTGGCATGCCCGTTGAGCCTGAAGTCATTGTTAATATGTACGGCGCATGAACGTCAGGTTCAGGTTCTTGTGTAGGTAATGTACTTTTGTTCAAGCTTTCATAAGTCCCAGACAACACATCAGCCCAAGTAATCTCGCCAGCAACTCTTTTTTCAAAGCTGACTAATTTTTGTTGATCCACAAGCCCTTTATCGAGTAACAATCGGCTAATCGATGGCCATGCTATCACAGCAGCAACGGGCGTTTTTTTCAAAGCAACCTCAAGTGCGGCACCTTTTAAGCTGATAGGAAGTGGCACGACTGCAAGTCCCATTCTTGCTATCGCCAATAGCACTACAGGATACTCAATGCCATTGGGAGCAAACAGCGCAACACGATGGCCTGACTGCAGTCCTATATGTTGAAAATACGCCACCACACACGTTACCTGCTCATCTAGCGCACGATAGCTTAAAAATGTATGCTTAAATACCACCGCTGTTTTTTCAGGGTGCGCTTCTACATTGCTTTTAAATATTGAATAGATGCTGTCCATACCGCTCTCTTTAATTGGGAAATTTGCCAACAAAGTTAAACGCTGACGCATCCGCCTGTGCAAAAATTTGTTGTGTCAGTGCATACTCTTTGGAGCCTTCAATTAAACCAGTAAATCCTTCTTTTTGGTTAAGTAAATTCACAAATCGATTGTCCTTATTAATCACAGCTAGCCAAATCCCATCCGGGTGCAGCTTGGCACAGTAATTTAGTTGCCAATCCAACACGATTTGTGCATGTGCAAAATTCACATCATCACAGGCAGCAAACCAGCCACCATATAAATAATCTTGGCCCTCGTGTTCACATACTTGATGCCAGACGTAAATAAGCGCTTTACCATTTTGCTCCAATACATAAGATTGACGTGCATTGTTAAACCACCAATTATAGTGGTCCACTTTGCTTATTTTGTCTGTTACCGTCATGCGCCACATATTCTCATCACGATTTCTTGCATTTAAGTAGCTGTTCACATCCTCATTGCAAATCTGCCTCACTGAAATGGATGAAGATATCTCTGTGACAACTTCGCCCAACACACTCGAAGTGCCCAATTCATTTACTAAAAGGTCAGATTTGTTATTCAGCAGATAGTCTGCGACCCTTTTTGCACCTCTTCCATCCACTTGAACTTTTGGGGATTGCCTCAATGCTTCAATCTCAGCGCGATGCTTATACAATGTCATGATCAAGCGGACAACTTTTTCAACAGGAAGCGATAACAGATCTGATATATGAAAGTAATGGCCGAGCGCTTCTAAATCTTCAGTTCTGTTTTCTTGATTTTGAGCCAATGAAAATGTGAGCGACGGTGTTTTTGTTGCCGCTAATTCATAAAGTGAAGTGCCTAGTGCACCAACAAACAAACCAGTTTGGCCATAACACTTAGCCAAACTCGATGGGGCATTTAATATTTTAAGATTTTCGTTTTGCTCACTGAGTAACAACAAATTTTCAGTGCCAGTTGCTTTTGGGCCAAAAACCAATTGAATTTGCAAAGCTTGAGCGCACAGTTGCTTTATCACCGCTTCAAGTAGATGCCAGTTACCCCCGCCCCCCAAAGCAAAAGTTATATTATTCTCTCGCTTTAGCGTATTCTGTTGTTGCGCTGCAGATACATACTCTGGTGCAAGAATGGCATATTGAGGGCCTAATAAGCGGTGTGCCTTAGTGTCAATTAAATGCAAGTAGCGAGATTCAGTCTCAGCCCCTAACCATTTCATATCTAGCACACCATCTCCTAAATGCTTGCGCTCTAAATCATCAACACTTAACAGTTTGATATCGAGCTCAAGAACAATAGACTCCCATAGGCTATCAAGTTCATAGCCATCTACCACCACCCATGTAATTGCACCTTCTAGTGATAACAGATACTTTTTACACCAAGTCGCGTCTTGCTCACTATCAGAAAAGCGAGGTACCGTCACCAACTCTGCCTGTAAAGGGCGCGCAAAAGCTCTGGGAATTTCACAGTCATCGACTAAGAATAGCGTTTTCTGATTTTGCTTTTCTAGCTCACACGCTAACCACTTCATACGCATAAAGTGTCCTAGCCCGCATCGAGTATCAACGCGAAAAACAATCATGCCTGCTCCAAAAGAGCGGTTACCAAGTTGCCTACAACACCGTTGCGTTCATCTAGCAGCAGCGCCGGCGCGACAGGAAGAGAAAAGTGTGCTTCAATGCCCATTGTTAGTGTCAGTATTTCGAAAGAGTCCAGTGCACCTTCGGCAACAAAATTATATTTTTCGAGTTCCGCGAATGTGAGAATGACTCCTCGTTCTTCTAGAAATTGCTGAATATACGTCAATAACGCTTCTTTGCTAGCCATTATTGTAAATCCTCCCAGCTTAGTTGCGTGCCACACTTCAACGGCTTGTTTACGCGTCTACCGACAAGCCTTGGTAGCTCCTTCGGCATAATTTCTCCACCGCCAGGCCTCATTTGCCTCAAGTGCGCGGCAGTCAGCACCTCATTTGCTTGAATATCTTTTATTACATAGACACATCTGCGCGCTTTTGAGGGTTCTGTAGGGTAATGGACCGTACCCATTGCTTTTTCAATTTGACGCACTCCATGAACCAATGCCTCTAATTCTTTAGGCGTCATTGAAAAAAAGCTATCTGCGGTATTATCTTTTTTATCTAAGACAAAATGTTTTTCAATCATACAGGCACCAACAGCAACTGATGCCAAAGGGACATCGTTGCCCAATGTGTGGTCCGAAAGCCCCACAGGACAACCAAATGCCTCTCTCATATGCGGTATTGTTCGCAAATTAATCGACTCAGCGGGTGCAGGATAGGTGCTAGTGCATTTCATTAATGCCAGCTCTTCGACGCCCGCATCATGCGCTACTTTAACTGCGTCGGCAATTTCAATCAGAGTCGCGCCCCCTGTTGACATAATAACGGGTTTTTTCGTTGCGGCTACATCTCTAATTAGCTGATGATCTATCAACTCTGGAGACGCAATTTTATAGGCAGGTGCATCAAACTGCTGCAATAAATCCACAGCCGATTTATCAAATGGCGATGAAAAACACGTCAACCCTATCTTGGCTGAAAGCTCAAACAGCTCCGCGTGAAAATCCCAAGGCATATAAGCGCCTTTATATAAGTCATGGAGATACTGTCCTTTCCAAGGCCCTGTCGCTTCAAAATGCGGGAGCTTGCAGTCCATAGTAAGGGTGTCTGCTGTGTAAGTTTGCAACTTTATAGCGTCTGCGCCGGCTTCTTTAGCAGCGTGTACTAATTCTTTTGCTTTAGTTAATGACTGGCCGTGATTAGCCGACATTTCAGCAATAATATAACTTGGAAAGTCATGACCAACTTGGCGGTTGTTTATCTCAAATGACTTTTTAAACTTCATCTTTCTCTCACTTTTGGCGTGCCAAAAAATTCTTACATTCGGCGCTTGATCTAATTTATTTTAGGTACTGCGTAAAACTGTGTTTCTAACAACCAATGACCTTCTTGACGTATATAAAAGTCATACCTATCAGGGGCACACTTATTTATAAACTGAGGTATCGCCCAAAGATCTTGGGGACGATGGTATAACGACAGGGCTAAAGTGGGCTGGTAAGCGCTAATGTATTCACGCGCCTGCAACAAAGCATCAAAATCAGCCCCTTCAATATCCATTTTCAAAATGTTGCACTGACAGGCCAACATTTGCTCGCCTAAGCAACTACCCTCTACTAACTCTTCTGGTGCCACATCTTCCGCTTCTTTCACCACATGTACCAACGTGGCAGATTGATTTTCCTCTATTCGCAACCGGTCACCAGAAGGCAACCCTACTGCTTTTCGATCAATCGTGATGTTTTTTGGTTGTTTTGGCAAACCTGATAAGCGCTTTTGAAATGCCGCAATATTCACCCGACTCACTTCAAGTGCATGATAATTTGCTATTTTATCACCAAATCGTTCGTAAAACCCTTGAAATGTATCCCCATCATATGCACCAACATCTAGTATTCTTAACGCATCATACTGATATAACCTAGGTATATCCGTCGGGAAATACATTTCATATTCTTCCGGTATTGGGTAAGTTTCTCGAGTAGGAGAAGTTCGGTGTTCAACTATCTGCTTAAACAAACTTCGTGATTTTACATCTGCCCAGAGTGGCGCCAATTGTTTACACCTTTCTATGTCAACAAGGCTGTCGTATGGAGGCTGCATCCACAATACACCACACGTATTTAATATTTTGATTGCGCCCGGAAAATACTCAAAAGATTCGAGTGTTGACATCACTTTACTGAATCCATCTTGCTTTAAGTTTTGATCTATTTCACCAAACCCTAGAATTGTGATAATAACGGGTAACGAGAGGTCGACATTTTCAGCATGATATTTTTCACACGCTATACCTTGCCATGAATCAATTTTTGGAGCTCTATCGAGTATGGCTTTTGGCTCAAGCCCTTCACTCACTAAATATGTTGTCAGTGCTCTACCGTAATGGCTGCACCCATAGATGTAAAATTGCTTATTTGACAGATCCACACACACTCCAAGCACAATTTAAAATATATATTGAGAAAGACAAGCAAAAACTACACCGATAATAGTTAGTTGATTTATATTTTGCATTATTAATTCTCGAAAAAAGCTGTATCAGAAACCATATATTTAAAACGAGGATGATATTTGAACACTTTCCATCCTTCTGTAGTATTCATAATCGAAGACGCACGAACGATAAACGTCACGAGCTAGATTGTTCCTTAATTGCGACTTTACATATTTTACACCTCTAATATATTATTAAAACTGTATTTTACGAGCGTATAAGCAGGTTTCTTTGAACAATTTACAAATAGTTATTCAAGCACGAATGACATCTACTAGGCTACCAGGAAAGGTGATGCTGCCACTTTGCGATAAGCCCGTATTACAAGTCATGCTTGAAAGACTAGAAAAGTGGAAAGAACAGATAATTATTGCGACAACAAATGATGGTTCTGAAGAGCCTATTATTGAGTTATGCAAAACACTGAAAATAAAATATTTTAAAGGTGATACCAATGATGTTTTAGGGCGCTATTATCATGCTTGCAAAGCATATAATGCGACTGCATCAACCGCGGTAGTACGCTTGACTAGTGATTGCCCTATAATCGATCCAGATCTACTTGAGAAAGTCATAAATACGTATATGACAAACCACTATTCAATGGTAAATCTTGGCCCACATAGCGGCTTTCCTAGAGGTTTAGATTGTTGTATCTTCCCTTTCTCATTATTAGAGCTTACTCACCTCAATGCAAAAAGCTACAGTGATAGAGAGCATGTCACGTTAGGAATGCCTAAATTTCAAAACCTCACTACTTATTCAATTAGCGCACTAGAAGATTTGAGCCAGATTAGACTAACACTCGATGAACCAGATGACTATAAAGCCATCAAAGCCGTTTATCAGATATTTGATAATCAGACCGCCTTTACGTATGAAGAACTAATTGAAGCACTAAAATCAAACCCGTCTTTGGTGGACATAAACAAGCACGTTGAGCAAAAAAGCGTATAAGATGGTGTAATTCTTGCTTTAGCTATAATGATAAGATAGCTCAGAGTTTAGCGGTTTTTATACTAAACAAGTTAACACTTTGGCCGATAACGTTAGATAGGTCATAAGTTGCACTGTTAGTGACGCCACTTTATTTACACAACTTGCATCGACACCAAAACCTGTCAATTGGAGAATATCATGAGCACAGTAAGAGATATAAAAGCCCGCTCATCAAAAACTGAACAAGCCATATCTCAATATATTGATAGCTTAGAAACAGTATTAAGAACGCTTGACGCGGTAGACTTGGAACACTTTGCTACACAACTATTAAAGTTACAAAAATCAGGAAACACTTTGTACATATGTGGCAATGGTGGTAGCGCCGCAAATGCATTACATATTGCCAATGACTTCACTTTTGGGATTAACCCACAAGGTTCTGCATTGAGAGTGGAAGCACTGCCTGCAAACTCCTCAGTTCTAACTTGCTTGGGTAATGACATCGGATATGAAAATATTTTTTCTCATCAATTAAAAGTTAAGGGTAAGCCAGGAGACTTACTTTTAGTTCTTTCCGGTAGTGGTAATTCAAAAAATATCATTAATGCCCTCGAAGCTGCCAATTCGATTGGTATCAAAACCGTTGGGATTTTAGGGTTTCAAGGAGGGCTTGCAAAACCGCTTCTTGACCTCTGTTTTCACTTCGTTATTGATGATATGCAAGTTGCCGAAGATACCCAACTCGTAGTTGGGCATTTGCTCATGAAAATCCTAAAAGAAAAGCTCCAAGAGCAATAAATTTTCAAACTATTATGAATAAGATAGCCAAAGATACATACTTTGAAAACTTCGAATTAGCTAAGCGAGCTGCCCAGCAGCAACTTTATGTTGATGAGTATGAGAATCGAGTCCAGTTATGTTACTACGACGGTCCTGAGCAAGTTACTGACTTAAACAATTTAATAAACTTACCTATGTCCAACATTGTGGACAAGTTGCTCTCTCTTGGAACAAGGCCACCTGTAGAGATAATTCATAGCACTAAAGATGCTGTTGAAGCAAACTTAACGGAATATAGAAATAAAAAACTCTGGCTCACACAATTATTAAAAGATGACATAAAACGTCAAAAGATTGACTTTGACGAGCCTTTACGTGTTTACATTAGCGCAGACTACAAAGGCAGAGTCGTTCAAAATATATATGAATTGATCAATCAGTCCTTCAAAAAGCAAGGAATTGATACTCAGTTTGATATAAATAATGCATATACATTAATGGATGATTTTAGACGTTTACAGTCAATAAAGGCCTATAAACCTCATATTGTAATCAATATTAATAGGCTCAGAAATGATCTTATAAATGATGCAACTTTCAATTTTATTTGGTTTATGGATCCGACCCTTTGTCTGTATGATCAATCGAACTTTCTAATCAGGGAAAGAGATCATTTCTTGTACCTTATCGATAACTTTAAATTAGCACTGGTAAATAAAGGTGTACCTTTGTCACAGATGTCAAAGCAAAGTTTCGCCACCGATAACCAACACTTCTTTGTGATGCAAAACATTGAAAAACAAAATAAAATCGTTTTTATCGGTAATGATTATTTCTCTGTATGTGACCCAACTTATAGATATGCCAATAATGATGGATTGCGTAAAGAGCTAGGTGAATTATTTAACTCAGGTAGCTTAGATAGAGCTACTTTAGATAAATTAGCTCAAGACTATGTTGCGAAAGGGATTATAAAGAGCCTCGAGCATTTAGAAATGTTTTTATTCCCAGCAATTGTCAGAGTTGAAATCCTCAAGTGGGCAGCTGAAAATTGTGACATACCATTTGAAATCTATGGTGCTGGCTGGGATGAATATCCATTATTAAAGCCTTTCCATAAAGGTTCTTTGTCAAGTAAATCAGAGCTGCGCAAAGTATGTAATGAATCCAAGTACTCGTTATTAGCACACCCTGAATACTATTACCAACAGCGTCTCATGGAATCATCTGCTTGCCAAAGTATTCCTGTTATTTACAAAGGCGTAAATAACACAGAGCAGTTTGACCATTCAAAACACAGCTTACTCTTTGAAAATCCAATGGAATTACGAAGGGCAATACACTCAGAGCCAATTCAAAACAGTCAACAAATTGCTGAAGACATTTCATACGATACGCTTATCCAAAAAATGGTAAGGCACGTACATTCTTTGTGTGATTCAAAACTGTCAATATCTCTAAAAAATGAGGCTGACTATGTCTGACAAATATTCAATCGATTCCCACAAGCTAATTTTACACCCTGTTAGGGTTGCGAAATGGTACGAAGGTAAGCAAGAGAATAACTGGGAGAAGCTCAAAAAAATCTACCCTGTTTATGTAGAGATTTCGCCTTATGGTGGATGCAATCATCGCTGTACATTTTGCGCTCTAGATTATATGGGATATAAAAACATTGGCATGGACTACGACGTTCTCCAAAATACCATAACGAATATGGCGGAAAATGGTGTCAAAAGTGTGATGTTTGCCGGAGAAGGTGAACCGTTATTATTTCGCAATCTAGACAAAATTTGTGAGCATGCTTCATCTGTTGGTATTGATACAGCGCTTACGACCAACTTTGTGCCTTTAAAAAAGCATAATATCGAAACCCTCATGAAACATTGCTCTTGGATAAAAGTCAGTTTAAATGCAGGCTCTGCTGAAAATTATGCCAACATCCATAGAGCTAAAATTCGTGACTTTGATACTGTGCTCAATAACCTTAGACAAGCGATTGAAATCCGTAAGAAAGAAAATTACAAATGTACGCTAGGCGCGCAAATGGTTCTATTGCCTGGAAATATGGATGAAGCAACAAAGCTTGCTGAAATTTGCAAAGAAATAGGGTTGGACTATTTAGTGATAAAACCCTACTCCCAGCACAAATCTAGCATTACTAATGAATTCGAATGCATCGATTACACAAAAATGTACCACATTGAACAAGAGCTCAAAAAGTACAATGGTAACGGGTTCAATGTCGTTTTTAGAGCCAATACGATGCAGAAATTCATGACAAACAAGCAACCGTATAAAAAATGTAACTCTACCCCTTTCTTTTGGGCATATATTGCAACCGACGGAAAGGTATTTGGCTGTAGTGCCTACTTGGGTAAAGAAGAGTTTTGTTACGGCAGTATTTATGACAACACCTTCCAAGAAATTTGGGAGGGCGAAAAACGTAAACAATCCTATGAGTTTGTTGAGAATAAACTCGACATCAAAAACTGCCGAATAAATTGCCGAATGGACGAAGTAAACCGTTACTTAGCTCGGTTACGTGATCCTGAAGCGCATGATAATTTTATTTAGGAATTAATAATGAAAGCAATAGTAACTGGTGGCGCTGGGTTTATCGGCTCACATATGGTCGACAAACTCGTACAAGAGAATTACCAAGTAATCGTACTCGACAATTTAGCTAATGGAAGGCTAGAAAATATTGCTCACCATAATAGTAACGTCGAATTCATAAATGTTGATATTGGCGCACCTGATTTTTCAGTTGAACATTTATTTGAAGATGTTGATTATGTTTATCATTTTGCAGCGTTAGCAGATATCGTACCATCGATTAACAACCCTATTCAGTACCACAATGCCAATGTTCAGGGTACTTTAAATATTCTTCAAGCAAGCCGCAGATCCACTAAGCTTAAAAAGCTTATATATGCTGCATCTAGCTCTTGTTATGGTATTCCTGATAAGTATCCAACACCAGAAAATACACCCATAGACCCTCAATACCCATATGCTTTAACCAAGACAGTGGGAGAGCAGTACGCAATGCACTGGGCAGCAACATACGACCTTCCCGTGATATCAACTCGCTTTTTTAACGTATATGGTCCAAGACACAGAACATCTGGTGCTTATGGTGCCGTATTTGGTGTCTTTTTAGCACAACTTTTGAACAAACAGCCTCTAACAATTGTGGGGGACGGTGAGCAGACTAGAGACTTTACGTTTGTCACTGACATTGTCAATGCGTGTTATATTGCAAGCCAAAGTAACTATAAAAATCAAATATTTAATGTGGGAAGCGGAAATACATACAGTGTAAATTACTTAGCAGAATTATTAGGTGGAGAAAAAACCTATATTCCCAAAAGACCAGGCGAACCTGACTGTACATTTGCTGACATCACTGAAATTACTGAAAAGTTGAATTGGAAACCAGAAGTATCCTTTGAAGAAGGCGTGCGTATCATGCTCGATAATATTGAGCAATGGCGCACAGCTCCAGTGTGGAATGAGCACAGCATTGGAGAGGCAACACAAGCCTGGTTTAAACACTTAGGAAATAAATAATGTTAAATGCTAATGATATTAGGCAAAAAACAATCTCTTTTTCATGTGCCACTGGCGCAGGACACCTGGCTCCTGCTCTTTCGACCGTCGAAGTACTCACAACAATGTTCAATGACTACTTAAAGTACACTCCGGGTAACCCACACGATGAGTCTAGAGATCGTTTTATTTTAAGTAAGGGGCATGGTGCTTACGCCTATTATATCATTCTAAATCAATTAGGCTTTTTACCCGACCATGAACTCGAAGGCTTCAATACGCCCTCAGCATCAATAAAAGGCTGCTTGACTGAAAACCCGGATTACATGATTGAAGCTTCAACAGGCTCCTTGGGTCACGGGTTGCCTATTGCTGTGGGCATGGCACTCTCTTTTAAGCTACAGAACAAACCCAATAAAGTAATTTGTATGGTTGGTGATGGTGAAATGCAGGAAGGGAGTAATTACGAAGCAATGATACTTGCACTGCGTTTTAAACTCGATAACTTATTAATTATCATTGATGCCAATGACTTACAAGCAATGGGTAAAGTTGATGATATCGGCGTAAGTAACGATAAACTAGCCGTAATTTTACGCTCTTTTGTCGACTCTCCTTCTTCATTTTTTGATATCAATGGGCATGATGAAAAAGCAATATCGGATGCCTTTAATAACTTTTATAATCAAGAACATCAGAGCTTTTCTGTCATGTTTGCCAGAACTGTCAAGGGCAAGGGGTTGAGCTTAATTGAAAACTCATCAAAGCATCACTTCAGGTGTCCAACTCAAGATGGCTATGTGCCGAAAGAAGGGGCGTAAAATGAATCAATTATGTTCAAAAAAACACGTAATGGAAGCAATATATCCCTACTTTAAAAATGATGAAAAGTACGTGTTACTCGCTGGTGACATGGGTTTTGCTGTATTAGATAGTTACTTTGACAACCACCCTGACCGCGCTTTTAATACAGGGATCAACGAGCAAGCAACTATGAGTATGGCAGCAGGCCTTGCAATTACTGGTATGAAACCAATTATTTATTCACAGATCCCGTTTATTACAATGCGTGCTTTTGAGCAATTTAGATATGACGTCAACGAGCATAGTTTAAATGTGAAAGTAGTCGGTGTAGGTGCTGATAATTACTTCGCACCTTTGGGTCGAAGCCACTGCATGGATGACGATGATGTTAGTTTAATCTCGATTTTAAAGAATGTAGAAATCATTTCTCCAACAATTGAGTCTTTGAACAAAGATGTTGATAAAATGATGGGAACATCTGGTCCTTTCTATATGCGTTCTTTGTAATCTTGGGGAAAGTGAGGTAGCCAAGTGAAAAGTAGTTCAGAATATACCAGTCAACTAGATAATGAATCCCTATGGATTAGCGTAGCCGAAGGCAAAGTGGCGAGTGCAAAAACTACCCTAGACAACCAAGACGCAAATTTATTTTGTGAGCAGGTCGTTGGTATGTTACTTGCCGATGCAGCTTATTACGGGGCAAAAACAGTGCTAGAACAGCACAATAACAATAGGTCACCGGGTATTACATTTGTAGATCAAAACCCAACCTTGTTGCAATTAGATACGCTGATCAAAAAGATTTTTGATGACTCAACGCAACCTGATAGCCCACGTTATGTATGTGCAGCGCAAAGATCATGGGCAGAGCTCCCAAAAAATGAGCAGGTGGAAGCTGTTCAATCACATTTAAACGACTATTTTGAAGGAAATAGTCTTTACAACAGTCAGTCTGTATTAATTGATGTGAAATTTAATTCAATACAAATCGATCTCTCAAAATTCGTACCTAAAAGCCAACTTCAAAAAGTGTTAGTAAAGCTTGAAAAGTACTTGCGAGAGTCTCTTGGTAATATCCCAGTTATCGTGCTAATTGAGGAGTATGAAGATGCAAACAAAAAGCGACAATAAATATATTTTAGATGCGACTAAAATCGCTTGGCATCATGATCGCATTCTAGAATGGAAGCGAGGTAAACGAATTGCCCCTATTACAATAGACATGGCCCTTACAAGAGCGTGTAACTACGGTTGTCATTTTTGCTACGCTAGATTACAAGAAAATGACCGCTTCGATATTACAAGAGAACATATTGATGACTTTTTAGATGATTGTAAAGAGTTAGGTGTTAGGGCTATTTCTCTAGTAAGTGACGGCGAAAGTACATTGTCACCGCACTTTGAGCACACAGTAATAAGAGGATCAGAGCTTGGTATTTCTATGGCTGTTGCGACACATGGCTTCAACTTTAAATATGACATGCTAGAACGTATCCTCCCCCACCTTACTTATTTGCGGGTCAATTTCTCAGCCGGTGAGCCAAAAAGATATGCTGAGATCATGGGAGTGAGAGAAGGCCACTTCCACCGTGTCGTCCAAAATGTGAAAGATATGGTCGAAATAAAGAAGCGCGACAACCTAGATGTAACAATTGGCCTTCAAATGGTACTTATGCCTGAAGATGCAGATCAGGTTGTGCCTTTGGCAAAAATAGGTAAAGAGATACGTCCTGACTATCTAGTAGTCAAACACACAAGTGACAGTGAAGATGGTAAATTAGGCGTTGATTACTCAAAATACGCTGAACTTCAACACATATTGGAAGAAGCAGAGTCATATAGCGACGAAACTTATCAAGTCAGTGTAAAGTGGTCAAAGATTAATGCCGAAGGTAAGCGCAGTTATCAGCGATGCTATGCTGCACCATTCCAAATTCAGATTTCCGGTTCAGGCCTCATCGCGCCTTGTGGGATGTTGTTTAACGAGAAGTATAAACGCTTTCACATCGGCAACATAACAAAGCAAAGATTTAAAGACATTGTTTTGGGTGATAAGTACTGGGAAGTCATGCAACATTTAGCATCTATGAATTTTGATGCTCAAAAAATGTGTGGTTCACTATGCCTGCAACATAAACCTAATGAGTTTTTGGATAATGTTGAGAAAGGTAAAGTCAAGCTAGAAAAGCCTACCGGCAAACCACCAGCTCACCTAAATTTCATTTAAAATAAAAAAGTGCATCAATTAGATGCACTTACACCTCAAGGTATAGAGTACTAGGTTATGCAAACAATACTAGTGACTGGCAAGTTCGACATTTTACACCCTGGACATGTGCGTTTACTCAAATTTGCCAAAGAGTGTGGCGCTCACCTAACTGTTGCTGTAATGAGTGACGAGGTGATGAGCCAATCATGTAGTGTCAACGAGCAACATCGTTTAGAGCTTATCCAATCTTTAGGCTCTGTAGATTCAGCGTTCATTAGTAATGAAAACGCCGTGGAGTTGATTCACAGACTTAAGCCAGACGCTGTCATTAAAGGTAAAGAGTTTGAAGAAAGAGATAATCCAGAAAAGGCTGCTCTAGACACATATGGTGGTAGACTAATCTTCGGCTCTGGAGAGTTTGACATATCTACACAACATTACATGAGCCTTAAGCGTAACCTTCAATTGGGTAAGTCTTTTGATTTCAGTAAAACAAAAGATTATGTAAAAAGACATAACATTTCTTCCACATCAATAACGGATCTTTTCAAGAAAATAAATAACTTGAAAGTATGTGTGATCGGGGAAGTTATTGTAGACCAATATGTTCAAGGCACCGCTATAGGAATGTCTCAAGAAGACCCTACAATTGTCATTACTCCAAACACAACGGATACATTTTTAGGTGGCGCAGCCATAACCGCGGGACACATCAAAGCGATGGGCGCAGCAGAGGTAACATTTTTATCTGTGCTCGGGAAAGATGATTATGCCAACTATGTAAAAAGCAACATAGATGAATACAATTTATCCTGTCACTTTTATACTGACCCTAGTAGGCCAACACCTTTAAAGACTCGTTATCGAGCTGGTAATAAGACACTACTTCGAGTCAATCAATGTCGACAGCATAAAATATCAAAAGAAGTCCAAAACGATCTTTATAATCAATTCGAAACTATCGTTAAAGATCTAGACATACTTGTATTTTCAGATTTCAACTATGGACTTCTACCTCAAGATTTAGTCAATAGGCTTTGCACACTGTGTGAAAAGAACAACGTGACTATGGTTGCAGACAGCCAAACATCTTCCCAAGTTGGAGATATTTCACGTTACAGTAATATGCACTTGCTTACCCCAACAGAAAAAGAAGTTAGAGTAGCATTAGGTAATGTTGATGATGGCTTACCTATTCTAGCGCAAAAACTTTGCCAAAAAGCTACCCCTAAGTTTTTAGTTATTACGCTTGCGAATGAAGGGATTTTTATACATATCCCGACATCAGATAACCTCTGGGAAAATGATATGTTACCTGCAATTAATCGAAAAGCAGTTGACCCAGCAGGTGCTGGAGATTGTTTCCTAGCAGCTAGTGCACTCGCACTTGGTGCAGAAGCAACACCTTGGCAAGCTTTTTTCCTAGGCAGCATCGCAGCAGCCTGTCAAGTTGACACATTAGGAAATAAGCCACTAGAAGCTCAGGCACTTATCCATACAATCAATGAACATTTTAATACCTAACATATGAAAGCTATACTCCTAGCAGCAGGTTTAGGGACTAGACTTAGACCCATAACTGATAATATTCCAAAGTGCTTAGTACCAATTAATGGATACCCGTTATTAGGGTTGTGGATAGATAAACTCATCGACTTAGGTGTAAAAGAAATCCTTATTAATACACACTACTATGCCGATCAAGTTGTTAAATTTGTTGAACAACACCAGCATAAAAAACATATAAAACTCGTCTACGAGGACATTTTATTAGGCACAGGCGGCACTTTAGTAAATAATGCTGAGTTTTGGCAAGGCCACAATTGTTGGGTGATTCACGCAGATAACTATTGTGAAGATAGCCTGATAGATATGCTAGTTTGGCACAAAAGTCATGCCGACTTTTCAGATGGCACTGTGCTTACATTTGAAACAGACACCCCGTCCGCTTGCGGCATCGTACAGCTTGACGAACGAAAACGCGTGATAGGTTTTCAGGAAAAGCCTCCAAACCCAACTAGTAACCTCGCAAGCGGAGCACTTTTTCTTTTCTCTGCAAATGTGTATGAGCAATATTTTTCATCACTAACAAAAAATACTTTTTACGATCTAAGTCGAGACATCATCCCAAAGATGGTGAACCACTTAACAGCTTATCATGTTAAAGGGAATTACTTAGATATTGGAACACCTGATACTTACCACAAAGTGCAATCTCTGCAATGTTAAATTGCGTGATGTTTTAGGTAAAAAATTGGAGATATATTTATGGCTTTTTGCGAAAATTGGGACAAACTCTATCGAAACAATCAACATATGTCAGTTTGGCCTTGGAGCGATGTCGTCAGCGTGTCGCTGCGTCATACTGAGTTAAAGAATGCCTCGGACGATTTTAGAGTACTTGAAGTTGGATGTGGTGCAGGTGCTAACTTCCCATTTTTTCTGACCTATACAAATAATGTATATGGTATAGATGGCAGCGACTTCATTATTGGTCAACTGCAACAAAGATTTCCATCAATTAGTGAGAATTTGTTTTGTGGAGACTTTACTCAACCTTGGCCATTTAATAAAACCTTCGACCTGATAGTCGACAGAGGTGCTTCTGTTCACAATCCACCCAGCAGTATCAAACGCTATCTAAAGACCGCACTAGAGCAATTGAAGTCAGGTGGTGTATTAGTCATCACAGACTGGTTTAGCACCGAGCACTCTGAGTATGAAAGCGCGCCTGAATCAATTGATAAATATACTAAAGCAGGCTACGTACAAGGACCTTTTGCACAAGTTGGTAATGTTAATTTTTTTGACAAAGAGCTAATCTTAGAGCTAGTCACTGATTTCGAGATTATCTCACTATCACATACTGTCAACACCAGCCATAATAGCGAAGATAGATACGCATCGTGGAATATGATACTGAGAAAGCCATAAATGAAAAGTAAATACAAGCTGGTAAGTTGTGAGCTTGATGCACAGTGGGATCAATTCGTAGCACGATCCCCTCATGGTAGTGCCTTTTCTATGAGCCAATTTATCGCCACAATAGACGTTAAAGTTCACTCTTTTTATTGCTGTAAAGGTAATGAGAAAATCGCAGCAATATTATTAATTGTTTCCGATGATGGATGTTCGGTGATTGGCCATCATGATGTCATTTATGATGGTATTATTCACAGAAATACGCGCCATTTAAACAAGGCACAGACTCATTCGGAAATGTTTTCAGCTCAAGAGTTTATTAGTCAATTTTTAGCAGACAACTACCAACAAGTACACCTTAAGCTACATCCTAATATTGTTGATATTAGGGCTTTTCAGTGGGTTAACTATCACAATGATGGTAAGAAGTACTCTACAAACATTCGTTACACCTCTGTGTTAGAAATTAGTGAGTTTGAAAATCCGGATTTACCTTTTGATGATTCTCAGTGCTACTTGAACAGCTCTGTATCTAGACGGCAGGAAATACGGTATGGGTTGAAAAAAGGAGTTTCTGTATACGAGTCGAAACAGTATGACCTATTTGCTCAGTTTTATGCTTTAACTATGTCGCGTCAAGAAATTGATATTTCTCAACAACAAATAAATAAGCTAGCTCACATGATTGAAGTGCTCCATAGTTCGGGTCTTTTGCTATTAGTTGAAGCAAAAGACCAATCTGGACGCATTGGTAGTTTCGCAAGCTATTTAATCCTCAATGACACTGCATACTACTTTTATGGTGCCAATGATCCACAAATGCGTGACAGTCATACTGGAACTGCTGTCCTTTGGCAGTCCATCCCTCTTTTAGTTGAGCGAGGAGCTCGCCTTTTAGATTTAGAAGGAATAAATAGCCCTAAAAGAGGTTGGTTCAAACTCAGTTTTGGTGGTGAAATTATCTCTTATTTTCATCTTCATTTAGGCTAAATATAACGACCATTAAAAAAGGCACCTATTTACAATCGGTGCCTTTTAAATTGAGGGTTTAAAGTCTATCTATTGATTCAAATGCATCTATAAGTACGTCAGCTTGGCGCCAACACCTACCACTATACCGCCCCGACACAATTAAATTGTCTACACTTTTATCTAATAACTCAAAATTATGTAGATTGACATCTTTAAACTCTTTAGTTGGGACTGGGAAAGTATTATTTATGGCTTGTGTTTGAGAGCTTACCACCTGTGCGTTTTCATCAACGATAGACATTGCTTTGAGCTGTGCTACAACATGCTCAAGTGAATAAGATGATACTTCATCAGGCGAGCACAATATCTCTGCCGTCAAATGGTGGTGGACTGCACTTTTATCCAGATTAGGGTATAAAGTCAGTCTAAAGATATCTGTACTACTGTCCCACACCCAAAGATAGTGAGACTTCCTGTTAATCAAAGGCTTGTCAAAGTTTAAATGAAATATAACTGCTGTTCTTAATTCCATTTGTCCCCGTTGTGGCTCTAGCCCCAGCGCATTCAGCGCAATAAACGGCGGTGCACTCCAAAACAGTAAATCACATGAAAGTACTCTGTCCGAAGCCAATTCAATATGGGTAATTTTCGTGCCCGAACGAACTATCTTTTTAACTCGCTCTGACACAATAACTTCCACTCCAGCTTGTTCAACCTGTGAGAGCAGCTCTTGAATCCAGTGTCCTATACCTTCACCATTATTAGGGTAAAAATATTTTACATCTGGCAATTTGTCACGTTCTTTTCTCGCCAAAAAATCCTGCTCGGTTTGATAACCCAATTTGTTATCAAAGGCCGGAAGCTCTTTGAGCTTAGCTGCGACACCAGCCGGCAATGCCAAGATACGAGTGAACCCAAATAAGCCGGCATCCATTGTAAGCCCTCTTACATCGACATGTTTGCCATACAGTTTCTGTAAAATGGGCACAACAATGCTATGAGTAAAGACTACACCCAAAGAATTAATGCAGTGATCATAAATAAATTGCTCTGATGGCTGAGCAGTTAAGTTAATCAACTCGCCACACCCCTGGGAGTATAGCGCGGGCTCCAATTTTTGAGCATTTGGAAAAGGACTGGTCAAATCCCAGCTTCCGGCAAAATAATTACCCGACTCAAGTTTATCAATCGTATTCCAGAGAGATTTATCGTCTACATGGCCAAATAAAATTTGATCAAGCTCTTCAATGCCCGTGGCGTTAGGGATGTGAGATCCCATATCATACGCTGCACCTCTGCTATCCTTTATCGAGCAAAACAGTCCGCCTATGCGCTCTGCTTGTTCAACCAAAACAACGTTATATCCTCTCTTTTTCAACAACAAGGAGGACACCAAACCACAGACTCCACCGCCAACTACCACTGCGTTTTGATTTACCATGACAACTCCTAAACTGCTTTTTACGATCTAACCATCTTCAAGAGCCCTTGTTCTTCCAACTTGTGAATAGCCGTAGCCATATCGCCAACAGAAACTCCCAGCTTTTTCGCAATCTCAATAGTGTCATGTTCACCATCACCGTAACTAAGCAGCATCTTTATTTGGTTTAGTTCATCCACTTGCTTTTTTCTTTCTTCACTAAAAAAGCTGAGAGTTGGGTACAACCCGCGATTACCAAGCTGTGGCTCACCATAAGGATACTGGTTTTCAAACACAGCGGATTGTTCCATCTCAAGAAAAACTCGCTCGAGTTTATCAATGCTATCTAGCAATGATTCAATACCCATATATTCTTTATCGTCCAATGACGTATGATATTGAGGGTAGCCGTCATGAAAACTGCGGCTCACACAGCATACAGGTAACTGGAAGCCAGGAGCATTGTATTGCCTTTCATCAGATCCAGATAATGGAGAATAAGCGATGTTGCGGTGACCATGTCCATGTTCATTCAGGTGATAAAGCAACTTGTCTAATAGTCCATTATCATTACGGCTGTGTTTGAAGGTTAATTCTTGCTGTTTCCCTCCTACACAGTTAATAACTAGACCAGCGACCATATTTTTCGAAAAGTTCTTATGCTCCAAATGCAATAGCCCTAAACTGCCTATTGTTTCAGGATGCAAAGCAAACCTATAGGTATAACGGCGCTTTGGCCACTTCTTTATCCGATGATATAGACCCAACAGCACTAAAGGCCCGCTGAGTTCATTGTTCGCCATAGATGGGTGACATAGGTAAGAGCTCAACAAAACCTCTTGCTTGCTGTCGCCCTCTAATATTGTTTGCGCAATATCTAGATTACCATCAACAAACTCGCTTTTTACTACTGCTCTGTAATTACCCTCTGGCAGATTATCTCTTACTTGCTGAGATAAACAAAACCCCCAACGCTTTTTGTAATAACTCGTAACGTAAGGAATGGCCGTAGGCTGTTCTGGTAAGCTGTAAAGGTGGTTTTGTAGTTCATCGAGCGGTAACGTCTTATCCACCGCTTCTGAGTAGTTAACAACCTCGAGGTTCAAGCGCTGCATATCTGCAACTTTTGTCCCATCTGGCGCCTCTAAATAGGCTTCACTGCAATGCCACTCTTGTGGAACCTGCCAGTCAAAAATCTGAGTACCTGTTTTTATTGAACTGATTTCCAATGGCATATACTGTGCAAAAATATGGTAGCTCTGCCTTAAACCAGGGCCTGTGATAGAGCGTAATATGGGAAATAGCTTGTCATACAAGTCACTATAAAATTGCTCAGATTCAGTGTAAGTTTGAGTCACTTTTAATCCCTTCCTAAGTCACACTTTTCGCGATAGTTATCTTTATAGTAATCTTTCATTTCAGATACGTAGCCTTGCCATAAATTATTAATTTTTTGGTAGCTCTGCAACGTAAACTCTTCATCTTTATACGTATACAAGAGTGTTAGCATAGGGCAGTGGTAGTACAATAACGCCCCCTTTATCATATGAAATAAATGATTTAACGCCGTATTTTTAAATGAATAAACATACCTAGCCTGTCGCATTAACAACTCTGACGCTTCCACCCTGCTTTTTACTGGCTCTTTGGTAAGACTTAAAATGTGATCACAAATTTCGTTAAACCCTTTTACACCAACTAATTCATCATTGATTTTTTCTAAGTTAAAAGGGGTAAAAAAGTCAGTTTTTAGCGACTCTACCTGCGAAAATTTATCTGCTTTGGTTGGTATAGGAAGGAGCTCTTCAGCAGGGATTTCATAAGCGCCCGTCAACTTTGCCCCACTACCTACATTGTAAATTGTTCTTTTTGGATAGTACTCAATAACGCTTTCTAGCTGGCTGTGCGCCATCATGAACAAATCGTTCGTCTCGACTTGCCCACCAAAGTTAGCTGGCAAGTATTTACCATCCATTTTCAAACATAACATACCTTCTTCGTCTTCATCATTTTGATTCTTCTTATAAATGCTGTCCTTACTATGATGCTCGCCTGTCAATAAATTGCCATTATCGATACCAAATAAGTAGATGTTTTTGAAACCAGCATATAGTGCAAAAGACAAAGCCGCATTTGCCACCACCGGATTACAATATGGAATAAGAGGTATCCCTTTGCCCAGCTCTGTGTGGCCCAATATTTCGAGTAAAAACGTGCCAGCTTCACTACCTTTACCAGCAATGCCTGCCCACTTGTAGCGATCGATGTTGTCCGGATAAAGCGTGTTGAGTCCAATCAAGTTTGTTTTTTTATAGACTTCTTCAGGTACTATGTCCCCAAAGATTTTATAATTTGAATAAGGTCGTTCGACAAGGATATGGAAATCGGCTTCTATTCCTTTGTTATACAAGGTCGCAATAGATGTACCTGCAGCAAGCAAAATGGCATTTTGCTTATTCGCTTTGATAAACGCTTCTGCTTCATCCAGTGACGGGCCGTTACCCATTATAAAAACCGGCGTTGACAGGTCTATCCCTGTACTTTGATTGCCTGTCAAAATAGGGGCATTTTTCTCTACTAGGTGGATACTGTGAGAAAGGCCAGTGATAGCATCATTAAAGAAGCCGTGCCCGAATTGAAATTTAAAGTATTCACGAGACCATTGCTGGATGAGCTGCACAACTTCAGATTGAGGCGTATGTTGATAGCAAAAGCTACGTACTAATGAGAATGCACCTATTCTTTCGACTAACACTTCCAGATCTTTTATAAACGTACTGGTATCTGCACCGAGCTGGAAGAACATATTTCCACCACGCTCGTCTACTTGCTCGATCAGCTTATACCAGTCGGTACAAAATAAACTGGCAAAGAAAACTTCTAGATCAGGCTCTACAAGGAAGATGTACTCAAAATTTACTCGATTAAATAGGATCTCCAAATGATAACCAAGCCCAATACCAAATAAAATCCCAGTTGGAAAATGCGCAGGTAAGGAGCCCAAGTGCGGTTCGTTTTCTGCTTGGATTTGTTCCATTGACTCCGACAACGACCTCATGTATCGCACATGAATTCGCTCATCATCATCGCTGGTTGCATAAGAGGTATAATCTGTCGCGCAATATACAGGCGTCTTAATATTCAACTCTACCTGAGCTTTGCTTTGAGCAATGGGATCGTCACTATAAAGCGGCGCACTATAGCCTTTGGGTACAAAGTTACCATGACCTGATTTAGTTACGTGTATACAAAAGTCATCACGTACAGAGAATTCACTAAAGGTTTTTGCAATATCAGGGTAGTACTGTTCAAAGCAGGCCATATTTTTGGCAAACCGTTCGTTGGCTTGCTCTGCAAAAATAGCTTCTCTTTTCTGGTGTTCTATGGATTCAGATAATTTATCATCTAAAGATTGGATTTGTTGTTCGATTGATTTTTTATTCATAAATGTTCTGGCTACTGCATGCCTTTATATGCATTTATTTTTTTCTTGTTAGATAAGTGTTTACCAAGTTTTTGGGATACGTCTGCTTTTTGACTGCCTAGCAAGTCACTCAACTCACCTATCTTGTCATAAAAGTGCGTAAGCATAGAAATCTGAGTGTCAGAAAGCTCAACGTCTTGATTCGCAAATAGCTGCTTTATACACTCATCTATTTTTTGCACTTCTCCCTGGGCATCTTCCAGCTTTCCATTGTGACAATACACTTCAAGCTGGTCTAAAAATAAGCCTATATCATCTATACTAGCCGACATTCGCATCTGTGCCATTTTGCCCTAACGTTTTTTCTCTCACATCATAAGGAATGGCATCCCAGGCAGATTTGATTTCTTTCAATAAATTAGAGACTTCGTCAATAATAGCAGGGTCATTTTGCAAGCTGGCATCTAGCAATCTATCTAGCATGTAAGAATACAGAGCATATAAATTTTCTGTTACCTCACCACCCACTTCAAAATCTAGACAATCTCTCAACGCGTTAATAATCGCAGAAGACTTTGAAATATGTTCAGATTTAGCTTCTAAATGCTTTTTCTCAATTGCAACCTTGGCAAGCACCATTTTTTCGATTGCACCCGCCATCAACATTTGAATTACTTCGTATCTATCAGCACCTGCAACTCGGGTTTTAAGTGCCTCACGCTGATAGTTTTTTACTCTTGCGTTATACATAACGGCTCCTTAGTGTGTTATTTCTTGGTAAATCCTGGCAGGTTTGCAAGCTGCGCGCCTAGATAGTTTTGTGTTTGCTGCATTTGCGCAATTAAAACATCCAGACCAGCATACTGCTTCCTTAACCTTTCTTCCAAAGATTGCATTCTATATTCATGGTTTACTACATCATCCTCTAAGTCTTTAATTTGACTGTTGAGGCTATCTTCCCTTTGTTTTAGTAAACCACCTGAATCTACATAGTTACCAAGTAACGATTCGAGTTCTTTGGCAACACCATTAGGTCCTGCAAAGGCTGTGCCAATATCATCATAATTTGAGTCCATGGCATCATTTAAACTACGAACTAAAGATGACTTCTCAAGGTAGCCTTCTTTATCTATTCCTAAACCGATATCAAAAATCGAGCCAAATGGGCCAGCATCGGTCAGTGGCTTTGACAATGCCGTGACTAATTGGTCATCCAAGCTACGCATAGACGAGTCGCCATTGAGCGGTTTTCCGATTCTTGTTTGAAACCCGATCTGGCCTATTAATGCATTATAGTTCGAAATAAACTCATCTATTAACGTAGTTACCGACTCCCTATCGTAGTCGATATTAAGCTTGGCTGTTTCGTACTGTGAAGTTGTCGCGTCTTGTACACTAAGCGCCTTCGCAGTGATGGTCATGTCTTGTACTGCGTCTTTAAAGGTGTTAGTTGCACTGGTCACTTCAAGGCCATCAACCGTTATTTTTGCATTTTGTGCTTTATCAGCGTCCGCAATACGCATGCCGCCTGTCGGATTAGTTGACGCGTCATAGGTTTCTATCGCATCTAGTTCGGAGGTGTCACTGGTAATGACCAAATCATTGCCATCGCCAGTTTCATTTGAGGTTAATACCAGCTTACTACCGATAGCAGCGTCACCGGTATTTACGATGTTCGCTGTTACGCCAAAGTTAGTATCACTTGCATTGATGGCATCACGTAATTCACTTAACGTCATACCCGCTGTTACTGTTAAATCGAAAGATTTCGAGCCTGCGGCAAAAGACAGAGTTCCCCCAGACGCGCTTACAACTGCATCACTTGAGGCAAACGCGTTATCTGCACTGACAGCGCGGCTACCCTGTGCCAATTGCGTTACCGCTATATCGAAATCACCTACAGAAATTTTTGACGTAGGAGTAACACTGATGATGTCACCGCTACTCGGCTGCGTTATATTTGCAACACGTTTGTTGAAATTGTCTAGATCTGCCAATTTTTCGACAGTATCGTTAAGTTTGGAGATAGCAGATTTCACTTCGCCAACCGCTGATAACTCAACTTTTAGCGCTTCATCTTTTTTCGCGAACTGTTGCATCTTGGGCACATTTTCAGCATCCACAGACGCCTTAATGATACTCTCAAGATTCAAACCTGAACCAACGCCCGCTGACGTAATAAGTGGCATTTTGCTACCTCCAACTAATTATCAAGCTGTTCTGTCGAACAACAAGCCTTTGCCTGATACCTTATCGGCAAATTCATCCAAAGCCTTAGCTACTTCACGAAATTCCTCGGAAGGTATTTCCCTTATAACCTCTTCACTGTCTCTATCGATGACCCTGATGAATGGTGGATCACCATTTTCATCAAACTCGAAAGACAAATTTGTAGACGTAACTGGTAAAACATCGTTGAGTCTACCAAGGTTAGCCTTAACTTCCTCAAAAAGTTCGGATTGAAGGTTACCCTCTTCCTCCCTCTTTTGGCGCGCGGTTTCAACTTTACTCGCATTTTCAATAGCGCGCAAAGTATCTGTCCCTTCTTCGGGCTTCGTTTTCTCAAGAGTTGGCACTATGTTGTTCGATCCAACTCCAGCTGAAGATTGAACATCTTTCACAATACACCTCCAAGCAACAAGCCTAACTTATAGTATACGTCAAGTTTGTAATTTAGTCCCAAACTTGACGCTACTATCACGCCAACTTAACCAAGTAGAGAGAGTGCGACCTGAGGTCTTTGGTTAGCTTGACTTAGGATAGAACTACTTGCTTGTTGCAGAATCTGCATTTTAGTTAGACTTGCAGTTTCTGAAGCAAAGTCGGTATCTTTAATACGAGATTTCGCAGCTGCTAGGTTTTCAGATACATTTGACTGGTTACGGATAGTAGATTGGAATCGGTTTTGAACCGCACCAAGCTCCGCACGCTTTTTGTCCACTACGGCAATAAGCGAGTCCATACCAGCTAAAACAGCCTGAGCGTTTGCTTGTGAAGAAACAGATATACCAGTCGCTGTGAACACGTCAGAAAACGCCGTGTTATCAGCTGATGCGCCTACAGTGTTACTAATCGTACCTGTAGTGGCTGAAAGAGAAGCTCCTGTTACAGCGCTTGCTACGCCTGCAATGCCTGACATGGTGAAACCACCTTGTGCAGTTATTGAGTTTGCAGTACCACCAACATTTTGCATACTGAAAGAGATTGTCTGTACAGCATCCGCACCTACCTGAAAGTTCGCGTCATAACTACCATCAAGTAAGTTTTGACCACCAAACGTGGTATCTGCTGCAACCCTGTTTACTTCCGAAGAAAGTGAACGGATCTCTTCTTGTATTGCTAATCTATCTTCGTCTGTATTTGAACCATTTGATGCTTGTTGCGCCAAAGTTCTCATACGCTGGAACATTTGCGTGGTTTCATCTAACGCACCTTCAGCAGTTTGCGCTAGTGAAATACCATCGTTTGCATTTCGAATACCCTGATTCAAGCCATTAATCTGACCTGTTAAACGATTCGATACCTGCAAACCCGCTGCATCGTCTTTCGCACTATTAATACGAAAACCCGATGATAGTCTTTGGAATGATGTGTCCAAAGAGTTGGCAGAATTACTTAACTGCCTTTGTGCGTTCAAAGAACTCACATTGGTGTTTACATATAAAGCCATAATAGCCTCCGCTTTATCAATATCAATCGAAGTAGCGGGATACCCCTACCCTGCTATTTCGATAAGATTAGAGTCCTACATTTCTAGTTCTCTAACTCTGGTATCGACACGTAAAGCGAAAGCTTTAGCCTTATTTGCAAATTTTTTAATTAATTTTTAATTTTTACCCTTGTAACAGACTCAATGCTGCCTGAGGTCTTTGATTCGCTTGACCTAGTATAGTCTGACTTGCTTGTTGCAAGATCTGGTTTTTAGTCAGTTTAGCTGTTTCCATCGCAAAGTCAGCATCACGAATACGTGATTTTGCTGCTGCGAGGTTTTCAGAAATGTTAGCTTGGTTACGAATTGTAGATTGGAAACGGTTTTGTACCGCACCCAACTCAGAACGTTTTTTATCCACAACCGCAATTAGCGCATCCATACCAGCAAGTACGGCTTGTGCATTAGCCTGAGAAGATACGCTGATCCCACTGGCAGTATATACATCAGAAAACGCAGTATCATCCGCTGAAGCACCAACACTGGTACTGATTGTACCTGTTGTTGTACTTAGCGACGCTCCTGACACACCACTCGCAACGCCAGCAACACCAGAAAGCGTAAAGCCGCCATTTGCCGCTAAGCTGTTTGCCGTAGCGCCAACATACTGCATACTAAAGCCAATTGTTTGTACCGCGTCTGCGCCGACCTGAAAGTTTGCAGCATATGACCCATCTAGCAAGTTTTGACCACCAAAAGTGGTGTCAGATGCAACACGGTTAACTTCTGCCGCCAATTGACGGATTTCTTCTTGAATCGCCAAACGGTCTTCATCGGTGTTGGAACCATTCGCAGCTTGTTGTGACAGGGTACGAATACGCTGGAACATGGATGTAATTTCGTCCATCGCACCTTCTGCGGTTTGCGCCAGTGAAATACCATCATTAGCATTTCGGTTACCTTGGTTCAAACCAAGAATCTGTGATTGCAAACGGTCTGAAATTTGCAGACCTGCCGCATCGTCTGCAGCACTATTGATACGAAGACCAGAAGATAATCTTTTAAAAGAAGTATCTAGTTCAACGCCCGACTTCTGCAACTGTCTTTGTGCATTCAGCGAGCTGACATTGGTATTTACAAATAAAGCCATGATTCACTCTCTCTATTCAAACGCCCTTATATAGAGCGGCTATTGAGTACAAGGAGGCAATCCATATCGAAAACTACGTTTTTACGATGGGGCAATAAACTGCCACTTGCACAACTTTTCAAAGTTTGAATAGATAAAAGCAATCTACATGCCAAAAAATAAATTTATTTTTGACAGAATGCGATAAAAACACATAAGCAATTGATTTTATTGTTTTATTAATTTTTAACGAGATAAAAAAGGAGGCTGTCGCCTCCTTTTTTTAAAGTTTGAGAGTGAGTGTCAATATTTTATTCTAAATATTGGCACGGAAAGTGCTAACATTAATGTGTTCATTGAATACATGAACTGTTTTGGATTTTAAGCTCCTCCGCTTTATCATCCAATTCCGGTGTCTGTGTTAATACCCCATCAAGCACAGACACCATCTTCTTCCTCCGCTTTATCTTATCTACCTAGTTATTATCCAAGTAGACTCAATGCTGCCTGCGGACGCTGGTTAGCCTGACTTAGAATTGTTTGGCTAGCCTGTTGTAGGATCTGCATTTTAGTTAGTGATGCAGTTTCCTGAGCAAAATCAGTATCTTTGATACGAGATTTCGCAGATGATAGGTTCTCAGCAATGTTCGATTGGTTACGGATTGTTGATTGGAAACGGTTTTGAACCGCACCTAGTTCCGCACGCTTTTTATCTACTACTGCAATCAGTGCATCTACACCTGCTAATACTGCTTGCGCATTTGCCTGAGAAGAAACCGAGATACCGCCTGCTGTGAATACATCAGAGAACGCAGTGTCATCTGCTGACGCACCCACTGTTGTACTGATAGTACCTGTTGTCGTAGAAAGTGACGCACCTGTTACACCACTTGCCACACCGGCAATACCTGACATAGTGAAACCGCCGTTTGCAACTAAACTGTTCGCTGTACCACCAACAGTTTGCATACTGAAGCTGATTGTTTGTACTGCATCAGCACCTACCTGGAAGTTCGCTGCATATGAACCATCAAGTAGGTTTTGACCACCAAACGTTGTATCTGCTGCAACACGGTTAACTTCTGACGATAGTGAACGAATCTCTTCTTGGATTGCAAGACGGTCTTCGTCAGTGTTTGAACCATTCGCTGCCTGCTGTGACAAAGTACGGATACGTTGGAACATCGACGTAACTTCGTCCATCGCACCTTCAGCTGTTTGCGCTAAAGAGATACCGTCATTCGCGTTACGGTTACCTTGGTTTAAACCGTTAATCTGTGAAGTTAGACGGTCTGAAATTTGTAGACCTGCCGCATCGTCTGCTGCGCTGTTGATACGGAAGCCTGATGATAGACGCTTGAATGAAACGTCTAACGAATTGCCTGAATTATTTAACTGTCTCTGAGCATTCAATGAACTTACGTTAGTATTTACATATAGTGCCATGGTAATTCTCCCACTGTAAACTGAGTACTTACTCTCAAACTTGTAACTCTTTCGCCTTTAAGTTTTTTTAAACTATCCGGCCTGGTTAATTAAGTTATCGGACGGCAATTTATTTCCTTTAGATTTTTTTCTAAAAAAATTATAAACAGTTGAATTGCATATACTTTTAATTGTTAATCAGTTCTATTGGCAATAAACCACTTCGGACTTTGTACAAAAGTACAAAATAGAAGAGGTGTTTCTTTTTCCTGTAAATTCAAAGAATAAATACGAAAATTATAAGATTTGACGTGTTTGGCAAGAAATAGCCGCTAATAATAAGCGGCTACAATTTGATTATCTAATGAAGTCTAATAAAGAAAGGTTAGACAGGCGGCCATAAGTTGCCTGAGATGCTTGCAGTTGAGTCTCGTGCTTAGTCAACTCTGTTATCGCTTCTGCCATATCTAATTCTATAAGATCTGCTCGTGCTATCTTATTGTTGATATCTAGATCTGTGTTAGCCTCAGTGATCCGCGTTGCAGTATTCATTCGCCCGCCAAGCCCTGATTGGATTTGAGAAACTCTGTTCTTCGCGTTTTCTAACCCGGTCATCGCATCAGCTAGTTGCTGGCGATAGTCTTTATCAGACAAATTTGGATCTTGCACAGCATTGATTAAGTTTTCTAGTGTGTTCAAGACATTGTCTTTTTTCGGCGCAGCAAGATCAAATGTGATTGTATCTGTCGGTGCTGCCGAACCTGAAAAGCTAAATTCCATGCCCGCTACAGTAATGTTGTTTTCTGTATAACTGCCTGTTTCCATCACCGTACCCGTCGCCACTTGCACCAATTGATAGGAAGCCGGTGCGGTCGCGCCATTTAATTGAAGCTGGTACTGGTTCGCATTTGCTGGCGCTGTCGGGTCTGGGTTGTAATTGGCTTTATGGAATATATCAAATGGACCTTGCTCTTTTACGTACACATCTGCACTTGTTATACCACCAGCCCCTACCGTAGCCGTGTTAGAAGCCACATTGAGCCGTTGTTCAACACTTTCAAATACGTCGTAACCATTGTCACTTGACTTAATTTCAACACCTTCAGCGACCTTTATCTTATGTTGACCTTGGTCACCAGCATAAGTATATCTTTTGTTGGCACTGTCATAGTCATAGGTTTTGGTATTGTCTTGATAACCAGAAAAGATATACCGGCCATCCTCCGTTTTGGAATTCATCAATTCTAAAACTGCGGTTTGAATTGACTCTAGCTCTTCAGACAAAGCGGCTTTATCTGGCGCCGTCAATGAACCATTACCTGCATTGACAGTTAGCTCGATTGAACGTGTTAAAGAATCTTTGATGTTATCTAATACACCCTCTTGTGTATCTAGCCGGCTTTTTAGCATCGTTAGATTTTTGGTGTATTGTTCATTTGTCTGGATTTTATCTGAGTACAATAAAGATCTCGCCATCGCGGAAGGATCATCAGATGCGGTAAGTACACGCTTTTGCGTATTTACCTGCTGCATCGACTTATTCACTTCCTGTTGGCTGTTTAAAATAGAATTCAGGTTATTTTTAAAAATCATATTGTGAGATAAACGCATAATTACCTCGCAGCACTAAGTAAAGTATCAAACACAGTTCTAGCAGCACTCAAAATTTGTGCTGACGCTGAGTATGATTGTTGAAAACGGAGCAAATTCGCGGCCTCTTCGTCCAAGTTAACCCCAGACACAGACTCAAACCAAGCCTCTGATTGAGCAGCAAGCGCATCGTATGCTGCGCCATTCGTTTTTGCCTGGTTGGCTACAACGCCTATTTCGGTAACAAGGCCAGCATAAGCCTCATTAAAGGTCTTTAAATTATCAGCTACAGCTGTAGTGACAACATTTTGTCTCACAAGTTGCCCCGACTGTAATTGGCTTAGGGCCAAACCGTTACGGTTATCATCAAAACCACCTGTATTAAATTCGATAGTATAAGTATCGCCAGTAGACGGCTCACCATCGATATTAAAATCAAATCCGTAGTTGGCGAACGCGCCACCCGCTTGCGCCAGAATATTTTCTAGCGGAGGAGTTGCGGTAAATGTCGTTGTACCACTGCCATCAGTCAAGGTATATTGATTGGTTGTGCCTGTTTTTTGCAGAGTAATAGTACCATTAGTCAAACTGGGTGGTGCTGCGGTAAAGTTACTCGTTGCAGGCGTAGTATTGGTTACACTGCCAACAGAGATAGTCGCGGTACTCACATTGCTGGTGCCGGACTCCGTTCGAATAGGCGATGCCAGTGCCAAGCTTTCAGCACGATCTGTAGCAAGCGTCATTGTGCCAGCTGCTGCTGCATTTAACTTCACATCAAAAACATCACCATTTGCCGGGGTAGCTGTAAAGTTAAGCTCTAGGCCAAATAAGTCGGTGCCCGCAGGAACCGTAGTCGAGTTAATCGTGGCTGCATATGGAATGGTCGTCGCATTACCAACTGTATTACCTTGGCTGTCTATTGCTGCGATAGTCAAATTGCCCGCGTTATAAGTAACACGAAAGTCATTTGCGGGAATTTCTTTCCCTTTACCAGCCTCTAATGTCGCAGCGAGTTGCGCGGTGCCGGTATTGCTTCTGTGGGGCAAGCCCGCAGCAGTTGGGATTTCAAATATATTCCCACCCAAATTGCCGTCAAGATCCATACCCAGCTTATTTTGTTGGTTAAATGCATCAGCCAATGCCAATCCTATTTGACCAAGCTGATTTTGTGCAGGTATTAAGATTTCATCTCTAAAGGCAAGGAGTCCTCCAATTTGCCCCTGTAACTTAGTTTGGTCGACTTGAAGCGCCACGGCATTGCCGTCTGTCACATCCAGTGTCAGTTCTTTTCTATTGGGATCGGGATCACCATCCAAAGAAAAAAGGTTAAATGCCCCATTTTCCATTACGACTGCTTGACCACTACCTAAGAATACAAGCTTCTCACCATTGGAGCCATTGAGGGTCTCAATGTCGACCAGCTCCGCCAAGTCTTTAATTGCCTGATCACGCTCGTTCAAAACCGAGTTGGCGTTGTCGTTATCCGGGTTTGCATTCAGTGCCCCAACTTTACCATTTAAGTCACTAATCTTTTGAATAAGATTATTTGCCTCTTGCGAGTAAATAGACAACTGCTCATTCACAATATTATTTTGGTCAAATACGATCCCCGATAGTCGATCCATTTGGTCAATCAGGTTTTGTGCATCTGTTAAGAACAAAGATCGTGTAACCGTTGAAGAAGGCAAGTTCATTGCCTCTTGCAAGTTGTTAAACATCGAGTTGATACTTGCATTTAAGTTATTCGACTCTTCACCAAATAAGGTATCGACTCGCGTTGACTCTGTTACAAACTGCTTATAGTAAGATTGGCTAGAAACATCCCTAATCAACTGCTTTTGTGCGAACTCATTCAGCATTCTTACTGTTTCACCACGGCCAACTTGATTGCCAATCAACGTAGCATGCTCGGTTCGCTCTCTCACATAACCGACCGTATTGAGGTTAGCGATGTTTTTACTCGTAGTTTGTAGCAATTCACTACTAGAACGGACGCCAGACGTACCAATGTTCATTAAGTTAAAAGACATATTAATTTACTCCCTGACGTACAAGCGAAGTTAGCGCAGATTTAAATTGCTCACCGCCCATTACATTTTTTATCTTGTTTGCGTAATTTGGGTCCGTCGCATAACCTGCCTGCTGCAACGCTTCTAGATAGTCATTTGGGCTAGCCGCTTTATTCAGTGCATCACCATAACGAGGGTTGGATTGTAAAAAGTCTACATAATCATTAAAGCTTTGTTTGATGGACTCATAAGCCCTAAAGTTAGCTTGCTTTTTCACTGGCAAGCCTTGTTCAAATTCGAGTGTCATTTTACTGGCACTGTCTCCTTTCCAGCGGCTATCCGCTTTTATATTGAATAAGTTAAAGCTGCTATTACCGTCAGGCTTCGAGATCACGTGCTTACCCCAGCCTGTTTCCAACGCAGCCTGAGCCACCATCACGGCAGGGTTCAAGCCAATTTTTTGTGCGGCGGATTTCGCATAGTCCCAAAGTGTACTGATGAACTCTTCAGGACCCTCAAACGATTTGGGATCTGCGTTCTGCTCTGCTACTTCTTTGGGTTGCTGGGCCACTGTGGGTTGTGCAGTCTCAGGTTTAACCTCACCGTTTGCCACTGTATTTTGACCATTGGCAATTTTGTCACTTTGAATGTCAGCACCTGTGCGCACTACTGAAGCAGGCATATAACCGTTTTTTGTTGGTGATAGCTGTTGCACAATCAAGTCGGCCAATCCCAAACTGCCATTGTTTGACAGCTCCAGTGACATTTGTTGATCATGCATTTCTCTGTAGAACTTAACGCTGCTGGAATTAAATGGACTGTCTTGGTCTTCGAACGCTTCATTTGCTTTGCGCATACTCGTCAACAGCATTTGTGTAAAAATTGATTCAAAATGCTGCGCTGCTTTTTTAAGTGCTTGCTTAGACGCATCGCCATCACCAGCACTTTTAAGCGCGTCCTGTCTCAATGAGTTCAGGTTACTTAGATCAAAAAAGCTTTGATTGTGTGTCGGATCAGTATTCATTGTTCAAAAACACGTCGTTAATAATAATGATTACTACAATGCAAATATCAAGCCAAAAAAAAGCCCCATAAATATGGGGCTAACTGCTTGATTAAATTAAGAACTAAATGACGACTAATTGACCATGTATCGCACCAGCTTCTTTTAGCGCTTCAAGTATTGCCATAAGGTCGCCCGGCGCTGCGCCGACCGCATTAATTGCTCTCACCAAATCATCTAAGCTACTGCCTGGGTCAAAAACAAAGGCGCGAGAGTCATCTTGGTCCACATCTACAATACTTTGACGGGTTACCACTGTGTCTGCTTGCGTTAAAGGTTGAGGCTGAGACACGTTTGTTTGCTCTGCAATCGTCACCGTCAGTCCGCCGTGCGTTATCGCTGCTGGTTGCAATTTGACATCCTTACCAATCACGATGGTGCCAGTTCTAGAATTAACAATAATTTTTGCTGAAGTATCAGCTGGTTTGAACTCTAAATTTTCTAACGTAGACAAGTAAGCTACTCGCTGTGACGGATCCCTAGGGGCAATCACGCGTACAGAAGCTGCATCAAGTGCGCTCGCACTATTGGGGCCAACTAATTCGTTAATCGTATCAGCAAGGCGTTTAGCCGTCGTAAAATCTGGTCGGTTAAGGTTAAAAGTAATATGGTCGCCTTGTGTGAAAGGACTTTTAACTGCTCTCTCAACCATGCCACCATTTGGTATTCTGCCTACAGTAGGTGTATTGATGACAACTCGGCTACCGTCTAATCCTTCCGCGCCTAAACCGCCAACAATCATACTGCCTTGTGCTATTGCGTATACGTTACCGTCAACCCCTTTTAAAAAGGTTTGCAGTAACGTACCGCCTCTTAAACTGCCCGCGCTACCGATAGAAGATACGGTTACGTCAATACTTTGACCGGGTTTCACAAATGGTGGTAAGTCTGCATGAACGGCGACAGCTGCTACATTTTTAATTTTGGGTTTCAAATTACCAGGTAAGGTAATGCCAAAACTGTTCAACATCGCTTTAAAGCTTTGTTCAGTAAATCGACTCTGCTCGCCCGTTCCTGGTAAGCCAACCACTAAACCATAACCAATTAGCTGGTTGCTTCTTACGCCTTCAACCACACTGACGTCTTTTACTCTCTCAGCATTGACACACAAGGGGATCATTACTGACGTAAGTATTAATAGACTACGTAGTATGTTCATAATGTACTTCCTTAAAAGGGCATCAAAGTGCTCATAAAGAATTTAGTCAACCAACCTGCACTTTGTACTTCTTGCGTTTGCCCTTTACCCGAGTATTGGATACGGGCGTTTGCAATTCGGTTTGATTCAACTTCGTTTTCGTACGACACGTCTTGAGGCCTTACCAAACCTTCCAGCCGTATAAATTCTTCACCAGTATTAAGCGTTAACCATTTTTCACCGCGAATCACTAAATTTCCGTTTGGTAATACACGCATTACATTGACCGAAATATTGCCAAATAGGCTATTCGATTGATTTGCTTGTGCATCACCTTGAAATGACGAATCTCCGCCAGCACTCATCTGAATTGCATCACCGCCGATTCTAACTGGCACATTTCCCAACCCTAGGAAGGGGTCTACTTTTACTTCGCTGTCTTTGTCTAGCTTAGAATTCGCAGCTTTTGATGCCTGGGTGGACTCTCTCAACACCACAGTAATAATGTCACCGACACGCACAGCTTTTTTGTCTGAGTACAGATCATTTGAGTATGAATTAAACAAAGACCCTGTAGCGACTACAGATTCAGGCTCCATTTCAGGATACATGGGTGCGTAATAAGGATCGTCTCTTACTACACTACTGTTCTCTGTCGACATACAGCCAGTTAATCCGAGTCCTATGGCGACTATCAATATACTCTTACGCATGATCTGCCCTACCCTTTAAAGTTGCTGATTAATGTAACTAAGCATTTCATCAACTGATTTAATGACTTTTGAGTTCATTTCATAAACTCGCTGTGTCTCAATCAGGTTCACCAATTCTTCAGTTACATTTACATTCGAGGTTTCAAGCGCCCCCTGAACGATAGAACCAAGCCCTTCAACTCCCGGGTTACCCTGAACAGGCGCACCACTTACCGCAGTTTCTGTATACAAGTTTTGCCCGATTGGCTCTAAGCCTGATGGGTTGATAAAGTCACTAATAACGAGCTGACCTATAACCGTGTTTTCTGCCTGTCCATTAATACTTACTGACACCTCACCATCTTGAGAAATCGTAATTGAGTTCGCATTGTCTGGCACCGTCATTTCAGGCTGAACGGGAAAACCCGCGCCTGATGTAACGACTCGACCTGTTTCATCGGTTGTGAATTGGCCATTTCGTGAATAGGCGATAGTGCCATCTGGCATTTGTATTTCAAAAAAGCCTGGACCTTGGATCATCCAATCCAAAGAGTTTTCAGTACTAATCATATTACCTTGGGAAAAGTTCTTTTGGTTCGCAACCACTTTAGAACCTGCACCAAGCATTAAACCAGATGGTAATTCAGTATCTTGTGATGAACGCCCACCAGGTTGATTAATATTTTGGTAAAGCAAATCTTCGAAGATTGCGCGGCTTTTCTTGTAACCAACTGTGCTGGCGTTAGCCAAGTTATTCGAAATAACCGATATGTCTGTTTGCTGGGCATCTAAACCCGTTTTACTTATCCACAATGCAGGATTCATAATCTATACCTCACTCTCTTAAACTATGCGCAGGAGCGAAGTGTGTCGCTCATCAATTTCTTCTGCTGACTTCATTAGCTTGATTTGCATTTCAAATTGTCTTTGATGATTAATTAAATCAACCATCTCATGAACAGGGTTTACATTGGACATCTCTAGGTAACCACTCATTACTCTCGCGGTTGGGGAGATCTCACAAAAGCCACAGTGCCCGTCTTCAAGCTGATCTTCTTTCGGTCTAAACAAACCATCATTACCTTTTTCCAGCTTACTGTTGTCTGCTGAAATGATCTTAAGTCTATCTACTGTTTCTAAGAAGTTCGCTGGTGCGCCTTGAGGACGAACTTGAATCGAACCATCGTCACTAAAGACGACTTTCTCGATTGGCAATGGCAATATAATTGGACCACCTTCGCCAATTAATTGGCGGCCATGGCTAGTGACTAGTGCACCATCACTGGTGATGTTCAATGTACCGACTTTTGTGTACGCTTCTTCGCCACTGGCATCCATTACACTGATCCAAGACTTTTCATCGACTGCAATGTCAAGATCCCGACCTGTTTCAGTGACTGCGCCACTCAACATATTGGTTCCTGGGCGCTCTTGCATGGCAAATACCCGTGTCGGTAAACCTTCACCAAACGCCTGCATCGATCTCGCTTGCGCAAAGTCAGCTTTAAAACCCGTTGTATTAGCATTAGCTAAGTTGTTGGCTTTTAAAGCAACACCACGCAAACTCTGTTTAGCGCCAGACGCAGCGATATAAAGCATTTTATCCATGAGAACGACCTAAAACTGTTCAACCTATAAGGGATAATGCAATAGTAATGCCAGTATGAGTGTCAAAAATAAAAAAGCCGCTAAAGCGGCTTTTTGTTGGAAGGTTAAGGTTATCGAATCTGTAGAATGTTTTGTTGTAGTGTTGAGTTAACTTCTAAAGCCCTCGAGTTAGCTTGGAAGTTTCTTTGAGCACTTATCAAATCAACCAACTCATTTGTTAAATTCACATTGGACTGCTCCAATGCTGAGGAGTTAATAGTACCAAGCGTACCTGAACCAGGCTCACCGGCTATCGGCTCACCCGAGGTCAAACTCTTCTTCCAACCTGTGTTACCAACTTCTGTCAGACCTTGTGAGTTAGAAAATCGAACCATGGCAACTTGCCCCAAGAAAGTTGAATCACCATTACTATATGAAGCAACAATTTTACCGTCGGAGCCGATATCAATCCCTGCTAGTCGACCTGTTGTCGCACCATCTTGGTCTAATGCTTTAACTTCGAAACGGCTTGCAAACTGAGTTGGCAATTTAGTGCTGGTATTTGCTTCATCACGCCAGTTCATTTGTACTGCCCCAGGGAAGGTTGCACCATTCGTTAGCAATGTAGAAAGACCCGCGTTTGCACCCGCAGGAATTGAAAGCGGATTGAATGTAGTGCCAGTATTGGCTGTACCACCGGTACTAACTGGGAAACCTTGCGCGTTAAATTCAAACTCAGTGATTGGCGCACCAGGAGGTGTGACTGCCTGACCGTTCGCGCCAAATTGCTGACCATTTAACGTTGCATAAACCTGCCACTCATTGGGGTTTGTAGTTGGATCTTCTTTTCTAAAGAAGAACTGCAAAGTATGCGGCTGACCTAACGAGTCATAAATAGTGGTTGATGTCGAACTATTGTAGGTTGCACTCTCTGTCGGGCTAAAAGGCAATGTGGGTGCCGTAGCTCGAGAGTCTAAGTTGAACGATGAATACACATTCGTCGTAGCACGTGGAGAACCTGAAGCATCTGGGATCTGCAAAGCCGAAGATGTACTTAAACTCACAGAAGTTGTATCACCCGTACTTGGGTCCACTGGGAAGCCTTGTAAGAAGTTGCCTCGTGCATCAACGATGAAGTTATCTTTATTAAGCTTAAATGCGCCTGCACGTGTAAACGTATAATCTTGGCCACCGAGCTCTTCACTTGTAGCAAAGTAACCTTCACCAGTAATTGCTAAATCAAGTGAGTTTTGGGTAAAGTTTAAAGAACCTTGGTGAAACTGCTGTGCAACCATTGTGGTGGAAACACCATCACCATTTTTTGTAGCACCAGCACTGAAAACAGAGGATGCATATACAGAAGCGAATTCAGCACGCGATTCTTTAAAACCAGTTGTATTAACATTCGCAATGTTGTTCGCTGTAGTATCCAAATCTTTTTGGGCAGCAGCTAGTCCCGTTAAAGCAATATTAAAACTCATACTCTCTTACCTCTATAAATGAAGGTTAAATCTTTTGATTAAGCTATCTCTGCAACGTCAGATAGTCTAACTGCACCAGCTTTTGTGTTAATTACGATGCCCTGAGAGCCATTCACATTAACACTGTCAATATTTCTAAATGTTGCTGTAGGCAAAGCTTCAAACTTTCCGTTGGTCTGCCCTTCAGCTTTAATCGTGTACTCACCTGGAGGAAGTGGCTCTTTATCATCATTTAAACCATCCCACTCAAAGCGCTTTGCACCAGTAGTTTGTTCGCCCAGTTCAATCTTCCTTACCAGCTCGTTTTTATCATTTATGATACTCAACGTAAGCTTTTCGACCGGTTCAGCGACGATGATAGAACCACGGGCTTCCATACCTGGACCATGCTCAATCGTATCGGACTCAAGCAGCGCTTTTTTACCTATGAGCGTTGAAGCTTGTAATGCTGAATTCGATGTCATAGATGCAGCCAACGACTCAAACTTGGTATTCAAATTTGATATACCCTCAGCCATAGTGAAATTAGTCATTTGGGATATCATCTGATCATTGTCAGCAGGTTTACTCGGATCTTGAAAAGACAACTGTTGAGTAAGTAATGCAAAAAAATCTTCCTGCTTTAACTCATCATTTTTCTCAGTTGGCACTTGCTTATCTTGCCAACGCAACGAGTCGACAAAGGACGTAGTTGCGGAATTGACATCATTACTCATCAGCTATACTCCCAATTAGCGCTGACCAAGCAACAGAGTTTTACTCAACATCTGTTTTGCTGCGTCTGCTACTTGAACATTCGTTTGGTACGAACGTGATGCGGAGATCATATTTGTCATTTCCTCGACGACATTCACATTCGGTTTATAGATGTACCCGTCTTTGTCAGCACTTGGGTGATTAGGGTTATATTCAACCTGTAAAGGTTTATCGCTTTCTACGATGCCTAACACCTTCACCCCTACCGAAGAGCTTAGAGTGCTCGGGTTAGCCGCTGTTGCTTTATTCAGCTCAGCCGCAAACACCGGGTGCCTTGCTCTATACACTTCGTCCTGACTAGAACTTATGCTGTTTGCATTGGATATATTACTGGCAGTGGTATTCAAGCGAATATTTTGAGCACTCATACCAGAGCCTGCGATATCAAAAACGTTATATAAACTCATAATTAGGCTCCTTGACCACCACCAAGCGCTTTTTTCAAGCTTTTAAATTTACCACCCAAAAAGTTCAAACTAGCTTGGTACTCTAATGCATTCTGTACATACAAGTTCCGTTCCACTTGTATGTCAACCGAGTTACCATCGCCTGTATCTGTTTGATTTGGATTACGAAATAGTTCTTCACTGTTAGTCAATCTAGTTCCACCACCAATGTGTTTTTCGTCGGTACGGGTCATTTGATTGCCGCGTTGCTGTGCCGACTTTGCCGCATTGAGTGCTCGACCAAAATCGATATCCTTAGCTTTGTAGCCAGGTGTATCTGCATTAGCAATATTACTTGCTAAGATCTCTGCACGCTGAGAACGGATCAACATGGTGTGTTGATGAACTCCAAGCGCCTTATCAAAACTAATCGCCATAACCAACTCCAAAAATTTGACTATATACCGATTAATGCAAAACTAGGACCAACTTTAAAGCAAACATAAAAACCAATATTAATATATATTTATCAGCGCGTTGCAGATTAATGTAGCTCTTATCTTGTTCGCCAAAAATGTGTTTTTAACCGAGTTATGGATATGAATAGGCAGGTTTTATTCCAATAATTGAGTCAGCGCTTTTCAAAATTCGAGGAGTAAAAGTAAGTATCCAATTCTCAAGCGAGTATTCAAAATACCCAAGTAAGCACTTCAGTTTTTGGGTTTATCAATTCGCTAGATGATCTCTTATCCAAATGACCACTTATTGAAATACTCTCGTCATTACGCCTAACTTTATGCATGCATTATAAACAATCAAACCAAGTGAATACTTAATGCAAATACAAGAGCATAAGAGCAGCTGCCAGAGTTACTCTCATTCACCTTAAGCAGGGTAAGTAATAAAAAAATAGTGACAGCGAGCGCAATGAGTACGTTTCCTTTGCGTAAGTATGGTGTAAAAGGTTAGCGACAATGAGCAAAGCGAGTTCGCTCTTTTTACGCAAGATAGGTGCAAAGGGTTAACGACAGCGAACGCAGTGAGTGCGTTTCCTTTACGCAAGGTGAAATGAGCTGTTTTAACCGCAACTAAGGGAGTGTATTTAAAAGGCATAAAGAATGACAACAGTGAAAGTTGCTCTCTTCACCTTGCGCTAAAGTCGCATGGTGCAAAAGGTTAGCGACAGCGAACGCAGTGAGTACGCTTCTTTCGCGCTTTAGCTGCTGCCTAGGGACTTAAAAGCAAAAAAGCCCGACTCTTTCGAATCGGGCTTTCTTTTATTTGGCGCTTGGCAATGTCCTACTTTCACATGGGAAACCCCACACTATCATCGGCGCTATTTCGTTTCACTACTGAGTTCGGCATGGGATCAGGTGGTTCCAAAATGCTATGTTCACCAAGCAAATTCTTTGCTTTTAGTTATTATTTTTAATTTTTAAATTGGGCCCTGGCGATGTCCTACTTTCACATGGGA
>NZ_AUXV01000002.1 GCF_001625575.1 Pseudoalteromonas luteoviolacea S2607
TCGGTTTTTTTGTGCCTGAATTTAGTGTTTTCTCACAAGATTTCGATTGTGTGCAAGCTGTTTAGATGAAAGGTCATAAACCAGTCACTCAGAGGTTCACTCTCCATAAAGGACGTCCCACGTCCGCCATCCCTTTTGAGATGCGAGCTTACTTCACCTAAGTAATAAAACATGGGTTAAATGCCGACGAAAGTCGGTTTTTTTGTGCCTGAATATAGTGCTTTCTCACAAGATTTCGATTGTGTGCAAGCTGTTTAGATGAAAGGTCATAAACCAGACACTCAGAGGTTCACTCTCCATAAAGCACGTCCCGCGTCCGTTTCGATTATTCTGGCGAAAAAAGCGCCGTGAAAAACAAGTAAAATAGAAAAAGATTTTTTTTTGGATTCGGATCGGGCATATTCACCCTATGTATCTGGTTTGCAGTGATTTATCCATGTTTAAATGCCGTTTTGTTCTATTTATATTTGTCCTGTTGCTACCCTTGTTTAAAGTAGGTGCCTCTGACACAGTTGAAGTTGGTGCGGCACAACTCGATAAGTACTTACCAATGCTGAAAGGAAAACGAGTCGGACTAATAGTGAACCAATCAGCAGAAGTTAATGGTGAACATCTTGTTGATGTTTTGATGGCGCATGAAATTGAAGTGGTCCGTATATTTTCTCCAGAACATGGTTTTAGAGGCGATCAAGACGCGGGCGCTCACATAGATAATAGTGTGGATGTGGCAACCGGGCTTCCCATCGTTTCCTTATATGGTACGCAGAAACGTCCCTCCCAGAAAGCACTGGAAGATCTCGATGTCTTAGTTTTTGATATTCAAGATGTTGGTGTACGTTTTTATACTTATATCAGTACGATGCATTACATGATGCAAGCTGCAAAAGAGAATCGCAAAGCGTTCATTGTTCTAGATAGGCCTAACCCTAATATTCGATTTGTCGCAGGCCCGATACTTGAGAGTGAATTCACATCTTTTGTTGGCATGCATCCGATCCCAATTTTACACGGTATGACAGTCGGCGAGCTGGCTATGATGATTGAGGGAGAAGGATGGTTACCGGGTAAAGAGCGGCTAGATTTAAAAGTAATCACTGTGGCTAATTACACTGCGTCAGTGGATTATATTCTGCCTATTGCACCTAGTCCCAACTTACCTAATCAACAGGCAATTTATTTATATCCGTCTTTGTGTTTATTTGAGGCAACTGCGGTGTCTGTTGGCAGAGGGACTGATTTTCCTTTCCAAGCTTTTGGGCACGACCAAGTAAAGTTGGGAGACTATGAATTTTCCCCCCGCTCTATTATTGGAGCTTCACGCTATCCTAAATTGGAAGGGCAACAAGTTTGGGGGAAGGACTTAAAGCATAGTTCAGTCAGGGGGTTTGATTTAACTTGGTTTGTGTCAGCTTACGCGCAGTTCCAACGAGAGAATGTACGTTATATTGTTCATGCAGACTTTTTAGATAAATTGGCTGGTACAGATATTTTGCGTTTAGCTGTAGAGCAAGGTTTAAAAGCGCACCAAATCGAAGCGATTTGGGAAAGTGAATTGAGTAGTTTTAAACAAAAGAGGGCGCCTTATCTGCTGTACGATAGATAAGGCGCATATTTTTTAGACGCTGAGGATATCATCCATGTACTCGTTAGAGCGGTCGGCACGACGTTGCCAATGTAAGTTCGACTGCGCTAATGAGATGAATAATACATCAATTAAGTAGCCTAAGGATGCGCGAGTTAACACGGCTGAGTGTTTAATCGCTTCTGTTTCTTGGATACAGTAAAGGCAGTTGTCTGCGTAGTTTGCTAACTCACTGTGACCGTAACGTGTAAGTGCAAGAATTTGACACTCATTACTTTTAGCCTGCTGAGCTAATTTGACGACACTCTTTACAACACCTGAGTTACTTAAAAAGATAACGAGGTCATCTTTCCCCATTGTAGCCATGTAACTTGCAGCACTAAGCTCATCGACGTGGGTGACAGCACATACACCTAATTTTTGTAACTTTAGGGTCAAGTCTTGTGCCATTGTATGAGTTGTGCCAATCGCACAGACCATCACTTTCTTCGCTGCTTTAATCGACTGCACTGCCTGTTCAAATAGCTCAGGCGTATTTAATTTGCTGGTTGCAACCAAAGTAGCTTGCTGATTGGCAATTAATTTTTCAGAAATATGCGCGATAGAGTCATTCTGATCAATTTCATTAGACAGGGGGGTGTCTTCTTGCGTTTGTTCGTTCAGCGCATCAACCACAGCGAGTTTAAACGCTGGGAACCCTTTGTAGCCAAGCTTTTGTGCAAACTTAACGACACTGGATTGACTAACACCTGCCGATTTCGCAAGTTCAATCGAAGATAAACCGCGTATTTTTGCACCTGACTTCAATGTAAAGTCTGCTAACTTGGCCTCGCTCTGCGAGAGCGTCGGCTTTAAGGCCTTTATTTTTACAAAAGTAGACATGAGGATCACCTGGTAACTAAAACTAACTTAAACTGTCCATATTATAGGTTCAATTGGAACGATGTGATAGATTGTTTAGGAATATTATTGCGTTTTTTGATTTATGTGGTACTGGTTGAGGTACTTTTGTTGCATTTGTGAATTTGATTAGAGGAAAAGCTTGGTTTTTCCGGCACGAGAACTTAAGCTGAATTGGTTAAACTTTGAGTGAAAAAATAGTTAGCAGAGAACTATAAGATTTGCCCAGCTATTGATATCACTGCGATTACTCTGAGCCAAAAAATTACAAAAGGGAAGCTATGTCTTGGTATTCTATTTTGCCGCCTTTGATCGCTATCGCGGTCGTGTTTTGGCGAAAAGAGGTCATCTTGGCCTTAATCTTAGCCCTTGTTTCATCTGAGTTTTTATTGGTATTAAGCGATGATGAACAAAGTGTTTTTGCCACATTTATCAATAGCATTGAACGTATTATTGACGTCGCGACATCCGCCGGCAACAGTCGGATCTTAATATTTAGCATCGTGATAGGGGCTTTATTGGCTTATATTCGCGAATCGGGCGGTGTTTCAGCAACAGTGCAAAAGTTAATGAATATTGGCGTAGCTAGAAATAAAAAACAAGTTGGTCTACTCACTATGTTTACGGGCACGGTTGTTTTTATAGAGTCGAATATGAGTGTACTGACTTCAGGCATTGTTTCTAGAGGCCTTTTCGATAAGTTTAAAATGAGTCGAGCCCGGCTCGCCTATATTATTGACAGCACCAGTGCACCGGTATGCATTCTCATTTTGTTAAATGGGTGGGGGGCATATGTATTGGGCTTGCTGAGCAATTATGAGTTAGAGCAGTCTGCGGTGAGTATTTTATGGGGTAGTGTTGCATTTAACTATTACGCCATTATCGCTTTACTTATCGTGTTATACACCATCGTCTTTGATAAGGTACACGGCCCGATGAAATCTGCTGAAGAAGCATTGACGCGTCAAGAAGTAGAGCTAAGTGCTGGTCCTGCTGCATCGAAGGCTCGTTTTATGTTAGTACCTTTGATAACACTGATTGTTAGTATGGTTGGTTTTATGGTTTGGACAGGGGATGGTGTACTGGCAAATGGCAGTGGTTCAAAGTCTGTATTATATGCCACTATTTTGTCCTGTAGCGTCGCATATTTTTTACTTTTGAATGAAAAGCAGTTTACCCACCATCAACTTGTAGATATAGGCTTTAAAGGTATGGGTGAACTACTTCCCTTAGTGACTATTGTATTACTATCTCTTACGCTGGGTTCTAGCTTAAAAGAGCTTGGTACGGGTGTATTTGTAGCGCAGTTAGTTGGTGATTACTTACCGGTTTACTTGATTGTTCCGGTGTTGTTTTTAACCGGTGCCGTAATGTCATTCACTACCGGAACATCTTGGGGAACATTTGCGATTTTAATTCCGATTGGAGTACCACTGATTCAAACACTTGGGTTACCACCTTCGTTGGTTGTGGGGGCTATCTTAAGTGGCGGTGTGTTTGGAGATCATTGTTCACCAATCTCTGATACGAGTGCAGTTTCTGCGCTGGCTTCAGGGTGTGACTTGCTGACTCATGTCAAAACACAGCTGCCTTATGCATTGGTGGGAGGTGCATTGGCATTGGCTGGCTTCTTTATTGCCAGCCTCGTTATGCTCTAAGGGCACGCATATAAGTTTTTGCCTTCAATAGGGGTCGCTATTTTTAATAGCTGGCCCTTGTTATTTCTGCTCAGTGCTAGCAGTACACCTTGGTCAGCCTGTGTATCGAGCATTCTGGGTGCGTTTAATTCATCGAGTACACTTTTGCGTACTTCAATTAATGTTTCATTTTGACAGTCCGCTATAAACCATGTGCCTTCCTCACTATGAATGAGCTTGCCATAGGACTGGTGGACTTGATTCAGTGTTTCTTTTGCCCCCTCAAGTGAGGTGTCCAACAACTGCTTTTGTTGTTGAATCGTGGTCATGTATTCACCTTCAATTAAATTGTGAGTCTCGATAGACTCATAGTGTTCTAGGTTCAACTCAGTTGGTTCGATTTTGGTAAGAAATAACTCAAAATCTTTGAGCGTGTTTTGCAAAGTCAAGCTACCAACTAACGCTATTGCACAACAAGAGGTCGCCCAGGCTGTGGTCCTTAACCAAAATTGACGAGTGTGTTTGCGATTTTCTAATCGACCCAATCTCTTTAAACGACGAGTCTGCTTAGCCGACATTTTCTGTTGGCGTTTTGCATTTGAATATGCCTGCTCGAGCTCATTCATTTGTCACTCTCCTAAAATCGATTTAAGTTGCTGCTTTGCATAGCGTAAACGCGTTTTAACAGTCTCGGCATTGGTTTGTGTGATTTGTGCGATCTGCTTTAGCGAAAACCCTTCTAATTGCAAACTCAGCGCTTCTTTTTGGCTATGAGGTAGCTTTTTAATAGCTTGATAGAGTCGCTCAGAGCTTGCCTCTGAAAAACACGCTTCTGCGGTGACTTCGCTTTGCGCTGTCACATTCTCATCTAATACTAATTTACTTTGTTTACGCAGCTCATCAATTAAGGCATTTCGAGCAATTTTAAATATGTAAGCTTTAGGTGTATTATTTGCTTGATAAAAATGCCGCTTTTCTACAATGGTTAGCCAAGTTTTTTGGCAAATGTCCTCTGCTACCTCAGGTGTACTTTGTGTACACAGAAAATGATATAAGTCGGGATTAAAATTATCGATCGCCTGCTCAAGGTAACGGTTTTCGCCGCATTTCTTAAACTCATAAAGCGGATCTTCTGCATCTGTTTTGTGCTGGATAAACCAACTTTTTATCGCTAGTAGCATGCACTCTCCTGGATTGTTGTTAATTGTAATCGACTGTTCCATTGTGCGTGTGCAAGCTGCTGTCCATACGATCAGCAGCTTTAGGTCGTATTTATGACCCATTAGCTAATTTAAACTCTAGCATAACTGACTGGCCGGTTTGAACTATTGCTTTGCCGTCTGCCATTTGAGGACGATATTTCCAGCGCTTCAATGCTTTTAACGCTGCGCGGTTGAAGATGCGTTTCGGCTCTGCACTTACAACTTTGGCATCAATTACTTGGCCAGTTGAAGAAATACTAAACTCAAGTTGTACCCAGCCCTCAATTCCGTCTCTAGCAGCCTGTACCGGGTAGCTAGGATCGACTCTTACCAGTGGTGTTGCCTGCGTATCTGTTGCTTGTAAAGTGTTGTTGATAGTGATAGGTGCGCTGGTAAATTGATGTTCTATGCCTATGTCTACATTAACGCCGGGTGTACTTACATGTTGAGTTACAGGTTTTGGCGGAGCCTTGGGTAATGGCTTTGGTTTAGGTGGTAAGGTTTTACGCTCCTTAACGGGCGAATCTTTGAGTTCCTGAGAAATAAAAACATCGATGTCGGGTGGTGGTGAATCAATCAGCTGTCTTTCTTGGCTGATCAGTTGCTGCATGAAAGCAAATAAGCCAAACGTAACTACCATGGCGCCAATAAAAGACAACACTAACTTGTTTAGCTTGTGATAAGGTGCCGCTGGCTGATTTGTATTAATTGTCATTGTCATAGTTCGTCTCCCCTTTTTACAGATATAACGCGCTAGGTCAAAAAAAGGGGTGATTTTTTTTTAATTTTAATTTTTATCCATTTAGAATGTTGATCGATTTTGGTTTAGGACGAGGTTAATGCAGTTACAAGAAATAAATAAGAGTCGTTATCGCAAGCACTTGAATTGGGTGATAGGTGTATGTATCGCAGCGTTAACTGTCGGCAGTTTAGGTATCGCGCAAGTGTTAATCCTGTTTTTCCCTGATAGTGATGGCAGTCATTTTCATTGGAATCTACTTGGGGTAGTCGTCACTTGTATAATCATTGCCACGATATTGAGGCGAATCAAGCTTCATCCCTTTATGGTTGAAGTCGTATATGTTTGGGAGTTAAAGCAAACCTTGAATCGGATTACGAGAAAAATGCCTAAGCTCAAAAAAGCGGCTCAACAAGGCAATGTTAATGCTATGCTCGCAATACATTATAGTTACGCGGGATCCCGTCAGCTTTGGACGTTGGACGATAATACTATTACGATGGAAGATCTCGCCATTTGGCAAGCTGAGTTAGACGCTTTAGCGGCTCAATATCAAGTTACCTTAGACTTATCTAAATACCGTGAGGAAATGCTAAAAGCGTTTTAGGTAGAATAAATCGTGAAATTATTTTTAGAGGTCTTTTTAACGGAGTACATTGCAACGTCTGCGCATTCGACCAGACCTTTTAAGCTGTCAGCGTGCATTGGGAAGTGTGCAATACCTATGCTCGCGCTGACATTTAACTCAATTCGGTGACCGTTTTTTTCATAAGTTATGGACGTATTTATTTCGTCGAGGACTTGTTGAGCCATATGGTTTACCTTCACGATGTTTACATCTTTAATTGCAACTACAAACTCGTCCCCGCCCCAGCGACTGACCAGTTCTGTATTGGGCACAAGCTGAGCGAGCCTTTTGGCGATTTGCTTTAATACCTCATCGCCAGCATTATGGCCATATATATCATTGACGGGTTTAAACTTATCGAGATCAATGAGTAGCAGGCTAAACTGTGTTTCAGAGTCAATCCACTCCATTAACGTGAGCTCTGCGCCATATCGGTTATATAAACTGGTTAAACTGTCTCGCTGAGCTCGGTGGCTAAGCTGATTTAACATTGTTTTACGGGCGGTAATATCTGCTAAAAAAACCTGAAAGTACCACTGTCCGTCACTTTTTGTATTGAGAATAATGAGACTCAGCCATACAGAAGAGAGCGTTAAAGGGTTGGTGAATTCAAATTCTGACTGCATGACCTGTTTTAACTTAATGCTATTTTCAGTGAACGTATAAAGAATATCGGGCGTTTTACAAAACTGTCCAAGGTTTTCTGGAAAGCGTTCTTCACTGTCAATCCCCATACCGGCTAGTAGGTCTTTAGCCGCATCATTAACTAAAATGACTTCTCCGTGCTCTTTTACCAGCACGGTGGGTGAAGAAGAGCGCTCAAACATCAAGCGAAATCGTTTTTCTAGCTTCTCTACTTCGACTCTAAGACTACGCTCTTGTTCAAATAGCGTTTCGGTATTGGCTAGCATGACATTTATATCTTTACCAATTTTGCCTATTTCATTCTGGTCGTTTAGTGGGTCCACGTATATTCGCTGCGCGCTACCAGGTAGAACGCTGGCTAGTTGTTTACTTAGATGTCCTAGTGGGCGAGATATTAAGAAAAGTGCCAAAACGGCAAACAAGAGCAGCATAGGAAGTACCACCACCAGTAGTGTTTGTACTGACGAAAATGCACTGTCTCTCGCATTTTGTTCGATATATAAAGTGTTTGGAACCACATAGATAATACCGATATTTTCTTGCAGTATAAAAGGGTTAGGCAAGTAAAACGGTAAGGCTCCTTGGTCTTTATAGAGGATGCTTTTCGCGAGTACGGTTTGTTTATTGGTCAGTGCAGCAGAGAGAATAATGTCATTACTGACTAAGCCGTTAACAACTTCATTAGCGAGGTCTTTGTCTTCTAAATAGGCAGCAATAGACGCCGTAGAAGAAACGGTTTGGCTTATTTGTCGTACTGTGCTTTCTAAGCGTTTGAGTTCGGTATCAAACACGTGGTGATAGTATATTTTTGCGTATACGACTGAAAACGCGAACGTTGATAAACTTAGAATAAGCATCAACCGAAAAATTAAACTGTGTCTATTGAACAAAACGGTACACTACTTTTAGCTCATCAGTTACAGCGCTTGCAGGTAAGTAAGCAATCGCACTAGGTGTTGTAATAACTTTATCTATTATAGCTTCTGTTGAAGGATATGCTTGGGGTGGGGAAGCTTTACCACTAAACTTTACCCGCGACCAATATGCATTGATTTGAGAAATATTCCGACCAGTTAATGCTTTAAAGAATGCGCTTCTGAGTGGATGCTCTTTACGGTAATCCAATGTTATGGCCATATGTCCATTTGGAAATGCCAAGTATTTACCCATGTACATATCTATTAACTGCCGATGGGTAACCTGTTCAATAGGGTTGTTCTTATTGACAACAATCACGATGTCTTGTGGTTCAGAGGCTTCTAGTTTCATACTCACTATGAGCAAAAAACAGAGAGACGAGATATAGGCTCTCATCAGAATACCCAGTTTAGGCTTATGCCTAATGTATTGAAGTCCGTATCAAGATGAGATCCAGTTAAACCTCGATGCAGATAGAATGCAGATGGCAAGCTTGTTGTACTGGTATGCTCAAGTTGGACTTTTACCGCAAGAGACTCTGATAATTCTGAGCGCAGCGTCACCGATACTGTGCTTTGATCTATGAGATAGAAATTAGTGTGTCTTATCAGCGTGTTATAAAGTAAGTCTAGTTGAGGGGTTGAAATAAGAGGCCTTTGAGGTGTTTTATTGTTTGACTTTGCCGTGGCAAATGTCGTCATGAATGTATGGTTTTTATAATATGTGCCAACACCAATATATCCCGCTGTCAGCTCATTCAATACCTGTGAATTTGAATCTATATATGAAGCTTCAGTTTGAAAAAACCATTGATTATTATCGTATCGAGCCCCAATTGCTGTGTAGTCAAAGCGTTTGCCAATAATATTTAGAGAGTCTAGCAAATTGGCTTTATTGGGCCAAACTTCATCCGGTACTTGTGACAGTGCTGCTTGCAACTGTAGTTGTTGTTCATTTTCGTTACCCGCCTTGGTAATGGTATGATTGGCTCTAAGAGTCCAATCAAGAGATTCCCATTGTAGGACGACCCCATATAGAGATTTTATCTCAACATCCCAAAAAAAGTTTTCATCACTGACAATCGGTGCTGTAGAGCGACCGGCAAATAGTTTCGCACTGAATAAGCCATGTTCTTGAGAGAAAGTGTATTTGATATCTGCACCGTCTATATTTTGGTGCGGTACAATGGCATAAAACTCGGTTGGAGGGTGATCAAAAGTGTAGGTATAGCCGATGTCCCTGTGCTCAGTCATCATAAACAAGTCGAGCCCAGTTCTGCCGACTCGCATTTGCCAATTTGCAGTTGGTGAATAACGTAGAAATGCCATTTGCACGGCGTTATCGATATTTTGTTCTTCGTGATCTTTGAGTAGCACCTGACCCACAAATTGAAGTTTGGGTGTTGCTTGCCACTCCAGCTGAAACCCTAATGACGATGTACCGAACCCTACTTCATCTTGGTAGGTTGCATTGGGCTGGGTAATATGATGACGGATCCCTGCATTTTCTGAGTCTGTGAGAGTTACTCCCAAAGTAGCGAAACCATCAAACTTGAACTCATTACAAGCGCCATTGAAGGATATGCATAAATATAGGAGTAAAAGTAGGCGCATCAATGTCCAATAAGATAAAATAACCCCGTCTTATTTGTATAGATTAGTGCCAATATTCACATTTACCAGTTTTGCTTAAAATGACTTGTAAAAGAGAGGCAGTGACACCATATAAAGAGATATATGATTTTTTGTGATACTATCACATTTTTTATTTGGGTATTTTCAAGTCGTGGCTGAAGTAAGAGCAAGAGTTGAGCTGAATGTAGGGCAGCGTAGTCATATTCCTGCAGAAATCGTATCTTTCGAGGGGCTCAAAGATGGCGAAGAGCATGTTGCGTTAGTATTTAATGGTGCAGATACAAACCAAGAAATACCATTAATTAGAATGCACTCCGAATGCTTAACTGGCGATGTGTTTCATTCATCCAGATGCGACTGCGGTGAGCAGCTCAATGAATGTATAGAAGAAATGCACCAACATGGCGGCGTTTTATTGTATCTTCGTCAAGAGGGTCGTGGTATTGGTCTATACAATAAAATTGATGCTTATGTACTCCAGTCGCAGGGCATGAATACCTACGAGGCAAATAATCATTTGGGCTTTGAAGACGATCTGCGAAATTTTTCAGACGCGGTATTGATGCTCAAAGCACTCGGCTTAGATCACGTAAAACTTATGACAAATAACCCTCGCAAACTAAACGCATTGCGTAATGCGGGCATACGAGTCGAAAGCGTGGTGGGGACTCAAGCACATGTCAAAGCGGGTGAGTCAGGTAACCGTAACTATTTAGCCACTAAGGTTGAACATGGTTCTCACATGCTAGACATTGAAAAGATCAATAAACCAAAATCTGAATAGCGCCAAAGTTGCTTTGTTTGGGAGTGACCAAGCAAAGCAAACTACCTGTATTACCGCACTTTTCTTGGGTATTTGTCGATTTAAGCCCATTTAGTGGGGATATGCCTTATAAACGTCCTTTCAAGTACATCACTGACACAGTATAATCAACGTGATCTAGAACTAAGTTAATCATTTATGTCTGCAGAATTTAGAACATTTAAAGCCGGGTTTGGAGTCAATTGGCTAAAAGCTGGTTGGGTAATTTTTAAAACTCAACCTATGACTTTTATGATGATGTATATTTTCCTTGTCGTAGTTGGGTTGTTTCCATTTGTCTTACCAAACCCAATAGTACAAATGGCATGTGCACTAGCAGGCCCTTTCTTAACCGTAGGATTCTACAATGCGGTTGTGAGCTTGCAGTCAGGTAAGAAGATTATGCTAGCCGACATTTTAAAGCCGTTTTCAGCCAAAGGGCGTCGCCTTAATTTATTTCGGTTAGGCTTGTACCAACTGGGTGTCGCTTTGATACTGGGTGTGGTAATGAGTTTATTGTTTGAACCAATCACTACAGCGTTACAAAATCATAACCCAGAGCAAGATATGAACCTTGTAATGGCAGAAATAGCCGCGGCAATCAGCTTTTCAGATATCGCTATTTTTATTATTTTACAGTCGTTGGCAATGATGGCCTTTGCTTATGCTCTGCCACTTGTTTACTTTAAGAAACAAGCGAATATTTTGGCAGCGATGAAGCAGTCCCTAAAGGTCTTTTATTATAATATGGGACCTTTAAGCGTATTCGGTGGTATTGTCGCATTAATGTTTATTGCATCAGCACCACTGTCTTTAATTCCTTTAATCTTCGTGATGCCGATTGTGTACATCGGATTCTTTATTTCTTTTCAGGCCATCTTTGCGACACAAGAGGCATCAGATGATGAGAATAGCTCTGGAAATGGTGATAAGGGGCCAGAGCAAGAGCAAGTAGGACAAACAGGCCGGTTCGACGCTTGATGGAAAGCAAGGAAAAACAAAAACTTAAAAACTACGCCATTTGGCTGTTATCCAGACAAGAATATTCTCGTAAAATGCTTGGCGATAAGCTGTTGCTAAAAGGCGCTAGCGCAGAATATGCGGATGAGCTGATAGAATGGTTGAGCGATCTCGGTTACGTAGATGATGCTCGACATTGCGAAAGCTTTTTGAATCGCCAGCTCGCCAAAGGGTTAGGTGAAAAACGTATCTTAATGGAAGCGAGCAAAAAAGGCGTTGAACGTACACAACTTCTTCAGTTGATTGAAGAGAAAGAAGTTGATTGGTACGACATTGCACAGCATACGTATGAAAAAAAATACGGCTGTTCAAACGACAAATTAGACTATCAAGAAAAGTCAAAGCGAGTCAGGTATATGATGTACCGTGGATTTAGCTTTGACCAAATAGATTTTGCAATTCAGGCACAAAATGACCACTAGTTTTCATAACACGTTGGTCACCTGAGGCACAAAGCAGCAATAAAGGGTGAATGATCACATGCAGCAAATGACTACCGCACAGATAAGGCAGAGCTTTTTAGATTTCTTTGCCAAGCAACACCACCAAGTGGTGCCATCAAGTTCTTTGATCCCTGGCAATGATGCCACTTTACTATTTACCAATGCGGGTATGGTACAGTTCAAGGACGTATTTCTAGGGGCTGAAAAGCGACCTTATAATCGCGCGGCCAGCTCGCAACGCTGTGTGCGAGCGGGTGGTAAACATAATGATCTAGAAAACGTTGGTTATACTGCAAGACATCACACCTTTTTTGAAATGCTAGGTAACTTCAGCTTTGGCGACTACTTTAAGCAAGACGCGATTAAATTTGCTTGGGAATTCTTAACAGACGTCGTCAACTTGCCAAAAGAAAAACTATTGGTGACTGTTTATCACACCGATGAAGAAGCATATGACATTTGGGCAAATCAAGTAGGCGTTCCAGCAGATCGCATTATCCGTATTGATACGTCAGACAACTTCTGGTCAATGGGTGATACAGGTCCTTGTGGCCCATGTTCTGAGATTTTCTATGATCACGGTGAACACATCTGGGGTGGACCACCAGGTAGCCCGGAAGAGGATGGCGATCGCTTCATCGAAATCTGGAACCTCGTTTTCATGCAGTACAACCGTCATGCAGACGGAACGATGGAACCTTTGCCAAATCAATCCGTTGATACGGGTATGGGCCTTGAGCGTATTTCTGCAATCATGCAAGGCGTACACTCGAACTATGAGATTGATTTATTCCAAGCACTTATTAAAGCGACGGCTGCGGTAACGGGAGCACTAGACCTAGAAGATAAATCACTTCGTGTTGTTGCCGATCACATTCGTTCGTGTGCATTCCTTATTGCTGATGGCGTGATGCCTTCTAATGAAGGCCGCGGTTATGTACTTCGCCGTATTATCCGTCGCGCAGTAAGACATGGTAACAAGCTGGGCGCACAAGGAGCATTTTTCTATAAGTTAGTCGCAGCATTGGCTGAGCAAATGGGTGAAGCATATCCTGAGCTGGTTAAGCAGCAAGCTATCATTGAAAAAGTACTGCGAATTGAAGAAGAGCAATTTGGTAAAACGCTGGACCGTGGCTTAGCGATTCTAGAAGAAAACCTAGCTGGTCTTGAAGGCGATGTGATCCCAGGAGATCTCGTATTCAAGCTTTATGATACCTATGGCTTTCCGGCTGATTTAACTGCTGATGTTGCACGTGAACGCTTCATGACTATCGATGAACGAGGCTTCCAAGAAGCAATGGAAGCACAGCGTAAGCAGGCGCAGCAAGCGGGTAAATTTGGTGCAGATTACAATGAGCAGTTGAAGTCTGAAAAAGTAACAGACTTTAAAGGCTACGATGCGGTTCAATACAGCGGCACTGTAGTAGAGCTATTCTCTGAAGGTGATAATGTTTCAGAGCTGTCAGATCAGCAAAAAGGTATTGTGGTATTAGATCGCACTCCATTCTACGCAGAATCTGGTGGCCAGGTAGGTGACACCGGTGTGCTCAAGGTGTCTGGTGGTGAGTTTGTTGTAACTGATACGCAAAAATTAGGCAATGCTTTTGCACATCATGGATATGTAGTTGGCCGCATTGGTATTAACGATAAAGTTGATGCGCAAATTGATGAGCAACGTCGTGAACGTATCAAGAAAAACCATACAGCTACGCACATTTTGCATGAAGCATTACGCCAAATCCTTGGTGAGCATGTTGCACAAAAAGGCTCTTTAGTAATGCCTGATCGTCTTCGTTTTGACTTTTCTCACTTTGAGGGTGTGACAAAAGAGCAGTTACGTGACATCGAAGAAGCCGTGAATGCAGAGATTAGAGCAAACTTTGCGCTTGAGACTCAGTTGATGGATATTGACGAAGCCAAAGCAAAGGGAGCAATGGCGCTATTTGGCGAGAAGTATGATGATGAAGTTCGCGTTGTATCTATCGGTGACTACTCTATTGAACTTTGTGGTGGTACTCATGTTAAGCGTGCCGGTGATATTGGCTATTTAAAACTTATTTCTGAAGGTGGTATTGCTGCAGGCGTACGCCGTATTGAAGCTGTCACAGGTGAAGATGCAATTAAGTATGTTGCTCAACAGGAAAAAGCATTGTCTGACATCGCTGCACTGGTTAAGGGTGACAGCGCGAGTGCACTAGAAAAAGTAGCTGCACTACTTGAAAAAGCCAAAGGCCTAGAGAAGCAAGTTGCGCAATTAAACGACAAGTTGGCAGCGGCTGCGGGTTCTTCATTGTTGGAGTCAGCAGTTGAGGTTAATGGCATTAAATTGCTCGTTGCTAACGTAGCTGGCACAGAATCAAAAGCATTACGTGGCATGGTTGATGACCTTAAAAACAAAATGGGCTCTGGCGTAATTGCACTTGGTGTTGCAAATGGCGATAAAGTCAGTTTGATCGCAGGTGTTACAAAAGACTTAACAGGTTCAGTAAAAGCCGGTGAGTTAGTAAACCATATGGCAGCGCAAGTTGGCGGGAAAGGTGGTGGCCGTCCTGATATGGCACAAGCTGGTGGTTCTCAGCCGGAGAATTTAGACGCTGCGCTAACTAGCGTACCAGCTTGGTTGGCTGACAAAACGCAATAACCAGTGGCTTTAATTGTAAAAAAGTTTGGTGGCACTTCGGTAGGCTCTATTGAGCGTATCGAAGCCGTCGCTGACTTGGTTATTCGTTCAAAGCAGCAAGGCCACCAAGTTGTGGTCGTGCTATCTGCCATGTCGGGAGAGACAAACCGCTTACTTTCCCTTGCCAAACAAATTGATGAAAGGCCCAGTGCACGAGAGCTCGATGTACTCTTAGCAACGGGTGAACAAGTGGCGATAGCGTTGCTTGCAATGGCAATTATCCGGCGAGGTCACTCAGCGGTGAGCTTGTTGGCGGATCAAATTGCAATTCATACCGATAATATGTTTGGCAAAGCGCGCATTAAAAATATTGATGTGAAGCGCCTAACACAAGAGCTTGAACACAATCGCATAGCGATTATTGCGGGCTTTCAAGGTCGGGACTCTGAAGGTAACCTAACAACATTAGGCCGAGGTGGCACGGATACCTCCGCCGTGGAGATCGCGGCAGCTATTTCCGCAGATGAATGTCAAATTTATACTGATGTTGATGGTGTGTATACAACAGATCCTCGTGTGGAACCACGCGCTCGACGCATGTCGCAGGTTACGTTTGAAGAAATGCTTGAATTGGCAAGCCTTGGTGCGAAAGTTTTACAGATCCGCGCTGTAGAGGCCGCTGGGCGATATAATATGCCATTGCGTGTATTATCAACTTTTAACCCAGATTCTGGGACATTAATAAGCTATGAGGAGCCGAAAGTGACCAGCAAAACTGTGTCAGGTATTGCTTATCAGAAAGATGAATCTCTACTTATTATTCGTCAAATACCTGAGAAGCCTTCTTCTTTGGCAAAAGTACTCACTCTCCTTGCTGAATATGACATTGAAATTGACATGATCAGCCAAATTAATCATCAAGCGGGCAAAATAGACTATGCTTTAACTGTGCATAGCAGTGAATATTTTCAGGCCTTAGATGTATTAAATACGAATTGCGATGCTTTACAAGCTGCTCAGATAGAGAGCAATGCGCAAGTCGCAAAAATTTCAGCTGTGGGTGTAGGTATGAAGTCTCACTCCGGTACTGCTGGTGTATTTTTTCAAACATTGGCGGATGAAAATATTCAAGCGCTTTTGGTTTCTACTTCCGAAATAAAAATTTCCGTTTTAGTAGAAGAGCGCTATCTTGAACTAGCTGTAAGAGCACTTCATGGTGCATTTGGCTTAGAAAATGTTGATTAAGCAATAATTTTGCTTACTTTTACATGAACTTTTAATTAAAATGAACTTGACGCGGAATCTTTTAAATTTTGGAATAACAGGAGCAAGAGAATGCTAATTCTAACTCGCCGTGTAGGCGAAACCCTGATGATCGGTGATGAAGTTACAGTAACGGTACTTGGTGTGAAAGGTAATCAGGTGCGTATCGGCGTAAATGCACCTAAAGATGTTTCGGTTCATCGTGAAGAAATATATATGCGAATTCAAGCGGAAAAATCTAGTCCGTCTTCAGGCAATATGTAATTAACAATAAACTACCTCATTGCTTGGTATAGAAAAATAGCCGCTTTAAAGTGGCTATTTTTTTGTCTTGTGAAATATAAAATCGTACACATCTTGGTTCAGAACAGTACCCGATATATATTGATTGTGTCGCTGTTGCTGAATAATAAGGCCTTGCTCTGTTTTGATTACCTTTTCAATGTCATGCCACTTGACTGAAAATGCGCGGTAAGGATTTTCAGCTTTTATGCCTTCATCATCAATGGTGAGCAGTACTTTAGAGCCACTTGCTCTACTTAGCATTTGTCTGGCAACCCACCAAGGGCGTTTATAATAGAATGCGATTCCCTCTATTACAGCAAGTATAAATAGAAAGTTACCTAAGTAGGTTTGGCTAAGTAAGTAATGAGCTACAAAGCCGAGTGATACAAGAAACGCGATAAGCGCATACTTTGGCTTATGGTACTGGCTCATTTTCACAGATTCGTCAAAGCACTCCTGAAAATAGCGCTTGTCTAAAATGAATTCACTTTGAAACACGAGTAATCCTCAAGTTGATAACCGTCAAATTATACGTGGTTATTTTCTTGGTTTAAATCTTATTTGGTGTTCACTAATGTGATTATCGGTAAAGCCCCAGTACCTTATTTAGTAAAAAGAAGCGACAAGAGTACTAGTAAGAGTGCAGTTTTCATAGATATTTAACTAGATGTGAAAGTATTGCGAAAAGTAAACTCCCACTTTCGGTATGACCAATTTTTTGGTGGCTGTTTTTAATACCAAGGTGCTGAATCCTTCTCCTTTCTTTGGGTTATTTTTTGTCTATATCTTGAGTATTTTTCATATTTATTAGGCTTTTAATCCATTGTTTTGCCATGCTTGCAGACTAAGTGTGTGAATCATATACAAAAACACTTATTGGTAATACCAATTTACAAGTCGCTTTACATGAATAAAAGTTTTGATATGATGTTTGAATAAATATTTACAAAAGTTGCCTATCTATTTCTTTGGGTGGGTATTCATAAACAAATAAATAACAACTAAGGGGGCACAGATGGAGATCAGCGAATTGCTTATGCAGGCAGCCAACCTCATGTTAACTGGCATGGTTGGTGTCTTTATCTTCTTATCAATTCTAATTTTTGCGGTGAAAGGGTTATCGAAAATCAGCGCATCAGAGCAAAGTCCTGAGCAACCTAAAGTTAAACGTAAATCTCAGCGTGGTGACACAGCGGGTGTACCGGCCGCACATGTTGCAGCTATTAGCGCTGCGATAGCGCAGTTTAGACAAAATAATTAAGGGGTCTACTATGTCAAAATTAAAACTCACAGAATTAGTACTAAGAGATGCCCACCAATCTTTACTTGCGACAAGGATGCGTTTGGAGGACATGTTACCAATTGCTGAAGAGCTGGATAAAATTGGATACTGGTCGGTAGAGTCTTGGGGAGGCGCTACCTTTGATGCATGTATCCGTTATCTTGGTGAGGATCCTTGGTATCGTATTCGGGCGCTAAAAGAAGCCATGCCCAACACAAAGCAGCAGATGCTGCTTAGGGGCCAAAACTTGCTCGGTTACCGCCATTATGCAGATGATGTTGTAGAAAAGTTTGTTACTCGTGCACATCAAAATGGTGTTGATGTTTTCAGAATTTTTGACGCTATGAATGACGTTCGAAATCTTGAAACAGCAATTCGCGCGGCAATTAAGGTTGGTGCCCATGCACAAGGGACAATTTCATACACTGTTAGTCCGGTACACAATTTAGAGAAGTGGTTAACCCAAGCCAAACAGCTTGAAGAGTTAGGTTGCCACTCTATTTGCATCAAAGATATGGCTGGCTTATTAAAGCCCTATGATGCCGAAGTGTTGATTTCAGAACTAAAACGTACTGTCTCTATTCCTATTGCCATGCAATGCCATGCGACTACTGGTTTAAGCACCGCAACGTATCAAAAAGCTGTCGATGCTGGAATCGATATGCTGGATACGGCAATTTCCTCAATGAGTATGACATATGGCCATAGTGCAACTGAAACTCTGGTTGCAATTGTTGAAGGTACGGATAGAGACACCGGCCTTGAATTAGACAAACTTGAATCGATAGCGGCTTACTTCAGAGACGTACGTAAGAAATATGCAGCGTTTGAGGGCAGCCTAAAAGGGGTTGATGGACGTATTCTGTCTGCACAAGTGCCTGGTGGCATGCTAACGAATATGGAGAATCAGTTAAAGGAACAGGGTGCGGGCGATAAATTAGATGAGGTGCTCAGTGAAATACCTCACGTTAGAAAAGATCTTGGCTTTATTCCTTTAGTTACGCCAACGTCTCAAATCGTGGGTACGCAAGCAGTATTAAATGTACTCACCGGAGAGCGATATAAGACTATCACCAAAGAAACCGCTGGTGTATTGAAAGGCGAGTATGGCACAACGCCTGCGCCTGTTGACGAGAATTTACAAAACCGAGTTTTAGATGGTGCCGACGCGATTACTTGTCGACCTGCGGATTTAATAAAACCGGAGTTGGATAGTTTAGAGCAAGAACTACTCGGACTGGCAAAGCAAGACAACATTGAACTGGCTGAAGAGATTGTCGACGACGTTTTAACATATGCATTGTTCCCACAGATTGGACTCAAATTCCTTAAAAACCGCAACAACCCAGATGCATTTGAGCCAAAGCCGAGCTTAGTTACTGCGCAGAGCCAAGCTGCTGCAGATGTTAAATCTTCCTCCACGGCTAAACAAGGTAATGAGCGCTATAGCGTGAGAGTCGATGGCAAAGTGTATGATGTTGTTGTCGCCGCAGGCGGAGAGTTAAAAGAAGTTGCGGTCAAAGACAGTGAGCTTATACCACAGTCGGCCTCGGTGAGTTCAGGGGAAACCTTAAACGCCCCCCTGGCAGGTAATATTTTCAAAGTACACGCAAGGCCTGGAGATGATGTCGTACAAGGTGATGTCGTTTTAATTATGGAAGCGATGAAAATGGAAACTGAAGTACGCGCTACTTCTAATGGGAAAATTGCGGATATCTTAGTGTCTGAAGGTGACTCAGTTTCCGCGGGTGACGCGATCATCGAGATGGCATAAGGGTGTAAAATGGATGGATTATTAAATTTATGGCAAGCAACAGGGCTTGCCAACCTGACTTTTCCAGCCCTGTCCATGATAGCGGTGGGCTGTGGATTACTGTACTTAGCAATAGCAAAAGGCTTTGAACCTTTACTATTGGTACCCATTGGATTCGGGGCTATTTTGACAAATATCCCTGTGGCTGCGTTAGCGGAACCGGGTGGTTTGCTGTATTACGTTTATTACATCGGTATTGATAGTGGCGTTTTTCCATTACTTATTTTCATGGGGGTGGGAGCGCTCACTGATTTTAGTGCACTAATTGCCAACCCTCGCATGTTATTACTTGGTGCAGCTGCTCAGTTTGGGATTTTTGCGACATTATTTGGTGCGATTTTATTAAATTTTATTCCCGGTTTTGAATTTACCTTACAGGATGCGTCGGCAATCGCCATAATCGGTGGCGCTGATGGCCCAACAGCAATATTCCTAGCTTCAAAGCTTTCTCCGGAGCTATTAGGCGCGATTGCTGTCGCTGCGTATTCGTACATGGCTTTGGTACCAATCATACAGCCACCTATTATGCGCTTACTGACTTCTGAAGAGGAGAGAAGTATTGCCATGCCACAGCTGAGACCGGTGTCGAAAAAGGAAAAAGTGCTATTTCCATTGATGGTATTGGCGCTAACACTATTATTTTTACCGGCGGCGTCACCGTTGGTGGGGATGTTTTGTCTGGGCAATCTAATGCGAGAGTCTGGTGTGGTCGATAGACTCAGTAATACGGCACAAAACGAGCTCATTAACATCACGACGATTTTCTTGGGCTTAGCGGTGGGGTCAAAGTTGGCTGCTGATCAGTTTTTGACTGTGGAAACCCTTGGCATCTTACTGTTAGGTGCGTTGGCATTTAGTATTGGCACAGCCTCTGGTGTTTATATGGCAAAAGTTATGAATCGCGTATCTTCTAACCCTATCAATCCTTTGGTGGGAGCGGCAGGAGTGTCAGCTGTGCCTATGGCAGCTAGAGTTGTAAATAAAGTGGGTTTAGAGTCGAACCCTCATAACTTCTTATTAATGCATGCTATGGGGCCCAATGTTGCTGGTGTTCTAGGTAGCGCAGTCGCAGCAGGCATACTGCTCGCTTTGGTCGGTTAACAACACTCTCCAACCTTTTTGTGGGGCTTCGGCTCCACAGTTTTTCTTCCTTTCTTAGAGCTTCTGTATAAATAACGGGCCAAAATTAAGCCTTCGTGGTATAACTTGATAGAATAAATTTGGCTCGAGTGATTATATGAATATCATTGTTATTTTAGTTTGTTTGGTAATTGCATTAGTGGTTTTGATCCCCTTACTTGAGAAATATAATAGTAAAATCGGGCTCAATAAAATGGAGAAGTACTCTAAGTATATAATCCCTTTGGCGATGGCGGGCATTGTAGTCAATATGATCTATTCAATGGTTCAAGGTTGAACCTGCGCAATTGCAGGGCAACACACATGATGTTGCCCTGTGAGGTGTGTCTGGCGGTTTAAATAGCTGATTGCTGTAAAAACTGCTGGATAAACTCAGTTGCTCTTTGATAAGCCAGTTCTAACTCATCTCTTAACTGAATAAGTTGATCACTTGAAAGCTCTTCCTCTTTACAACGTGTTTCAAAGCCTTCAGCAAGCAAAGCCACTTGTTCCGCGCCTATGGTCCTAGAAATAGATTTAAGTTGATGACAAGCTTCAATAATTTCACTTTGGCTAGATGAGATTACCGCGCCATTAATGTCCCTTGCTAACTCGCTACTCTGTTCTAAATACATTCTGAAAAAGCGCAGCCTTTTGGCATCATCGTCATTCACATACTTGTTGAGTTGATCCATGTTGATAGGTTTTTCTGGCATTTCTACTTCTGCTTTTTGTACCGCTGGTACCTCATCAACAATTGGGCTCTCTACCTCTACCTCAACTTCTACTGGAGGTTCGTAGCTTTGGGGCTCAACAATAGGTTGCTCCTCAAGTGGTTGATGTGAAGGAGCCACTGGTTCACCGATATCATAATTGGGCTCAATAGCAACTGGTTCCTCTGTCATCTGACGCGCTTCTGAGTAAACAGAATCAGGTGAGAAACTGGTCTCAACTTGAGGCTCAGGACTTGTGTTTGTTGCGGGTGGTTTTTCCGGCAGTGTCGGCTTAGCAGTAGGCTGTGACTCAGCGGGTTTACCAACTTGAGCCCCTGTAGCAGACTGCCATTTATCAAGTGTTGCCTCGAGAACATTCAATTCAACGGGTTTTGTTATGTAATCGTTCATGCCGGATGCCAAGCATCGATCTCGTTCACCTTTTAATGCGTTTGCTGTAATCGCAATGATATATGGCTGTGCATTGATATCCGGTGCTTGTTCAGCGATATCTCGAATTTTGGTTACCATGTCATAGCCGGACATTTTCGGCATATGCAAATCAGTAAGGACAACTGCATAGTGGCCTTTTTGCCACATTTTTAAACCTTCCTCACCATTTTCTGCTACTTCAACTCCATAGCCAAGCAGATGGAGCTGATCAGTAAGCACTTGTTGGTTGAGTACGTTGTCTTCTACTAACAGTACCAGTTTGTTTTCAGCTTTAGCGTCTTCAGTATTCAAATAACTGTTCATTGAGCGAGAAGGCTTAAGCTGTTTCGGTTTATGTAACCCAACAGCGACCAACACTGCTGTCATAAAGCTGGTTTTACAAAGTGGTGCAGCATTCAAGTAGAATATATGGCCGTGGTTAAGTGCTGACTCGTCCATGGTACTTAGAACGATAACCTGTTGGTTATTGTGCTCCAGAGAATAAAGTAAATCGCGCAGTTGTTGATTTACCTTATCCATTCCATCAAGGCCATCAAGCACCCAGACAACATCTTGTTCATATTGATGTTCGCCCATCTCACTGGCTTCAAGCACAACAACAGAGTTCGCGCCCATAAACGAAAGGTAACGTGCCAGAATTGCACGGCGGTTTGGATTATGGGTAAAGGTGACAATTTTTCTGCCTTCTAAGACGCCTTTATTGGCGTACTCAACTTTGCCGGTGATACTAAATGGTAATTCAACAACAAACTCGCTGCCCATCCCAATATCAGATTGCACATTGATTGAGCCCAGCATTAATTCTACCAAACTCTTACATATAGAAAGGCCTAATCCGGTACCGCCATATTCGCGCGTTATGGAGCCTTCAGCTTGAATAAACGGATTAAATATTTCTCTAAGCTGTGCTTGAGTCATACCTTTACCGTTATCAGTGACTTTAAATCTTAACGTGTAATGCTCAGAAGTGTTTTGTGCGACTTCTACAGAGATTTTTACGAAGCCCTGCCTGCTTTCATCTGTTGAGGTAAATTTAATCGCATTGCTACAAAGATTATAAAGTACTTGGCGAACCCGCACGGCATCACCCACCAAGTTACTAGGAATATCCGGAGCAATGGCGAGTTGTAAATCGAGTTTACGCTTCTTGGCCACAGAGGACAGAACGCGTGCCACTTCTTCAATGGTTTCGGAGACCGAAAATGCACTGCTATCAATTTGTAACTTACCTGCCTCGATTTTAGAGAAGTCGAGAATATCATCGAGGATACCGAGTAGCGAGAAAGCGGAATCTCGAATAATCGTCGTTAAACGATGCTGTGCGCCATCTAATTCGGTTTGACGTAATAAGTCTATGGTGCCGATAACCCCATTCATTGGTGTTCTGATCTCGTGGCTCATAGTTGCCAAGAAGGTAGTTTTTGCCTCACTTGCTCGTTCAGCATTTAGAGTTGCCTTCTCTAAAGCAAGTGTCCGCGCTTGAACTTCTGTCTCTAAGCTGGTTTGAAGCTGTCTTAATTCGTTTTGTGCAGCCTGGTTACCTTTAATAATATCGCGTATTTGATTGATCAAGGCATTGATACCGATAGATGTTTGCGACAAACCAAAGCTGAGGTTTTCTGTGATGTGGACCTCATAATCCTTTTGCGCAACTAAATGATCAAGCTCGGAATTGAGCAGCTTCAACTCTTTCGCTAGTTTTCCTACAACCTGCTTTTTTAAGAAAAGCGCGAATGCGACTGTAAGTATAAGCGCGATTAGGGCGAGTACGTAACTCAAAGGGTTGTCTTCGGGAGCCGCAACTTGGGGGGCGGTATACACCAAAATTAATTCACCAACAGGCATATTGTCCAAGGTCAATGGTTGATGAACAATCGTTTGGTCGTTCACCGTGAGCTTGCTACGTTGCTTGATTGGTGCGATTGGAAACTCATCTGTTTGAAACACGAGGCTAGGTTTTCCCATGCCACTGTCAGCATATAAGTACGCATTGATGTCAGGGTTACCTGCTTTGACCGACGTCAGCATCTGTTTGGCATAGTTATAACCAAGCTTCATCATCGTATTGCTAAGCGGCGCTGCTAAATCTTGAGCCTGTAACACGAGATCTGGCTGGCTATGTATTGTGGTTTGTGTTTGCTTTGGCCATAAATAGGCTGCAAGTGCAGAAACACTGGCAATTATTAAGGTAACAAAAACAAACAGTGGCACAAAGCCTTTAATCTGTGCTTGTGAAGAATTTTCCATTGAAATAATCCGAGCAAATAACTTTCAAGTCGAGTTTTTATAAGTAAGTGTTAATCCTACCACCTACAGTGGATGATTTCTCTACGTTTTTACTTCTTTATTATGGTTTGTGATTAATATGAAGTGTAAAAGCATGTATGATTTTCATCCTTTTTTAGCTGATTTTTGTTAGTTTTGCATGAATTGTGCGCAAACAAATTATATTGCAAAAAAATAGTTGACTTGAAAGGGTAAAACTCGTTTAATACGCCGCACGCCCAGATAGCTCAGTCGGTAGAGCAGAGGATTGAAAATCCTCGTGTCGGTGGTTCGATTCCGCCTCTGGGCACCATTTTCGGTGCGCCGACTTAGCTCAGTTGGTAGAGCAACTGACTTGTAATCAGTAGGTCATCCGTTCGACTCGGATAGTCGGCACCATTAATTTATTCGAATATCTGTTTAATACAGCTTATTTGAATGGAATTGAGAGCGCTTAGCTTTCAATAAATAGCATTGCCCAGATAGCTCAGTCGGTAGAGCAGAGGATTGAAAATCCTCGTGTCGGTGGTTCGATTCCGCCTCTGGGCACCATCTCTAAGATGGGAAACAAACAAAATAACATTGAGACCTGTTATTGGACTTCAGTGTTTAAAGAATATTTGCCCAGATAGCTCAGTCGGTAGAGCAGAGGATTGAAAATCCTCGTGTCGGTGGTTCGATTCCGCCTCTGGGCACCATAATTCGGTGCGCCGACTTAGCTCAGTTGGTAGAGCAACTGACTTGTAATCAGTAGGTCATCCGTTCGACTCGGATAGTCGGCACCATTTATTCTTTAGAAGTAATCATAATTAATGCTTAGAACGCTTTCAAAATGAAGCGATTCATATTGCATAAAAATCCTTGGTAGGATTTTTTATTAAAAGATTTTTGCCCAGATAGCTCAGTCGGTAGAGCAGAGGATTGAAAATCCTCGTGTCGGTGGTTCGATTCCGCCTCTGGGCACCATCATTTCGGTGCGCCGACTTAGCTCAGTTGGTAGAGCAACTGACTTGTAATCAGTAGGTCATCCGTTCGACTCGGATAGTCGGCACCATTTACTTCTAAAAATATACCCTGACACAACTCAAAGGTTTGCACTTGTGGCAATCCTAGGTGAGATGTCAAACTTATAAATTGTATTGAAAGTCCTTTGTGGAAGTTCAAAATTTAAAGAATATTGCCCAGATAGCTCAGTCGGTAGAGCAGAGGATTGAAAATCCTCGTGTCGGTGGTTCGATTCCGCCTCTGGGCACCATTTTTCGGTGCGCCGACTTAGCTCAGTTGGTAGAGCAACTGACTTGTAATCAGTAGGTCATCCGTTCGACTCGGATAGTCGGCACCATATTTATTCTTTAAAAGTAAAATTTAATTATTGCCCAGATAGCTCAGTCGGTAGAGCAGAGGATTGAAAATCCTCGTGTCGGTGGTTCGATTCCGCCTCTGGGCACCATTTCCGGTGCGCCGACTTAGCTCAGTTGGTAGAGCAACTGACTTGTAATCAGTAGGTCATCCGTTCGACTCGGATAGTCGGCACCATCTCCTTTTCTAAATTACTCGCGATAGCCGCTTTAATTGCTTGCTTCATCTTTATCCAATTGTTGTCCTCTTATCACATGCCTTACTTCCTAGTTTGAGTAATTATCAACTAAAATTTGAATAGTGTGTTTAGTCATGTAGTATCGACTTTAGTGATCTTTTTTGTTGATAGTTGGAATCTTTATTGACCTTAAGTATGGAACAAATCGAAATTTTTCCGATCCCAAGTCCATGCAAAGGGATCTGTGAAGTGAATAATCGCGGCTACTGCAAAGGTTGTTTTCGCAGTAGGGAAGAGCGTTTTTGCTGGAATAAAATGACAGAACAGCAAAAGCGGACGGTAGTTGAGTTATGTCAACGCAGGAAAAAACGCGTATTAGCAAAACAGAAAGCTGACGCACAAGCGACATCTGAAACCAACACAGGTCATCAAGAAGATTTGTTTAAATCCGATACTTAGCTTTTAAAACGGCTGTAACCCCTTTTTTCTCTAACTTCTTTAGTGTCTGTTTTAATCTTGGGATTAGGGCGGAGTGTTTTTTATGTAAATAGTGAAAACTTTCGATAGTCATCAAGTCTTCAATCTTAACGGCTTCCATATCCATGTAAGGAAGGTGCTCTCTGAGGTGGAAGTCAACGATAAGCGCGCCTTGCACTTTTTTTTGCATCAATAGATTAAGTTGTGCGGCTGTACTTTTAACTTCAATTAGCTCCCCTTTATATTGATTGTCCATCATGTATTGGTACGCGACTAAATAGCCACTTTGTACAACGAGCGAATCCAGTTGATTGAATGTACAAACCAAACAATGGCTTATTAACTGAAGGTTGAATGAATACAGCGGGTAGTCCACATAAATTAAGTTAGCATAGCTGTCTGTGACGCCTGCAATACGACCTAGTTGGCCATCGAGCTCCCCCTCATTTGCTGCGATCAATGCACTATGCCTGTCAAAATCAATGATTTCGAGCTTATGGCCAATGTCTTTATAGGCAAGGCTCAGTAATTCAATAACATAGCGAGCTTGTGCGGTGTCGGCTGGTCGATTGAAGTAAAGCGTTTTGGCGCTGGCAACGGTGCAGGTGGATAGAAACAGCATACATAAAATTGTTAGATTTCGCACATAGTCTCCTTATCATACGTGTTATCTTATTCTCCTGGATTTTGACTTCGCTCTTGATGCGCAAGGTAGCGTATTTCATCAAGAACTTTGTCATTCTGTACTGCCGTTGTCCAGTTCATATATGATACACTGTTTTCAAGAATTTCAATAATTGTACAGTCTGATGTCCTACAACCTGTGTAATCTTTCTCGAGCGGATAAATACCAAATCCAATTAGAGTACGAAGCGTCCTTTTGGGCATATCAAATTAAGCGTGGGAAAAATACCCGGGAAGCGGTTTACGATGCCATAAATAGTCGACCCCTTTCAGAGCGTGACACCTTAAAAGCCAAGTTTGAACAATATCTTGGGCTAATGTTAGTGTAATTATGACGTTAAGCTGCTATTGCCTTCCTGCGATTCAAACGCCCTTGGTAAACAAGTTTTTTCAGAAACATAACGTGCGCGGCCGAGCAACAAAACAAGATCAAGTTTGGGTCATTAAACAGACTGATTTAGTTGCCGCGTGCAGAGTACAAAATGTTGATAATAACTTTTTTTTATCAACCGTTTTTGTTGACTCAGCTTACAGAGGGCAAGGAATGGCAAAAATGCTTGTTGCGCATGCCACTGAAAGCACTGAACAGTGTGTCTATACATTTGCTTATAAAAATGTCACAGCGTTGTATTCAAAGCTAGCGTTTGAGCCGGTGGATAGTGTGTCACTCCCCTCCGCTCTACAAAAAAAATTTGCAAGTTACGTAAAGCAAGGACGTGATATCGTACCTATGTGTTATTCAGGGAACGTGCACAAATGATTCAGTTTATTCTTATACTTGTTTGCATATTTAGTGCTGTATGTTCGGCGCAAGTGGCGCGTATATCTCCAGCAGAAGGGCTATCACAGAGTTACGTGAATACTCTGCTATTTGATAAAAAAGGGTATTTGTGGTTATCAACTGAAGGGGGCTTGAATCGTTATGATGGTTACCAAGTACTAGAGGTAATGGGCCCTAATAGAGCCTTGGATAAGATGCAAATCGATCGGATCTATCAAGACTCTCAGGGTATGATTTGGATAGCCTCCGGCCGCGCGGGTTTCTTCAGTTATAATCCAGAGCAAGATACTTACCGACAATACATTAAAACACCTTCTTCTGAGCAGGACTACATTCACAATAGCGTTTTCCAAATGTTGGAAAAGAACAGCAATGAGCTTTGGTTAGGTCGCACGCAAAATGTATCAATTTTGAATAAACAAACGGGTGAAATTAAAGAAGCGATCCCTATTCCTGGGATGACTGAGCGCAGCTTAGTGAGAGCGCTATTGCAGTATGACGACATACTGTACATAGCCACGACCGAACAATTGTTCGCTTATCATATTCCCACAAAGCAATTAAAGCCACTTCAGCATCTTAGTTCTCCTGAGCATCCATTTGAACACAATACAAAGTCCTTGTTATTACTTGATGATAACACCTTATTAGTCGGTGCCGTGTTAGGTCTGTATGCTTTAGACATAGGCGAATTGCAAAAGGACTTTAGTGCGACCCCAAGTTATAAAACATTGCTTGAAGACTTTAATATCTGGCATATGTTACGCCAGCAAAACTATTTGTTATTAGGCACCGATAAAGGGTTAATGCGGCTTGACCCTGAGTCGCTGACAATTACGCCAGACTTGCGGTTGTCGCAGAGTAGATTTCCTATCTCAGATAGCAGTGTCATTCATTTAAACGAAGACCAAAATGGTGGAATATGGGCTGCCACACGGACCGATGGCGCTTTTTATTTGCCACCTGAAAACCATATTTTTGATAATGTGCAAGCAGAGTCAATTGTTGGTGAATTGTCTCATGGCACCATATGGGGGCTTGTCGAATTTCAAGGGTATATCTGGGCTGCAACGCGCGACGGATTAACAAGGTATGACCCGAAAACACGAGAAGCAAAGCCTCTTTTACAGGGCTACATGGGAGAGAGTTTTTTACCTGAATACTCTATTATTTCGCTCTATCCTCATAAAGATAAACTATGGTTAATCAGCAACCGAGGGTTGTTTGTGTTTGAACCCAAATCAGAGCGTATCTATCGACCTAGTGCTCAAGACAAGAATGCCACCCAAGTGCTGGCTGGATTCGTTAAAGGAGCCGCATTAGTAGAGCCTGGGTTACTTTACTTTGTGGATGGCAATTCTGGCTTTTACTTATTTGATATTGAAAAAGGGCGGCTTGAATCGCTTGGCACTCAGTTTGAACAGTTTGACCCGTTTCTCAGTTATGGCTTTTTTCCACCTTTATCTAGTCACCCCTCGCAACCTGTTTTTTATAGTGAAGGGCGCTTATTCCGATATGATCATAGCACGGATACGTTGACTCAAATTTATCAAGTTCCTAAAGCACACAAGCAGTCAGCCGTGGATTTACTTAGCTATACAATCGACAAAAATAATGTGCTGTGGCTGTCATTTGCGACGCATGGATTAGTGAGGTTGACAGCAGATGGGTACAAAGAACTCCCGCTTCCGGCTGACTCGTTTTCAGTGACCAACTTCCTCTTATATGAGATGCAGCAAGATGAAGCGGGCATGATATGGATGTCTTCGCATCAAGGCATATGGCGCTTAGATCCAGATAATTTTCACCTACAAGGTTTCACAATTAACGACGGCTTGATGAGCAATGAATTCAATAGCGGGTCTTCTGTAAAATTGCAAGATGGTAAAATTGCGTATGGTTCGTTACAGGGCATCACTATCTTTGATCCTGAAGTAAACCGTCCTAGTAAGCCTTTACTAACCCGTGTCAACATTACCAATGTTGATTTAATGTCTCGGGACTTAAAACCAGCTGGGCTCAAATCTTTTTCTTCAATCGAGTTGGATCATGATGATATTGGACTAGAGGTGTCTTTTTCAGCTATGGCATTCACTGCCCAAGAACGGATTGTGTATGAGTATCAGCTATCGGGTGAACAACGTATTTTAAGCCGAAATAGCAATCGGGTTGTTTTTCCAAAACTTAACCCCGGTAATCACCGCTTAAAAGTATGGGCAAAAGATCCTTTGACTGGGGATTATACACAGCCGGCTGAGTTGAATATTAAAGTTAAATATCCATTTTGGCGCTCGCCAATGGCTTTGGCCTGTTATTTGATACTAGCAAGTGCGCTTTTTGCACTATGGGTACATCGTAAAAATCGCGTAGCGCAATTGCTGATGGCTGCGCATAAAGAGACTCGCAACAGTGAAACCCGCTTAAAAATGGCTCTGGAAGGAAGTAATTCAGGGGTGTGGGACTGGCAGTCGGGCTCAAATTTAGTTTATCAACCGCGGCTAGTAAATGAACTAGGTTATAAAGCAGATTATATTAATCTAGATGATTACTTAGAGTTAATACACCCACAAGATCGCGCATTATTCCGTATTGAATGGCTTGAGTTTGTATCAACAGCGAAAGGCTACATAGATTGTACTTATCGTTTGCGAAACCGAGTAGGGCAGTGGCGTTGGTACAAGGACTATGGCAAGGTGATGGCATGGCGTGAGGCCGTTCCAATGCGCGTGGCAGGCACTTATACTAACTTGACCCGCGAGCGTGTATTTGAAGAGCGTGCTTCCCTATTTGGCGAGGCATTTGAACAAACGCGCGACTGGGTAATGATTTTTGATAAGCGTTTTCGGATCCTTGCTTGTAACAAAGCACTTCAAGAGGCTTTTTCGGTACCGGCCAACCCGACTTCAAGTACTAGCGTGAGTTTAGGTCTTGAACGCCATGTTCGGATGCACTATTTACGTGCAATGAGTGAGTTGAGTGAAGACGAGTATCACAGTGCTGAAGAGGCACTGCGCTTACCAAGTGGCGAAGTGCGTCATGTGTTGGTAAAGGTGACTGCTACACTCGGCCAAAACTATATTATTGTCTTGACCGATATAAGCAAACAAAAGCGCACGGAAAAAGAACTTTATCAATTAGCAAATTATGATTCGTTGACAAAGCTGCCCAATAAAGTGTTGTTTATGGATCGTGTGCAGCATGCACTTGAACAGGCAAAAGATGCCGACCAGTCGATGGCGATATTGGCGATTAAGTTTGGCAGATTGCAGCGATTAGCAGATACCTTTGGTAACGAGTTTGTTTCAACTGTCATTCAAAGGGTCGCTCAAACTTTACAATGCTGCTTTAGAGAAGTTGACAGCTTGGCAATTGGTCATGAGCGAGATTTCTTTATTTTGATGGAACATTTAGACAATGTAGATGCTGTAACCCGCTACATTCATTGCTTGATGGAGCGTTTCCAAGAAGGCATTGAGGTACATGATCAACATGTTCATTTGCAAGTGTATGTGGGGGTTGCTTTATATCCAGACGATGCCAGTGATGCCTTTGAATTAAATCAAGCGGCAGAAATAGCGTTAAGCCATGCTAAAAAGTCTTTGGTGAGTGGCTATCAATTTTATCACCATGATATTAATCAGCAGGCTAAAAGAACAATTGAAATCGAACGTCGCTTGAATACAGCTTATAATGATGAGTTGTTTTGTAATTATTATCAACCAATTCTTAATGGGACTAAGGGTGAAATAGAAGGTTTTGAGGTATTACTTCGGTGGCCCGAAGATCCGACTTTCAGTGCTCAAGAATTCGCAAATGCAGCTGAAAAAACGGGCCTAATTACCAAGTTATTGCTTCAAACATTAGAGCGGGCGCTTATTGAGCTTAAGGTGTGGCATTTATCTTGGCCAGATCTGTACCTGTCTATTAACCTGTCAGCGTTAGACTTTGAGTACGATGAGCTGATAGCTAGGATCAGGCAAGCTCTTTTGAAGGCCAATGTACCAGGGCGATGCTTAGTCTTTGAGATCACCGAATCGGTTATGATGGCGGATGCGGAGCAGGCAATAGATCGAATGAATGCATTACGTGCTCTGGGCTGCCGTTTGTATATGGATGATTTTGGTACTGGGTATTCATCTTTAACTTATCTGAAGCAATTTCCGGTGGATGCGTTAAAGATAGATCGCAGCTTTATCTCCGATATAGGAGTGGACAAAGATCATGAGACCATTATCCATTCCACTCTGTCATTGGCCCACAGTTTAGGCAAGTTTTGTATCGCTGAAGGTGTTGAGAGTACCGAGCAGTTAAAATTTTTGAGGATGCTTGGTTGTGAGCGTTTTCAGGGCTATTTATTCAGTCCGCCGCTACCTGGTGATTTAATTTCACACCAGATGGAAAACGCTTGGCAAGAAATGTTTCGTGATTAAAGCTTTTGACCACAGTGCCTGCAATACATATTTTGTGCGCGCTGTGATGTCATGATCTTGATTGCTTGATTTGCCTCAGTGGCACTGAGTCCAAGTTGGATCCTCAGTGCTTCTAAGTGTTCTAGTTCACTTTCTTCGAGCTTCCCATCCACCAGCGCATGCAAAATAGCCTCATTAAAGGCATCACGTCGTTTACGTAATTGGTCTGCAAAGCTTGAAGCGAGTAAGCCGGTAGGGATAGCAACCATTCCCATACTCAATAAGGTGATCACGCCACCAAAAAAGCGACCTAATGGAGTAATAGGTACAACGTCCCCATAGCCTACAGTGGTAAGTGTTGCCATGGCCCACCACATTGCAGCGGGGATTGAACCAAATTTTTCAGGTTGGACGTCATGTTCAATGAGGTAAATACCACAGGAAGCGACTATCAGCACCAATGACATAATAAAAAACGCTGCCATCAAAGAACTGGCCTCTTCTTTAAATGCTGCGAGCAGTAATTGCATCGCGCGTGAGTAGCGTGTGAGTTTGAAAATTCTCATCAGTCTAACTACCCGTAAGAAACGCAAGTCAAAGGTAAAAAATACCATCAACAAGGTAGGTAAAATAGCGATGAGATCGATTACAGCCAGGGGAGATCTCACATATTTAAACCGAATAGAAAGGTGACTTTTGGTTTTATCTCGGTAATTTACTTTGTCGACACAGCACCACAGTCTAAGTAAATACTCGACACAGAAAATACCAACAGAAACAATTTCAATGTAAAAAAACAAGCGATAATATTGCTTTGCTAATGCTGGCACTGACTCAAGTACAATTGCAATGACATTAAATATGATCAGTGCAATTAGGAATATATCTAGGGTGTGAGCCACTTTTCTGTATCGTCCGCTGCCTTCTAAAATTGCAGCTGTTTTTTGTCTTAGAGTCAAACTCATTGTTCGCTATTCACATTAGTTACTTATGTTCAGTGCTTTCATGTAAGGGCAGGGTCATAATGGTCGCGCCCTCTTCAAAGTCACGCCTTACTTTAAAGCCCAGATGCTTTGCGAGAGTGATCATGCCTGAATTTTCGGGTAATGTGATCCCTTCGATGGTCCCTACGCCTTTGTCTCGGCAGTAATCTATAGCCGCATTCATCAGTAGCTTGCCTAGCCCCAAGCCTTGGCTATCAGACCGGACAATAACCGAAAACTCAGCACTAATGTTGTCTGGATCCATCAAAACTCGAGATACTCCAAGTGTGCGATAGGTACTTTTATGCCGCTCACTGACAATGAAGGCCATTTCTCGGTCGTAGTCAATCTGCGTCATCTTCGCTAACTGCTCATGGGTAAATTGAGGCAACTGGCCAAAGAACCTTTTATATCGATCTTCTTGGCTAAGTGATTGATCAAACTCTTGATGGCTGCGCTCATCTTCCGGTTTGATGGGCCTCAGTATAGCTTGATGACCATTTTTAAGGGTAATACTACGCTCTAATTCTTTCGGATAAGGCTTAATAGCTAAGCGCTTTCTGCCAGCAAGAGGGGTATAAGACGAGAGTGTGATCTGTGCGTCTAAAACTAGAAACTGCCCCGAACTCGCTAAGATTGGATTTAACTCCAACGTGCTTATATCGGGCTGCTCCACAATCATTTGTGACACTCTAGTGAGTAGTGCACAGAGACGGTATTTATCAACTTTATCGGGCAAGGTGCGCTCTTTTAATACACCTTTGTCATGCGCCGCTGCAATTAGGTATTTGGCAAGATTCATATTCAGCGGAGGCAAGGCGACGGCAGCTTGAGAAAAATTTAAGCCTGTTCCAGCTTCACCTAGCAGGATAACCGGCCCGACATCAGGTTCTGTTTTGATGGCAATTCTGAGTTCTTGTGTACCTGCCCTAGACGCCATTTTTTGTAATGAAAATCCTTCAATTTCTGCGTCAGGATAGGTTTTTTTGATACGCAGCAGCATAGCAAAAGCGGTTTGCTCAACCTCGTTACCGTCGTTTAAATTTAAAACGACGCCACCCACTTCCGATTTTGACGGGATAGCAGGGCTAATAAGTTTTAAAGCAACTGGATAACCGATCTTATCGGCTTGTTCTCTTGCATCACTGGGTGTTAACGCGACTTCTGTCTCAATACATTCAATACCATAGCAAGCGAGAATTTGACGAGATGAGTGAGTCGACAAATAGCGGTGTCCCGAGTCTAAGCATGCCGATATACGCTGTTTGGCCGCTGCACTATTTATTAGATCATCTTGAATGATTGATTCTGGTGTTTGTGTCAGGTGTTTTTGGTTACGTCTATAGGTGATCAAATGCATGAAAGCGCTCACCGCACCTTCCGGTGTGCGGTAAGTGGGAATGTGACTCAGAACACATATATCTCTAGCGGAGCGCGCAGCATCCTCTCCCATAAAATTAGTCATAACAAAAGGACGTGCCATTTTAGGGAGTTTTTCGAGGGTTTGAGCAATAATCTTGGCATAGGCGCTACTTGGTGCCAACGCTGAAGGTGTATGGATGATAAGGAGGTTTTTTACTTCATCAGCTTTTAAAAGAATTTCCAATGCTTGCTGATACCGCTGCGGTGATGAATCGCCAAAAATATCCACTGGATTGTCAGTTTGTGAAGACTGTGGCACGATTTTATTGAGTGCCGTGATAGTTTGTTCACTGAGCGTTGCCAGTTTACCTGAACGCATCAAAAGCGTATCTACCGCCATAATACCTGGGCCACCGCCGTTAGTTAAAATGGTTAAGTGCTCTACTTTTAGAAGCTTAGGGTGTAGTGCTAAGGTCTGGGTTGCTGCAAACAGCTCGCGCAAGTCGTTTACACGCAACATACCAGCGCGTTGGAACATTGCATCGTAGACTGCATCATCGGAAGTCTTACCGCCTGTATGATTGTAAGCCGCTTGAGCGCCAGCCAATGTTCGCCCTGTTTTAATAGCAATAACAGGCTTATTAAATGCTGCGGCTCGAGCAGCGGAGATAAATCGTCGTACATCTTTAATATTGTCGATATAGAGCAATACGGCTGAGGTCTTAGCGTCTCTTGCCAAGTAATCAAGCAGCTCATCGAAATCGATGTCGATGCAATCTCCCACTGAAACAAAGTGTGAAAAACCAATATGTTTATTTTGAGCCCAGTCAAGAATTGTTGAACATACCGCAGCTGACTGTGAAACAAACGCGAGTTTTCCGGGTCTTGCAACGGTATGTGAGAAGCTTGCATTGAGGCCGATATGAGGCAATATCAGCCCAAGACTATTTGAGCCGAGGATCGTGACACCGGCATTGAGTGCAGTCTCTTTTAATTTTAATTTTTGCTGAGTATCTAGACCCGCAGCAACAATAATTGCGTGCCGACATCCGAGGTGGCCCAACTCTTCAATAAGCTGACAAACTGTATTTTTGTTTGTGCAAAGGATGGCCAAATCAGGCGTATGTGGGAGGCTTTTAATATTAGGGTAAGCAAGCACTCCTTGCACTGCGGTATATTTAGGCGTGACAGGCATAATAGGCCCTTTAAAACCACCTTGCAGTAAATTACGCATCACCACATTACCCGCGCGAGCTGGGTTACTGGACGCACCAATCACTGCGACCGAATGAGGGTTAAAAAATTGCCCTATGCGTTTTACACTCATGCCTACTCCTTTGATTTAAAAGCGACCAATGTACGCGCTGGGCTATGACTTTAACATTTTTGCGGGATAATTCGAGCAGATAAGCGAATTACTTTGATCTGACAAGTGAGGGCGCTTACCTACTCAACTAAATAGGAGCTGGCATAGATAAAAATGCTTGCCAGCTTTCAGCTAAACTTTAAAACGTGAAACATCCTCCTGCATTCGGTGTGCATCATGTTCTAATGCTTCGCAATTTTTACAGTTTTCACAGGAGTCTACGTAGAGCTGCTCAGCAGACACTGAAATATTGGCGGCGGCATCTTCAACGCCCTGAACTGTAGCCATTTGCTCTTCAGTTGCGCCAGCGATTTGAATGACCATGTCACGAATTTTATCCATAGCGAGTTTGTTTTCGTCCATGCTTTGCTGAGCTTCAGTAATACCTTCGTACATTTTTTCACTCAAGTTTAAGCTAGTTTGCATCGCCTGCTCAGACTCGGTTACCAAGCTTTGCAAGCTATGGATCATGCGTTCAATTTCAACAGTAGAGCTTTGAGTACGCTTTGCTAATGTTCTTACTTCGTCAGCGACTACAGCGAAACCTCGACCACTTTCACCTGCTCGAGCAGCTTCGATAGCGGCATTGAGCGCCAATAGGTTGGTTTGCTCTGTTATCCCACGTATTACAGAAGTGACACTTTCAATTTCACCACTTGCAGACGATAGCTGCTGCATAAGTTGGCTATTCTGATTTATATGGCCAGTTAATTCTGACATGTTGTTGTGCGCTTTATGCATAATGTCGGAGCCTCTAGCCATGTTTTCGTCTGCTTCATTGACATTGTTTTGCACAGCAACACTATTTTCAGCGATGAGTGATACAGCTTGGACTAACTCGCTTACGGCTGTTTTAACCGCATGTGTATTATTTTTTTGCTCCTCAATGGCCTGTTGTGAGCGCTTTGTCACTTCGACCGATTGATGTGCGCCTGTTTCGACATTTTCACCAGTATGCTTAATTTCGCGTACTATGTTGGCGGTAGTGTCAATAAACTGATTAACCGAACCAGTAAACTCTGTAACTTCATCTTGCCCTCTTAGTTCAATGTGATGGGTTAGATCACCGGCACCATGGCTAATAGTGGCCATATTGTCATTGGCTACTTTTAGTCGGCTGACTATTTTATAGCCCTTCCACAATAGCAGTCCCGCGATAATTGCAGTCAGAATAGTGGCCAGCGCCATCCCTTGGGTTTTGGCAGTGCCTAATTCTTGATGAATATTTTGGTCGATTTGGCCGGACAATTGCGTCATTGTATTTTCAACTTTGTGAATGCTGTTTCTCAGCTCTCCACGTAATCCAGACTCAGCGTCAAGGCCACGCTCCATCAGTGCGACAGTTAGTGCGCGGGCGGTATTTTCAAATTGGGTGAGGTCGTTTTGTCCTTCGCTAAACTGGTCGTTGAAATAGACTTTCATGACAGCCAACTGCTGGGTTACTTCCTGTTTGGTTGACATGTTCAAATTGGTTTGAAAGTCATTTTCTAATAAGACAAGCCTAAGGGCTTTACTCATTGCGGTAATGTCACCAATATTGGTAAGAGATTCATGCAGTGCTAGCTCAGCTTGATTAAATTCTCCGCGAAGACCCTGCGTGGGTGTGAGGCCTATTTTTTGATCTAAAGCGACTAAGTTTCTGAGCTTGAGTTCGTAGTCTGATAAATCATTTGCTGCGATTTGAAGCTCTTGCTGTAAAGGTTCAGGTAATTGCGTACTTAATATCCGAATATTATTTCGCATTTGCTTGATCCGCACATCAAATTTACTGACGTATTTTTCCTTTTTACGGAGTAAAAAATCTTTTTCATGGCGTCTTAGCATGAGTAGGTCGTTACTAATTTCTTTGCTTTTGGCAAGGCGTTGCCCAAGAGATGCAATATGCGTGGTCTCGTACCACAAAACGCCTACCATACAAAACATGGCGAGCATAACTAACGAGGAAAGTAATATAAAAGTCTGGCGAATGGTCATTCTCTACTCCTTTAACCTTGTTGCTCCTAACAACAAAACTTAGAACAGAATTTATAAATTACCAATGCGAAGCCAGATTTATTGAAATTATTTGTCTAACCACTTGTTCATTACAGCGTCATAAGTGTTATCTATTACACTTTTGTTACATTTATACCCAAGAGAAACCCACTCATTCGAAAAGCCTTCTGGTGCAGGGGTACTTGGATCCGCATGCATGACCTTGAAACAAGTGTCTCCCTTTTGGTATTCCGTAAAAAGCAGATTTTTTGTTACCATTTTGGGCCCTTGCATCTGGATGTTTTTATGCTCAGTAGGGACTGTTAGTCGTGACTCTGAATACTTATTTCGGCTTATATCGCGACTGCTAAAGTTTGTGCTGAGCTTCGCTTGCTGCGCCTTAAAAGACTCTAACCCCAAATAGGGATCTAGCTGCTTAAAATGAGGTTCGTTGGTCAGGCTTTTTGAAGCCTTGCTTGAAGTTGCGTCAATCTCATTTGGTGCTTCTGGCTCTGGTTTATGTTGAGGGGGGGATGCATGATGAGGTGCGGCCCTTTCAATCGTTTGCTTTGGGTTAGCCTGAGGCGCTGATACCTGTTTAGATTCTTGGGGTTTAGATCGCACGTCAGAATGGGGTGGTGCTGTTCGTACTGTTGTGGTTTGGCGTTCAGGCTCGCTATCCTCAAAAACAAGATAAGTCTTCATTGCGGGAGCTGGGGACGGTTGGGGTGATATTACTACCTGTTTACTCAGTAAAAACAGCAACAATAAATGGGCTGTGATAGATAGTAATATCGTTGATAGTGTTTTATGCACTGGCTTCCCTTTCCCGGTGTTATTATTATCAACCAATCAATGGTGGCATGGGGCAGTGCTTAAGACCAAAAATATTCGGGTTAGTTCAATCCAAACTCATCTGCGATGGCTTCTAAAATAATGGTTTCTCTTTGTAATGATTGACCTTTTTTATCGCTATTTGCCAAAGCACTGCGATTGTGTGCGATTGCGTCTTTGATTGGTAACCACACAGGGCGCATGCCATTGGCTTGTTCATAAGACTCCATTTGTGGTGTGGTGAATTCACCACAGATTTCAACTAAATAGCAATGTGAAACGATTTTTACGTTGTCAAAATCAGGCTTGTACCAATGCTGATATTCTTCATAAACCCCAAATGGCTTAATATTGGTAACGGATTTTGCACCGGTTTCTTCTAAGAGCTCTCTTGCTAGGGCGTCTTCCATGTCTTCGCCGTTGTCTACGCCGCCTCCTGGGAGCGTGTAATCATCATACCTAGCCGTGTAAAGTAATAGAATGTCATTACCGCGCAGGACAATTGCTCGGGCAGCCAGTCTTTCAAAGCACGAGCCTGACAAAGGCTGAGCTGGAGATAAATTGAGTTGTCTCATAAATTACTGAAATATCGAATACATGCAGGGTGATGATACTATCACACCTACATGCGATTGAGTCCTAAAAAGGCACTGGGTAGGTTTTTAGAATGGTGTCTATTTCTGCAAGTGCTTCCGGTGGTAAAGGCTTGTCAAAAGCAGTAATGTTTTCTTTCAGCTGACTCATACTGGTTGCACCGATTATTGTTGACGCTACCCCATCAACCTGATCGCACCACGCAAGGGCTAACTGTGCGGTCGTTAAATGGTGCTCATGGGCAATTTCTTGGTATGCAGCAGTGGCTTGCTGAGAATACTGGGTATCTCTGAATAGCCCGTGTCGTTGCATCAAAGTCCAGCGGCTGCCAGCAGGTCTTGCGCCCCCCAAATATTTGCCAGTGAGTAGTCCTCCTGCGAGCGGAGACCACGGGAGGTAGGCAATGTCTTCATTTACGCAATTCTCCAGTAAATAGGGCCAATCTTTTTCATGGAGCAAGTTGAATTCATTTTGAATCGAAACTGGCCTTTCCAAACCTTGCAGGTGGCAGAGGTTCAGATAGGTATTTAAGCCCCAGGGCGTTTCATTCGACAGCCCCCAATGCCTAATCTTTCCTGCGGTGATACACGTTTTTATCCCCTCTAAAATGTCTGCCATTTCTTCAAGTTGTTGCGCTTTGCTCACGGCATGTAAGTCCAACATACCGTGCCAATGTTTGCCAAAATGAGGTGAGGTCCTATTGGGCCAGTGTAATTGATATACGTCGATGTAGTCGGTGTTTAGTCTCTCCAGAGAGTGATCAACAGCATCTATTACAGCTTGTTTGTTAATAGGTTGTCCATTTCTTATCCAATCAAGCCCAGCACCAGCAATTTTAGTTGCTAATACAATATCTTGACGTTTCTCAGAATGACGCTTTATCCAATCGCCGATTATTTGTTCTGTTTTACCGTAGGTTTGTGGCGACGGTGGTACCGCATACATTTCAGCAGTATCGATAAAGTTGATCCCTTGACTTAGCGCATAGTTTATTTGTTCGTCAGCATCGTGCTGATTGTTTTGCAACCCCCAAGTCATACTCCCCAAACAGACACGCGAAATCTCAATTGACGTGTGGCCTAGTTGGCTGTACTTCATACATACTCCTTGCAAAGGTGGACAGGTTAAAACTGGTGATGCAGCAATGTAATTGCGCTACATACAAAAATGTTCTAACAGCAGTGTAGAGCATTTCAAGGTGATCTGCAGAGCTTTGTATCGAACAATCTTTAGGGACTCATAAATTTGCATTTGTACAGGGCTAAATTTGGCGCAATGCTAACATTACGCACAGAGCTGGACAAACGTACCTTGAACTGTCACTATACTGTATATATAAACAGTTTTATTTGTTGAGCGCACCTGTGAGAAAGTTTATTCATATTGATATGGATTGTTTTTACGCTGCGGTGGAAATGCGCGATAACCCATCTCTGGCGAATGTTCCAATGGCCATTGGCGGCCGTAGTCATCGCGGAGTGTTATCTACTGCGAATTACATTGCGCGCGAGTATGGCGTGCGCTCCGCTATGTCTAACTACAAAGCCAAACAATTATGTCCTCAGTTGATAATCGTTCCGGGGCGGATGCAAGTTTATAAAGAAGTGTCGCAACAGATCCGTGCGATTTTTGCAAAGTATACTGACTTAATCGAACCGCTTTCGCTGGATGAAGCGTATTTGGATGTGACTGATTGCGATGCGTGTCAGGGAAGCGCGACTCTAATTGCCCAACAGATAAGAGCTGAGATCTACCACCAAACCGGCCTTACCGCGTCTGCCGGCATTGCGCCAATAAAGTTTCTCGCCAAAATTGCCAGCGATGAAAATAAGCCAAATGGTCAGTGTGTTATCACGCCGTCTCAAGTAGATGAATTTATCGACTCATTGCCACTGAAAAAAATCCCCGGGGTTGGCAAGGTTACCCATGAAAAGCTACTGGCTTGTGGTTTGGTGCACGGTAAAGACGTTAAAGCTCTGAGCTTAGATGAATTGGCAAATCGTTTCGGTAAGTTTGGCAGGGTATTGTGGCGCCGCTGCCAGGGCATAGATGAACGGGGCGTCGAAACGGAGCGAGTACGCAAGTCCGTCGGAGTTGAAACCACGTTTGAAAAGGATATTCAAGACCTCAGCCAATTAAAGTCCATTTTGTGTGACAAACTTATTCCTGAACTAACCCGCCGTAGCGCTGCTTATCAAGCTGAACGAGAATTTACTAAATTGGGTGTGAAGGTAAAGTTTTACGACTTTACTCAAACTACTAAAGAGTGCCAATGTCATGAAATTGACCAAGATATATTGTGCACTTTACTAGAGCAAGCGGTGGCTCGACACGGAAGTAAACCAGTGAGGCTTGTAGGTGTACAAATTGGTTTGGGAGATTCGCCAAGCAATCAGGTGCAAATGGGACTGTTCAATTGATTACAGCCGAATTACAAGCATTTAATAACTATAGAAATGGTACACTGCGACTAAAATATAACTGCTTTTATGTTTATCCGTGTTAAAGTGATGTTAATACAAAAATAACACAGAGGACATCCCATGCAATCTATTATGATAGTGTTGTTTGGTATCTTGGGTATGCTATTTGGCTGGTTTGTATATTCCAAGTTTATTGCCACAAAAATCTTCAAAATGGATGACGACTTTGTCACACCTGCCCACGAATTCAATGATGGTGTTGATTATGTACCTACCAATAAAGTGGTGTTGTGGGGGCATCATTTTACCTCTGTTGCTGGTGCGGCGCCTATTGTTGGTCCTGCGATAGCTGTTTATTGGGGCTGGGTCCCCGCCGTACTTTGGGTCGTAATTGGCACTATATTCTTTGCCGGTGTACATGATATGGGAGCTCTGTGGGCCAGTGCTCGCCACAAAGGTAAGTCAATGGGCGCACTGTCTGAGAGCGTCATAGGCAAACGTACTCGCGCGTTATTTATGATTGTGGTGTTTTTGGTATTATTGATGGTGAATGCGGTATTTGGCGTGGTCATTGCCAACTCTTTTGTCGCAAACCCCAATGCTGTTTTTGCAGCTTGGGCTGCCATTGTTGTTGCGCTGATTATTGGTCAGCTGCTTAAACGCAAAGTACCCTTGGTTCCACTGTGTTTGGTAGGGGTCATTATCTTGTATGCGACCATCTACGCCGGTAGTGACATGCCCATCGCTTTGCCGAGTGAAGTGTTTGGCTTAACTGATAAAGCGAGTTGGATTTTAATACTCTTTGTTTATGCCGCTATTGCGTCATTATTACCTGTCTGGATGTTACTTCAACCCCGTGATTTTATTAATGGTATGCAGCTGTTAGTAGGCTTGGTACTGCTTTACGGTGCGGTATTTGTCGTTATGCCAGATATCACAGCGCCTGCCTTTAACACTCAAACAGCCATTGATACACCGAGTATCATTCCACTTTTATTTGTCACTATTGCCTGTGGCGCAGTATCGGGCTTTCATGGCATTGTCTCGTCTGGTACTAGCTCCAAGCAGTTGAACAAAGAGACCGATGGTCGCTTTGTTGGCTACCTTGGCGCAGTAGGCGAGGGATCTTTGGCATTGATCACTTTGGTCGCTGTGAGTGGTGTTATGCTGGCTGTTTCGCCTGAAGAGTGGCATGAAATATACAGCCACTTAGGCGCAGGCTCTGTGGGGGCATTCATCCAAGGCGGTTCCAATTTAATTAGCACAGGCTGGGGGCTATCCGCTGAAATTGCTTCCACACTATTGGCTGTAATGGTTGTATTATTCGCCGGCACAACCATGGACTCTGGTGTTCGACTCCAGCGTTATATCATTCAAGAGTGGGGTGATATATACAAATTGCCAGTCCTTAAAAATGGCATTATTGCAACTTTGGTTGCTGTGGGGTGTTGTTTACTACTGGCGTTTGGGGCTGGTGGCGCCTCTGGTAGCGGCGGTATGATCATCTGGCCGTTGTTCGGTTCTACTAACCAAATTTTGGCCAGCTTAACTTTGCTGGTTATTTCAGTCTATCTCATCAAATTAGGCCGGCCTGCGAAGTTTACGCTCATTCCCATGATTTTTGTGATTTTGATGGCCTTCTTTGCGGGATTAATTAAATTAGGTGAGTACTATGAAAAAGGTAATTGGTTACTCGTTGGGTTAGATATTGTGGTACTTGTTGTGAGTGTACTAGTTATGCTTGAAGCTTGGAGTGTGGTAAGTAAACTGAAAAATACACCGCAAAGCGCACCGGACAGCAAAGAATCCAGTGTCTAACTTGGTTCTTTGAGATAAATAACCGATAATCGGCCCTTTCATTATAAGAAAAAGGGCCTTTTTTATGTCTTTTCCTCTCGCTCTGCCAGCATCTAGCTGGCAGCAAAATGACGCGGATGCCGTGATTGTGATCGCTTCAAATGTAGCTGACTTAGGTGATAAGCAGCTTAATGAAGCTGTAGCACCTTATCTGGCTGTTGACGCAAGACTCAGTAACCAAGCGAATGTTTTACTTGCCGAAGGTGTTCCTGGAAAGCGTTTAATTGTGGCACCCACCGGTCCATTAAATAGAGACTTCGACGATGTACGTCGCTTTTTTGAAGCAGGCCAAGCTGGTATTGCGCAAGCTAAAGCGGCGGGCGCTGTTAAACCTGTTATTGTGCTTGCTGGTGTACCGCAAGAGACTCGCTATGCAAATGCACTACAGGTAGCCTTTTTAGGTGCTTGTCAAATGCTTTGGCAACCACTTGAAGCGCGAGAGTATCGTGGTGCGCAGATAGAGCCGGTAGAACACGCGTTTTTGGTTGGTGCAGACGAAGCACTTTGTTCACAGTTAAATGCGATTGCAGCAGGCCAATATGCAGCACGCGATTTATGCGGTACTGAGCCGGAGCGTATGGCACCTCCTCGTTTTGCTGATTATTGTGTTGAATTATTTGCAGGTACCTCGGTAAGCGTTGAAGTGATTTCTGACAGGGCCACAATCGATAAAGACTACCCGATGCTTGGCACTGTTGCGCGTGCATCTTACGCTGTTGAGCGTCATCACCCTCGTGTTGTTAAAATGGAATACGTGCCAGAGGGTGACGTGGAGCGCACGTTAATGTTTGTCGGTAAAGGCCTTGTATATGACACTGGTGGTGCTGACCTTAAAGTGGGTGGTTTTATGGCTGGTATGAGCCGTGACAAGGGCGGCGCAGCTTCAGTGGCAGGTTTTATGAAAGCAGTTGCCCAGTATCAACCTAAAGGTGTCAAAGTGATTGCCTACTTGGCTGTAGTGAGAAACTCGATTGGTTCAGATTGTTTTGTACCAGATGAGATCATAGAGACACGTGAAGGGGTTCGCGTGCGTATCGGTAATACTGATGCGGAAGGGCGCTTGGCAATGGGTGACCTATTAAGCGAAGTAAAAGACCTCGCTAAATCTGAAATTAACCCTGAGCTATTTACCGTGGCGACACTGACGGGCCATGCCGCACGCGCAATGGGTCCTTATAGCGCATATGTTGAAAATGGACCGGCACGTGCAAATTCCGTATCTCGTTTAATCGCTGACCAAGGTGATCTATGGGCTGATTGTGCTGAAGTGTCACGCAGTCGCCGTGAAGATTATGACTTTGTTAAACCACGCACTTTGGCTGATGATGTGTTATCTAGCAATAATGCGCCTTCAGCGGTAACCGCACGTGGTCACCAGTTCCCAATGGCATTTTTAGCCATCGTTGGCGGTTTAGACAAACATGGTTGTGACTCTGAACAGCCGATACCATACGTTCACATGGACATTGCAGGTAGTGGTGTTGAAGGGGGCGATTGGCAACATGGTAAACCAACGGCAGCAACAGTAAGTAGCTTATTCGCTCGCTACTGCTTATAAGGTAAGCAAAATCTAGTGTCTGAAAACACATTCAGTCACTACTTTTAATTCAAAAGCAGATATCATTGGTATCTGCTTTTCTCTTTGGAGTGTTTAATGATGACTTTTGAATTGGCCCCAGAATTACAACGAGATTGCATAGAGCTGGCTAATTGGCCCCTTTGTAAAGTTTTACTTATGAATGATAGTCAGTATCCATGGTTTATTTTGGTGCCAACAGTGCCTGGGCTGAGAGAGATTATCGACCTTGACGAGCAGCAGCAAACTCAGTTTTGGCAAGAGTCGAAGCAGTTAAGCGAACTGCTAATGTCTGTATTCACCCCAGATAAGCTAAATGTAGCTGCTCTGGGTAATATGGTACCTCAACTACATGTTCATCATATCGCACGTTTTGAGGATGATGCGGCATGGCCTAAGCCTGTATGGGGTGTAAACCCAGCCAAGGCTTATACAGAAGCACAATTGGCGGAGCTAAAAAAGGCGCTAGCTTTGTAGCGCCCTCGAGAAGTTAAAGTCCAAGCACCGCTTTACCTTGCTTAAAGGTGACATCCACAGGAATGTTCGCCTGAGCAAGCTTAGTTAAATCTGCTTGTAACTCAGCTTTGATATCACCATGGGTGGCGATGAGCTGATCGACTTTTTGGTAATCACCATCACCTTGTAAAGTCAGAATTAGGTTAGATAGTTTCGCCATTGCAGCACCCATTTTTTCCATATCAACTTGATATAGCCCTTGTGCATTTTTAGAAAACGCACCTTCTTGTTTAAAGAAATTAAAACGGATCATGTTGGCCTTACCGTGTGCGCTAGAAGCGCCAAAGCGCACTGAACGGAAAATACCTGCCATAAATGTGACGTAGTAGTCCTCCAGTGTGCCTTCGGTAATCTCTCCTTTTTTCAGCAACTGCTCGACCATGTACAGACCAAGAATGTCGGCTTTTCCTTCTTCTATGGCACTGGCGTGCTCTTGAAGTGACTGCCTTACAGTGCCTTTTCCAGTAATGGTATTTTTGATACCTAAGCCATGGGCGACTTCATGAAACATTGTATTGGCAAAAAAAGCGTCGAAGGTAATGTGCTTGCGCTGCTCAGGCACAATTAATTGATCTGCGATAGGCACCAAAATTTTGTCAAACTTCGCGCGCATCGCATTTTTGAGTTGCAACCTACGAGTGCCTTTTTCTAGTTGAACCTGCTCATCATTTGGTAGATTAATTGCAATGGTTTTACTGCCTGCATTCGAATGACCTGCATAGTAAACGACATCATATGCATTGAGATCGGCATCAGACCCCGGTACTTCTTGCTTATACATTTGGTCAACGGGTAAGCCTGTTTGCAGCTCTGGTAAAAACGCAGCAAATTTTGCTAGACGCTCACTCCAGGCAAGATCTTTAACTAAGACATATGATTCAAAAGCGCTACGGTAACCAAACAGCTGATCTTCATAAGTTTCAATTGGCCCTATCACTACATCGATTGGGTTATTCTTCATGTCCATCCAAGCGAAGTCTGACGGCTGATAGCTGTTATTTAACAGCGCATCAGCGCGCATGTTTAGGTAGTTTGCAAAGTCTTTATCAACGGCTAGGTTACTTGCCTGACGCAGTAATTTTGCAGCCTCGTCTAGCTCGGTTCTAAACTCTGAGGCATAAGCTTTGCTATACAAGTTACCTTGCTGATCTCGCTTGACCATCGAGTATAAGCCTTGCTTGTCTTTGAAATCAGCATTATTGAGCTCAGCTTTGGTTATGTTATCTGGATAAAATTGGGCACCCGGTGCTTTTTCACTAAAAGTACTGAGAAATACTTTATCGCCATCTAAACGGTCCCAAGGGCCATAGTTAATATCCGCAAAGCGGCGTACATCAGGGTCTTCGATCCGCGACAAAAACGCTGCTTTGTCCTCACCAAAAGCTTGTTTCCAGAATAAATCATCCATAATTTTCGAGGCATCTATTAGGATCCCAATCATTTTCTTTTGATTGTCATTAAGGTGACTTAAGTCGCTTGTTAGTGTGACTTCGGTATAAATATCTAAGCGCTGTTTATCTATGTTCTGCAGTGTATAACTTACGCTATCTGCCGATGTTTGCTGACTTTTTGTTGACTCTTCTGTTTGCTGTGAGCAAGCACTTACAAGCAAGCCTGAGGCGACTAAAATCGCACTGGATAGTTTAGAAAGTTTCATCATTTACCCTTGAGTTTTTAGTTATTATGATTGTGAGGCTCTATGATGCTGAAAAAAGGCGTTTTGAGCAAACAGTTGAGGCAAAGTATTATTTTATAATTTTTTGTAAGAATAATTTTTATACTTTTCTTAACTTTATCGAGAAGTTAGACGATACTTAAATGAGCTAAAAATTATAAGGCCATAGCTAAGTGGCGAATTTAAAGGACTTGACCATATGTCTACAGAAAACGCATTACTTACCATTCTTGTCGATAAAATTAATAACGATACACTTGTCTTACCGACTTTACCTGAAGTTGCAGTGCGAGTCCGCCAAGCTGCTGATGATCCTGAGGTAAACTTACTTCAAATGGCGGATGTGATCTCGCATGACCCTGCACTTGCCGCACGTATGATTAAAGTGGCAAACAGCGGCTTTATGGGACGGTCGATTAAAGTGAACACGCTCAATCAAGCGGTTACACGAATAGGTTTACGGCAAATAAAAAACATAGCAACAGCGATGGCTATGGAGCAATTGTTTGTCTCAAATAATAAGTTAATAAAAACTTACATGGATAAGGCTTGGCAAAAAACGCTGAAAGTGGCATGTCAGGCAATTTCGACCATGGAGTTTTACTTGCGGATTAACAAACATACGTCATTGAACAAAGATACGATTACGTTGGCGTCGTTGGTCTTTAATATTGGTGTACTACCCATTTTAACGGAAGCAGAGAAGCACCCAGAAGTGTTTGCAAATCCAAGCTTTTTGGCACACGCGATACAAAAACTCGCAGGCAGAATTGGTGGGGCGATAATGCGCGAGTGGGGCTTCACCGATGAGTTTGTTGAAGTTGCTGAAAGTTGGGCTAACCCCAACTACAAACCAGAACATGTTTGCTATGTGGACTTTATTCGTGCTGGTGCCATTGTAGAGGGCATTTTGCAGGTGTCAGACAAAGCTGCTGCATTGGGAGTTTATGAAGAAAAGGGCGTACTGCGCTCAATCGACACGTTTACAGATGATGCTTACCTTGAGTTGCTCGCGGACGTGAAATCCATGTTTGCGTAGTCAAAGTAAATTGAGAAAAGGGCCAATAGGCCCTTTTTTTATAAGTCGTCTTTATCACCGAGCTCTTTGGTTAAATCTTCCAATAGCTCTTTGACTTCTTCTGAAACCAAAATAAAGTCAGCGTCGAGTTTAATCGCTAAGTCTTCTTTTGGAATATCTGCATTTTGCTCTTTTAACGCGTCGTTGTAACTGACTCGTTTGATTGACCCATCGTTCTGCAATAAGAATTGCACACGCTCACGCCAGTCTAGCGCGAGTTTGGTGACTCGTTTACCATTCTCTAGATGCAGTTTAATTTCGTCACTTGCAAGGTCATGCTGTTTGAGTTTAACTTGTGCGCCTTCATCAGCAGCGTCTTGCAATTCTGCGTCATTACCAATGGCAAAGCCTTCAGGAGCCTCGAATTTAGTTAACCAGTCTGTGAGAAATACATCTAAATCATAGTTGGCAAATGCCGGTACGATTGGCAATGTACCCAATGACTTACGTAGTAATGCCATCATTTCTTCAGCTTTGTTAAAGCTTGCACTGTTCACGATTACCCAGCCACTTTCTTGATCGATAAAAGCGAATTGTAGGCTCGATTTCTTGAATGCTTGAGGTAGTAAAGTTGCGAGAATATTTTCTTTCAACTCGTCTTTTTCTTTCTTTTTAACTGGACGGTTTTCTTCGCGTTCAATCTGCTCAACTTTTTCAGCGACCATATCGTTAATAACAGCTGCAGGTAATACTTTTTCTTCACGCTTTGCGCACAGTAGAATACTGTTCTGTGAAAAGTGAGACAAAGTCTGTCCATGTTTGCCTAATGCGTTTACCCAGCCAAATGTGCTCATATCTTGGCTGCCACAAGAGCGAAAAATATCTTGCTCTAGTGCTTTTTCAAAGTCTTCTTGTGTGTACGAAACATCTTGCTTAAAACGGTAACAGATTAGGTTGCTGAACCACATATCATTTAAAATCCGAGTGTGAAAAAACGAATTGCATCATAGCAAATCTCTAATGTCGCGAGCAAAGACTAAAATGGTTAAATTGACTTATTTGAAAATTTCAAAAGGAATGAATGCGGTGAGCCTCATATTTAAGACTCACCTAAAGTGTGTTAACTAAACATAGCCTGCTGTGCCTGCATCTCTTTTGGAAAGCGAATGTAGTAGGTCAGCCCTTTTCCTTCCTCAGAGCTGACTTCAATGTCGCCATTTAGCGTCTGCTTAACGAGGTTAAAGGTGATGTGTGTACCGAGGCCACTTCCCCCCTGGTCGCGCTTGGTTGTGAAGAATGGATCAAATAGCTTTTCTAACTGAGCGGGTGACACACCTTTACCGTTGTCTTTGTAAACAATTTTTACATCATCATTGTCATCGGTAATTTGAATATCTATGACGCCCTTATTTATACCCTCAAAGCCATGGATCAGGGAATTCATGATTAAGTTTGTAAATATTTGGCTGATTGCACCAGCTGGGAGATTTAAAGTTAAGTCCGCAGGGCAATCAATGTTAACTTCATGGGCTGTTTTTTTCAGTTTGGGGTGTAAGGAACGTAATACTTCACCGAGATATTGGTTAAAGTTTATGGTTCTGACAGCTTCACTGGCTTGATCCACTGCTATTTGCTTGAAGCTAGCCACCAGCTCTGATGCACGTGCTAAATTGTTGGTTAACAAGCTCGTGCTTTGTTTTGCTTCATGCATAAATTCTTCGAGTGCCTTGGGCGACAGAGTTTTCTCTTTGTAGGCTGCCTCTAGTTGATCTAAACGCTCTTGCAAGAACGATGTGGCGGTTACTCCTATGCCAACTGGTGTATTGATGTCGTGTGTTATACCGGCAACTAAGCCACCGAGCGCAGCCATTTTTTCTGAGCCAACTAAGCGTTCTTGGGCCATATTGAGTTCTTCAACATACTTCTCAAGCTCGTTTTGTTTGGTTAGCAACTCTTCTTCCGTTTGACGTCGTAAGTCAATTTCTTCTGTCAAAGTGAGTTTTTGTTTTTCTAACTCGTATTTTTGTTGTTGCAGGTCCATCATAGCCTGACTTAAATTTGAGGTTTTTCGGGCGACTTCTTGTTCAAGCTGGATATTGTGCTGATCGAGCTTTTCATTACTGATTATGAGCTCTTTTTGGGTTTGATCTAGTTGCTTACGGTATTCAGCCACTTTATCTATTAGTTTATTGAACGCTTCCTCCATAACTTTCAATTCGTTGCGTTCGGTGGTATCAATTTCTATCTTGTGGCCATCCACATTGTCCACTTCGAAGTCTTCGATTTGCTCGGTGAGATCCGTGAGCGGCTCGGTCAGTAGTTTTCTAAAAGCAAGCAGAAACAGGATGATCAAGAAGGTGGTTTTCACCATCGCATTACCAATTAAAAAGTAAATTGAGATCATTATTCGACTAAAGACGACTTCTCTACTTGAGAACAGCGTCACATCACCAACTTGCGTAGCTCTGCCGGAAAATTCAAATATGAGTGGAAAGGTATAACCAAAGAGGCCGGATGGGGTATCCTCAATAAGGGCTTCTTCTTGCACGAGTTGTTGACTATATAGCTCGTGGATATTCAGCGAGCGACCGAGCTGTGAGATGATTTCTCCACTGTCATCTCGGACGATGATCCCCTCTATCATTGGGATAGCTAAAAGGCCCTCTGCTGTGGTAACAGTTTGTTTGGTATTGAGTTCCCAAATGGCACGAGTCAAGCTGCGACTGAAGGTTTTTTGCAGCATGGTCAGCTCATTGCGAATATAGTCTTTGGTATTTACGTATTCTGCGACAACTTGTCCACAAGTCACCACAAACGTTAGTAGGAAGTAAACTGACAGAACATTTGTAAGCAGTTTTTTCGACAGACTTTTTTGTAGCATGGAGTATTCTTAGCTCCTGACAACCAAATAAATGCGCGCGTGTTAAACTTAAAGTTAGCCAATAAATGGCTAAAAATAAATGTTTATCTTGCTATCTTTACAACATACAAGAAGAGATAAAAAACTTACTGGATGTTGATTATTGTGTTATAAGATTAGAACAACAATAACGTTTATTTGTTACTAGAACAATAAAGATTTACCTTCTTATGAGCTATTCTGTGTTAGTGTGCGACGATTCTACTGTTGCCCGTAAGCAAGTGGTACGCTGTCTCACATCAAACCTTGATGTAGATGTGTGTCAGGCTAAAAATGGTCGAGAGGCAGTTGAAATATTGCAAAAATCGCAAATTGATCTGCTGTGTTTAGATCTCACCATGCCAGAGCTTGATGGTGTGGGTGTACTCGAAGCGATTAAAGTTCACAAAATAGAGACTTTTGTCGTGGTCATTTCAGCAGATATTCAAGCCCAAATGAAAACTAAAGTGGCAGAGCTTGGTGCAATTAAGTTTTTAGAAAAGCCCGTCAAATCAGAACAGTTACTCTCTTTATTGAGCGAATACGGCATTCGTTAGATAGCTTCTCCCTTTCCTAGTACGTATCTTGAACTTTTTGCATATTTAATTTACTTCTTGTTGCTTGACAGATTGCCTAATGATCAGGCAGTCTAGTTTAGGTAAGCAATTTTTAATCAATTTTGAATTAGGTTAATCAAAGAAGCAATGAACCAAATTACACGTAACGTGACAATTATTATTACGACCACCATCCATACTGGATAGTGGCATAGGTCCGTGCGTATTAATAAAGGCCTGTGCTCACCGAGAGCACAGGCCTTTTTTCGTTTTAGGAATGAGGAAAAACACAGTATGCGAGTTTTAAAGTTTGGGGGGTCCTCTTTAGCAGACTTTGATTGTCTGCAGCGAGTACAGTCTCTAGTATCAAATTACAGTAATGATAATGCAGTTGTCGTACTTTCAGCACCGGGGGGCATGACAGATCAGCTAGTCGATTTAGCTGACTGCGCGGCTAAAGGCGCAGATTATGAGCCGCTTTGGGCTGCTTTTGAGTCTCGTTGTTTGAGTCTAAAGGAAGTCGTTGAATCAAAATTCGGTTCGTTGGCTGGTTGGCCTGATTTAGGGTCATTAAAAGACAAATTAGCTGGCGTGAAATTACTGAAGCAATGCCCCGAGGCAGTTAACGCATTTATAATCAGTTTTGGAGAGCGTATCAGCGTTGCATTAATGGTGAACATGTTGAAAAGCCAAAATGCACGCGCACTAGATGCGACCCAATGCATTAAAACGCAATCGCAATACTTAGATTCAGAAGTGCAACTGGAACAGACAAAAGTTGCGCTTGCTCAACAAATAGAGGCAAACGGTTCTGGAATATACATCATAGCCGGGTTTACAGGTAGTAATGAATTAGGCGAACTTACAACGTTGGGCCGAAATGGTTCAGATTACTCTGCTGCCGTAATCGCGGCGAGCATTAATGCAGAGATCTGCCAAATATGGACAGATGTGGATGGCGTTTATAGCGCAGATCCTCGTCTTATCAAAAAGGCAACGAAAGTATCGAAACTGTCTTATAAAGAAGCAATGGAGTTGGCGTACTTTGGTGCAAAAGTGCTGCATCCTAAAACGATCTTACCGTGCGCCAAAGCAAATGTACCTTGTGAAATTAAAAATACGCACGATCCGGATGTCCCCGGTTCAATGATTTCTGCTCACAGCGATAATGATTCGCCAGTGAAGGCGCTTTCTAGTTTGGATAAGTTAGCGATGTTAACGGTCGCAGGCCCAGGCATGAAAGGCAAAGTAGGGATGGCTGCACGGGTATTTTCGGCACTCGCAAATGACAACGTATCTATTGTACTGATCACACAATCCTCTTGCGAGTTTAGTATTAGTTTCTGTGTGTATGAGCAAGACTTGCCACTGGCGATGCAGGCTTTACAGTCTGCATTCGAACTTGAAACGAAAGCGGGCCTGATAGAGCCCATTGAAGTTCAAAAAGACCTTGCCATTGTCACGCTTGTGGGCGACAACATGCGCTCGCATAAAGGTCTCGCGGCTAAATTTTTTGCGTCTTTGGCTCAAGCCCAAGTGAACATTGTAGCGATAGCGCAAGATTCAACTGAAAGCGCGATTTCTGCTGTTGTGTCTGGTGAGCTTTGTAAAGATGCGATGAAGGTTTGCCATGAAAACTTCTTTACACATGTACCGTCTATTGATGTATTTTTATTGGGGTGTGGGCTGGTAGGTACCGAGCTTGTTCAACAATTGAAAAAGCAACAAGAGTGGCTTGCTAATAGAAATATTAAGTTAAACTTATACGGTGTTGCAAACTCCAAAAAATGCTTGTTGTCTGCAGAGGGCATTCAATCTGACGATTGGCAGGCCCTGCTTGAATCTTCTGAAGTCTCTTTCTCCATCGATAGACTAGAGCACTTTGTAAAATCCAATCATTTAATCAACCCTGTGATTGTAGACTGTAGCTCTTCTCAGCTTCTCGCTGATCAATATAGTCAATTTCTGCAAGCTGGATTCCATGTCGTAGCAGCGAATAAAAAAGCCAACACTGGCGATATGGCTTATTACCGAGAGCTAAAACAAGCAGCTGTTAATTCTGGTAGGAAGTTCCTCTATGAAACAAATGTCGGTGCAGGGTTGCCTGTACTAGATAACTTACAGCTTTTGTTTGGCGCTGGTGATGAACTGTTATCATTCAGTGGCATTCTATCTGGATCGCTTTCTTATATGTTTGGTGCCATTGAAGACGGATTGTCCTTGTCGCAAGCGACTGCACAAGCCAAACAAAATGGCTTTACTGAGCCTGATCCCAGAGATGATTTGTCCGGCACTGACGTAGCGCGCAAGCTACTAATCATTGCGCGCGAGGCTGGACTTGATCTAGAGCTAGATGACATTGAGGTGGAGTCTGTGGTGCCCGATGACTTTGCCAAAGGAACAAATGTTGATGAATTTATGGCACGTTTACCTGAGCTGGACGCAACCTTTGCAGATAGAGTGCAGAGCGCGGCAAGTGAAGGGAAAAAGCTCCGTTATGTCGGCAGCATTGTAAATGGCAAGTGTAGAGTAGGTATTGAAGCGGTTGATACGCAGCATGCATTGTTTGATATTCGTGATGGAGAAAACGCCTTGGCTATTTTAAGCCAGTATTACCAACCAAAACCATTTGTTATCCGAGGTTATGGTGCTGGTGCAGAAGTGACAGCAGCGGGTGTTTTTGCCGACATATTGAAGACTTTATCTAGGTAAGGAAGAATCGATGAGAAAGTTTTTTGCACCAGCATCAATTGGCAATTTTTGCGTTGGGTTTGATTCGTTAGGTGCAGCAATTGCGCCTTTGGACGAGCAGTTACTTGGAGATGTTGTTTATATTGAAGAAGCTGAACAAGATACCTTTAAGTGTATTGGCGAATATGCTCATAAACTACCCAGTGATCAGGAACATAATTTAGCTTATCAATGTTTGGCACATTTTAGGTCTCATGTAAAAGCGGATATGCCCTGTGTTGCACTGACTCTTGAAAAGCGTTTGCCTATCGGCTCAGGCCTTGGGTCGAGTGCGTGTTCGGTCGTAGCAACATTTGCTGCACTTGATGCATACAGTGGAACACAGTTGTCTCAAGTACAAATGATAGAATTGATGGCGGACTTCGAAGCAAAGGTAAGTGGTGCGCGCCATTATGACAATATTACACCTTGTTATTTAGGTGGCTTGCAATTGACGTCTGAGATAGTGCCCGACAGAGCTATCGCATTACCGACAGATCCAAATTGGCATATTGTGGTTGCTTTTCCTGGATTCGCATTGAATACCGCACAGGCCAGAGCTGTGTTACCCGAGTCTTTAGATCTTAGCCAAAGTGTCGAGTTCGCACAGCGACTAGCAGCATACACTACTTTACTACAACAACAGCGTTTTAACGATGCGGTAGAGCTGATGCAAGACGCGATAGCTGAACCGAGTCGTGCGCCTTTAATACAAGGCTACGCAGATGCAGCGGTTAGTTTGCCAGAGCTAGGGGCTGACGTAGTAAGTATTTCTGGTGCGGGTCCAACACTTTTTGCGCTGTGCACATCATATGAGATTGCGACACGCTGCCAAGATTGGCTAAGCAAGCACTACGTAAACGAAAATGGCTTTAGCCATATCTGTAAGTTTGATAATCAAGGCACACGAGAACTTGCCTAAGGAATTAATATGAATTTAGTAAATTTAATGGACCCAGAGCAACAGGTGTCGTTTACAGAGGCGGTTAAAGTAGGGCTTGGCCGTAAGCAGGGTGTGTTTTTTCCAGCGGAGCTTCACAAGCTCTCTGATATTGAGGCATTGCTGGCGCTTCCTTTTACACAGCGCAGCGGCAAGATTTTACAACATTTAATCGGGGATGAGTTACCAGAAGATACTATTAATGACATGGTAACGCGTGCGTTTAACTTTCCAGCGCCACTTGTTCAAGTTGAAGAAAATAAATATTGCCTGGAATTGTTTCATGGCCCCACTTTGGCATTTAAAGACTTTGGTGGGCGTTTTATGTCTGAGTGTATTAGTTTATTCAGTCAAGGTGAGCGGGTCACTATATTGACAGCCACCAGCGGCGATACAGGTGCGGCTGTCGCGCATGCATTTTATGAAAAAGAAAATGTTGATGTCGTTATACTTTACCCTAAGGGTAAGATTTCTCTGGCGCAGCAAAAGTTGTTTACAACGCTAGGAAAAAATATTCATTGCTATGCAGTTGAAGGTAGCTTTGATGATTGTCAAGCTATTGTTAAACAAGCATTTCTAGATGAAGAGGTAAAAGAAAAGTTAGGACTAAATTCTGCTAACTCAATTAATATTAGCCGTCTATTGGCGCAGGTTTGCTATTATTTTGAGGCGTTTGCACAAGTCCCTCAGGACAAACGCAACAATGTACACATTTCAGTTCCCAGTGGTAACTTTGGTAATGTGTGTGCCGCGATGATTGCTGCGGCAATCGGTCTACCGGTGAAAAAACTCAGTGCGACAACCAACCAAAACGATACTGTTCCACGGTATTTACAATCTGGAAACTGGGACCCTAATGCGACATTAGAGTCATTATCTAATGCAATGGATGTGAGTAAACCTAATAATTGGCCTCGGGTTGAAAGTATGATTAAAAATGGAATCTTTGATAAAGATTACTTTTATTCAAGTTCTGTCTCTGAGGCTCGTACCCGTGAAGTGATGCAACAAATCAATTCAACCGGGTATGTTGCTGAACCGCATACAGCCATAGCCTATGAAGGACTTGCTATAAATAGTAAAGCAGATGAAACGGGCATTTTCTTGGCGACGGCGCATCCGGCGAAGTTTAAGGAGTCTGTAGAAACCGTTTTACAACAACAGCTTGACATGCCAAAAGTGTTGTCTGATGCGTTGGTCAAGCCCTGCTTAGCGGAAACAGTTAATGCCAATTATGCGGAGCTTAAGCAGCGTATATTCGACAAATTAGTGTAAATTGTGGCTTTTTAGTTTTGACTTATGCATGCGCAGAATACCGCCAATCGTGCGCATGCATATTTTAATTTCAAATGTAATTCAGTTATTTCATAAATAAATTTTATGTTTAAATAAAAAAATATCATCCCACAAAGACTGTGAAATAAATTCAATCCCTGCTTAAATATGCTCACGCAGATTTCGTAGGCAACTGACCATAAATTGCGTACAATTGCAGACGATAAACTTAATCATACGTGCACCTAGGAGAAACCATGTTAGAACGTAACATGAATATTGCAGATTTTGACCCTGAATTACATCAAGCGATCCAGTCAGAAACGACTCGTCAAGAAGAGCATATCGAACTAATCGCATCTGAAAACTACTGTAGCCCACGTGTGCTAGAGGCTCAGGGGTCACAGCTTACAAATAAATATGCTGAAGGTTACCCAGGCAAGCGTTATTATGGCGGTTGTGAGCACGTAGATGTTGTTGAGCAACTAGCAATTGACCGCGCATGTGAACTTTTTGGTGCAGATTACGCAAACGTGCAACCGCATGCGGGTTCTCAAGCAAATGCTGCAGTTTTTCAAGCATTACTTCAGCCACATGATACTGTTTTAGGTATGAGCCTTGCGCATGGTGGCCACCTTACACACGGTTCACATGTGAACTTCTCAGGTAAAACTTACAATGCAATTCAGTACGGCCTAAATGAAGAGACAGGCGAAATTGATTACGCACAAGTAGAAGCATTAGCACTAGAGCACAAACCAAAAATGATCATTGGTGGTTTCTCAGCATACTCAGGTATTGTTGATTGGGCTAAGTTCCGTGAAATTGCTGACAAAGTGGGTGCATACTTATTAGTTGATATGGCACACGTAGCGGGTTTGGTTGCTGCGGGCGTTTACCCTAACCCGGTACCTCACGCTCATGTTGTAACAACGACAACGCATAAAACACTTGCGGGTCCTCGTGGCGGGTTGATTGTTTCAGCTTGTGGTGATGAAGACATTTACAAGAAACTAAATAGTGCAGTATTCCCTGGTGGCCAAGGTGGACCTCTGTGCCACGTTATCGCGGCTAAAGCGGTTGCATTTAAAGAAGCATTAGAGCCAGAGTTCAAAGCGTACCAAACGCAAGTTGTTAAAAATGCACAAGCGATGGTCGCAGTGCTACAAGAGCGTGGTTATAAAGTGGTTTCTGGTAAGACAGACAATCATTTATTCCTTCTTGATTTGATTGATAAAGATATTACTGGTAAAGATGCAGATGCAGCACTTGGCCGCGCAAACATCACAGTAAACAAGAACTCAGTACCAAACGACCCGCGTTCACCGTTTGTAACATCTGGTCTTCGTATTGGTTCTCCAGCAATCACTCGTCGTGGTTTCAAAGAAGCTGAAGCTGGTGAGCTAGCAGGCTGGATCTGTGATGTACTAGACAACATCAATGATGAGTCAGTACAAGCAGAAGTTAAAGAAAAGGTAAAAGCTATCTGTGCTAAATTGCCAGTTTACGCATAATTTAAGTCACAATTAGCGTTATTTTTGATATTATTAAGGCCGCAATTATGCGGCCTTTTTTATTTTACTTAAAATCACTTGCTGCATTTAAAACGAGAGTTAACTCAACGGATTAAATGTTAGCTGCCAACCACAAAGCGCCGCATTGTAGAGATTGACTATCACAGTGAGAATATATGCATTGTCCTTTTTGTACGGCGAAAGATACCAAAGTTATTGATTCGCGATTAGTGGCCTCTGGTCACCAAGTACGTCGTCGTCGTGAGTGTATTGTTTGTCATGAACGCTTTACAACTTTTGAAGGCGCAGAACTCCTTATGCCAAGAGTCATCAAGCAAGATGGGACTAGGGAGCCCTTTAACGAAGATAAGCTTCTCAATGGTTTACATAGAGCACTGGAAAAGCGCCCTGTGAGTACTGAGCAGATTGAAGAAGTGGTACATCAAATCAAATCTCAAATTCGAGCGACTGGTGAACGTGAAGTAAACAGTCAAATGATTGGTGAATGCATCATGGAAGCTTTGAAAAAATTGGACAAAGTTGCATATGTTCGTTTTGCCTCTGTGTATCGTAGTTTTGAAGATATTAAAGAGTTTGGTGAAGAAATCGCGAGGCTTGGTGACTGATGCATTTTACCCAGGCTGATTATGACTATATGGCGCAAGCCATCGCGCTTGCTAAGCAGGGATTCAATACGACAACGCCAAACCCAAACGTGGGCTGCGTCATTGTTAATGAAGGTGAGATCGTTGGGCAGGGTTTTCATATCCAAGCAGGTGGCCCGCATGCCGAAGTTTTCGCTCTGCGCGAAGCGGCCGATCGGGCGCGTGGCGCGACTGCCTATGTCACACTTGAGCCTTGTAGCCATTATGGTCGCACTCCCCCTTGCGCTAAAGGCTTGATTGATGCCGGCGTCAGTAAAGTGATTTGTGCCATGGTGGACCCTAACCCTGAGGTTGCAGGCAATGGTCTAAAGATGTTGCAACAGGCTGGTATTGAAACCGCTTCTGGGCTCTTAGAACAAGAGGCTCGGGGACTTAATAAAGGTTTTCTGAAGCGTATGGAGCATGGTGTTCCCTATGTGATTGCAAAGCTTGCAGCAAGCTTAGACGGCAAAACGGCATTGCAAAACGGCAAGAGCAAATGGATAACTGGACCAGATGCCAGAAAAGACGTACAGGCATTTAGAGCTAAAAGCTGTGCGATTTTGTCAGGTGCAGATACTGTACTTACAGATAATGCGCGCCTTAACGTCAGAATAGAAGAGCTATCTGATGTACCAAAGGGGCTAGAATGTGGCGATGTACGTCAGCCTGTTCGCGTTATTATTGATACTCAAAACCGCCTCTCACCAGCCCTTGCGCTTTTTCAAAGCCAGTCAAGAGTCATTATTTTACGCTCAGAACTTGATAATCAGCATAACTGGCCACATTTTGTAGAACAAGTCTGCCTGCCAACAGTAAGAAACAAATTGGATTTAAAGGCTGTACTGCAGTTTTTAGCCAGCAGAGACATTAACTTGGTGTGGCTAGAAGCGGGAGCTACCTTATGTGGGGCCATGCACGAGCAAGGCTTGATTGATGAATATATTGTGTATTTTGCTCCCAAGATTATAGGGGAAGGTGGAAAGGGATTATTTCAAAGTAGTATTTTGACTGAAATGAATCAAATCCAAGAGCTCCAACTAACCGATTGTACGCAAGTTGGTAATGACATTCGTATTAGCGCGATTAAAAAATAAGAGAAACTATGTTTACAGGCATTATTGAAGCAACAGGTACGCTCACTGAATTAACTTTGAAGCAAGGTGATTTAAGTGTGCGTGTAAAGTCAAGCTCACTGGACATGGCGGATGTTGCGCTTGGAGACAGTATTGCAACTAATGGCGTATGTTTAACGGTTGTAGAAAAGTATACAGATGGCTTTCGTGCTGATGTGTCGAACGAAACGCTGTCGTTGACTCGCTTTGGTGACTACAGCGTTGGCCAGAAAGTGAACTTAGAAAAAGCATTACAGCCTATATCTCGTCTAGGCGGTCATTTGGTGTCGGGTCATATTGATGGCGTTGCCACAATTGTTGCTATTGAGACCAACGCACGAGCAACAGAGTATTGGCTATCTGCACCGAGCGAGTTGCTCAAGTACATTCCATACAAAGGATCTGTGGCGATTGACGGTATTAGTTTGACGGTGAATGCCATAGAAGGTAACAGATTTAAACTCACCATAGTGCCTCACACAGCGCAAGAAACAACTATCGCTGATTTTAAATTAGGGACTATGGTTAACTTAGAAGTTGATCAAATAGCAAGATATTTGGAGCGCTTGATCCAGGGTACACAAGCGCCAGCCAGTGAATCGACTCTCACAACCAGTTTGTTGGCACAAGCTGGCTTTATAAAATAATTGCCATACAAACAAAGTAATTAATGGGAAGATTATGAGCTTAAACAGCGCAAAAGAGATCATCGAAGATATTAAAGCCGGTAAAATGGTTATCTTGATGGATGATGAAGACCGAGAAAACGAAGGTGATTTAATTATCGCCGCTGAACATATCACGCCAGAGGCAATTAACTTTATGGCGACTTATGGTCGAGGTTTGATTTGTCTGACTATGACACAAGAGCGATGTGAGCAGCTTGACTTACCGCTTATGGTTAGAAATAACGGTGCACAATTTTCCACGAACTTTACTTTGTCTATTGAAGCGGCAAAAGGCGTAACTACGGGTATTTCTGCCGCTGATAGAGCCCGCACGGTTCAAGCTGCTGTGGCAAAAGGTGCGTTACCAGAAGATATTGTTCAGCCGGGTCACATTTTCCCAATTATGGCGCAGCCGGGTGGCGTACTAACTCGTGCAGGGCACACCGAAGCGGGATGCGATTTAGCGCGTTTAGCTGGGCTCGAGCCGTCATCTGTGATTGTTGAAATATTAAACCCTGACGGCACTATGGCTAGACGTCCTGAGCTGGAAGTTTTCGCAAAAGAACATGGTATTAAAATCGGCACAATTGCGGATTTAATTGAGTATCGAAACCTAAATGAAACCACAATAGAAAAAGTTGCTAAATGTAAGCTGCCTACCGAGTTTGGCGAGTTTGATTTAGTGACTTATAAAGACACTATTGATAACCAACTGCACTATGTTTTGCAAAAAGGTGAAATTCAAGCCGATGAGGCAACGTTGGTACGTGTTCACTTACAAAGCACGTTCAATGATATTTTGCTTTCCGATCGCAGCGCAGATAGAAGCTGGACATTACATGGTGCAATGCAGTACATCGCAGAAAATAGTGGTGTTTTGGTCATCTTAGGTAAAAATGAACAAACAGAAGATCTTGAGCAGTTGGTCAAAGCGTTTGCAGCAGAAGATCAAGGCGAAAAGATTAACTATCGTAAGTTCCAAGGTACTTCTCGTACTGTGGGCGTTGGGTCGCAGATTCTGGCCGATTTGGGCATTCAGAAAATGCGCTTAATGAGCTTACCGAAGAAATATCACGCATTGTCAGGTTTCCACCTGGAAGTCGTAGATTATGTAGAGCCACAATAATAATAAGGCTTTCTCTCTTTTACACCTACTGACTGGTTTGGACAGTAGGTGTTTTTCTTTAAGATGTGCTATCATGCGCGTCAATTTGGCTATTGCTAAAACTGATTAGGAATCATCTAATGAAAATAATTGAAGGTAACAAATTCACACCAGGTAAAAAATTCGCCATTGTCATTTCTCGCTTTAACGATTTTATCGGCAGCAGCTTGTTGGAAGGTGCAGTAGATGAACTAAAGCGCACCGGTGGTGTTAAAGAAGAAGACATCACAGTGGTATATGTACCTGGTGCCGTAGAGTTACCTCTAGCAGCAAAGCGTCTAGCAATGAAAAAAGAGCACGATGCTATCATTGCACTAGGCGTTATCATTCGTGGCGGGACTCCACATTTTGATCTTGTTGCCAATGAATCTAATAAGGGATTAGCAAGCGTTTCATTAGACTACGATATCCCTGTTGCATTTGGCGTATTGACAACAGAAAGTATTGAGCAAGCTATTGAACGTGCGGGAACTAAAATGGGTAACAAGGGTGGCGAAGCTGCACTTGGCGCATTAGAGATGGTTAACGTACTTGAGCAAATTTAAGAGGAATCTCAGTGAAACCAGCAGCTAGACGTAAAGCACGCGTACTTGCATTGCAAGCTGTCTATTCATGGCAGCTTAGCGGCAATCCAATTGCCGATATTGAACAGCAAATGTTAATTGAAAATGACGTTTCTAAAGTAGACGTTGAATATTTTAAAGACTTAGCGCGTGGCGTTGCAGTAAACCATAAACAGTTAGATGAGGCGATTCAACCTCATTTGTCTCGTCCATTTGACGACTTAGACATGGTTGAATTGGCTACCTTACGTGTGAGTGCTTACGAGCTTAAGTTCCGTGAAGATGTACCTTATAAAGTGGCTATTAACGAAGGGATTGAACTGGCCAAGATATTTGGTGCTGAAGACAGCCATAAATTTGTAAATGGCGTGTTGGACAAAGCAGTTAAGAAAATCCGCAAATAAGCAAAGTCATGAGGAGAGCCGGCGTTGGCCGGCTTTTTTAATGTATGAAGGAATTTGAGTTAATAAATCATTACTTCAAAGGCCGCGGTATTACTCGCCGTGATGTGGCCATTGGTATAGGTGATGATTGTGCTGTGGTTGAAGTCCCTGAAAACTGTCAACTTGCAGTAACCACCGACACCTTAGTCGAAGGTGTGCATTTTTTCCCTGATATTCCAGCCAGAGCTTTAGGTCATCGCGTGCTTGCGGTCAATTTAAGCGACCTTGCAGCTATGGGTGCTGAGCCTACTTGGGTTTCAATTGGCTTGACTTTGCCTAATGTCGATATAGATTGGCTAGAGCAATTCACCGAAGGCATGCATGAAATAGCAGAATACTACAATGTGCAATTAATAGGTGGTGATACGACTCAGGGGCCACTGACAATTACAATTTGCGCCAAAGGAATTATTCCTAAAAATAAAGCGTTGACACGTGCAGGTGCGAACATAGGTGATTGGATTTACTTAACTGGGCCCGTTGGTGATGCTGCGCTTGCAATTGAATCAAGAAAACGAGGCATCAAATTATCTCCGGAACAGGCCAAGCGTGTTACTGAGAAACTTCATTATCCGAAGCCACATGTCGCTGCAGGACAAGTACTACGAGGGTTAGCGACGGCGTGTATTGATGTCTCCGATGGTTTGTTGGCAGACTTACAGCATATCTTAAACCATTCGACAGTGGGTGCTGATATCGATGTTGCAAGTGTTCCTATTTCGGATGATTTGAAAGCGATTGAAGACCAAGCGCTCATCGATATGTTGAGTCTATCGTATGGCGATGATTACCAGCTGTTATTTACGGTAAATGATAGTAACCGCAGTGCTGTTGAAGCGCGCCTGAGTCAATATGGCGTCGAGGCAAAATGTATTGGCCAAATCACCAATAATGTTGGCAATATTGAGCTGTTAAAGCATGGTGAAAAGTATATCTTGCCTGAGCAAATCGGATATGAACATTTTAATTAGGAGTGAGCTTGGATAAGCCGTTGAAGTTCAATCTCAAACGCCCGCATCAATTTTTTGCATTGGGCTTTGGTACTGGTTTAGCTCCGAAAGCGCCCGGTACTGTAGGTACGTTAGCAGCGTTACCTTTTATTTTTGCAACCATGACTCTACCGGTTTGGTTTCAAATTAGCTTAGCTATCATAATGACTGTTTTTGGTGTGTGGATTTGTGGAAAAACAGCACGTGATGTTGACGTCCATGATCACCCCGCCATAGTATGGGACGAAGTTGTCGGCTTTTATATCACGATGATAGGTGCGGCCATCAGCTGGCAATCGCTATTGGTTGGCTTTGCCTTGTTTCGATTTTTTGATATCGCAAAACCAGGACCCATTAGAATGCTAGATAAAAAGCTGCATGGTGGTCGAGGGATAATGGCCGATGATGTACTGGCAGGTGTGTTTTCATTAATTTGTATCCAGGCTTTGTTTAAAACAGGTGTCCTTGGCGGCTAAACGAACGTTTGAGTAAGAGGGAGTCTATGCGTAAGTTTTTTCTACTGTTAATCATGCTGGTCGCAACAAGTGCATATGGAGCGATCAACGACTACGTTGTAAAGCAGTGGAATATGCAAAATGATTTGCCATCACAAAGTATCAAAAGTGTGGTACAAGATCAGCAAGGCTATATTTGGTTAGGAACCCAATTTGGCCTGAGCCGTTTTGATGGCCACCAATTTGTCAATTTCAATACGCAAAATAGTAACTTTTTGGTAAGCAATGCCATCAATAAGTTGCTAGTTGACCGTTTTGGTATGCTATGGGTTGGCACACGCCGTGGTGTATTGCGTATAGACCCACAAACAATGAAGGCACAGCAATTTAAAATTCAAGCTGATGTCAAAGATATAATTGAGGATACCCGTGGCAATATTTGGGTTGCCGCAAACGGACTATATTACATTTCAGCCAAGCGCTTGATGTTGGATAAAAACAATCTAGACGACAGCAAGCTCTCCCTAACCCATATCAGTCAGATTGTCGGAGCAGTGACAAAAATGGCCCCATCGCCAGATGGGATCTGGCTGGTGAATGAACGCCACCTTCTTCGCATAGGGGAAGCGCAATCGGTCGGCTCCAATGGTATGCGTCTGGAGCTATCAAGTAAGATCTCGTTGCCAAGACAGTTAGCCCAAACGAATATTCATGATCTAGCTTGGGTGGATGGAAAACTCTATTTAGCTTCTCAGCTCGGTGCGTTTTTTCTCGACTTTGATGAGGTTTTACGACGCTTCGATGAGATAGGAAATAGTGCGGTATACAAATTTTTAAGCGACGACCAAGGTGGACTTTGGGTGTCGACCTATGGCCGGTTGCTTTACAAAGAAAGTGGCGGTGAGTGGCAGTCCGTAGATCTTGTACAGCTTGATCAAGGTATTTGGTTTACCGACTTATTTATCGACAAAAGTAATAATGTTTGGCTTGCGAGTATTAATGAAGGGCTCTGGCTTGCACATGCTGGGAGAGTAGAGCGGTTTCAGGCCGGACTGAGAGGAAAACAAGCAATCTCTGCGATGACCATGGGTCCCAAAGGTAATGTATGGGTGGCGACTCGCGAAGGGGTAGGGATGTTAGATCAAGATGATAACTACCAGCCCATTATTACACCTGCTCAGCTCAAGGGCGTTGAAGTTCATGACATGGAGTTTTTAGACGGTCGTCTATATCTTGGAACCGGACGCGGTGTGGTCATTTATGATGATGGACGGCTGCTCGCTATTCCAAATCGAGAATTTCGTCAAACTCAAGTATTTACAATCAGCCCATCTAACCAAGGTGGCTTGTGGATCGGAACGGGCAGAGGCTTGTATCGACTCGACTACAATGGGCTAACACCTTTCACCTACAATGCGTTTTTAGGCAGTCAATTTGTTACTTACGTTGTAGACTTCCCGAGGTTTGGATTTATAGGGACTGATAAAGGAGCTTATAAGTACAACGAACGCGGGATCGAAAAAATCGGTGGACAAACGTCGCTGGAATCTGCTTATGTGACCAGCATTCTGCATGTCGATACTTACACAACCTTGGTAGGCACCTTCTATGATGGACTCTATTACAAAACCGCGAGTGGTGACTGGTTTCAATTAGACGCATCCCATGGTTTGCCTTATGGTCCTATATTGTCTTTGCACTATGATAAGAAGCAGAACTTTATTTGGGTGAGCTCTATGAAAGGTGTTTATCGCATGTCGATAGAGCAATTCACTAGCGAAATTGAAAATTTAAAAGTAGAGCAGGTGATCAACCCATTTGATAGGCAATTGGATGGTATGCCAAGTCAATGCTGCACCGGTCTTGGGCATGACTCGGTGGTTGAGGTAGATGATGTGCTGTTATACCCGAGCTTGCAAGGCGTTGTGCGTATTCCTAAAAGTGTGAAGTTATTCAGTGACAGTGAACTTGAGCCACGGTTCGAAGGGATCACAACACCAAGTAGGGAATTAACGCCAAATAAAATTGTTGAGAGTATTACCTTAGATACCAATGAGCGTGACTTAACAATTCGCTATACCGCGATAGATTTTTATGCCCCACAAAGTATTGAATTTCGCTATAAATTAGAAGGTCACGACGAGCAATGGCGAGACGCTCTAGCGCGCCGAGAAGCGATCTACACGAATTTACCACCCGGAGAGTTTACTTTTAAGCTGGAAGTCAAAAGACGTGGAGAAGATTGGCAAGAGGCGCATTTGAAGGCGGTGAAACTGGTTTTGCCGCGTCGATTTGATGAAACTGTGTTTTTCAGATTGATCATTACATGTGGCTTTATATTCTTGTTTTATCTCGTTTTCTGGGTATTCAGAGCGCAAGAGAGAAGAAAGCAGGCTGCATTGGAAGCACTGGTTACCGAGCGTACCACAGAACTTAGAAAGGCAAATGAAAAGCTCAACAAAGTTAATACACAGCTTAAGCTTGTCAGTCACTCTGATGAATTAACGGGTCTGAAAAGTAGGCGATTTTTATTTGATCAATTGCCTAAAGACATTGAGCATTATCAGCGCAATGCGCAGTCCTTACGAGAGCAAGGAAAGAGCTTAGTATTGATGATCCTCAATATTGATAAATTTAGTAAAGTCAACGACGCGAATGGTCCTATTGGCGGTGATAGCTGTTTACAACAATTGGCTACTTTGTTAAACACGCGCACTCAAGGTTCGGACTATGTTGCAAGGTGGAGTGGCGATGAGTTTCTGCTGTTACTGAGAGACTTTCAATGCAGTGACGTTGATGAGTATGTCAAAGATCTCTGTAAGGCAATCGGCGAGTTTGATTTCACATTGCCCAATGGTAGATCGACGAATATGACGGTGTCAGTTGGTTGGTCATTCTATCCACTACAAATGCTTGGTGGCCATGTTATTGGTTGGGAAGCGTCAGTTAATTTGGCTGATATTGCGTTGCACCAAGTTAAACGCAGTGGCGGTGATGGAGCAGCAACCGTGATGTTTGACGACGAGCTAGATGCCTTTGAATTCGAACATAGTCAAAATGTCGAGTCGCAATTGCAGCTTCTACAAACTAATGGATTAGCAGAGATTAAAGTTTGGATGCGATAAAGTGAGAGAGCAACTGCTTTCTCACTTTTAAACATGCCTTACGTGTGCGTTAGCATTTACAGGTTACTAATGTCACTATCACACAATCCAAGTCTTTTGTGTGGCAATCTCCTACCTCAGAGACAGGACAAACTTCTTTTGATAATCGGCATTTGTTTGACATACAGCCACCAGCAGTGAGGTCGAAGCCACCCGCTATTTTTGGGGTGTGATTAAACTGGAGTGTGTTTGATTTGCTAAGGTTTTTAAGCTTGTTCTTTTTCAGTGAAAGTTTCATTGATTTTCCTTATAAATAATTTGAGCAATATATCCTTGCTCGCACTTAAATATTTGAGTGTATATTCACCGCTTGGTTATGAGATATGGCAGTTTGCGCGAATTAAATTGCCTAGCTAAGTGAATATGGGCCCATACTTGAGCTAGTTAATACTATTTACTTAGTCTGACAGCGTCAACTAGTGGGGGAATCAACGTGTGTTTTTTTGCTGAACGGTTTGCAAGGCTTTATTCATTTTTTCAATGAAATCGAGCTTGTAAGGAAATTTATCACCATTCTCTTTTGTGTATCCGATATGGGCTGTACGCGTTAAAACGACACGGTCCTCTTTAAATTCTCTGATAGCTAAGGTTTGCAATTCCGATTGCAACGATTCTATACCCATCACGGTAGATAACCTATCATTTAAATAACAGTCGAGGCGGTTTTTTGCCAGCTTTCTTATATTTGACCGGGTATCCTTGTTTTCCCAAATCTTGATTAACCCCCTTTCTCTCGCGCTTGCGAGTTCATCGTCGAGAATTAAAAAACCGGCATTGATGCCGATATTAATCGGTCTAGAGCTGGGCTTACGACGAAGTATATTTTGTAAGGTGATCCCTTCATTACAAAAGGCAACGACGGCTTCTTCGCCCAATGAAACGGAATAAGGCCAAATATAGGGACGTTTGTCTTTATGAATATAGGGAGGCATTAACGCGAAAGCGTCACCGCTTTCCATTGCGGCCACACCTCTTTTCCAAGGAATGGCTTCAAGTGTTACTTGATAATGATCTGACAGTTGCCTTGCTGCTAATTTCACTTGCTCCACATAGATACCATACAAATAACCATTGCTAACGTATGAATAAGGCGGGTAACTGTCATCAACTAAAATCGTCACTCTAGGTTTAGCATCAATGTGCCTTTGAGCAGCGTGCAGGCTAGGGCAGGTAATCATAGTAAAAAGGGTAAGAATCACAAACTGACGCGATAAAGCATGCATAATGATGATCGATTGATGGGAGTCATTGATAACTTTAGGCAATTTTAATGCAGATTGCCAGAGTTATGGTTATTCGCTGCTAATTCATCCCCTTGCGTAATCTGTCGACACTGTAATAAGGCGTAATTTATTTGCATCGCATTAATGGCTAGAATGAGTCCATAAGATAGACTAAAAAGATACGATGCTATGCATGTGTCTTTAGAGGATTTGAAGCAAGGTGATTTATGGCAAAGCTCAGAGTAAAGGACAGCACAGAAGTGATTTACCTTAAAGCGTTTCATCGTTTTGGTAGATTGACTTATTCTGTTGATACGCAAGTTAGCGGTGTAGAAATATCTCGAATTCATGCCGTGATTGAGCACAATGGTAATAACTGGGAGCTTAGAGATCTGAGCAAGAATGGAGTTTGGATGAACGGGCAGCGGATTGCCTATAATCAGGCAATTGCATTGAAGGTAGATGATGAGATCACATTTTCTGAAATGCACCCGCAAACCTTTGTCGTTGATTCAACCTCTCCTCCTAAAGATCTTTTGATCCCAACTAACAATGAGCAGCCTGACGACGTTATTTCTCTAGAAAAATATCATTTCTTGCCTTCAGAAAGCGACCCTGAAATTGTCGTTTTTTATGATAATGAAAAAGTATGTTGGTGTTACGAACATTTAGAGTCTGGCAAAATCGTTGCTTTGACTGACAGTGACAACTTAAGTGTTGCGAACGAATTATGGTATTTATTCCAAGTTGAAGCGGCTTCACAAGAAGCAACGATGCCAATAGACAATGCACACCAATCGAGCTTGGAGTTTTTGTTTGATATCAGCTTAGACGAAGAGATAACAGAGCTCAAAGTTAACCACAATGGTGCCTCTCTCGATTTTGATATCAGAACGCATCACTATTTGACAGCTTTACTAGCGAGATATAAAGCACGAGATGAGGCCGCTGTTGAAGAAGAGCAAGAGAGGGGCTGGGTTTCTGTATCTCAATTGTCTAAAGATCTGGGGATTAGCGAAAGCCACATTAACATCCAAATCCACCGCGCTCGAAAGCAGTTTGTGGACTTAGTCGATGACAAAAGCCTAGCGGAAAAAATTATTGAGCGTAAGCGAGGAAGAGTAAGGTTTGGTGGTAAGCATTTCACCATTAAAAAAGGCGCACATACAGAAGCCTCCTATGATGGCTTACAACTAGCTCACTAATAAGAATTAAATTGCATGTATATCTAATGAAAGATATGCATGCTTTACTTGGTCTATTGATTTGCGTTTAATCTGCCGAGAGAGCAAATGACCAAGCAAGGAGTTACATATTGCAGTATCGCTAAGCTATTTTGCTTGTGTCTGCTAATTTCCCATCAAGCAACATTCAGCCGAGAAATTGTCGTTGATTTCAAAGGTAAATCGCCAAGTCCACAGCAACAAGCCGTCATATTTGAGTGGTTAAACTACGGTGTGGATGCAGTTGAGAAAACGCTTGGCCCAATGGCTCAATCGACGGTTCCTATCAGCGTTAGCATGACATCAGCCAAGGAGCCAGTTCCGTGGGGCCAAGTTGTAAGGGGGCATATAGATGAAATTAATATGCGCATAGGCGAATTTAATTCTATAGATGACTTAACATCTGACTGGACCCTTTATCATGAATTTTCCCACTTATATCATCCGCTGTTTGCATACCAAGATTTTTGGCTTGCCGAGGGGTTAGCAACTTATTTTCAAAATGTGGTTATGCTGCAAAATGGTATTTATAGCAAGGCAGAGTTTCTTAGGCGCATACAAGACGGCCTAGAAAGAGGCAAAGTGGCAACACGTTCTCACATGGGCCAATTGGACAAGGTGTCTGTGAATATGTGGCGCTTGAGAGCTTACCAAAGAGTATATTGGACGGGGGCTGCATTTTTTGTTGAGGCAGAAACACTGTTGAAAAAAGCAGGTGCAAAATACACAGTCGCGCAAATATTGGCGATGTACCAAGTATGTTGTCGCTCGGGTGAAAGCGAAGGTGCATCTAAAAGTGCTTATAAGTTTGTTGCTCGGTTAGACAGTCTGTCTGGGACAAAGGTATTTTTGCCACTATACAAGCGTTATAGGTATGCAAAGGGATTTCCTAATATAAATAATGAGCAACTAGCGTTGCTCATCAAAATATATTCACCGCGTGAGCCTGAGTTATAGAAACAAGGCAACGAGCGATAAAAACTTATAGCCTTGCTTTCACATATTCACCAGGTGCGTCGTATATTCCCGGATTGGCCTTGGTTTTAATGGCTCTTGCAGGTACCTTTTCTTCTGTGAATTGCGTGATCCACTTACCCCAGTGAGGCCACCAAGAGCCCTTGTTATGCTCAGCTTTCTCAAGCCAGTCATTCGCTTCACCTTCAGGAGTTGGACCACTCCAAAATCCATATTTATTTGCTTTGGGTGGGTTAATTACACCCGCGATATGGCCAGATTCACCAAGTACAAAGGTGGTTTTCGAACTGGTAAATTGAAAACCCTTGAATGTCGCTTGCCAAAGCGCGATGTGGTCATCGCGAGTAGACAGGGCGTAAATGGGCTGCTTCACTTTTGCCAAGTCAATCTTAGTACCTCTAATATCGACTTCTTTAGAGTCGATTAAGCGATTCTCTAAGTAAAGGTCTCTTAGCATAAAGTTGTGGCATTTGGCTGTGAGATTGGTACTGTCGCCATTCCAATAAAGCAGATCCAAATCCATTGGAGGCTGACCTTTTAAGTAGTTATTAACGTAATAGTTCCAGTACAGGCTATTTTCTCTAAGCATGCTAAACGATACACCCAATAAATGACCGTGCATTACACCATTTTGCTTATTGTATGCTTCAAGCGCCGAAACTGTGCCTTCATTCACAAAAACGCCCAATTCACCGGGTTGCGAAAAGTCGAGTAGCGTCGTTAACAGTGTAGCGCTCTTTATTTTTTGCTTCATACGCTTTGACGTAAAGTACGCCATGGCAGTAGCAACCAAAGTACCAGCGATACAATAACCAATCGCATTGACATATGCCTCACCTGTTAGCTTTTCTATTTCGTCTAGTGCAGCAATGACACCATCGACTACGTAATCTTCAAAACCAACTTCTGACATACTTGAATCTGGGTTCTTCCAAGAAATCATAAACACCGTATGGCCGTTGTCCACAGCCCACTTCACATAAGAATTTTCTTCTTTTAAGTCGAGAATATAGTATTTGTTAACATACGGAGGAACAAATAAGAGTGGTGTTTTGTATACGTCTTTGGTTGTTGCTTTGTATTGAATAAGCTCAAACAAGTGATTTTGGAATACGACTCGACCTGGGGTAGTTGCAAGGTCTTTTCCCAGCTCATAAGCATTCTCATTGGTCATGCTAATCCTTAGCATGTCACCACTTTTTGCCATGTCTTTTTTAAACAGCTCCAAGCCATTAATCAGGTTTTGTCCTTCTGATTCAATCGTCAGCTTTAACAACTCGGGGTTTGTCGTAATAAAGTTACTTGGAGAAATTGAATTGATGACTTGTCTCGCAAAAAACTCGAGGCGCTCTTTTAGCTTTTCATCAAGCCCTGGTGTTTGACGAATTGACTCGAGTAATGACTGGCCAAACAGCAAATAGCTTTGCTTAATGTAGCTAAACCACGGGTTATCTTGCCACTCATTGGCTAAGAAACGCTTGTCTCCTCGCTCGGTTGAGATGACTTCCTCGGTTGAAGCATTCATACTGTGCTCCCAAGTTTGCTGAACAATTTTGAGCTGCTCTTGCCACCAGTTTAATTGTTGTTTTGCGAATAACTCTGGTTGCTTTGTAATTTCTTGCGCCCATTGACCAAAGTCTTCGGCACTTTGCTCATTGAGTGCTTTTTGGACTGGACTGTTTTTAAAGAGGTTACTGGAGAAAATATTGTAGAGATCTTGATTATACTGCCACCAAGCTGTCATGGTCTGAGTAAAATCTTTATTGTCGATATCCATTTTTTGCTTCCTAGTCTTAGGTGTGACAGGTTAGTTGTTGCTTCGAAAAGCAAATTCAATTGTGTCCTTGTGTACAACCTGATAATTCATATTGTTTAAACTGGAGTTTAAAATGACCTGTCTAGTAAATTGCTAAAAGTTAATGTTTACTTGCACTGGCATGCATTAATCTAATTATCACGATGTTACCAAGTTGAATGTCAGCCCAGCGCAAGAGTATTTGGCTAGGCTGCTTAACACATTAAGCTTTTGCAGCTTTAACGCTTTCTTTTGAGATAGTTTCAAGATTATCTTTAAAGTCTTGACCTAATTGAGTTAATTTTTGGCCATCTTCGATAAGCTGTTGGCTTAGCTTATTAACCGCGCTCAGTTGACTTGCGTTGAAGTCGATGAAAGATTTTACATCTTTTACTTCTGCCGCTGTTTTCAATTGCTCTACTGAGGTTTCAGTAAAAGAGTGAGCAGCATCTAGTTGAATCTTTGCGAGTTGCTCAATATTTTTAGCAACTAATTGATTAAACTGAATCGCAGGAGAGAAAAATTTTTCGCTTTGTTCAGTGATTGATTTGAAAAAGTCGTTGTACATGGCTTGCTTCCTATTGAGAGTTATTCCGTTAAAAAATGCAATTTCCACCTACTACAGAAAAGCATGCTTTTCTAAATGGAGTCACTGTGATTACTAATTCATATACAGGCCGCCATTTAAGGCCAACGTTTCACCTGTAATATATGCCGCACCTTCTGATGCAAGGAAAGTTACCGTTTGAGCAACTTCCAAAGGTGTTGCAAGTCTTTGCATCGGTACTTGCGCTTTAATACTTTCCAATACGTCTTCACGCATCTTTGCAACCATCGGAGTTTCAGTATAACCAGGCGCAACTACGTTGACGGTCACACCTGCCTTGGCACCCTCGTATGCTAAAGACTTGCTAAAACCAATCATGCCTGCTTTTGCTGCGGCATAATTCGCTTGTCCAAATTGACCTTTTTGGCCATTTACGCTGGAGATATTAATGATGCGACCTGATTTATTGGCACACATATGTGCAAACAGCGGTTGTGTCATGTTGAACATGGAATTGAGGTTGGTATCTATGACTTCTTGCCATTGCTGAACATTCATCTTCTTGAAAGAAGAGTCACGCGTTATCCCGGCATTATTAACAAGTACATCGATTTTGCCGTGCTTTTCAATAACTGATTCGATGCTGTTATGGCAAGCTTGCGCATTGGTTACGTCAAGAAACAGTGGCTCAATGAGATTTGGGTTGAGGTTAGACTCGTTACACCATCTATCGAAATCTGACTCATTTCTACGTGTGCTTGCAACGGCAACTACGAGGTAGTTTTGATTGACAAACTGTTGAACAATGGCTGTACCGATGCCGCCTAATGCGCCTGTAACAACTGCTATTTTTCTATTTTCCATATGTGCTTTTCCGAACATAGTAGTGGCAAAACTACTGGACTACTAAGCCACAAATTACGAGAGCACGTCGTGCTCATGTAGGGTTGAAACTAACGCTATTGTTCATGCCTTTTATGACGAAATAATAACCAATTTGTTTAATATAAAAGACAAAACATCACTATTTCGTCTGTGTTTTAGGCACTATGCGTTTAACTCGCTCATTAGCTAAAAAATAGTCTAGTACTTTAGAGTAAAAACTCAAATTTAAATTTAATCGAATTACTAGACTAGGTTTTATAAGCTCTAACGCGCGTGCAATAAGTAATAGACTCTATTTGTAATTCCGGTATTAGACTAATGGATAGTAGACTCGAACTTAAATTGTAGAATTTATTTAAGTTATTGATTTTAATATTTTTATAAAATTTCCTGAGATGAGTTTACAAAGCAACTTTTCAAATGAATTTTTTGCGTGTGTTGTTGAATTGAATTAAAGTAAAACGCACAGAGAGTTATTTCGAGAAATTTCTAAAATGAAACAGCTTATTAACTTTTTCTGTGTGGGGTTATTGATTTCAGTCTCACACTTAGCTTGCGCAAATGTAGTATCGATTTCTGCAAACGAACTCATTATTAATCAAATGTCTGACGTAGCATTTAAGATTATCGACGTTAGAACGCCAGAAGAGTTTGCTGCAGGACACATTAAAGGGGCCATTAATATTCCCTATGACCAAATAGAAGCACAAACGGCGTTACTTCAAAGCTTAAAACCCTACACGCTGGTTGTTTATTGCCGTTCTGGCAGAAGGGCACGTATCTTTGAGGATGTCTTATACAAAAGAGGTTTTAATTTACAGCACCTAGAAGGAGACTTTCTTGCATGGAAAGCAGCTCAGTTACCACTTATTCGTAGCAACTGAGCGTTAATCTTTAGATATTAATATAGAGTTGAAAGCATATCTTCATTGTAAGGAACAGGCTCTTGTTTACTTTTTACTTTGGCAACGTAGTCTGGATTTGCAATAAATGGACGTCCAATTGCGAGTAGGTCAAAGCGGTTTTCTGCAATGGCGGTGTCACCACTGCTTGCTGTGAAACCACCGTTACCGACAAGGGTCTGGTTATAGCGTGTTCGAACATAATCTGAGGCGCGGCCGCCCAAGTGCTCAAACTGCATCTCGTCATCAAAAATACCAATATGCAAATACGCGAGCCGGCGTTTTTCTAGCTCAGGCAGGAAATAATCAAAGACAGCTGTATCTCTAGCATCTGGTGCCATATTAAAGTAGGCGCCTGGGGAGATGCGCAGCGCAGTTCTTTCATTACCAATTCGTGCAGCTATAGCATCGACCACCTCTAGTGCAAAACGACTCATATTCTCGGGTGATTGGCCATATTGGTCTGTACGTTTATTGCTGTCGTAATGTAAAAACTGGTCGATGAGATAACCATTCGCACCATGGATCTCTACACCATCGAACCCTGCATCAATCGCGTTTGCAGCAGCTTGAGCGTAATCAAGCACAAGCTGTTGGATTTGCTCATGTGTTGCAGGTGTCGGAGTGATGTAAGTGAGCTCTCGCATTCGTGGTACTGTCCCTTCTACAGTTTCAGCACTGGGGGCTAGCACGACATCACCATTATAGAAGTGAGGGTGAGCAACACGCCCTGTATGCCATAGCTGGGCAAAAATCTTTCCTCCCTTTTCATGCACAGCGTCTGTTACTTTTCTCCAACCATCGATTTGCTCAGGGCTGAACAGTCCAGGTGTGTTTGGGTACCCTTGACCATCTGGTCGAATAATCGTTGCCTCTGAAATGATAAGGCCAGAATCTGCACGACGTGCGTAGTATTTTGCCATCTCTTCAGTTGGCACAAGATTGTCGTCTGCCATGCAGCGCGTCAATGGCGCCATTAATAATTTGTTTTGCAAGGTTATTAAGCTGTTTAGACGGTACGGTTGAAATAATCTCTCTGTCATGGGATTTAAACTCTTTTTTGAATGTTCATTCAAGATATCTATATTTGAACGATCATTCAACCTCTTTTTTGAACATTTGTTCAAAATTGTTTAAAATGAATTTCAAGTAAGCTATTTGGATGAAATATGAGAAGCGCAGCATTTGATCGTGAGCAAGTTTTGAGAGCGGCAATGAATGCTTTTATGGAAAAAGGCTACAACAAAACCAGTATGCAAGACCTTAAAAGGGCAACCAACCTACACCCGGGATCAATTTATTGTGCTTTCGAAAACAAAAAGGGGCTGCTATTAGCTGCATTGGAGCAGTACAATCAAGATCGAACTGCGGAGTTAAAAGACATATTTGCGGCTCAAAATAGTACTAAGTGCGGGTTGAAGGCTTATCTAGATAGTATTGTCTCTGAGTGCATCAGTGGTGATCCAACGCAAGCGTGTTTGAGTCAAAAAGCAATCAACGAAATTGCGCAACAAGACGATGAAGCGCAAAGTGTGTTAAGTAACCAATGCATACTTTGGCAAAGTTTTATGTGTGAAGTATTTGGTCAAATAGCGCAAGAAGGCGGACTAATTGGTTCTCGTTCTGCCGAGCAAAGAGCACAAAGCCTGATTGTTGGAATATATGGACTAAGAACCTATTCTCAGGCGCAAAAAGATCCAACAGTGATTTCGGCTATCGCTCGACAATTACTCAGTGACGTGTGCAAATAATGTCGTGTGATGATCGGCCAGAATGTTTTGTCATGGGCGCTTATAATTTGCTCTTTTAAGTTCCCCTAGGCCGTTTTGTTGCATAGCCAGTGCCGCGAAATCAGGGGGCCTGTTCGCTGGCTCCACATAAGGTACTGTACACCAGCACTTTCCATTAGACATTTTTACTAAATGATAGGGGTAGCTCTGTTGCTGAGTTTGGTATAGTCTATTAATTCTTTTAGTTATTAGTAAATTAAATGGAAATGGCTGTGAAATGGAGTATCGATTTTCTAATGCGACGTTAAATGCAAAGACGCAAACCCTAGACGTGGAAGATAAAAAAATTGTGCTTGAGGAGCGCGTATTTAATTTGCTTTTATACTTATTAGATACACGTCCTAAAGTATGTAATCAGCAAGAGCTAGTTGCATTTCTCTGGCCTGATTCTGTGGTATCTCCCTGGTCACTGCCCCGATTGGTATCGGATACGCGAAGCTTGTTACAGCGCCTTGGTGTAGATCAAGATATTATTGTTACGGTACGAGGCCAAGGCTACAAGTTTAACCCCGAATTAAAAGTGCTACAGCAAAGCCCTAAAGATGAAACACAGCTCAATTTAGAATTGCTGAGTGTGGAGCGTCATTCAGATGGTGCGCATTTGAAGTTTTGGATTGGTGTTACACTCCTGATGTGCTCTATTTGTATCTGGTTGATTATCAACCATTCTTTTGAGCATTTGAATGACAAGGAATTCAAAGCAAGTGAGCCGCTAGATGCAATCGGTCGAATCCTCTGGGTTGATGATAACCCGACAAATAACAAAAAAGAGCAAGGCTATTTTCTAAAACATAAAATTGGCGTTTACAATACTACTTCTACTCAAGAAGCCCTGTTACTACTGAGCATGTATGAATACAATGTGGTGATTTCAGACATGGGTCGACAGGGCGAGCCACTCGCCGGACTTAAGCTTCTCAGAGCAATGCGCACTCGAGGTGATGATACGCCTTTTTATGTATATACCTGGGTAGAATCTGAAAATCAAATCAGTGTGATTAAAGCGGCTGGTGGTCAAGGCGTCGCGACCAAAAAAGTGGACCTATATGAGTCTGTATTACTGCATTTTCATAATGAAATACTTTAAAAATATTTTTTTAACTTTTTGATATATTTGCTTTTCAATTTAAATCAAAGGGATTCAAAAGACATATTCGTGCACCTATGGCAACGTGAGTTTGCTGCTCTCTTTCAGCACATGTCTTGGCCTTAACGGCTATACTGTGGTGGGTATATTCTGTTAAGGCCATTTTTTTCCAAAAGACAGCTTTAATTTTTATGGTTGAGCACAAGGTGAGTGTAACGACCAATTGATGCGTAAGGCTCTTTTTGGTTATATTTCAGTTCCATGGCTAATAGCTCATCGAATTGACTTTCAGCCTTGTCCAAATCGCGCAGATAATCGTGAAAACACCTCACGCCGGTTTTGCTAATCTGATTTAAATTTAACTCTTGGAGCCAGTGGTCAACATGTTCGCTTTCAAGAGGTTGGTTGGGGCTTAAGCCCACTTTCTGCTTTACTTTAAGCCCGTTTGCAACATAGTCAAAATTACCATAAACCATATTAGCTAACCTTTGTGCGGATTTATTGAAGTACATCAGCGACAATACGCCATTAGGCTTCAAGGAAGCGTGCAATATGCCGAGCGCTTCAGGTTGATCAACAACCCACTCAAGTACAGCATGACACATTACAAGGTCAAATTGCCCCAGATTTAATTTCGGGATCGCTTGTAACGGTGCATGTATAAAGGTCATTGTCTGTGACACATTGGCATCTATCGATCGCTCCTTAGCCAAACTTAACATTTGTTCAGAGATATCTATCAAAGTAACTTGGTGACCTTTATTTGCGAGATAAAGAGCAAGTTGGCCTTGTCCGCCACCTACATCGAGTATTCGAAGCGGCGCCGATTGATTTAACTTCGATAATATCTCATTGAGGTCTCGTTGTAGTACAGCTTCTCGGATCTTACCTTTGGTTGTGCCATAAATGTTGTTTTTGAACTTACTTGCGATATCACAGAAATTACGATCATGGGGTGTAGCGCTTTTCGGTTGCTGTTTTTTCTTTGGCATACTCTTTACACTGGGTTATGAATATCAACAAATTCAACGTCCAAATCATATTTGTCAGCCAGATATTCACCGAGCGCTTTAACTCCATATCTTTCTGTTGCGTGGTGCCCTGCTGCGAAGAAGTGAATACCTTGTTCCGTCGAGCTATGAATTGTTTGCTCCGATGCTTCCCCTGTTAAATATGCATCGATCCCTTGACTCGCAGCTAGGTCGATAAAACTTTGGCCTCCACCAGTACACCAAGCTATGGTTTTTATCTCGTGGTTACCAGCTTGATTGACCAAAGGGGCTCTATCCAGTTTCTGTTCAATTAGCGCTGAGAACTCTGCGACTGTCATTGGCTTTTTTAGTTTGCCTTTTACTGCGACGCTATTTTTATTCCAAGGTTCAAGTGGGCGCTCCACGATAAGGTCGAGTAACTCACCAAGCTGCGCATTATTACCGAGCTCAGGGTGGACATCTAATGGTAAGTGGTAGGCGAGTAAATTAATGTCATGTGCAAGGAGACTTTTAATTCTGCGCTGTTTCATTCCTGTAATGGTTTGATCTTCACCTTTCCAAAAATAACCGTGATGAACCAATATTGCATCAGCACGCTTTTCGATGGCTGCATCGATCAAAGCTTGGCTAGCTGTTACACCGGTGACTATTTTTTTTATCTCGTCTTTGCCTTCTACTTGCAGGCCATTTGGGCAATAGTCATTTATCTGGAAGGGTTTAAGTAATTCAGTTAATTGATTGACCAGTTTTTTACGCTGCATATTGCTACCTAGATATGATAAAAACGCATAGTTTAGCGCTTTTTAAAGGGAAGAAAAGAGACCGGCCCAGATTCTTGTCAAGAAGTTTACTTTTTGCTTGATATCGCGCGTAAGGTTGTACTTTGGTATTTATCGTCTAATTTTAGTGACAGTCATTTAAATCTAGGGACTTATTATGAGTGTAAAAGCAATTCCAGAGGGGTATCACTCTCTCACACCGTATTTGATAGTTGATGGTGCAAGTGAAGCGATTAACTTCTATCAAAAGGCATTTGATGCACAACTTGTGATGCAGATGAATTTACCCAATGGGCGTATTGCTCATGCGGAAATAAAGGTCGGTAACTCGCATTTAATGATCAGTGATGAATGCCCAGATATGCACTTTCAAGGCCCTAAACAATTGGGTGGAACAGCGGTGTCTTTGATGCATTATGTGGAAGATGTTGATTTGGTATTTGCTCAAGCCCTAGCAATGGGCGCAAAGGAACTACGAGCGGTTGAAAATCAGTTTTACGGTGATAGAGCAGGCACACTGGAGGACCCATTTGGTCATGTTTGGACGATTGGAACCCACATTGAAGATCTCAGCGAATTAGAATTGCAAGAGCGCATGAGCGAGTTTATGTCCAAGCAATCATAGTTTGGTAAGGGCCTGCTCTATCGACCCTTACTGAAGTGGTGCAAAAGCTATTCTTTGACTAGCTTGTCTTGTGTTTTTAACTCAAAGTCACTGCTGTGATGGCGTTGGTGGAGTTGTTCATGAGGCTCGCCCCATGTTTTGTTCACTATACAGCCACGTTTGGCAGCTGGCCTGGCAGCAATTTCATTGCTCCACCTCTGTACATTGGGGTACTCATCGACATTTAAAAATTCAGCTGCATCGTAGAGCTTGCCGTCAACAAGTTGGCCGTACCAAGGCCAAATGGCGATGTCTGCAATGGTGTAGTCATTTCCGCACATAAATTGATTGCTAGCAAGGTGCTTGTTCAGCACATCAAGTTGGCGCTTTACTTCCATAGTATAACGATCAATAGGGTATTCGAATTTTTCAGGAGCATAGGCGTAAAAATGGCCAAAACCACCTCCCAGAGTAGGAGCTGAACCCATCTGCCAAAACAGCCAGTTTAAGCACTCTGTTTTTGCTGTAACATCTGTAGGCATGAATGCTGCAAATTTTTCTGCGAGATAGAGTAAGATTGAGCCTGATTCAAAAACCCGCAAGGGAGGGTTATGAGATGCGTCAATCAAAGCTGGTATCTTTGAATTGGGATTTGCCCGCGTAAACCCACTGGAAAATTGTGCCCCTTCCATGATATCTATTGTGTATGCATCATATTCGGCCTCTGAGATACCTGCTTCTAATAGCTCTTCTAATAGAATCGTGACTTTCATACCATTTGGTGTGGCAAGTGAGTAGAGTTGCAGAGAGTGCGCTCCTTTAGGGAGTGGTTGATCGAATCGAGGGCCTGAAGTGGGCCGATTAATACTGGCAAACTTGCCACCATTGCCCTCTTTCCATTGCCAAATTTTATCTGGTGAATAGAGTTGATTAGACATGCTGGTTCCTTTATTCAAAGTGAAGTTATCAATCAAATACTAAAGGCAGTAGACCGAACAAATTCCGATATGTGCTCACGGCCCAGTCAAAAAGCATAGAACTCCTGAATTACAGAAGAGGGGGATCTAGTTATTGAGCAATTAAAGGACCTGATAATGAACATCAAATTTTTATGGTTTGGTTACTGATTGGCATTAAAATTAACTTTTTTTATTGTTAACCGCCCAATAAGGCTGAGCTTGCTACCAAGCGGAAAAGTAATAAGTAGATAATTCAGCTGATTAGTGCGTTATTTGAATTGTTGGCAGAAGGCATCAAAAATTGTTTGTAATATTTTTGTACCTATATTGTAATTAATTGGGTTGTGTTTTTAAAGATATTGGGTACATTAGTGTTAATGAATCCGGATTTTTGTTAACTGATACAAATATAGGCACATCTAAATATGCTCCGAGTAATTTCTTTTATTTCCCTTTCTCTGGCATTCGGTATGACGTTTTTTTCACAAGCTGATGACAGCGTTGTCTCTTCGTTTGCTGTTAGCCAAAAAGTTGATGAACAACGACGAATAGCCGGCCTTTGGCACGATGTAAACGACAGCAATTTTGCAAATGGCCATTTGATAGTGTCTCAATTTGGGAATGAGATTTTTACAGCACACTACTTGGAATTTAAAGGCAGCCCTTTCGTGGAACACGGCTCTGGGATTCGAGACAAAGATACCATTACGATTAATGTTCAAGTGACACAACAAATTCCTGGTTGGACGACCAAGGGGATACATACCCTAACGCTTTCTGAAGATGGACAATATTTGGTAGGGGAATATTTTTCGGGGGGTGAAAAGGGCCCTTTGAAATTTAAAAAAGCAGGTAAGTAAATACCTAAAGAACAGCAAAATAACAATAACATGTAGAAGGAATTCTAATGATAAATACGAACAACAGGGTTTTAAGCCATGTTAAAAAGGCCATGTTACTCTCCGGTTTAGTTACCGCTCTACCATCACTGGCTGCCGCTCCAGGAGCGCCAAAAGTAGAGTGGATGGTGGAAAAGCATAGCCTTGTCACAATTACTGATTCACTTGCGTATAAAGATGTTGTAGTCGCCCCACGTGTTGACGTGCCTGTGCCTTGGTCCAAGTGGACGGGTGAAGCAGGTGAAACAGTTAACATCTTATTGGATGGCAAAGTTGTTCATAGTCGAGCATTGACGGAAGTGGGTAATTCACAGTCGGGTGTAGAAACTTTAACGTTTGAAAAAGGTGGTAAATTTAATCTGACTGTGCAGTTGTGTAATCTTAGTGGTTGTACACAGAGTACGAATTCAAAGACCTTGATTGTCGCTGATACAGCGGGTACTCATTTAGATCCATTACCAATGCGAGTTAACGATCCTAGATTCCCTATTGAAATGACCAATCGGTCATACGTCAATACAACGGGCAAAATGGTTGCTGCATATGCAGCAGAGTGGTCGATATATCGTGTTGAGGGAATGGACTATTATATTGACAATATTCCCGCAGAAAACCTGACGCATATCTTCTATGGTTTCGTCGCAATCACAGGGCCTAATGAGTCTTTTAAAACGGAAAACCCAACTGGTTATAATACATTTCAAAAGGTTACTGCTGGACTAACAGATTTTGAGTTAGCGCCACCAGATCCATGGGCAGCTTATATGAAACCTGTTGGCGATCAGGTGAACCAAGATGCGATAAAAGGGAATTACGGTCAAATGATGGCGCTAAAACAGCGTTATCCAAACTTGAAAATTATCCCATCAGTCGGCGGTTGGACACTGTCTGACCCATTTTACTTTATGGCAGATGATGTAAAACGCAAAACATTTGTTGAGTCTTGTCGTAAATTCTTAAGAACATGGCAATTCTGGGATGGTATCGATATTGATTGGGAGTTCCCTGGAGTCGCAGCGGCCAATCCCAATTTAGGCTCGCCAAGTGATGGTGATACCTATATTAAGCTTATGCGCGAGCTTCGTACGATGCTCGATGAAGAGGAAGCGCGCACTGGGCGTAAATATGAACTTACTTCCGCCATTAATGTTGGTTATGACAAATTAGACAAAGTTAATTACGGTGAAGCCATCAAGTATATGGATTATATCCTAATGATGTCTTATGACTACTTTGGGGCCTGGGATTTAGAAGGGCTCGGTCACCAAACAGCAGTCTATCCATCAGACTTTAAGCCGTCAGATAAGCGCACCACTCACTACAACTTGAAAACCGGTATTGATTTGTTAAAAGCACAAGGTGTTCCTGGGAACAAACTTGTGGCTGGTGTGGCAATGTACGGCAGAGGTTGGACCGGTGTTGAATATACGTCGGGGACGCACCACATGCAAGGTAAGGCAACAGGTCCTTCAGCACCAGCAGATGCCTTTAAACTAGAACCGGGAACGTTAATGTATGCCAATATTGCGCAGTGGGCAAAGCACCCAGATTGGGAGTCCCACTATGACACGGTAGCACAGGCTGCTTATATCTATCGCCCAAGTACTGGAGATTTAATCTCATATGATGACCAAAGGTCGATTACAGCCAAAGGGCAGCTTGTACAACAAGAGGGGCTTGGTGGCATGTTTGGTTGGGAAATAGATACTGACAATGGTGATATTCTAAACTGGATGCATGAGTCGTTAGGCCACCCTCAAGTCGATGGCGCTAATGGTGCACCAGTCGTTAATGCGGGTGTTGACCAGAGTGTGTTGTCTGGTTCTGTGGTTCGGTTAGCAGCAACAGCAAATGATCCGGATAATGACGCATTGACTTATCAGTGGCAACAAGTGTCTGGACCGGCAGTGAACTTGGGTTTAACGACGACTTTAAACGCTGAGTTTATTGCGCCTGATGTAGTAGGTGAAGCAACGATTGTGTTACGTTTTAGTGCCACTGATGGCAAAGGTGGAAACACCAGCGATGAAGTACAGATTATCGTGACAGATAGTAAAGTGAATACGCCACCAGTTGTCAATGCAGGTGCCGATCAGCAAGTTGAGTCTGCTGCAAACAATGTTGTTTTAGATGGCAGTGCCACAACAGATGCTGATGGTGACACTTTGACGTACAGTTGGGTACAAATATCAGGTTCTACAGTTGCAATATTGGCCTCGAATACTGTAAAAGCAAGCTTTGTTGCTCCTTCAGTGGATCAAGAGGAGCAGTTAGTCTTTCGATTAAACGTATCAGACAATGGTGTTGATACATACAGTGATACGGTTATCGTTACAGTGACGCCAAAAGGGGCTGGTGGACACCCAGCATATGATGCGAATGCTGTGTACAACACGGGTGATAAAGTGAGTCACTTTGACCAAGAAGTCAAACAGACACTGATCTGGGAAGCAAAATATTGGGTATCAGGAGTCGAACCGACGCGCTTTGCAGATGCTTGGAACTTGTTAAGCCAAGCAGAGTTTCCTTGGCATATAGATGTTGCATACAATACGGGGGCTGAAGTATCTCATTGTGATGCGGCGAACCAATGTGCGCGTTACAAAGCGTTGTGGTGGACTAAAGGGGATGAGCCGGGTAATAGTAGTGCTTGGCAAAAGCTGTAATTAAAAAATTGCCTAGGTGGGGTTGAGACCCACTTAGGCTGCTCTCACAGACGATTTAGGTTAAATCTTTACCTATCCAAACAACCTTACCAATAATCTCTAGCTGCTCCATTTCATCAGGTTTAACCACTTGCTCGACATATTCCTTGTTATCGCTTATTAACCTTACAGATCCATCTAAATACTGTTGCAGGCGTTTTGCGTATAGCTCTTCTCCTAAGCGGACAACATAAATAAGTCCTTCACTGAGCTTTTTGTCTGAAAGGTCGACCAGAATAGTATTGTTGTTATGGATAGTTGGCTCCATCGAGTCGCCTTTAGCAAAAACAACGGCCAGTTCACTTTTTTCTAGGTTTTTATATTCCAGCCACTTCTTTCTAAATGCGAGGTGCCTTGCTATTTGCGTATGGCCATTAAATGCGCCATGTCCAGTACTGACTGACACGTGATAACCGGGAACAAGTACAAAGGCTTCGTTAAACTCATCTAGTTTTACAATCGGGTGCATCGACGCAGGTGAGTCTGTTGTTGCTGTGTCTTCTTCGCCCGTAATAAGCCAGAGTAAACTAACATCAGCTTCATCAGCTATACGTTCTACAATACTCAGTTTTGGGTCTTCGCCTTTTAAAATTCGACGTAATGTACCCTCAGACACATCAATTTTTGACGCAAATGCTCTGATACTATGTGGTTTTATAGCGTGTTCTACCCGTGAGGATAGGCTATTTAAGGTATTTGATCCGTCCATATTCGGTTTCTAAGTCCTACATTACATCTTATTACGCAGTAATAGGCGCATTATAAAGCGCTTTAAAAATAAACTCAATGCAATTTTTTACGCAAAAAATGACAAGGTACACATTGAAGTGCGTAATAAATTACTCTATAATTCTTAAAAAATTACGCATACTGATGGTTTTCAATTCAGGATGTATTAACAGCAGTGGGTTATAACGATTAAGAACAGTCACTTTAATTCACCTGCGTAATAAAATAAGGAAAGCGGAAATGGCCAAACAATCAATCTTCAATGCCCAAATGAAAGCAAGACTTTCGCAAAACTTAGTTGCGACTCAACAAGCTTCGGATGTAAGTGCAAATACGGGCGAACTTGTAAGGACACCAAAAGGTGCGCAGTTGCTTAAATATGCACGCAAATGTCGTGGGTTTACACAGGCAGAGTCAGCAGCTTGTTATGGCATTGAAGAGCGCACACTGAGACGTTGGGAAAACAATGAATATAACCCGCGCTGGAACGATGTTATTTCTCTGATAGAAGATGTTTATCTAATGAATATAACTCAAGCCATAGACGGTGTTCGTAATAACCCTGAGTTGGTTGCGTAATTTTTTGAGCACAGGAATTACCATGTACTTCATTCAATTTATTACGCACTCTGCTTGGTGCGTAATAAAATGAAAAGTAAATTCTGCGGTGCACTTTTTGAGCTCAGCAAGCGGGCTTTAAGTTCAATGCTTTCAATGATTTTTATCAAAGGTTTGATTAGGAGGGGCAACGGTTCATTTTGGAAGTAATGGGATCACATTATGTGTTATTGATAGTTTATTACCGAATATTTTGATTGCGTCATAACCTAGTGAATTGTATAGAATCTTATTAATATCGCTCGTATTTTCTGTGACTAAACATGACTTTTGCAGTTGCCTAAGTTGTTTGTTAGCGTTTTTCAAATCGCTAAACGGTATCGCTTCTAACACTTACTGCGAAAGGAAATTGTTATGAACTATTCAAGAGTGTCTTTATTAGCTACTTTGTTTTCAAGTTTTAGTTTACTTGCTGTAGAACAGAGCATTGTCGATGTGGATGGATTTGAGCGCGTAACTAATTATGCATATGGTCCTGTTCAGTCTGCGATCATTGTCAGTGAACGAGCACATAAATTATCTTTGCATGTAAATCTACGAGATGCTCAAAGCGATTGTGGATTTGCCAACGTATACTCGATTAAAACTTACTCTCACTTAAGTACCTTAAATATTACTAAAGATGTAGACGATGCAAATAGTCTTATTTTAGAAACAGAGCTCAATGATGAGTCTGCGTTGTTAGATTCTAAGACAGTGCATATCAATTGTACCGACGCACAAGGAAGCAATTACACCGTACAGGTCAACATACCGGGTGCTCCTGTCGTTGACTGGCAAATATCTTTAGAGCCTGCGGGAGAATTTGTCTACCAACCCTATTCTTTTGGCTATCACTCAGCATATAAAATAAAAAGCCTGCTTAGAGTCAACAATCAAAACACGCAATCCTATTGTACGACGCTAGCTAATCGAGGTGTGTCGCTAGGGTTGTTTAACGGTGAAGATAAGAAAGGACCCTTTCACTCAGATGTTTTTGTGAAAAATGAGGTAGTAGTAAATGATGCTCAACCGGTGCTTTATCAAATCATCGAGTGTGAGAATGCTGCAGGTAAAACGATGGCTGTTAAAGTGTTTAATTTGACGAATCCTAACCTTATTCATACTTGGGAAGATCAGCTCATAATTAAATAACAAGCCGAAAAAGTAAAAAGCAAGCCGGTTGGCTTGCTTTTGAATTCTTGATTTGAGTAAAAGAAGTTTACTTCACTTCTTTACCTGCTGCCTGTTGATCAGCGTGATAGCTTGAGCGAACGAATGGTCCACAAGCTGCGTGTGAGAAGCCAATTTCGTCGGCATACTCTTTTAACGCATCAAATTCTGCTGGTGGCACGTAGCGTTTCACTGGCAGGTGGTGCTTAGAAGGTGCAAGGTATTGACCTACTGTAAGCATGTCAACGTTGTGTTCTCGCAAGTCTCTTAGTACCTCTTCAATCTCAGGGATTTCCTCACCTAAGCCTACCATCAACCCTGATTTAGTTTTCACTTCAGGGTGCGCTTCTTTGAAACGGCGTAGTAACTCAAGAGACCATTTGTAATCAGCACCAGGACGCGCTAGTTTGTATAGTCTTGGTGCTGTCTCTAAGTTGTGGTTAAAGACATCTGGCGGCGTCTCTGTCAGGATCTCAAGCGCGCGTTCCATACGACCACGGAAGTCAGGTACTAAGATCTCAATAGTGATTCCAGGGTTATGCTTGCGGATCTCTCTGATGCAGTCTGCGAAATGTTGTGCACCGCCATCACGCAGATCATCTCGGTCTACAGATGTGATTACAACATACTTTAGCTTCATGTCTTTAATAGTAAGGGCTAGCTTTTCTGGCTCTGCTGCATCTGGCTTTAATGGTCGACCGTGTGCGACATCGCAGAAAGGGCAACGACGAGTACATATTGCACCCAAAATCATGAATGTGGCTGTACCATGATTGAAGCATTCCGATAAGTTTGGACAAGATGCTTCTTCACATACTGAATGGAGGCCATGTTTTCTCATGGCACTTTTTATCCCTTCGATTCGCTCGCTTGATTTAGGCAAACGTATTTTAAGCCACTCAGGCTTACGCAGCATTTGCTCGCGCTCAGTTGGTAGGACTTTTACCGGGATTAATGCCATTTTTTCGGCATCACGTAGCTTTACACCCGGTTCCATTTTGACTGGCTTACTCATTCGTTCTCAAACCCTTCAGTGTGAACAACATGCTTAGCGTTTATTCGCTTTAGCATATGTTTTATTAGCCCTTGACCTGCTTGTTCAAGCGAGGCAGGACCATTAATTTCGCTCGTTTGGACCATTTGCATACCTGCGTAACCACATGGATTGATACGCAAGAACGGGCTTAAGTCCATATTAACGTTAAGTGCTAACCCATGAAATGAGCAGCCTCTTCTTACTCTTAGACCCAGTGAAGCAACTTTGCAATTATCGACATAAACTCCAGGCGCATCTGACTTTGCATAGGCATTGATATCATATTCTTGCAAGGCGTCGATAATGGTTTCTTCAAGCCAAGTAACCAGCTCGCGAACACCTATTTTCAACCGACGCAGATTGAACAAAACGTACATCATTTGTTGGCCAGGACCATGGTAGGTTACTTGACCGCCACGGTCGACTTTGACAACAGGGATATCTCCCGGTGCAAGCAGATGTTCAGACTTGCCAGCTTGACCTTGTGTAAAGACAGGCTCGTGTTCTACTAGCCAGATTTCATCGGCGTCAGACTCATCACGTTGGTCAGTGAAAGTCTGCATTTTTTGCCAGATTGGTTCATAGCTTTGCCGCCCAAGTTGGCGAATGATGACGCTTTGGTTGCTCATGGACTTCCTTTACTTACTACAGTACGTAACGGACAGCTTCAATGCTGCCAAGCTCTGTGTAAATTTGCTCAATGTGCTCTTTTGATGTCACTGTCGCAACTAGTGTTACTGACTCATAAGTGCCTTTACTGCTTGGCTTTACTTTAGGCGCGTAATCACCCGGTGCAATAGTTTGCAGTTTAGCAAGAATTTGATCCGTAAGATTGACATTGGCTAAGCCCATTATTTTGAAAGTAAATGGACATGGAAATTCTAAGTACTCATCAAACTTAGTGTTTTTTACAGGTTTTACCACGACGGTTTCCTCACTACAGATACTAAGCAATGATTATGTAATGTGAATCGTTTTCACTTAGGCATCATCACCTCAATAATGGCGGGCATTCTATCATTTTTGCAGCAAAAAAAAACGCCTCAAAGAGAGGCGTCATGTGTTTATATACTTACTTAACTCAGGGTTATTGCATGATCTGTAAACGTAAGTAGTCGTATATGCGGCTAAAGAAACTACCTTCTTCAATTTCTTCCAGCGTTACTAACGGGTACTCTGCAATGTCTTCACCTTCAAGTTGTAGGAACAAAGTGCCGACTTTAGTGCCTTTTGCTAAAGGCGCAGTCAGAGTTTGATCTAGCTCGAAAGTTGCTTGCAGATTTTTACGCTGGCCACGAGGGATAGTAATTGGTGTATCTTGCGTGATCCCAAGAGATACTGTTTTTTTGTTACCCATCCAGATTTGTTGATCAGCAAAACTATCGCCAGCTTTGTAAGGAGTAATCGTTTCGAAGAATCTAAAGCCATAGTTAAGAAGCTTTTTACTTTCTACCTTTCTTGCGCGTTCGCTCGCAGTTCCCATCACGACTGCAATCAATCGCATGTCGCCTTTGGTTGCTGAGGTCACAAGACTATAACCAGCCTCTGCTGTATGGCCGGTTTTAATACCATCAACATCTAGGCTTGCATCCCAAAGGAGTGAGTTACGGTTATATTGTTTGATCCCATTAAATGTGAAAGACTTTTGTTTATATAGCGCATACTCATCTGGAACATCTTTGATAAGTGCAGCGCCAAGTGTGGCCATATCACGCGGTGTTGTGAATTGCTGTGGCGCATCTAAGCCATGACTGTTAATGAAGAAGCTATTGGTCATGCCCAGTTTTTCAGCGTGTGCATTCATGAGATCGGCAAAAGCGCTTTCACTTCCAGCGATATGTTCTGCCATTGCTACACAGGCATCATTACCTGACTGAATGATGATCCCATGATTCAGATCATCAACACTTACTTTTTTGCCAACCTCTATAAACATTACCGAAGAGCCTGGGAAGTTCTTAGCCCACGCATTTTCACTGATTGTAACCATGTCTGTTGGTGCAATATTTCCGGCAGAAATTTCTGTACCAATAACATAACTGGTCATCATCTTCGTTAAGCTAGCTGGAAGTAACTTAGTATCTGCTTCGCCTTCTGCAATGACTTTGCCTGTTGTGAAGTCAACAAGGAAATAGCCTTTTGCATTAATTTGAGGTGGAGAGGGGATGATCTGTGCACTTGCTGAAAACAGTGACAAAGAACACACAACACCAAGGATTTTTTTAACAACTTTTGGTTTAAATACTGTCATCATGCTCGCTTTTTTAATTTGTTCTGGCCTGTGCTTGTCGATAGACGGGCCAGTTGATTTCCTTCTTGTCCAGCGTGTGCATTCTTCTAATTTGCAGACACTGTGTTATTGAACAAGAACCATTTAATTGGATTTAGGTTATTCTAAAGTTCCTGCTCCGTGTAAAGCAAGAAAGCTTTATTAAATTCGCCTTCTTGTAAGGTTTTTAGCACTTTTTGCGCCTGTCGGTCATCTAAAATCGGTCCAAGTCGCAATTTGTAAAGATTATCTTCAAATGCGATAGGTGCGCCGAGGTTAAATCGACCAGCCAATTTAGTTGCAAGTGCTTGCACGTTCATTTCATTGCTTGCTGCTGCAACTTGCACATAGGTTAGTCTAGGCGTTTTACGATCAATGGTAATCGCCTCTATCTTAACCTGTGCTGTACCTTGTAAGTGATAGCCTAGTTTGTAGGCTGCCGCATAAGATAAATCTATGATTCTATCATCATGAAACGGCCCGCGATCATTCACTCTCACTATGGCTGATTTATTGTTTGCTAAATTGGTCACTTTGACAAAACTGGGTAGCGGTAACGTCTTGTGTGCCGCAGTCATATCAAACATGTTAAAAGTTTCGCCATTGGAAGTGTAGTAACCATGAAACTTTCTGCCATACCAAGAGGCCGTACCTTCTTGCACAAACCCTTTTTCATCTGAGATAGGAGAGTAGTGTTTTCCTAGCACCTCATACGGGCGCCCAGCACTTACACTTTTGACTTCATTGGTGACTTTCGCATCTTGCATTTCTAATTGTGTCGGCGCGCGTAAAGGTGCTTTATCTTGACGTGTGTGGTAACGATTGCTGCACGCAGCTTGTGAGAGCAATACGACAAGTATCAATAGGAGCTGGATAGGTTTCATTATTTTAATAACATTCTTTTATCTGTAGCTATGGCCATGATTATACCGAAACCGGCCATGAGGGTTACCATTGAGGTGCCGCCATAGCTGACTAATGGTAGGGGAACACCCACGACAGGTAACAATCCTGATACCATACCAATATTAACAAAAATATAGACGAAAAAAGTAAGGGTAAGCGCGCCGGCAAGTAGTTTACTGAATGCTTCTTGTGCATTAACAGCAATATAAAGCCCACGACCAATAATAAATAGGTAAACACTGAGCAGCATTACAACACCGAGTAGACCAAACTCTTCACTCAAAACAGAAAATATAAAGTCTGTATGGCGCTCAGGTAGAAATTCAAGCTGGGATTGAGTGCCTTGAAGCCAGCCCTTACCTTCTATGCCACCAGAGCCAATCGCGATTTTAGATTGAATAATATGGTAGCCCGCACCCAATGGATCGCTCTCAGGATCTAACAGTGTGAGTACGCGCTGTTTTTGGTATTCATGCATCACAAAGTGCCACATCGCAAATGCACCAGGAATGGCCAGCAAAATGCCAGAACCAATCAATTTCCAGCTGAGCCCAGAGAGAAACAACACGAATACACCGGAACTTGCAATGAGTAATGAGGTGCCAAGATCAGGCTGTTTTTGAATTAATACTGTTGGGACGATAACAATCGCAAATCCGATTATAAGATGCAAAATTTTAGGCGGTAATTGTTGGCGACCTATATACCATGCAACCATCATGGGGACGGCAATTTTCATGATCTCAGAAGGTTGAAAGCGTGTAATTCCAATGTCTAACCAGCGCTTAGCACCGTTAATCGTTACACCAAAGAAAAACACACCAATCAGCGTAATTAACCCAACAAAATAAAGGGGGATCACTAATCTTTTTAGAGTATTAGGAGAAACCTGAGCCATCACAACGAGCGCGATAATCGCGCCGAGCATTCTTGTTGCATGACGAGTCATCATGTCCATGTTTTGCCCACTGGCGCTGTACACCACTGCCAAGCTACCTACCATCATAAGCAGTAAGGCAGTGAGTAAGGGTAGATCAATATGAATACGTTGCCAGAAGGAGCGCTTATTTCTTAGTTGATTCATTTACCCTCCGTATCACTTGGGTAAGTTTCAAAGTAGTAATCCATGAGCTTTCGAGCAATGGGCGCGGCAATTGCCGAACCACCACCTTGGTTTTCAACAATCACAGTGACGACAATCCTTGGATTGTCAAAAGGTGCAAAGCCCACATAGATGCCATTGTCACGATGTTTTTCTTTAAGGTTTTCTGCCACATACTTTTCGCCCTGAGCGATACTTACGACTTGTGCTGTGCCAGTTTTTCCTGCTGGGTCATAGGTTGCGCCTTTGAATGCCTTGTTAGCTGTCCCTGTCGTTTTTTTCACTGTATTGTGCATCGCATCAAGTGCAATTTGCCAATTGCGAGGCTCTTGTAAGACAACCGGAGGTTTCTCTTCGGTGTACATCTGCTCAACATCGTTGTTTTGCTTAGCAACTTGAACTAGGTGAGGGGGGCGATGTATCCCCTTGTTGACTAAAATTGAGACCGCATTCGTAATCTGCATTGGCGTTGCTGTCCAATACCCTTGGCCAATGCCGACAGATATCGTATCACCTGGCCACCAAGCTTCATTGAAACGTTGGCGTTTCCAGTCTGTCGTTGGCAAGATAGCAGGGGTCTCTTCATGTATGTCAATGCCAGATAAATCACCAAATCCGAATTGACTCATGAAGTTACTGATTTTAGTGATCCCGAGCTTATAAGCAGTCTCATAAAAGTAGGTATCACAGGACTCTTCTATGGCTTTGTACACGTCCACGTGTCCATGACCCCAGCGAAGCCAGTCTCGCCAGCGGTGCGCCACGTTGGGGATCTGGAAAAAGCCAGGATCCCAAATCTTTGTTTGCTCGGTCACCACACCTTCTTCCAATGCAAGGATAGCTAAATGCGGCTTTACCGTGGATGCGGGGGCGTATCGTCCCTGTGTCGCGCGATTTATCAGTGGTCTATCAGGGTTTAATAAAGCCCGATAATCTTTGCTACTTATGCCGTGTACAAATAAGTTAGGGTCATAACTGGGGTTTGAATACAATGCTAGGATCCCGCCATCTTTTGGGTCCATTGCGACGATTGCACCGCGCACGCCTTTGAGTACGTCTTGCGCTATTTTTTGTAGGCCGATATCTAATGTGAGCACCAAGTCTTGCCCGGGCTTTGGGGGCTCAACACTTAATGAACGAATGATCCTTCCGCGGTTATTAACTTCTACACGCTGTGAGCCAACTTGGCCATGCAAGCGCTCTTCATAAAACTTTTCAATGCCTAATTTGCCAAAATCATGGGTTGCTCTGTAGTTTTGTGCGCGCCCTTGTGATTCTAACTCATTGAGTTCTTTTTTATTGAGGCGAGACACGTAACCTAGAGCGTGTGTCAATGCATCGCCATAAGGGTAGTGGCGAGCCAATCTTGCCTCAACACTGAAACCAGGAAAACGATGTTGGTTGACGGAGAAAATAGCAACTTCATCCTCATTTAGACGTGCTTTTAAAATCTGACTTTTAAAGCGTCTAGAGCGGCGATTGCTTTTAATGACGGCGGCTTTTTGCACGTCTGTTATAGCAATGATATTACCTAGAAGGTCCAAGGCTGCTTCTAAGTCAGCCACCTGCTCTGGAATCACCTCTAGATTATACACCGGCCTGTTTTCGGCGAGTAATATCCCATTTCTGTCATAGATGAGCCCTCGGTTAGGCGCAATTGGGATCACTTTAATGCGGTTATCATTGGAGCGAGTCTGATAAGTTTCGTGCTGTTCAACTTGAAGATTATAGATATTGTTTAAGAGGATGCCGATGAGAATAACCACAAAAACAAAGCCAACAAAAGCTCGTCGCGCAAACAGGTTTGCCTCTGCACTATGATCGCGGATCGTTGGCCGTGTTTTGAGCATATAATTATTATTCTCTGTGATATGGGTGGTTGTTATTTAAGCTCCAGCCCCTGTACAGGCTTTCAGCAACTACAATTCTGACAAGTGGATGTGGTAGCGTTAAGTTTGAGAGCGACCATTTCTGTTCAGATGCTGCAATGCACTCAGGTGCTAGACCCTCGGGTCCGCCGATTAACAAACTGACATCACGCCCATCAAGTTGCCACTTTTCCATGTTGTTCGCAAGTTGATGCGTATCCCACGGCTTTCCTGTGACTTCCAATGTAACAATACGGTTTCCCTTGGGAATTGCAGCGAGTGTTTTTTCACCTTCTTGCTGTAAAATACGTTTAATATCCGCGTTTTTGCCGCGCTTACCCGCTGTAATTTCAATAAGCTCTAGTGGCATGTCTTTTGGAAAACGACGCTGATACTCTTTGAAACCTGTTTCCACCCATGCTGGCATCTTGGTGCCCACCGCAATCAACTGGATTTTCACATTATCCCCAAAGCTTTTCCAAGTCGTAAAAGTCACGCGTCTGGTCTTGCATGACATGAACAACCACATCACCCAAATCAACCAGCACCCATTCACCCGCATCTTGTCCTTCATGGCCAAGCGGTGTTTCACCTGCATGGCGAGCTTCTTTTGCAACATGTTCAGCAATTGATTGGACATGGCGCTTTGAATTGCCAGAACAAATAACTAAATAGTCAGTTATTGAAGAGGTTTCACGTACGTCTAGTTGAACGATATCACGGGCTTTCATATCATCGACTTTATCGATGGCGAAGTCTAAAAGTTGTTTTGAATCCAAATCAGAATCTCTTTGCTACATATACTTACAAATAAGGGCGTAATTCTAACACGCTTTTCTCTATATTTCCCAAGCCCATTTAAATACTAATCAGAGTACAGGTTGTTTTTATCTATATAGTTTAGGACATTAGGGCTGAGCCAAGGTTCCACACTTGCCCCTGATTTTATTGCTTTTCTTATCTTACTGGAGGCGGCTGAAAAAGGCGCTCCGGAGAGAAAATAACATTTACCAAAGAGGCAATCATGCAACTCTGCAGGGGAGCGAGCTTGAGACTGTTTTAAAAAAGACGACAGGGCAGGGGTTGCTGTGTACTCGTCTCCTGGGCGTTGATATACAACGATGTGGCACAGCTGAGTAATTTCTTCCCATTGATACCATTTATCCAAGCTGTTAAAAGAATCCATACCCATTAAAAACACAATTGGCTGTAATGGATACTCTTTTCTTAACTCTTGTAATGTGAGCACCGAATAAGAAGGCTCTAGGCGTTTTATTTCTCTATCATCCAGCGCAAATTTAGGGTTGCCGCTTATCGCGAGACGCAACATCTCAAGACGGTGTTGGGTGCTTACTCCTGACCCTTTTTTATGAACAGGTGCAGCGTTTGGCAAAAAGTGCAGTCGATCAAGCGATAACTCTTCAGTGCAATGTTTGGCCATATTTAGATGGCCAAGGTGGATAGGGTCAAACGTGCCGCCAAATATTGCTATCATGATTTGTACACGCCACTGCTGTGCTCTTCATTTGCCCCTTCGTAAGGCATGACAAAGGGGAGTGATTGGCAAAAGCTCAAAGCAATATGAGCGAGGCCTTGGTATGGTGCCACAAGCACATTTCGTTTGAAAGCTGAATCATATTGCGCGAGCAGAGTGATAATTTTTTCAAGCTGAGCAATAGTAATTCGATCTAGTGCTTGCTGGGTGACTTGCTGCTGATTTTTCCAGACATTGTTTTGTTTGAAAAGTTGGCTAATGGGCTGCCCGTTAACCATTGCACGTTTAATGGTCAGTAATGTATTTGCTTGATTTTGGAGTGTCCAAGCAACGCTAGTGGGCTCCACATTATCCGTGGCAAGTTTGTTGAGAATCTTAATAATATACCCAGGGTTGCCTTTCAATAGCCCTTCATTTAGGTCGAAGATATCAAACTTTGCCTGATTTAGTAGGCCACTCATTAACTGCTGTTGGTCAATTAGCTTATCTTTGTAAAGTAAGGATAACTTTTCCAATTCTTGAGACGCTGCCAGCAAATTTCCTTCAGTGGCGGCTAATAGGCTGCGCTTTGCATCATGCTTTAAGTTAACTTTGAGCCGTTTACACTCTTCGTCGAGCCATTTTTCTAGGTGGTATCCTGTTAATGGGTAGCAAGGAACGAATACACCATTCTTTTCAAGGCCTTTAAACCAAGCTGTGCGCTGTATATCTTGACTGGCTTTATTGCCTTTGACAATCAAGATGACATCTGGGTTGATATTGCTGGCTATCTCTTTGAGGATAGCTGTGCCCTGTGTTGGAGGCTTTTGTTGATTTAAATCCAGTTCGATGAGCGTTTTTGCGCTAAAAAGCGACATGCTGTTATATTGAGCGGCGAGTTCTTGCCAGTCAAAGCCGGGTAAAATTGCAAATTTAATAACTTCATCGAAACCTTGTTTTTTAGCTGCTTGGCGCACGCTTAAGGCACAGTTGCCTTCTTGAAAAGGCTCTTCGCCCAATATGATGTAGAATGGTTGCAGGCCTTGCTTTAATTGGCCTGCTAATTGATTTGCATAACAGCGCATTAGAGTTGTGACAATTCTCGAAGGATTCGTTTCGTGGCTAGCTTGCGCATTTCACTCAAAATGATTTCTAGTTCTTTTGACTTGGCAAGCGAGTTGTTTGGGTCGTCTTGATAGTTACGATATAACTCAAAGCTTTGCTCATAAGGTTCTTGGCCTGGTCGAGTAAGTCGATAAGAGACGACATAAGCCAGTTCATACTGGGCTACTTGACCATTTGAAAATAGGCTAAGTGTCTGCCTACTAAGTGAATCTTTATAGAGGTGGAGCTCCGGCACAGGACCCGTGTGCATGACTTGGTCGGTTTCATCGATTTTCACTTGAGAACGCTGTAGTTCGTATTTTAATTGTTCGTACAACGCTGACTTTTGGTCATCACCTGTTAATTGCAGTGTACTCAGGTCTTCAGGCAAGTAGGAGGCCTGTTTTAAGTGAAATCCACAACCTGTGATAAAGAAACAGACCAGCAGCATTGCCAGTCCATTTCGTAGCGCACGCACAGCAGCCAAGCCACGAGGACTTGCTGCTGTTTTTACTCGCGGCGTAAAGGCGACCATTAGTTGGCAACCACGTTGAGTAATTTACCTGGCACGTAAATAACCTTACGAATTGTTTTGCCGTCAGTAAATTTAGTTACGTTTTCTTCGCTAAATGCCAGTGCTTCAACTTGCTCTTTAGTCGCATCAGCTGCCACTGTCAGTTTGGCACGAAGTTTACCGTTAACTTGTACAACAATGAGCTTTTCATCTTCTACAAGCGCACTTTGGTCCACTTGTGGCCAAGCTGCGTCAAGTACATCGCCCTCATGACCAAGTTGCTCCCACAATTCATGACACATATGCGGTGTGATTGGTGCTAGCATGATAACGATTGCATTAAGCGCTTCATTTGCAAGCGCGATATCTTGCGCGTCTTTTAACGGCGCTTTTGCAAGCTTGTTAGAAAGCTCCATAATAGCAGCGATTGCAGTGTTGAATGTTTGACGACGCTCTACGTCATCGGTGACTTTAGCAATTGCTTTATGTACTTCACGACGCAGCGCTTTTTGGTTGCTGTTCAATGCCGCTAAATCTAGATCTGACGCGCCTGCATTCTTAACATCTACTGCGTATTTCCAGATACGACGTAAGAACCTTTGCGCACCTTCTACGCCAGAGTCAGACCACTCAAGTGTTTGCTCTGGTGGTGCTGTAAACATCATAAACAAGCGAACTGTATCCGCACCATACTGTTTAATTACAGTCTGAGGGTCGATACCATTATTCTTGGACTTAGACATTTTGCTCATGCCAGCAGAGATGACAGGCTCTCCGTCGTCTTTGTGCCAAGCTTTTGTCACTCTGCCTTTGTCGTCTTTTTCTGTTTCTACATCCAATGGCGAGATCCAGACATCACCACCTTTTTCGTCTTTACGGAAATAAGTGTCAGCCAATACCATGCCTTGACATAGTAAACGCTCAAATGGCTCATCAGAGTTAACTAAACCAAAGTCACGTAGTAACTTGTGGAAGAAACGAGCGTATAGTAAGTGTAGAATTGCATGCTCAATACCACCGATATACTGGTTAACTGGCAGCCAGTAATTTGCAGCACCTGGCTCAAGCATCCCTTCATCGTAGCGAGGACTACAGTAACGTGCGTAATACCAAGACGATTCCATAAAGGTATCAAAGGTATCTGTTTCGTGGAATACAGACTCACCATTTACGGTTGCTTTTGCCCATTCAGGGTCTGCTTTGATAGGCGATGTTACGCCGTCCATAACAACATCTTCAGGCAAACGAACAGGTAACATGTCTTCGGTTGCAGCAAGCTCAGAGCCATCTTCTTTGTTTAGCATTGGGATCGGTGAACCCCAGTAACGCTGGCGGCTTACCCCCCAATCACGAAGACGGAAGTTTACTTTACGTTTGCCTGCACCTAGACCTTCTAATTTGTCTGCAATCGCGTTGAATGCAGCGTCAAAGTCTAGACCATCAAACTCACCAGAATTAACCAATACGCCTTTTTCTGTGAATGCGGCGTTTTCTAAATCTGCAACTTCTTCTGCGCCGTCTGCTGGGCTGATAACTTGTTTAATCTCAAGACCGTATGCAGTTGCGAACTCATAGTCACGCTGATCGTGTCCTGGTACTGCCATAACTGCGCCAGAACCATAATCCATCAGTACAAAGTTTGCGATCCAGATCGGCACTTCTTGCCCTGTTAGAGGGTGGATTGCTGTAAAGCCAGTCGCGATGCCTTTTTTATCCATAGTCGCAAGATCAGCTTCAGCCACTTTGGTGTTTTTGCACTCTTCAACAAACTCTGCAACTGCTGTATTGTTTTCTGCCGCTTCTAACGCGATTGGGTGCCCAGCCGCTACTGCAACATAAGTAACACCCATAAAAGTATCTGGACGAGTTGTATAAACCGTGAAATGTTCGCCATTGTCTGCGCGTTTGAAGTCAATCTCTAAGCCTTCAGAACGACCAATCCAGTTGCGCTGCATGGTTTTGACTTGTTCAGGCCAGTGCTCTAGTTTATCAAGGTCGTCAAGTAACTCTTGTGCGTAGTCTGTAATTTTAATAAACCACTGCGGAATTTCTTTCTGTTCCACAAGTGCACCTGAGCGCCAGCCGCGGCCATCAATTACTTGCTCGTTTGCAAGTACCGTTTGGTCAACTGGATCCCAGTTTACGGTAGACATTTTCTTGTATACTAAACCTTTTTCATAAAGCTTAGTGAAGAACCACTGTTCCCACTTGTAGTACTCTGGGTGACAGGTAGCAATTTCGCGGTCCCAGTCGTAGCCAAAACCAAGTTGCTTTAATTGGTTACGCATGTAGTCGATATTTTCATACGTCCACTTAGCTGGTGCAGTATTGTTTTTAATGGCTGCGTTTTCTGCTGGTAGACCAAATGCATCCCAGCCCATTGGCTGCATAACATTTTTACCTTGCAATCGCTGGAAGCGTGATACCACGTCGCCGATTGTATAATTACGAACATGACCCATGTGGAGTCGACCGCTTGGGTAAGGGAACATAGATAAGCAGTAGTATTTTTCTTTGTTTTCGTCTTCGACTACTTTAAATGTTTTGTTTTCTTCCCAATAGGACTGAACCTTGGGTTCGATTTCTTGTGGGTTGTATTGCTCTTGCATTGACGTTTCCAGACTTCTTGCAAACTAATAATAAAAATTGGCCAATAGCATACCCGAAAACTTGACCTGATCACAGTTCCAGAAGGTCATTTTGCAAGTAATTGTGAGTTTTTTAGCAGAAATGCAGGTTTCCATCTGGCAGACTGGATAAGTATGGCCTCAGAGCAGGGAAAATGGCTCTTTTGGGTGACTGTTCTATACTCTCAATAGTGAGATGTTCTCTGTATATGTAGCGAATGTAAGCTTGTATCGCTTTGATAGCGGAAGTGTTGGTTTTACTTTGACTACTAACTAAATGAGAGCGCCAAACTTAACCCATCAACTCCTCGAGTTAATTGAGGTGTTTGATAAGGAGGCGCAATGGCTGATTATAAGCAATGGCTAAGCGATTTTTCGACTTGGATGAAAGACGTTAAAGAGCACGAGTTAAAAAAACTCGTGGAAAACTTTATTCAAGAAGAGGAGAAGTGGCGAGAATTTGGGCAAAACAAAATTAATGATTATCGGCACTATTTCAAGCGTGATTTGGCGCATATTAACACTCACCATGAGCATTACGAAGGCGTTGCTTGGGAAGAGTTTAAGGCATCCATATTATATGAGTTGGCTTATCTTGAAGATCGCACTCAACTTGAGTGGCAAGCGCTAATGTCAGATTTTGAACACGATGGCGTTTATAAACAAGGCGAATGGATAGCTTTGGGGCAATTAGTATGTAAGAATTGCGGGAATAAAATTGATATATATCACGCCTTTGAGATCACAGCTTGTAGCGAGTGTGGACACGGTAGTTTTAATCGTAAGGCGCTGACCCCCTAAAAACTCGATATCAATCGGGTATTAACAATAAAGAATTCAGGAATGACTAAGACAATAAAGCCGCTTCTCTCGGAGCAACTCGCACCGAGTGTTTCTTTGCAACATATTCGCTCGTGCATGCAAAACCCTTACCCAGAGTCTTTGCCTTTCATAGGTCAGCAGCGCGCACAAAGCGCCTTAGATTTTGCACTAGGTATGGATTTACCCGGTTACAATGTGTTTGTAATGGGAGAAGCTGCAACTGGGCGTTTTACAATGGTAAAGGAAAAGCTCGAAGCGCACAGTAAATCTAGGCCCACCCCAAAAGAGTGGCTTTACGTTAATAACTACGAAGACCACCGTGAGCCAATTACCATGTTTATGCAACCAGGAGAAAGTCGCAAACTCGCAGATGATGTTGACGCTTTTTTAGATGAGGTTGTGGATACGTTTCCAGCGGCATTTGATAACCCAGGTTATCAGCGTAAGAAAAAGTCGATAGATAGAGACTTTGACAATAAATACAACGCGGCAATAACAGCTGTCGAACAAATGGCAATCGAGAAAAGCGTTGTCATGATGGAAGAAAACGGTGTGGTGAGTTTTGCACCAGTCATCAACGGCAAGCAATTAGATGACAATGAATTCGCCGCTTTAGAAGAGCAAGTGCAAGCACAATTCTACGACTCCATCGATGAATTAGAAGATGGGCTCATCGAAGCGCTCATTGAGTTGCCGCGTTGGAAACGCGAATCATCAGAGAAGCTGCGCAAGCTTAAAAAAACCACAATTGAACTTGCTACCAAGCCGTTGCTCAAAGCGCTTGAGCATAAATATGCGAGTCACATTGGTGTTATCCGATATTTGAAAGACTTGCGAGTGGAGATTGTTGAAGCGGTATTGGATTGGCTTGATGACGAGTCCGCAGCATCTGACGAGCAAAAAGACGATTTTGACGCGAAAGGCATGTTGACGGACTTTTTTGCACCAAACATCTTAATTGAGTACAAAGAAGGTGCTCCTGCTCCTGTCGTTTATGAGCCCAACCCGACCTTTGGCAACATCTTTGGCAAAATTGAGTATGAAAGTGCGCAAGGTTCTTTGATTACGAGCTATCGCTCTATTCAAGCTGGTGCTTTGCACAGGGCGAATGGCGGTTACTTGATAATGGATGCGGACAAAGTGATCTCATCACCTCAGGTTTGGGATGGATTGAAGTTGTCGCTAAAGACGCATCAAATTAAGAATGATCTGCCGTATCAAGACAGCTCGGTAGGCAGCAGCTTTACGCTCAAACCACAATTGATCCCGATGGATGTCAAAATCATTTTACTTGGCTCAAGAGATTTGTATTACACAATCAGTGAATATGATGAGGAGTTCGGAGAGTTATTTAGGGTCTTGTCAGACTTCGATTATTACTTGCCATCAAGTGACAGGCTGCAATATCAGTTCGTATCCAAGGTTCAGGACTATTGTGAGCAAACGCTCAGATGTAGTTTATCGGCAGAAGCTTTGGCAAGGCTGTTAAAGTTTAGCTATCGCCAAGCTGAGCATCAGAGTAAGTTATCTGCACGGTTTGCAGATGTGCTAGAGCTCGTTGCAGAAGCGAGTTACTACGCGAAGCAAGATAATGAAGATGAAATTGACGCGCATCATATCAATGAAGCGCTTGTCGGTAAGCAATATCGAACAGGGCAGCTGAGTGAAAACATGCTCAGTGATATTGAAGAGGGTCATACGTTAATTGCAACTCAGGGTAAAGCTGTAGGCAAAGTGAATGGTTTAACCGTATTACATATTGGCGACACCTCATTTGGTAACCCTGCGAGAATAACTGCGACTGTGTATGCCGGTTCAGATGGTGTAATCGATGTTGAGCGAGAAGCAGAACTTGGCAAGTCTATTCACTCCAAAGGCGTCATGTTGTTAACGGGATATCTAGGCAATAGATACGCACAAAACTTCAGTTTGACTTTAAGTGCAAATATTGCGATTGAGCAAAGCTATGGGTACATAGATGGTGATAGTGCCTCTTTGGCTGAATTATGCGGATTGATTTCGGCGATTACTCAAATTCCTATTGATCAATCATTAGCACTAACAGGCTCAATAAATCAGCATGGTGAAGTTCAAGCGGTTGGTGGTGTGAACGAAAAAGTCGAAGGGTTCTTTAAACTGTGCAAAATGCGCGGACTGACTGGCAAACAAGGCGTTATTATTCCGCATTCTAACTTGATCAACTTAGTGCTAGAGGATGAGGTTATTGAAGCGATTAGAAGCAACAAGTTCCAAATTTATGCCGTGAAAAATGTCGATGAAGCATTAGAGCTGTTAATGGGAGTACCAGCTGGTGAAACGCAAACTGGCGCGTACCCTGAAGGTTCCATAAATCAGAGAGCATTGAGCAGGTTAGAGCAAATTGCACAAGTGGTAAATGGTGAAGATAAAGACACATCGGAAGAAGGTGAATAAAGGTATGTCAGTAACAAGTATTATTGTCACAGTATTGGCTTTAGGGCTTGCATGGTTCATTTACAGTGGTAATCAAAAACAAAAACAAATCGCGCAGATTAACCGTATTGATGCAGAAGAGTTTCTAGCAAAAAATGCTTCAAAAGAAGGCATCATTACAACTGTCAGTGGGCTGCAGTATGAAATTATTCACAAAGGTGAGGGCAGTGCGTCTCCATCAATAAATGACTCGGTAACGGTTCACTACCATGGCACCTTGTTGAGTGGGATGGTATTTGATAGTTCGGTAGACAGAGGTGAAGCGCTTACGTTTAGTCCAAAACAAGTGATTACTGGCTGGACAGAGGCGTTGCAGTTAATGGTTGAAGGCGATAAGTTTCGTTTGTTTATACATCCAGACCTCGCGTATGGAGACCGTGCTGCGGGCAAGATAGGTGCTGGTTCACTGTTAATTTTTGAGGTGGAGTTGCTCAAAATTAAATAATCTATTTTTAGCTGTCGCAAACATTAAAATGTAAAATTTGTTAAGTATAGCTTGATTTTTGATTAGTTTGTTATTTTAATGGGAACAGGTATCGTCAATGGCAAGGAGGTGATACTTGGGATATCTGTTTTTAATTGTATGTAGTTTTATGGGAGGGATTTATTGTCGAAGAGCAAGTAATAATAAACTGATGATAATTCAAAATTACTTATCTTCCTCTTACCCAAACTTTTACTACGAGCTTTCGGTAGATAGGTTTGATATAGGGCAGACTGAAGCGTTTGCTTTTAATCTTTCAAGGCCTTCACTTAAAGACAAATTAGACAATCTAGATGATACAAGATTAAAAGAGTTACTTTTAGATAAGTATTTCGCTGATGTAGGATGTATATTTTTCTCGTTGGGCGCTGTTTTTTTCTTTTCTCTATTAATACTCGTACTTTAGATGAAAACCCACTTTGGTATCAAAGTGGGTTTTTTTATTAACTCCAGCCGTCATATCTCTTACGGCGAGACAGTAGCAAGGTGAGTATCACACCAAGCAGAACACCACCTAGGGCGATTGCACCGCCATAAGATAAAAGTTGATGTTGCTCTCGCTCTACCTTGTTTTGGTTCTGTTGGGCTTGCAGTTCGATTTGCTGATTTAAATCTCTTATTGTTTTTTGTAGCTCGCTATTTTGTGTTTCTAGCGAGTCATAATCACTTTGCAACTGTGGCATTGTTGTTTGCAACGTAGTCAACTGCTCTTGTGATACAGTAAGCTGCTGAGTCAGATCATTGACTTGTTGCTTGAGCCCCGGATCTGCTGTTACAAACTTAGATTCTACCCAGCCATTCCGATTCTTATCGTCGATAATACGGACGAAGTCATTATTTTGTTCGTTCGTAATTGTCACTGCAGTGCCGGCTTCAACGGAGCCGAGTATGCGATAGTTTTTACCTGGACCCGAATGTATGTATAAGTAGAGGTTATCAACGATATAGCCGTTAGGTGTGCTTTGCTGTGCCGTCTGTTCTTGCTGATTTGCGTCATCTAAATCTTGTGCATGCAACGTAAGAGGAGCAAAAACAAACAAAAGTGGCAGTGCGAGCTTTTTGAACATTCGCGAGCCTTTATTTTTAAGTTTTATATACAATTATCAAAATAGTATGGATTTAAGTAGCGCTTGGCAAGCGCTTAAAGCACAAACAGTCACTTTTAGCACATATGTAATCAATCGCGAATCGACTGGTTCGATATATTATTAAGTTGATTATGTATTTAGCATCCAGATTAACGGGAATCTGGCTAAATCGACGTGTTAATTGAGTTGATGATGACATATGTATCTAAGATGATAACACCCTGTAATTTTTAGTGCTTTTATATCGCTGAAAGAGTAAAAAGATTGCAAATGTCGGTACCTTTGTATATTTTGGTTGTTCTCAAATTACATAGGTAAATCTCGCCCTAATGGACACTGAAATAGAACTGAAGTTTTTGGTTTCAGATAATGAAGTTCCCTTGATCCCGGCTTTAATCACACAATTTGCAAAGCGGGTAAACAATAAGCCAGCAAAAAACCTTCAAAATGCCTACTATGATTCTCCAAGTCGAGAATTACGCGCATTAGATATCGGCCTGCGTACGAGGTGTGCGGATAACAACTGCGAGCAGACAATTAAGCTCTCAGGACAGGTCGTTGGGGGACTTCATCAACGTCCAGAATATAATTTACCGCTGTCTGGTAATAAACCTGATATTTTTGCTTTTGATGCCAATATCTGGCCCATGGGGATGCGTTTAGAGTCAATCGCGGAAAATCTATACCCGATATTTAGCACTAACTTTATTCGCAGAACTTGGCTTATTGAAACCAACAACGGCGGTGAAATTGAGGTTGTTTTAGATAAAGGCGAGATCTCGGCGAGCGGCCAAACAGAACAAATCTGTGAACTAGAAATCGAATTAGTCGAAGGCGATAGAAGTGATTTGTTTGAGCTTGCAGACCAATTACTCTCTCACATAGGTCTGAGGTTGGGTTTTTATTCGAAAGCGGCAAGGGGCTATCGACTGGCAGATAATTTACCATTGACCGTTGATAAAGCAATTGGTTTCGTGCCGTTAGATGATGACTGTACTCAGGAGCAAGCACTGATTGCAACGGTGAATTACGCGATTGAGTTTGTTCAAAAACACGAACAATGCTATGTCAATGAACCGACGCTAAAAGCGCTTAAGCGAATTATTGATGGAATAAGACTGATCAGACATGCTTTTTGGTTATTTGATGACTTCGTGGCAAAGGAGTCTACAGAGTCACTCAAGAAAGAACTCAAATGGCTGCTAGGTGAGCTCCAGTGGGTTGAAAGCGCTAGCTATTTAAAAACCTACACGTCTAAACGTCATGCTTATTACAAACGTATTCATGGTGCACCAGAATTGGCGCAAGTGATCAATGACCTTAAAGATGTACAACCAACTCCAACTGACTTAGAAGATTTGTTTCACTGTTCTAGATATAACAAGCTGATACTTGATTTAACGCGTTGGCTATTGGATAAAAGTTGGCGTCAAAATTGGGATCAACAAGCGATAAAAGCTGCGCAAAGTAGTGCAAAGTCGAAAGCTAAAAGAACGTTTGATGCGGATTGGAAGAATTTGCGTAATACCTTTTCTGACAGTAACCCGCTCTCAGTGGGTGAGTATTTACAGGCTAGAGGCGTGCTCGAAGAGATGCTACTGAGCGGAAATTGTTTTGGTAGCATATATGATTCACCACAGCGACATGACTTTAGAGCGCCTTGGGTGGACATCGTATTTGGCATTCATGAGTTAGAGACGTTGCATTACCTAAAACAGTTATGTGAAGGGCAAAAAGAGACCTCTTTTGTGGAAATCCTAACTTGGCTTCAGCAAAAAGCAGACTTCTTAATTAGCGCGATGGAGCAAAGCCGACATGCTTCGCTTAATTGTGAACCGTACTGGTAAAGGCTGTCTATTCGGCGCATTAATGTGCGCCGCCACCATGAGCCTAGCGAGTGGCAATGAATCATGGAAGCTGTATAAGTCTAATGAATGGCTAGAGATCCATTATAAGAAACTACCAAACGGCCTTACGCAAATTAAAGGGCAAGCTAGGTTAGAAAATACTTCAACAAAGTCTGTTATCAATGAGCTTACCGACACAGAGTCTATTCCTGCCTGGATGAATAATGTCCAATCAGTCACATTGTTAGCACAACCTGAGCCGCATCAATCCCTTGTTCATACTAAGTTGAATCTTCCCTGGCCTGTAGCAGATAGAGAGATGCTCACGCTGTCCTGCTTTAGTCAACTAGGCGAACAGCAATATATTTTGAAAATACGTTCTGTTGAAACTAAAAGTGGGACTATGTCACATTTGCAAATCACAGACATTGATATTAACTGGGTATTTTTAGAAGTTTCCACTGGCCTTAATATCACCTATATAGCACAAGCCAAGCTCAATGGTGCTGTACCAAACTGGGTAGCGAATATCGCATCACTTAAAAACACCAAGAGCATGTTAGATTCTCTTAAAATTAGACTAACTGAAAGCCCCAGATTGTTAACTGGTTGGACGTTACCTCCTGGTGATTGTGATGGATTTTGAAATAGTGGCGACAGGGTAATTTTCATCTACTACACTAAAATCAAAGCCACCTGATTGTTGACCTATGATAGATATTGATGACAAGGTTCTAGCTGACTTGCGATCTGGATTTAACCTCCCCGCTAAACCCGAAATTTTGCAGAGTTTGCAAAATGAACTGAATCAAGATGAGCCTGAATTAAACCGAGTTGCTGACATTATCTCAGTAGATGTAGCGACATCCGCCGCCGTTTTAAAGGTGATCAACTCCCCAGCGTATGGTATGTCTAGAACCATTACGGACATTAAGCAAGCCGTTATGTTCCTTGGCATGAATTGCATTACCCAAGTTGTGACGGGGCACTTATTAAAAAGCGCATTTGATCAAAATGATAGCTGCATTTCTTTGCAGCGTTTTTGGGATAGTGCATCTGAAATTTCTCAAGTTGCAATGTTGATCGGTAAGAAAGTGCGCGCACAAACGCCGATAGAAGACTTACAACTACTCGGCCTATTTCATGATGCTGGCATTCCTGCCATGGCTATGAGATTTAATGATTATGGGGATGTGTTGTCAAAAGCTGCACAGCGACCTGAACACACTCTATTACAGTATGAAGAACAACAGTACCCTACAAATCACACTGTGGTGGGGTACTACTTAGCGAGCTCTTGGCATTTACCAAAACGTGTTTGTCAGATCATATTACGGCATCACGATGCGATATTTTTTCAAGACAGTGAATCAGAATTAGAAAAACAGACGATGGCGATTTTAAAACTTGCAGAAAATTTTACGTTTGAAATAAAGCATTTTAGAAGCTGTGCAGACTGGTATGCGTTTCGAGATGATGTAATGCTGTCTTTGGATTTAAGTGATGATGATTATACCGACATAAAAGAAGACGTTGAGGAATTTCTAATAGGGTAAACGTAAACTAAAGTGAAAAAGATTCAAAAAAGGCGCTTTGTGCGCCTTTTTTAGTTAACTTACTTCGCTTGGATTATAAGTTTGCTGCTGCTTTTAGTGCGTCAGCTTTATCTGTTTTTTCCCACGGGAACTCTTCACGGCCAAAGTGACCGTATGCAGCTGTAGGCTGATAGATTGGGCGCTCTAGGTCTAGCATTGTAATTAAACCATATGGGCGAAGATCGAAGTGTTCACGAACTAGCTCAATTAGTCGAGCTTCTTCAAGCTTGCCAGTACCAAAAGTATCGATGCTGATAGAAGTTGGCTCAGCAACACCAATCGCATATGAAACTTGAATTTCACACTTGTCTGCAAGGCCTGCTGCAACAATGTTTTTCGCAACGTAACGACCTGCATATGCTGCAGAACGGTCAACTTTTGATGGATCTTTACCAGAGAATGCACCGCCACCATGACGAGCCATACCACCGTACGTGTCAACAATGATTTTACGACCAGTCAATCCACAGTCACCCATAGGGCCACCGATAACAAAACGACCAGTCGGGTTGATGAAGAACTTAGTTGCTTCAGTAATTAACTCTTTTGGTAGTGTTGGCTTGATGATTGTTTCCATCACTGCCTCAACAAGGTCATCTTGTGAGATAGAGTCGCAGTGTTGAGTTGAAAGAACAACAGCATCAATGCTTACTGGTTGACCATTTTCATACGCAAACGTTACTTGTGACTTAGCGTCTGGGCGCAACCAAGGGAGTGTGCCATCTTTACGCACTTCAGCTTGACGCTGAACTAAACGGTGAGAATATGTGATTGGTGCCGGCATTAAAACATCAGTTTCGTTACACGCATAACCAAACATCAGACCTTGGTCACCAGCACCCTGATCTTCTGGGCGAGAGCGGTCAACACCTTGGTTAATGTCAGGAGACTGCTTACCAATTGTATTTAAGATTGCGCATGAATCTGCATCGAAGCCCATGTCAGAATGAGTGTAGCCGATCTCGCGAACCGTTTTACGAGTTAGCTCTTCGATATCTACCCAAGCACTCGTGGTTACTTCACCACCAACCATGACCATACCTGTTTTTACGTAGGTTTCACAAGCAACACGTGCTTTTGGGTCTTGTTCAAGAATTGCGTCTAGTACTGCATCTGAAATTTGGTCAGCAATTTTATCCGGGTGGCCTTCAGAAACTGACTCTGAAGTGAATAAGTGTTTCGCCATTATTTTATCTCACAATAGTGCGCTTCGCGAACATGCGTAAAACAGCGCTAAAAAATTAAGAGGATATTCTAACTAAAACATTGAACTATGCATAGCTTTTTTACGCCTAGACGTCTGTTTTTAAGCCCACTGAATTAATGAATTAAAAACAATGTGAATTTATTACTTTTCTGATGATTTTAATTGCAGTGGTAATTTTATTAGGTAAGAATGGGCCTTTAAAACAACCGTGCAAACATTTAAAGGTAGGAGAATCCATGCCATCTCGCAAAGAACTTGCAAACGCAATTCGCGTTCTATCCATGGACGCTGTACAAAAGGCTAAATCAGGCCACCCAGGGGCACCCATGGGAATGGCTGACATCGCAGAGGTACTTTGGCGTGACTATTTAAAGCACAATCCAAATAACCCTGAATGGGTTGATCGTGATAGATTTGTATTATCAAATGGCCACGGTTCAATGTTAATTTATTCTCTGTTGCACTTAAGTGGCTACGATCTTTCTATTGATGATTTGAAGAATTTCCGTCAAATGCACTCAAAAACACCAGGCCACCCAGAATATGGGTATGCGCCGGGTATTGAAACGACGACGGGTCCACTTGGTCAAGGTATTACTAACGCAGTGGGTATGGCAATCGCAGAAAAGGCGCTTGCGGCACAATTTAACCGTGATGAATACGACATTGTTAACCACTATACATATGCGTTTTTAGGTGATGGTTGCTTAATGGAAGGTATTTCCCATGAAGCGTGTTCTTTAGCGGGCACATTAGGCCTTGGTAAACTAATTGCATTTTGGGACGACAACGGCATTTCAATCGATGGCGAAGTTGAAGGTTGGTTTAGTGACGATACACCAAAGCGTTTTGAGTCTTATGGCTGGCATGTCATCCCAGCTGTTGACGGTCACGATAGCGAAGCAATTAAAGCCGCAATTGAAGCTGCGCGCGCAGAAACAGGTAAACCAACACTGATCTGTTGTAAGACAGTAATTGGTTATGGCTCTCCTAATAAATCGGGCAGTCATGATTGTCATGGTGCACCATTGGGTGACGAAGAGATCAAAGCGGCGCGAGAATTCTTAGGTTGGGAGCACGGCGCGTTTGAAATCCCAGAGGGTGTTTACGCTAAGTGGGATGCAGCAGCGCACGGTCAGCAAATCCAAAGCGAGTGGTTAGTTAAATTCACGGAATACCAAATTAACTACCCAGAACTTGCGGCAGAATTTGAGCGCCGTACTAAAGGCGAACTGCCAGCCGATTGGACTGAACAGTCAGAAGCGTATATTGCTCAGCTGCAAGCTAATCCAGCAAACCCAGCAACACGTAAAGCGTCTCAAAATGCATTGAACGCTTTTGGTCCGATGCTACCTGAATTTATGGGTGGTTCTGCTGACTTAGCTGGTTCAAACTTAACAATTTGGGAAGGCTCAAAAGGCCTTACAGCTGAAGACGCATCCGGCAACTACATCTTCTATGGTGTACGTGAATTTGGTATGTCAGCGATCATGAATGGTATTGCACTTCACAAAGGCTTCGTGCCATATGGTGCTACTTTCTTAATGTTCATGGAATACGCGAGAAATGCTGTTCGTATGGCGGCATTGATGAAGCAACCAAGTATTTTTGTTTATACGCATGACTCAATCGGCCTAGGTGAAGATGGTCCAACGCACCAACCAGTAGAGCAACTGGCTAATATGCGTTTGACACCAAATCTAGTTAGCTGGCGTCCATGTGACCAAGTTGAATCTGCAGTATCTTGGCAGCAAGCAATTGAGCGTAAAGATGGCCCTACATCTCTTGTATTCACGCGTCAAGGCCTTGAGCAGCAAAGCCGCACAGACGAGCAAGTAGCGGCGATTAAACGTGGTGGTTACGTATTGAGCTGTGATTCAAACCCTGAAGTAATTTTAATTGCGACCGGTTCAGAAGTGCAGTTGGCTGTCGAAGCAGCTCAACAATTACGCGACAATGGCAAGAAAGTAAGAGTTGTGTCAATGCCTTCTACGGATGTATTTGATGCGCAGTCGGCTGACTACAAAGAGTCGGTTCTGCCAGCAGGGGTAACTCGTCGAGTTGCTATCGAGGCGGGCATTGAAGACTTCTGGTACAAGTATGTTGGCTTGAATGGCGCAATTGTTGGCATGAGCACATTTGGTGAATCAGCGCCAGCTGGTGAGTTGTTCAAGCACTTTGGCTTCACTGTTGAAAATGTAGTAGAAAAAGCAAAAGCACTTTTTTAAGCCACTTAAAAGAGATGAGTCTTCTTAGAAAGACTCATGACTAGCTTTAAAAACCGCCTCATTTAATTGCAGGCGGTTTTTTATGTGTGTAAAAACTCTGAGAGGCAGCGCCACAGCTTTTGCTGGTGCGTGATTGTGGATTATTGAAATATTAGTTGAGTATTAACGAGTGGCGGTTGTTTAGAAAAGAAAAAAGGCCATAACGAATTATGGCCTATTGTATTTTAAACTCTAAATTGAGATACGGATTGTCGTAACTCTTCAGCGAGTTTAGCGACTTCAGAGCTGGAGATTGACGTTTGGTTTGCTCCCTCAGCTGTCTGCTCCGCGATTGTGACGATAGACTCAAGTCGTTCGCTGATCTCTTGAGATACCTGTTGCTGCTCATTTGCCGCTGTGGCAATTTCTTCACTAACATCATGAGCTCGTGATACAGCATCTGTAATGCTGTTAAGCGCTTCATTGGCAATATCACTTTGTGCTACACACGACTCAGCTTGCTGCTGGCCTTTAGACATAGCACTAACGGCTTCTTCTGCCCCCGATTGTAAAGACTCGATCATGGATTGAATCTCTTGGGTTGACTCTTGGGTCTTACTGGCTAATGAGCGAACCTCATCGGCAACAACGGCGAACCCTCGCCCTTGCTCACCAGCACGTGCGGCTTCTATTGCTGCATTAAGCGCAAGTAGGTTAGTTTGCTCAGCAATACCTCTGATCACGTCTAATATACCGCCGATTGCGGAGCTGTCTTGATGCAGTTTATTGATGACAGTTGAAACTTCCTCAACCTCGTGTGCAAGTTGCTCAATGGTTCGTTTGTTGTCATGGGAGATCCCTTTAACACGCTCAGCTTCTTGATCGGCATTCTTAATTTCTTCAAGGGCTTGATGCGCACTGTTACTCACACCATGTGCTGTAGAGCTCATTTCAGTGGTTGCTGTTGCGGCTTGCTCAACTTGGGATTGTTGACTCTTAATTGCATGGCTTGATTCAGAAGTAATCGCGGATGTTTGTTCAGAAGCGGCAGCAAGCTGCGTTGAGCGTGACACAATACCAGCAATAAGATCTTTTAAGCTTTCAATTAAAGTATTACAACTTTGCGCCAGCTCACCGAATTCATCTTTTGCTGAGGCATCTAACGAGTGTGTCATGTCGCCTTTAGCAACAATGTCTAGTACTCTGTTTACTTCTGCAAGTGGTTTTGTGATTCGACTAACTGTGACATAAGCAATACCGATGGCAAGCAGCGCTGCAGCAATCATGCCTGTCCACGTAGCGATATTGGCCGAGGAAACATCTTCAGTCACCTCATTTTGGATTTCAAACGCCAACTGCTTAGACTGCGCGACTAAATCACCCAGCTGTTTAAGTGCTTTCTCAGTAGCTTGCTCAGCAACGTTCAGCTCGTTTTGAGTGTTCTCTCTTGCTGTGATCAAGCGCTCACGATTATTGGGTATGCTATTGCTGCCCAAAAGTTGCTCCGATAGCGTTTGATAATAAGTATCTAAATCATTAAGCAAGTCTTCATCAAGTTCAGCGACCGTAGCGCGCATTAACTCAATATTTCTGTCGATATCTTCAAAAACATAACTTTGCTCTTTTTTGACGATATCTAACGTGCTTTTTTCGTTGATTGTCAGCATGTCTGCGCTGCTGGTTGCGAGAGAGCTAAATGAGTTCTCAAGCTTATTGGCAGCTTGATAAGCTCTTTGGTTAATACTCTCAAAGCCTTCTAAATCTAGAATATCAACAACTACTGTAGCAGCGTCGTCTGCCGCAATTTCAGTTTCCTCAAGTTGCGACTTGAGTTGCTTGTTTAGACTCAGCTCCATTGCCTTGTCTTGGAAAAGAGAGCCAACTGAACCGGAAAAAGTTTGAAAGCTTGAACTAACTTCTTTACTGGTACTGGCCAAACTAGGTTCGTTACTCACGGTATCGTTTAAATCAGAGTAACTCCGTTCGAATGCTTTTTGGCGCTCATTAAAAGCAGCCTTAAGGCTATTCAAATCACCACTAGATTGAGTATAAAAACTTGCCTGGGCAATCTTACTCATTTGAGTAAACTCAATTTGCAGTGCCGCGCTACGATCTAAAGCAGGCAAAGAAAGCGTGTTGACGAGCTGAGTAGAACTATCTATATTTGCGATCCTGAGCAGTGAGTTCCCTCCGATGGATAATAAGAGTAGGGTAATAATTATAAAGCCACCCCAAATACGTTGGCTAACGGTTAAATTCATACGGGTTTACCATCAAGTTAAAGCAGTACAACTACTTATCGGATTTATTGCGCATTAGTTAAGTATTTTATAGCAGATGTGAATAGAAAATTCAGTAAAAATGGACAGGTTTCGATTATTTGCTGGATATTTGTTCATTTGTTGACAAATTTAGCAGTGTCATCGGACCTCCCCACACACATCCTGTATCCAAAGCGATCGCGTTTTCGGTAGTGGTCTTACCTTCAAGGGCAGCCCAATGGCCGAATATAAATTGCGTACTCGCCGTTTTGAATCTTGGGTGTGAGAACCAAGGTTGTAGTTCGTCAGTGTTCGCTAAGCCTCCTTTATTATCAAAATCAAGACGTAAGTCATTGGTCAAAAATCGCATACGAGAGAATACATTGATAATCGAATTAAATTTGACCTGCGTGTCGTGAGTGTCGATTGTAACTGTAGGTTGTTTACCATACATGGCACTGAAGTAGTTTGCCGCGTTTGAGCCTTGGTAGCATGTTCTGGCCCAATTGGAGAGTTCAATTGCCGTATCTATATCCCATAAAGGGTAAATGCCTGCGTGAGAAATAAAACTGTCAAATTGAGTGTCGTAGGAGCACAGTGGTTGCGATTGTAGGTAAGTGACGTAGCGATCGAGTTTATCACTGGCTAATAGTGGTTCGAGTTTATCTTTTGGATTAGGCTGTTTGTTCGTCAAAACCGTAGCTAAAAGGTGTAAGTCATGATTTCCCAATGTAACCGTAATAGAATCCTTTAAACGATAGACAAGTTCCATACAAGACAGGGAGTCAGGCCCTCGAGCAACTAAGTCTCCCACCAAATAGAGATGGTCTTGACTGGGATTAAACCCGACTTTATCAAGCAAGTTTCTAAAGGGGTGATAGCACCCCTGAAGATCACCTATTGCGTAAGTTGCCATTTCTTAATGCAAAATATCAGGTCGGTTTAAACGAAATACCTTGATTGGGGCTTTGAATTCCGAACCAAATTCATTGCGCATAAGGTAGTAACCTTCCATTGTGCCGACCGGTGTGTCGAGTACCGCACCACTGGTGTACTGATAGCTCTCTCCTGGACGTATGGTTGGTTGTTCACCGACAACGCCGTCTCCTTCAACCTCAGTCTCTTTCCCATTTGCATCGGTAATTAACCAGTACCGGCTTTCTAACTTAGCACTGCACAAACTGTGATTTTTGATTGTGATGGTATAGGCAAATACGTACTTATCTTTCTCAGGCTGTGACTGAGCTTCTACATAAAATGTTTCTACCGATACTTTTATCGGCGAACCAATCTCACTGTTTGTTGTCATAAATCCAGTTTGCAATGTCAATAAATTGAGTAAGAGAGATATTTTCCGCTCTAAGTGACGGATCAATACCCAGTTGTGTGATTTCTTCTACTGTAAGCAAGTTTGACAGGCTGTTTCGCAATGTTTTGCGTCGTTGGTTAAATGCTTCCAAGCAAACGGTATTGAGAATCTTTGTGCTTTTTGCACTGCGACTGTCAGGACCTTTTGGTATTAATCTAACAACAGCTGAATCAACTTTTGGTGCAGGTTTAAAGCAAGTTGGTGGCACTTCAATAACAGGCATCGCGTGACAGTAGTATTGTGTCATGACACTGAGTCGACCATAAGCTTTAGTACCAGGTCCTGCAACCATACGGTTAACGACTTCTTTTTGCAGCATAAAGTGCATGTGTTCAACCTGATCTGCAAACTCAAACAAGTGGAAGAGTAGTGGGGTAGACACATTGTAAGGCAGGTTACCAAAGATCTTCAGCTTAGCTTGTTCGTCTACCAAGCTTGAAAAATCAAACTTCATCGCATCGCCTTGATGAACAGTGAGTTTACTGCCCATAAATGGATGCTCAATTAGGCGCTCAGCCAAATCTCTATCCAGCTCAACAACCGTTAGTTTGCCGCTCAATTCAACCACGGGCTCTGTAATCGCACCTAAGCCAGGTCCGATTTCTACTAGATTATCGCCCGGCTTTGGATCGATGGCGGTGACAATTTTATCGATAATACTGTCATCATTAAGGAAGTTTTGGCCAAATCTTTTACGGGCGCGATGCCCTAAATGTACTTTATCTGTCATGAATTCTGTAATTTCTTGCTTGCAAGCTTAATTGCTTCGTGTATTGCTAGTTCAAAGCTACCAACTTCTATATCGCCAGATGCTGCTAAATCAAGTGCAGTTCCGTGGTCGACAGAAGTTCGAATAAAAGGCAAACCCAAGGTAATATTAACCGAGTTACCAAATCCCTTATATTTTAACACAGGTAACCCTTGATCGTGATACATTGCGAGCACGGCATCTGCATTATCTAAATATTTAGCCTGAAACAGCGTGTCAGCAGGTAGCGGACCAATAAAGTTTTTACCTTCATGGTTTAACATCTCTAGCACGGGCGTAATGGTATCGATTTCTTCGCTACCCAAATGCCCACCTTCTCCCGCATGAGGGTTAAGGCCGCATACCAAGATTCTTGGCTCTGCGACGCCAAACTTAGTTTGCAAATCGTGATAAAGAATATTGGCGACTTTGGTTAAGCGCTCTTTCGTAATCGCTTTCGACACATAAGCAAGGGGGATATGTGTTGTGGCAAGTGCTACTCTCAGTCCTTTTGTCGCCAGCATCATCACCACATCAGGGGTGTTCGATTGATGTGCGAAGTATTCAGTATGACCACTAAAAGAGATGCCAGCGCGATTGATGATGCCTTTATGAACAGGGCCTGTGACAACCGCAGCGAAGGTACCATCCATATTTTTCTCTGACGCGATACGCAATGTATCTAAAACGTACTGGCCATTTTTTTCATCTAATTGACCAGGGACTACATCAGCCCCTTTGTCAACTTGCAAATAATATAGTTGCTTTGCTTTAGCCGGCTGCACGGGTTGCTCTGGGCTGAATGGCAGCAACTCAATATCTAAGCTCAGCTCTTTTGCCCGCTGCTCCAATATGGTTTTATCGACCACAGCAACAAGCTGCGCAGGCCAACTTTGCTGCGCTAGCTTTAGAACCAAATCAGGCCCAATTCCTGCCGGCTCGCCTGGTGTAATTGCTATTCTCAAGCACATATGGCGTCTTCTTATTGGCTTTCTAATACTTGGATGTGAGCTTGCTCACGCATTTCTCTCATCCATTTAAAGCTTTCTTCTTTGAACTTTCTTCTGAATAAAAGCTGATGAGCGCGATTGAGCTTTGCTTGTTCTGTTTTATCAGCAACTCGCTTTTCAAGCAACTGTACAATGTGCCATCCGTATGTTGTACGAAATGGTTCACTGATCTGATCTTTCTCAAGACCCATTAGCGTATCTCTAAACGCAGGTACATAAGTCGATGGGTCTGTCCAATCATATTCACCACCTTTTAGTGCCGACCCTGGGTCTTCAGAATGCTCTTTGGCAAGCTCTGCAAAGTCAGCTTTGCCTTCGCGCAAATCTTTTATGAATCCGGCAAGCATATCTCTCGCTTTTTCTTCACTTAAAATAATCGAGGGCTTTAATAGGATATGTCGTGAGCGAACTTCAATCGTTTCAACGACTTCTCTGCCTCTCACATCTTGTACCTTCACAATGTGGAAACCTGCACCTGAGCGCAATGGGCCGACGATTTCATCCTTTTTCTTACCTTTGATGGCTTCAGCGAAAAGCGTTGGCATTTCATTGATACCCATCCAGCCTAACTGTCCACCGTCCAGTGCATTTGCACCACCTGATGAAGCAATCGCAATGCGCTTAAATTCTCTGCCTTCATTTAAGAATTCGATAACCTTTTCTGCACGCTCTCTGGCTTCTGCAATTTCTTCTGGGTTTGCTTTACTGTCCACTTTTATCAAAATATGGCCAATGTCATATTCTTCACTCTGGCCTGTTTGTTCAGCTAATATTTTGTTTAAGTTTTCGACTTCTTGAGGGCTAATGTAGACTCGTCTATCAACTGCGCCACGCTTCACCTGGCTCATTGTGATTTCTTTTCTCACATCTTCTCTATAAGCTTGAAAGCTCTCACCAGCGGCCTCAATTGAGCGGCGCAGGTCAGCAATCGTGCCGCCTTGCTCTTTGGCAATGTTGGCTAAAGTTTGATCTAGATGTGCGTCAGATATTTCTAACCCCATGCGGTTAGCTAGTTGTAAAACCAATACTTGGTCGATAAGTCTATCAGTAGCCTGAATACTGAGCACTTTATCTGACGGAAGCTCAGTACCTTGTTGATTGGCTTGTTCTTTCACTCGGTTTACAATTTGGTCTACTTCACTTTGTAAAACGACGCCCTCGTTGACGGTGGCAACAACTTTATCTATTTGTACGCGCTCAGCAAGTGCCTGCTGACAAAGGGCAGCACTCAATATTGGAATTAGTAACAGCTTTTTGAAATTCATAAGAGTCTTTGTTGTTAATTATTTAAAAAATATGGTCTACGGTAACCAAAGATACCTTGTTTTAGCAACTGACTTGCATCGTATCTTGACTTGCTTCCTAACCCTTTTAACACAAAATTGATATTTATGCTCGAGTCAAAAACAGGATCTTGAGTTTGCAAATTATTATTTAAGTCAGTTTCAATGGTTCTGTTTCCCGTGATCTGAATGGCCCAACAGCAAGATTCGTATTGAAAGCCAGCGAAAACTTCAACGCTTCGTTTGGCAGTCAGATCTCGATGATAGCTTGCGACCATTTGCCAGTTTTCATCAATTGGTAAGCTCGTAAAAATACCAACTTGATCTATCTCGTTACCTGAGACATCGTTTGCATAGTGATGGTTCAACTGTACTAGCTTTTTATTATTGCCTCGATAATCTAGCGTCATATGCGAACGGATTAAATCTTTTTCATCGGCATCATATTGTAAGCCACCAGAGAAATACCAACGAGGGTGCCAATGGATTTTTGTTTCCGCAGCAAATAACGCGTTGTAGTTATTTTCGCGGAAGGTGTTATTAAAATTCGCTTCTGTCGGCTTGGCTGATTCACTTAAATAAATGATCTGGCCAACGCTAAAGCTGAATCTCTCAACATTTTTTTTGTCCAAAAGACGTGTTGTGGCACCGAGTGTAAACTGGTTTGCTTCTGAAATATAATCGACACTAGAAAAGCGTCTCTCTCTGAACAAACCAAAAAAGTCATCTTGCATTTTTACGGTGTCGTATAGGCCGATTTTGCTCTGATCTTTTTCAGGTGTATAAAGGTATTGAATCTGTGGCTCTAGTGTTTGTGTACCGCCTGCTAGGATCCCTTTCATACTGCGCTCGAGGTTTAGTTGGCCATGGAGCCTGACTTGAGGCAATGTTCTTGAAATCGACTCTTGATACTTGTCTGTAGCAAAGTTGCCGTTTTGTTCGTAATGCGTGTGTAGTAGTGCAAAACGAGAATCAAACGACCAAGCATGCTCGCTCAAATTATATGTCACACTTGGTTCTAGATGCAGTCGCGTAGCATCCGTTATTTCAGCATTACTGTTTTTAAAGTGACTTAGCTGTCCTGTAAATCGCCAATCTAGCCCGAGATATTGCTCCGCTGTACGATTTTTTATCGTAATTTCGGGGAAAGTAGAGTAGGACTCTGAGTGGTTACCTAACACTTCAAAATCTTGTACTTGTAAATCAACGAGCCAATCTTCTCCAAGGTAACTAAGTTGCCCTTTTCTGGTCAGCTGTGTATCCGTTTGGTTGGCATAGCTAGAGCCGAGATCTGTCAAATAGTTATCATCACTGACATTCGTGATATCTATGCTTGCTCGCCAAAAATCATCGAAGTAACTTTGTTGCTGCCAATGAACCAGATAACGTTCGTCTAGGTTAGCTTCAGATTTGTCATTGCTCAAAAATTCAGTTGCAACTAGGCCGTAATGTTGATCTGTTAAATACCTAAACTCGCCTTGAATTTGTAGACCTTTGTTAGACATATAACGAGGTGTTAACAGCGCATCATAATTTTCAGCGAGGTTGAAGTAGTAAGGGGTGACGAGCTCAAGGCCATATCTATTCGAGCTTGATATGGTGGGTGTCAATAAGCCAGACTTTCTCTTGTCATCAATTGGGAAAGTAAAGTAAGGCACATAAATAACGGGTGTGTCTAGTATTTTTAGCACGGTGTTATAGGTTTCGCCCCACCCATTTTCTTTATCTAAAACAATGGAACTTGCCTCAATAGCCCAAAACGGCGATTCGCCTGGGCAAGTTGTAAAACTCGCATTGAATAATCCAACTTGATTTTGAGAGGCGTGTAACTTTTCGGCTTTACCACGGCCTTGTTGTTGTGTAAGACGGTATTCAGCGCCGAGCAAGCTAAACTCACTATTATTGAGATCAGCATACATACCCGAACTATTTACTAGGGTGTAGCTATCTTGGAACAACAAAGGCCCAGTAGCATTGAGTAAGCTCTGCCTCTTATCAACCAATGCACTTTGAGCATTCATTGTCATCGTGTCGGTATATACAGCAACATTACCAGAAAACTCTGCGCTTTCGGTACCTTGCAGTTCAACTTTGTTTGCTTGAATATCGATAGTGTTAGGCACCAAATCAGGCATTGGTTGCCACTCTTTAGGCTGAATATACTCTTTACAGAGTCCGCCAACAGTGTTCGAATTAGCTATAGCCGTTGTACTAATCAGGGGTAGGACTAGAATGCCCCAATTTTTACTCATTTATCAACCTTGTCTACCTAGCACCACTATTCAAGCCAGACATGATAAATGAAAACCGTGTTAAATACAGTAATTAAGATCAGTAATTGGTGAGAAAAATGACGAGGTTAAACTCAGACGATAGAGCACAAAGAAGTCAAGACAGGTTGCAATTTATCGAGCAGTTTTTGACACAACAAGAAAATACGCCTGAACAACTAAAAGTCGAGGCCATCACGGGAGATGCCAGCTTTCGCTTGTATTTCAGAGTTGTGGTAGGGCAAGAGTGCTACATTTTGATGGATGTGATGCCAGAAAAAGGGCCGGTTTTGCCGTTTGTTAAGTTAAACGGAAACTTTAAAAACAGTGGCTTAGCTGTACCAGAAATTTATGCATTTAATGAAAAGTTAGGCTTTGTATTACTGGAAGACTTGGGTTCTACACATCTTGCAGATTTAATTGACCATCAATTTGACAAGCGCAGGTACCAAGAGTTAATAAGTTGGTTACCTAATATAGCACAGGTAGAACCGTCTCCTTGGATGAACCCTTATGACGCCGAATTTATTCAGCAAGAAACTAATATCTTTCGAGTGTGGTTACTTGAATCTTGGTTAGGCATTACATTACGTGAAGAAATGAGCACGCAGTGGGCGGAGCTAAATACGCGGTTAACTGAACAAATGCTAGCACAGCCACAAACCGTGATGCATAGAGATTTTCACAGTCGCAACGTAATGTATAGCGAAAATAATGGTCGATTAATTGACTATCAAGATGCAGTGGTTGGCCCTGTGTGTTACGACGCAGTATCTTTACTTAAAGATTGCTACATTAGGTTGCCACAAGCAGAGTTTCTCGAATTGCGCAGTGAGAGCTATCAGCAACTGCTTCAAGCTGGTTTGCTTGGAGATATGACTCTAGAGCAGTATGTTTATCACTTCGATTTAACCGGGCTACAAAGACATTTAAAAGCGGCGGGTATATTTGTGCGGTTGCACTTACGTGATGGAAAAGCAGGTTACCTACAAAATATTGTTCCGACTTTGGAGTATGTAGTCGAAGTGGGAAATCGTTATGCAGAGTTTCAGTGGCTTGCAACTTGGTTGCAATCCGAGATAATACCTTTGATAAAGGTTAAATTGAAGGGTTAATATGAAAGCCATGATTTTAGCGGCTGGTCGTGGCCAGCGTATGATGCCACTGACTTCAGAACTGCCAAAACCGCTTTTGCAAGTTGCTGGAAAGCCACTGATTACTTATCATCTAGAACGTTTAAAAAGGGCTGGTATTGAAGAAGTGGTCATTAACTTAGCGTGGCAGGGGAGTAAAATAGAAAGGTTTTTTGGTTGCGGTGAGCAGCTGGGAATGCAAATTCAATATAGCCATGAGCCTCAGGGGGGCCTCGAAACCGCTGGCGGCATTAAGCAAGCACTCCCAAAGCTATGTAGCGAAGAAGATGAGTTTATCGTAATAAATGGTGATATTTTTACAGACTATGATGTGCACGCATTGACCAAGCTGCAACTGCATGCAGGAGAAGCCCATATTGTCCTAGTCGAAAACCCCGCTCACAATCCGCAAGGTGATTTTGGCCTGACACATCAACCGCTGAATGAAAACAAATATACTTTTTCTGGTATAGGCCTCTACAACAAAGCATTTTTTGATGACCTAGAAAACGGCAAAGTCCCATTAGGCCCACTTTTGCGTGAAGGGATAAAAGAGCACAAAGTATCCAGTGAGTTATATATTGGTCTTTGGCATGATATTGGTACACCGCAGAGGCTAGAAGAGATCAATCGCGAAATGGAGTCTGAACATGTGGGGTAAGCTTTTAGGCACCGGGTTTGGCTTTTTGTTTGGCAAATGGTTGGGGGCTATTTTAGGTTTCTATCTCGGTCATTTATTCGACAAAAGTTTAAAACAAGATTTTGATAAAGCGGGTGGATTTCAGGGGTTTTTCAGCGGCGATGATTTAAATGAGCGACAAGCTCTGTTCTTTTCAAGCTGTTTTTCAGTTATGGGTCATATTGCAAAATCTAATGGCCGAGTCAGCGAAATTCATATTCAAGCAGCCTCGGCATTTATGGACGAAATGCGGCTCCATGGTGAAGAGCGCACCGAGGCACAAAGTGCTTTCAATGCGGGAAAAAGTACGGAGTTTTCAATCAAAGAATCAGTGGGTGATTTCAAAGAAGCGTTTGCACGACGGTATGACTTATTGCAACTGTTCTTAGAGATTCAAATTCAAATGGCCTTTTCTGACGGGCACCTAGCACCAAAAGAGCTTGAGCTTTTGAAGTTGGTAAGTAAATACTTAGGTATTGGTGAGAAGCATTTTCGTTTTATTTTAAAGCGTTACCAAGCAGAGTTTAAATTTAGGCAGCAACGTGCTCAGTGGCAGTCTCAGCAGCGTACTCATTCTGGAAACCGTGACAATCAGCACGGTCAACAGCGAACGTATACGCCGCCACCTCAACCAGAGGTATCTGAAGCGCAGGCTTTGGCTGTATTGGGTCTTGAGCAGGGAGCAAATGAGAAGGACATCAAGCGTGCCTATCGAAAACTCATGGCGCAGCATCACCCTGACAAACTAGTATCTCAAGGTCTACCAGAGCACATGATGGAAATAGCGAAAGCCAAGTCTCAGAATATTCAAGCTGCGTATGAAGTATTGAAAAAAAGGTAGCCTCACAGTTGCCTTAAGAAGCCTGATAGTTCTTTTCTTAGCCTTTGATGTTGTCGCTCTTGGGTGTGTTGACCAAATAATTGCCTTTGGCGATAGTCATACTTACTATTGCGTTTTGCCCACCTGCGACGCGCTTTGATCGTATGTAGCACCGCAGGGTTGTCATATGAATAATAGACATCTAAAAGTGCAGGGCTAACGAGGGAAAGGCTCGCTGGGAGGTGTTTATTTCTGTTTGGGTTTGCTAACTGAGCACTTACTGTGATGAGTGCATCTACGCGAATATTGGGTAAGGTAGCAAGGTATTCTGTGATCAGCCCTGCACTGTTGCCAAAAGCAAGAATAGCAATATGCTCACTTTCGCGTAGTGCAAGCGTTTTGTACAGTGCAGAAAATCTCGCAACAAGCTCTGATTTATAGTCATTGAGCGCCATTTCACTTATGACGGCAACATCAGTGGGTTTTTGGGGAACGTTACTGTCTGCGCTGCCAATTGCACTGCTCATGACATCAGGCCCATAATTGAAGCTCGGAGAAGGAATTACGTAGGTATCATAGCCATCATCATTGAGCGCTTCTCTTAAATAACTCAATCCATTCCCCTGAACAGGGCTCTGATCTATACCCGGTAACATGACGACAATGCCGCGTTTGCTACTACTCATATACTCAGAATATAAAACGGGAATTTCTCTTTCGTCATCTTTAATGGTGATAAATGAATCGGGTGACAGCCAGTGATTCAGGTCAGATTCGATCACAGCAGACTTTGCGATAGGCGCAACATGCTCAACTGCTTGGCAAATTGAACTGACAAAATTCAAGAGTATGAAGCATGTAGATACGAGTGAAAATCGGATACCCTTCATTGTAATGTGCTTAAATGAACTGCTGTACTTACCTATCGACAGTAAAGCGACGAACTTTAGTATTTTGATAAGGGAATTTGATACACTGGCAAAGTTGATAGTTTTGGAGGTATATCGGTGTCAAATACGACAGATAGCAAACGTGATTATATATGGTTGTTTTTTAAAGGGGCTGGTATGGGGGCAGCAGATGTCGTACCGGGTGTTTCGGGCGGCACGATTGCATTTATTACTGGCATTTATGCTCGCTTATTGGCCGCCATTAAAAGTGTTGACTTAAGTGCGCTGCAAATGGTGCTTAAAGGCCAATTTAAAGAAGCTTGGCAACATGTCGACGGTAGCTTTTTACTGGCAGTATTCGGTGGCTTGTTCACAAGCGCGTTATCTTTGGCAAAAATAATCACTTATTTACTCGAACATCATCAACAATTGGTGTGGTCGTTTTTCTTTGGGCTGATTATTGCGTCTTTTATTTATATCGCCAAACAAGTGGATAAATGGCAGGCACAGCATATCGCAAGTTGTATATTAGGAGCAGCGCTTGCTTATGTCATTACTGCAATGAGCCCCGCTGAAGCACAAGCACAAACGTGGTTTTATTTTGTTGCAGGTAGTATTGCAATTTGCGCGATGATTTTACCAGGAATCTCAGGGAGTTTTATTTTACTCTTGCTTGGTATGTATGGGCATGTTCTGACTGCTATCAATAACAAAGAGCTGGTTTTAATTGGGTTATTTTTGCTTGGGTGTATTTGTGGATTAATGATGTTTTCAAGATTTTTGTCTTGGTTACTAAGTAAATATGAGCAAGTAACGTTTGCACTGCTGTCTGGGTTTTTAATAGGTTCATTAAATATGCTGTGGCCGTGGAAAAAAGTGGTGACAACCTATGTAAACTCCAGTGGTATAGAAAAACCACTCATGCAAAAAAACATTTCTCCGATGGAATTCACGCAATTAACAGGTCAAGACGCACAATTAGCTGTTTGTATTGCTTTGGCCATAGTCGGCTTGGTTTTAATCCTTACCTTGGACCGTATCAGCCATAAAAATTGAGTGCTTGATTGAGGTTGATTTTTGCCTAATATACAAGACAAGCCGTAAATAAAACGCTATTTGCGGCTTTGCAATTTCTAGTGCTATGACTGGCGCTAAAGAGTCAAAGTCACTGAAAGACTTCCTGCTTTAATCTAATATTCACATATGCCATTTATGATAATGGCGCTCTGCGTCGTATTGCTTAAATTCAGTCTTTTACATGCCATATCGTAAAATAACTGTAAATGTAGACTTGTGTACAATGCCACAGGTGTAAAAAGTGTGTTACCTTCTGGCGAAGATGTGCTCACTTATTTAGGAAAAGCCTTGAAATGAAACTTGTAGGGATAAGTTGCCTGCTATTTTTCTGTCTGCTGGGAACGAGTTTTTCAGCGTTTGCCTCTACTTCTCAACTCGATTTAACTGCAAATACGCTAGGGTTTATTTGCATAGCAATATTCATCGTTGCATACACATTGGTAATGCTCGAAGAAAAGCTCCACATGCGTAAATCAAAACCTGTGCTGGTGGCAGCTGGTTTAATATGGATACTAATAGGTGCTTATTATGTTGAGCAAGGTATGCCTGAAGCGACAGAGCATGCTTTTCGCCATAACTTGCTTGAATTTGCGGAGTTAATGCTGTTCTTGCTGGTGGCGATGACCTATATCAATGCACTGGAAGAGCGACGATTGTTTGATGCACTGCGAACGTGGATGGTGCGTAAAGAATTTAGTTATAAAACACTGTTTTGGTTAACCGGTTTTCTTTCCTTTTTTATCTCGCCAATTGCCGATAATTTAACAACCGCGCTATTAATGTGCGCTGTGATAATGAAGGTCGCTGAGGGGGATAAAAAGTTCATCAACCTAAGTTGCATTAATATCGTTGTCGCAGCGAATGCGGGTGGCGCTTTTAGTCCATTTGGTGACATCACCACCTTGATGGTGTGGCAGGCGGGTATGGTTAAGTTTAACGAGTTTTTTGTATTGCTCGTGCCAGCTGTTGCTAATTATGTTGTTCCGGCGGCAATCATGAGCTTCTTTGTGGCTGATAAAAAGCCCAATTCGAGTTGTGAAGTCGTTGAATTAAAACGTGGTGCATTACGGATTTTGACCTTATTTTTACTGACTGTGGCAACCGCTGTTATGTGCCATAGCTTACTTCACTTACCGCCTGTATTAGGCATGATGATGGGGTTAGGTTATCTACAGTTCTTTGGGTACTTCCTACGTGTAACACTTCCCGGATCCTTGGCGCGCAAAAAAGCGATGGCAGAGCGAGAAGGTGATCAAGACAGGCTTAAGAAGCTGGGTAGTGTAGTCCCTTTTGATGTTTTCAGTAAAGTCTCTAGAGCAGAGTGGGATACGCTGTTGTTCTTTTACGGCATCGTAATGTGTGTTGGTGGATTGGGCTTTCTAGGTTATCTAAACTTGATGTCGCATATGTTATATGGCGGTTGGTCGACAACGGGAGCAAACGTGTTCTTAGGTGTCATTTCTGCCGTAATTGACAATATTCCGGTTATGTTTGCTGTGCTGTCTATGCAACCCGATATGTCTCATGGTCAGTGGTTGTTGATTACGCTCACAGCTGGTGTAGGTGGCAGTTTGTTGTCGATAGGATCCGCTGCTGGCGTGGCATTAATGGGTCAAGCGAGAGGCTACTATACCTTTTTTGGCCATTTAAAGTGGACGCCGGTAATAGCGCTGGGTTATGCGGCCAGTATTATGGTGCATTTGTGGTTGAATGCTGACCTATTTGATATTTATGGCTAAGCTATTGCGTACTTAGAAATAAGCCATTTGCTGGTAGACCGAGTGCAGGGCTTGGTCTACGGGCTTGTTTTGCTCTGTTGCCCGAATAATACTGCTTCTTGTCAAAGTGCCGTTTACTTTACCTATCATAACACCTGACTCTGAAATAGCTGCGCTAACGGCTTCAATGCCAAGTTCCGTTGCGAGAATCCTATCTTCTGGGGCAGGGCTACCTCCTCTTTGAATATAACCCAAAACACACACCGCGCTTTCGATTTTAGCAGCATCAAATAGAGCTGTTTTGAGCCCTTGAGGGCCTTCAGGCCAGAGGTTTTCAGCAAGGACAATCACAAAACTACTGTGATTATTTTTTTGCTGAGTTTGGATTTTTTCAACAAGCTCGCGCTCTACAAGCTTAAAATTGTCAGTAGGGCAGTTTTCGAAAGATAGTATGCTTTCAGCGGCTGTCGCCAGACCGACATTGAACGCAATATGGCCACTATGTCTTCCCATTACCTCGACAATAAAAACACGCTCAAACGCATTTGCGGTGTCTCTAATTTTATCTATAGCTTGTGTTGCGGTATTTACGGCGGTGGCAAAACCAATGGTGCTGTCTGTACAGGCTAAATCGTTATCTATGGTTGCAGGGACACCAATAAGTCGTCCAGACCAAAATGATTGTAACGCCATCATGCCACGAAACGAACCATCTCCGCCTATAACGATAAGCGCATCAATATGATGTCGTCGTAGAGTTCTTGCGACTTTCTCAAGGCCTGAGTCATGGTGCATTTGAGGGCAGCGTGCACTTTTTAAAATTGTACCGCCATACTGTGTAATTGGCCTAACCATGTCTGGAGTAAGAAGTTGATATTCATCGTCCATCAGCCCGTTGTAACCATGGTAAAACCCAAAGCACTCAATGTGCTTTGAGTGACAAGATAAGACGATGGCACGAATGGCTGCATTCATGCCTGGCGCATCGCCGCCGCTGGTAATAATTGCTAACCTTTGCATGGCAAACTTCCAGTCAGTCTATGGTTGGCTGTTAGCTCTTATCCTAGACAGCGATGCTTAAATGTCAATGATTTAGAAATCACTGCTGTGTGATTGACCACACAGAAACGCTACCAGAGATCTCATTACCTACGACAAGTAGTGGCTGACCTATCGGGCTATTCTGAGCACTGATAAATACCATTCCCTCAGGCGCTAAATCACCGCTAATTTCCGCATCTTTTTGTAGCCCGCGGTTGATCATGTACGTGTTCATTGTAACATTAAATGGGTTGGTCACATCGTAGACGAGAATACCACCCATACGTTCTAACCCCACAAATGCATAGGTTCTGTCGCCAATCTCTCCAATTGCTAGCGCTTCTGGTTCGGCACCCTTAGCATCAGAGCGAGTATCTCCCGAGTTTTCATCCTCATCATTGTTGAACGCTTCACCATGTATAGCTGCTGTGATTTTGCCGACATCGTCGCCAGAGTCATATATTCTATGCCCATTATGGTCCCAGATTGAGAAAGAGCGTCCGCCATATGTATATAGCTCCTCATACTGGTTGTCATTGTTTGCATCGCCTAGTTCGGTCGAAACTTTTAAACGGCCAATATCTTGGTCATCATTATTGAGATATGAGAAGTTGTCACTTAGCGTTAGGTCTTCTGCGCGCGACTCATCTGTGTATGCTAAGCACCCATCATCTTCGTCGAATTCAAGACCGCCTTGGGCAAGACAGGTTGCTTCATCTTGGGCGTCAAAGAAATACTCTCGCCCGTCGCCCTCATTGGCTGAGATTATAAAGTTTGCACCTTGCCATTGGTAAGTTGCAATAGAGTCAGGCTGATACATACCATAAAGACCTGGATAGGATGCGAAATTTATTTTATCGTCTTTGTCAGATGCATCTAGTGTCCAATTGCTCCAATCTTTAAACCCGAACCCTTTAACATTCAGCTCGTTGGTTTCAAGGTCGACAATCGCCATGGCGTTATTTTCTTGAAGAGAGACATAAGCATATTGGCCATCTTTACTCACGGAAACATATTCGGGCTCTAAATCCATGGAGACCGTAGTGCCAATCGTTTTACCTTTTATCGTTCTTCCGGTTGGGCTGGCGAACACAACGCCTTGTGCTTCTAGCGTGGCTTGTTGGTTGTCAAAGGCATTAAAGTTGAGCAGTGTCGCATTATCTGCAACTTGACCGTTGGTCGTCTGTATAATGGCGATGCTGCCTTCTGGGTCTATGCTGTAATCACTTTTTGGCTCACCTTCATTAGCCACAATAACTTTGTTTCCGTCAGGAGAGAATGTAACCATATCGGGTAAATCTCCAACGGTCACTGATTTGATAAATTTAATAGCGTCTTGTGCTATCTCAAAAAACAAAATTTTACCGGCTTGGCCTGTTTCTTTAGCAACGGCTACGGCCATTAAATTACCATGAATTGCTATGCTGTTTGCATCGCCTGTTTCAAATTCGCTGAGGTTAATTGTAGCGTCACTTTGCAAGTTTGTATTCGTGACCACTCCCTCTGTATTTTTAACTAGCGCTTCTGTATCTAGCTGGGCAATATCTATTACTTCAATGGTTGCTGGTGACGCCGAGCTATTGAGAGCAAAAATACGCTGACTCTGTGCATGATAGGCTACGATTTCCGCAGCGCCTTCTGGGCTTTGAGCATTTAGTACTGCACGCCCAACGAGTGTAGGCACTAATTGAATGGTTGCAGGTTGGCCTGCGGCTCCTGTTTCACCCTTGTCGCCTGTTTCCCCTGTATTTCCTTTTTCACCAGTGGGGCCTGTTGTGCCCGTTTGTCCTTGTGCACCTACTGCACCATCTTTGCCATTTGAACCATCGTCCCCATCCAGCGCACAGCCAATAAGTAAAGTAGAAAGAGCTAGGGGCAGTATAAGTTTATTCATTGTTAGATTTTTTCCTAAAGCAAAAATTGACTTAAGAAGTGAATCACAATGGTTTGACGAAAGGATTACAGTCTTGCTCGATTAGCAATTAAATTTAGCTTGAATGTGAAGTTGCTAATGTAAGGAAGGGGAAAATATAGATAGGCGTTAAAATGGCCCTCGCACAATGTGCGAGGGGGGCCAATTAATTATCACTTGAGGTGATACGAGCTAACTCTTCGCGTTGAGCTGTCGGTAAATTGTCCACAACAATGTTGTAGGAGTCGTCAATTAACTGTCTAAGCTCATCTTCAGGTATGCTGCCATCAAGCACTATGGTATTCCAAAGGCGCTTATTCATGTGATAGCCAGGTACAATAGACGAATATTTGTCACGAAGTAACAAAGCTTCATCAGGATCGCACTTTAAGTTTAACCACCAAACAGGTTCGCCGTTTGCATCTGTTTGACCTTCTTTACCCTCATAAAGGGTCGCAAACATTTTATGCTGCACTTTATAGACGTCTACCTCTTGGGCAAACGGTTTTGTAATAAAGGTTCCAGGCTTTGCCTGTAAATATGTATGTACACTCTTCTGATCCATAGCCCGTGTCCTTGAAAAAACTATATTAATTAATACAACATGGGGCTAATTTTAGCAGCTATTGAGAGATTTCTGTAATATGTAAGGTTGATTGCACACCACTGATGTAATGTGTGAGCTTAATAAGTATTCAAAACTTCACTTTAGCAATTTGATCAAACAAGTAAATTTCATAATCTGCTGAAAAACCATTGTTTAATCAAGTGAATATTGATTACTTTACTCCGTCCGCCTTTATCTACTTTAAATCAACTCAAGTGTGCAAAAAGCACACTACACAAAACGGCCTAGCTGCAAACTACACCATGACCAATTGATCTAACAAGTACTGCGTTGACTACTTACTACTAACTTTAGCTTAGTATAAGCAATTTCACTATTTAGATTTACAAAGATAGGTTTTACGTCAACTTAAATAATTCACAGCTTCACTAAACATTTTTATCATTGACTTAATGTCATCTAGATAAAGTGCCCGTCATAGAAAAGGAGTGAATTACAGCCAACTTCAACAGGTTATTCATTAAATAAGATCTAAAAAGTTGTTTTTTATAGAGTTTTCTTGAATTCTCTATTGAAATACCTATTTTTAGAACTAAATACGTGCAAATACTTGTATCTTCAAGGCTGGTATTAAATTAAATAATGCAATATTTTGCAACAATTTATGTCATTTTGGGTGATTTACACGCTAAAATCTGCTGGTTTGTATGATTAGTAATCGCTTTGGTTGAAAGGTGAGCATGGTGTTAGAGGGGGGAAGCTTTTATGCTGCGTAGACTGAATTGCGAAGAATCTTTGAGTGTTTTGGCGCCTCTTTTAACACTTTTAGTTAACTAATTGGAGGTTTGGCTTATGTTCTGATTCAGATTCCAAAAAGCGCTCAAATTCTTCACCCGATAGCGGTTTTGAATAATAATACCCTTGTAGCGTTTGGCAATCTAGTTGTTTTAGCAGCGCAAGTTGTTCCTCTTCCTCAACGCCTTCTGCTACGACGTGTAAATCAAGGTTATGCGCGATGGTAACAATAGAGTCAACCATATTACGCCCTCTATCACTGCCCATATCGTCAATGAATGCTTTGTCTACTTTGAGGGTATTAAGTGGAAATTGCTTCAAGTACGCCAATGAGGAGTAACCTGTACCAAAATCATCCATTGCAAGATGGATCCCCCTAGAACTTAGGGAACGCATAATTGAAATTGCTTCTTGAGGATCGTCCATAACCGTACCTTCTGTAATTTCTAGCTCCAAAAAATACGATGGCAGTTGATTTTTTTGCAAGATAATATCGATGCGCGCTGTTAAGTCTGGCAAACTGAATTGTTTTGCTGATAAATTGACCGCTACACGTCCATTGAACAAACCTTTATCGACCCAGCGTTTAACATCTTTACACGCTTTATCTAGTACGACTTCACCGATTTCAATTATTTGGCCAGTTTCCTCGGCTATGGGTATAAAGACGCCCGGGCTAATAATGCCTTTCTTTGGTGTAATAAAGCGAACGAGCGCTTCCATACCAACAAGCTTGCCAGTGCGAATATCCATTTTGGGTTGGTAATACACAACGAAGTGATCTTCTTTGAGGCCAAATCGCATCAAGTTTTCTATTTGTAGACGTTTTACAGCCTGCTCATTCATTGAGTCATTAAAGAATAGGTAGTGATTTCCTTTTTGCTTAGCATGATACATTGCGGTATCAGCGTTTTTAAGCAATATTTCTGGAGTTTTCCCATCTTCAGGAAAGAGCACGATACCGACGGATGACGTAATAACCAGCTCATGGTTTGCCATTTTAAACGGTGTAGCGATGGCGGCTAAAAACTGTTTTGCAACCTTTGTTATGGTGTGAATATCGTTTGTGCCAGACATTACCAATGCAAACTCATCCCCACCCAGTCGATAAAAGGTGTCCTGTTGCCTACATAATTTATTGAGCCGCATGGCAAGCTTTGAGAGCAAGCTATCACCAAGCTGGTGGCCTAAAGAGTCATTGATTTTCTTAAAATTATCTAGGTCGAATACGAGCAAAGCATGGTGTGTGCCTTGCTGAGACAGCTTTTTTAAGTTTGTAAAAAACAAGTTTCGGTTTGGTAAGCCTGTTATGCGGTCCCGATTTGATAGATTGTGTAGCTGCGACTCCGCTTTTTTTCTCTCTGTTAGGTCCGAAAAAACCACAACGTAGTTAGTGATATGGCCATGGCTGTTTTTTATTTCATCTATAGTTACCTCGATAGGCAACATTAACCCTTGTTGGTTGTAGATTTTTAACTCTTCTTGCCAGTGCTCAGTTTCTTTTAAAGCGGATTTTATCTGTCTTATAAATCGACTGTCGTACCCTGGTAATTGAAACTCTGAGTGAAGGTATTGCGTGCGTTTGCCACCAAATATTCGCAAATAGCTTGGATTCAAATCGACCAATTTAAAATGATTATCATAAATGGCAATAGCATCGGTTAAAGACTCGACACATTTGGCAAACAGGTTTAGGCGCTCTTCGGTACTTTTTAAATGATTGATATCACGTACCGTCCCAGTCATTCTGAGTGGGTTTAAATTATCGTCTTTGCTAATGACTTTCCCTTTATCCAGTACCCAGTGATACTGATTTAAATTATCCTTAAGGCGATAAGATGCTTCAAAAAAAGCTGTTTTTTCTGCAAAGTGGAGTTTGAGTTGTTTTTCTACAATGGGTATATCTTGCGGGTGTATTCTGCTTGCATTTGGTATGAAGTGTTCACCCTTAGCTTCATTAAGCGCATATTTATCATTGATGCGGATAATTTCACCTGATTGAATGTTCCAATCCCATAGTGTATCGCCACTGCCTTCAACTGTACTTTTCAGCCATTTCTCTGACATTCGCAGGTTGGATAATGAGCGAGAAGCTTTGCGGTTTAAAATAAGCAAAATCAAAAAAGGGGTAAACGCCACCAAAGCCACAGCAACGAATGGCATGGGGTTATTAAAGATCGGCTCTACATATGGATGCGCATGCACTGAAGAACTCAGGATAAAAAGGGCAATAAGAGCTGAGAATATGCTTATATTTTTTTTATGTACCATAGTGCAAGCGTTCGAAGTAATCATCCCTAATCTAATCGAAACAGCCTGCCTTAGTCAAAGCAAAATTGATGAAACACGAAAAGAGTCGGTCAGATACTAACAGGGATTTTATTATTTTATGGTATTTCAGGCAGGCAGCTGAGCATGCTCATGGCTGCGGCATAGCAACATTTTTTATGCCGCAGGTGGATTCAATGTAACGCGCTAATTCATCTGCAAGGTTAGGCTTGGGAAATCTGGAGCGGTGACGTCAACGATAAATCGTTTGAGCTGCTCGAAAGTTAGGGTGTTAAGGTTTTCTAATAACTGTTCTTGCATTGAAAAAGCGTGATCGTCATTACCTATCGCGACCCAGAAGCGCTGTGAGCGCAGCCGCAGATTTTTGTCTTTCTCCGCAATTTGTGATTTTAAACCTGACTTCATATCGTCCCACTGGGTTTGCTCAAGCTCATCAATATGCGTCACGAACTGTTGCATAAATTGATGATGATGCTCGACTAACTCGGCACTCGTAAATTTGGGAGATTGAATATAAAAGGCAATGCCTGCTCTGGTATTAAATGGCGCGTAGCCTGCACCTACTAAGTACCCGAGTTGTTTTTGTGTTCTTAGCTGTTCAAAATAATGCTGGCTCACTAACTGGTTAAATGCCATGATTTTTATTTTGTCCTCAACATTATTTGTAGGTGCTTGGATGTAGTGAACAAAAGCATGTTCACTATTCTCTTTGCAATATGTTTCACATGCAGGCGTCTCAATCGTGTTTAGTGGCTTTTTCAAATCTTCTAATATTTCACTGGTAGCGAAATTACATAACAGTTGCTGCTGAATCGCTTTGGCATGCTTGAGCTGCCAGTTGCCGTGCAAGAATGCTTTTGCATGTATTGAGCTAAAAAATGCTGAGCGAAAAGCATTGAATTCATTAAAGCAAACATTTTTTAATGCTTTTGCTAGTGCCTCCGGTGTTGGGTTCCACGGCATCAGTTTAGCGCCCAATATGCTGAACAGCTCACTCACAGGTTTATTCTTATTGTGGTTCTTCCAGTGTCTTATAAGTTGCTTTTTATATTCAGCGAACCGAGTTGCACTAATGGGTTGCTTTTGCAGCGCTTCTACCAGCTGCGTGACGAGTTTTAACTGACAAGAAGATAAGCCGGCGGTATGCAGTGTTAGCCCACCTTGATGGGATGTTAAGTGATAGCTGAGTCCTGCAAGCTCCGCAGAATAGAATTGTTCAGCCACACTATCCATGAATAGATCTGCGAAAAGCCGTGTAAGTGCCATTGCTTTATTGTCTGTAATGGATGTCTCGGAGTCTAACTCTAAGTAAAAGTGGCCCTTAGTAACTCTGAAAGTAGCGTCTTGCTTAAACCAAAACTCAAACCCAGGTTTATCTTTTAACTGTGTTGGCGTCAGTGCTGTCGACTCAATTTCAAACAACTCATTATCGTCAGCCAAGTATGGATTTACATTTGGTAGCATCATCTCAGGCAGCGGTGAGCGGATGTTAGCTAGGGCATGCAACCATTCAGTGCTGATATGTTCGACTTGATAGGGGGTATTATACCATTGAGCGATTTTATTGATTGTTTCTGTTTCGTGCGTAGCACTTGGGTGGATCATGACTAAACGCATGTTGTGTGGTGATAAATATCCCAACAATTGCTCATGGAGTGCCTCATTGAAACCGGCCATACAGTAATCGCCATATAGCACGTTGTCGTTGTCGTAATGATGCATGTTGACGCTAACATTACTCACCCAATCAATGAGCTTATTAACTTCTTGATTGTCAAAAGCCAGTTCTAGCAACCGTTTTTTGTCTAAATAGAGTGCGGGCAGTGAAGCTTTTTTGTCTTTTATTAAGCAGATGTACTCAAATAGCATTTCTACAATATCTTCGTAAAACTCAATACCGGCATCTGTCAGAGCAAAGCTAACATTGAAATCCTTGAAGTTACTACCATTTACCCCGCCACCTGCCGACAAAGCGTTAATCCAGCCATTTTTTTTCAGGATTGCGTATAACGAGCCGTCACCTTCATAACCTAAAAGGTGCGCGAGAAAGCTCAAGCTTTTATAGCGATATAATTCTTTGATATCAGGCATCGCAAAACTCACTATCAGCTTTTGCAAATGCTTTCGGGGCTGAATATGAAGTAACAGCCCTAAGTCTTCTTTGCGATACATAGGCGCGCAAATAGGGGGCTTTTCCGTACCTGAACCCACAATCGAGTTGAAGTGATTGTGAGCCAAGGTACTTAGCTCCTCGAGTGTTTGAGGTCCAGCCAAAACTAAAGTCATCCACTGGGCTTGGTAGTGTGCTGTGAAAAAATCTACAACCTCTTTACGAATATGCCCTTGTTTGTCACCAAGTGTATCGTGATTGCCAACCGAAAACTTTGTAAACGGATGAGCTGGGTTGACCGTTTCTTTGTGAACTTGAATGATTCTTCTGTTGTCGTCTTTTACTTTGAGGTTAAATTCTGAGTCAATGGCATTTCGCTCATCATTAAGTGCAGACTCTTCAAATAATGGGGCAATGAAAAAATCAGCAAAGCGCGGTAAGACTTTTGCGAATTTGTCTGCGCGAACATCAAAAAAATAACAGGTGTGTTCTGTGCCAGTCCATGCGTTGGAGTTGCCACCAAATTGGCTTACAATTTGGGAAAACTCGCCTCGGTTTGGGTATTGCTCTGTACCTAAAAACAACATATGCTCAATGAAGTGAGCCATACCTTGGCGATCTATAGGGTCGTCAAAATGACCTATATTTATGGCTAAAGAGGATGCAGACTTCTCACTGCTTGGATCATTGACAAGAAGTACCTTAAGACCATTGTCCAGTGTCAGGTGCTTATATTGTTTATTATCATTGTTACTTAATTTCAAATGTGCGCCGCCGATATATAAATAAGTGAGATAGTCTGTCGAATATGTAAATTACTAACGGTTATGAATCTTTTGTTTTAATATAGCGGACAAATAACTAGGTTTACTACTGATATAGATAAAAATTTCGATACTTTTCGGAGAGCTATGAAAACCTTATTGATTATGCGACATGGTGAAGCAGGACCAATGCAAGCGGATGATGCTGCGCGATTGCTGACTGAAAAGGGTCACGCTCAGGCTTTTGAAATGGGCCAGTGGTTGCTGGAGACACATCAACCAGAAGCGTTACTCGTGAGTCCTTATACGCGAGCACAACAAACTGCACTTGAAGTAAAACGAAGTAATCGTTTTATATTTGAAGAAACTTGTGCTGACATTGTCCCAAGTGGTAGTGCATCTTTTGCCGTGGATTATATAGAGACCTTAGTCAGTATGAATGAAGAGGTTGATTCTTGGCTGATAGTCGCGCATATGCCGATTGTAAGTTATATGGTAGATCAACTGGTGCCAGGTGAAATGCCTATCTTTGCAACTGCCAGTATTGCAGTCGTGCAATATGATCCAGATACACATAAAGCTTCTTTTATTGGCTTACATTCGCCAACCATTTAGCCCCTATATTTACTGAACGTCATTGATAGCATCAGTCAGGTGATGTGCACTGATGCGTCACTTCCATGGGGTGGTGTAATTGCTCGTGTTTTGAAAAACGATATGTTTTTTGAACCAATTCCAATTTCTGCACTCTATAACCTTGTGCAAAGCGCATAAGTTTTGAATATGCGGTCTAATGTCCTCTCTTAGTTGAACGGGCTTAGATAGAATGCGCACGCTTTCATGACACCGGTTACCATTTTGGGCGATTGTAACCGGTTATAGTTACTTTTTTGCTAGGTTGTACATTTTGGTGCATAGCTTAGCTATTTTTGAAACATCAACGAAATATTGATGTTTTGTTTAAAGAATAGGTAAAAAACTATTTCCTGACCATAATATTTATTTTTTTATAAGGACAAATGTCCGCTTTTTGTTGCTAAAAGTTGTAAAGTTTGACCTAACGTCGTCGAACGTTGTAAAAATGTGTGTAATTTATGTGTTTATTTGAAGCATTTTAAAATTTTGCTGCTATAATTACGCCCGTTGCGTTCAGCCTCGTTTTTCGCTTTGCACTCTCGAGTACGAGGTCCGCGTTGTTTGTCATTAACGCGCAAAATTGAACGCCATAGCCAATGTGAAACGGCGCCCAAATTACCGTTGAACTCAAAGAGTGCATAAAAAAGGTCAAAAACCAACATGAAAGCAATGAAAAGATCTACGTTAGCAACTTTGATCAATGCAACGTTGTTCTCTGCTGTGGCAGGTACTTCATTCACAACGCTTGCTGAAGAAGAGCAAGCAAAAAGTAATCAACTGGAAGTGATCCAAATCACAGCACGTAAGCGTGTTGAAAATGCACAAGAAGTGCCAGTTTCAGTGTCTGCATTACAAGGCGACAACCTTGACGCCTACAGTTCAGCTGGTATGGATATCCGCTTTATGAACGCTAAGATCCCGAGCTTATCGGTAGAATCTTCGTTTGGACGTACATTCCCGCGCTTTTATGTCCGCGGTCTTGGTAACACTGACTTCGATCTAAATGCTTCACAGCCTGTTTCTTTGGTTGTTGACGAAGTTGTTCAAGAAAACCCTATTCTAAAAGGCTTCCCTGTTTTTGATATTGAGCGAATCGAAGTCCTTCGTGGTCCTCAGGGAACGTTATTCGGCCGTAATACACCAGCCGGTCTTGTTAAATTCGATTCTGTAAAACCAAGTCAAGAATTTGATGGTTATGCATCTGTATCATACGGTAGCCGTGAGTCTGTTGACTTTGAAGGTGCCGTAGGCACAGGTCTGACTGATAGAATTTCTACGCGTGTATCTGTATTGTGGCAAGAACAGCCAGACTACATCGATGTGCGTTCACCTGAAGGTGTAACCAATGAGTTCGCAAAAGATGACTCTTTAGGTGGTTACAGCGAAAAAGCAGCACGTATTCAATTTTTATATGAAGGTGATGACTTTACAGGTTTATTAAATTACCACGTTCGTGATTTAGACGGCCGTCCAATTCCTTTCCGTGCAAACCTGATTGAGAAAGGGTCAAACAACATCAACCCAATTTATGATAATGATGTTGTTTATCACGATGCTGCATCTCGTGCGACACAGCAAGTGGAAACTCAAGGTCTAAGTTTAAAACTTGAGTGGGATCTAGCCGAACACACAGTAACATCGATCTCCGCTTGGGAAAGTGCAGAAATATACTCTCGTGCAGATGTCGATGGTGCATATGGTAATCAGTTTGCACCAGCTATGGCGCCTGGTTTCATTCCATTCTCATCTGAAACTGCTGATGGTCTTCCTGAGCATGATCAATATACACAAGAGTTACGCCTATCTAGTAACTACTCAGGAGACTTTAATTACCAAGTAGGTGTCTTCTTGTTTGAAGAAGAGATGACCATTGAGAGCTTCAGCTTTGATACTGGTGTATTCGACGCAGCAGCGGGACAGTATGGTTTACAAAATGGTTACGCTGTTCAGAATCAAGATACTTCAGCTTGGGCGATATTTGGTTCATTTGACTACACCGTTTCAGATAAGCTAGATGTGACTCTTGGTCTTCGTTACTCTGACGATGAAAAAGAGTTTTACGCGAAAAGAACGGATAATCCAACGCCTTTTAATGGTTCGCCAGACTTCTTAGAAGGCCGTGCAAACCCAAGTGATAGTCATGTAAGTTGGGATCTAAGTGCGACTTATAAACTAACTGATGACGTTAACTTGTTTGCCCGTTTAGCGAATGGCTTCCGTGCACCAAGTGTTCAAGGCCGTATTCTATTCGGTGACGAAGTGACAGTTGCTGAGTCAGAGACGACTAATTCAATCGAATTTGGTGTAAAGTCTGATGTATTAGATGGCCAAGGTCGTGTGAATGGTACAGTATTCTACTATCAAATGGATAATCAGCAATTAACTGCGGTTGGTGGTGGCGCAAACTTTAACCGTTTAGTCAATGCTGATAAAACGACAGGTTATGGCTTCGAACTAGATACTGAGTGGGTGTTAACGGATGAGCTAAACGCTACATTCAACCTAAGCTATAACAAAACTGAAATCGATGATCCAAGCCTAGCTATCCAAGGCTGTGCTCAGTGTACGATCACAAACTCCATAAATGAAGCTGGCCTTTATCAGTTGGATGGAAACAGCTTACCGCACGCTCCAGAGTGGATAGCAAACGCAACATTACGTTATACAAAAGAGCTGGAAAACGGTGACTTCTTTGTATACGCCGACACTTCATACCGTAGCAAGATTAACTTCTTCTTATATGAGTCAGTTGAGTTTGAAGGTGAAGCATTATTCGAAACGGGTGTAAGAGCAGGTTATGCTTGGGCATCTGGTGACAATGAATACGAAGCATCAGTATTTGTACGTAACTTGTTTGATGAGCAAGTGGTAATCGGTGGCGTAGATTTCAACAACAATACAGGTATGTTGAATGAAGAGCGCTTTATCGGTGCTGAATTTAAGGTTCGCTTCTTCTAATTAACTGAAGTGAAGCAAACCTTTATAAACCCGTGTTATTGATAAAATAGCGCGGGTTTTTTATTTCTTTAATGCAACTGACCGAATTAGTTGGTACAGTCGCAGCGTAGTAATTAGTAAGAGGAGTTAAACATGTCTGGATTTTGGAACTATCGCGTGATTTATTGTGAAGGCAAAGACAACGAGTCAGCGCTATACCAAATTCATGAAGTTGAGTATAACATCAACGGAAAGGTAACGAATTGGTCAGAGACTGGCGCAGCTCCTTTTGGACATACCATCGAAGATTTACAAGCAGACGCTGACAGGTTGAAATCTGCTTTCGAAAAACCAGTATTAAAGGTGGTTAGAAAACAGCGTGGTTATGAGCTAGTCGAGGTCGAAACTGGTGAAGAAGCCTATGCTGAACCGCCAACAGCATTGAAAGGCTAACGTTCATTTAGAAAAGGGAGTGTTTATGAGTATACAGGCGTTACTATTTGATTTTGACGGTACATTAGTAGACTCAGAAACACTTCATTACCTGAGTTGGTGTGAGGTCCTAAAGCCATTTAAGGTATTTATTGACGAGTTGACTTTTTGTAATGAGTTTTCAGGTGTACCCACTGTGAAAACTGGGCACATATTACAGCAACGGTATGATTTACCCAAAGCAGCACATACACTAGCTCATGAAAAGAATCTTCAGTTCATTGAGACTGCAAAAGTGCATAAACCAGTGTTAATGCCTCATGCAAGAGACATTTTATCGCTCTGTGCAAAGAGGTTTAAGTTGGCGCTGGTGACAGGTAGCACGTCTGAAGAAGCGATCCCTGTATTATCACATTATGGCCTATTAGAGCTATTCGATTGTGTCATTTGCAAAGACGATGTAGAACATCCAAAACCCAATCCTGAGCCATATAAAAAGGCAATGCAACAGCTCGATATATCGCCAGAGCAAGCGATTGCATTAGAAGACTCCTTCACCGGACTAACGTCTGCTGTGGATGCTGGGGTTAATACCATTGTGATCCCTCATCAGCATTCAAAACGGCAAGACTTTTCAAAAGCACAGTGGATTTGCAATAGTTTGGAAGTTGCTTATCAGGATGTAATAACAAACAGTTAGCCTGTACAACTGAGCTAAAAGTGCTACTTTTTAAGTTGGATATACGTTTTTTATCTGCAAAGGACAGTAGCATGAAACAACCTCTCTTCTGGCTTATGGCCCTATTTCTCGCTTTTTTAACGTTCCCCCTTTTAGCTCAAAATGCCCCGTCTGTTCAACTTGCTAAAGTTTACGAACAGCAACAGCCGGTCAATCATTACTTAGTTAGCGAAAAATATGATGGAGTAAGAGCTATTTGGGATGGCAAGCAACTTAAAACACGTAAAGGAAACGTTATACATGCACCGCATTGGTTCACGGCTATTTTGCCAAACCGTTGGTTAGATGGAGAGCTTTGGGCAGGGTATAACAACTTTGCGTTTGTGAGTAGCTTGATACGACGGAAAGTGCCCAACCATGAGAACTGGCAGCAAGTAAACTACCTTATTTTTGATGCGCCAGCGCGTGAGCAGTCTTTTGAAATGCGATATCAAACGTACAAAAAATTGATTGATGAGCTGCCCACTATGCACGTTAAAGCCGTTGAGCAGTTTCACTTTAAAAATAAGTCAGAGCTAGACTCATTTTATCAGGACGTACTTGCGCGAGGTGGGGAGGGCGTGATGTTACATGAAAAACACGCTACGCATGTAAATGGTCGAACTGCGCAAATTCTAAAATATAAGCCAAAATTTGATGCCGAGGCAATAGTGATTGCACACATACCTGGGAAGGGTAAATATAAAGGTATGATGGGGGCAATCAAAGTGCGTATGCCATCAGGGATCACATTTAATATCGGCACTGGGTTTAGTGATAAGCAGCGCGAAACGCCACCACCCATTGGTAGTACAATTACTTTTCAATACCAAGGAAAAACCAAATATGGCAAACCCCGATTTGCCAGCTTTGTAAGAATAAGAGAGCAGTTGTAGAGTAGGGCGTTACCTCAATTTACCTTTAAATCAGGCGCTGGCTATGCTACATTTCGCGGCCTTTTTCTTTACAGTTGTGAGGTCACGATGGTTGTCGGTTTTGATTATGGTAGTTCAAATTGTGCAATGGGTGTATTGCAGCAAAATGCAGTGAGTCTTGTCCCTTTGGAGCATGGCAAACACTACTTGCCTTCTACTTTGTATGCACTTCACAACTCTTTGATATCAGATTTAGTTGCCCGAGAGTTAAAAGGTAGCGAGCAGGCTGCATATCATACGGCGCGTGCAGGTATATTGAAAAGTGCGCAGTTTGCCCGCAATGACCTGGATTTAGAAAATGCTGAAAGCGGTGTTTTTGTTGGACAAGAAGCTATCGAAGAATATATATCGATGCCAGAAGAGGGTTACTTTGTTAAGTCTCCTAAATCTTTCTTTGGCGCCATTGGTCTAAAGCCAGAGCAAATTGCGTTTTTCGAAGATATTGCAAGTGCAATGATCATCGAGCTAAAGCGCCGTGCAGAACGTCATTTAGGAAAAACACTCACTCATACCGTAATAGGTCGTCCTGTCAATTTCCAAGCCGTTGGGGGTGAAGAAAGTAATCGTCAGGCAATTGATATTTTGACGACAGCAGCCCGTCGAGCTGGTTTTAAAGACGTTGAGTTTTTGTATGAACCACTGGCAGCAGGCATTGACTTCGAATCAGATCTGCATAAAGACCAGAAAGTATTGGTCGTTGATATTGGCGGGGGGACGAGTGATTGTTCATTTGTGCAAATGGGCCCCAGCTTTAAAAATAAAACAGATCGCAGCGGCGATTTTATGGCGCACACAGGCAAGCGTATAGGCGGTAATGATTTAGATATTGCTTTGGCGTTTCACCAACTGATGCCAGTATGTGGACTAGGAGGGGAATTTAAATCAGGTCTTCCTCTGCCTCATCAAATATTCTGGCAAGCGTGTAAAATCAACGATATTCAGATGCAAAGTGACTTTTATAGCGGTACATTTGGCAGAGAGCTTGTGACTATGCTGCGAGATGTGAAAGAGGCGCAGAAACTGGCACGTTTACAAGTCATCCATGAAAACAAAATGACCCATCAATTTGTTAGGCAAGCCGAGCTTGCAAAAATTGGGCTAAGTACGCACGGGGAACATTGCTCAGATCTGTCTTTTTTAGAAGCATGCCTGTCACAATCTATCAATGCCGCTCAATTGGAAGAATCGGTAAAATCAAGCCTATCGCAAATTACCCATTTAGCGCAGCAAGCGATTACAGATGCGGGGGTTAAACCTGACACGATTTACTTAACAGGCGGTAGTGCACAGTCTCCTTTATTGAAACACGCGCTACGTGAGGCCTTAGGGGAAATCCCCATGGTCAATGGTGACAACTTTGGGAGTGTGACCGCGGGCCTGACTAAGTGGGCCGAACGTATTTATCGCTAAGTTATTCTATTTGATAAATATTGGTCATAATCAGGTTGCTGCCTTAGCAACTCACACCCCATATATGATGATGCTAACAACATATCGGCGGTCGCTTCATTACAAGCGACCGGAATATTCCAGACAGCGGCAAGGCGTAATAATGCTTTAACATCTGGGTCATGGGGTTGAGATGAAAGCGGGTCCCAAAAGAAAATCAGCATATTTACGTGTTGTTCGGCGATTTGCGCCCCCAGTTGCTGATCTCCACCCATTGGGCCACTGAGCAATTTTGTGACTTCTAAGCCGGTTTTGGCTTCTATCAAATTACCTGTAGTGCCTGTCGCACAAAGGCTGTGACGACTCAAAATGCTTGTATGATTTGCACACCAATTTACCATCGCTTGTTTTTTACCATCGTGTGCGACCAAGGCGATGTGCTTTTTAGCTGGAATAATTGATTGTTTCTGTTCCATTAATAAGTCCTTCTATAACAAGAGATTTACTGCAAGAGCTATAAAAATAGTACCTGATACCCTGTCAATCCATATTGGTGCCTGTGGGTGTGTGCGGAAATACCCAGCAATTTTATCCCCTCCATACACATATGCACAGTCTATAGGAAAAGCCAAAATAGGGTAGAGCAAACCAAATAGTGCGAGCTGCAAAGTGGTTGATGCATCAAGGCTTGTATCAACAAATTGCGGAATAAAGGCAATAAAGAATAGCGCTACTTTGGGGTTTAGTACCTCGGTCATCATGGCTTGAAAAGTGACATTCTTATTGGGTTTATTTGTATTTACGTGTTCTTCTTGTTGATGGCCTTGTGAGGGGGTAAACGTGTCTTTTAGTGTTATAACACCCAAATAAGCAAGATACGCTGCACCTAAGTACTGTACTGTTGTGTAAGCAGCCTCTGATGCTTTCAAAATTGCCGAAAGTCCAATCACTGCAAATATCGTATGTACAACCCCGCCGAGAGCGAAGCCAAGCGCGCTTTGCATACCTGCATTTTTTCCATTAGTGAAAGTTTGTGCCATTAAAAAAGCATTTGAGGGACCAGGGGCGACAGCAATAACAAAGCTTGCTACTGCAAAAGAAATCAAGTATTCGGGATTCAGCATAAAGAGTTGTTCTTATTCTAACTTCAGAGCTAGTTTAATATGATATAAAAAAATTGAAAATGCTTTATTGAGATTTATAAAAATTATGCGGGCCATTGAGCCCGCATAGCAAGGTTGGGGGATCTTGAGTCTATCTGTCTAAACAATGCTAAAAGAAGTCTAGTGCCTTCTAAACAACAGCCTGTAAGCTATTGCGGTACAGTATGCCTCTACAATGTGACAATTTTACGACTTATTTAGGTTATTTATATTAAGCCGTACTATGCAATGAGTGGCGATACTTTGAAAACAAAAGCATTAAAAACGGAATTGCCATGACTAAGTGTAGCGCTAGTTGCCAAGGTGCTATTAGACCTAGAGGTTGTGTTGAAAATGCCAATAAACCCGCGCCACTCATTTGCAATAATCCAATCAAGGCCGAAGCAGTACCCGCTTGCTTTGGAAATTCTGCAAGGGCATTACCAGCTGCGGCTCCTAGGGTAAATGCAAAGCCAATTGATGCTAAGTACATTGGGAGCATGTAAGTTAGAACATCTGTTTGAGGCAAGATAAACGTAATAACACCTGCACCACAGAATAGCACCAGTCCAAACTGCAGCGCTCTGCGGCTATTGCGTTTGATAAATTGTGGGGCAATAAAGCTTGATACAATACTAATCGCGGCATTTATGGCAAACCATAAAGTAAAATCGGACATAGGCATATTTAAATGGGACATGATCCAACCAGGTGCACCAACGACAAACACTAACATCGCAGACATACAAACCATGGTGATGGAGGCATTAAACATAAACTTAGAGCTGCTCAACATAGGTTTAAAACGGCGAAAATCTAATATATGGCCTTGATAGATTGAGTCTTCAGGTTTGGTTTCTCTAAACATTAGAAAAATTACTATCAAACCTAAAATCGCAAAGATGCTTAGAAAAGCAAAGTTACTTCGCCAGCCAAACTCGACTGTTAACCAAGCGCCTAAAATAGGGGCGAGTGCGGGAATAAAACATACAATACCATTGAGATAAGTAATCATCTGGCCACTCCCCTTATGGCCAAAGCTATCCCTGACAATCGCAAACGCACTAACAAATGTGGCACATGCACCTAAGCCTTGCAGTATTCTAGCTATCATGACCCACTCCCAAGTTTGTGCGAGTGTTGCTAAAGCAGCACCTAAAGTGAACAGGGTGATACCGCAGATTGCAATGGGCTTTCGGCCATATTTGTCGGCAAGCGGACCAGCAATTAATTGCCCAAGGCCGACTGCCAGCATATATATGCTAACGGTTTGCTGTATTTTAGCTTCGCTAACTGACAACGCTGCTTGCATGTCAACAAAAGCGGGCAGATATAAATCAATGCCTAGCGGGCAAAAAATGACAAGCAGGGCGAGAATAAAAATTAAAGATTTGCTGGTACGGTGTTGCATGGTGTCTCCTTTTCGACGCTATTGTATTGTGCAGATAGCAAAAAGACAGGACAAAACGCCGAAATTGGAAAATATTTTATTCTCTAGGCTAAAAGTGCCTGAGTTTACGCTTTTGACTGAGTAAACTAGTACGCCAGCAGGCGAAATCTTACGCAATATTTTGTGCTAGTCTTAACTGGTCTGATGTGTTAGTTTGGCTAAAAACACTCATCAGGACAGTATATGGCTAGCTCGCTATTAAAAACGTATAAAAAATTTAAGTGGCTCCCTTTTGGTAATTGGTTATTCAGTAAAGCAATATGTAAAAGAGCGCCGTACTTTGCCACTATCAAGCCTAAAATAACGCACTTAAGTAGTGGTCGTATTTGCGCCGAAATGCCCAATAGGCGCGCTGTTCACAATCATATTGGAACTGTGCACGCGATTGCACAATGCAACCTTGCAGAATTATGTGCGGGCGTGGTGACGGATGCAACGGTGCCAAACCATACACACAGGTGGATCCCCAAAGGCATGACTGTGCAGTATCTGAAAAAAGCAGACTCGGATTTAAAAGCGCAGGCACAAATCCCAATGCCTCGTCAGTGGCAAGACAGAGAAGATCTCATCGTGCCTGTTGAGGTGTTTAATAACGAAGGCGTCAAAGTATTTCACGCCGACATCACTATGTATATCACAGAAAAAAGCTAAGCTTGCTCTTGCTTCTCAATTGGGGTGACATTTGACAGGTCAGTGTTGTGCTTTAACTGGCCTTCAATATGCGCGCCAGCCTCTATACTGAGCGTATCGTGTATGATATCGCCATGGACTTTGGCTGAAGGTTCTAAACGCACTTTCTGAGCTGTGATACAGCCATTTACTGTGCCTTTGACTTCGACTTGTGTTGCAGTGATATTGCCTTCTATCGTGCCGTGCTCGCCGATCACTAAGTGTTCAACTTCTAGGTTGCCAGTAATGTTGCCATCGACTTGGATTTCTCCCTCACATTTGATATCGCCAATGACTTGGGTGTTGGGGGAGATCATTGCCACATAAAGCGCAGTGGATTTATTGTTTTTAAGTTTATTGAACACGTTCCAGTACTCTTGCAAGTTTAACAGGGTTAATATGCTTTTTATCCTGTAATACCTCATAGTGCAAGTGTGTACTGGTACTTCTTCCTGTGCTGCCCATTAATGCAATGACATCAGACTGCTTGATCCGCTGGCCTTTTTTAACTTTGATCGTGTGTAAATGGCCGTAGCGGGTGGTGACACCGTTAGCGTGTTGGATTTCAACAAACTTACCGTAACCGCCATTTTTTCCTGCTCTGGTTACCTTGCCATCAGCAGGGGCGATTATTTCGGTCTTATGCCAACCGGCTAAGTCGACTCCTTTATGATAAGCGCGCCTACCTGTGATTGGGTCTTTTCTGTAACCAAAGGCACTGGAGATATAATATTTATCTTCTTTTACAGGCATGCTTTTTGGCAGTGTTTGAACTAAGTTCTCTAGTTGGTTAAGCTTTACCGAGCTATCGATCGCTTGTAAGTAAGCCTTGGGTAACAGCCTGCCTTGTACTTGGTGATATGGACCACCTTGCGCTTGCGTTGAGGTCCGTGCTTGAATGCCTGCCTCTTGCATGCTGGCAATTAACACGTCGTTTCGCCTAGAAATTAGCTCATGCAATTGATGAAGCAACTGAGTTTGAGCACCATCGAGCTCAACAGCATGGTGATGAAAGTCGCCATCGTGCGTGTGCTCTGATTCGTCAGGTTGTTCGTCTTCAGGTTGCTCAGCTTGCACTTCTAACTCAACACTTGGTTCTTCAGTGATGGTGCTTGGCAAAGAAGCCATAAGTTCGTTTAATACCGAGTGTTGAGCGTCTAGCTGTGCGATGCGGGTATTTTGTTGTGCGAGTTTGGCTTCTAGCGCAGCTTTTTGCGCTAGCCAATCTTGTTCGCGTAAGGCAACTGATTCGTTTAACTGAGATATACCATGTTTTTGTTTGAAATATTGTGCAGTTGCGAAACCCAACCAAATTAAAGTTGCAAAAACACTCACTGTTAGGGTGATTTGTAGCCAAGTTTGCACAGTCAACAGCGAGACTTTGCCGTTTTGACGCAACATAAGTTGTTTAGGTTGAAATAGCTGAACTATTAGGCTTTTGATAACGCTTAACATAACACTCAAAAATTTAGATAACGCTTAACTCTAACAATTTTTATACAAAAAGCCAGTATAAAAATACAAAAAAAAGGCGTGTTTATGCACGCCTTTGATTTAAATAGAATTATAATATTCAATTATTTTGCTGGAAGCACAGTGCCTTCTACAGAGCCGAAGCCAATGCGGTTAAAGCCATCAGCTTCACACCAGCCGCGCATGATAACCTTGTCACCATCTTCAAGGAATTTACGTTCTTCGCCATTACTCAATGTGATTGACTCTTTACCACCGCGAGAAAGCTCAAGTAGTGAACCTGCTTCTTCGTGTTCAGGACCTGACTGTGTACCAGAACCTAACATGTCGCCCGGTAGGAAGTTACAGCCATTAACAGTGTGGTGCGTGACCATTTGTGCAACTGTCCAATAGCTGTGCTTAAAACTTGACTCAGATACCTTGCTCGGTGCTGCGTTCTCGCTGCGCATTTTATCCGTTTCGATAAGTACATCCATCTGAATATCAAATGCACCCGTTTCACGGTTTTGTGCAGACTCAAGGTAGCTCATAGGCTGAGGATCGTTCTCATCGCGGTGCCATGCAGTGCGGTAAGGCGCAAGTGCTTCTGTTGTAACAATCCAAGGAGATACGGTTGAAGCAAAGTTTTTAGCAAGGAATGGACCTAGTGGCTGATATTCCCAAGCTTGCAAATCACGCGCTGACCAGTCATTGAACAGGCAGAAACCAAATACGTGATCTTCCGCATCTTCAATACCAATTGCATCGCCAAGCTCGTTACCTTTACCTAGATAAATACCAAGCTCCAATTCATAGTCAAGGCGCTTACAAGGACCAAAAGAAGGCGCTTCAGCGTCAGGCGCTTTAGTCTGGCCTTTTGGACGAGGGAAGGTTTGACCAGAAACATCGATAGATGATGCACGACCGTGGTAACCGATTGGTACCCACTTATAGTTAGGGAGAAGTGGGTTATCTGGACGGAACAGACTACCTACTGCAGTTGCGTGATAGATTGAAGTATAGAAATCTGTGTAGTCACCAATATGACATGGTAATGCATATTCAACGTTATTTTGTGCTACAAGTGCACTTTCAAGCGTACTTTGGTGCTCAGAGCCTTCACGCAATGCACGAGAAAGTGCAAGGCGCAGACCTGACCAATGTGCTTTACCAAGGCCCATAAATTCATTAAGCGCTTGTGCGTTTGCGGCTTCAGCAGCTTCTTGCGCAACACCGTCAAAGATATTTGCAGCAGCAACCGCACCAAGGTCTAATACTTGGTCGCCAATTGCTACACCGCCGCGGAACTCTTCGCTACTGCCTTTACGACGAAATGACGCAAAAGGTAAGTTTTGAATAGGGAAATCAGTACCTGCTTGGTTTGCACTCGCTACCCAGCTTTTTAAATTTATATCGTGTGTTTCATTGATAAAAGACATGGTCTTTCCTTCTTTATACAAACAGCATATGACTATGCATTTTAATTTGTGCTTTCGCCAGAATATGGCCAAGTTTAAATAGCAAAAGCAGCTTAGAAAAGCTGCTTTTTATTTTGTCTTAACTGGTAAGTGATTAAATCACACCACGACGCTCTTGGTCACGTTCGATTGACTCAAATAGAGCCTGGAAGTTACCTTCACCGAAACCGCCATCGTCTACACGCTGGATCATCTCAATGAAGATAGGACCGAATAGGTTCTTAGTGAAGATCTGTAATAAGTAACAGTTTTCGCTTTGGCTATCTACTAAGATCTGGTGCTCTTTGATCTTTTGTTTATCTTCAGCAACCCAAGGAACACGGTCGAAAATTGTATCGTAGTAGTGGTCAACGATATCTAACGTTGCGATGTTTGTTTTGTCTAGCTTGTCTAGAGAGCCAACAAGGTCGTTTGTTAAGAACGCAAGGTGCTGTACGCCTGGACCGTTGTACTCGTCTAGGTACTCATCGATCTGGTTGTTGTTGTCATCTTTACCTTCGTTGATTGGAATCGAGAAAGTACCACAAGGTGACTTAAGTGCGTAAGAAAGTAAGGCTGTCTTCTGACCTTTGATGTCGAAGTAACGAACTTCTTCAAAGCCAAATACGCCTTTATAGAAGTTTGCCCACGTTTCCATTGTACCTTTGTAAACATTGTTTGTTAGGTGGTCAATGCGTAGGAAGCCTTTGTCTTCAACAATGTTTTGCTCTGCTAAATCTTCGAAATCATTTTCGAAGATAGAACCTTTGTCACCGAATACGTCGATGAAATAGATTAAGCTATCACCAATGCCATAGATAGCAGGGTATGGTAGGTCTTTATTTGCAGAATCAGTTGCTGGTTTTGCACCACGCTCTACAGCGACTTCAAATGCTTTCGCTGCATCTTCTACACGCCAGCCCATTGAACAAATAGCTGGACCGTGTGACTTAGCAAATTCAGCTGAGAAACCGTCACGCTCGTTGTTTAGTAAGAAATGGATCTCGTTCTGGTTGTAATGAACGATGTCTTTCCCTTTAAACTTTTTAAGTTTAGAAAAACCAAAATCCGCAAAGATTTTGTCCATGTAATCTGCATCTGGGGTTGCGTATTCAGTAAATTCGATACCTACAAGGCCAAGAGGATTATTTACTTCACTCATTGTCATTCTCCTGCATTAAGCACTGGATTGCTTGTTGTAATTTATGCAGTGGATGATTAATCAAATTTACCTAAAGTGAAAGGTTTTGAGTGCAATTGCCTAAGCTGCATTTTGTAAATTTGACTGCACATTTACGCGCATTTAGACAAAAAATGAAAACAGACAATTTTTTTAGATTGAAATTGTGTAATTAAACTGAAAAATTGCACAGAAAAACTGTTGTTTATTCTGCTGTTTTTAATTTAACCATATGAATTTATTTTATTTTTTATGTTTTTGGTAAATTTTTCTATAAATGCAGGTTTGCAAACAGCCATGATACAAATCCATGTAAAGCACAGTTCAGTGTAAAATTATCTATACATTTTATTGAGGGAATATAAAAAAACCGCGCTATATGGCGCGGTTTTTAGTAAATTTTATTTGCGGTTTATTGTCTTTCACCGCTCACTTCAAGCTCTTTTTCTAGATAGTGCTCTTGTGTATGAGGCTCGTTATCACCTTCTGCGCCATGCATCCAGTCAACAAGCTTGTTGCTTAGTAAGTACATTGCAAGTGCTGATAGTAATGCGGTTGCACCTAAGCCAATGAAGATGCCCATTGCATTATTCATTGCTTCTTGTCCTTCGCCCAAGAAAGAGCCTACAAAGCCTGCGATCTTATTAGCAACGGCGGTACACAGGAACCAGATCCCCATAAGTAAAGAAGCAAGACGTAGTGGTGCTAATTTACTTACCATAGAAAGACCGATTGGAGACAAGCATAGCTCACCAAGCGTGTGGAAAAGGTAAAATAGTACTAACCACATCATGCTAATTTGTAATGTTTGGCCAGGCTCTGCGCTTTCAGTCATAAGCGCTAACATCATTGTAAGGAAGCCAAGTGCTAAAAACACGAGACCTATGGCGAATTTAACTGGTGAATTAGGCTCTTTTTTATCTAGCTTAAGCCAAATCATTGCGACAATTGGCGCAAATATAATAATGAAAATAGAGTTCAAAGATTGGAACCAAGAAGCTGGGATCTCAAAGCCCATTAACATACGATTAGTATAGTCATTGGCAAACAGGTTCATTAAGCCGCCCGCCTGCTCAAAGCCCATCCAGAAGATGATACTGAATACAGACATAGTGAAAATAACGCGGATTCGATCTTTTTCTACTTTGGTCAACGGTTCTTTAGTGCCTGACGCTGATTGCTGTTGTGAGAGCTTCGCTGATGGTACAACACCGATGTCACCTAAGTATTTTTGACTTAAAAGCATCTGCATGACAACTGAAATCACCATACCGATACCCGCGGCAACGAAACCAGCCTGCCAGCTAATAACGGCGGCGACATAACCTGCCACTAGTGGACCTAGGGCGCCACCCATGTTGATACCCATGTAGAAGATAGTAAATGCACCGTCACGGCGTTTATCGCCTTCTTCATACAGATCACCAACCATAGTAGAAATATTTGGCTTGAATAAACCGTTACCAATACATAGTAGTGTTAAGCCAATATAAAAAACGTTTTCTTCTTGGCCTGCAACAATGCTATGAGGAATACCCATAATAAAGTGGCCTGCAGCCATGAGAATACCACCAATGATGATGGCTTTACGCTGTCCGAGTACGTTATCTGCTAGCCAACCACCGAACAAAGGGGTCAGGTATACAGCCATTGTAAATGTACCATATAGGCTTAATGCGTCTGCATTAGTCCAACCAAAACCGCCATTTTGTACTTGCGCTACTAGATAAAGTACTAAGATTGCACGCATGCCGTAGTAGCCAAATCGCTCCCACATTTCCGTGCCGAAAAGCAAGAATAGGCCTTTAGGGTGACCTAGGATCTCGCCTCGATTAGGTAATGAATTCATGTTTTCTTCCTAAACTTAATCATAATGTGTTTTGTGGCCTTAATATTATTGGTGAGTTAATACAGCTTTATGAAGCCAAATTAGCGCACACTTTGAACGGGTGGCCAGTTCCCAAATTGCTTACACGCAAAGTAAATGTTGACTAACTATGCATGAAAAGCGAGTCAGTATACCCAGCGGACAGACTTTGGGGAAGCCTTACCAGCTAGGATTAGACGTATTTAGATATAAAAAAGCCAGCTCAAAGCTGGCTTTTTTGTTTCAACAAGTTGTGATTAACGACAATAATTGTCGACAAAGGTTAAATCGTTAATATGCTCAGGGCCGTCCATGATATAGGTCGCAACCCCAGTATTTGGATTCAATGTATAAATTTTAGCGTTTTGACCACTTTGGCGACCTGATACATAAAGAGTACCGTCATCTGATATCGCCAAACCTGATGCCCAATTTACACCGTGCTTGCCGATCTCAGTAAGCGTCATATCAGCAGTGTCTAACGTGTAAAGTGCTTTGCCTGTTAATACATAAAGTACATTGTTATCAGCAGAGTAAGCGATGTCACCATGACTAAAGTCATCGCCTGCGTACTTCAACTTACCTAGCACTGTTTTTGCACCAGTTGCTAAGTCGTAGTCATACATGTAGGTTTTGCTTGTAGCGCGCAGAGATAAGCCGTCATCGCTAATTGCAGAGCGGTATATAGGCCATGACGTCGCATTAGCCACTGCAGATTCCACATTACCATCTAAATCAAGAGACCAAAGCGTAGACGCTTTAGTTGATTTGTCGTTTTGCTCCATGAAGTACAAGATGCCATCTTTTGAAGCAATATTTGATGCGGTGTGCGATACACCAGAGACTTTGCTATAGGTGCCGTTTTCCACGTCAAAGTTAAATATATAGCCGTTACCAGCATCGCCAAAATTGTTGATACCAAATAAACCGGTTACACAGTCTGCTGTTACAGATACATTGTCTAACAGTGCACCATAAGAGTCAGAGGTGCCACTGCCACTAAAGGCAAGTGTGCTTTGCGCAGAGTCTGCTGTGACGGTTACTGTAACATGCTGCCATCCACGTGATGTGCCATTTAAATTTGCGACGACTTGACCGTTCCAGCTCACAGTTGCTTGGTTTGTTTGCGCATTGTTTGCGACACGAGGTGAGTAATAAAAACTGATGACGTAGCGCTTTCCTGCTTCTGTAGCAAGCATCTGGTAAGCACTGTAGTTACTAGTTGAATCTAGCTCTAAGTACTGGCTTCCTTGTTGTGGTTGGATAAGCCCCAAACGGTCTGTTTGAATTTCAAAACGAGCGCCGCTTCTTTGCCAGCCTGGTAGCTCATTAAAAAGTTTCCAAGTCCCTGTGATATTACCCGATTGTTCAAAAGATCCATTGCTAACTAAATTATTATCAGCTAATGCAGATTGGCTTGCTGTTAATGCGGTGATTAATAAAACAGATGACTTCAATAACTTCATACGCTACTCCCAAGTATTACTCAACATCCAATGTTAGTAAATTGTTAATTTATTTGATTGCTTCTAATCTTATTTTCCTAGTTATCGGACCTCAGGTCAATTAAAACACAAAAAATGACTGGAATTTATTATTCCAGCCAGTAATGTTTGGTTAAATTTAGTTAAAAAGTACTACTTTTTTCCTGAGTTCAGCTTTTTCCGTTTCTGCTGTAGGGCCAGCCAACCAGGCTTTTGGCTACGGTTGAGTGCTGCGAGCACAGCAATCGCTTTTTCCATGGTAATTCGTTGCATGGCGATGTCTTTGTAAACCTGTTGAGCGGTTTTTTTACGCTTCACTGCAGCACCAGCATCAAGGAAAGACTCAACAACTTGTAATAAAAACCGCGTTACTCGGTTTTGTTTTACGTCATCAGTCTCACCCTGCTGATCACCTTCATCACTTTGTAAGCGCTCTTTAAGGTGGGCTATTTCCGCCTGACTAAATTCATTTTGTGCGTGTGGCAGTTTGCTCAATTGCGCTAAAAAACGATTAAAGTAGTCGTGCTCAATCACGCCAATACCAGAGATTTGCGAGAGTTTAAGTAACCCGGCTCTAAATTGTGCCTGACTTATATTTGGGCTTAGAAGCTGGTCACAAGTTTGATGTAAATGATGCCATTTTTGCCAAGCATATACGTAATTTAGTCCAGCGCCTTTGATATTTTGCATACCAACAATGAGCTGATGCTGGCCGTCTATCCCCAATTTGGCCAACTTTAATGTGAGCTCATTGGCGTTAATGTAGGGGTTTTCAACCAAATGTGTACGACTATTCAACAGCACCGTTAATCTATCAGTTAGCGTTTTAGCGTTTGATTTTAAATCTTCAATGGCAACCAATTGGTGTGCCATGTGCCAATCAGCGGCGAGTTGCTTTAGTAGTGCTAGTTGTCGCTGGCAGCTCACCTGTTGTTCAAACAAAGTGTCAATTTGTTTTATGTCGTGAAGATCTTGAATGCCAATTTTGACATCCGGTAATAACGCTGCAAATTTGTCGCACAACATTTGATCAGAAACCAAGCATTTAAATTGCTCTAGCAGTTTGACCAAATCTTCTCTATCGTTATTTGCCACAATTCGGGCTATACGTGCCTGTAGCGCTTGATTAAAGTACGCTGAAAACCCATCAACGTTAGTGCCAATTACGACAATATGGTCAAAAATGAGATCTTCTACCAAAATATGTGCAAACACTTTCGTTCGTGCAATTCGGTCATTGCGGTTGTTGATAAGTGCAATAGTTTGTACTTTTGGCTTTTGGCTTATGCCGAATAGGTTGAGCCGTCGCCAATTTTCAATTGTCGCGAGTCGCTCATTGGCCGACATACTGTTGACAAATGATTGTGTCAGATTACCAATGGGGGCTTGTTCAAAATGCTGCAAAACTCCGATATCTGGTACTATTCGCTCAGCTGTTTCTTTATATACGTAGTCTTTGTTGATGCCTATGTACTGGGCCATTTTACAGACCAAAGCGATGTTGTCAGGGTGCTCCTCGTAAGGGTAAAGAGCGCGAATATCGTCGGTGATTTGAAAGCCGTCTCCCCAGTGAACCTGAATGAGTGTCGAGTTTTTGTGCTCCGCGGACTTGTTCAGGACGGGATACATCGTTTGCTCGGCGGTAAAAACTTGAGTGTCGTTACCGATAAACGCAGACATCTCACGTGCTACATCCAGGCCTGTTGGCCCTAAAATATCTTCGTGATCAGGATACGCATTTGTTATGGTGGCAAAATTATCATTCATCCAACGGCGTAATATCCTTACGTACCTTGGTGTAAGCCCCATACATTCCCATAAAAAGACATCGGCTTTCACAGATTTAGCAAAGGTCAGCACATCACTTTGTTCCCAGATACTGGCTTTGTCAAATGGCCTAAATAAAGGCAGCTCATGTTGCTCGCCATCACTGGTAGCGTAAATCATCATAGCTTCACATCCCGTGGTTTTCGTAATGACTTTTAAGGCGATGCTGCTAAACAGAGCTGACTTTAGTCGTTCAGTGCCCGATTTGCCGCGCGTCCCCCAGCCCCCAATGGAAATCGGAATGTGCTTTCTATTTTTACGAATTTGTTGGCTGACTTTTATATGTCTTGACCAAAAGTACGCCATAAAGGCACAAACAAAAAACACCAGTTGACTAATGCTATTTTGATAAATGGAGTACAAATACTCTTTAAACCCCAACCCAATATTGATAAGTGCAGTACTGATAGAGGCCCTTCCAAATAGCTTTTGAATGCCTTGTTCTACAGGGAAGTGTGCATTGAGGGTGGCACCATAAGGGCTAAATTTAATTGTAAAGCCTAATGCTCTAATAGCTTCAAGGTAGTTTTGTTGCTCAATGTCTCCGCCTTTACGCATTTGGTCGAGCGCTGAAAAGCGCAACGAGATATGCCAGTACGCACGCAGGCGTTTCAACAGAGATGGTGGGCGCACAATGGTTAATATCCCGTCGGGCGTGTAGCTTCTCGCTTCAGGATTAATATTATCTTGGCTCAAAACCGACAGTAAATAGTCGGGTAAGGGTAAATATGGTCGTGATGAATGCTCTTTAAGGTTATAAAGTGCCTCGCCAGGCACATTTGTTTCACTTATCTCGGCAGTCGAACAGCTTGGTACATATAATTGAGCCGACGGTTTTTTAGCTTGGGTATGGCTGAAGCTTTGTCTCTTATCCGTACTGGGTGTAAAAAACTCATGCCATATACGCCAAAAACGCCGACCTTTTGAAGTGCCGAGCTTTATTTGCCATTTACCTTCTTTTTGGTAGCCATTAAAGTCTTCTTCCGATTGCGCGATAAAACTCAGTGCTCGACCTACGTCATCGATATTTTGGTTTGTCTCTAAAACAGCCGATTGATTGAGGCTTATTTGATCTTCAATCGTTACGACCAAAGATTGTAAATAAAAGCTGTTGAGTTGCTCTCGAGTACGTGTGATAAAGCGTCTTACAGCAATATTGGGCTCCACCTCTAACTGTTTATTGAGTATTTGAATAAACGTCTCAAAGACTTGATCGGGCTCGTCAGTTTCTAACTGCATATTAAGCATTAACCGAGCACTTTGCTCTAAAGCTATACGCTTTATTTCGAAGCTTTCCTCTCCTTGAATACAGTGCTGCCAATGGCGCATTGCAAAGTTGTCTTTGCCAAACCTCGCCGCAGTCAACTGTTTAATCAAAGTAAAACGAATCGCATCTGCAGTTTCTGAATTGAATCTATCTTCAAGTAACTGTATAGCAAATTCATCTTCATAATAGGGCGTACACTCGATAGTTGCTTGACGTACTCTCGGGTAAGGGTGACTGCTCAGCTGCATTATCAATTTTATGTCTGAGTTGGTCAGTTCACGTTGTTGTACGAGCACACGCGGCAGTGCGATAAGAATAAACAACTGATCATTGTTCTTTGGCTTTTCGGCGTAATCGTTTACTGACTCATCTACCTTTGCCCACATAAAACTGCGGATAAAAGTGGGCCTTTGGTGGATGAGAATTTCTAAAATATCGGTTACTGCTAGGTAAGGCGTGTTTTCCGCTTCAAGTAACTCAATGAGCTGTGCGACCAAATCCGCATCTAGTTCTGGATCTGCACTAAACTCATGGATCAAAGAAACTTGGTTTACCAAGGCGCGAATCATACCATGTCGTATATGAACGCTATTGCTGTTCGCCAATAAATGTAAGAAGAAAGGCTGTAAATCTAGCTTTTGCCATGCCGCACTCAGATCGTCTTTACTCAATCGCAAATACCGATTTGTCAGTGCGCCAAGCTTTGATATTAAAAACTTTAGGTTTTGTTCGAGTTCTGCCACTTTACTCTGGTAACGTGAAATAACGGCACCTTCGTCAAACCACCTTGAGAAAGCGACTTTGTCTTGCTGAAGTTGCAGTCTCGTTGCTCCGAGCTGTTCAGCATATTTGAGTATGTGCAGCTCTTTTTCCGCTTTGAGTTCGGCTTTGTTTAGCCGTTCTATAAAATTTTTATAATCAGCATCAATTGCCTGTAATTGCCCGTAATGGTTTTCAATTTTATGTCGTAAAAAAGCAATAGTTTGCAAAAGCTGCCAATAGGACGTTTGCTCATGATCGGGCTTGTTTTTAACCAGTTCCCAGTCGCTGAGTTCGTCAACAAGTTGCTGATATTTGTGTTGGTATAGGTTGAGCCAAAACTTTTCAGTGTCAGCAAATAATAAATCTTGGAGTTGATCCCTGAGGGTCTTATCTGCCATTAATGTCTTGCTCCAAGAAGTGCGTTAACTGTAGAGACTCAAATATAATTTCGTCATGTGCAAAGGGGGCAAAACCGGTATTCTGCAGGTTGCCAAGTGTGATTTCTAAGCGCACATTGTGGTTGTTTCTAAACCAATCTTGTGTCCAATTTAAGCTGATCCAACCCGCGGTGTGTTCGCTAAAGTCAAATAGTGTTTGCCAGCCAATTGAAGTGAGATATTGCCATGTTGCGTTGGGGCGATGATCATCCGCGAATACATAGCTGCTACTCAGTCCAACATTAAAAATATGTCCTTGATAATATTGTTGCCAGCTACCGCTAAACGTGACGGTATCTAGGCTCGTCCAATCTTCGTTCGATACACTTGACACTTGGCCATTAAATTGACTATCAACCCAAGGTTGATAACGAATTCTATAACCGGCCTGCCAACCATGCATATGCTGGGCACGGTAAAAGTTATACATATCTTGGCTAATGAGTGGGTCATCAAGATATTCTTGTTTATCAATGCTGGTGTAATAAAAGTAGGGTTGCCACCACCATTGATGTCTTACAGATGTATCATCTCGCCAAATTTGGCCGATAGTAGCATCAATATGACTTGTGAGGTGTGTTTCTTGGCTTGCAGTTGTCTCTTGCCAGCGATTATATAGCCCCACTTCGGAATACCACGGGGAATCATCATCTAACCAGTTGTAGACGCCATCTAGTGACCATGATTCATAGCGCAAGTTATTTACGCGATATGCACCTTCGAGTAAATACCAGTGTTGCTTAAAGCGGTTTCTAAGCCGTATACCAATATCGAGTCTATGGGCTGTTTCTATAGGCTCGCTGGTTTGGAAAATGCCATCTCGATCGTAACTGACAAAGCCTTCAATATGCGTTTTATTGCCGTCGGCATTGATCAATGGTGTATTAAAATGCCGTGCTAGTCTGTCAAAGTGGAGCTTAGGCCGTTTAAGTGGAATGGGCGTAACAGGCGGTGCTACAGCGATTTTTTGTCGGTTTAAATTGAGCTGCCAGGTAAAGAGTCTTGCCAATCTCGAGTAGCTATTGGGAATGGTGATGACGCCTGCTGGATAAAAGTCTATCGCCTCTTTTCGCAGGTTGTCTTTAATATACTCTATTTTCACCAGTGCATCTTTTTTAAGCGCAGCAGACACAGGCTGTGAGTTGCTCGCATAATAAAATAACTGCCTTTGGTCCAATTCTATATTTTGCCAATTTTTTTGATTTAGCACTTGCACTTCAACTTGCAAAACTTGCGACAAATAGGGGTTTAGCCAACGAACTTTAACGATACCACTGCCGAGTTCCGATTGTTGTAAACCGAACGTGCTCACATTGCCCGTAATTGGCCATACCGTTTTTTCGTTCGCGGTCTCTATAGCAACGAGTGCTGCGGCATTTGAAATCAGCTCCGCATCAGAGAAATGAAACACTAAACGAGTTTGTAGTGACTCTAATGCACTGAAATCTAGGGACAAAGTATGATACGGGCGTATTGTGAGGCCTTTGGCGTTATCGACTTGTGAGGTATGTCGGCTAATTTGCTCTGCAATACTGCGAGACTCAAGTGCGGATAAATCGACGAGTTGTGTGCCAGCATAGTTCACGTATTGTTCGGCGGCGACCCAATGCCCGTAGCTTTGAACACGATCATGGAGTTTGGCAAGTTGTGAGGGTACTTGCAATGTACTGAGTTTAGAGAACAACGCAGTAAACTCATAGTCTTTCAAAGTATTATTTTCGAGTCTGTACAGTGCATTATTGAGCAGTGTGGTCAACGAGTTTAAATTAGTACCAGACTGTTGATGCAACAGGTTCATAAATGGTGTGCCCAGTTCAAACTGACTCAACTGTTGCGTTGAATATGGGTCAAAATGGGTAGAGTCAAAAACTTGAAGTTGCAAATATACAGGCGTTTTACTGCCGAGTGTGAGTGTTTCTCCGGCTTCCAACGTGATCATGCTACTCGAAGCGATAGAGAGTATATTTTCTTCGTTTGGTGTTTTTACTGAGGTTGTTGACAATACATCGCTAAATAAAGGCATAAAATAATTTTTAGCTTGTGTGTCTACGTGTAACCACTTAATGGCATTGTCGCCATCACTTTGTCCTTCCACACGGGCGTTTACTTTGATATTGACAGGGGAATGCGCTGTTAATGTAAGTGGTGACTCGCCAACTTTAAATGCCTTGTAAGTTGCTGTATCGCCAATTAATTGGGCTTGTTCAAAGTAACTGAGATCATAATTTGGTAAATCTTCTTGCGAGTACTCTGTGTAGCTAGCATAGCCTAGACCTTGATATAGCTTGTGGCTTTGTGCAGAAAACAACTTTGTATCATGATCAAGCCATAAGGTCTCTAGAAATTTACCTTGTGCAAATAAGGTGCTTATGACCAACTGTGGGCAACCTTTTAAAGAAGCTTTTAAGGCGCATAAGCCTTGAATATTGAAAACCTGATTACTTTGTTGATACCGTTTGAGTAATGCATTTGCAGCAAAGTCACTGAGCATTTTATCTGGTTGTTGCAGCAGTGCTGACAAATAGCGTAGCACTGCGTTGTCTTGATTTAGCTGGGAAAGGATCTCTAGGCGTAGATGCCAAGCGCGTAACCTGATTTCAGAATAGGGACTGTTAACTAGCATTCTTAACTTTGGCAACGCTTCAGTCGGTGACTGTTTTACAAGATACTCCACTTCACCTAATTGGTAGCGCCAATGAGACAATGCTGCTGCACTGCTTTGCTTTGTATCAGTAAACGCATCTGACTCCGATAGCAAAGGTATATTAAACACAGAAAGGCTGTTTAAATAACTATCTGCTTTTGTTTGTTGTATTTGTGTCAATAGCTTAGTCGTAACTGCACTTTTGTCGCTTAGTTTTTTAGGCTGTGCGTAAAGCAGCTCATTGTTTGGTAGCGGCAGTAGTGTTCTTATTTGCACCGCAACATCTAGCTTAGCCTTGCTGGCTGAAAACAAAGATATTTGTTTTGCGTCCATAGCTACATCAATGTGCAGTGGTACAAACCCTTGTCTGGCCTCGACAGATAGTTTGGTGCGTTCTCCATCGACATCTACAACCAGCTCGGTATTGCGATTACTTCTGATATATAACAAGGCCCGAGGCGTCACTCTCTGTTCCTGACTCAAGTCGAAGTGAAGTGACTTTTTAAGTCGTGCAAATAATAAGTTATTGTTAACACGGCTTTGGAATAACTGTTGCTTGGCCTCCCGTAGTGGCTGGTATAAAGGCACTTTACGCCGGTGAATTGCGATCGACTGATTTGATGGGCTGATTGGTGTTAAATAGCTGCCTGTTGAAATGGTGCTAATTAAGTCTTGATAGCGCCTAAGTGCTATAGGGGTCGCTTGTTCTGGCCTAAATTGCACTAAGGCGGATATATCGTGCTCGAGATAAATTTGAGTAAGTGATTCATCCAGATTATTAACCCAATAAGGGTTAAATAACTTTTCTTGCTGTTTTATCGCTGCATCCACGTCGTAAATACCACGGTGCATTTGCTCTAGCTTTACCCATGTTTTGGTGTGGCTTTGCAGGGTCAAATAACTGTTCGCTGGCACTGCTAAATAATCTACATTTGCAATACCGAGTTTATGTCTATCATATTCTTGTGCCTGTGCGCTGGAGACGTTGATGATGCTGACAGGCTTATCATTAACTAACGCAAATACTTTTCCGCCCTCGCTAAGATCATAGAGATCTCGATGCACGGTGAGTTTTAGCTTCTTTGCATGTTTAAAGAACACTTTTACACTTTGTGAGTTACTAAGCGGGTACAGAACATTCCGCTCTTGTGCTAACGTTACTGTTTTTCCGGGTAAAGGCAAACGTACTGCCCTACGAAAAGGGTCTCTGTGGTTGTGTTGGTAGCCACGCCAGACATGAATTTGTATCGGGCTGTCCGTTACATTGCTCAGATTGACCACTCGAGCACGTTCAGCTGCTGCCAACTGGCAGCTATTTTCACGGCACAACCATTGATCTTTATCTATTTTAGCGAGGGCATAAAATGTTTGCCCTTGCCAAAAGTCGACCTGTTCTAATGTGCTTGGATCCACTGATAGCCACTGGCCTGCCGGTAAGAATAAGGACCGTGTTTGATTTTTCTCTATAGTGATATCGGCTGCACTGCGCGAAAGTTGTCGGGTTTGTGCATCGTACCAACTAACGTCAGCCTGCAAGTATGCTTCTTGCGCTATCGCTGGCGTAGAGGTTGCTCCTAATAAAAGTACTAAGCAGAGTAAGAGAGGCATAAATTGAATTGCTCCATACTTACTGGGTGTGACTTCAGTCTTTTTCTCATTGGTTTACTAATTTCTATGTGAATAAAGCGGTGGGGGGCTAACCCTATTTTATGCAGTACATTTTTAGTACCACCTAACTCAAATACATCCTTTTGGTATATATAGGTATGTTTGCTAAGGGCAAGCAAACATGACTGTATTTTCATTAATTTAGCATTGTAACTGCGCCCTTGGCTTAAAATAAAATCTGCATTTTTGCCCTGTGTTGTTTTGCGCTTTTTTTGGTTGAATCCATGAAGTTGAAAAATTAGCCCATTAGGGTATTTGCGATGAAATGCATTCACTGCTGCAACATGCAGCCCAGATTTTCGTTTAGAGTAATCCATAGGGTTGGCGTCAGGGCTTTCGCTGTGGCGGTGGTGTGTATTGTGAACCATGAGGTTACAACTTGATTCAAAAAGAGTACGCCCAATCGTAAGCGTATACTTATCATGATACTGATGTGGCACAGAAACAAAGCAAGGTTTATTTGTCGCACGGTACAATAAGACACCTCCACCATGCTGATTTGTGGTGTTGATAAGTGAGTGTACTGTATTGTTCTTGGACCCCGTTTTTTGATATTTCCAAGGCCCGATACTGGTGGGCTGTATAAACCACTTATCTATGTCTTGCCATTGGATCTGGGGCTGGGCTGCGGCCGAAGAGAACCAGCAGAGCAAAAGTGTTATGGCAATCATATTATGTATTTTCATTCTGCCACCATAAAGGAGTTAAAGGTTGCGCATTGTGCTCTTCTAAAATGGTAATCCACATATCATGTTCAGCTGTAATGGCAAATTTTTCAAGTGATTGAATGTCAGTACCTATTTTTATCGTTATGGGGGGGTAACTAATAACATCTGTTGACTGAGGATGAAGCATATAAGCTTCATTCTTAGCTGGCATCAAAGCATACCTTTTAGCTGCAATTGTATACTCTTCACTTAGACCTTTTTGATACTGAGCAAAGAGGTTGGTGTTGATCACTAATGCCGTATCATTGTGCGAAGCCACGGGATATAAAAATGGTTTAATAACGATAGATACCGGTTTGGGTCTGTTGGCATACCTTAAAGACAAGGTCTCGCCTTGAGCGATTTTAAATAACCGAGTTTTTATAAAGTCACGTGCTTCACCTGTGTTTGTGTATATCGAGCGTGTATTCCCCTGTTTACCTGAGGATACCAAGGAGAGTGAGCTTGCGTTTAACTCAGCTTCAGAGTACTTGGGTACTTGATTATTAATAGCGATAAGCTTAGGCGTTTTTAGTTCGCCCTGTTGAACCACCGACAGCTTTTGCGGATCAGATACCTTTCGAAAATGCGCCGCAGAGGGCACTTGAGGTGGTTCAAAGTAGCTGCTCGGACTATACACAAGTGCAGTGTTGGAAATTGGGTGCCTGTCAAAAAGTGATTCAGAAACGTAAATCGTTTCTTTTACCACCGGCAGCGGCGGTGCCTCAAAGAGCCTTACTTTCAGTATTTGCTGCAATTCAGTAAAGGTAAATTCATTTATCGCCTTTTGTGCGAACCAGGCTCCAATTTCGATAAAGCTCGGCAGTGGGTTCTCACAAAGTTGATCACATAACACATTTTGATAATGAAAATTCTGATTTCGGCTTTGAAGCTTTACAGCCACGCTATTTTGACTGGAAATAGTTACTTTTGCAGAGCTTGGAGGCAGTCTTAAAAAGTATTTTTGGCTCTCATTAATGACTTGGCGTTGTGTTTCTGGAGTGATCATTCTGTCGTATTGCGATATCAGGGATTCTAACTCAAGCCGATAGCGTTCAATTGGTTGTTCTTCGCTGTTATACACAGTAATGTTAACTTCTGAGCCCTGGGTATCTAAGTTTCTGAAGTCCATAACAATATCGCTGTTTCCAGTGACTGAGTAGGTGACAGGGGTAGTTGGGCTCATAATATAGTAATAGCTGTGTAGCGGTACTACTGGTTGTTCCCCTTGCCGCCACTGCGTGAGTGCGGGCAAACTAGACTGTACTGTAATGAGGCCGGGTTTTATGCCCTGAATTCTATACAGATTGTCAGCTACGAATTCAGCCTTAAGCTCTTTTGGTGCGCTAAGCTGTTTGAGATCATGCCATGAGATACGCAGCGTACTAAGCGGTGCAGAACTGGAGAAAACCAAATCTTCACTGTTCGAAACTCGAAAAGTGGCGGTGAGCTCCTTTGTGGAATAAAAGCTGTCCAAGTCCAACTGCTGCGCTGAAAAATCATAGGTGATGACGTTATAGGGCAGTGTTTCATATAAAATGTCACTCACGAAATCTATATTTGGGATCCCCTGTGGAGCGAGCTTTTGCCAGTCAAAACTGACGGCATTACTGAGCTCCCATTGCGCGAGCGCATTCCCGCCTAAAGTGTGGTAATTGAGCATTCTATCTCGCCACTCTACGGGCAATTTCAGCCAAATTTGTTGGCTACCGTCATTGTCAGCTGGTGTTTTAGCATGCAGGCGAACCACAACACCGCGTAAGGTATCTTCCTCTGGAATAAGCTTTAATCTTATTTGGCTGGCGCTGGGGTAGATAGAAGTGTCCACATAAAAGGACTGCCCAGACGCAACCGAAAGCGCTTTTCTATCCTCGATAATTTGCTTAACTTGTTGTTCTTGCGCAGCAAGTACCAGCTTTGATGCGTGGTGGTAAACATGTTCAACTAATACTTGGCCTTGTTGGTCGAGTAATTGATATTCGATTGCGTAATTAACAGGTTCGTCAAAGGCTTGCTGGCCATCAAAAATAGCGTTGGAGAGCAAGCGTATGGCAAGTGTTCGAGAGCTAGAAAAATTAAAAGAGACAAATTTATCTTCGGGTAGCCAATGTACAACCGAACGTGTTTCTTCTTCGCTACGCTCTTCAAGCCGCTCTGCAGATGAGAGCCAAACATAACCGTTATAGCATGCCCAAAGTGTTACCAGTACTAATGAACTTACGAACAGCGCGTGGAGGATTTTCTTAATCCAATACATGTTGAATACCTCCGGCTGCGTAATTAAAGTCCTCTAGAGACAGTACTTTATTGCTGGTGGGTGTATAGATTGCGACGAGTTTGTCGTCTAGCTTTATGGTGAGTGCCAGCTGTTGATTTCGTTCTAGACGAACAGCTTGCAAGCGACATTGACTGAGGGCTTGGCAAAATTGACTTAATAAAGGCAAATGCTGATCTTGTGCATATTGCTCAGTGAGCGCTGTGATGTCACTAATTGAGATCGCTGTGTTATCGTGTCGCCAATCGTCTGGGCCCAACACGGAAGTTCTCAGTGTTTTGAGTTCAGGGATATGAGAAACTGCAATTAGGCGCTGCAATAAGGCTTGTTCAGAAATAGCAAAATGTTGTTTGAAGTCTGAAGCAAGCCAAAGTGTAGCGAGTTCACTGCGAGGACTAAATAAGCGATATCCCGATTGAGGAGATGTACCAATTTCTAGCCCTCTCGTCTGAGCTTGTCCTGCAACCACCTGAGATGAGACACCTAAGTCCACCAGTGTCTTTTGTAGTTCAGTTAAAGTACTGGAGTGCTGGGTATTGGGCTGTGTAAACTGAAAAGCGATGGCGCTCGGGCGTATATAAGATGGCGCACTATGACTTCTTACCTGCAAGCTTAATATAGGTGTTTGGGCAAAGTGCCTCAACGTACTTTGGTGCACGACATTAAAGAGGCTTCTTACATTGGCTGGCGCCATCACATTGGCTAATTCATTGGCATAGGGGTGTGCACCTGCTATGAGTAAAGCTTTGGCATTTGAGCGTGCAAAAAGGTCACCAGAAAACTTTAACGTATTACTTTCGAATAAAGGTCGTGGCACTTGGATATTTAGCATGGCTTCTGGGTGCATATTGATGACATAAAGTCCCTGACCTTGCTGGTAGTACTGTGGCGAGTTGATGGGAGCAATAACAATGTATTGTTCTAGGGGGTTATCTAGAATTTGTAGCTGGTACCCCATCATATTCGCAATGTGGTTGATACGCTCTAAACGGTTTAGTTCGTCCTGACTAAATTCTCTGTCAATTTGCTCATATACCAATGTATAGAGCGGCCCTAGAATTTCGAACTCCCAAAGCGCGGCTTCATTATTGGTTAACTCTTTATAGTGGTTACTGCCTTTGGCGCTAATATGCAGAGAAAACTCATCGATGATCTCGTTTAATGAAGCTTCTGTAAAAGTGACTTTAGAATTTGAAGAGGTGCTGGTATTTAACACGACTTCAGACAGTAAATTTGAGTAACTTTGACCATCAATAAATGCTTCGACCATTTTTCCGGTAAAGTCCGGCGTGGGTAAACTGTTGCGATGAAGGAGTCCAAATTGCCCTCGTTCAAAGCCCATCAAATTTGTGAGTTCACGCTGCGACAAAGAAGCCGGCAGTTGGTTATATATCCAAAATTGACTCTGCAGTCCGAAAGGACTGAGTTGTAAGTCAATACGGGTGTATTGATTTACAGAGCGTATTTGTAGCACTTCGACGTTCTCGACAACCGAGAAAAAAGCGCGATAGTATGCACTTTGTTGAGATACTTGCTGGGTTGCGATAGAGGGGGTGAATTGAGTTCCGAGAACCAGTGCGTTACTATCTAATAATTGGAATAGCAATCCTGCAGCATCACTGGCAACACGCTCACTAGAGGGGTGTGGCACACTGATTATATGGTTTCTACTCGGGGCTTTCGCAAGAGCAAAAAAGCCACGTACGGTATTGCTCATAGCATCTTTGATATATAAATATTTATCGTCTTGTTGCAGAGTAAACTGCGCTTGAGCAAGTAACCTGCGAGCAAGCCGAATATTGTCCGGATCTTGCCTATCGCGGTTTAGTACGCGAATTGCGCTGATAAAGTTTTGTAATGTTTGTGCCTGTTGATATTGGCTAATTGATACATGGTCGGTTTGCTCGGTATACAAAAAGCTCTTATACGCACTGATTTGTTGACTCAGCTCAATCTCTGTATTGTTTACAACACTCAAATCAGCAGGCTTATAAGTAAAAATGGCTGGCACAAACATGATTAAAAAGCCAATCGTAATTGCAACCAAACCACCTACAATCGACGTTTGAAAAGTGGCTCTGATGACCAGTCCGAGCGCGTTTTTCTGATAGATTTTTAGCGCAAGGAGCGTCGAAAGCATATAACCAAATGCAAAAGTATCGGTGACTTTTAGCGTGGGATAGTAATTCACAACGAGGTAGTTCAAAGCAATTTTGTATGCAAAGCCTATATTGAAGAAAAAGAGCAGTAACCTCGCGCCTTCAAAGTTGGCATGACGCAGTTTGGTAAAGGTGAGAATTGACCCCCCAATGATTAGGATCACTGCTGTTTCTGCAAAAGAAGTCAGCAGCTTAGTCGGCTGCATGATTTGTAGTGCCAGCAATGCAGGCAACATGATACCGTTAAATTCCCAACCATACTTTATATTGGCTCGAGAAGCGATAAACGCCGTTATAACCAAAATGATGTAAGCTTTTGGGGCAGCGATTATCGAAGCTGCAACCGCCTCATACATGATTGCCAAATTGGCGATGCTAAAATTAGTAAATGGCATCAGGCCATAACGCACTAACAAGTAGGTAAGAAATAACTGGATTAAAGTGACACGCATGCCATATTTAAAACCGCCGTTCCACATGACGTTGGCGGTCAAGGCGATGATAACTAGCCCCAAACTATACAGTTGGCTAGAGTAGTCAAAAGTGATATCCCACTGGGCAAGGTAGAGTGCGACAAGTGGCCACAGTAATGTGTCCATGACCACCCTGACTAGGATGCTTATCAAAATGATGGCAAAAAATCGGTCTCTGCCAAACATTTCACTGAATCCGAAGCGCTCCATCAATATTTTGGCTGTCGATAGCATAACTACGTAAACGACAATCGCTTCAATTAATATCACCACCGCAGAAATCGGCGTGACAATAAAGAGGGGAACCAAATACCCCGGTACCACTAACCCAGTTAATGGAAAGCCAAATCGCAAATTCAACATGCAGACCACGGCGATACCTACCCATACCGTGGTGATGACTGATTGACCTAGGCCGCTGCCGCTTGGGAATAGCTGTAAAGCCCAATCCATTAACTCTGAGCCTTAATTTCAGAAGATTCTTCGAGATCGGCTTGTTGCATTTGAAGCTGACGCAATAACTTAGTCGGATCATCGAGTTGTTGAACTAAGTAAGAGATGTCAATGAATTCAAATAGGATGCCTCCGACCTCAAAAGGTTCGCCAATACTGCTCGTTGTACGTGAAGCTCGCAATGAACGAATACTCAAAATAAAGGTCGCTTGTCCTAGCTGTGCTGGCATATATAGCTCGCCTTGTTGCAGCGTAATGTAGCGCAGTTTACCTTTGGCTTTTTCATTGTCTAAATGCGTGACACGCTCCAATAAGTCGAGTGCGGTCATTTCGAAAAGGGACATTTCGTTATGTTTGGCAATCTCTTCAATTCTTTGATTTGTTTGTACAACCTGACCAAATAGATTAAACATAATGGCAGCTGTATGAATTTGATTGAAAACATGCTCTAACGTCGAGAGTTTCTGTTCCATATCGCCTATGGAAGACTTGACTTGTTGGCTAAGCGGTTTTTGCAATGCGAGCGTAAGGACTTTAGTTAAAGCGCTGGTATTTGCTTTTTGTTGGTTTTCATAAATACGAAAATGGAACAGCAGTTCGCCGATTTGATTGGCAAAGCGGTTAACGTTTTGTACAAACCGCTCTTCATCAAAGTACTCATTTGGTTCAACTGTCATCGCCCAAAAACCACGAATATCGCCGGCGTACATAAGCGGTACCACATACTGTGCTTCTGACTCTGACAAGTCATTGAAAAAAGGCCGTGTGATATGGATTGCACCAAATGCTTTTATGGCGTCGGAATAGGGCGGTCTTTCGTAGTCTCTGCGCATTTCGTGTATATCTGACAAACTACAATTAATCGCGCGTATCTCATGTAGACGATGATCGCCTTCTGTTCTGGCTAAAAAGATTGAACGGCTCAAGGCTAACTGTTGATTTACCAACGTAATGATGGCGTCCCAAGGGCTTGTTTGTGCGCTAAATGCTTGTGGGAGATACCGTCCCATCATACGTTGTTGAACATTACTTATGATGTCATTGAGCTCAATTTCTTCAACCCATTTACGCGAGAAAAACACCCATAGCATAGTCACAAGCGTGGTAAAAATAATTTGGCCAGTCGGTAAAAAATAGTCAAACCAAAGCACGCCTAAATACGCCACTAACAAGCTAATTGTAACCACGACACCCGCGATGAGCAGTGCAATATTAAAACTACTGCGCTGATAGGTGATAAGTAGAAGCGTTAAGATGATGAGCTGCAAGATGCTTGATTGCAGCAAGGGCATTTGCGCAACAAGGTTTTGCTCAAGCAAGTTATCCGCAATGTAGGCATGCAGATAAACAGGATCGTTAAATATGTCGATTTTAGGTGCTCTTATCTGCAATGCGAATTCTAGTTGTTTTTGTGACACGAGTACCAGTTTATCTTTAACTTGTGCGTCAAAGACATCGCCTGAGAGCAGGCGTGACGCGTTAAACTTTGTCAAAGCTGCAGGGGATAGCGAAAAGTCGAGTAATTTATCTTGTGGATCGTCTTTATCACCTAAAACGGCATGCCAAACACTCTTACAACCCGAGGGAGTCTGCTTTAGCACGATTTCATACCCAAGCCACGACTCTAGTGAAGGCAAGCAATATCTGGGGTCAGCGTATGGAAAATAGACATTGTCAAAAGAGCGTTGCTGTTCTCCTGAAACATGACTAAAGATTACTATGGCTCTAGCTTCTTGTTCTCTGAGTCGGGTGATAATTTGGTTTTGTTGCGTCAGTAAGTTGTTTGACTCAATGACGACTACTTGCGTGTCTTGCCGATTCAATTGTTGGTTGAATTCTAGATATATAAACGCATTCAGTCTATGTAAGGTACCACTTAACGTGACAAGCAATATCAAAATGCCTAACAGCATCGTAGACCAGAAGGTCTTTTGCCGTTTTATGATGAAAAACTGTTGCTTTATCGACACTACCAATTATTCCTTTATTGGAAAGACGAGAATGTAAGGCTAATTGTGACATCCTTTTGACTATCAACTTGTAAAAAGTCCATACCATGCATAGTGTTTTGAGCCCATGCGCCATTGGTAAGTATAATATCTTTTTGCCATGATATCAGTGCAATATCATCTAACATCAGTGTTGCTTCTCCGTCATCAGGAGGGCTATGTAAAAATGTGAGCTTAACAGCCCTTGCAGGTAGGTTCTCAGGTCCTAGTACATTTGAATCTTCAGGCAAGCTGAAAGAGTGTTCAAACGTTTGCCAGTCATAGTTACCCGCAGCTTTAATTTGCAACGTTTGCTCTGAGAATACAAGGTTGTCTTCCGACGTTAAAATCGACATTTCGGCACTCAACACACCAGCATTCTCTCCTTTGCTATAGCCATATAAACTCATGTCGTGATAGGCCAAGAGCGTGGAGTCGCCAGGGGTTATGGGCATCGTTCGTATAGTATGTTTAAATGGCATTCTCAAGGGACGGTTGTCGAATTGCGTTCTCACTAAACACATGCCTTGACGGCCTCGGTGGGCACCCGTTAGACAAGGTGTAAGATTGTCACTGTCGTTTTCCCAGCGAGAAACTTCGCCAAACTCTTCATCGTTATCCCAATCCTCAAAATCACCAAATAACATTAAGTCGCGCCCCATGCGTATTTCTGCAGACTCGGTGCTTTGTATGCCAGTTAAAAATGCATTGCTCGGTGCATATGCTCGCAAGTCAACAATATGCTGGCCAGCCGGTAGGGTAACTTGTATGGGTGTGCTGGCAGTCGGTGCAACTGTTTGAGCGAACCGAACTTCCGCAAACCCTTGTTTGGGTATGACTGCCACATTTGGGTCAGAAAATTCTCCGAGTCTGCGTATTAAATAGTCGCTTAAAAAGCCTGTAACCAATTTGGGTTGATAGTCTTCGAGATAGATAGGATACGCACGGGCACTTTTAGTTTTGAGCTCTGAGGTTGGATCGACTTCAACAATGACGGCGACGCCCAATAAGGTCTCGATACGGTTTTGTTCAAAAACAAAGTTTCCCAACCCTAAAAGCGCAGGGGTGCCATCGATTAACCCAAACCCTTGTGCAACGTGAGGGTGGTGAGCAATCATGAGATCTGGGCCTTCAGCGCCCAACACGTCAAATCGATTACTAATATAGCGAGTTGGTGCGTACGAATATTCATCGCCACCATGAAGCTGCGCAACTGCGTAATCACTTTGGGCTATGGCGCTTTCCATTGCACTCGTGACGCTGGCTGTATCTGTTAAGTCGGCTGCTCCCCCTTTTTGCGCGCTTGCTATATAGTCAATTGGGTTATCTTCACCAGTTATCGAGGTCGCTGATATGATTCCTACGGTGAGACCGTTCACGTTAGTGATAAGAGGTGCAAAGGCTTCACTATCATTATTACCCGCGCCACTGCGCAGTAGTCCCGCTTCTGTAACGTACTTTAAAGTGTCATCAAGGCCATTTTGCAAATAATCATAAACATGGTTATTACCCAGTGCGACGTAATCTACGCCTATTTCTGTAAGGCCTTGTAACGTCTCTGGTAGAGAAAAGAATGCAAACTCCTTCGTTGGGTGCACGCTGACAGGGGTACTGAGAATAGGGGTTTCTAAATTCACTGAGGCAAAGTCAGCACTTTGTACTAGAGGTTTAACGTACTGTGTGAGAGCGACCGCGTTCTCGGCAGCTGAGCTGGCGCGAATTAATGCACCTTCGACATCCGGTAAAAAATTCCCCATGGTTATTAACGATTGGTCCATATAACGTCGACCAAACATTGTGTCCCCGGCAAAAAATAAACTGACGGATTGCGATGGTTTGCTTTGTATATTGAAGTCAAAAGACTCGGTTTCATCGTCTATTTGTAATGTCGTCAAATAGCTTTGAAAGCCAGACTTATTGACGGATATGGTATAGTTACCTTGTGGTAAGTCAGGCAGTGCGACTTGCCCTGAGTCGTCTGTTGTATAGGTTGTTCCTGAAATACTTAACGTTGCATTTTTAACTTCCACCCCAGTGGCATCTTTAATGGTCACCGTGAACGTTGCAGATTGGGCGTTTTCTTTATCTTGTTCAGCTTGCTCTTGCTGCTGGCTTTGAGTTGGGCCAGTCTCGTATGGGTCTTCAACAGAACATGCACTAAGAAGAATGGCTGTTAGAACTAAGACTATTTTTTTTTCTATTTTCATTGTTCTCACCATTCATTTTAACATTGTTTAGTTATTTAGTATTATAAAGTGCAATGGGTTTGGCATGCAATCTTTTCTACCTAGTTAAATGCCAAGTTTTTCATATATTTAGTTTAGTCCATTACTATTAATTTTGATGAACAAAATATCTGTCCAAAAATGTTTACAATTTGCTAGGCTGATGACTATTCTTAGAGTATGATCCGCACAGAGGTAAAAAACCGTTTTGAGGAACAGATGCGTTTAGAGATCCATTGCGCCGATCGAATTGGGATTGCACAAGAAATTCTCAATATATTGGTAAATTATCGAGTTGACCTAAAGGGGATTGAGGTTGATTCTGTAAATTGTCGTATGTATGTCAGCTTCCCGCCGATTGAATTTGAACAATTTCAAAAAATCATGCCTGAAATAAGGTTAATTGATGGTGTTGAAGATGTTCGCACTACCGCCTTTTTGCCTTCAGAGCGCGAGCACAATGAACTTAATACACTTTTGAGTGCATTGCCCGATGGGGTGATTTCTATTGATGCAAAAGGCGGTGTTAGGCATTGCAATGATGCAGCTTGTAGAGACTTAAACTTGTCCTTAGATGAAGTGATCGGGACTAGCATCAATGTACTTCTAAAAGGCTTTAATTTTACGCGCTGGCTTGAAGGTACTGAAGTACTAGGCCAAACAACACGCGTTGAAGTGGGTGGTGAAGATTATATTGCAGACATCCTTCCAATCGCAGTTCCTCAAGGTGCTGAAGGTGATGTTCTCGCCGGTGCCGTGATTAATATCAAATCGCAAAGCCGTTTGGGACAACAGGTCAGTGCATTTAGACGCTACGGGCAAGAAAGCTTCGCGACTATTCACAATCAAAGTACCGCTATGCGCCGAGTTGTGAGGGAAGCACGCAAGATGGCTCAACTTGAAGCGCCGATCTTAATTACTGGTGAAACTGGTACTGGTAAAGAGCTGCTAGCGAGAGCTTGCCACTATGCTTCAAATCGTTCCTTGAAACCTTTTATTGCCTTGTCTTGTGCCTCTTTACCTGATGATGTGGCCGAGTCGGAGCTATTTGGTTACGCCAGCTTTGATGACAATGTGCCTTCCAAAAGGGGTGTATTAGAACAAGCTGATGGTGGTACCGTTTTTCTTGATGAAGTGGGTGAGATGTCTGAGCAGTTACAGACTAAGTTGCTACGCTTTTTACAAGATGGGACTTTCCGTAAGGTCGGAGACGAGAACGAAGTAAAAGTAAATGTTCGTATTATCGCCGCGACGCAAAAAGATTTACCCGCTATGGTGCAAGAAGGGGGGTTCCGTGAAGACCTCTATTACAGAATTAATGTCCTCACGCTAGAGATTGCCCCTTTGCGAGATCGCAAAGCTGATGTTAAGCCGCTAGCTGAGCACTTTATTCAAAAGTATGCGCAACAAAATGGACAAGCTGTACCTGCATTACATCCAGAATGCCTAGAGTTTCTTGAGCAATACCCATGGCCTGGCAATGTGCGTCAATTAGAAAATGCGATTTATCGAGCAGTGTCTTTATTGGATGACAAAGAGCTGCGTATTGAAAATATGCAGTTGCCTACGTTTACTCATGATTTAGGGTACTTAGAGTCCGATTTTGAAGGAACGTTAGAGCAAGCCGTGAAACGCTTCGAAGCAACGTTACTAAGAAAACTATACCCTGCTTACCCAAGTTCTAGACAGTTAGCAAAACGCTTGGGTTTGAGTCATACAGCCGTTGCAAATAAATTGCGAGAATATGGCATTAACCGTAAAACAGTAAAAGTTTAACAGTCCATATTACCAAGAAGTAGTTGTACTACTTCTTGGTTCCCATATTTCTTGTTACACCATCAAGCCTCACTGACTTTATACCTGACTCTTCGAAGTGAACATCAATGCTGACGTTATTACGCGATAAAAAGTAGTCTACATTGTTCAAGGTTAAGATATAGTCGCCCCTTACTCGCGAGCTAAATGCTCTTTTTGATAGCTTAAGCTTGTGTCGGCCAATTTTCCATTCAAACTCTTCTATATAGCCTGCGTTAAACTCTTGTATCCACACTTTTGAGCCATCTTTACTCAGCGTGAGTGCAATTGAATAAGACTCAGGTAGCTGAGACATTGAATATGATTTTTTGCCGATACGAAACTTCTGATTGTTGGCATTCCAACCAAATCCAAAATCGAAGCTTTTCTCTACCCCAGTTGGGTAAGTAACGACACCTTGCCCGTTTACATCAAAATCCGCAACAGCATTTAAGCTGAAACAAATGGAAAAAATAAAAAAGCCAATTTTGAATATATTATTCATAAACACACACTGATTCTGAAATTACTGAAAACTTAATTCAGTTTCTAAAATTAAGCAAGTAGCCGAATTTAAAGAGAAAGAGAATTAACTTACTGAACACGCTTGTTGCTACTAAGAGCTATGATACACTGGCTCAACAATTTACTGGTTAGACCATTTGAAACATGAATTTATATTTTCGACTATTGCTATTGTTTTGGAAAATTAAAAAAAACAAAACCTATGAGGGAATGCTAGACTCGACGACAATTGACTTTAGGGCATTGCCAAGTGATTGTGACATAAATCTTCATCTGACTAACTCCCGTTATTTAGCCATGATGGATATTGCTCGAACTTGGATGACAGAGCGAATCGGCTTGCTTGGTAAAATTCTGAAAAAGAAGTGGTTTCCAATAGTAAATGCAACGGCCATCACCTATGTACGTGACATCAAGCCATTGCAAAAATTTTCTGTCACGACACAAGTTGTTGGTTGGGATCACAAGTACTTTTACATTGAACAGAAGTTTCACTCTCCAAGTGGGCTGCACGCGATTGCCTACGTGCGAGGAGTTTTTAAAAGTAGAAAAGGGGTAGTTGCAGTAGACGACCTACTGGCACTGGCCGAGTTTGAAGGTGAAGTGCCCACTTTGCCTGATGAAGTCGTACATTGGAAAGAAATGCTAGAACAAAAGAAAGTGAATAACAAAAAGGCCACATAAGTGGCCAAGGGGATTGAGGTTGCGATCCCTGCTATATTTGCTGCCCTTATGGGCAGCTACCGTACTTAGAACTTGTACTTTGCACCAACCATTGCAACAAATGGGTCTATTTCTACATCTGAAGTCAATGCTTGAACGCCATTTGCGTAGACTGTTGCATCGGTATCTATGTCCATTTTAGATACCATGACATGCAAACCCCATTTGTCATTAATTTCGTAGTTAAAGCCCATTTGCAGTGCTAATCCAAATGAGTTGTCTAAATCTACTTTCACGTCATCGGTTTTTAAAGTTTGTTTTAATGCTGCACTTGCTTCTTCATCAAAGAATACAGTGTAGTTTAAACCTGCACCGATAAAAGGACGGAACTTAGCACTTGCGTCGAAAAAGTGGTACTGAGCGAGTAGTGTTGGTGGTAAATGCTTAATTTCAGCTATGTCGTTACCAGCCAGTCCACCTTGCCCTTCAACGGTATGAGAAAAAGGAGTGGCAGCGACAAGTTCGAACACAATGTTGTCATTGTATTGGTAGTCAAAAGTAATACCAAGCTGTGTATCTGAGTCGGCCGACAGTCCGAGTGCTCTATTCTCATTAATAGCAGATGCGCTATCGATTGGGTTTACGTGAATTGCACCAACGTTAACGCTAAATTGAGCTTGTGCAAGGGGTGCAGTTACTAGCAGGGTTGAAAGTAATGCAGCTGTTAATTTGTTCATTTTCATCTCCTGAACCTATGCAAGGTAAATCTTTCTGATGTGTCCATACTAAGGGGAAGAAGAAATTGAAAAACTGTTCTAGATCAACTTTAATTTGTCAGATTTCAGCAATATCTGAAAGTTTGATTTGGATTAAGTTTTCGCATTTTTGCAAGTAATGTTGAAGTGCGTATCTATTTTAAAGCACTACATAAACTCAATTTGCGTAATAAAATTGCCATCAACTGGACATATACCCGACATTATTAAGTCGTTTAATGGACTAAAACTGGTTGAATGGCAAATCGAGATGTCTCACCCACTGCAATCTTCTACAGGATCTTATTCATCGACTGTCGATGTATTAAGGCATTTGATACAAGCGCGTTCGGTCACGCCAAATGATGCCGGTACCTTAAATTTTCTTGAATCTCAACTTAAAAAGCAGGGCTTTTCGGTAGAGCAATTCGAGCGTAATGGCGTAAAAAATCTCATTGCAAGACACCATTTTGGTGACGGTCCAACGCTTGCTTATTCAGGTCATGTTGATGTGGTACCGGCGCAGTCAGACGGTTGGCTTGTGGATCCATTTTCAGGTCAGGTTATTGATGGGATCATGTATGGTCGCGGTGCCGCCGACATGAAAGGTTCAATAGCTGCAATGTTGAATGCGACTCGACACCTTTGTGCGGCAGCAAAGCCGTGTACAGGCACTTTTTACTGGCTCATTACATCCGATGAAGAAGGCGAAGCAGAATACGGTTCCTTAGAAATTGCGCAATATTTACAAAGTAAAGGTGTCGTCTTAGATGCTTGCTTAGTTGGTGAGCCAACGTCAAACAAAGCCGTGGGTGACACCATCAAAAATGGTCGCAGGGGGGCCATTTCAGGACGTATAACAATCAATGGTAAAGCTGGGCATGTTGCATACCCAGAAAAAGCCATAAATGCGGCGCATATTGCGGGGGAGTTAGTCACAAAACTTACTTCACTGAACTGGATGAAAGATGTTCCCGGATCTAAAACTACGCTTCAAGTAACAGGCATTACAGTGCCCAATATTGTTGATAATCTGGTACCTGCGAGCTGTGAAGTGACATTTAATATTCGTTATAGTCATGCATATAAAAGTCAGGAAGTGTGCGAAATAGTTGAGACTCTGACTCAGCAAGCAAAATTTGCTGCCCAGTTACAATGGGAGCGGCCCTGTGAATCTTTTTATACAGGTAAAAAAGATGACAGCTGTTTTTTGTCTCTTGTTGAACATGCAATATCTAAGCAGTTAGGTCACTTTCCTGCTTTAAGCACTGCTGGTGGCACTTCAGATGGGCGCTTCTTTGCAAGTGATGATACGCAGGTCGTCGAGTGTGGTGTGAAGAACGAATCTATTCATCAAGTAAATGAACATGTCTCAATTGCAGATTTGGACATGATAGAATCAATCTACTTACGTATTTTACAAGATTTTTTTGTGACTAAATAATAGAGGCAGGTGTGCGAGTTCAAGGCACACCTAATTCAAGGTCACCTGTGTATTATTAGTTCTTTTTCTAACTGCGCTTTCATCTCTTTTAGCGCTGTAATTTTTTCCCTTGCCTCGGTTAGTTGTGACTGTGGGAAACCAGCGCTGATCCCTTTTTGTAGTATTTGGGTTAGCCGCTCAACTTTTTTATCAACAGCAGCAATATAGTCTTTTTTCAACGTTTGCTCTTGCTCAAGTAAAAAATCGTTATAACGCTCATGATCATTTAGGTCGCCGCGATATTTTGGCACAGAATCTGCCATAGCAGTGCGTGCTATGGGTGGAATATAGATACTCTCCTGTGAAGTGAATTTGGTGGGAGGCTGCGATGTAGCGGTAGGCTTGGCATCGAATAAAGAAGGACGCTTTAGTTGCAGGGATATTTCGCTTGTAGTAGCAGGCGGCGGCTGTTGAGTGCTTTTAGGTTTTGTAGCATATGAAATTTGTACAGGTTCGCTTTCAAATGGTTTGATGGTGGCATTAGCCAACCACCAAATCAAAGTGGCAATACAGCTAAGCAATATTAAGCAAAATACGATTTTCACTTTATTCATAGCTGGATACCGTTAGCTTTTTGCCAATCGGCAAATAACTTTTCATAAGCACTGATTGCTTTATCTTTAGTTAAAGACAACGAAGCTCTATAGCGTACAGTTTCACTATCAGGAGAATGAAACTTAAAAGTCGGTTGGTTAGTATAAACAATGGCCCACAATCCATTGGGCATTCGAATTGGCTTTGAGACTTGACCAAGCTGACTACTAAAAGCGAATTGGGCAAGCCAGGTGAGCGTATGATGCCTTGTTATTTTGATGGGTTTATGTGTCTTGTCTGGCATGGCAAATTGATTAGTTAGACGATGCCGCTTCATTACTGAAGAAATTGATGTACGCTTTATTTCAGCAAACACGTTGTTCGCAAGCTTCTGACTTTCAAAAATGATGGCTGTAGCAAACAGGTTATCAAGGTACTTAAATTCTCGTTTGTTTTTTTTGTAAAACTGATTAACTTCTTCAGCAGAGAGTGACGCTTTAAGTGCTTCAACATAATCGCTGCGCTCTCCGTGCATTTCATCTTTTATTCCTAAATAGGTTTGCATGGGCGGTCGCAGCAGTTCTCCAAGCGCTAATAGCCTCAGTCTTTCTAGCTTTAGGTTATGTTTGGCAAGCGTTTTACTTGCGCGAATTTTGAGAGTGTGAAACCGGACATACTCGTTAACGACAGTTTGCAAGTGTGCGATATCACCGCTATGCAGTGCAAAGCGTCCCTGCATTGACTGATCATCGATAACGTCTTTGAGGGTTAGTCGCGGTGACTTCACCAACTCGACGTCATGCCAACTCTGCATTTGCTTCTTGGTGTATCTACCAGAGTCTGGATAGCTACCTAAGATAGAAATTAGCTGATCTGAGGTCCAGTCTAAGGCAGGTGCCTTATTCGGTCGCTCTGCGAGTTTGGGGGTCTGATGTATCAACATGGCCTGCAAATAGCGCCTCACATGGTAAGCATTGCTAAACCCGACATCAGAATGCCTTGCCACTAAAGGTAAAGCACGTATATCCGCTTGCGCAATTAGAAACTGATTTTCTAATAGCCTTTTATGGAGTGCCTGCTTTGAAATATCTCTCTCCTGCGCTTGATAAAGAGAATACATCAAGTCCAACTCAGAGTTTGTAATGTGCGTTAAAGCCGCGAAACAAGGCAGGCTAATAAAGCCAGCCAAGAGGTAAATAAAACTGCGCATTAGCGAGCAACCATAGCGTGATTAAGTAAATGCACTACCATCGCAATGGCATTTGGAATAACCAACTTAGCGGTATTTAATCTATCGTGATGGTCTTTTGAATTAAGCACGATCCCACCTTGGGCATATGAAAAGGCACCACCTTGAGTTAGCAAAGGTCGGATATCTGATTCTCTGGCATTGATAGGAGAAAAGTTTTGCATTGCTTGAGCTACTAAGCGCATATCATTCAGGTTTTCTCTATCATAATAATCTTTTACCCACGATTCCCAATCAGCATGGTTTAGGTCTGAGGTTGTCCAAGTATGATGAGGTTGCAGTAAATCTGTGGTATGAAATACAAACCCTAGCACTTGTGGATTGCCTGTTTGCAGGTAGCTTTGATACCAGTACTGGCCTAAGTTATCAATTGGTTGGAATGGCATTTCTTCAAAGTCATCATACATGTTGTAGTTTGAGTGACTATCAATGCGATAGTTTTTTTCTGTAATGCCGTAGGTATTATATTCACTGTCATCAGCATTAAACCAACCAGTCTCCCCACCTGGTCCGTCATCTAGGTAATCGCCCTTAAGCCAAGTCGCAGCCATATTGTCAATTGTGCCCCAGACAGTTAGTTTGTCGTAGTTGTAGCCGCCAAAGTCATTGCCATGTTGGTCTGCGCCCTGAGTATGATTTTGGAAGTGCCAGTAGCTGGTGTATTTAACGATACTTTTTGCTACGCCCCAGACCGGAGCTTGTACGCAATCACCTGTGATTGCACCGCAAAAAAAAGTGTCTTCGAAGTCATCAACATCGAAGGCTGCTTGACCCATTAACTCACCTAACTGTACCACAGTCATTCCCTTTGACTGTGCAAAATTTTGTAACTTATTAAACTCTGTTGTATTTGGGTTTTGTGCCATATAATTAACAGCGTCAATAACGATGCGTTTATGTGTTTCTTGACTAAATGCATGCGCATTCCCAGTGCTTACCATAAGCGCAGAAAGAAAAAGGAGTTTTTTCATTGTATCCTCGATTTGAATGTTTACTCGATTGTGAGAAGACGCATTTAAAAATTTATTTGTGACAGAATGATTTAAAAAATGTTAATTGTTGAATTGAAAAATGTTTTCTTGTTGGATGAGAAGTGCTCAGGTATGATCTGGGACTTAATATAGGCACAAGAGCTGCGTAAAAAAGATAATAAACAATGAAAATAATAGTATATGTAATCTTTGCTGCGTGTTTAGTCATCACGGGGAGGGTTCAAGCTGAGCCTTGGTATGATGAAGAAGAGTTTGAGTGGCAATTGAGCTTGGGGGCGTTCTATGTAAATACGAAATTGCCCAAGCTGATAGGTGCTAAGCACGAGTTTTCTTCTCTTGCCCCTTTAATAGATGCAAAACTTCAGTATAAAAATTTTTACCTCAATACACACTCAGGAGATTTTTTTGGTGGTTCCGATTTGGGCTATCAATTGATTCAACGAGAAGGTTGGGGGTTGGATGTCATTTTTGGTAACTATCAGATCCCGTTTTCGGAAAATGGTTACTATTCCAATGATGACAAAGTAAAAGAATTAGAAGGCATTAAAAAGCGTAAGGTTGATCAGTCTATTGGTTTTGCGTATTACCAAAACATTGGTGAGTATTTAGCTGTTGTTGAGCTTGTTTACGATGTTTTTGGAGAATCCAACGGTTGGGTTTTTCATATGGAAGCGACGCGCAACTTTGAATTAAGAAACTGGGACCTGTGGCTTAATTTTGGCGCGAATTATTATTCTCAAAACTTTAATGACTACTTTTATGGTGTTGACCCGTCAGAAGTGAATGACTATTTGTATGGCTTCACAGCAGGTGACGGCGCAACTGCATTTGTGCAAACTCAATTAAATTATCCAATTGCACAAGATTGGGTATACAGCGCAGGCGTGTCTGTGTTGGTCGGATCCGGTGGAGTTAAAAGTAGCCCACTGGTTGAGTCTAACTATGCACGTGTCATCTTTACTGGAGTGAAATATGTATTTTAGACTCACTCAGGTAATTTTAATGTTCTTTGTGTTGATATCATTTGGTTTATCAGCAAAAGAACAGCGTAAAGGAATACTCAACGCGACACCCAGTAAATGTGTTGCTCTTAACCAAGGACGTACCTGTTATGCTGATGTGATTTTTGAAATTTCTGCACCACAAGCAGGTGATTATTGCCTTAGAGAGAGTGAGTCGAAGCGAATTATCCAGTGTTGGGCAAATACGGCAAACTTTGAGTATACATTGAATTTTGGTTCTGCCGAAAGTGTTAGCTACGAGCTTATTTCAAAAGCTCAGAGTGACACTCTGGCGGTAACTACGATAGAAGTAAACTGGGTGCACAAAGTACGTGCTAAAAAGCGTCGCTGGAGACTGTTTTAACCCATGATTATTGACACGAATGCTCAGCGCCAATTGGGTGGCTGAGCATTTTGACATGGTAACTAGTTACACTGTTCAATTAAGCCACGTAAATGTGTACCGATGTCTTCTGTTTTTGTTTGCCCTTGTTCCAGTAAAGTGCCAAATTGGCTTTGTAATTCAGCAAGGTCGTAAGTTTCGAGTAGTGTTTTCAAATAAGTAACGGTCTCAGCTCCCGCTTTTAGTAACTCAGGTATAGTTTCTAGACTAATCTCTTGGTCACCTAAACTCGCAATGGAGTTGGCTAAATCGGCAACACTGGCACTGTCTTGTAGCGCGCCTTCGACCTCAACCAGAGCACCCATAGGGTCACCATCTAGTTTTCCTACAACACAGCCAGCTAATGACCCTGCTTGAGCGCTTTGACTCATCGCTTCTAAGCCTTGCTCACGAATTTGTTCGATGACTGCCTGTAGTTCTTGGTTTTCAGACAGATATTGTGCTTCAATTTGGGCTTTGGAGTCTTCAAATACATCACATCCAGTCGCGAATATTGCGCTAAGACCCATTAAAATAGCGATACGTTTCATAAACTCACCTAAAATAACCTAATTTAGGGCCAGTCTAATGCTTCCTTTTTGGAATGTCACCTTGATTAGGAATGGTGTAGCTGCCTTTTCAACCTAAACTGCTCAAGGTAAACGACATTAGTCATACCAAATAGCTCGGACTTTAACACGTTAGCGATAATGTGTAAGGCACGTTTCCACGCATTTCGTACGGCTAACGTAAACTGTTTACCTAAATGCACTTTGAGTGTATCCATAAAGCAGTTGCACAGTATTTTTATATCACATACAGAGGGTCTAAGCGCTTTGATTGATGCTATGTTTTCAATAATATACCGACATAACTCCTGTTGGTTTGCAATGCGCAGTAGGCTTTGTTGGATAAAAGCCCTCAATTGATATTCAATAGCTAGAATTTGATGTTCGGCAGAGGGAATATGCATTGACATTGGGTGCATGTTCAAGCGGTGGTTGAAACTTACACAGAAGCAGTGGAAATTAGGTTTTATGGTAGCAAAAGTTTGGCTAAGTAATTGATACTGATAAGGTGAAATACTCATAATCGCTCCAATACGATTAGAGCTGATCCGTGCTCAAGTTTAAATCAAATTTGTTTCGCCATAATCCGAATAGGTACAACTAACAAAACGTAAAAAACTTGGGAAATTGTTCTTGTAGGGGCTGTATGCTTCAATTTTAAAATAGGCCCTAACTTTGAGTATAGGCAGGAACTTTTTGCTATTGCAAACAAAACAACAAAGAAATGTAGAAGTGTATTGAGTACACTTCTACATAAAGCGGTAAATTAGTTTATTGGAGACAGCAGCTTAGGATCTGTCACAAGTTGTCTTACTCCGTGCGCATGATCTTCTTCAAATGCATTGTCTTCACACCACTTGGCCAAACTGTTGATATCAACCTTTGCGCAAGCTGGGCGAACACTCCATGTCACCTGTAATGGCGAGCACTGTTTGTCGTTGTAACTTGGGCCTGTTGTGGAGCCTAAGAATTCAACTGGTTTACCGGTATTGTCAGGTATATGTTTCGGTTGGTGGTAGCCATTGGTGATGTTGCCATCGTACGATAGGTCATTAAAGTCCAGTGCATCTTCGTCATTGACGACAAGAAACACTTGGGTTTCTACGCGCAAATCTGGATTAGCGCATTGCGCATTTAGGCATGAGCCAAGTCCTTTACCTGGTTTTACATCACAAGAGCTATGCACCCAATGAACTTCAATAGTGTCACCCGGCTTCACGTTTTTACACACTTTCCCCTTCGGTGCGCGCAGCTCTGCAGGAGTTAAATCTGCAGTTGCGTTGCATTGATAGCCACCATATTTCCCATCACCAGCAAATACCGAAAAGTCTTTGGCTTTATGCTCGGCATTTTTATGGAAGTGGATATTGCAAAGGTTCATTTGCTCAGAGGGTGGTGCGATGCTGAAAACACGTTTGTTTTCGCCGTGCAAGTTATCAATGTCTCGCGGTGTTTGCGGGCCAGCACTCGCACACGAGTTAGCGGCAACAGTGCCACTCATTAAGAGTGATGATAACGCTGCCAAGGTAAGCTGGGCGGTTTTGTTCTTCATATAAACTTCTCCTGATTGTAATAAAAGTGAAGTATATATGGATCTGCAATAGGTACAAAGACTCAATGTTAATGATTGTTAAAGCCTTTTTGTCTAATAGATGAAGTTGTTGTCGGTTTTGAATTTATCTAGTTTGTGGTTGCGTATTAATGGAACAATCTCTATAATACTCGCCAATTGAGCAGTGTAGCACTGCATATGGACGCGGGATGGAGCAGCCTGGTAGCTCGTCGGGCTCATAACCCGAAGGTCGTCGGTTCAAATCCGGCTCCCGCAACCAATGTAAGAAATCGCTGAATTTCTTAAGGTCGCGCATTCTTCGTAATGCGCGTTTTGCGTTTAAGCGCAAGCTTAATTTAGGCTGATACAGTCCGCAACCAAGCTCGGCCTTTGGCCACACAGTTTGTTTTTGGTGTGACGCCCCGCTTGGTTCGGGGCGTTGTTGTGTCTGGTGCTAGATAATAGCAATTTGGGCCCAAGAGCGAACAGCTGAATTTATGGGGCTATGAGCCCTTTTTTTGTTTGTATGGAGGTAATTTGTGTCAAAACTCGAGCAAGATTTAACTGCGATGCTAGAGCCGGCTGTTGAAGCCTGTGGCTATGAGCTACGTGGTCTAGAGTTTGTACAAGCTGGACGTCATTCTACACTTAGAGTTTATATTGAACACGAAAATGGCATTAATGTTGATGATTGCGCGGAAGTCAGCCGTCAGGTGAGTGCTATTTTGGATGTAGAAGATCCCATTACAAATGAATATAACTTAGAAGTGTCTTCACCAGGTGTTGATAGACCATTATTCAAACAAGCTCATTATGAGGAAGCGCAAGGTGAAGAAGTACGTTTACGTACGAAGCTTCCACAAGATGGTCGCCGTAATTTCAAAGGTGATCTAGTAGCAGTTAATGGCGATATGATTACGCTAACGGTCGATGGGCAAGAGCATCTTATTATGCTTGGCAATATCGAACGAGCTAATATCATCGCCAAATTTTAAGATTGAGTGCGAAGGACCAGGGCAAGCGAGGCAAAACCTATGGCAAAAGAGATCTTGTTGGTTGCAGAAGCTGTATCCAATGAAAAAGCAGTCCCAAGAGAGAAAATTTTTGAAGCGTTAGAGTTCGCACTGGCGACTGCAACAAAGAAAAAGCATGATGGTGAAATCGAAGTTCGTGTTTCTATCGATAGAAAAACGGGTGAATACGATACTTTCCGTCGTTGGCAGGTTGCTGAACCTTTAGAAGATGGTTCACTTGAAAACCCATATTCTGAAATCACAATTGAGGCAGCGCAGGTAGAAGAACCTGATTTGCAGCTTGGTGATTATGTTGAAGAACAAATTGAATCTATTCAGTTTGACCGTATTACAACGCAAATGGCGAAGCAAGTTATCGTGCAAAAAGTACGTGAAGCTGAGCGTGCGCTTGTTGTTGATGCGTACAAAGATCAAAAAGGTGAACTGGTTACCGGTGTAGTAAAGAAAGCATCACGTGACACAGTAGTCATCGACCTTGGTAACAATGCTGAAGCTGTAATCTATCGCGAAGATATGTTACCACGCGAGAGTTTCAGACCTGGCGACCGTGTTCGTGGTTTACTATACGAAGTTAAACCAGAGGCTCGTGGTGCGCAGTTATTTGTGACACGTTCGAAGCCTGAGATGCTAATGGAGCTATTCAGAATCGAAGTACCAGAGATTGGTGAAGAGATGATTGAGCTTAGAGGTGCAGCTCGTGATCCAGGTTCTCGTGCAAAAATTGCGGTTAAATCTAATGATAAACGCATCGACCCAGTAGGTGCGTGTGTTGGTATGCGTGGTGCACGTGTACAAGCCGTTTCTACGGAACTAGGCGGAGAGCGCGTTGATATAGTATTATATGACGACAACCCTGCACAGTTCGTTATCAATGCAATGGCACCTGCAGAGGTTGCATCAATTGTGATGGATGAAGATTCTCGCACAATGGAAATTGCAGTAGAAGCAGACAATTTAGCGCAGGCTATCGGTCGTAATGGTCAAAATGTTCGTCTAGCAAGCCAATTGACTGGCTGGGAGCTTAACGTCATGACGGTTGAAGACATGGAGCGTAAAAACGCTGAAGAGTCTGACAAGCTAATTAGTTTGTTTACCGATAACTTAGATATAGATGACGACTTTGCTCAGTTCCTGATCAATGAAGGTTTCTCTACGCTTGAAGAAGTTGCTTATGTACCAGTTGCTGAATTCCTAGAGATTCAAGGTCTGGACGAAGAGACTGTTGAAGAGCTACGTAAGCGTGCCAAAGATGCATTGACAACTAAAGCGTTACGTGACGAAGAGTCTTTAGAAGGTGCTGAGCCTGCACAAGACTTACTAGACCTAGAAGGTCTTGACCGTCATTTAGCGTTTGTGATGGCGAGCAAAGGCGTAATCACCCTAGAAGATTTAGCGGAACAAGGTATCGACGAATTAGTTGAGATCACTGAATTATCTGAACAGCAAGCGGGCGACTTTATTATGGCTGCGCGTAACATTTGCTGGTTTAGTGAAGAGTAGTTTATTAACGGGAGGTAACGCATAATATGGCAGACGTGAGCATAGAGAAACTAGCCGAGAACATTGGTACAACTGTTGATAAATTACTACAGCAGTTAACAGATGCAGGGATCTCCAAAGCCAAAGGCGATCAGGTCAGTGAATCTGAAAAAGCCCAATTGCTTGACTTTTTGAGCAAGCAACACGGTGGTACAGGTTCTGAGGGTCCTGAACGTATGACTCTTCAGCGTAAAAGCAAGAGTACCCTAAGTGTTACTGGTTCGACTGGTAAAGCTAAATCGGTTCAGGTAGAAGTACGTAAAAAGCGCACTTACGTTAAAAAGAGCGCAATCGAGCAGCAAAAAGAGCAAGAACGCTTAGCTGCAGAGGAAGCTGCGCGCAAAGAAGCAGAATTGATAGCTCAACAAGAAGCTGAGCAAAAAGCGAAAGAAGAAGCTGAACGCAATGCCCAACAGGAAGCAGAGCGAAAAGCCAAAGAGGAAGCTGAGCGCAAAGCTAAAGAAGAAGCCAAACGTAAAGCAGAAGCAGAACGTCAAGCGAAAGAACAGCAGAGTAAAGAAGTGGATAGCGCCCAACAAGAGCAAGAGAAAATCGAAGCAGAACGTCTTCGTACAGAAGCAGAAGCAGCAGCCTTAAAGAAAGCTGAGGAAGAAGCAAACCGTCAAGCTGAAGAAGCTCGCCGTCTAGCAGAAGAAAATGAAGCACGTTGGAAAGCAGAAGAAGAAGAGCGTAAACGTCGCGAAGCTTCAGCTGACCACCATATGACAACTTCTACATTTGCACGTGAAGCTGAAGACGAGTCTGATGCACGTGAAGAAAAGAGTGCACGTCGCAAGAAGAAGAAAAAGCCACAGGCTAAAGAGACCAACACTCAGCAGTCACGTGGTAAAAAAGGCAAGCTAAAAGCACCAACGTCACTTCAGCATGGTTTCCAAAAGCCAGCTGCAGAAGTTAAGCAGGAAGTGCGTATCAGTGAAACAATTACAGTATCAGAGCTTGCATCACGCATGGCTGTGAAAGGTGCTGAAGTTGTTAAAACTCTGATGAAGCTTGGCGAAATGGTAACTATCAACCAAGTTATTGACCAAGAAACTGCACAGTATGTAGCAGAAGAAATGGGTCACAAGGTTATCATCGTTAAAGAAAACGAGCTTGAAGAAAAAGTACTTAGTGATCGTGGCGATACTGATGAAAGTGTAGGCCCTCGTGCACCGGTTGTTACCGTAATGGGTCACGTTGACCACGGTAAAACGTCAACACTAGACTACATTCGTAAAGCAAAAGTTGCTGACGGTGAAGCTGGTGGTATTACACAGCACATTGGTGCATACCACGTAGAAACTGACGGTAACATGATCACTTTCCTTGATACTCCAGGACACGCGGCGTTCACGTCGATGCGTGCTCGTGGTGCGAAAGCGACAGATATCGTAGTACTTGTTGTTGCAGCAGATGATGGTGTGATGCCTCAGACTAAAGAAGCTGTACAACACGCAAAAGCTGCTGAAGTACCACTTATTATCGCAGTTAACAAAATGGATAAAGAGGGTATCGACCCTGATCGCGTTAAGAACGAACTTGCTCAATTGGATGTTATTCCAGAAGAGTGGGGCGGTGATACGCAGTTTGTTCATATCTCTGCGAAAACAGGCCTAGGTATCGATGACCTACTTGAAGCAATCTTGATGCAAGCTGAGCTATTAGAGCTGACTGCACCAGAAAAAGGTATGGCTCAAGGTGTTGTTATTGAATCGCGTCTAGATAAAGGTCGTGGTCCAGTTGCTACCGTACTTGTACAAGCTGGTACACTAGAACAAGGTAACATTGTTCTTTGTGGTCTAGAGTACGGTCGTGTGCGTGCAATGAGAGACGAAAACGGTAAAGAAATCACTGAAGCTGGCCCGTCTATTCCGGTCGAGATCTTAGGTCTTTCTGGCGTACCTGCTGCTGGTGATGAAGCAACAGTTGTTAAAGACGAGCGTAAAGCACGTGAAGTAGCATTGTACCGTCAAGGTAAATTCCGTGAAGTGAAGCTTGCGCGTCAGCAGAAAGCGAAACTTGAGAACATGTTCACAAACATGACTGAAGGTGATATTTCTGAGGTTAATGTTGTTCTTAAAGCGGACGTACAAGGCTCAATTGAAGCGATTTCTGATTCACTGACTAAACTATCTACCGATGAAGTTAAAGTTAAGATCGTAGGTAGCGGTGTTGGTGGTATCACAGAAACAGATGCAACACTAGCTGCTGCTTCAAATGCAATCATTGTTGGTTTTAACGTGCGTGCAGATGCGTCAGCGCGTAAAGTGATTGAAGCTGAAAACTTAGATCTTCGTTACTACAGCGTAATCTATGACTTGATTGAAGAAGTTAAACAAGCAATGGCCGGTATGCTTGCACCTGAATTCAAGCAAGAGATTATTGGTCTTGCTGAAGTTCGTGACGTGTTCAAGTCGCCTAAGATTGGTGCTGTTGCTGGTTGTATGGTTACTGAAGGCATCGTTAAACGTAGCGCACCTATCCGTGTACTTCGCGAAAACGTTGTTATCTACGAAGGTGAACTTGAGTCACTTCGTCGCTTTAAAGATGACGTTCAAGAAGTTCGTAACGGTATGGAATGTGGTATCGGTGTTAAGAACTACAATGACGTTAAAGTTGGCGATCAGATAGAGGTATTTGAAACTGTTGAAGTACAGCGTTCACTGTAATTCTAACTGGGTTTAAACCTTGAAATGGGGGCGGTTGCCCCCATTTGTGTTTGTGTTTTTTAGATTTTTATAACATAGAAATCAATAGCTTATTAAAAGTGGTGACAATGAGAGAATTTTCTCGTACCGATAGAGTTGCACAGCAAATACAAAAAGAAATTGCTGTGATTTTACAGCGTGAGATAAAAGACCCGAGATTGGGCATGGTGACAGTATCGGCTGTTGAAGTGTCGCGTGACTTATCTTATGCGAAAGTTTTTGTTACTGTCCTAAACAGTAAAAGTGAAGATGATACGAAGCAGAATCTAGCTATATTGAATGATGCGACGGGCTATATACGCTCTTTGCTTGGCAAGCGAATTCGTGCTCGTATTATGCCTGAGTTGAGATTTGTACTAGACAACTCTCTAATGGAAGGTATGCGCATTTCAAACTTAGTTGATGAAGTAATCCGTACTGATAAAGAAAAGCGTGGTGATGACGTAAATTCGGTAGAGGATGGTGACGAGTAATGGCGCGTCGTAGTAAAGGCCGTCCAGTGGATGGCATTGTGCTATTACATAAGCCTCAAGGTATTTCCTCTAATAAAGCGTTGCAGCAAGCCAAGGGTATTTACTTTGCTCAAAAAGCTGGCCATACAGGCGCGCTAGATCCTCTGGCAACGGGTATGTTGCCTATCTGCTTTGGTGAGGCGACCAAGTTTACTCAATTCTTGCTAGATACCGATAAAACTTATGTTGTTCGAGCTCAACTAGGAGAGAGAACAACAACTTCTGATTCTGATGGTGAGATTGTAGAAACCCGCCCTGTAGAGATTACCCAACCTCAGCTAGAGCGAGCCGTTGATGCTTTCCACGGCGAATCGGATCAGTATCCATCTATGTACTCAGCACTAAAATACCAAGGTCAACCTTTGTATAAGTATGCTCGCGAAGGCATTGAAGTGCCTCGTAAATGCAGAAAAATCAATGTGTATAGTATTTCGCTCGATGAATATGATGTTGAGTCACAACAAATTCAGATGACGGTCCATGTGTCAAAAGGTACCTATATAAGGACGATTGTTGATGACTTGGGTGAAAAGCTTGGCTGCGGTGCGCATGTGATTATGCTTCACCGTAGTGAAGTGGGCCACTACCCATCAGATAAGATGGTAACCATCGAGCAATTAGAGGCAAAATTACAGCAAGCTAAAGAGGAAGGTTTAGAGCCGTCAGTTTATATTGATGAGCTACTGCTACCGATGGACACCGCTTTAGTTGATTTACCAACGATTACCTTGACTCAAGAGCAGGGCATTGCATTTAGCCATGGCCAAACGGTTGTGGTCGGCGAAGTACCTGAGGGTGTAATCAAAGTGATGGCTGAAGATACCTTTATTGGCATCGGTGAGCGTAACAAGCACGGGCACCTAAAAGCCAAACGAGCATTATCGAGTGCACAATAGTTTTGTCAGCGGCGTTAAATACTGATACAATGCCGCCGCTTTGTCGCTTTGGCTGAATTAGTGATCGGCTGAAGCATTAAATTTATGTAATTTGGAGTTTATTATGTCACTAAGCAACAAAGAAAAAGCAGAAATCGTAGCTAAATTTGCACGTGTAGAAGGCGACACTGGTTCACCTGAAGTACAAGTTGCACTACTTACTGCAGATATCAACAAACTACAAGGCCACTTTGCTGACCACAAGCACGATTTCCACTCTCGTCGCGGTCTACTACGTAAAGTTAGCCAACGCCGTAAACTTCTTGACTACCTTAAAGGTAAGAACGTTGAGCGTTACGCTGCGTTGATCAAAGAGCTTGGCCTACGTCGCTAAGAATTTGATGAATTGTTGGATTTTTATCCGACAATAAAAAAGGGGCGAATTCGCCCCTTTTTTTGTGCGTGTACTAGCAGTATACTTACCCTCGTTCTAGCATTGTGCTAGGCAAACGCCGATACTTCTGCCAATTGTAGTGCTTAAGTAGATCTATATGAGTACCAAGGTTTTTTGGTTGTTCTACTTAAGACTGTAATTGGTTGTTGTTGGCGTTTTAATATATTTATTAAGGAATATTTTGTGCAAGCAATAATTAAAGAGTTCCAACTTGGTCAACATACAGTGACTCTGGAAACAGGTGCAATCGCGCGTCAGGCTGACGGTGCGGTTTTAGCAAGCATCGGTGATACATCAGTACTAGTGACTGTTGTTGGTAAGCGTGAAGCAGCGCCTGGTCAGGACTTCTTCCCTCTTACAGTTAACTATCAAGAAAAAATGTACGCAGCGGGTCGTATCCCAGGCGGTTTCCTGAAGCGTGAGGGTCGTCCTTCTGATTCAGAAACACTGACAGCGCGTCTAATTGACCGTCCAATTCGTCCACTATTCCCAGACGGTTTCGTGAACGAAGTTCAAGTTATCGCAACAGTTGTGTCTTCAGATCCTGAAATTCAGCCTGATATGGTTGCGTTGATCGGTACTTCTGCAGCACTAGCAATTTCTGGTGTTCCATTCAATGGTCCAATCGGTGCAGCGCGTGTTGGTTACATCAATGGTCAATACGTACTTAACCCGACTGTAACGGAATTAGCTGAAAGTAAGCTAGACCTAGTTGTTGCTGGTACTGAAAATGCAGTACTAATGGTTGAATCAGAAGCTGAAATCCTAACTGAAGAAGAAATGTTAGGCGCGGTTGTATATGGTCATGACCAGTCTCAAGCAATCATCAAAGCGATTGAAGAATTCAAAGCAGAAGCTGGCAAGCCTAATTGGGAGTGGACTGCTCCTGAGAAGAATGTTGCTCTAGCTGACAAAGTCGCTGCAATTGCAGAGCAGAAAGTAGGTGATGCATACCGTATTACTGACAAAGTAGCGCGTAAAGACTCTCTTTCTGAAGCTAAAGCTGAAGTTTTAGAGAAGCTAACAGCAGAGCTTGCTGAAGGCGAAGACTTAGATGAGCAAGAAGTTGGTAAACTTTTCAGCTCTTTAGAGAAGAAAATTGTTCGTGGTCGTATCATCTCAGGTGAAAAGCGTATCGATGGCCGTGAACCAGACATGGTTCGTGCACTCGATGTGATGACGGGTGTACTACCACGTACTCATGGTTCAGCAATCTTCACTCGTGGTGAAACTCAGGCACTAGTAACTGCAACTTTAGGTACTGAGCGTGACGCACAGATGATGGATGACCTAGTGGGTACTCACAAGCATCACTTCATGCTTCACTACAACTTCCCTCCGTTCTGCGTAGGTGAAACTGGTTTCATCGGTTCTCCAAAGCGTCGTGAAATCGGCCACGGTAACCTAGCTAAGCGCGGTGTTCAAGCTGTAATGCCAAGCTTAGAAGAATTCCCATATTCAGTACGTGTTGTATCTGAAATTACAGAATCAAACGGTTCGTCTTCAATGGCATCTGTATGTGGTACTTCATTGGCACTAATGGATGCAGGTGTACCTGTTAAAGCATCTGTTGCTGGTATCGCGATGGGCCTAGTTAAAGAAGGCGAAGACTTCGTTGTTCTTTCAGACATTCTTGGTGACGAAGACCACCTAGGTGACATGGACTTTAAAGTTGCAGGTAGTAGCGCTGGTGTAACTGCACTTCAAATGGATATCAAGATTGAAGGTATCACTAAAGAAATCATGCAGATCGCACTACGCCAGGCTAAAGCTGCACGTATGCACATTCTTAGTGTAATGGATCAGGCAATTGCTGCGCCTTCGCAAGAGCTATCTGAGTTCGCGCCACGCATTTACACAATGAACATTCCGCCTAAGAAGATTGCAGACGTAATCGGTAAAGGTGGTGCAACAATCCGTCAGTTAACTGAAGAAACTGACACAACTATCGAAATCGAAGATGACGGTACAGTTAAGATTGCTGCAACGAACGGTAATAGTGCAAAAGAAGCGATTTCGCGCATCGAAGCACTTACAGCAGAGCTAGAAGTTGGCACAATCTACAACGGTAAAGTTGCTCGTATCGTAGACTTTGGTGCATTTGTTAATGTATTACCAGGTAAAGATGGCCTAGTTCACATTTCGCAAATCAGCAAAGAGCGTGTTAACAACGTTTCTGATCACTTAAAAGTTGGTCAAGAAGTAAAAGTTAAAGTACTTGAGGTTGACCGCCAGGGTCGTGTTCGCCTGAGCATCAAAGAAGCGCTAGAGCCTTCTGAGCCAGCTGCTGAGCAAGCACCTAAAGGTGAGTAATAATTTGTAAAGAAACAATATGTTTCGTTAAAAGGGGCTGAATGGCCCCTTTTTTTATGCTTTAATGGCCCTAGACACGTACTTTCTAGCCCAATGAGGGACATATCTTGAGATTTTTATTAATACCTTTGCTAGGACTAAGCTTGATGGGCTGTCAGAGTACACAGCAACAGGTTACCCAATCGGTACTGCCAATTCCTTTCACAGAGCCATTGCAGGCAAATCCTCGTACACAAATTGAGATTGCACGATACAGTGAGCTACTAAATAGCCCAGAACTAACACGTTCACAACGAGCGGAGCTATACCATATCCGCGGCAAGCTGTACGACAGCCTAGGCCAATCACAATTAGCTCAAATAGATTTTAATCGTGCATTGAAATTGCAGCCAGACATGGCAGAAGTTTATAATTTTTTAGGTATACATCATACTTTGAGACAAGAATACGGGGAGGCGTACGAACGTTTTGACTCGGTTCTCGAACTGGACGACAGTTATGATTATGCATATTTGAATCGTGGTATTGCGTTATATTACGGAAGCCGACCAGAGCTTGCTGTAGATGACTTTAAGCGCTTTCTTGCAAATGCCCCAGACGATGCGTATCGGGTTATGTGGCTGTACATAGGAGAGCATGCAGTTGACCCTGAAGCGGCAAAAGTATCTTTACAGAAAAATAGCACGGCATTGAGCGATGAGGTTTGGTCTACACAATTGGTTAAGCTGTATTTAAACGAGATTAGTGAAGCGAAATTTTTAGCACAAGTTTCAACGGGTGTTAAATCACAAAAAGAGTATGCAGAACGCTTATGCGAAGCCTATTTTTACATTGCCAAGCGTTATAAAGCACAAGGAAATAACTTAAAGGCCGCAGAATTTTTCAGATTAACGTTGGCCACAAATGTTTTTGAGTTTGTTGAACATAAGTATGCGCGCTTAGAACTAAGATTAATCAGGGAAGAGCAATTGGCAAAAGCTACTAGTTAAGACATGCTACGCCAGTCGGTTTTATGCTTCATTTTTATTTTCATGGCTGCACCCGGTAGCAGCCATTATAATCATCTTCTTAATGAGTCAAGTGATGTTCAGGTAGACAAAATTAGTCAGCACTTCAATCAGTCATCACCTCTTTATCATCATCTTGCAAAATCATCTCATCTGCTATCTGACAAACAAGTGCAATTACTGCGCAAACAGGGCTACCCGCATTTTACCTTTGAGTGGGCGATTCGTTTAACTGAGCAGCAAAAATATCAACAGGCGGGATTACTTATTGAACGGTATTGGGATCGAGTAAACCACTCTATGCGAGTCAGGCTGCTTGAATTACTTAAGCAGCAAAATCGTTACCACTCTATTGTGAGAATATTTGAAAACTCTCCAGCAATTGAGCCCTATAATACGTTGAGTCTCCTAGCCCTAGGTGAAAGTGCTGAACAGCTCGAAGCAAAGATACTATCTCAACTTGGTATTACGACGTTAAGTACATTTGATTTAGGTAACTCACGCTGTACTCATCAAATTTTGCTATTGAGTAATACTTTAGAGAGTACTTTAAAACTTGGGAAACTGAAGCAAGCATACGAACAAAGTGAATTGGCTAAGCAACTCCCATATTGCCTGAGCGAACCAATATATGTTGGGGAGCCCTTACAATGTAGGGGAGGAGCTGGGCAGTTTATTCGATGTAGCTTAATAAAAGTGGCTGGCAGTACAGCACTTGCGCAAGCTCGTCATTTAGTGATTATGTCTGAGCAGTCAGGGCTTGCAAATGTAAGACATGGCGTAATGGCAATGAATCACAATCATGGGCTCGAATTATTCATACATGAACTGATGCATTTTACTCATTTTGAAGATGAATACCCTGTACCGATTAATAAAGCAAATTGGCTCTGCGCATCTGCTGGACTAAAAGCGCCTAACTTATACGTTGGTAAGCACCCACCAAAAAACTGGCATGCTAGTAAAACCTGCCTTTATGGTAAGCTGCCTTCATACAAGCCGAGCCAAGTTCTGTCGAAGATGGAATATCATGCAATTGACTTGTCAAACCAGTATTTAGGTTTATGGTTAAAGGCATTAGAGCAGAGTTTGTTGGAGCCAAGTGACTATCAAATTTATCGCCACAAACTTGTCAACAGAGATTCTGCTTTGGTTAAATGAGCGCTCAATTTATGAATGGAGTCTGAATTGTTTGTTAAATTTGTTTAGAATTTCAACAGCCAGTATGTGAAACCCTAGACAAGTCAAACACTAATAAAGTATAACTGGTAGACGTTATGTGTGATAAAAATGCACGTAAAAAATAAACAGAACACGATCGCCATAACTTAATCATAACGTGCGTTTAATAGTGATGAACGGCATCGAAGATATAAGGCTTCTTTATGACTTTGCTTTGGATACCCTTGATATCCTTGTTAGGCAGTTTACTCTCTTCATTTACAGGTAAGCTATCTCGCAATCAGTCGACTGCAATCACCTTGATTGCACCCACTGTGGCCCTTTTACTGGCCATCAATTTAGCTCCCGCAGTATTTGCTGGGGAAGCGATCCGCGCTACTTTAGATTGGGTACCGATACTCGATCTGGACGTGTCTTTCCGTTTGGATGGATTGGCACTTTTGTTTGTTTTTATGATCTTAGGTATTGGTATATTAGTTATTATTTATGCCCGCTATTACCTGAGTGAAAATGATTCAATGCCCAAGCTGTACGCATACCTAATGCTATTTATGACGGCAATGTTGGGTATTGTTATGTCTAACAATGTGATCCAACTATGGGTATTTTGGGAATTAACCAGTATCAGCTCGTTTTTGTTGATCAGCTATTGGTGGCATAAATCGGAAGCTCGCAAGGGTGCAAAAATGGCGTTGGCTATCACCGGTGGTGGTGGCTTGGCATTGCTAGCTGGTCTGTTATTACTTGGTCATATTGTTGGCAGTTATGACTTAGATATTATTCTTGCTAGCCGTGAACTTATTCAATCTCACAGTCTATATGAAGTCGCATTGGTATTGGTTTTACTTGGTGCATTTACTAAGTCAGCTCAATTTCCATTTCATTTCTGGTTGCCTCACGCTATGGCTGCACCTACGCCAGTTAGTGCATACTTGCACTCGGCGACGATGGTTAAAGCTGGTATCTTCTTGCTAGCGCGTTTCTATCCAGCGTTAGCGGGTACTGAAATTTGGTTTATCTTAGTCGGCTTGACGGGCTTAGTGACTTTATTAGTCGGTGCTTACATTGCGTTATTTAAGCATGATCTAAAAGGCCTCTTAGCCTTCTCGACTATCAGTCACCTAGGTTTAATTACTTTATTGCTTGGTCTTGATACCGAGTTGGCTACTGTGGCTGCCATTTTCCATATTATCAACCATGCAACGTTTAAAGCGTCTCTATTTATGGCAACGGGTATCATTGATCATGAAACGGGCACTCGAGACATGCGTAAACTAAATGGTATGTGGCGATTTATGCCTTATACCGCAACGTTAGCAATGGTTGCAGCTGCATCGATGGCTGGTGTGCCTTTACTCAATGGTTTCCTATCGAAAGAGATGTTCTTTGCTGAAACACTGCATCAGCAATTACTTGGTTCTATGTCATGGTTGATTCCAATCCTCGCGACGATCGCGGGTGCCTTCTCTGTTGCTTATTCAGCACGTTTCATTCATGACGTCTTCTTTAATGGTGATCCTGTTGATTTACCCAAAGAGCCTCATGAAGCACCGCGTTATATGCGTGTGCCAATTGAGATACTCGTGGCGTTGTGTTTAATTGTCGGTATGTTCCCTAACTTTGTAGTAGATGGTATTCTACAACTTGCCTCCGGTTCCGTACTGGGAACTGAACCGCCTGAGTTTTATATCGCAATTTGGCACGGTCTCAACTTACCATTATTGATGAGTGCTATAGCTGTTTGTGGTGGTTTGTTAATTTATACTCAGCGTAGATACTTATTCCAATTCCAAGCTTCTTTGCCGCCTATAAATGCGAAAAAGGGCTTTGAAAAAACCATGCACTCAGTGGTGATATGGAGCCAAAATAAAATCAGCGCCATTGAAAACGGCTCTCTTCAACGTTATTTAATGCTAATGCTATTAGTGGTTCTATTGAGCGCCGGTTGGCCATTGTTTGAAATGAGTCAGCTGGTTGGTCAAAATCAGTTAACTCCCGTAGATATACACAACGGTATTGGTGCAGGCTTACTCATGATAGGTGCGATTGGTACGGTAATATGGCACCGTACTCGCATGGTTGCGCTACTGATGATTTCTGTCGTTGGTTTAATGGTTTCTGTAGCGTTTACGCGTTTCTCTGCACCAGATCTTGCGCTTACTCAGCTCACAGTAGAAGTTGTTACCATTATTCTATTAATGTTGGCGCTATTCTTCTTACCGCAAAAAACACCTAAAGAGTCAAGCTCAATTAGAACGTTAAGAGATCTGGGTATTGCTTCAGCAATTGGTGTCATTGTTGGTAGTATTTGTTATGCACTTATTACACGTCCATTGACGTCTATATCGGATTTCTTTGTTGCCAATGCGAAAACCGGTGGTGGTGGTACGAATGTAGTAAACGTGATCCTAGTGGACTTCCGTGGTTTTGATACATTGGGTGAAATCGTAGTGCTTGGTATTGCAGCATTGGGCATTTATAAGTTAATTATCCACTTGCCGTTATTTATGCCCGGAAGTGACTCCGAAGGCAGGCCTTGGGCTAAAGAGCGTTATCCGTTATTACTTGCGTCTATTTCGCAAAGCTTGTTACCACTTGCATTGTTAGTGTCTTTCTATATTTTCTTACGTGGACACAACTTACCTGGCGGGGGCTTTATTGCTGGCCTTGTCACAGCTATTGCATTTATTTTGCAGTACATAGCGCACGGCTCTAATTGGATTGCAGAACGCTTCACGTTGAATTATAGAAAAATAATTGCTTCGGGCATTGCCATTGCTCTGTTGTCTGGACTTGGCAGTTGGGCATTTGGCCGTCCATTCCTAACCACGTGGTTTGATTATTTTGATATTCCTTTGATTGGTGAAATTGAACTCGCCAGTGCCTTAGTATTTGATTTAGGTGTTTACATTACCGTCGTTGGCGCGACCCTGATGATCTTAGCAAGTTTAGGTAAGGTCACTGCGAATACACCAAAAGAAGAGGTGAACATTTAATGGAGCTTTTGTATTCTTCATGCGTAGGCCTGCTTGTAGCCTGCGGCGTATTTATGATTTTGCGCGCTAGGACCTTTCCTGTCGTGCTTGGTTTGACAATGTTGTCCTATGCGGTGAATTTGTTTCTGTTTGCATCGGGCAGGTTGTCAATGAACCAAGCAGCTGTATTAGGGTATAGTGAAAGCTACGCAGATCCCCTTCCTCAAGCGCTGGTTTTAACGGCGATTGTAATTGGATTTGCGATGACAGCTTTTGTGGTAATTCTGGCAATTCGTGGTCGTGCTGATTTGGGTAATGACCATGTAAATGGCACAGTACCAGATAAGCCAAAGGCTGTTTCTCGACAAGCTAAGGAGCAAGGTAAAGCATGAGTCAACATTTAACATCTTTACCTGTCTTATTACCAATGTTGGCGGCAATTTTAATGTTAATGCCGCCATGTGGAAAAAACCTTAAAATAAGACGTTATGTTTCTGTGCTGATGGGACTGGTTAGTACGGTTGCATCAGTCAGTTTGCTTGCATATGTTAAAACACATGGTACGCAAGTATATGCAATTGGTGATTGGTCAGCGCCATTTGGTATTGTTTTAGTTGCAGACCCACTCTCTACGTTATTGGTTTCATTGACTTCATTTTTAGGTCTAGTATGTGCCTTGTATAGTTGTGCTGGTGATGATGAGTTGGGTAGTTTCTTCCATCCACTTCTTCATTTTTTAATCTTGGGTGTCAATGGCGCATTCTTAACCGGTGATGCATTTAATCTCTTTGTTTTCTTTGAAGTACTGTTAATTGCTTCGTACTCTCTGCTTATGCACGGTGGAGACAAGCGTAATACCCGAGCAGCACTACAGTATGTCATTTTGAATCTCGTTGGTTCATCGGTATTTTTGATAGCTTTAGGTATTTTGTACGGTACCTTGGGCACGCTTAATATGGCAGATATGGCTACCAGAGTTATGGAGTTGCAAGGTGATGACGTTTACCTTGCGAAAATAGGTGGCTTATTGCTACTCGTTGTCTTTGCTCTAAAAGGCGCTTTGCTGCCACTTCACTTATGGTTACCAAACACATACTCAACGGCCATGCCGGTCGTTGCTGCATTATTTGCGATCATGACTAAAGTGGGTGTGTACTCGATGATGCGTGTTTATACACTGATCTTTGGAGAGCAAGCAGGTGAACTAAGCCATATGGCGCAACATTGGCTTTGGTGGTTGGCGATAGCGACTATTGTTATGGGGGCCATTGGTGTATTAGCGAGTCAAGATTTGAGAAAGATGGTTGCCAATTTAGTGGTTGTGTCTGTAGGTACATTGGTTGCACTGGTGGCGGCGCAAACAATAGATAGCAGCGCAGCGGCTATTTACTATCTAGTACATTCTACACTGGTTTCAGCCGCCTTGTTCTTAATTGCGGACTTGGTGAGCAGACAAAGGGGTAAAGTTGCAGATAGGATCACCGCGGGCAGACCTGTTGCTCAACCACTGTTTTTAGGAGGCGCGTTTATTTTTGCGGCGGTAACCGTTATTGGTATGCCTCCTTTATCAGGGTTTGTTGGTAAGGTTTGGATTCTTAAATCTACGTTAGAGTTTGCGCACGGACACTGGTTTTGGCCAATTTACTTGATTGCTAGCTTAGCGGTATTGGTGTCAGTATCTAAAGCAGGTAGTACTGTGTTTTGGCACCATACAGGTAAAGGGGAAGCTAATACCGAAGAAAAGGCCCATCCCGTGCAAGTTGTCGCTGTTCTGCTACTGGTGGCAGCTTCGCCATTGATGGTCATTTTCGCGGGCCCAATGTCTGACTATGCCCAATTTGCCGCAGTTGAATTACATAATTTTTATGGCCTTATTCAACATGTATTAGGAGGCAAGTAAATGAGATTAGAAGCGAAATATAAATGGCTACCTACACCATTTAGGAGCCTTTTACTATTTTTAGTATGGTTACTACTGAATAATACCATTGCCCTTGGGCACGTTATTCTCGGGATCGTTTTGGCTATTTTGATCCCATTAATTACGCACCCGTTTAGAACCAAGCAGCCTTTGGTTGTGAGGCCTTTTCGTGCACTTAGGCATTTAATGCTAGTGCTATATGATATTTTGACTGCGAATATTGAAGTAGCGATAAAAATACTGGGCCCGACAAAAAAGTTAAAGCCAGGGTTCGTAAAAGTGCCATTAGATCTACAAGAAGCCATGCCAATTACAATTTTGGCGAGTACCGTTTCATTGACACCCGGCACAGTGAGTGCAGAAGTGTATCCATGGCCAGAAACGATTGAAGATGAAAACGAAGCATGTCAGAAGTTTTTGTTAATCCATGTTCTGGACTTGGACGATGAAGAATCATTGATAGCGACCATCAAATCACGTTATGAAGCGCCTTTGAAGGAGATCTTTGCATGTTAGATACGATCATCTTGATTGTTTTTGCCATGATTGGCTTAGCTTTGTTGCTAAACTTATGGCGTTTAGTCGTGGGCCCGTCTGTACCTGACAGAATATTGGCGTTGGATACAATGTATATCAACACAATTGCACTTATCATTTTATATGGTATGAGTATGGGCACATCTTTGTATTTTGAAGCAGCACTATTGATAGCGTTACTGGGTTTTGTAAGTACAGTAGCAGTGTGTAAATATCTGCTTCGTGGCGATATTATCGAGTAAGGGCAATTGATGGATATTTTAATTTCAATTTTGCTTTTGATGGGCGGAGCATTGGTTTTGGTGGGCTCTATTGGCTTGGTTAAAATGCCAGACTTTTTTATGCGCCTACATGGTCCGACAAAGGCAACCACACTTGGCATGGCCTGTTTGCTGTTTGCTGCAATGGCGTACTTTAGCCAATATGGTGACGGGTTTACGCTAAAAGAGATTTTAATTTCTTTATTCTTACTAATCACCGCCCCAATTAGCGGGTATATGCTGATCAAGTCTGCGATTCATCATCGGATAGACTCCTCAGAGAAAACCACCGGTAAAGAGAATATAGAAGAAGACTAAAAATCAATTAAAAAAGCTCGACTAGCAATCGAGCTTTTTTATTATCAAAATACCTCGCCACTGAAAACGCTGCTTCATTTATTTTATTCTTGCGAATTGTCTTTTCATGAATTAAGTTTAAAAAATTCATAAATTTAAAATATGTGAAATATAATATTTTAGGATTTTATAAACTTGGAAACACGCAATAAGCCTTAATGATAAAACTCATTGCACAGTAGGAAACTCAGAAAATTATAAGGTCGTATATGCAGCAGATGTCTATTAAAAAAAAGCTGATGTTATTTGTCACAGCTTTAGTTGTGGCTATTATTGTGATCCTAGTGATGACGACTTGGCTTCACCTGCAAGAAGAGAATGAAAAACAAAGTGAGCAGGTACAAGAACTGGTCTTAAAAGAAATCCGAGCTGGGTTAGTTTCGAAAGGGCAATTTTATAGTCAACAAATATCGGGCTATCTTAATGAAGCATATCGAATACCTAACTCTCTAGCAGGTGCAATCGAAGCAACTCTAAACAGTCCGTTAGACAGGGATGGAGTAGAAGCGTTATTACGCGGAGCAATAAACAAAAATGATAATGTTTCTTCAATTTACAGCCATTTTGAAAAAAATGCGTATGATCAAAAAGACAATCAGTACGCTGCTGGTGCTTCTCATTCGGCCCCAAGAGCTGGGTCACTAGAGCTATACTTTACTCGTGAAAGCGCAGGTGTTGTTCAACACCAAATAGAATCAGCAGACGCAAAGTATAACGAGACACGTAACGAGTTTGGGATCAGAGAATCTGAGTGGTACTTGTGCGCAAGAGATAACAACACGCCCTGTATGATGGAACCATATGTTTATGAAATCTCGCCAGGGAATAGCATGTTGATGACTTCGTTGACGGTGCCAATTCAAGATGGAAATCGGTTCAAGGGACTTATTGGCGTTGATGTAAATTTACCCGAGTTACAAAAACTGGTTGAGGAGTTATCGAACTCTTTATATGACGGTGAAGCGCAAGTCTCTCTACTAAGCGAAATGGGGCTAATTGCTGGTGCCAGTCATCATGCAAGCTCGTTAGGTAGACCTCTGTCTGAGGTCATCAATCAAAATCTGGCGCAAAACCTACAAACGTTACATAGAGGAAGTGGTTACACTGAAGTAGGCGATGATATTGTTACGTCGGTCCCAGTAAATATCGAGTTAGCTGGGGTTACCTGGTCTTTAGTGATTCAAGTACCAAAAGAAAAAGTTATGGCATCAGCTTACATAATTAGTGAACAGCTATATGAGTCTGCAAATGATCTAGGCGTTTGGATGACATTTTTAGGGCTGATAGTTGTGGCTGTGGCAATTGGTTTTAGTTTGTTTTTAATAAATACGATTACTGGACCTTTATCTTATATCGAATCCCGAGTTGACAATTTAGCGTCTAGTGAGGGCGACCTAACCCACCAGTTAGAAGTGAGTCATCACGCAGAGCTGATCTCATTAGCCGCAGGCTTTAATCGCTTTACAAATAAGCTGCGTGGGATGATTGAAGATCTTAAAGCCTTGGCCCATCAGTCGTATCAACAATCCCATGTTACGACTGAGGCTGCAATTAATATCAAAAATAAGGTATCAAACCAGCATATTGAAATTGATAATGTGGTGACGGCCATAAATGAGTTAAGTGCGACAGCCTGTGAAGTAGCAAGAGCATCAGAACAGGCAGCAACAACGACAGATAGTGCTGTTAAGACCGTGCAGAGCTGCGAGCAAGATATATTAAATACAACTCATACCGTTGATGAAATTGCTGAGCAAGTCTCTGTGGCGCAAGATGCTTTCCATCGCGTGGCGGAAAGAAGTGGAGACATATCAAAAATATTAGATGTGATCCGTTCTATTGCAGAGCAAACTAATTTGCTAGCGTTAAACGCTGCAATTGAGGCGGCCAGAGCAGGTGAACAAGGCCGAGGCTTTGCGGTGGTTGCAGATGAAGTTAGGTCACTGGCGTCAAAAACACAAGCTTCAACAGATGATATCAGTACCCTGATTGAGAACCTACAAAATGAGATCCATGGCTCTGAAGAAATTATCGAAAAAACTGTAGATAAAGGTCATAGTGCGACGACCCTGTGTCAAAAAGCGGCTACGTCTATGAGCTCTTTAGTGTCTGAGTTATCTAATATATCTCACGAAGTGACACAGATAGCAACGTCGGCAGAAGAACAAAGTATGGTCACTGAAGAAGTGAATATGAACATGACTGGGATTGCAGACGCGGCAAAAGAGCTAGCAGGCTACGCAGATGAAGTTGAACAAGCAGCAAGCACCATGACTCAGCTAATGGAACAAAAGCATCAGCAGCTTAACTTTCTAAAAACTTAGTTTTCCTGTGAGATTTGAGTGAGTTGCTAAACTGCACTGGCATTATAATGCTGGGTTAGCTAGAATAACTGTAAATATATACAGTTAATCAGATGTATGAAGCTTTACATTGCAGAAAAACCTTCTTTAGGCAGGGCTATTGCTGAAGTGCTGCCTAAACCACATAAAAAGCAAGACGGATTCATTGAAGTTGGCAATGGGGATTGTGTGACGTGGTGTATTGGTCACCTTTTAGAGCAAGCAGAGCCTGAAGATTATGATCCTAAGTTCAAAAAGTGGTCGACTCAGGACCTACCAATTGTCCCATCTGAATGGAAGTTTAAAGCCAAACCAAAAACCAAAAAGCAACTTGCAACCGTAAAGCGATTGATCAAAAGCGCTGGTGTGGTGGTTCACGCAGGAGATCCGGACAGAGAAGGGCAATTACTTGTTGACGAAGTAATTCAAGAGGCGAAACTTTCCAAAACTAAAAAATCGACCGTAGAGCGCGTACTCATTAGTGACCTTAATCCTAATGCTGTTAAAAAAGCGCTGCAAAAGTCTAAATCCAACACGGAGTTTATGGCACTGAGTATTTCAGCTTTAGCCAGATCTCGTGCAGATTGGTTGTACGGTATGAATTTAACGAGGGCGTTTACACTTGCTGGACAAAAAGCTGGAGTGCAAGGTGTGCTGTCAATTGGTCGAGTGCAAACACCTGTTTTGGGATTAGTAGTTCGTCGCGATGAAGAAATCGCCAGTTTTGTTTCAAAGCCTTTTTATGAAGTCATAGCCAAAATATCAAAGGAAAGTGGTGAGCAATTTGAAGCAAAGTGGCAACCGAGTGAAGCGTGTGTCCCCTACATGGATGAAGAAGGGCGAGTACTTGTTAAAGGGCTTGCTGAAAATGTAGCTAGAAGAATTACAAATCAGTCTGCTGAATTAACAAAACTCGACAAGGTGCCTAAGAAACAAAACCCGCCTTTGCCATACAACCTGTCAGCATTACAGATTGATGCAAACAAACGTTTTTCGATGTCTGCTAAGCAAGTTTTAGATATTTGTCAGGCGTTGTACGAAAAACACAAATTAATCACTTACCCAAGGTCAGACAACCGTTATTTACCAAATGATCATTACTTTGAACGCAATGACGTTTTAGCGGCTGTGGTTAACAACAAAGGCTGTGAGGAGAAATTAGTCGCAGACGCAAACACATCGTTAAAGAGTAAGTGTTGGAATGACAAAAAGGTTGAAGCACACCATGCCATTATTCCAACCAAAAAGTGTTTAAAGTCAGCTCAGTTAGGGCATCAAGAGATACAGGTCTATGGGCTTATTTGTACTCAATATCTTGCGCAGTTCTATCCTGCTTATGAGTATTCCCAAACTAAAGCTTATTTAACCATTGCGGGTGGCAACTTTATAGCTAAAGCGGATACCGTTATTAACAAGGGGTTTAAAGTTTTATTTAAGAGTAAAAAAGCAGACGCTGAGCTCAAAACGCAGTTACCAATACTTGAAGTCGGTGAACCACTACACTGTAATGAAGGGGTTGTTAACGAGAAAAACACTCAGCCCCCAAGTCACTTTACCGAAGCAACACTCTTAAGTGCGATGACAGGTATTGCACGGTATGTAAAAGACAAAGAGGTCAAAAAGGTACTTAAAGAGACGGATGGACTGGGTACCGAAGCAACTAGGGCGGGTATTATTGAATTACTCTTCAAAAGAGGATTTTTACAGCGAGAAGGTAAATCAATAAAATCGACACAACTTGGCAGCGGATTGATTAATACGATCCCTGCTCATTTGTCTTTGCCAGACAGAACCGCTCTGTGGGAATCTCAGCTTACTAATATCGCACAAAAATCAGCTTCTTATTCGCAGTTTATGACACCACTTGAATCTGAACTTTCAGATTTAGTTAGCTTATCGCAATCTATAAATACTAATGCTCTTAAAGGCGTGCAGGCACCAAACCCATTTAAAAGAAGAGGCGGAGGTAAGGGGCGCCGAAAGACCACTCGATATAAAACTAAAACAAAGAGTTGATAACAATTGGCTTGTAATGTGTAAACCTGACACTATATAGCTAATAGAATTGAAATAAAGAATGCACGGTTATGGAAAATAAAATCACATTAACACCAGAAAACATTCAACAGGTGCTTGCGCCATCTAGCGCTGATCATCTTGTGCTATTAAGCTTTTTTAGTGCTCAGCACCCAGATTGTGTTGCACAAGCGTCAATCTTGGATGAATTGGCAACTCAATACAGTAGCAGTATTACAATCGCTACTTTGGATTGTGATGTACAGCAAGCATTGGCTGGACAATTAGCTCAGCAGGTGGGTCTTCAAGCTTTACCAACTGTAGTTGTTTTAAAAGGTGGCTCACCGGTTGATGTATTGGCTGGTCCAAAAAGTAAAGAAGAGTTCACTAAAGTACTGACCGAGCACCTCCCATCTCCGGAGCTAATTTTGTTAGAACAGGCAAAGCAAGCTTTAGCAAATGGTGACCTAAATAGTGCTTACTCAAGTGCTAAGCAAGCTTATGATGTCGCAAAGGGTAACCCTCGAGTAAATTTAGTTTTTGCTGATATTTGTATTCAGATCCAAAAACTAGATGATGCAGAAGCGTTGCTAGGAACGATCCCTGAAGATCAGAAAGATGCTTACTTTAACAACTTGCAGACGAAACTGACGCAAGCAAAAGATGCACAGGAATCTCCGGAAATAAAACGATTGACCCAAGCGGTTGAAGAAGCTCCAGACAATCTAGAGTTAGTTTGTCAGCTGGCTCAAGCACAAGTAGATGCAGGGAAGAAAGAAGACGCGTTGGCTTCTCTATTTAAAGTTTTGAGTAAGGACTTGTCTTTTGGCGAAGCAAAGAAAGGGTTCTTAGATATTATTGCTTCATTGCCTGAAGGTGATAGTACTGCAGCTACATACCGCCGTAAGTTATATAGCCTGCTTTATTAATCGAATAAGATCTCAGCACAATAGATATTGTGCTGAGAAAATGTTTGCAAGATCTCAGATTTGTACAATACTTAAAGCCCTCTTCGAAAAATTGTGTCATTTAGATTAAAATATGATTACAGAGCATGTGGTTTTGAGGTGTTTTGTTGTTATTTTGTTCGAAAAGACTCTTTTTCTAAGTTTTCTATAAAAAACACTTGATCCTATTTTGGATCTCCCTATAATGCGCACCCACTGACACGGCGGGATGCAGCGAAAAACGCAAAGCAA
>NZ_AUXV01000003.1 GCF_001625575.1 Pseudoalteromonas luteoviolacea S2607
CTACATTTGAACTCTACATTTGAACTCTACACCTTTCTCTTGATTAAATTAGTTAACAACCAATTTAACATAAGAGGCACTAGCAGAGCATTTTTAGTATGATGTGTTCCTTAAAACTTAAAGGATCATCGTTTCATAGTTTTTTAGGCTTAGTTATCGACGATCATGATCCTAAACGGGTTGGGGCGTTGAGATTCTAATTGTTGAAGTTTTGAAATGGAGCTTTCTGTTAGTACATGCCCCTTTGGTAGTAGCATAATCCCTTGAGCGCTATGCATTGCTAAACCGAGTTCCATACCAGGTTTAAGCTGTTGAGCGGTGAGTATACTCATACTTCCGACTTTTTCTGTTTCAGTCTGATCTTTTGATAGGACCGAAAGTAAAGCCTCTACAATTTTAGGGTGATAAAAGCTCCCGCCATACATCTTTATGATCTCTAGCGCATTTTCTTTACGTTCAGACATAGGGCGTTGACTTTGATAAAGATGATCAATGTAATCACGAGCTACAGCCAAAATTTGCGCACCAATAGGGATATCTTTTCCTTTTAACCCTTTAGGTACACCTTGGCCGTTATACTTTTCAAACTGACTGTAAATAGCTTCTGCAACATCACTTAAATGCTGTGCAGGCATTAGCATTAATTGCGCAGTTGATGGGTGAGTTAAAAATACCTTCTTTTTCTCAGGTTCAAGTTCATGAAATGGCTTAGAGTAAAGGGAAGGGTCCATCGCCAATAATCCCACTTGCGACAAATATCCTGCCATTCGCGTCATATCTGCAACTTCCGAACTCAAAGATAAGGCTTTGGCTAATTGAAAGCACACCTTTGCAATATTTTTTGCTTTTTCGGCGTCTAAATAGGGGTTTGCATTAATAAAGTTGTATAGTAATTCAACCGTACTTTTGTGTTCTTTCTTTTCATTTTCGTTGGCAAGTTCAAGTTGCTTCAGTACCTGCCTAATTTGTGTTGTTCTTTTGTCGACTAAACTTTCTAGGTTTGAGTTAAGTTCTTTTAGCTCGTCGTTTTGCAATCTAACTTTGTTTTGCAGTTCATCATTTTGTTTTTTAAGCTTACTTAATTCTGCAGCTTTATTTATTTCTAAAATCAGGTGTTCATTCTTCCAAGGTTTTTGAATATAACCATGTATCCCACCGCCATTTATCGCATTGATGGTATCTTCTATGTCAGAATATCCAGTAAGCAATATGCGCCTTGCATCAGGGGAAATCGCTTTCGCATTAGTTAAAAACTCAGCGCCGTCCATTTTTGGCATTCTCATATCTGAAATTATGACATCGAAAGATACTTCCCGCACACGCTCTAACGCTTCTAAACCCGATTCAAACAATTCAGCTTTAATTCCATTCTGTCTAAGTAGTCTGCCTAATGAATTTAAAACGCTCTTTTCATCATCTAGACACAAAACAAGTATTGGATCATCACTCATAAATTTAGGCAGCTCCATCTTTAATTAAATAGTTTTGTTTATAGTCTTAAAATTAGACTAAACTTCAATAAGAAACAACAAAATAGGTTCACTAAATATGATAAGGAAAGCTTCTAGGGTCTTAATTATAGACGATGATAAATTGATGTTGCGCGCCTTATCAAAAGCAATATCAAGAAGCTTAACTGTATCAGATGTGGTAACTCTAAACGACCCACTGTTAGCCGAAAGCTACCTATCTACAGAACAAGCAGACTATGATCTGATAATTAGTGACTTTCAGATGCCCCAATTATCAGGAAAAGAGGTTCTAACAATCGCAAAACATTGTAAACCCAAAGCGATGAGAATAATTGTTTCTGGAGACATTGCTGAAAACCTCATTTCTAAAGATGAAGTACCTGCGAACTATTTTATGCAAAAGCCTTTTAGTAAGCAGGATTTAAAATTACTCGAGGAATTTCTGCAAAGAGCTGCGCAGCTTAGCTATTCGGACGAGCAACAAATAATTTTGGGTATGCTCCCTTACTTCCCTTTTCCAAGCTATGAAGTAAATGAAACTCTAAACCAGATAAGCTCACTTAATAACATACATGACAACCAGTTACTTAAGCTCATAGAAAAAGCGGTCAATGTATTTAAGACGGAAAGCGCTAAACTTGACTTCACACCCAATATGGTACGTTTTGTCGCTACAGCGTATTTTATATCTATCGACCTTATGCATATTATTGGTGTCGGTCAGCAATATGAAGTCATTAATGATTACCTGACATGGTCAAGTCAAGCCTATTCAATAGCCAGTGATACAGGTAGTTCAAACGAGATATGCGAACTAGTTTATTTGACTGTATTTACAGGTTATATAGAGTTTTTGATACAACAGTACTTTTCAATGAAGTCGAATATTGATTACGAAAACAAAGCTCAATTGTATTCTAAATTTTTATTAATTTGGGGTATAGATTCCCATGTAGTTGAGAACAGGTTAAAGCTTATTCAAACTTCTTCTCACGAAAAGTACGAAGATCTTATTTCGAACTTGTTTATCAAATTAAACCCTCACCAAACTGCCATTAACATCTCGCAGGTCAATGAAAAAGGGACTAGTAACGGTAAAATGGTCACGGTAATTGAACATCTACGCAATAAAAAGCTCGTGTTGGAGGAGGTATAATGAAGGGTATCATATTTAGATGTCTTGAAGAGCTTGTAATTGAGACAAAAGGAATGGATATTTGGGAGCAACTCTTGGAGCAGCATTGCCCCGAAGATCGTGTGTATGTTAGTGCTAAATCTTACCCAGATGAAGAATTATTTGGCTTGGCAACGAGTGTTTCTCAAGCACTTGGTTTGTCGATGCCAGAAACACTCAAAGCATTTGGTACATACCTCTTTGGCTTTTTGGCCAAACGTCATAAGTCTATTATCCAAGAGTTTAGTTCTTTTGAGCAATTAATCGTTTCAATTGACGAGGTGATTCATAATGAAGTCAGAAAACTATATGAAGAACCCAATTTACCAACAATAGAAGCAAAAGTTCAAAACGAGGGCACTATACATTTAGTCTATCGCTCACCGAGAAAGTTGTGCTTTTGTGCTGAAGGGCTCATTTATGGCTGCGCAGAACATTTTGACAAACAAATTCAAATAGAACACCCAGAATGCATGCACAATGGCGATGAAGCCTGCTTTTTAATCATAACCTATTAATAATATGCAAAATTACTATAAAGCTTATCTGAGAGAAAAGACCGCTAGAGATGAACTAGAGGAGCTGCTTGAGGAGAAAACAAGTAAACTCTATGCGCTAAATGTTGAACTAGAGAAAAAGCTAGCGCTTTTGCAACAGCAGCAGCTGGCTGTTGTTCAATCAGAAAAAATGGCAACACTAGGGACCTTGTCTGCTGGGGTTGCACATGAAATCAACAACCCGCTCGCTTATTTGACATGCAACCTAGAAACGCTCTCACACTATAAAGATGATATTACTCAGTATTTAGAGCTAGTTGTAAAACATAAAAATGAGAGCATATCAGACAGTGCGCTAATTGAAGAGCTGCAGAAACTTAATAAAACTGTCGATACAGAAGAACTAATTCAAGATTTAGAAGACATATCTGAAGACTGCCAAGAAGGTTGTAGCAGGATATCAAGTATTATTAAAAACTTATTAGACTTCGCTAAGCCAAAACAAAGTGACGAATCAGAGTTTGAAATCATCGACGTAATAGAACATGCAGCTAAATTACTAGAAAACAAACTCAAACAAATTAGCCTTGAAGTGTCTTGTGGCCCAGGTTACTTAATAAGTGGTAGCAAATCCAATATCACCCAAGCGTTCATTAATATCTTTGTGAATGCGATAGATGCTTGCCGAGAAGCAAAGGAAAAAACAGAAATTGATAGAGGAACCATACATGTATCAGTTTCTGGTTCTGGTGATAGCTATATAATCACATTTCAGGACAATGGAATCGGCATACCTGAAGATGCAATCCCGCATGTTTTTGAGCCATTTTATTCGACCAAACCTCTTGGCGAGGGCACGGGGATGGGCTTAGCTGTTGTTTATGGCATTCTATCAAACCATCGAGCTACAATTTCACTGGTCAATAATGCGAAACAGGGTGTCTCAGTAACAGTAGTAATTCCTAAGACTGCGCAATAAAATTCTACAGCACTTATATACCTAATAACTTCAAATGCATTAGTGGTTTAGACTTTAGTCTATACCACTCGGCACTCTATTTTGTTTTCAAATTGGTTCCGCACTGATTTACGTCAATTTAAAAAAAGATTTCTTTACTAAATTATATAGCCATTGATTATATGTTATAACCAAAATAAGTTTACGTGTACGTCAACATTCGGATTAGTTAAACTTATGTGAAAGTTTACATTTAGGTCAAACAAAGGTACAACCTTTAACTAACTGGCTGTTATATATGCAATAGTATGTATTTTGTTCATTTTTTGAGATGAATTCGATTCATATATTAAGCTAGCGCATCAAAATCAATTATTTTCACTTTGCACCAAAAAAATCACACCTTTAGTATTAGAAAGCAACCTTCAGTGATTGTTTTTTAACCAGTGACACATTGACGTGTTTAATTTCTATGTTAGGTTTATTTAACAAATGTTAATCACAATTAATGTAAAGGTTGGTGATAAAATGAAAATGAGAAATCATATTAGAAATGTGCTCAAGTTAAGCACGCTAGCAATTGCGATTAGTACAACATACTCGCATGCTTATGACTGTACAGGTCTTGCTGAATGGCAACCAGGTGGTACTTATGTTGGTGGCAATAAAGTGCAACAGAGTAATGTCGCTTATGAAGCTAAATGGTGGAATCGTACAGAACCTGCAAGCCACTCAGGTCCTCATCAAGAGTGGAAAAAACTCGGTGATTGTGCGGGCTCTGGCACAAATACGCCTCCTACAATAAGCCAGTTATCACCACTAGACGGTTCTCAATTTGACCAAAATGACAGCGTTGCCATTAGCGCAAAAGCGGTTGACGTTGACGGAAACGTAAGTAAAGTGGAATTCTATGTTGACAATACATTGATAGCGACTGATACGACTGGTGTTGCGGATATGTTCGATGCAGTTTGGACAGCTGGCCAACCTGGTGTATATCAACTAAGTGCAAAAGCATATGATGATAAAAATGAAGCGTCACAAACGATTACTAACTCAATTACTGTCAGAACGGGTACACCTGTAAACGAAGCACCAACAGCCACACTAAATATCAAATCAAAACCTGTAGAATTGGTAGTTGGCAGCAGCGTAGTATTCTCTCTCGCAGGCAGCGACACTGATGGTACGGTCAATAAGCTTAGCTTTGCAGTGAATGGCGTGGAGCTTGTATCAACTAATGGTGCACCTACAGAGCATACATGGGTTGCAGAAGCCGATGGCAATTATACATTCACCCTTACAGCAACAGATGACAAAAATGCATCGACAAGTGTTAGTACCCAATTAACCGTGGGTGCACAAGTCCCAGGAGACCGGGATGCGTGTAAGCCGGCAGGTTTATATCAAACACCTGGGGTGAATACACCTTACTGTACTATCTATGATGCGAATGGTCGTGAAGAAATGGGCGCTGACCACCCAAGAAGGGTTATTGGCTATTTCACGAGTTGGAGAAATGGCGCTAACGGCCAGCCTTCATACTTGGTTAACGATATTCCGTGGGACAAGATCACGCACATTAACTATGCATTTGCACATGTTGATGCAGCAAACAAAGTCTCAATTGGCGATCCAAATGCAGCTGGTAACCCAGCAACTAACATGGAATGGCCAGGTGTCGCAGGTGCAGAACTAGATCCGACTCTACCGTACAAAGGTCACTTTAACCTTCTAAATAAATACAAAAAACAGCATCCAGATGTTAAAACACTAATCAGTGTTGGTGGCTGGGCTGAAACTGGCGGATTCTTTGGCCCAGATGGCAAGCGTGTTAACAGCGGTGGTTTCTACACGATGACTACGAATGCTGATGGTTCTGTCAATAACGCTGGGATTGAAACATTCGTTGCGAGCTCAGTAGACTTTATTAGAAAGTACGGCTTCGATGGCGTCGATATCGACTATGAATACCCTTCTTCGATGAAAGATTCTGGCCATCCAGACGATTTCCCAATCTCTAACGCTAGAAGAGCGGGCTTAAACGCTTCTTATCAAATCCTTATGAAGCGCTTACGTGAAGAGTTAGACAAAGCAGGTCAACAAGATGGCCAACACTACATGCTAACAATTGCTTCGCCATCTTCGGGCTACTTATTGCGTGGTATGGAAACATTCCAAGTAACTCAGTACCTAGATTACGTCAACATTATGTCTTATGACTTACACGGTGCTTGGAACTCACACGTTGGTCACAACGCGGCATTGTATGACACAGGCGAAGATTCTGAATTAAAAGCATGGAACGTATACGGCACTAAAGAGTTTGAGGGTATTGGTTACTTAAATACTGACTGGGCAGTTAAATACTTCCAAGGTGGCTTGTCCGCAGGACGAATCAATATCGGTATTCCGTACTATACACGTGGCTTTAGGGATGTACAGGGTGGTACGAATGGTCTTTGGGGTCAAGCGCCCCTGCCTAATCAAGCTGATTGCCCTCCTGGAACAGGGTCTGGTGAAAAGAACAAATGTGGTAATGGCGCCGTAGGCATCGATAACTTGTGGCACGACAAAAACGATGTCGGTCTAGAAGTACCAGCTGGCTCAAACCCTCTTTGGCATGCCAAGAACTTACAAAATGGTGTTCTACCAAGCTACCTAGGGGATTACGGTCTCACACCTGATACGGATCCAGCAGATCAGTTAACGGGAACTTACGCACGTAACTACGACGCTGTGGCGGTTGCTCCTTGGCTATGGAACGCGCAAAAGAAAGTATTCATTTCTATAGAAGATGAAGAGTCAATGGGTACCAAAGTTGATTATGTAATCAATAAAGGTCTCGGCGGTATCATGTTCTGGGAACTTGCTGGTGACTTTGATTATGACGCAGCTAAAGGTGAGTACTTCATGGGCTCAAGCATGACGACTTTGGCTTACAACAAGTTCAAACAGTCAGGCGCTCAATACGATATTCACAGAGGTGATGTTGCTTTCCAAGTACCAACAGAGCAGGTCAACGTAACATTTGATGCGAAGAGCTTCCCAGTAGGTGATGACAATTACCCGATTGCACCAACGTTTGCATTCACAAACAACTCGAATATTGACTTGTCGGGCGCAAAAATTTCGTTTGACGTACCAGTTTCAACTTCAGCAATCTTTAAGTCTAACTGGAATGCTCAAGAAAAACTCGGCATGGCAGTGGATGTGAATAACTCAAACGCAGCTGGCAACAATATCGGCGGATTCGATAACGATTTCCATAGATTCTCTATCACGCTGAAAAATGAGTGGGGCAATACTCCTAAATCGTTTGCACCTGGAGAAACAGTAAATGCTCAGGTTATGTATTACATGCCTGTAACTGGCCCAGTAAACTTCACAGCTGAGAAAGATGGCAAGCGCTATGCGTTTAAATTTGAGTATCCGACATTACCAGCAGCAACACCTGGTGATGGCAATGGTGGTCCGATTACACATTGCGAAGGTACACCGATTGCCGACATCTCTGTTTATCCAACATTCCCAAGAGGCACCCATGCCGGAGCTGGAGATTTAATTATCGACGGTAACGGTGTTTACAAGGCGAAGTGGTGGAGCAATAAGCAGCCATCAACAAGCGCTGATTACCAGAAAGTTTGTAGTTTATAAAACGTAAGTTAAGTGGAGGCTCCCCCTCCACTTATTTCTGACAAGCAAATTTCTTTTAATAAAAGCGAAAAGCTACAAGAGGTGAGCGCGATGAACGTTCTACAAGGAAAAATTTTAACTGCTCTATCAATTGCATGTACTACATATGTCTCTATTTATGCGCCTTATTCTAGTGCGCATGGTTTTATGGATTTTCCAAAAGCAAGACAATCAATCTGTGAAGCCCAAGGTGGCTATTGGTGGCCTGATGATGGCTCAAATATTCCTAACTTAGCTTGTAGGGCCGCTTTTTTAGAATCCGGCTATGTTCAGTTTGTTCAAGAACATGAGTTCGCGTCACTTATCGCTGATTACAACAATCAAGCTGCTGTCGAAGCAGCTGTACCAGACGGTAAACTTTGTGCAGCTGGGTCGAATGAAAAAAGGGGTATGAACCTTCCGCATACGGAGTGGCAAACCACAGACGTAAAACCAAGCCCAAATGGTGACCTTGCCGTTAGATTCAGAGCAACTACACCTCATAACCCAAGTTTCTGGAAATTTTATTTAACAAAGCCAACGTTCAACGCAACGACGGACGTTTTGAACTGGGCTGACCTAGACCTGATTACCGAAGTAGGCAACATCAATTTTGTTACTGACCCCGATGGCAAAAAGTTTTACGAAATGACCGTTAACATACCTCAAGACCGCAGCGGGCGAGCTATTTTATATACTCGCTGGCAGAGAAATGATGTAGCCGGTGAAGGTTTTTATAATTGCTCTGATATCAACATAGTAACTGATTCAAAACCAGTAGATTGGGTTTCAGCTGGGTATTTTGTCAAACAAGGCCAAGATGCACAAGTTAGCGACACTGTTTGGGCTCGCGTGTTTGACAGTAACGGACAAGAAATAATAAAGCAATCTCTCAAGATTACAGACACTAATGTAAACACCTGGCAAAAAGATCTCGCAACCATTCTAAACACTAATTTTGCGTCTGATGTTCAGGTGGGCGTAAAAGACAGCGCTGGTAATATTGCTTTTGACGAATTGAACCTATTGAGTAACGAGGTATTTGTAACAAGTGCATCAAATACTTATAACCTGACCATTCAGGTTCAACAACCAAACACGCCACCAACGGTGCACAAGCCTGATCCGATAACGATGAATGAGGTATCTCAAACCCAACTTCATGTACATGCTTTCGATGATTACACCATGGACTTGACTTATGTTTGGGATGTTCCAGCAGGGCTGACATTCTCAGGTTCGGGCGCAACAATTACTCTTTCAGCAGCTGCTGTTGATAAAGATATGGTTTATACCGTGGGTGTAACCGTGTCCGATGGCACGCTGTCTAGTTCAACATCTGCACAAATAACAGTAAAAGATGTGCCAAATACGCCAGCACCATGGCGTGCAAACGCAACCTATGTCGGAGGAGACAAAGTTTCCCACAACAACAAGGTATATGAAGCGAAGTGGTGGAACAGAGGCGAGGAGCCCGGCACAACTCAGGTTTGGAAAGAAATTCAATAAGATGTAAAGGTCACTCCAATTCGTTGGGGTTTGGATATAACATGTAAAATAAGGTTGAGATAGTAATGAAAATTAATAATTTAACAGCAGCTATAGGAATAGCGTTAATGTCGGCAGGTGCCATCGCAGCGCCTTCTGCACCACAAATTAGCTGGGAACCACAAACATACTCATTTGTTGATGTGAACCTTGATGGTAACGGCTCATACAAGCAGATTGTTAAAGCGAAAGATGTAGTAACTGTAAACATTAAATGGAACTCATGGAGTGGTACAGGCGGAGATAGCTATAAAGTTTATTTCGACAATCAAGTGGTCGACCAAGGGGCTCTTGCCGCAGGTACAAAGAGTGGTACTGTCAGTTTCCCTTATACGAAGTCAGGCCGCCATACACTGTATCTAGAACTTTGTGATGCAACAGGTTGTGCAAAGAGCGCTGGTAAGCCAATTGTAATCGCCGACACTGATGGCGGGCACCTACAACCGTTAACTATGGACGTAGATCCTAAAAATAAAAATAACGGTACTATTCCTGGAATGGTGACTGGTGCATATTTTGTAGAGTGGGGTATTTACGGAAGAGATTTCGACGTTTCAAATATTCCAGCACATAACTTGTCACACCTTCTATACGGGTTTATTCCGATTTGTGGCGCAAATGAATCGTTAAAAGAGATTGAGAATGGCAATAGTTGGAGAGCATTGCAAAAAGCGTGTGCCGATTCACAGGATTATGAAGTTGTCATTCACGACCCTTGGGCTGCGGTACAAAAAACATTGCCAGGTACTGACAACAATGATCCAATTCGAGGTACTTATGCACAGTTGATGGCATTAAAGCAACGCTACCCAGATCTTAAAATCCTACCTTCAGTAGGCGGCTGGACATTATCTGACCCTTTCCATGGCTTCACAACTAAAGCGAATCGTGACACATTTGTCGCATCAATGAAGCAATTTTTGAAAACTTGGAAGTTCTATGACGGTGTTGACATCGACTGGGAATTCCCTGGCGGCGACGGTCCAAACCCTAACCTAGGCGACCCAGTAAACGATGGTCCGGCATACATTGCATTAATGCAAGAACTAAGAGCGATGCTTGATGAACTTGAGCTTGAAACTGGTCGTAAGTACGAACTAACTTCAGCTATTGGTTCTGGTTATGACAAAATTGAAGATGTTGATTATCAAGTTGCTCAGCAGTATATGGACTACATCTTTGCGATGACTTACGATTTTTACGGTGGTTGGAACAATGTTACGGGTCACCAAACGGGTATCTACTGTGGCTCACACTTGAGTCAGGGCGAGTGTGACGGTACAGGCTTAGATGATAACGGCGAGCCTCGCAAAGGCCCAGCATACACGCTAGACAATGCGGTTAAAGCACTACTAGCACAAGGTGTAGACTCTAAGAAGCTTGTTGTTGGTGCAGCTATGTACGGCCGTGGTTGGGAAGGTGTGTTTGATTCAAACACGACTATCCCTGGCAACCCTGTAACAGCACCGGGTAACGGGAAATATGCAGGTTCTACAAGTGAAGGTGTTTGGGAACCTGGCATAATGGACTACAAGGCCATTGCTAAAAATCTAGTTGGCGCGAATGGCACCGGTATTAACGGATTCACAGCTGGTTATGACGACCAAGCAGAAGCTGCATGGGTTTGGAATCCAACGAGCGGTAAGATGCTAACTTACGATAGCCCGCGCTCTGTATACGCTAAAGGTCAATATGTTAACCTACACAATTTAGGTGGCTTGTTCGCTTGGGAAATCGATGCCGACAACGGTGATATTCTCAACGCAATGTATGATGGCCTAACTGGTGGAGTTCCAACAAACAGACCTCCTGTTGTATCTGTTGATGCAAACTTAACTCTTAACTCTGGTCAATCTGTAAACCTAACAGCCACTGCGACTGACCCAGAAGGCGCGGCAGTAACATATGCTTGGACAGCTCAAGGGTTAACATTAACGGGCGCAAACACAGCAACGGTTGGTATTACTGCACCTAATGTAACAACCGATACTACATTCTCATTGAAGATAGCGGTGACAGACGATAAAAATGCGACAACAGAAAAAACTGTTTCTGTACTTGTCAAAGCTGAGGTACCAGCAGGTGCGCCAGTCGTATCGCCAATCGCTAATGCAACTGTAGAAGAGAATAAATCGGTTAACGTGTCTGTCGTAGCAACTGATCCAAACAATGACCCATTAACGTACACTTGGAACGCACCAGCAGGATTAACCGTTTCAGGCAATGGTGCAAATGTCTCAATTGCAGCAGGTGAAGTAAGTCAAGACACTACGTATACAGTAACAGTTGATGTATCAGACGGAACATATACAACATCTGTGTCCTTTGATGTTACGGTTACTGATACTGCATCTAGCGTAGCACCTTGGGATCCGGGCAAGGTATATGTTGGTGGAGACTTAGCGTCACACAACGGTAAAGTGTACCGCGCAAAATGGTGGACAAGAGGCGAAGAACCAGGAAAAGCGATGGTTTGGCAAGCTCTTTAAACGACTATGGGTTGATATTTAGAAAGCCTTTTCTAAATTGACAGATGGACAGGCCAACCCCCAATAAAAACAAAGGTGCTATGCACCTTTGTTTTTTCTCCCAAATCTTTCATACTATGTAAATGTCTGACAAACGTATACAAATGTGAAGCGCCTTTTATTACTTGTAGCCTTTATCTCATTTTATAGCTCTTCCAATGAGCGTTGCCTATCTGAAAAAAAGATAGGTATTGGGAGTAGTTGGCCGCCATACGTAATGTACAATGGCGACAACCCGTTTGGCTTAGATATCGAAATTACAAAGCTGGTTTTTAATAAAGCGAATGTCTGTTTTAAATTTGTTAGGCTGCCAACATCTGCAAGAGGGTTAGCAGAGTTATACAAGGGTTATGTCGATGTGCTCCCCTCCGCTAGTTTCAATATAGATAGAGCCAATAATGCACACTTTAGCGTCCCCTACAGACGTGAACGTATGAGGTTATTTACTCGCCTTGAATTGCCACCAATCAAAAGCCTCACAGAGCTCTTCGCAGATGAATATACATTTGTTACCAACCCAGGAGCCTATTATGGCGAAGAACTGAGGCAAATATTACAAATTAGTTGGTATCAACAGCGATTGGTCGAAGTGGCTAGCGTATCAAGGCGTATTGAACTAGTTAATAAAAAAAGAATAGACTTTTTAATCGAAGATGAATATACAGGTTACTATTATATCAATCGATTAGGTTATGAACGGTTAAGGTTACACTCATATATTGTCAACGATAATGCCATTCACTTTATGCTAAGTCGGATAACTTTTAAAAAGAATGAAATCAGCGCAATCAACGAAGCGATAGAACAATTACAGCCAGATATTAAAGCCATATTAGAAAGAAGACCTACCTCCGCACAAACAAAATAACGCATGGAGATAAAATTGATAAAAGTACTCTTACCATTGGTTATGCTAACTGGGGTTGCCCAAGCCAAAACCGATAAACCATTTACAATAGACAATACACAAATATATACCGACACTACATTATTTTATAGCGACAAGAATATTCGCCCCCAAAATAGTGATTTTAAGGTAAAAAGTGCCATTACTATGTCTAATGAAGATGGCGAGCGCGCCGTTTTACTTAGCGTTGAAAACTTATCGTCCGGCAGAAGGATCCTCGAACCACACCATTTAATGGTAACTTACGCAGATGGAACCGCAAAAGTGTTGAATAGCTTACCAGATAAACTGTCGTTTAAAGGCGGTGAAATCATAAATGTCACCGTGAACTTGGGGAGCAGTCTATACCCAGTAATTTCGTTGGTAACGAGTAACAACTTACGATAGCAATTATGAACCCATACATAAAATCTCTATACGCGCTCAGCGCAAAATCAGATCGAATCGTGCTTGGCTTGATGAGCGGAACATCTCTTGACGGTTTGGACCTAGCCCTGTGCAAAATATCTGGGAGTGGCACTGATACACAGTGTAAAGTTTTAGCGTTTGAAACTGTTGATTACACTCAAGAGACAAAATATAAAATATTGCGAGTATTCGCAAAAAAGAACGTGGACTTACAATATTTAACGCTGCTGAACCCTTGGTTAGGTGAATTGCATGCCGACATTATAAACAAACAGTTAAAAGCGTGGGGTGTTTCTAATAACGAAGTAGATTTAATTGCTAGTCATGGCCAGACAATATATCACTGCCCTAAGCATTTTCACGACCTTCCTGAATTTAGTAACGCCACTTTGCAGTTGGGGGATGGGGATCATATCGCTGTCAACACAGGTATCATTACTATATCGGACTTTAGACAGAAGCATATTGCTGCAGGCTATGAAGGTGCACCGCTCGCACAGTATGGAGACTTTTGCCTTTTTGGAAGTGATACATCCAATATACTACTACTGAATATCGGTGGCATAGCAAACTTTACTCTTATCAAAAAAGGGGCATCTCTCGAAGAGGTTATGTGTTCCGACATAGGTCCTGGGAACACAATGATGGACCAATACGTCAATGCGCACTTCAATTTAGCGTACGATCGCGATGGCCTTATTGCTGCTTCGGGCAAAGTGAATAATACGCTGTTAACAGCTTTATCTAATATCGATTTTATAAATCAACCAATGCCAAAGACCACTGGTCCAGAGCTTTTTAACCTTGAATTACTGAACAGCTGTATTAACTCGGCATCGCCTGCCGATATAAGTAAAGAGGACACAATGGCAACACTGAATGTGTTTACAGCTCAATCTATTGTTGACCATATCCATACACTTAACATATGCGGCGAACTTAAAGTTTTAGTAAGTGGAGGAGGGGCCCATAACAGCACTTTAATGAAAAATATCGCACTTTTGTTAGACGAAAATATCTGTGTCGATAAGTTAAATTTAAGCGGGATTAATGCTGATTCTAAAGAAGCAGTTCTTTTCGCGATATTAGCAAACGAATGCGTTGCCGCGGATAGCAAAAGTGCGAGTGGGTTATCCCTAGGTAAGATAAGCCTACCAACAGGCGGTTAAGCCATTAGCAAATCGCTTTTCCACTCTTTTAGCTTAGATACGATTGTTTTAATTGGGCTATTCTCTTTGTAAGTTGTCTTACTGCTTGAGTCCAATTCTAAAATTGGGTGTGCAAGTTCTACTTGCGCATCCACAACATTTTTTACTCCACCGGTAAGCCCTGTCAAACTTAGCTGTGTCATATATGTGCCAGCTTCACCATGGCCTTTTAAAATAAGCTCAATAGTACCAGTATTTATATCTTGCTCTTTTAATTCATAACTGCCACTAAAACTTACATCTCTTTGTAACTCATGCGTAGCTGTAGCTTCGATCACGTTACCCGCGGCTGCGTCACTAGGTAAGAGGCAATCGAGTACTAACTCTTGGCCCTGTGTATCGAACTTGATTTCATCTATTGCTGACGCGCTACCAGTCGGAAACATTGGGTCACAATGTGTGTAAAGTTCAAATTGAATTGTTCTAGAAGTTGCCATACTTGAAAACTAAAGTTATTGAATCAGTGTTAGTGTGCACAATATTTATTGCATATATATGAACAAACCCCAGAAAACATCATTATGTTTTCTGGGGCAGCTAGTATTTGCTACTGATTAACGAACAGCTAGCATGATAAGACCTGGAACAACAAAGAATGAACCTAGTACATATCCAAATGCCGCCGTTTTGTTTCTCGCACCCACTTCAGCAAGCTTCTCAGCACACTTAATTGGAATTTCACGAAGAAGCGGTAAGCCGTAGATAAGTCCAACAGCGAACACATTAAACATTACGTGAACAAGTGCTACAGTAAGTGCTACTTCGCCAGCTGGGCCAGTAATTGAAGTGGCAGCAAGTAACGCAGTGATAGTAGTACCAATGTTTGCACCCAAAGTGAAAGGGTAGATTTGACGAGTTGTAAACACGCCACTACCTGCTAAAGGAATCATTAAACTTGTAGTTGTAGACGAAGATTGAACCATTACAGTTACAACAGCACCAGAGCTGATACCAGCTACCGGTCCACGACCAATTGCACCGTGTAATAGATCTTTAGCTTTACCAACAAGTGCTTGTTTAAGAAGCTTACCAAGTGTTGTAACTGCAAATAGAATCATCGCAATACCGATTACAACCATTGCAACGCCAGCTGCTGTACCTTCTAAGAAACTAACACCATCTTTCACAATGCCTACAGCAGGCTTAACTAACGGCTTAACAAAGTTGTAGCTCTTAAGCGATAGGTCAGCGTCGCCAACAAATAGGTGCGCTAAACTCGCTGAGAACTTCTCTAGTAAACCAAACATGATTTCTAACGGTAGGAAGATTGCGACAGCAAACAAGTTAAAAAAGTCATGTACTGTAGAAGCTGCAAAAGCTCTTTGGAACTCTTCCTTTGAACGAATATGGCCAATTGATACAAGTGTATTTGTAATAGTGGTACCGATATTTGCACCCATTATCATAGGAATTGCGATTTGAAGCGGTAAACCACCAGCAACTAGACCGACGATAACAGATGTAACAGTTGAAGAAGACTGTACTAGTGCAGTAGCAAGTGCACCTAATAGAAGGGCTACAAATGGATTTGTAGCAAAAGCGAAGATTTCTTTAGCTCCCTCGGAGCCGCCTGACGCAAGTTTAAAACCACCGCTTACTGTACCAACGGCTACAAGTACCAAATAAACTAGAAATGCAATTGCACCCCAGGTTAGTAACTTAGATGGAAATGACTTTTCGCTGTATTCACTCATTGATTTATCTCGTTGTGTCAATGCCGTAACTTTATGGCATTTTGATGACGTTTTTATTTCAGGACGCATTTAACCAGAGAAATATGACAGAAATATTTCAGTTCGAATATTCACACCAATCAATACTGAAGGAAGTGAACCTAGTTGTATACTTTACGTATACGGTTGGCATTCTAGGGCAAGCACCCTCTTGATTATAATGAAGTTTTTATTAAAACTTACTTGTTACAATCATTTACAATTAGCTATTGAGTAAACAGCAATCATTCTCAACCTCCATATTCTCTACATGATTCAACGCTAAAATTAATAAAAAATAAATAAGAGAGCGAGTAATGCGTAGTTTGTTACTGATACTGATTGGTTTTTTTCTCATTCCAGCAGCTGCTGATGTACTACCAAATGTAAAACCAACTAGTGTTAACAAAGACACGCAAGTCGTAGCGATTAATAAAGCAGCGCGCTTCTATTTCGATTACGATGAAGAATTTCACAGCGCCTTTGACTTTGATTCCTTTTCACAGCAATTTAGACCAATCAATGACTTGAATAAAAAGCCCCAGAAAGAAATTTACTCTAAATGGGTCTACTTTAAAGTTGATAGAAAGACAGAAATTAGTGATTGGATGCTATCGTTCGGGTTTCCGAGGTTAGCGAAAGTGTCTGTTTATCAAAAGATGCCTTATGGATGGTTAGATGTCATAAATCTCACTGAAGCTGACCCTTTTAGTAAAAGGCCTATACAGGATCCACAGTTTTACTTACCACTAAAATTACATGAAGGGGAGAACACATTCCTCATCGAATATCAGACTTTTGCAAATGCACCTGCAAATATCAGATTGCACTCAAAAGAAAACTTTCTATTAGAATCACACAAAAGTCTAATAACCAACGCAAGTTTGGCGGGAGTAATCGCTGCAATTTTATTAATTGTATTGGTAAACCTTTTCTTCAATAGAAATAGCACTAATGTCTATTATGCGACATGGACTTTGCTGTTTTTTATGATCGTCATAGACACTGCTGGGTTTACATTCCAATACTTTTGGCCTGAACATAATGCATTTTCAGGAAAATTTTCGATTTTCTTAATGGCAACGGTCCCGCTATTTCATTTACTGTTTGTGAGAGGATTTTTGCAGCTTAAGCACTATCACCCTACGCTGAACAGGGTATATTGTACATTTATCTGTATTTACGCGGCACTCGTGCCAATCGCTTTATCTATTAACAGCGTATATTTTAACCTAATTCTGAGTACACTAGTCATACCAGTATTTGCATATACTTGCATGTGGAGTATAAAACAGAAAGGTCCTGGGATGAGGACATTTACATTTAGCTTGTTAAACCACTTACTGTTTTTGAACATTTTTACAATCGTTGGCGCAAGCTATGGCAATTTCATAGATGTGTTCGACATAACGTCATTTATAAAGATTGGGTATTTGATTGAGGTCTTGTTATTCACAATAGCACTTGCACTTCAACATAAATCATTACAGTCAAGATTACTTCATCAACTACAACATCAAGTACACGCTCTCAACCAGACTGTTAATACCAAACACAAAGAGGTAAATGACAAAGAAGTTCAGTTAAAAGCCAAAGAAGAAAAGCTATTTACTGATCTATCTCACGAACTGAGAACACCGCTTACCGTCATGAAAATTCAAGTCGAGTCTTTGCAATACAATATTGTCGATAACGTCCAAGACTCATACAACAAACTCATGACCAAAATCGACGAGTTACACGCGTTTATTGATCAACTAATGTTAGTTACAGACGATAAAGATATAGCAGCGTTACTGAACAAAGAGACCCTCAATGCAAAGGTATATATGAATGAAGTTTTCCAAACATGTATACAAGAAGGCGATCCTAAAAAGTCTAAGTTTAGCATCGCAAACTTCGTTGACGACCAACTTTCCATCACTGTCGACAAACAAACAATGGAAAATGCGATTCTAGAAGTTGTAAAGAACGCCTTGCGATTTGGCGGCGAAGATGTGGAAATTTCGCTCACGACATTGCAAGATGGGCATAATCTTATCGTCAAAATAGAAGACTCTGGCATGCCTTTATCCTACGAAGCACATCAGCAGTTATTCCAACCTTTGTTTAGAGACGAAGTATCTAGAAGCGCTATGCTTGGTGGTAAAGGGATGGGGTTAGCAGTTTGCAAAAAGATTATAGAATCCCATGAAGGTAAAATTGACTCTCACAATAGCTTACTCGGTGGGCTATGTATTGAAATCTCTTTACCAATTGAGGGAGTCTCCCAACAAAACTACGCTGTTGGCTAATACTACGAAGTTTAAATTTTTGCGCTATAACTTTTGTTAAAGTAGAATTCACCGTTCGAAAATTTGGGCGTTAAGTATGAGTAGTGTAGAGTTTTGGGAATCCAAGTCATTGGAACAAATGACAACAGCTGAGTGGGAGTCAATATGTGATGGTTGTGCAAAATGCTGCCTACATTCATTCATTGATTCGGATGAAGAAGACGATTTTGAGAGTACGGATTTTCTAAGAGAAGGTGAAGAGCTTTTATATACTAATGTTATTTGCCAATATAGCGACATAAATACGGGCGGATGCACGAGATATAGTGAACGACAAACGCTGGTCCCTAGCTGCGTTCAACTTACCAAAGAAAATTTGAAAGATATTTTTTTCATGCCCAAGTCGTGCAGCTATCGACGACTATATGAGGGAAGGGGGCTGGCCTCATGGCACCCACTAAGACACCAAGGTTCAAAAAGCGTAATGCACGACGCAGGTATTAGCATTAAAGACAAAGTAATTCTCGAGACCCAAGTTAATTTGGAAGAAAACTTTGAAGATCATATTGTAGAATGGCCTGAGCACGATCAAAACTGACACGACTTCGGCAAATCAAATCTATAAAATTTGTGTTCAATGTCTAGTTTGTAACTACAACTTAAAAGTATGAAAAAAGGTAGCTTGTTAGCTACCTTTTTTCATTTACTTGCTTTCGTCATCAGGCAAAGTTACGTTTAGCTCTAAAACGGCTAAATCGTCTTCATTTTGCTCAAACTGCACGTTTACAGCGTTTGAATCAACTTTTACGTATTTGCTGATCACTTCTAATATATCTTGCTTCAGTTGCGGCAGATAATCGGGCGTTCCCCTTTTAGAGCGCTCATGCGCAACTATTATCTGCAACCTTTCTTTTGCTAAAGAGGCGCTGCTTTTTTTCTCCGAACGGAAATAATCTAGTAAAGACAAATTAGCCTCCGAATATTCTTTTTAGTAAACCTTTCTTCTCGACATTTAAAAATCTAAAGTCGATTATCTCGCCCAATAAGCGATCAATTGCATCACTATAGGCTTGGCCAGCATCTGACTCGGAATCTAAAATGACTGGCTGACCAGAGTTAGACGCATTTAAAACAGCCGTTGACTCTGGAATAACACCCAGTAAGTCTATTGCTAAGATCTCTTGCACGTCTTCTACCGACAACATTTCACCTGTTGCCACACGCTCTGGATTATAGCGAGTTAATAAAAGGTGCTCTTTAACTGGTGACAAGCCTTCTTCAGCTCTTTTAGACTTACTTTGCAGGATACCCAGAATTCTATCCGAGTCACGAACTGATGAAACTTCTGGGTTTGTAGTAACAATCGCTTCATCGGCGAAGTAAAGCGCCATCATCGCACCCGCTTCGATACCAGCGGGAGAGTCACAAATAATAAAGTCGAAGTCCTCTTTTAACTCATTGAGTACTTTTTCGACGCCCTCTCTAGTTAGTGCGTCTTTATCACGCGTCTGAGAAGCCGGTAGAATAAACAGCTTTTCGACTCTTTTATCTTTAATCAGTGCTTGATTTAGGTTTGCTTCACCATTTATTACATTAACGAAATCATATACTACGCGTCGTTCACAACCCATAATAAGATCTAGATTTCGAAGGCCAATATCAAAATCGATAATGGCTGTTTTATACCCTTTAAGCGCAAGCCCAGTACCGAGCGCTGCACTTGATGTAGTTTTACCTACACCACCTTTACCGGAAGTTACGACAATAATTTTTGCCATTAGATTTATCCTTTGACCAAAGCTGTTAATTCTAAAGATTCATTTGTTTGGGTAATTTGACAAGGGTTACCCCAATACTCTCCCTGCAGAGAGTCGCTGATCCAGTAACTGCCGTTTACAGATACTAGTTCAGCTTCCAATTTTTGACAGAAAATACTTGCATTATCATTACCCTGTGCGCCTGCAATGGCTCTTCCACGCAATGTTCCGTAAATGTGAATATTGCCATCTGAGATAACTTCAGCACCATGACTGACCGCACCAATGACAATCAAATCACAGTCTTTCGCATAAATTTGTTGACCAGAGCGTACCGTGCCGTTGACGATCTTAGCGGGAACATAAACTTGTTTTTCAACAACTTCTGTCGTGGTTTGCGTTTTGATACTAGGTGCAACGTCTTTTGTGTAATTCAGAACAGACATGCCAATTGACTTGGCTTTTTCATTATGTTCTTCATTACCATTGCAAATACCAACAGGGTTTAATGACAAGTCACATAAAATGGATTTTAGATCAGACAAAACCAGTGGTTCGTCTTGAATCTGTGCTAAGTTAATGACGATTGGCGCACCTTTGAAAAATTTAGGCGCTTGCGATATTTTTTCACTCAGTTGTTCTTTTACAACATTCAAATCAGCGTTTAATAACTGCAGCACTGACAAAGTAAAAAGGTTTCCCTTTAGTTCAAAAGATTGTGTAGACATAAGCGCTCAAATATAACTGCGTACTCTTTATTAAATCTTATTCTGACCCCGTACTGTGTACGTTTGAGAGCAGCAAAACTTTCCAATTACTATATATGTCATGGTATAGTGCTGCTCTAAGATAAGCAAGAATTTATAGGGTTATAATGCTAAGTGCAGTTTATAAAAGTAGTAAAAAAGCCGATACCTACCTTTTTATTGAAAAAAGAGACGATTTCAGCAAAGTTCCAGCGCCTCTAATGAGCACTTTTGGCACCCCCATATATGTAATGTTAGTTGATCTTGCGAAAAGAGAAAAACTTGGGGTGGCAGATTTGGCATCGGTTAAGGAAAAATTAATCGAACAGGGCTTTTACTTACAGATTCCACCTCCACAAGATAACCTTCTGGATGAATTTAAAAAACGAAATGGAGCCAAGAGTGACTAAGACTTTAAAAGTATTACTTACTTCTCTGTGTTTTTCAGCTTCAGTGAGTGCAACAACACAAGCTGAATTTGATCTTTATCTCGACAAACTAAAAGCAGAAGCAATTCAAAAAGGGTATGAACAAACGCTTGTTGATACAGCCTTCGCAACTGCAAAATTTAAAAAAAAGGTCATCAAAGCTGATAAAACACAGCCTGAAATTGTAGAAACACTCGAAACCTATCTTCCTAAACGAGTTCCCGACTGGAAAGTCAAACGCGCAAGAAAACTCTACAAAGAAAATAAAGAGCTTTTAGACAAAATAGAGGCAGAGTTTGGCGTACAAGGACGATTCATAATCGCCCTTTGGGGCCTTGAAAGTAGCTTTGGACGAGTGCAGGGTGGTTACCCGGTAATAAGCTCATTGGTCACGTTGGCATTCGACGGACGAAGAGAAGCACTATATAAACGACAACTGTGGGCCGCGTTAGATATATTACGAGACGGCCACGTTGAAATAGACAACTTTAAGGGTTCATGGGCCGGAGCTATGGGGCAAACCCAGTTTATGCCAACGTCTTTTAAGTCATACGCTGTTGATTACAACAAAGATGGTCGTAAAGACATTTGGACTACCAAAGAGGACGCATTTGCATCAATCGCTAACTACCTAAAAAGTGTCGGCTGGAACAATAATCTAACTTGGGGAAGACAAGTTAAATTACCAGACGGATTCTCAGAAAACTATGTATTGAAACGCGGTACGCGTAACCATAGTCAATGGCTAGAATTCTTTTCGAACTCTGAGCGCACACTTGAAGATTGGCAAGCACTCGGTATTCGCCGTACAGATGGTACTGACCTTCCAAAAGTGAATATCACAGCAGCACTAGTCATGCCAGATGATATTAATGGTCGTATGTACCTTGCTTACGACAATTATAAAGCCTTGATGAATTGGAATAGAAGCTACTATTTTGTAACTAGTGTGGGCTATCTATCAGACAGGATTGGCTACCCAAAAATCTAACTCGACATTTTAAATGTGATAAAAAAGGCAGCTAAACTTCGCTGCCTTTTTGGTGGGCTAAAGAATGAAATTAGTAGTAAGTTAATTCTTGTGTTTTTCCCCAAAATACACGGTATGAGAAAATAGTGTATCCAATGATCGCTGGCACAACTAAAACGACCCCACATAACATAAATGTCAGCGCACTAGGATCAGCCAGAGACTCATATATCGTTAATTCATTTGGCACAACATAAGGGAAAAAACTGTACACTAAGCCGATGAAACACAATACGAACACCCCGCAACTCAAAGCAAAGGGCTTCCAGCTACCTTCTTTAGCACTGACGTTTCCCAAAATAGCAAGTACTCTGTCTTGAAATATAAACAGAGCGATACAAGCAAAAGGGATAGGGAGTAAGAGTACAGATAACTCAGTGCCAAACCATTTATCAGCTACAAAATCGTTGATAAGTGGGTTAACTAACGACACAGTAACAACACCGACTAGTGCAACCACATTAAAGCGTCTGCACCAATTTATTGACCGCTGATACACCGCGCCTGAAGTTTTCATTACTAACCAAGCCGAACCAATGAGCCCGTATGCGGCAATCACACCGATGCCACTTAACAATGCGAATGCATAGCTTTGTAAACTTGTATCAAAAGACATTACATACAAGCCAAGCATAAACCCTTGAGAAAATGCTGTAATAATGCTTCCGACTTTAAAGCTTACATCCCAAGCATCTCTGTATTTTGTTTTCGCTTTGGCTCTAAAATCAAATGCCACACCTCTTAATATTAAACCAAGTAACATCACAGCGACTGGCAGGTAGAGTGCTTGTAAAATAACAGAATGAGCTAAAGGGAAAGCGATAAGAGCCAAGCCAACTGCAAGCACGAGCCAAGTTTCATTAGCATCCCAGAAAGGGCCTATAGACGCTATCATGGTATCCGCTTGAGACTTATCATCTGTTGGTAACAAAATACCCACACCGAGATCATAACCATCGAGAATGGCGTAAACGAGTACAGCAAGAGCCATAAGCGCACCATAAAATTGTGCAAGAAAGTCAGCACTAAGCATATTGGCCTCCTCTGACATTGTTATTTAATTCATACTCTTCAACTTCAACGGCTTTATCAGCGGTATAGAATAACGTTTTAATATAGGCTGCTAGTAATAGCGCATAGACACTGAGGTAGCCAATAAGTGTGTATAATACGTGCTGGGCGGGTACCTGTGTCACTACCTCGTCGATACGAAGTAACCCCTGAACCATAAACGGCTGTCTACCAATTTCTGTAACATACCAACCAGCAAGCGTTGCAACCCAGCCAGAAAAGGTCATAGCAACGAGTACTTTTAATTGCCACTTAGGAAGGTTATCTCTCCTAAATAAAACATAGCGAGTAGTAGCAGCAACTAAAATCATTAATAATCCAAGACCGACCATGATTCTAAACCCAAAAAACACTGGCTTTACGGGCGGGTGCGCTCCCTCAAATTCATTAAGACCTTTAATTTCGCCGTCCATTTCGTGCGTTAGAATTAAACTGGCTAAGTTTGGTATCGCTATTTCGAATTCGTTTTCTCTAGTTTTCTCGTTCGGTATTGCAAATAGTAGTAGTGGAGCCCCTTTTTCAGTGTCCCAAACACCTTCCATTGCGGCTACCTTTTGTGGTTGATGATTAAACGTATTTAATCCATGTAAATCGCCAACAAAAGCTTGCAATGGCGTTAGTATAACAGCAACCGTGAGTGCTACTTTAAGCGTTAGCTTTGGTGCATGTTTATGATCATCTTTCAGTAATCTATAAGCGCTGATCCCTGCGACTAAAAATGATGCAGTAATCCCAGATGCTAATAACATGTGGCTTAAGCGATAACCAAACGACGGGTTAAAAATAATTTCAAACCAATCCTTCGGGTAAAAAACACCATCTATAATTTCGTGGCCTGTAGGTGTATGCATCCAACTGTTGAGAGATAAAATCCAAAAAGCAGAAATAGTGGTGCCAATTGCGACAATAACTGTAGAAAGGGTGTGTACCGAGGGGCTTACACGCTTCATTCCAAATAACATTACGCCTAAAAATGTCGCTTCCATAAAGAAAGCAGTCAGTACTTCATATCCAAGCAGCGGTCCAGCAATGTTACCTACGCGCTCCATAAAACCAGGCCAATTAGTGCCAAACTGAAACGACATAGTGATGCCACTAACAACGCCAAGCGCGAAGGTGAGGGCGAAAATTTTCACCCAAAACCGATAAGCCCGGAGCCAAACGGGCTGATTTGTTTGAATATATCTGACTTTAAAAAAAACCAAGAACCACGCTAAAGCAATGGATATGGTCGGGAAAAGTATATGGAAGCTTATATTAGTCGCGAACTGAATTCGCGACAGCAATAAGGTATCAAGCATGACACACCTCTGTTATTTACGACTTTTTCAATAACTTGTCCTTGAGGTCGATCACCTTACTTACTGATGAGCCAAGTTTCATCAGTGATTGCAATTGTTCAGGTGTCAACCTTTGCAATTCCGCCGACCACTTAGTTACTGTTTCAAGTAGATCGTGTATGGATTGCATTTGCTCCTGAGCGTACTTTTCTTCTGGTGAATTTGCTGAGTCCAATATTTGATCACGCAGCAATGTGAGAGTAGGGTCGATTTCTCGCTTACGTCTTTCTTCAAAAACTTTGTTAGCAAGGTCCCATATAGTACCGTTCGGAGCATAATATTCTTTTCTATCGCCAGGAACATGGTGCACTTTGACTAATTGCCAGGACTGCAACTCTTTAATACCCATGCTCACGTTACCGCGAGAAATTTTTAGCGCTTCAGCTATTTGATTCGCAGTGAGTGGATGCTCATTTATTACAAGCAACCCAACCATTTGCCCAATCGTTCTGTTAAATCCCCAACGACTGCCCATTTCACCGCAATGGAGCACGAAGTTTTCGATTTTTGGTGATAAGTTCATAATTCTAAACGTTCAGTAATTATTGAAAGTTAAATATATAAGGGTATTTGACTCAGATCAACTGAATTTTCAATTTTTTTTGAAAGTTCAACAAATCAACTTGTGTTTTATTTAACACAAATGAGCCAGTACCCATTCCCAGACTGTAATCTAGTCGCTTTTGCATAGTTTGTATATTGTGAAAGACACAACTTTTACATGTTTTGGTAAATATTGAAATTTGTGACGGATAATTAACCAAGTTTGTCTAGTTTTGGGTTTAGATTCTAAAGTTGAAGCGCTTGATAAGGAGTTTTAAAAGAGGTGTCTAGCGCACCTCTATTCTTGAATTGCGTTGCTTAAAAAAGCGAATTGTGATTATCGAAAATCAGCTAATCGACCAATTTTCCAACAAAAAAAGACTTTGAACAAAACACGATTACCCTTGAATAGAGACAACCTTTAGATAAGTTTTGTTTCTTCTAATTTTCTTAGCGCAAACCTGCCTCTTTCTGCTACGGCTGTAGATTTATCTGAGGCAAAAACGCTCGCAAAGTAAAACGCTTCTTCGCCCAGATTTTGAAGGTCTCGAATTAACATTTCTGCCGCAACGCGCCTAACAATCGAAGACCTATCAGAAGCAGAACTATTTAACAATTCGCTAAAAGATATATCAACATTAATTGCCCGCTTACCAATTACAGGTTTCATTTCCTGTTTGCAGAATCTTTTGTTGGTCCACTCTAACTGTCGCCTTTCTAACCATACCATCTTTTTCTCGAATAGGCTTCGATAAGCCCTTCCACGCACTGATGGCTGTATTGCATTTAAAGCTATTTCCATTAAACAACTGTCTAGTACGTCGATGCGCCCAATTTGCGCCATAAGATAAGTCATAGCCCCAGAGGTCGATGAAATAATTACCCCTTTCAATTCTCGAGCAATCATAGGCTTAGATACTATTTCCATAATTACATCTTTGTCTTGCTGCTCGATCCGTCCCCAAGAACTCCAAGTAAATAAAGTCGCTACAATTGCTTGTGCTACGAATTGTGGTTGCGAGTGCTCAGCAACTAATGGCAGCTGTCTTCTTGCTGCGCTTCGTACCTCAGATGACCAATCGTTTAGCCTTCTAAGTGCTAACGCGAAGAAAAAACTGTTAGGGGCTGGACTGCACAGTGCGCCAATTACATATTCTCTTTCAAACCCGTCTTTACTGATTAGATTTAGCCATGTCACCATGGGTTGATTTACTGATTTGTAATCGGTAAGAGAATTGTTACATTCATTCGTGTTTTCATGATATGTAGAACGTATTAATCTTTCCCAATAATCTAATTTAGTCAGTGGGATGCGGTCCGTGGCCTTTATAAGTACTGCCATATCGGACACGACTGTATTTCTTAAATTTATGCTCTTTGTATAATATGTAACCGCAGATAACACCGCGCGCTCTAGGCTCTGGTCACAAAGTTCATGCTTACTATTTATGTGTAATCGCTGCCCAGCTGCAATGTTAGTTTGTGCAAAATCAAGTTCCATACCTTTATCTATATTCTGAATTGAAGACGCTATGTTTTTAAAGCTGATAATAGTATCTGAAATAATTTTGCTGTATTGCAATTCTAGCTCGGATTCAGGTTTTGGGTGCTTATCGATTGTGTTTTCTAAAGTACGTTCAATTTCACTCGAAATTTTTTTTACTCTGTTTAAAGTCGTGACTAATTGGACATGCTGACGTAAAGCCGCAAAAGCAAATCTAATGACAAAAAAGGCGAAAATGCAAAAAGCGAGAATATGAAGCTCGATAAATCCCATTAAAAGTTGTCTTCTGATGTATTACACTGCAACGGATATTACAGACTTAATCACAATACACAAACTCCAAAAGCCAAAACAAAGCTATTGGCTCGCATTTAACAACATGGGTTGGCAATTCCATTCTAAGTACTTGTTGTGTAGTACGGACCTAGGCAGGGCGACTTCCAATAGTTTTAATTGTAAGAAGTCCATATTCGCCTCCACCAGATTCTAGGCGCTTTTTTATCCGTTGGTTAGTTCATAGCAAGGCCAATACTTTTTAATTCCCTTTATAATTTCACTCAGCTTATAATTAAACGCAACAGGACACTGCAATAAAGAAATCTATGGCTACAAAAACCTCTGAAATAGCACAGCTAGGACACCCAATATTGATGGAACACGCTAAGGTAGTTGAGGATATTAGTTCAAATCAATGTCAAAGTCTTATATCCGAAATGATGCGTACCGTTGAGCAAGCTGGTGGGGTTGGTATCGCCGCGCCACAAGTTTTTAACAGTGTGCGAATTTTTATTGTGTGTTCAAAACCTAATGCACGCTACCCAGATGCACCTTTAATGGAGCCAACTGCGATCATTAACCCAGAAATCATTGAATTTAGTATCGATAAGGAGAAGGGTTGGGAAGGGTGCTTAAGTGTACCGAGCATACGTGGGTTGGTGCCAAGGCACAAACAAATCAAAGTAAAATACTACGACCAACTGGGTCAACAACATCACGTAGTATACTCAGATTTTATTGCGCGAGTTTTCCAACATGAAATGGATCATCTAGACGGTTTAACTTTTGTAGACCGAGTAGAATCTGTACGTGACCTAGTGAGTGAAAGCTATTGGTATGAGCACTACGCACCGAGTGCATAGGATGACACTGTGTCGTCAAATCATCCCGCATCACCTGAATCACGCGTGAATTAAACTCTTCACCCAAAAACTGCTGCTAATGGTCCACGTTTTCAAAACTATATAAATGTATTTCTAAACGCATTACAACAGCCAAAGTTTAGGAATTTTAACTCCCATAGGAGTAAACCGTTTCTAATAAACTAAAATAAACAGATTAACCAGATGCCCATTAAAACTGAAAACATGCCTAACACGAACAAAACCTTTTTTGAGGCAGAAATTGACAAAATTTATGAAAGCGGTCCCTTTAGTCGCCAAATGTATTTGCAAGTAAGGCAATCTAAACACTTTATGGAGCTTTACTATATGAATAAACTAGAACTAGATGACCTTGCTAACGCGGCTTTTTTATCGCGCTTTCACTATGTAAGAGTATTTAAACGTATGTACGGACTAACCCCAAGAGTATACTTAAGGAATTTGAGGCTTAACAAAGCCAAAGACCTTATTAAAAATGGAATTTCTATAACGACTGTTTGCTTCGATATTGGCTATGAGAGCCCATCGACGTTCTCTTCAGTTTTTAAAAAGTGCACAGGCTACTCACCCAAGGAGTATCAGCAACTACATAGCGCAATCTAGAATAAGTTTTTTATCTAGGCTCAAGTTAACCTAAGGCTGTAATCATCATCAAGATTAAGGTACTAAACATGTTGAAAATCTATGTAACGAGCATTCATGTCGATAACCAAGAAAAAGCGTTAAATTTCTATACTAAGATTTTGGGTTTTATCAAAAAAAATGAAGTGCCGTTAGGTGAACACAAATGGTTAACCGTTGTTTCGCCTGATGAGCAATTAGGTGTTGAACTTTTACTAGAGCCAATGACCTTTGAACCAGCGAAAGTGTATCAAAAAGCCCTCAAAGAAGCTGGAATTCCTTGCACTTCATTTGAAGTTGATGATTTAGAGAGAGAGTTTGAAAGGCTAAAGCTATTGGGAGTGCAATTCTCCATGTCCCCAAAGGAGGCGGGGACAGTAAAAATAGCAGTACTAGATGACACTTGCGGTAATTACATTCAACTAATGCAGCAGTTGTAATTTTCAACCAAGGTAGCTTATTTGATGTACCGAGAAAAACTTCAGTCTTGGGCACTGCCGTTGAGGTCGTTGGCTATAATGGCAAAGTGATATAGCAATACGAAGATTAATACTAATTGAAGTCTAACTTTAAGTCCTGCAGGTCATTTCTCACTACTATTCAATACGTAGCTGGTTAGATAAAAAGGCTCACCCGGGCGAGTGAGCCTTTGGTCGTTGAGATGTAAAGGTTAGATTATTGATGTTTTCCAACTTCCCAGTTGTTCTTATGTAATAGAGTTTCACCAGCGTCTATTGCACCTGACTCAAGCGTTGTGCCCATCGAGTCATTCCAGCGGTTTAAGTAGCCAAATAATGATATTACACCTAGGATCTCGACAACTTCACCATCATCCCAGTGTTTCTTAAGTTCAGTTTGAATATGCTCATTTACAGCGTTAGGGACACTTGAGGCTGCTAATGCAAATTCGAAAGCTGCTTTTTCAGCTTCGCTAAACACGTCATTTTCTCTAAACTGCCAAATTTGCGCGAGCCTTTCATCTGTACCGCCATAGCGCTGCGCAGCTAGGATTGTGTGGGCTTCACAGTAACGACAACCTGTATTGGCGCTTGTAATGTAACCGATGAAACGTTTAAGTTCTGACGTCACTCTTCCGTGATTTTCCATAACCGCTTTATTTAGATTAATAAATGCGCGCGCGATTGCTGGCCTAATCTGCATCGTCAACACACTATTAGGACAGAACCCCAATGTTTCGTTAAAGAATTTTGCAAGCTCTGTCACTTCTTGGTCATGATCTTGTGAAAGGGGTGTCACTAAAGGCATAATCAGCTCCTGTTGAATTTCATTTTTTGTTGCATATGCAACACAACATAACCTCGGAGAAGTAAATTGTCCAGCGATAATCCATATAAAAACTCATTAAATAATCGACTTAAGGCATTTGAGCTATCCGATTCAGAGCAGAATCAACTCGCATTAGATACGCACATTCCCTTTCAAATAGCCGTTGTTAGTAACTTACTGTCAATTTCTAGAGACCCAATTATTAGAAACTTAACAGACTTGGATACACGAGAGCTGCGCATTTTGGTCAACATTGGGTCATATGGGCCAATCGCTGCTTCTGATATTGCTTATCAATCTAGACTGGACCCTTACTCAATTACGAGAGCCATTGCCGCTTTAGCAAAAAAAGAACTTGTTACATATCAAGAAGGCGCTTCCAGAAGCAAGCCTGTTTTGCTTACCGACCGAGGCAGAGAAATTTACGAGAAAGTGATTGAACATTTGAAAGCGAGAGAGGAAAAACTGCTTGTCCCCCTTTCCGTAAACGAGCAACAATTATTGCGAGATTTGCTACAAAAACTAGAATTAAACGCTGAAGCTTTGCTAGCGACGGAGGTTTCAGACTGTCAAAGGGAAGGGCTAAGTGTCACGCGAGACCACAAAGAAATTGAGCGTTGGTTCAAACGGACTAAAAAATGACCAATTAACACATAGTTAAAAAGCGTACACACTTTTTGCACATTAAGTTGCCACTCTTTAAAACAGCAATATCATTGAGGGGCAACACATGAAAAAGTTTAAATTAAATGCATATGGTTTATTATTGTGTGCAGTAGCACTCAGTTCAGCTGCTTTAGCCAAACCCGAACAGCGAAAAGACCGTACTAACAAGAGGCACGAAAAGCAACCGATAGGTGTCTCGCTTCCGACTTTTAGCGAAGAAGACCTAACACTTCAACAAATCATTTCTAATCTGAATTTGGTCGAAACCATACCTGATGTTAGTAGTTTGCCCCATATTTCTGAGCCCATACCTCAGCTGGGTATGAAATTATTTTTTACCAAATCACTAGGGGGCGAAAAGACGGTCGCGTGTGCAAGCTGTCATCACCCCCGCTTAGGTGGCGCCGATGGCCTATCGCTGCCCATTGGCACCAATGCATTAGAACCAGATGTTGTTGGGCCGCTTAGAGTTGTAAATGGAGAAATAAATATTCCAAGGAATTCTCCAACCATTTTTAATTCAGGCCTCGCTGAATCAAGTTTATTTTGGGATGGCAGAGTCGAGAAGGTAACATCAACAGATAATTTGGGGAATGAAATTACTTTCATTAGTACACCAGATTCTGGCTTTGGTCAGCCGGACAACAACGCAAGCTCAGACCTGGTCTCAACACTTTCTCGTTTTCCGGTTACGTCTGTAGAAGAAATGCGAGGCGCTGCATTTCCGAATGCGCAAAATAATGAGTCGGTGCGAGAGCATATAGCGGCGAGATTAGGAAATTACGGCTCTGGTACCAATGATCTGGAAAAAAACACATGGTTACAAGAATTTAGAAAGGCATTTAATAGTCAGCAAGGCGCCGAATCACTCATCACCTTTGATAGTATCGCAATGGCACTTGGACAATACCAATCTTCGGTCAAGCTCGTCAATACACCTTGGCACAAGTATTTGAAGGGAGAGCTAAGAGCGCTTAGCGACAAACAGAAAAGAGGCGCGTCGCTCTTCTTTACTCAAATTTCAGAAGGTGGAGCGGGTTGCGTAAACTGTCATGGCGGGACGAGATTTAGCAATGACAGATTCTTTAATCTCGCATTTCCACAATTTGGTATCGGATTAGACGATCAAAATACAGACGTCGGAAGGTTCGCTATTGACGCACAACAACAGCATATGTTCGGTTTTCGGGTACCCAGTTTGCTAAATATCGAGCTTACAGCGCCTTATGGACACTCAGGCGCTTACGAGTCTCTAGAGGAGGTCGTAGCCCATTATGTAAACCCAGTAAATGCCATAGACGCTTTTTTTGCAAAAGGCGGGGCGTGTGGACTAGCGCAATTTAAACATGACCCTAATTGTGAAACGTTAAATGTTAACGCCATAGAAAACAGCCAAGCAGCACTTGCGCTTTTACAGCTTTCACCTTTTGTTGCGCCACCACTTGATTCCGAGCAACAATCTGATTTAGTTTCGTTCTTAAAGTCGCTCACCGATGATTGCGCAAGATCGCCCCGATGTGTTCGTCGTTTTGAGCCTGGCCCGCACACTTTAGATCCTGATAATTTAAGATTACGAGTCCAAAACGCACTTTTAGGAAGAATTTAAACACCGTGGGTGACAACACACGACAAATGCAACAGTCTATAATTGAGCTTGATGAATGCATTATATTCTCAAGCTCACTCCCTCTAATCTTTGGTTTTTTCTCCTACACGCTCAATCCACTTTCAATGATTTAAAAGTAGCGGCACTAAAATATACTCTAAAGTTCTCCTTGCGCAGTACAAGATGCCAAACGATAGGCGTGCTATCAATTAAGTTTAATAGAGTAAGGACTATTGCCATCTATCAACGCGCTTCATATCTTTGGCAAAAGTGGACGAAAATGCCCGCATCTTGGCCTTTAATAATGACTCTCTACCCATAGCATGCCTTGTATAAATCAATTCAGCCGAGCCCACATACTTAATCCATGCCCGGACAAAAATTTCGGCATATTCTTTTTTAACACCAATAACGTTCGGCACTGCATGATAGTCTTTTCGAGCCCACCCCAAAAACGCGCCCTCGCGAACAACTAGATATCTTGGGTTATCGATTGGCGCAAGTACTTCTGCTACCGTATCTGCAAACAACGATGACTCATAAAAAGTGCCCCCCGTTAAAGCAATCATTAAACTACCATCTGGCAAAGACGCAGTTTTTACGTCTAACGACCTCAATGGGGTAACCAGTTTGTCGGTTTTGGCGAGTGACTCCAGTACCGCTTTTCCGATTTGCGCGAGAGAACCATCAACAGGCAAATGCAGCAAAGCAACACGAATTGCACTAATTGTACTCGGTAAATTTGCGACAAACACATAGCCTAAACCGGCTGCTACGCACCAAAGCGCGACTGTCAGCGAACGAAAATTCACTAACATCGAAGCACCCGTAGCCAACACACTGCACGAGCCTAGCACTAATTCCTTAATCAGATACTTGAATGTATTTTTCAACTGATATGCTTTAAAACTTTCAAGCTTTGGTGTTACTACCGAGGGCAGTGTTCGACCACTTGTTTCCACTACCAGAGCATCACGCCATTTAGACGGCAATGATTCTATACGGTTAAACCGCGAAAGCATTTGCTTGTTATTTGCATAAACTGCATATTTATTTCGCTTGTGGTTGTTTAAATACGTGGACAGTTTAGTATTTAGCCTTTCAAATCCGCTCTCTATAGAGTTGCCTTTCTCAGACAAACCAACAAAAGTTAAAAATCGTTTTTGAAGATTGTTAAAATCAATCAGACCAGAATAGCTCTCTCTATCGACCGCCACTAAATGCCAAACACTACTGACCTTGTCAGTATTTTCTTTGTCAATCCTTATTGCTCTGCCTCGCATCTGGTTAGTGAGCATGAAAGACCCAACCGAACTGGCTAAGATTAACGAATTAACTGCGGGGGCATCCCAGCCTTCTCCCAGCAATGCGCGAGTACCAACCAGTGTTTTAAGATGGCCACCACACAGTAACTTGGTAAAGAAAGTGGTAAGTTGATTTAGTGGCCCTTTAATTTCATGAAAATCCAACAAATCGTTGATCGGTACAGATGACAGCTTACTTGCGTTCTCTTCTAACTCAATTAAGTGCAGTTTACTTTTATGGATAATAGATAATCGACCAGTTAGCAATGCGATGTCTTCGCTTGCAGGAGAGCTCTGGACCAAACGTTCAAAAATAGGCCAACTACCGAGGTTTACTTTACCTATGTTTCTGTCTGCTGATAGCGCTTCATCTCTGATATAGTCGGTTAATATAACTTGTCTTAAATTGCTTGCTCTTTTTTTTAACTCTACTCGGTGAATGTCGAGACAGCCATTAATTTTAGCCACACTTAATGACAATGATCTTTCAAGTTTTTTTGAATGCTCTAGCGTGAGCTCTCGTTTATAGAGTAACTCTGCCGCTCTCAACTGCTTTTTCAAATCTACCACGAAAAGGCTCTGAGTCTCATTCAAATCAAAGGTAGATGAAAACAATATGCCTTCGATTAATTTTTGCCACCAATGCCGACTCAAATGTGGAATGTCTCTATGCTCTAAGTCTAAGAGCGCAAGGCAAGCCTTGGAAACTTGGATTTGCTTAAATTTTAGAAGTGACAAAATAGCTATTAGCAGGTTTGGGGTTTTTACAATATCTTTTGCGTACTCCTCTGGTTGCTTCAGCCATTTATGTTCCATGCATAGTTCAAGAAGCGTTTCATCGTTTAATAAGCTGTCACACAACTGTTTAACACGGCCATCGAATTCTCGTATCTTTTCCTTTTCGCCTGCGGTCACATCAACTGCCCATACATAGTCTTGGTGTGGGCATAGGGTACGGGCTTTAACTAGTTCAGGAACTGAAATCTCTTCGTCGATTGGACCGCAAAGCTGCTCATATTTACTCCATTCATGTCCACTAGCGTCGTAAGGTGGGGTAGCTGTTAGTGACACCAATATGATATCTGGAATTGCTTCAAGAACGTTAATCAGTGCTTTCCACCACTCTTGCCTCAAGTGATGTGCTTCATCTAAGATCAGAACTTTAATATTTGAACTTTTAAGGTGGGCAATAAAATCGTTTAACTCCTTTGTATTGAGACAAGCTGTCTCCGATTCTTCGTTCAAATCATCATCGATGTCATCAACACCCTTCATCTTTGCATGTAAAGCTTGATAGGTTATGGATGTAAAAACTTTTGGCCAATCTAAATTATTGCTAGTCCACTCCAACTTAAAAGGGTCGTCGCAATCAATAAAGTCTCTGAGTCTATCTATCCATTGGTCCCGAATAACTCTGGTTGGAGACAATATTAATGCGCGCTGCCCAAGCCTTTTGAAAACTTCTATCCCTAATGTCGTCTTACCAGCTCCAGGCGCTGCGACTATATGCAGTTTTCTGTCATCTAGGTGCTCGTTTACAGCATTTAGTGCACGCTCCTGATAGGGACGCCAATTAAACTTGAAACTTAATTGATTGAAATCCATATAAAATACAATACCTTTACCACGTTACAACAATGGTAAATGCTTCTGTCGTTCATTCCAACAACTGTATTCGCTATTTTATGTCGGGCTATCATGCCAATAGCAAATAATGCCTTGTTAGATAAATAAAAGGGGGCAATGAAACCACATTGCCCCCTTTTATTTATCATTAAGCCCTGTCTATTGCTTTATTTAAATCGATTATTTAGAAATACGATAACTTAAAGTCACATTCTGATAGGGTAAAAAGCCTCTGATCCCAACATGCCAAACCCCTGGCTTTGCATTTTCAATGTTACAGGTTTCGCGGCTTCCCCATTTATACGGTCTGCAATCGAACCTAAAGAATCGCGGTTTTTTGTTGTTTCTTAAGTACAGATCGGCTTCACCCATACCATCTATCGAGACTTCTAAGTTAGAGTAACCTTCCGGTACCTCAAACGAGAACCTTTGCCACCAAAACCATCCAAATAAACCTTCTACTTTACCTTCAATGGTAGGAAATGGATTTTCGGTCTGAAGCTCAATAACTATCGGGTCGTGATCTGAAGAGCGATAGCTGTGCTGCGCATATAACGACTGAATGTGTTTATCAGATTTGTACTCAACATTGTAGTCAAGTGCGACAGGCTCATCGGCATTGATATGCCAATTGGATACGGCAACGACTTTATCCGCCATAGAACTGCTTGCGAACGCATGATCTAAACTGCCAAGGCGGCCCTTAAACACATAAGAGTAACCAAGGCTATCACTCGTTAAGCGTGAGCTTAGGTTCTCATAGCCCAAATTTACCATTTCAGTAATAGGGTCTTCCATCGCATAGGCGTTAAAGTCACCTAACACAATGGTATCTTCGTCAATAACATCTGTTGGATTGGTTGCTATCCAGCGGTTGAATTCGTTTACCGCATTAACCCTTGTTTGATTCCAGCAACCTTGTCCATCATTTTGATCCTGATCCAGTCCTTCAGCTCTACTACAACTTCCTTTGGAGCGTAAATGATTCACAGCTACATTGAATACATCCCCTGTGGCTAAGTCTTCAAAGCTTTGAACTACTGGTGGGCGATTTCCATAATCAAATGGAACTGCGTCGGTGTAAGCCGCTTGGCCTACTTCTTTGACTTTGTTAGAACGATAGACAATGGCAGACATAATCGCGTCTGTGCCTATCTTTTCTACATTAAATTTTACGTACGTGTAGTCATTGTTTGGGTCGTTCTCTGATAGTGTTCTGGTAAGTTCTCCAAGCGCGCTTAAATCACCAAAGCCATCGTTTTCCATTTCAAGAATACCGACAACGTCAGCATCTAAGTTTATCATTGCATTGACGAGTTTCGCTTTTTGACGCTCGTACTCTATTGCTGAATCGGCACCGCGTTCCGTCGGAAATCCACCACCTAAGCCATCGCCATTAAAGAAGTTGAGTACGTTGACACTTGCAATACGTAAGTTGCCATCTGCTGCTAAAACAGGCTGTTCCGGTCTGTTATTTGTGCTAATAAACTGTGGTGAGCTAACTGGGTGAACACGGTATTGCCCGTAGCTGTATCCAATAACACCTTCAATATTTGTTACTTTATCTCCGAGTCTAACTGTATTGTAAGCGTCTAGTTCAGGAGTAGGGTAGGGAATTACCTCTGGGTTTTGTAATGTAGAACCATCATCTAGTGTAATTTCTTTGAGTTTATTTTCAGCCTCGATACGGTTTGCGACCTCGCCCGGCGCTCCGACTTGGGTTCCCTGATACAGTCGCTCGGTACCTAGCTTTATTTCGCCATAGCGTTTTAGGCCATAAGTATCATTCACGACCATATCATTGGTGATATTGACAAGCATGCCTTCATACGGTTCTAATCCATCAGTTGAAGGGAGAGTGACGTTCGAGCTAACCACAGGTGCACTGCCACATAACGCAATACCTGTGACATTATTGAGTTGAGTTTGTCCATAAACTTCCTTAACCGTACCCGCTACTTTTACTACATCGCCAACATTTACGGATTCAGCCGAATAATTTACAAAAACCCCCTCAGAGGTCAATGCGTTGTCATCTTGATCATTAACTTCTTCTTGCAGGAAAAAGCCTTTTAGCTGATTGTCCTGTTGCAAAGATGCAGTAACTACACCTTGCACCTGAACCATCTCATCTATGATTGGACTTGAATCAAATTCACCCTGTATATCATGAATAAATACATTCTGTTCGTTACAAACAATTGTTGGAGGCTCTACAGGTCCGCTAGAATTGTGTTCACCAACGTTAGAAAAGTCATCCTTATCTAGTGCAATCCACTGCACTGAAGGAATGAATTCGTCACCAGGGTTGTTATCACCTACCGCAACCGTACTGGCTCGAACCAAACTCTTGTCTTTTGTAGATACACCTTGATCTGACCAAGCAGAACCTGGGTCTACACCCACTTGGCCGAGACTGTCTATTACAACGCCGTTATGTTCTAAGGTGATTGCATCATCACCATTGTACCAACTGCCATCTTTTTGTTGTTGTGCTTTTAATCTCAATGCATCAGTTGCCCTTGCATGAGCGATGACGTAAGTAGCTTTTGGTTCAATGCTACCTTCTAAAGTAATTGTATTTCCCGCCGTACTTTTACCGTTAAAGTAAAACTTTAACGCATATTCACTTAAATCAATTGCACTGTCGGATGTGTTGTAAATTTCTATCGCTTTGTTGTAACTACTTCCTTCAACATATTCTGACACTATAAGTGACGCTTCTGCCGGTGCCATCATGCTCGCAATGGCCGAAGCCAAAAGTGTTTTTTTTAACATAGTTATTTTTCCATTTGCTTAAGTTAGGCATAAATAAATTAATTTCCAAACACGACACTCTATATGAAAAATATTTCATTTGTAATATTTTTGTACATTTTTTGATAACTTAGAGCACGCTTTTAAAGTTAAAAATCTTCAGCTTGAAAGGTTAAGTAACCACTAAGATTGGCAAGTTTTAGGAGGTAGCATTTAGAACCTTTCATATTTAATCAACAATAACATGGAGTTGTAATTACAATTTGTTATTAGGCCGCAGCGAACAGCCATTTTAAAGTAATATGTTATAACAACCTATTCCAACACATGTGTGTATATTTTTTGACCGAACCTTTCTTCTACGTTAGTGTTTTAAAGTCAAACCAATTGACTAATTATGAAGCGGGTTTGACAACACAACAACATGTAAAACTTATACAGCATTAAAAGGAAAAATTAATGAATCCGATACGACTAGCTCAGCTTGGTGTGGTTGCCACCTGTTTTTACAGCACAGTATCAGTCGCACACACCGATGACGTTCAGCTTACTCATCACCGGCCAATAAAGCAGATTACCAAAGAGATTAAATGCACAAATAATCCACAAGCGCTAAGCAACGCGCTCGAAAAAGCGTATCAGTCGCAAAATATACGATTTGTGATTTCAGGTGAGTGCCGTGGACCTATCAAAATTCAAAGATCTGGTATTGAAATTGTAAACGACAGTGGCATGTCTGGCTCCCTGCGAGTCCGCGCTAGAGACAAAGGGGTGGGCAGTGCGATTCTCATAGAATCTAGCTCTGTAAAGCTGGACAACTTTAATATCGATGTGCCAAATGGTGTGGTAGCTGTTGAAGCAAAAGCAAATGCAACGCTGACGCTAAACCATATAACAACCAATGCGAAGGCCGCTGAGCAAACCCCATTTTATCAGTTTGTGATCAAAGACAATAGTACAGCCTACCTATCTGAGCTTTCTGGTAACACAGTCGGCATATACAACAGTTCATATGCAAACTTTATTGAAGACTGCGACCAAATAAAAGTAGATGTTTATGACACCTCTGCGGGATACTCAAAAAGTGAAAATCACTTTCGCTCAGTGCAAGTAGCAGGAAATGGTTATTTTTTAGCTGATGATGAGAGCCACATTAACTTGCTCATGGTTTGGAGTAAAGGCGCCGCTGAAATCAATAATGAGAGTAGTGTTGGAGCACTTCAAATGGGAGGCCAAAGCCTCTTTGCAGCATATAAAAACTCAACAATTTCTGGCCCTTATAGCTTATGGGGCAACATTGTTTTCGAGCTTGAACACTCAAAGGCCTACAACTGGAAAGCGGTTACCAAACCAAATTCTATTATTGCTGGGCATAACGCGACGGTAAATGGTATTTTTTATCCAGATTGGCAGTGGACAGGGCAAGATAGCAAATAACGACTGTTTATGTATAAGCGCCTCTCGGCGCTTTTTATACGCTAACTGAGGTAATCAATATAAATACAGATCTTCGCACATTGTGCACTAAAAGAGGGAGATGCCGTGATGACCGCATTATGCTCTTGCTCTAACCAGTCTTTACCTTTAAACAATGCTATATCACCATCACATAAAGAGTTAACATCACTGCTTTTTGGCTGAATAATAGTTGGAGAAATTTGGTTTTTCTCTAGTGGTGCATATTTAATAAACTGTTTTTCTACCCATCGCTCACCACTACCGCCCAATGTTGATACCATTTTAACAACCCCATTTTGCTCATGAAACGCAGGGCTTAGACCTTGTATGCATGGTAATATCCTTAGGCCTATTTCCTTTGGTTCCAATAGTGCCTCAAACATTTCACACATTAACGCGATATGTTGATAGATTAAATCGCCATGAGTCGTGGTCTTAAAAAGCAATTCAACTTCTTTTAACAGCTCTTCACTGATTGTACCTTGATATTGAAACCCTTCATAATTTGCCTTTTTAACATAACTCTGGGCAGCTTGAGTCAGAGCCCAAGAAGAAGAGGAACAATAACACGCAAGCGACGTATCTATGTCATATATATTTGAAAGTACGCCTGCTACTTCGTCGATAAGATATTTAGGGCCATTTACCACTTCTGTGGCCTGTGCTGTGTCGAGCATATAAAATTAATTGTTATGTGATAATGTTGCAACATTAGCATTTAATGACGCGCTAATAAAGATAGCAAGTTAAATTAATTACGAATAGGAATTAATATCATCAAGAAAGGTAACAAATGTCGCCAAAATTAGCTTGGCAGACTTAAAATCTGCCAAGCCAGTATTGATGTGTCTATCAGACCAAAACGCTTATAACACGTACACGCAAGAAGAGTGCACAATGGATAATTAAATTAATCAATTTTAAAGTTGTCCATGGTCCGCTGCAGCGTATCACTGTTCAATTTCATGTCAGCAAACAGTTTCTTCAATGCAATAGACGTTTCGAGCTCATCATTAGCAGCTTCCAAAACTGCGGTGGTGCTGGTGGATATATCTTGCGCTACGGTAGATTGCTGCTGCGCAGCGGTCGCAACCGAGGTGGTAAGTTGTTCAACATGTGTACTGTGTTGGCTTACCTGCATCGAAACGCCTCGAGTTTCTTCAACTTCTTTCATTATTTCACCAGCAAGCTCGGTATTATCTTTAATCGCATTTACAACGCTTTGACTGATATCGTTGAGGTCGCTGAGTAACGACGAAATCTGCTCCGAGGATTCTTTACTATTATTTGCAAGCCCTCGAACCTCGTCAGCTACAACGGCAAAACCACGCCCATGTTCACCAGCCCTTGCAGCTTCGATTGCAGCATTCAATGCGAGTAAATTTGTCTGATCAGCAACACTGCGAATTGAGTCCAAAATGGTGTTAATTTCACCCACTTGTTTTTCCATATTCGCGGCCAGCTCATTTACATTGTCCATGCTATCAGACAGCGTATTCATTGCGTCTAAGTTTCTTTGATTGTCTTCTAGAAGCTTTTTAGACTCATTATTTAATTGATCACTCGCATTGAGGGTATCAGATGCTGAGCGAGCAATTTCCTCACTCGTGGCAGCCATTTCTTCTATCGCGGCTGCAATACTTGACGCCATGCTTTGCGTACGTTGAGCATCTTCATTCACATGACTCGCAGCCTTATCCATCTCTTCACCTAATTGGGTCCCTACATTTATGGATTTAGACAAACCAAGTAACAAATCCTTAAATGCGAATACAGTATTATGGATAGATTCTGATATTTGACCTAGCTCATCACTGGTTTTCAATCGAACATCTAGGGTTAAATCACCTTCTTTAGCCACCTTTTCCAAAATACCGGTTAAATGGTTCAATTCATGTTTCAATGATGTGACTAAATGTAGGTTAATCATGATGATGACAGTCATCGCAATGATAAATGCCACAATAATAAATAGGCTTTGCTCGGTCAGCTCGCCTTTAACAGCAGCGCTATGCGCCACAGTCAACGCCCACTGGTTTTCGAGCACTTTTTTCACCGCCACAATTTGCTGTGTTGCTTTTGGAAACCATTGCGTACTAGGAAGTAGCGAGTCAAAATTAGGGTTATCTTCTTTTATTAGGTAGTTAATGACGCTATCGAGTTCCTTTGCGCGGCTGTCAGACATTGCTTCTTTGTATAAGCGTAATTGTTCTCCCTCTAATGCAGCTTCTAGTTGTTCCTTCAAAATTCCTAGCTGTGTTTGAAAGTAAGTCAGCTCTCCACGTACCTGAGAGTTAATCGTTTTTTTAGCAAGCACACCATTTATCTTTCCTCTAAGCTGCCCTTTGCGCTCTTTGCTCTTTGCGAGTAAAAATGCCAGTGACAATTTTGAGGCTAAGTCCCGATTGCTGATATATGCCTGCATTCTCGTTGCGGTATCAATTGCAACCTGATTTAAATGACTGTAGTACTTAAATGCGTTTTTTCCGTTTTGCCTATCAACTTCACGTCTAATTGCAGCTTTCTGGCTCAGCTCGTTAAAAAGAAAAGGAAGCCACTTTTCAACCTTTTCATCATCTGGAAACTGTTCTTGAACCATACCTCTTACAACTCTTTCAGACATATCTGCTTTAATCCTTTGCGCATCTACTAATTGCTTTTTTTGAGGGGAGAGGCTTCCGAGATAACCTGCTGTTAGTCCTCGTTCGACAGCATGATGATGGGCTACTTTTTCTATCGCATCTAATAATTTAATATACTCGATGTCTTGGTTAGTAGATGAAAAATCTTGCCAATACTGAGTCGCCACTTTAGCAAGCAGAATAAAAATAAAAGCGATAAGGGCAAGAGAGCTAATAATTGTAAGCTGCAAGATTGATAAGCGCTTAAGAAAGTGCATTTATTTCTCCGAGGCGTTAACCAATGCACATAAGTACAGCAATGTGCTGATAATTTTTCCTTAAATATAAGATAGTCAAAAATCGCTAACCTATATAATTTTCATTACAAATTTCGCCGTTCCACACCCATCATTAGAAATGTTAACACTATGTAATAATATGTAATAGCAACGCAATATGCTTTCGCTACACTCCCATGTGCAACATTTAATTAACTTATGTTTTCAACGAGTGTTGCAAAAGCTCGCCTCCTATTAGAGGCATTTTTTATATGAACAAGGAGTTTCATTATGAAAGTTTTAACTGGTTTATTATTCGGCACTTTGGTGTCTGCTTCATTCTCAACTCTAAGCGCGCCTGAGTCCTATGGCATATTGTTTTTGGACAGAAGTGGTTCAATGATGATCAAGCGTCCAGACAACCAATCTCGTTGTGCTTTTTCTAAACAGCAGGCTATCAGTAAAATGAGTAAGTTCTTTCTAGATAGCTCTATTAATGGCCAAAAGTTGAACATCAAAACGTTTGCTTCTGGTGGTCAAATCCAATCAATCACCAATGGCTTCGTTGATTTTTCATCAGCATTTATGGCGCTTTCACAGCTAGATGGTGAGGGTTGTACTGGTATGACGGCCTTAGCAGAGGCAATGTGTGATGGTGCAGACGAACTGCGCTTAAACTACTCTGTAGAAGCAAGCCAAGGCGCAATTTTGCGCGTTTATGGTTCAACTGATGGCGATGAAAATCACAGCCCAGTGAGTAACTGTGGTGGCAGTGGCTGGCAAGCAGAAGTCGCAAACAAGTATTTATATGAACAGCCGCCTGTACAATTTAACGCTACAATCTATACAGGTACGGTTCAATCCATTGCAAATCTCAATAATAAAATGGACGCTGCGATAGCAAAAGACTTGCCTGCTTACGCGCTTGCACCAAAGCATTACGCACAGTCTTTACCAACGTTCGATTTCTTGAAGAAGCTAGCCGCTCAAACAGGTGGTACAGTTGAAGAGATCAGTGACAATGACGGTAACCCAGGTGAGTGGTAAGAATTGCCTGTTAACTTAGAGCTATCTTAGAGCTATAGTCGACATAACAAGGGGTATCAAGAATGGTACCTCTTGGGTCGCTGTTCTTAACTTATTGAATTGGTGTTATTTACAAATACGTTTGGTATATTGGGACTAATAAGAAAAACACCCATACAACAATGATCAAGATAACCCTGCTTTTTATTTTAAGTTTCGCTTCGTTTTCTGTCGCTGCACAACCTCTCACGGTCACTGATGTCAAATTTGTAGAAGGTAATCGACACCTCAATCAGATCCTCATTACTTTCAACCAAGCAATAGCAAAGCATGGGCAAGTACCGACATCAGCACAAATAAGGGCAATAGAGCTAGACGAAAAACTCAAAAAGCAATGTCGTTGGCGCTACCAGAGGTTAAATCAAATCAGTTGCGATACTTATGTTAAAACACCAGCTTACATGCCAATAAAGGTAGCAGTGACAAAGCATTTTGTAGGTAAAGGCAAACAAGTAAACAACCGTTTTCAACACATATGGGTGAACAAACGCTTTCCCGTAGATGAGACTAAAGTAAATGAACATGAACTCTCTGTCACTTTTACAACCCCGTTTGAAGCGGATCAACAAGCAATTGCAGCCATACTCGATGCAGTGCGCATTAAACTCGACCGCACAACTACAAAGCCCTCAAATACTGAGCTGATACGTATAAATGACACACAAACAAAGCTTGTTTTCAAATTTAAAGAGCCTATAAACAAACTGAATATTGAACTCGTATTACCTCAAGGGTTTAAAGCGACAGAAGCTCATCAAGCGACGTATTCAAAAACTGTGTTATATCAGCAAAAAGCTTATTCAGATACCCCGAAATTTATTGGGCTTTTTTGTGAGACGTCACATAATGATAGGACTAATACACGATTCACTTTAATAGAGAGCGCGAGCGAGAAGTCCTGTCCACCAGAGAATCTAGCATTTGCATTTACACATGCACTTAGCAACAAACATGACTTATCAAAGGTTATAACTACATCTTTGAATTCACACCCGATAAAAGTAAACAAAAAGTCTAAAGAGGATCGCTTTCACTATTATAGTGTTAACTTACAAGGCGACACCGAATACCAATTTGACTTATCAGCCTTGACCACGGCGGGGGGCGAGGGCTTCGAAAATACAGGTTTATTACTTTCATATAAAACGGGTAAAGAAAGTACTTACTGGCGCACGCGTGACTATTTAGGCAAGCAGTTTAAATCAAACGAATCCGCGACACTTCGCCTTGAGCATAGAAATGCAATGGATCTCAAGGCACAGTATTTTCCGGCCACAAACGCGACAGAATTGCTAAATTTTCTGAACACTAACAATAAACAAAGTTTATTTACGCCCACGCAGCTAAATTCAGCAAATGACAATAAACTTCGTCATCAACACCTACCAGTCGCCGAGCACCTGAGTCATTCTAGTGGTGTCATCATTTACAATTTGACAGGGCAGAGTAGTAAAAGTCAGTCTCAGTCCGAGACAGGCTTTAAGAATAAAAGCGTCGCGTTAAGTGTTTCAGATTTTGAGTTAAAAGCGTTTATGGGTGCTGGGTTGTATGTTTCAACAACGAGTTTTGAAACAGGTTCGCCAGTCCAAGCAAAAATAAAGCTTGTGTGTCCGAACATGTATAAACCTGCATTGATTGGTTCAACTAACGTTGATGGTGAACTTAATATCTCTTATACAAGTTGGCTCAAATTTGAGGGCAAATCAATGCAAAATTGCTGGCTTTGGGCCACCAGCAAAGAGTCAAAAGCGGTATTGGAAATAGAACAACGCCCTGAAACAAAAATTGTTGCCAAGGCTGTTTTTAGCCAACCCGTTTATACCCCAAATACACCTATTGATTTTACTTTGCTTGCAAAAAGGCACACTGAAAATGGCTTAAAAACGCTCAAAAACAATCTCAATATCACCATACACCGGTTCAACAATAAGCTTCACACGCCAATTGAAATAGAAGCGACCGCAATATCCGAACACGGTTTAATGCAATTCGAGCTACCCGAAGGATTAAGTGAAACCGGGGTTTATTGGTTAGAAGCTCAATACAATGGCTCACCCACAAAAGTAAACGGGTATTTCAAGGTTACGGAATTCATTCCACCTGAGGTTGAATTTAACTGGCGTCATTCAGATAGCGCAACAAAGTTGGCACCTTTTACTGTGCAAGTGACAGGCAAAACCTTTAATGGATTTGCTGTTCAAAACTTTTCAGGCGTACTTAGCCATCAATATGACCACATGTACCGAGCCCCAGATGGCTGGCCTGCGAATTTTGAGTACAGTGATCGCGATGAGTTAGCAGCCAACTTAAGAAGGGCTGTAAAAACCGAATTGCAATCAAAAGGAGAAGTCGGTGAATTAAAGTTAAAACTAAAACCAGATCTACCTCTAGTCCAAATTAGGCTAAATGGCACCGTCATTTCTGAAACTGGGGAAAGTACGTTTTACAGAGCAAGCATACCTTATTTTTCTAGGGAACATTATATCGGCACAAAACAGCAAAACTATCAATTCGATGTCATTGCAGTAGAGCCGTCGGGCAAACAGATTCAAACTCAAACGCACGTCAATATTGTTCATGAAGATGGGAAGGCCACCGAACTATGTTCTGGGAAGACCCCATTTAGTTGCGAAATACCTGCGGATCTTTCGGGAAGAATCACCTTTGAATTAGTGAGCGCTGATGGTAAGTACACGTGGTTACGTTCACATTATGTATACCCAGATCAACCAGATGACGAGGTAAAAACAGCCCCCTTAGAGCTCGAGGGTAAAGCACAAACAGTGGTGGGTAGCGATTATGAACTCAGTATAACGTCGAATAGAGCAGGGGATGCACTCCTTTTCATTAATGCGGGTGAATATAAAAAAATAAAACACATACATTTAGTTGAAGGCAGTAACTCTGAACAAATAAACATTTCTCAAAAACACCTGCCAGGAATCAAGATTCATGTCTTTATGCCTTTTAGCCCCCAAGCGCAAGCGGAGCTTAAATCCCTGCATAGTGACCAGCTCAAATTGCTGTTCGATAAACTTAAGTCACAATACGAGCATTTTCCAACAAGTCAAAACAACTTTGTATTGCCCAAAAAGCCAAGTATTTTGGGCGAAATAGACAGTAAACGCGTTAGCGTCATTACAGCAGACCCCCTCGAGCTAAAGGCTACTCACGCAGTTACAACAAAATCAAATAGTGTGCTGTCAGTGACGCTTGAAAGTAATCAAAACACAGACGTGCAACTTTGGCTCGTGAACGATGCGCTTTTTGATGTTAGCTACACCCGCGCCGAAGATGTTTCTTTTGAAGATTTATACAACGCGTATTTGTATGAGCTGCCTTTTAAGCCAGCCCATAACTTAAAAGAGTGGATGATTGCACCTGAATTCACTGAGCACTCCGAGATGCTCGCGCATTTTGCGTCCACGCATCATGACGTTCAAATGCGAAGGCGGTTAGCTTCTATGCCTCCCTCTCAGTCTATGTCGCCTTTAGCCCAATCGGTATGGCTACCACCAATTACATTAAAAGCGAAAAAGTCACGGACGATAGACGTGCCGTTACCACAGTTAATTGGACGTTGGAAACTATTTGCACTTGGTGCAAACGAGACGAACCATGCAAGATATGAGGGGGATATAACGACTTCAGCCGCAATAGAATATAGCCTTTACGTACCACCTAAGGTTTTTAAAAACGACAAAGCGGTCATGAGAGTCGTTGCAACTAACCGCACAAACCGAGTATTACAAGACCGGCTAGATATTTCCATAAACAACAGTGGCGCTAAAACATACGACATTGACCTGCATAAACAACAAAGCTTCACACTCGACATACCGATCAAGACTTCGGACATGGGTCACTACCAAATTGCGCTTAAAAGTGAGCAAGACAGGACACGAAATCAAATCGCTAACTACGAAGTTTTATCAGCCACATACCAAGACCTACGCTCGGTAAAAATGGCTCCGAGCCAAACAACGCCGAGCATTATGCTGCCCTCCAATGAAAAAGTATTAAAAAGCTATGCAATTCCAACTAATCAACTCGCACCGGATTGGTCGGGGCTTTTGAAGTACCACACTCGTTATCCGCATCAATGTTGGGAGCAAACACTATCTAGAGCAGTCAGCCTCACCAATAACCCAATGACTAGAGAAACGAACGTAGCTTTGCATAAGACTCTACATGCTAGCAATAAACACAATGCTCGAAATGACGGGTATAGCTACTTTCTAAACGCCAAAACAGACCCTTTTTTAACTGCTTATACGTTATTGGCAAATCAGTGGTTAAAAGACTCTGCCTATCAGTTCAATGTAGACAGAAGTTTAATCGACACGCAAGTCAATAGGTTCTCAGATACAGATACAAATCAAACTCAAATTGCTTATACGTCTAAACTAACCCCCTATGCAAACGATTGGTTATTGTGGGCACTAGCAGAACAGGGAGAAATAAATTTAAAGGACGTTAAGAGGGTTAGGGCAAAAGGCGTTTTAGATAGCACAAGTAACTTGATTCAATTGCTGGCGATGAAATCTGCTGGTGGTGATCAGGCTCAAATTGAAAAAGCGTTAGAGCGCATTGTATCTGACGGTTATCAAGACAGTAGTTATACATCTTTAAATTCTAATCAAGATAAGTGCTTGGCCGTTATGCTCACTGAACGCCAAAGCCTTAAAGACGACCTTGCCAAACAAGTGATAAGCAAACAAATTCAAGTTGGGCACTTCGGCAACACCTTAAACGATGCACTGTGTACAAGAGCACTTAAAAATAGGCCTGTCACAGAGGCTTTGCACGTAAACCTGCGCGCAGAAAACACCCACAATAAGGTGACCGAGTATAAAATACATACGAACCAAGTTAATGCGGGTTTTTATCTCAATATTGACTACGAAAAGCACTATATTAGCGATAAAGCGTCGTTCAATGGCGTTGGCATTTCCAAAAAATTTCAAGTAATGACTGGAAAGGAATGGCAAGAAGTTTCTGAAAACGAGATTAAGGTTGGCCAATTGGTTAAAGTGCGGCTTTCTGCGTTTAGCCCAATTCCACGAACCCATGTCCTAATAACGGATACCCTGCCAAAAGGTCTTGTTGCCCTAAACCCTCTACACAGACAAAAGCATTACGCGAATTGGTTAGGAGAAAGTACTGTACAAACCTTGCCGAATATAAACAGCAAGGGGCAAATAGTCTGGCACAGGTATCAGATTTCGGACGGCGTAACAATATTTGAATACTTGGCTGAAGCAAGGTTTAATGGAGACTACATATCACCAGCCGCGAACATCGAGCTTATGTATGCCCCAGAGATAAACGGTAATTCAGACGCTAAAATGATAGCAATTCAAAGAAAATAGCTGGGTAGTTATAACAAGCACGTGTTTTCAATTTTCGTATTCAATGGATTTAATAATGAAGAAGTTTTTATATCTTTTAGTTTTTTTATTTTCGTCTTTTCAGTTACATGCCATGGATTTGTCTGACACCGCTGCACAATGGAAGGCCCGATGTGCAGGTGAAAGTCAAAATGAACTAGAGACACCACAAGCGGCAATCTATATATGCACAATGAGCTTCGTTTACTATTTAACAGGGTTAGTTGCCCCCAATATTCCAGCAGAAGAAATGCTAGTGCCCTGCGCTGAATTTGATATAACTGAAACTGCTCCTGAATTCGTGAATTTTATAGAAAATAATAGCGCATATGAGCAAGAAAAAATGGCCGATGTATTACCCAAGTTCTTTCAACTAAGTAAAAGTTGCACATAAAAAGTTAAAATAGCATGTTGGTTCAAAGGAGTTGATAAAGCATTGCTAATGTGCTTTATCGTGGAATATAAAATTTAGCAATATCAGTTTACGTTCTAAAAGAGGTTAAAGCGAGATGCAGGCCTCTGATATTACTTGCTTAAAAGAGCTTAAAGATGAACCCCATAAACACAAAGGTATGTTTAAGAAGCCCCGTTTAAAGCCCCGAGCCAATGGGTTATCTTGAGCTAGCAAAGCTATTAACAATCTATATTAAAACTAGCAGTTACAAAAGACCAACCGAAATAAAATGATATTGTAACCTTCACTCAAAAAGCTAAATGCCTCTTTACTCACTTAATGCTACAAAATATAATTCGCGCCCCCCAATTTTGCAAAAATATTATATGAGATTAATTTTCGCGCTATTTTTACTTTTATCTGTATTTAGCAAGCAATCTATTGCTAAAACAACATGGATACCAGTGAGCACCGATTCTATTATGGTACTAATACCTTTTGTCCCTAAATACCAGTTGCCTGCGACCACCAGTATTAATGTCGAAACCTTAAACGGGAAAAAGACATTAGTCTGGGATGATGTGCTTCATGCTAGTACTTATGTAATTGAAGTATTAGACCAGAATGGAAACTGGTTGTACAAAACAACCACATCCCAAACCTACATCGTATTGGATGAAAGCTACTCTTCTTATTTCCAAGTAAGAGTGCAAGCTTGTAACTATTTATCATGTGTAAATACGGGCATACCTTCCGCTGGTAAAACAGTCGGTGAAAACGTTATTTATATCCACACTGACCTTCTCGGCAGCCCACTAAAAGAAACTTACTAAGAATCCGCTCAAATTTAAAATGAAAATAAAGAATGTAATTTTTGGCGCAATAGCAGCGAGTGCGTCAATTAATGTATCTAGCCAGACACTAACTTATCTCGAAAAAGATACCGAAACTCGCGCATTAAGTGCAACTGCAGAGAGTTCAAGTGGTGACGCTTATGACCCCATCAGTGGTTCGTTAAGTTTTGCTGTAACTGATGTGTCTTTACCAGGTAACTTCGAACTACCCGTAGAGTTTAGACGTACTTTTAGCCCTTTTTCTTTTCAGTCTGCTCTTGGAGATTTGAGCTCAACAGGAATGGGGCAATGGCTAATAGATGTGCCCTATATTCGAGCACATTATGTCGACACCAGTGAAAATATCTATAACTATAATTTATACAAAAGTGGTAAAGGGTGGGGTAATGGCTATGAATGTACTCACACTTCAGAAGAGTACACATATTCAGTGAGATCTGGCAGCCAAAAACAGATCTATCCCCATACATTTTGGCAGGGAAAATTATTACATATCCCGAATCAGATTTCAGAGCCGTTAGTTAAAGGCAAAGGTGAGTTTGAAGGCAAGCAAATCACAAAGAGCCAGTACCTAGTTTCGAGTTGTTTTACTCGTACAGATGGAGACGGTCAAGGTTTTATCGTTACGTCACCCAATGGCGTAAAATATACATTTGATCATGAGATAACTCGGCCCCACGGCTTATCACCTCCAATTGGCAATGCAGGTCGACGTGGCATGATGATGGCCACAAAAATAGAAGATAAATTTGGTAACACTGTTCATTATCATTATTCTGGCAATAAATTAAACAAGATATCGGCATCGGATGGCCGTGTTATTACAATACACTATTCAGGCGATATGATATCGAGAGTGTCAGCAAATGGCAGAAGTTGGTACTATGGTTATATCAATAACAAACTCAGAACGGTAACATTACCAAATAATACGAGTTGGACTTACCCGTCAGCATTTTACGAGCAACAATACCGTGCAGTGGCGAAAACGAAAAGCGCCTCATATGACAATCCTGGTGTATGTGATATCAGTGATACACAGGATACCAGTGTAAAATCGTTTACGGTCGCTACGCCTACTGGGTTGAACATTAAGTATGGCCTGCAAAACATATTTCATGGCAGGCATGATGTTTTCGCCCATGTAAATAACCCCAACCACTTAGATTCTATACCGACTTACTATTTCACTAATTTAAATTGTAGTGTCAGACGCAACCTTGTATTCAAGTCAATCTCGGGCAATATCGACAAAGATATTAATTGGCAATATAGCTACTCGCAAAATGCGGGTCTTTACCAAAGCAATGGCAACGACATTCCAAATAAAGTCAACAGTGCGATTACTCGCCGTATTGACGTCCCCATGCCCTATGGTAAGCCTGACTCTATATCCTCTGCTAATGATGTCAAAACAGTGACCATTACGGGGGAAGGCAAAAAAACTGTTTTTTATATCAATAGACATACTAACAGTTCTGTCGAAAATCGCATCGTAGCTGAAGACCATGTAGAGCTAGAAAGTAATAAATTACTAAAGCGGGTAGTGTACAACTTTAAAATAGGTGATAACTTTTGGGATACCTGCGGAAAGTTAGATGCCTTGAACTCTTCTCTACCGTTTTGTGACATGGTGACGAACGAAGCTGCGCTAGATAATCGAATTAATTTATACCAACGTACTGAAAAAATTTATGACGATTCAGCCAGCTCATCAACGGTATATAAAACGACTTACAAATCCTATGACAAATATGGCTACCCGCTAACCATTATTTCTGGGAATAATAAACCAGCTTTAAGTAGCAGGCCAAATCGTTATGATACATATAGTTACCAACACAACACAGATATCTGGGAGCTTGGGAATATTAAATACCACCGAGTTCAAAACTACGAAACACTTGGTACAGCGGTAAGTCATACAAATTATTATTCTTTTGCTCCTTACAATGTCAAATATATTTCTAAGTATGGAAAAGTTCAAAAGCGTTTTGTTGCTTATCACACTGATGGAAACATAAAACGTATTGAATTACCAAATACGCTTAGCTCTGGATCAGGGAATCAGTACGTTGAATATCAACTCTACAAACGCGGTATACCTAGAAAAGTAGTAGTACCTGAACCTAAATCAAGTACACGCATGGCCAGATTTACAGAAGTTGATGACAATGGGTGGGTTACTAGTGAAACAAACTTTAATGGAGTAAAAACGAGTTTCGACTACGATTCGATTGGAAGGTTAACTGCCATTGACTTTCAAAACGACGATAAGAATACATGGCTTGACTATAAAATCACTTGGAGTGGTAATACACAACAAACAATTGAGCGCTGTGCACTAAACTCATATAAGACTGCTTGTAGTACAGGGGCGAAATTTAGAACGATTAATCAGTTTGATGGTTTAGGTCGGCTTACTAAAGTTACTGACTCTGACTTATCGGACCATAGGGCTCCTCTATACAGAACACGCTACAAACGATTTAAATACAATCATTTAAATCAGAATACGTTCACCTCTTATGTTTCTTCATCAGCAGTCGAGTCTAAAGGCATCACAACTACTTTTGATGCCTTGGGAAGAATAAAGACATCATCTAAAGCTGGAATGGGAACCGTAAACTATGAGTATATATCAGGTCATGAAGTTAAAGTAATTGATGCAAAAGGGAATGAAACAAAAAATACTTATCATGCATATAGTTCGCCCGATTTCAATAAGCTGCGATTAGTTGAGTCTCCTGAAAATGTAACCACAGAAGTTCAATATGATGTTTTTGGTAAAGTCAAAAGAGTTACCCAATCTGGAAATGGCATTTCTTTTAAGGAAACTCGATATTACAACCCCGCTCATCAGTTATGTTCAATTGTTCGCAGCGATACTGGCAGTACTACATACTTCAAATATACCGATGACGGACGCCTTAAATGGAAGCAGGTCGGTGATAGTTTAGGCTGTAATAGAAAATCGTCGGCTGCTATTACTTATACCTATAACAATCTTAGCAAGATCGACTCTATTAGTTACCCAAAACTACCAGATACCAAATTTGACTACGACAAGCAAGGAAACCTTATATCCCTAGTATCTGGAGGGATTAAACAAACCTACAACTACAACGGGTTAAACCTAGTAGAAAGTGAACAACTGACAATAGATAGTAAGCCAACTTTAAACATAGAATATGGTTACGATGGCTTCGCAAATCGTTCATTTATAAAGTACCCTAACGGTACTCACCTGAGCTATAAAATGAACGGATTTGGCGAACCTACTCAAGTTGCTTCGCTCAATAGCGCGGGTTCGACCAAGCAGTTTTATGCCGCACAAGTCCAGTATTACCCTCATGGCTTGTTAAAGGGGTTCACTTACGGTAATGGAGTCAAACACTCATCTAACATAAACCCTTATACATGGCTTCCTGAAACAGTTGAAGATTCAAGGGGATCAACCGCTATAGTAGATTTGCACTACAGTTATGATAGCAATAGCAATGTTACTAGCTTAATCAACTCTGTTGACCAATCACTAAGCTTAACACATCTAAGCTATGACGGTTTAGATCGCTTAGTTAGTACAGCAGGTGGAAGTAAAATAGGTGGTAGTACTATAAGATACGATGCTCTTGGTAACATAACTTATTATAAGACAAAGCGTTCAACACTTACTTATAATTACAATTACACAAATAACCGTCTTGAAAGTGTCTCGAATGGCAGCAAGAACGTTCGCACTTTTAGCTATGATCATGCAGGCAATGTAACAAACAATGGTCAGTATTCTCTTAGCTATGCAGCTAATAACCAAATGCTAGAAGCCAATGGAAATAGCTACAGATACGATGGGTTCAATAGGCGTGTAGAACGCAATGAGAAAGGTTCGTTACACTATAGCTTTTACGGGAAGAACGGCGAGCTTTTTTATACGGAAAAAGGCAATGTTAGTGGAGAAGGTGTAAATTACATCTACCTAGGGAAAAAGCTGATTGCTAAAACGGGTAATGTAGTACCAAAGCAAAATACGGAACAACAAGGTTACTTACCTTATGGAGACTCTGTTTCTCCAAGTCGGGACGACATAGGATATACCGGCCACAAGTTTGATACAGACCTTGGATTGGTTTATATGCAGGCACGATACTATGATCCGGTTATAGGGCGGTTTTATTCGAATGATCCTATTGGGGTCCGTGATATTCATAGCTTTAATCGTTATGCTTATGCGAATAATAATCCTTATAGGTATACAGATCCAGATGGCAAAAGTTCAAGGCCAACATTGCTGAGAAGACCGTCAAAAGTTGCAAGAGAAAACAATATTGTTGCGGAAGCAATTACTGGAGTACTAGCGGAGAACCTTCCCGATGGCGCAGCAAAGAACTTTTTTAAAGACACTAACAGTGCTCTAAAAACTCTGAATAAAGTTGGCCGAAGCGGAGCCATGACTCAAGCTAAGAAAGATGCCAAAGTCCCAAGAACTCAAAGGCCACTATCAGTTGATAAAGTCAAGATGACAGATGGCAATGGACAAACCATGAAAGACTCTCAAGGTAATGTAGTTTACACTAGAGAATATACGCACCAGACCACAAACGGTAAAACTGTAGTCATCCAAGACCATTCTGCTGGTCACGAAAAGGGGGGGCAAGGTCCACATTTAAATGTAAGGCCTATAGAAAATACTCGAACAGGGAAAGTTGAAGGTACAAAAGCTCATTATGAATTTGATAAATAGGAAATATTTCTGATGTGGACAGATTACTTGCAAAACAATAGATCTATTAAAGCAATCTATGATTTTGAACCATCGTTGCAAAATATAGAAGTACATGAGTTATCCTTTAAAAGAGACGGCTCCAGCATTTATGTAAGGTTGGATCTGAATGAACTACCAAAGACACTTCCAAAAAAATGGCAGATAGGTAAATTTAATACTGTGCAGTTAACATTTGATTTTTTTGAAGTATCAGAAATATCAATGAATGGTTGGGGAAATAAGATTAAGGCGACAATTTCTCTGGAGTCAGATGAAAAAGGGTTGCATGTGAACATTAATGGTGACTTTAGCTTAAATTTCATTGCCGCTGGCGTCGATTTAAACTGTATTTCTGCATATTGTGACTCTTTAAAAGAGCATTCAGAGCAACCCGAAGCTTAGAATAAATAGATATATAGGTTATTTTTCTATCTCGAATCCAAAGCCTCGCACTCGCGGGGCTTTTCTGCACCTCTAATACGTAAGGGAGTAAATATAATATTGCCCCTGTAGGTAAATGTTGATATTTTGAACAAGTGCTTTTCAGAATACTGATAGTGCGACACAATTTTACTTAATAATGCTTTGGCTGAAAGCTAATGTGCTAAGGAAAAATATGAACATACCAGAAGTCGATTTGGTGTTAGCTAACACCAATGCAACGGTTGTAAGACAAAAACTTCCTCGTACCACCTACGGTTCAAAAGACGCCATAATTCAGATCATTCGTGACGCTGTTGATATGGAAGAATCCATACGAAACATTTATGCTTTTGCTTTAGAGGGTAGACCAGATGCTGGCCGTGATAGTTATCTTGCATTCCTAGTTGAATATCAAAATGACCACTTTGATTTATTTGACGACAGCGAAATGAACATGGGTAATACATCAAGAGAGTACGAAGTCATATCAATAGTGCAACATATGTCACTGTTGGCAAATCCTAACCATCTGCTTTATTCAGTCAAGCGTTTGCCATACCAATTAAGAGATTTACCGCCACTTCAAGCCGCTTGCTTGGTTAAGAGCCAGTCATTCAAACCCTTATTGCCCAATTGGCAAACATTTCTGGCTACTTTCAACAAAAACATGCAAATATACTCCAAATCAGTTTATCAAACAGAAAATTGGGAAGTTCTTTACGATGAAGCAAAAGCAGCTTTAAGAGATATCAATGTGTGCTCTATTCATCAGTTTATTTGTAACCTAACAGAATATGCGCAGCTAAATTTAGGGCTGATTCGAGGCCATGAATTGCGAGTATTTATTTGCACCAAGGGGAATGAATGCCAAATTTGTTTTGTGCCTGTTGAAAATGCTTACACTGTTTACCAGCAAATAGAAAATCATTTAACTGAATTTGTATACGGTGATTTTTTACCCGAGTCTATCATCCGAAGCCCTGGTCAAAGATTGTTGTCGCTCAGTAAAACAGAACTAATGCCCGCTTGCCAAGATAATTTGTGTTGGGTGTTTAGAGAAAACCAATCTGAGTTTGATGATTAAAAGCAATCATAATAGTATCTTGCTGAAGTATACATTGTTGCAGTAAGGTACTTAAAAATTACAAGTGATATCCACCTTAAACCTCGCGCCTAAATTTAGCTATTATTAGCTCATTTAATTCTATAGATCTTTTTTACCTTTTATTGCGCCTACTATGCTGAATTTAAATGGAATAGTTTGCTAATTTAAATTGGATCTGATGCTGACTTTGTTTGGACTTGCTGCTGAAAGTGATTGGATTTTGCACCCTTTATTTATTAAGCTAATATCCACCGTAGTAAAACCGCTGAAGAACTATTTCAAGTGTTCGATATCCGAAACATCTATCGCTCTGATGGATTGAGTGCAAAGTATGTGGCCAAAGCAGGTTCAACTTTACAATCAGAATAACTGCGAGTGTCGCTGATAAAAGTTACTTTTTTGAGCAAGCTCATGCAGACCGAGTTAGCTTGCAAACCAGAAGCAAACTTATCAAAAATCATTAGCCTTAATACTCCTGCTGAATTTTAATATTTCCAACGCGAGTTGGTACTTTTACTACTAGAGCGCCTGACAAGATCAGATGTAACGGGTTAAATGAACGGCTATTCTTAATGTGATTTATGCCTTCTTTTCGCCTAGTTAAGCGCAGTCTTGTCATATTGAAAAAATTACAAAGAACCCCAAACTAGTCATTTTTTGTTTTTTCTGTGACTTTTCAACTTTTCTCTTTGCTTGCGACCGACCCAAAATAACAGATAAATCGCAACGATAATGAGTATAAGCGCTAAGCTTCCGGCATTCGTCATAAAAACCATAAGCAAAATCCGAAATCAGTTTAATGAATAAACGATAGCGCACTTTGCTTGAGTTAGCATTGCGCCTAAGTCATTTTCAGGCGCTAAAAAGCTCAATACACAGCTCGTATTAGGCTCTACCTGTCATACGCTTTAACGTGTCGTCTTTATCAATGACGTGGTGTTTTAATGCGCCTGCGACATGAAGCAAAATTGCAGCACTCAAACAGTAGCCAATTATCCAATGGCTTGCTTTAGAAATTACGAATATTGACTCGTTATATGGCACAATACTGTTATCAACAACATTTTCGCTGACTAAAGACAAACCAAAAATATCAACGCCATAGCCACCAAAGCCCGAATATAACATGCCACTTACTGGCATCATGAGTGTACCTATAAGCAAAATCCAATGGACTAGATGAGACACTTTTTGTTCCCATTGGCTATGAGCACAATTCGCTTCTGGGAAGCCTTGAATGAGCCTGTAAATAACGCGGGGGAGAATCAGTAACAGCGCCAAAACTCCCATGCTTTTGTGTATGTCATATAATGCCCAGACCTCAAAATTAGCCATGTAAATACCAACGATGATTAGGCTCAGCATAGTTATACCGACCAGCCAATGTAATGAGCGGGTCGCTAAAGAGAAGGATGTATTTGTCATAATGTGTTCCTGTCTAGATACTTTAAACAAAGCCTAATGACAGGGCGAAGCAAAATAAAGCGAGCTGGGGCCACTGGATTAAGTTTGGGGCGTTTTACCAACATCCTCCATTCGTCCCAATAGCTATTCTTTGATTTTTATAGATATATTTTTTGAAAGGGCAAAAGCGCTGTTAACCAGTACTCGCAATATTTAGTTACAGCGTGTAATAAAGTGTATTATTTGTCATCAATTACAGAGGCCGATTTCAGCGCTAAAAAAACTGTAATCTAGCGATAATAAATGTAAAAGGTATGGGCGATGTCAGAATGTAGGGCTTAACTAAGGGCATCACGCACTGTGGCGCGTTTGCTTTTGCTAACAGGCACCACTTCGCCATTCGACAAACATAAATCACCGTGACCCGAGCGATGGTTCTTAAGTGAATGGCTCTTAGATAGGTTCACAAGGTAAGAGCGGTGACATCTGACAAACTGACCATCATCAAGCAACTGCTCCAACTCTTTTAGCGTTTTCCTAACAAGGTGTACGTTATTATTTGTTTTGATCTCAAGGTAGTTTCCACATGCTTGAACAACGTAGATTTCGTCTTGATTAAGCTCGATGCTTGGATTATCTAACTTCAGTACACTTTGACTGCCTTGATTTGACGGCGCCTGTTCATAGGTTGAAGCTGGCAAACAAGGTGCATTAGATGTTTTTAGTTGTAACTGGTGCGTATGTGCTGGTTTATCGGAAGCGGGCTGCGTTTCTCCGTCAATCCCACGCATCATTTTCCACACCACGACAATCGCAACAAAAGCAATTACATGCTTATGCCAGCTATAAAACAAGCTTTCTTGCCAATGCAACTCTTCAGTGTAAACATCAACAAATGTACTTACGAATAGTGCAAAACCAATTGCGTAAAAACCTGTCACCGTATAATTTAATATCGGTCTTTGCTGATTACGGGACGCATTCAAGACAAAACATATAGGGGGAGTCATTACAAGCCAAACACCAAACTCCTTTAAAGACCAGCCTATGGAAGAGATGATGTCTACTTGTTCTTTTGCAATGAGTAAACTGTGGGCCGTGCAATTTAGACATACTGCGGCTAGCACAAAGAGCCAACCGATTAAAATCAATTGATAATCTTCAAATCGTCTTAGGTTGTTTAGAATCGAATGCCCCATTTTCGCCCCTGCTATCTATTTTTCCAAAACCATTAGATGAACAGAGCCAGTGTACCTTTTTATTGAAAAGTAACAACCTAACTCAGTATTTATTAATTTAGCGTCAAATAGCGGGCTAAAAATAGCCCGTGGCGGAGTTTAAATATTATATAACTGCACCAGCGTGGGCACAGTTATATAGCTTGACGTGTTAAGCTAACAAATTAGGGATTTGACCAAATTTGCTCAAGTTTGGAAAAACATCGTTTAACGTTGTGTCGTCCAAACCAAGCCAACGCCCTAATGAGGCCGCATATTGATCCACAGCCATGGTGGGGATCAAACGGCCACTGCCGGCGTCGAGTTCATGATTGAACTCAGCTTGAGGAATATCACCGAAAATCGTTCCGCCATTTATTGCCCCTCCCATTAAAAAGTGATGGGCTCCCCATCCATGGTCAGTGCCATCGCCATTAATAGCCAACGTTCGACCAAAATCAGATGCAGTGAATAGCGTCACATTATTACTTAATCCCATGCTTTCCATCGCGCCATTAAATGCGGTCAGTGCGCCATCAAGCGCGGCTTGTAGCCTAGGGAGGCTTCTGACTTGTTCAGAGTGCGTATCAAACCCACCCATCGCAACCACAAAAATTTGTCGCTTGGTTTGCAGTTGGTCTCGAATTGCAATGGCTCTTGTAACAGACTCTAGTTGACGACCAAGCGACGTTTTTGGAAACTCTGCAATATTAACCGTTTGACCAGAAATCGCTTGGTTGTACATTGCATTGGCCTCAAATGATTGATTTATTTTTGCACTTAAATCTTGTTCGAGGATGTTATTGGTTTGATGTCCAAGTGCACTAAAATGGGCTTGCACCTCATCATTTCCAGCAAACTGTGCCAACACATCAATGGTCGCAGCCTTGCCATCCGTTACATGATAAGGCGTGGTGTTTGTTCCTGTGACTAACAAGCCAGCGCTTGAAGTTGTGATTGCAGAGAACGTATTCGCCTGCTGTGCGCCAGAGTTAATCAAGGCATCATTGAGCTTACCGGCCCAACCAAACTGTGCACCCTCCGCTTTACCAGACATCCAAGTACTTTGCTGATCATTATGCGAAAATAACCTTGATGGTAACTTGGCGGTCTCAGCTTGTATTTGGCTTGCAGTCACAGGCTCAAGTAAAGGGCCAACATTACCTACAATTGATAGCTTGCCTTGCTGGTATAAATTTGCGATCCCCGCCATTTCTGGAGGTAAAGCAAATTGCCTCCCTGCAAATCTCGCTGGCGTGTTAATTGGTTTTAACCCCGCCAAATCACGTTTGGTTGTATACTGATTTAGTAATGGCTGTCTAATTTGTGCCCACTTATTATAGCTGTCAGTATCGAACGGAATAACCGTATCATGATTGTCCATTCCACCATATAAAAATACACATACTAATGCGCGGTACTCATCACCTTCTACCGCAGTATTTGCCAAAACTTCTCCCATGTTCAAAATAGAAGAAGCAACTACACTTGCACTCGCACATTTCAAGAAATTACGTCTATTCATAGTATTACCTCCTATTTTTGAACCAAATAATCAGGCGAAGACATCACCATAAGAATTGCTAAATGAACACGAGGCAAAAAACCATCATCCTCATCGCTTGGGATTTTGGATAGCGCAGTCGTGATATTTTGTTTAGTTTGATCACTTAACTGCTGAGCACACAATAGCAAGTCTAAATAGGCAACTAACTCAGTAGGGGAGTCTGCAATTTCTAGTAGTGGGTCATAATTGGGTCTAAAACTCTGCAACGCCTCCTGGAGATCGAACTCCACACCTATCTCATCGAATTCCTCTTTTAGTTCATCAACATCGGCTTCTTGTTGCTGACCCATGACAAAGTAGGTCATGAAGTTTATATAGCCGGGAATGGAGCTTGCGTTTGTAATTTGCAATTCAGGCGCAACTAAGCCAAGTTCTGCACTTTTACTGCCCGGCGCTTTATATCCCGGACGAAAGTAATTAAACACGCTCGGAGAACGATAGGGATGTTGTCCTAAATCTGCTGTTGCACCCGTCTCCCATAATTGCGGAATATATTTAGGTTCAATATTTTCCACATTGAATGCCCTTGCCCAATGGGTAAAGCGTAAAATAGGCTCACGTATTTTACCGCCATTTTCTGCCGCTTGCGTTCGAGCTTCTTCATCAAACAAAATTGCGGCGAATGTTGCTGCGAGATCGCCTCTACCTGATGACCCGACACTTGAACCATCAGGTAACTCAAAACTTCCAGACTCAAAGGCATTTACCACGCGCGAAGTATATTCTGGACTTGGGTTTGAAGTAACAAGCCTTTGAATCAACTGTTTACTTACAAAAGGCGCTAAGTTTGCGTGATTAAATATATGATCTAATGCTTGTGTGATAGAGGCCTTTGCACCGGTTCCTGCGGGGATGGTCAACCCTAAGAATACTTTTTCTTTTTCTGAGTGGGATTCAGGAAAGATTTGCATCGGCTTGGTAAATCGCGTGTTGATCAGCTCTTCAGGATCATCCTCATTTAGATTTAAACCCGTAAACACTCTCGCCAAACCAGTAATGTCAGTGTTGTTGTAAAGCTCCACCGGAGCGCCTTCACTATTCAGTTTTACACTGCCATCTTTATTAAGCGCAACGATGCCAAGCGTGAACAGTTGAAGCAATTCTCGAGCGTAATTTTCATCAGGCATCCTGCCTGTTTGTTCATTTCCTTTTTCACTCCCCATATAAGTTAAGTAGTGTCCCATAGCAGGAGAGTAAGTAACCAACTCTAGTATATGGCGATAGTTTCCAAAAGCATTTTGAATCAAAATGTCTTGATAAGCTGCAACGGCTTCTGGAATGTCAGTTAACACTTCACCACCAGCATTTGAAACCACTAAGAGCTCTGACAAAGCAAACGCCACTCTCTGCCTGAGTTGATCTTCACCTGCGATGCTATTTCGCCAAAAAGCCAATGATGTTTGTTCTATGTGAAATAAATTAAATCCATCGTCTGGGTCATCTGGTGCTGCTGCGACTACCGAAGGCAAAACTAGGCTAGCAGGTTGTTCCATTTGCGCTTTGAGCCAATCAGAAGCACTCTTTTCATGCAAGGACACGATTTGCGTAGGTGTTGCGCCAAATGTCGCCTGCTGTATGAACCGAGAAACTTGCTGTTTTGATGAAAAAGTCTCGTCAGACTGAGTCGAATCGCTCTGATCTCCGTTATCCTGATCGGAGCCACCTTGGTTGGAGCCACCTTGGTCGGCATCCCCCTGATCTCCTGAAGAATCTCCGCTGTTATCAGTGTTGCTATCACCCCCTTGACTGTTGTTATTATCGGCATTATTTTGCACTGAAGTTGAGTTTTGGTTAGATGCGTTGTTTGAAACATTACTATTGTTGTTTTGCTCACTGCCTCCACCGCCACCGCAGCCTGTTAACTGGCTGATTAATAGCGCAAAGGTAAAGTACAATATGGTACTTTTTACTGTCATGATCTGGCCCCATGCTTATTATTGTAACTTTAATAAGTGTAGAGCCATATGCCGGTTTTGTGTTTTACACTTGTCATACAACAAGCATACAAAATTGTATTATTAGCAATTATTAATTAGAAGTAGGTACTTCTATGTTAAAAACTGCACCTTTTTGTTCAGGCAATAAATCAAGCCTTGCATCATGAACCTGACAGATTGCCTTAACAATGCTCAGCCCTAAGCCATTTCCGGGTTTGGAGCGGCTAATGTCAGCGCGGTAAAACCGCTCAAAGACATGAGGCTGATCGATTTTCGCGATACCAGGTCCGTTATCACCTATTTGCAATAGCGCAGAGCCGGTGTGGCTTTGTAAGCGTACCCATACATGCGCATCATTGTTACTGTACTCAAGTGCGTTTTCTAACAAATTACAAATCAACTGACTAAGTAAGTCTGCATCGCCAAAGCAAATTACATCATTCACTGTGGAAATTTCCAATATTCGCCCTGAATCTTCAAAAACAGGTAAATAGCTCAGTGCTAAATCGTATATAAGCTCTGATAGATTAAGCTTTACGAACTTTTCTTTATGCTGGCCCGACTCAATGCTGTTAAGACGAACTAAATTATTAAAGGTTGAAATAACGGCAGATAAGTCATTGCTTGCATGGTTCAAATGCGTTTCAATTAAATTTGGATCATTTATGTCATGCTGCATGCTTTGCAATCGGTTTGCCACTCTCGATAACGGTGTTTTCAAATCATGCGCAATGCCCACTGACATCGTTTTCATATTACCGTGTAAATCAGCTATCGCATCCAACATAGCATTTATGCTTTCAGCAATATCGCGATCACAGGATGCTCTTTTGGGCACGGGTAATCGCGTTGAATCAGGAGCTTTTGCAATTTCTATTAGCGCCTTTTTGGTTTGGCTCAATTTTGCCTGATTTTGATACTGTATAAATAAAATCGTACACACCACAAAAACGACAAACAGACTAATGAAATAAAAATATAAACGCCAAATCGCAGCGGCAATAAAACGACTTTCATAGCTCTTTGGCTGTAACATAGTTACATGCAGTGCATCGCCTAAGTCAATCCGAATTGTGAGCACATCAAATTGCTGAGGGCTATCGAAGCTTATTGTTTGCCATGTAGGGTTATCATCCGCATTAAAGCTAAGTTGGCTGCCCAACAACAAACGGTTCGCCTGAACAACTTTAAATAGATTGTCATGTTCGTCTAACCGCTCTAGGCTTTCATTACGACCCCAAATAGGTCTGTCGTCTAACTCTAAGTCATCTAGTATCCAATCCAAACCATGTTCTTCGTACTGGGATTTAAGCTCTTCGCTTAGCTCTGCCAATTCTAATTCCTGCTCTTGAGTAATAGAATTAACAATGAAAGTGCCGCATAGAGCAAAGAGGGCAGAGCAGATGATAAAAATCACACCAGTAAACAAACAGGCGTTTTTAAAGTCGTAGGTTTTTAATCGATTAGTCATGATCAGAAAGAATGTATCCGCTACCACGAATGGTTTTTATCAATTCAGTTTCAAAAGGTTTGTCAACTTTATTTCTCAAACGAGAAACATGCGTTTGAACAAGGCTCGTTTTAGGGTCAAAATTAAATCCCCAGACCTTTTCTAATAACATGGTTTTGGTAACCAATTGCCCCGGGTTCATCATTAAATATTCGAGGATTTGGTATTCCTTAGGGTTAAGATCTAGCGCTTGACCACGTCGTGAAACTTTACGAGCAGTGCGCTCAAGCACCAAATCACCAATGCTGAGAGAGAGGGCTTCTTGCTTAAGGGGCTGGCGTCGCGTTAACGCTTTGAGTCTTGCATATAGCTCTGAAAAATCGAACGGCTTCACTAAATAGTCATCTGCGCCGGCATCCAAACCTGATACGCGATCTACGGTTTCGCTTAAAGCCGTTAACATAATGATAGGCGTCGCAACGTTACTGCCTCTCAAAATACGGACTGCGTCGATCCCATCCATATTAGGTAGCAATCGGTCAAAAATAATGACATCAAACTCTTCAGAGGTCGCAAGTATCATACCTTGTTGAGCGGTACCTACATGATGTGCTACATCACCATTTTGTTCTAAACCACGCTTAATAAAGTCAGCGGTATCAAAATCATCTTCAACAATTAGTACTTTCATATCATCATTAGTTTTCTTTTTTTACAGTGTAACCGATTAAAACCAATGACAGAGATACAATTTTGTATGGAAGGAAAATAAAAAGGTCAGCGTATTGCTGACCTGCATGCGTATTTTGGCTTTTTGAGTTAGCTTTACAATTGACTGTTACAACTTGCTCGTGTCGACTTTTAAAGACGCTAAGTGCGCTTTAATTTCCATATCTACATTTTCCGACTTGGTGCCACCTAAATGCTTGGCAAAGAAGGCTTCCATCGCGATGACTGTTGCAACTTTATTGCTGTGCTTTTTAAAACCGTGTCCCTCATCTTTTGCCAATATGTATTCAACGTGACGACCAGTTTTATGCAACTCTCTAGCTATGTTGTCCGACTCTATTTGCGTTACACGGGGGTCATTTGCGCCTTGGATCAACATCAAAGGGGTTTTAATTCGATCAACGAAATTAATCGGCGAGCGGGATGCCATGTCAACTCTATCTGATTCAATTAGCGGGTCACCAACCGCCTTGAACCAAGTGCCTAAGTAAGGACGGTACACTTCTGGCCAAGACTCAACCAATGTAATTAAGCTAGACGGTCCAACATAGGAAATCGCGGCTTGATATAAATCCGGTGTAAATGTGGTACCCGCCAGTGCGGCATACCCTCCATACGAGGCACCCATAATACCGACACGTTTCGAGTCGACGATCCCTTGTTTGATTAAGAAGTGAACGCCATCGGTTAAGTCCTGTTGCATTAACCCAGTTCCCCAATTACGCTCGCCCTGCATTGTAAACTGCTTACCAAACCCTAAAGAACCTCTGAAATTTGGCTGTAATACGGCATAACCTCTGTTAGCAAAGAAATGAGCGAATGGCACAAAGTAATCACTACTATAACCCCAGTAATCCCTATGCCATGGGCCACCGTGTGGTAATACAATCAAAGGCAAATCAACTTGTGATTGTCGAGGTAGAGTCAAGTATGCTTGGATCTGCTGGCCATCGCTTGCGGTGTAAGTAATACTTTTTCTTTCACCTAACAAGTTAGGATCAACCTTTGGTTTTTGATTCAGTAAATCGATAAATTGTTTACTACTCGCAGAATAAACAAATTTGCGTTTGGGCCTTTGAGCTGATGACACCGAAATATGCCACTGGTTTTGCTGGTGGTCTATCTTGTCGACCAAGATATCAACGTCTTCATCAAAATTAGCATGAATTTGCGACAGCACATTTGTCGCAGTTTCAGTCAACGGGTAGTTTCTTAACCTTCCGCCATAGTAAGAAGCAATCAACGGCTTTCCACCTTGATCAAACACAATATGATGTAAATCTGACTGGTCTAGTGGGTCTTTGTGCGCTGTCGTGATTTTATCAGTAGACAAATCAACTAATAACAGCTCTTGCTTGTCTCTGCCCTGTATATCAGCGCTGATATATGCCGTATTTGAGTCTTTGTCGTAGCTATGAAAATCGAACGTTTCTCCTGGCAATGTTGTCATCACTTCCACCCACTTGCCGTTGCTAAACTTATAAAGTGTACTGGAATTATCCCGGTTTAAATTTGAGCCCAGAATTGTTTGACCTTCGTCATTGATAAATTGCCCATTGAACCCGAGCTTATTTTCGAAGACATTGGTCATTTGTTTTGTTTTCATATTCAAGTGAAACAAATCAATTCTACTTTTATCGTCATGATTAGCTCCTATCACCAGCATTTCTGGAGACGCGCTAAGTTGTGCCTCGAATTCATAATTAACATCATCATGGGGCGTTAACCGCTCAACGGTAGGGGGCAGGGTTAACTCTTCTTTGAAATTTAAACGAAAAATTTGGCTATTCTCATTTCCCTCGAAGTCTCTGAAAACAATTAACTCATTTTTCCTTGAGGACCATTGAAAACCATCAATGCCATCGCCGTAGTTAGTCAAGGGGATTGCCTGACTTAACGCGCCCTCCTGCGGCACCACAAAAAGGTTTTGTGCGCCTTCATGCACTTTCATAAAAGCTATCCATTTACTGTCTTTAGACATCGAGACGCCAAAAATCTCACTTTTATCGAATATTACTTCGACAGGTACCAGGGTATGTTTAGCAGCTTGAAATTCAACCGGTTTCGCCGAGTCAGATGTCGTGCCACAACCAGATAAAAGCAATCCGGTACACACCGCTGCGCTGATAAGTGACTTTTTAATCAAAGAAAATTTGTCTGTCATAGTGAGATACTCCGTAATCAACCTAAAAACATCATTGCATGAATATTTATTATTGTAAAACGATAATTTTATGTTTTTTTACAGCAATATTTTTATGTGTTAATATAAACTGAGTGAAAGTTAGGAGTAGATGTATATGTCACCATACGCATATAAAGTGCAAAAGCTCAGCAAAACCGTCAGATGGTCAATGCTCGGAGTTTCCGCAATTGTGCTGCTTTTTATGGGCTACCAACTGATTTTAAATGGGCAAGTCAGATACATTGATAGCAGCCCATTTATCGCGTTGTGGGAGTCAAATGATGTCAGTCGGACTATCTTGTTTTTACTTTCTGCACCAACACTGTTTTTGGTGTTTTTCAGTATTTACTGGATGAACAAATTACTATTAGAGTTTCAACGTGGTGACTTTTTTAGTCATACATCTTTTCGCTGCTATATCGGGTTTGTTTGGACCAAAATTACTTCCATTTTGTATGGGACGTTGCTTAATTTCGCAATGGGTATGTGGCATTCAAAGTTCTACGCATCGACAGACATAGTTGTAAAGGTAGAGTTCGGATACCTCACTACGCTGATCTTGCTAGCGATTATTGCGCATCTACTCAAAGCTGCAAAAGAACTTGAAGACGAAAACAAAGAGTTTATTTAGTCATGGAAATTATCGTAAATCTTGATGTGATGATGGCCATGCGCAAAGTATCGTCAAAAGAGTTGGCGAAGGCCATTGGTATCACCGAAGCGAATTTGTCTTTATTGAAGCGAGGCAAAGTAAAAGGCGTTCGATTTGAAACGCTTGCAGCAATTTGCAACTACTTAGAGTGTCAACCTGGGGATATCTTAGCGTTTAAAAAAGACGTGTGAATACATTAGCAAGAAACCAAAAAGGCAGTCTACATCTAGCCATTAGTATGCATCAAGTACCACATAGGCTGTTTTTGTGATGGCTTATGTGGCTGCCTTGTATGGTCGCTCCACTTTAGGTGCATTGTCAGTTTCTAAATATCCAGCTGCTAAGCACGTTTACTTACTGCAGTGTATCCAGCCTAATAATGACACTTAATCCCCCAAATTCACTGTGCTGAGCAACAATACTTCCACCGTGACGCACGACTAAGTCCTGACAAATGGCTAAACCCAAGCCGGTTCCACCTTTATATAACGACTTATTCTTCTCACTCTGATACATTCGCTCAAATATTGATTCCAGCTCGTTTTCTAATACACCTGGCGCACTATCAGATAACGAAATTAGTAATTGTTGCTGTGATAACTTCGCCGCAAATTTTATTTTTGCGGGCGACGCGGTGTATCGAAGGCTATTTGATAAAAGATTTGTAAGCACTTGAGTAAGTCGATCTCTATCAGCACTAATAGTTGTGGAACTGGGTAAGTCTAGATCGGTTTCAAAGTGATACCCATGCTGCTGAGATACTCTTCCTTTAGCGTCATTACACCATGACTCTAACCATGATTTAACCAATACATCTTCTAGGTTTAATGCGCGCTCATCGAGCTCTGTACTGGCTAGCTGATCAATATCTGCAACCAGCAAGTTAATATCTCCGATCCTGCGATGCAACAATTGATACGTTTTTTCGGAGTCTTCAAGCAGATTGTACTCGAGACCTTCAATAGACATTTTCAATACACTTAAAGGTGTACGAATTTCATGAGACACTTCTGCTAACAATTGTTTTTTTCTTTCTAATAACGCCTCTGAAAACTCAGCTCTGTCTTTAATTCGCTGTTGCTTTGCCAAAAAGCTAAATCGCCACTGAATAACGACATAAATAAGCAATATAGTAGTAAACAGTAGTAATGAATAAGCCCACCATGTTTGCCACCAAGGCGCTAACAAGATAAACGAATAACTTGTCGGCTCACCGGTCTCGCTCGAAGTAATTGCCCTAACTTGGAATTCATACTGTCCAGGGGTCAGGTGGTTATAGGTAATTTCACTCAAAGAAGCAGGCTCACTCCAAGCTTCACTACTTCCCAGTAAGCGCGTTTGATATAAAACTCTCTCAGGTGTTGCCCAATCATTGTGACTGAACTTAAAAAATATCTGCAATGTGTTGGGGGAAAACTCGACAAACTGCTCAACGGAACTTTTACCAGGCGCATGTTGATGAGGCCCAGAGTCACTTAAGGAGAAAACCTCTAAGATCCTGCTTTGTAAACTGGCATTTAAATCTAAACTGCTCGGGTCGAAATAGGTCACGCCACTACCTGAGCCCCAGTAAAAAGTGTTATCTAAATACACTGCTGTATTTAAAGTAGCGTCTACAGCCAAATAGCCATTGTCATAGGCAAACGAGTCTATTCTTAACGGTAGTGCGTTATCAAATATATGCTCCGTTTTCAGTCGATTATTCCCTCGTTCTGTCCCAATCCACAGGTAATCGTTGTGAACCTTCAACCCCAAAACAATATGGCTGCTCAACCCTTCAGTCATACCAATATGTCTGCCTCTCCACGTTCTTCCTTGCGATTGCAAAACCAAGACACCTCGGCGAGAACCAATATACATAGTGTTATCGTCACTTTGAGCAATACTATATGCCCAATCACTTGCTAAACCAGTCGCTTCTGTGAACCTGTATACATAATCATTTTCGAGGTAGTAGGTCCCGCCACCGTTGGTCACAAACCAAATTCGCTCACTTTTATCTGAAAACACGTCAATAACGTATTCTTCTTTAGCAAGATCCAAAAACTGTAGCGTATTATTACAACTTCTATAAAGCCCTTTCGCCGTTGCCATGTACATACACTGATTTGGCGCCCTAATAATTTGATGGACTATATCTGCTTGTAGACCGAGATCATGCCAAAGGTGCAATATACGCTCATTGCCTAGTACCATTGCGCCTTGTCTACTGCCAACCCAAACTCGGCCCTCATGATCTTGTGCAATAGAGTGAATATATTGATTGTCCAATTTAAGGCTGGGTTCTAACCACTGACCTTTATCTAAGACCTGAATGCCCGTACCGTACTGGCCAACCCATAATTTGGAGTCTATATTGGCTAACGCACTAACACGTTCACGTCGTAAACCGCTGCGCTTTGTTAGCAGCCTAAAACCATTTTCCTTAATTCTATTGATACCTGCACCATAAGTAGAGACCCAAATATGGCCCTGCGCATCTTGCATTAACCCGCGAATATGTTGATCGCTCAAGCCGTTTTGTTTGTTGTAAACGTAAGCACTTTCATTCTTTACCTTAACAACGCCTTTGCTGTCGTCGCCAATCCAAAGTGTATTCTGTATTTCATCAAAAAACAGGGCGGTGACATTGAGTGAGCCAATACCTGATAAATAATGTACGTCTTGGCTCGCCTTATCCAATGCACAAATACCATCGTTGGCTACAGCCACCGTTATTCTATTTGTTGTGTTAGTTATTGACGTGACTGCACCATCACAGCGATTTTCAAAAACAACAGTAGACAGTCGATCTTCCGTAAGACGGTACAATCCGGTTGTCGAAGCAATCCAGAGCTTGCCATTGTCCACAACCAAATCATTTATCTTGCCTATAGGTTTAAGTCCATTAACTTTTACCAGTGTATTATTTCGGAATTTATATAGTGCAGCATTGCTTGAAAAATAGAAGGTATCGCCTAGCACAGCGATACGATTAATCTTTTCTTTAAAGCCTGCTTCCTCAGCCTTTAGAGTGTAAAAAAACTTGCCATCAAAAGTATTTATGCCTCTGTCTGTCGCCAACAAAAATAACCCTGAGTCGGTCATTTTTATATCCCAGACACGGTTATTGCTCAAACCATGCACATCGGTAAAGCACCTAAAATAGTCGGCGATATACTGGCATACTCCCTCACCATTTGTTGCTAACCAAAGTACTCCCTGTGCATCTTGCGCTACTTTGTATACCGATCCCGTAGGTAAACCTTGCCGAGGAGAAAAGTGTCTAATATCAGACAAAGTATTGAGTTCATATTGAGCTGACTTTACTTTGCTCCAATGATTGAAAGGCCTTGCAGGCGTAACTTGATCAAACGTCGCGTTGGGAATTAATTCATATGATATTGTATTGTCTTTAAACTCGTATCGATTTGCGTCTATCCAGCCTACCGATTTTGGTCTATCCAAATCTATTTGTGTTGCAAGTTCAAGAGAGGGCTTACCCGATGGTAATGAAAGCGTTGACACATTCTGCCAAACAGCGGTTTGGACTTTATGTACTTTTACTTCAAAAACAGCGTCGTCGACAGACGTACTTTGTGCCGCAACAAAACACGACACCATCAGACACAACAAAAATACGGCTAGTTGATACAAAAATAGAGTTCCCAAAGCAGGTTGCTTAACATTTATAAGTCGAGTCGTAGCACTAAGTATCTGTATACTGGCCCTTTTTGATGATTTAGTTCTATTCTAGCCTCTTATAGAAGAAATAATAAAGATCAAGCAAAAGAAAGGGAGGCATACTACGAAGAGATATAGTATCACATAAAATTATTTAATAAATGGTAAGGATATCAGGGCAAAGCTTAGTTTTTTGGGTGTGTTTAAACGCGCTCATATGTATAGCAGCTTGCAAATTAATTAAGCGCGCTTGGGCTAAATACGTCTCAATCGATTGCTCGTTTGAAAACCCTCAGCGCTCTCTGGGTTAATTAGAAGATCTATTATATAGATTTTTACAACGCATCATAGGAAATGGATCCCAGGGTTTACGTGATAACTGAATGAGTGTGAATCGCATTAGAGTTTTATGAAACCCCGCGTTAGGTAAAGCTGCTTTTACTGTTTTAATAAAACTTGGCGCTATGCCAAATTTAATTGCACCACCAGAGAAATCCACAAGATCGGCTTTTCTAAATACCTCGGTTAATTCCTCATAGGGGCCGTGGTAGGTTTTAATCAAATGGTGCATATCAATGATGATTTGTACTTCATCAGCAATATTTTCCTGATCGTTGCTCGCCAAGTACGCTCTACATTCATTGTATGAAGGCACGAGATAGTCGACACGCTTGTGGGTCCATAACGCAATATCATGAAACGCAGCTGCTATTTGTAATTTTTCGCTCTGTGCTTGATCTAAATTCTCATGTAAATAATGACAATAATTAAGCATACGCATAACGTGGTTTTTGTAGCCGGTAAAATCTTCTCCAATCGTATTTATGTATTTAGACAAAATTTTGTCTGCTACCGGATAACTCTTTTTTACTCTCATTTTAAGGCCCGTTAAAAGCTATTGATTTGCTATAGAAGTGTACATACGCCAAAAGCTCTGCAACAATGGCCATAAAGACACTTACCATTACTATTTGGCCATATTTATGAAGCATGTCGCGATTGTAGCTTTTGAAGGGATGAGCATGTTTCATCTGTCAGTTCCACTGGCGATATTCTCCGATGCCACTTTCGATAAAAACAGTTTTTCTGTTAAAGTTTGTGCCGAACATAAAGGTCCTATTTCGGTCTCCGGCGGGGTAGATTTATTTATATCGCATACCTTTGAGGCAGCTGCGCAAGCAGACATTATTATTGTTCCTAGTTGGCCACCTGAACAAGAAATAGCAAGCAGCTTTCGTCACCTTCTACTCGATGCTTATAAACAAAAAAAACTCATCGTTGGATTATGCTTAGGCGCCTATGCCTTAGCATATTCAGGTTTATTAGACGGTAAAAAGGCAACAACGCACTGGAAGTTTGGCAGCGATTTTAAAAAACGGTTTCCTAGTGTAGACCTAGATACCAACCCTTTGTTTGTAATCAACGAAAACATAATTACGTCAGCTGGCAGTGCGGCAGCAATTGATTGTTGCCTTCATATTGTAAAAAGTATTTATGGGGTCAAATTTGCAAATCAAATTGCTAGGATGATGGTCTCGCCACCAAGTCGAACAGGTGGCCAAAATCAGTTCATAGAAAGCCCTGTTGTGCACAAGCCAAGCGATACCCGGCTTGCCAAACTAGTTGATATCTTTCAACAAGATTTATCCGATAGCATAACGGTTAAACAAGCAGCGAGCCTGTGTTCGATGAGCGTACGCACATTTACGCGTCACTTTAAGGCCAACTACGGTACAAGTTTTGTTTCGTGGCAAATTATGATGCGTTTGAACGCGAGTCTCGAACTACTGGAAACATCTCAAACGAGTATTTCTACCATTAGCGAAACGCTCGGTTTTAGCTCTGAACAAAATTTTAGGAAACACTTTAAGGCGCAGTTTGATTGTTCTCCTCAAGCTTGGCGAGCGCTCTTCAACAGCAAATAACTAAAGTTACCGTTTAAGGCCAACCCATGCTCTGGCTCCTCTCTGCCTTGGTATTTATAACCCCGGCTTGAAAAAATTTCTGGCTGTAAGTTTCGAGAAAGTTTGTCCCTTTATCCTCTTATTCGTAGACAAATTAAGCCCAACAAACTTATCAAAAAACTAAGGAGAACTTATGAAACTATCTGTATTGGCTTTGGCATCGACATCCGTAATCGCTATCAGCACAGCGGCTATAGGCCAAGAGCAGGACGAAGAGCTTCGTTTTGGCCTCGGGGGCGCAGTTGTAACACAAGATGAAGGTTACAAAGACGTCGGTAGTGAAACACAATTTGTCCCTGCGATAGCAATTGAATATGGTGATTTTAGATTGCTAGGTCCGTACGCGTCATATACATTTTTTAAAACAGATTCATTTGAACTTGCCGCAACCGGTATGCTTCGCCTTGATGGTTATGAACAAGCTGACGGCGATATATTCAAAGGAATGGAAGATAGGGACATGAGCTTTGACTTTGGGCTTGAAGCAGAAATAGACACAGATTTCGGTGAATTTGGCTTAAAGTACACACAGGACGTCACCAATACGCATGAAGGATACGAAGCGACGCTTTCTTATGGCCTGCCAATCATGGTAGAGAAAGGACGAATAGTCCCTTACATTGCTGCAAGTTATGCCAGTGAAGATTTGACCAACTATTACTATGGTGTAAAAGCAAATGAAGCAACTGCAGATCGCACCTTCTACCAAGTAGATAGTGCAACAAACTTTGAAGTCGGTGTCAGTAGTGACTGGTTTTTTGGCCAAAACCATATGATTAAGGCCGATATAAGTTACACGTCATTTGACAGTAGCATTAAAGATTCTCCCCTAGTGGACAAGTCAGGGACTTTCCAAGTTCTTCTGGGGTACGTTTATGTCTTTTAGCCAATTTACTAAAAGTACACTGATTTCCTTAAACTATTTAGTCTTCGCTGCCGTGTTGCAGGGCTGCGAAGACAAAACGGAAATCGTGCCAGAAAAAAAAGCCGTGCAAGTTCGTCATGCAATCGCATATGCAGTTCCAGTCCCACCGCCCAGTAAGGTATTTTATGGCAAGGTACAAAGCAGTAAAGGTTATGAGATAGCGTCATTCAGTAATGGCAGGGTAGAGTCAATGCCTGTAAAAGAAGGAGAATATGTCAAAAAAGGCCAGTTACTTGCTAGGCTATATTCGCCTTCTTTAGAGGCCATAGTATTGCAAAAAAAAGCCCAGCTAAGCGCAGCTTTTGCTGCGTCGGACGACGCACGAAAAGAACTCAAACGAGTCACAAACCTTCATACGCAAAACTTAGTCCCTGTTGCCACGTTAGAGCAAGCTCAAAAAGTAGCTAAAGTGTCTGCTGAGTCTGTATTTGAAGCGAAGGCTTCGCTGTCACAAGCCCTCAATCAACTCGAGGATATTTCAATTTATGCTGTTGAGGATGGTCTAATTGCAAAGCTCTTTGCTAGGGAAGGTCAATTTGTGTCTGCCAGCGAGCCTATTATCAGACTTGAAGAGACTGGTAAGCAAAAAGTTTTATTTTCAATTCCTGAGCAAGACGCTCTCAACCTCAATGTGGGCGATACTGTACACGTTTTAGTGCGAACTTCGAGCCAGGTGCTTACCGCTAAGGTAACAGAAAAAGGCATCCCAAAAATCTCTGGTCCTGCTTTGTTTTCAGTCACTGTTGAGTTAGAAAAAAGTACCGTTCAATCACTAGGCTTGACCGCGAAGCTTATAATCCCGCTAACTGACAGCCGAGTTTACAGTATTGCTGCCAGCGCTGTGCGTTTCACAAGCGAAGGGCAAAGCTACTTGCTGGATAACAGTTTGTACCATTATAAAATAAATTTACTTGCGACCCGAGGTGACAAATTATTGATAAGCGCGGCCTCCTTGCTTGAAGGCGTCGCATTTAATACCGCACCAGAATCAACCCTTGAAAAAAACTTAATGATCGCTAAAGAGGGCGAATATGAGTAGTACGAATGACATAAACGAGCCTTGGTACCAAAACCCTCGGCTCGTTTTAGGGATTATTAGCATCTTTGTTCTCGTCGGTATCGCAGGATGGTTCACTGCGAGTGAGCAAGAGGACCCGCAGTTTCCATATCGAAACGGTTTTATTTCACTCAATGCTAACGGAATGACTATTTCGCAAATTAGAGACAAAGCAGTTGTTCCGATAGAACGTTTGCTCAGTGAAATTGACGAAATTCGGACTTATCAAGCTCGTATAAAAAACGGTAATGCCACAATTGACATCGAACTTGATGAACACATATACAACACCGACAGCATATGGCAGAGAATTAAAAGTGATATAGCAGGCCTCGAGGGGAGTATTGCCCCAATCAATGTATCTGTAAACGATAGAGCTCAAGATACGCAAGGAATCGTGATAGCGATTAACGGACCTCATACACTTGCAAAAAAACGAGAACTGGCCCTAAAACTACGCTCTGAAATAGAGCAAGTTCAAGCTATCAGGAGCGTCAAGTTGGTTGGCGACCCTCAAGAGCAAGTAGTAATAGATTACTCAATGCAAACAATGCACGACACAGGCTGGTCGCCTTTTGAAATCGCTAGTCTATTTGAAAACCCAGAAGGAAAAGCCGCAACATTACAATCAAATGGACTGACTACAAACCTGAGTCCAGTAGGAAAAGTTGACAGCGTTGAAAAAATTAAAAATACACAATTACAGCTACCAGATGGCAGTGCCGTTCCCCTTTCAAGTATCGCAGACATTTATTCCAGAACAAATCCAACTGCACCTGAACAGTTTATTTTGAGAGGGGAACAAGTCGTTGGATTAGCAATTTCTTTGCCTGCTAATACCGTACGGGTGACCGAAGTCGGTGAGCAAATTCTAAAGACAATTGAGCGATTCAATGCGCGTTATACTGACCCCCCCGCTGAAATCGTATTGTTTCAACCAAGATGGACAGATGAGCGAAAATCGGGCTTGTTGACGTCACTTGCTACCGGTTGCATTGGGGTCGCTATTGTATTGATGCTTATGATGTCTGTAAGAACTGCATTTGTCGTTGTGGTTTCTATCCCTACAATCGCACTTTGCGCTCTCGGTGTTTTTACGGCGGGTCAGGGCGTTATTCACCAAATGACCATTGCTGGCATGGTACTTTCTTTGGGCTTGATGGTGGATAACAGCATCGTTTTAGCCGAAAAAATCCTCCAACTCATTGAGCAAGGCAAATCAAAACTCATCGCGTGTAAGTGGGCTGTAAAGGAGCTTTACAAGCCACTTGCAACAGCTACGGTAACTACGATAGCTGCTTTTTTACCGATGCTATTGGCGACAGGTAACGTCGCCGATTTTATTGCTTCGATCCCTATCTTAGTGATCCTGTGCATCAGCTTCAGTTACTTGGTAGCGCTAACGCTTGTTCCCGTTCTAGCTAAGTTTACTTTTAAGTCTGCCCATGTGAAACAACAATCAAAACCCTTCTTTAACATTTGGGGTAGAAACATCTGTGGTTTTGCATTGGAAAAGCCAAAAACGGTTTCCTTGATGTTCGTGGCTACCTGTGTCGCGATGCTTGTTTTGCCTTCTAAAAATGGCGAATTTTTCCCAAAAACCAGCCGCAATCAAGCTTATGTAGACATTCTACTTCCATATGGGACCGATATAGTGCGCACTACGCAAACCGCTACGGCCGTAAGCAAAGCAATTGATTCATTTGCAGAAGTAACCAACGTATTTTCATTTAGTGGATCTTCTGGCCCGCGTTTTTACTACAACTTGGTCCAACAGCCTGGCGAGCGCAATGTCGCCAGAGTTGTATTTGAGGTGACGCCAGACGCTGATGTTTCAGATCTTGTCGAGCGCCTTAATCACTTTTTGCCAGAACAATTTCCAAGTATTTTGGTTGTAGCCAGAGAATTGGGTCAAGGCCCGCCAATTGAAAGTCCTATAGAGCTTAGGTTAATTGGCGAGCAACGTGTTGATTTATACCACGCTGCTGAGCAAATGTTGGCGCTGTTAATGTCTAAACAAGAAACTCAAAATACTAGACGCGCTTTCAGTTATGGCGTACCTCAACTTACAATGCAAATAGACCAACAAGCTTTGAAATCTGTTAATTTAACTGAGCAGCAAATCGCCACATTTATAGCATGGCAAGGGAGTGGACTACATGCATCGACCCTTTTATATAAGACTGAGCCGGTGGATTTAATCATACAAGACTCTAGCTCAACTCAAGATATCGAACAACTTCTTGCTTTAGATGTAATCAATGCGCAAAACGAATTTTTTCCTCTTTCTTTGATTGGTGAGGCACAAGTGAAAGGCATGCTAGGTGTAGAAACAAGGAGAAATGGTAGAGAAGAAATTAGAGTATTGTCAGATGTAAAAGTTGGTGTAGATGAGGAATCTCTGCTTCTTTCGTTACTGCCCGAATTGAGAGATATCGCCGAAAAACACAAGATAACGCTTGAACTCGGTGGCGAGTTTGCTGAATCAGAAGAAGCTAATAATGCTTTACTGCTGGCGTTACCTGCTGGGCTCGTATTGTTATTTATCGCCTTAATATTGCAATTTAATTCTTACCGACTGACATTATTGGTCATGGCAAGTATTCCTCTTGGAGCGATTGGTGCACCGACCATGCTAGCCTTAGTAGGTGTACCATTTGGGTTTATGTCTTTGCTTGGCGTCTTAGCGCTTACAGGAATTGTAGTGAACACTGCTATCTTACTTATAGACAAAGCCATCCAAGATATAAAACGAGGGATAGATAAAAATGTAGCAATCATCAATGCCGTAGAGACAAGGCTTAGAGCTATCATGCTTACTACAGTAACTACTATTGTGGGCATGCTGCCACTAACATCGTCCCAAAGCCCTTTGTGGCCACCGTTAGCCTGGGCTGTGATAGGTGGATTAATTACATCTACGATTTTAATGCTGGTCATTATGCCTATCTGGATGAATTGGCTAATTGATCCAAAAAGGTACATTCAACGAATTAATGAGTGCAATAAATAAAAGGACAGTCAAAGCATATGCGAATTTTAATCACTGAAGATAACAAACAACTTGCACAATTTATTCAACAAGCCATTTTGCAAGATGGGCACGCCGCAGATATAGCAAACTGCGCAGCACAGATGCACAGTTTATTCGACGGTTGGCAATACGACGCTCTTGTTTTAGATCTCGGGTTACCTGATACCGACGGCATAGACGTGATCCGCGAATTAAGGGCAAAAAACAACCCTATACCGATTTTGATACTCACAGCACGAGGTGGCGTTGAAGATAGAATTAAAGGGCTCGACTTAGGAGCAGATGATTACTTAAACAAGCCCTTCGCTATAGATGAGCTAAAGGCTAGACTCAGAGCAATCCTGCGAAGACCAGTCGAGTATGCGGGTAACATACTGACTCGCGGCAACATTGCTGTAGACACGAAGTCTCGACGTGTGCTTATTGACGAGGCCAACATCAGCATGGGTAAAACCGAGGTTGCGATTTTAGAATACATGATCAGACATGCCAGTTTAACTGTCAGTAAGGAGGCGATTTACGATGCCATTTACGCTTTGGGTTTTGAAGTCACAGACAACGCAATTCAGGTCGCGATGCATCGCATTCGCAAAAAGTTAGAACAGGCAGGCGCGAGTGCAGAAATAAAAACGATAAGAGGTATAGGGTACATCCTGTCATGAAACATATAGACATCACCAATACTGACTCACTTGCGCGTAAATTATTTCTGCTTTTTACCGTTTTAGGGTGTGGTGTGTTCGCTTTGATAGCGGGTATTCTATTTTTATTTTCCATAAACTTTGCCAATATTGCCGTAGAAAAAAGCATGCATGGCATGGCGGAAGATATTCCCGATACGCTGCATTTCAACAAAGACGGAGAGCTCATTTACACTGCGACTAACATGGCCAAAAAATGGGGCTACGATGCGTTGTTTAATAACCTCGCATTCAAAGTTTCGGATAGTCAAACTGGTGAGGTCTTACTTACATCGAATCCATATCAAGCAACGTCAGCGGCGCTACTGGCATTACCAAGGGAGATGCCCGAAGGATATTCATTTTCCAACGGTATTGATAGATACCGAATTGCGGCAGAAATACAGGGTAGAACACTATTTGTAGACCTAGCACGTGATGACATGATAGGTGAACTGGCTAACGAAGCCGTACTCCCAATGTTAGGTCAAGTGCTGACGTTGACAATGGTCTCAGCCTTTCTCATATTTATTTTCGTCGGGTATATATCTATCAAAGCTGTTGTTAAGCCAGTTAAGAACGTAGCAGCTCAACTAGACAGCATTGAGCCGTCTCAGCTCGATAGACGCTTGGACAATGAAGGTGTACCCAGTGAGATGTTACCGCTTGTGAACGCTCTAAACGAAACGATGGACAGAGTTGAGACGGGCTTCAATGAACAAAAACGCTTTGTTGCAAATGCGGCACATGAGCTAAAAACGCCATTAGCAGTTTTAAGAACTCGACTAGAGTTAGCAAATTTACCAGATAAGATCGGCTGTGAACTGATGGGTGACATTACCTATATGACTCGTGTCGTAGAACAACTATTAGACTTATCAAGAGCACAAAACCAAAATAGTTACTTGCATAAGCCTGTAAACGTCTCCGACATTGCAAAAGATGTTTGCATGCTCCTAGGGCCTCTTACTTTAACCTATAAGAAAGAGCTCGCTCTTGAAGAAATCGACGAAAATACAACAGTGATCGGCGACCAAGCAGCATTAATCATTATGCTTAAAAACTTACTAGAAAACGCATTAAAGCACGCGTCAGAAGGTGCGCAAATCATCGTCGAAGTCGCAAGTGACAGAATATCGGTCAAAGACTCTGGCCCAGGCATTAAGGAAGAGGACCGTGTAAAATTGTTCGAGCGGTTTTGGCGCAAAGAGCAATCAACATTAACCGGCAGTGGCCTTGGCTTAGCCATTGTCCATGAGGTAGTCGTTGCACATAATGCTCGAATAGATGTAGAGTGCAAAAACGACATGGGTGGTGCGACGTTCCATGTGTATTTTTATGACAAATCAGTTTAAGTAAATACCTCGCAGTAAAAGGAAGTAAAAATGGAAATTCGACAAGCTGAGCCGCAAGATATTGAACAATTAACAGAGCTTATTACGACTGTCTCTGAGCTTGATGTGCTCCCCCAGTTTAATACCCAAGGCCAGCAAGAGTATATGAATAGAGTCATTCCAGATATAGAAACAACCTTCAATACTAAGCTATTTGATACATTTGTCGCGGTAGAACTCGACAAGGTTGTGGGTTTTGCGGCATTAAGGGATAAAAATTACATTACCCATTTATTTGTCGCAAAGGAAGCACAAGGCTTAGGCCTTGGAAAAACGTTACTTGATAAACTCCTTTCACAAACTAGCGCCAAGAATATCTCTTTGCGCGCATCAATTAATGCACAGTATTTTTATCAACACTATGGCTTTGTTGCAACAGAACCCGAAAGCGAGTTTATGGGAATACGATTCGTGCCTATGGCATTGACCAAGCAAACATGATTAAGCAAGTCAAAAACTAAACTTATTAACTGCATTGGCGTCCTCAGGTTGGATTATTTTAGTACTTAAAATGCAATGCAAAATGAAAAGTGGGCCGAAATATAAATCGTATAGAAATGTAGCTTGTTGTTTTTTTTAGTTAAAAAAAATTGGTTCAATTCTTGTAAAGCCTTTCTTAATAAAACTTAAGAGGGGCCTGCATGAAACACATAGCGATTTACACCGATAGTCGAAACCTACAAGAAGTCGCGATACTTATCAGCGAAGCCAATGCACTGGCTGAAATGGGGCATCAAGTTACCATTATCACCAACGTTAAGTATAAAAATGTTAGAAACCTCAAACCAAACGTGACGTTGAAATATTTACCGTCAAGTGGCATATCTGATGTTGTCAGTTTGGCAGCAAATTTCAAAAGCGTGAAAAGCTGTTTGTCGGTATGGTACCAGTACAAGACAGGTAGTTTGTTTTCGATACTCAGCCGAGGGCTTACACTTGCCAAGGTACTCAAGGCCAACAATATCGATCATGTGCATTTTGAGTCCAGCGATAAAATGTATCCCGCGAGCCTAGCCAGCGCAAATTGTGTTGGTGCGTCTATCTCCAGCTTTACTGGCTTTAACAGCCAAAATAGACAGGCCCGATGGGTCTCTGATACATGCAACCTAACAGTATTAGAACTTGAAAGTATGAGACCGACCAAAAACAGAGACGCTATCGTACTGAAGCGAGGGATAGATTTATCCCAATATAAAACTACAATCAAAAACAAAAGTGCAATTAAACTGATATTTGTCGGCAACATCGTTGAAGGCTCAGGCCTGCTGTTCTTGCTAAAAGCCCTTGCCGCGCTCCCTGCTAGAACCGAAGTAGCAATAGATATAGTCGGTAACGGCCCAATGAAAAAGCAATTGGTCAACGCACTAATAAAGCTACGCCTTAATCAAAAAGTACATTTTTTAGGAGAGAAACCACGAAAGTGGTTATTGCAGAATTTACCCAAGTACAGCGGTATGATCACCCCGTACTGTTCTGATGCAGATGTTATTAGCGTCAATAACATTAATTATATTAAAGAGGCTATGGCCTGTAGTTTACCAATATTAACGTCAAACATTACCGTATGTGATGAGTTAACTAGCTCAAGTACTGGCATGAAATGTCCACCCAACAGCGTCGATGCTCTGAAAAACATGCTATTAGCTTTTTTGAAGTTGGGCCCATACCACCAGCATTTGCTCGGTGAGAATGCGCGTAAGTATGCTGAGAAAAATTATAATGTAAAGCACCAAGCGCGAACGCTTTCGCGTTGGATTCAAGCGCTATAGATATTGATTTGAACTATACTTGAGTGAAGTCTGCTCAGTTAATTAGTCACTATAAAGGGGTTTGTATAACCCTTTAGTGGCCAGCAGGGGATTGCAGACAACCATAAAAGGAGGTAGACATGTCTGACTCAATATATAGGGCACTTAAAGGGTTGAGCCGAAAGGAAAATATCAGTCATAACGCACATTCAAACTTACCAAATCAATTTGAGATAAAAATCTACCTTTCTTATCTCACCAGTATTATCGTTGCGATAGTTGTCGCATTTCTTTGGCAAATAACGCAATTAGAGCAATTCAAGCTAACTTCCTTAATTCTGTTGATGCTTGGCTACATCGGAATAATCATTCATCCCGCCATCATATTTTTTTTACGGCGAAAAGAAATAAGAGATAGCATCAAGAACCCACTTGCCGTACTTTACAACAATGCAAAACTAAATGACTGTTTTGATAAAAAGTATATGTCTTTTTTGCACTCAAAGAGTTTAGAAGATTTGGAGTTCACTTTATTAGAAGTAAAAGCAGAGAAAATTGCATTTGAGAAACGCACCTCTTTACTTGTGGGCTCTATAGAGAGAGTTGGCTTTGCGCCAGGTGTGCTTGCTTTGCTCATTTCACTAGACAAACTAAACGAAATTGAACTGGACTGGGTGCTATCTATTGCTTATGCTATTCCAATCCTTTACTTCTTTGGTGCTTTTAGCCATATACTCGCAACAAAACTCGGTAGGCACATCGCCATTATTGAACTTGTTATTGAAAAGAAAAAAGTACAGGTACATAGCACAAGAAATTAATTGCTCTTAGTCACATCAAACTTAATGTTTAGAGCAAAAAGCATACAGGCAAGATATGCACTTTTTCATTGCCTTAGTCCCAAAAAGCGTTAAACTCATAGCATGTGACGCAAGCTAATTGCAATTTTGTCAGGGACTTAGCATTTGAAAATTAGGTTTATTTACCTACTAGGCTGGAGCTTGTTGCCCCTACTGGTATACAGCTCAAACGTTTTTGCACAGCTGACGTTCGCCTTGATTGGAAAAACTAAAAATGACTCATTTTATGAGCAGTCTTTTAAGGGCTGCCAAGCATTTTCGCGTACTGTTTCTGATCTCACTTGTATATATGATGGAGCGGATGATTATCAAGATGTCCGAACACAAGTATTAATAGTCAAAGAGTACATCAATAAGGGTATCGATGGGCTTTTAATATCCACAACAGACTCTAATTTTTTGGTATCTGGCGCTCTAGAATTAGCTCGGGAAAAAGGCATACCGATTATCACCTTCGATTCAGATCTCCTTGAAAAGCACCATAAGTACCGGCTTGCCTATGTAGGCACTAATAACTTCGATTTTGGCGTTGCATTGGGAAAAGCTGCAAAACAGTTTAAAAAGCAAGATCCTCAACCTATTTGTATTCAATCGGGTCACAGAACAACACCAAATTTGAATAAGCGCATACAAGGTGTAAGACATGCGTTATCTGAAGGCAAGGGGGGGAAGCTAGATGGAAGTTCAGGATGGATAGAATATGACCGATGTCCTTTGTATACAATGGGTAGACGTGACGACTCTCTCAGCCAACTTATGACCATTTTAGACTATAAGCAGCCCCCAATATTTTTAGCTGTTGCCGGTTTTGCTCAATTCAATCCAGAGTACTTAACTAAACTCCTTCCTTACAAACAGCGTATTAAAAACGGCATCATCACCATCCTGTCAGCCGACACGGAACAAATCCAACTCAAAGCGCTAAGCAATAACTTATCAAGTATGAATATTGGCCAAAAGCCTTACGAAATGGGAAAGCAAAGTGCGGAGCTCCTTTATCATTATGTTAAAAAAGGCATTAAACCGCTGAATAGTGAATACTACCTTGATTTTCATTACTGTAATCAGTCTAACGTAGCTACTTGTACCGTAAACTATTAAAAAAGCGACTACCCACCTGAGTAGCCGCCCTCGCACGCACCATAAACTAGTTAACTTCTCGTAGGCTCCAAATTAATGCCTGACTGCTGGATCGCGTTAATCGTTGCCAAAGTTGGTACCTTGAACAGCTCGTCCATCATATCTAACGTGTTATTATCGCCAATGTCTTTGGGAGAGTCCGATTTGCTTTCGCGATAATGAAAGCTAAGGATATCCGTAAACTGATTCGATATTGCCACATCGAAAAACTGGTAACCAATCTGTTCTTTCATCCACTCTAAATATCGTGAAGCGCTACACCCTTTTAAAAGCAAGCTACCGGAAATCGGGGTATCAATTAATAATCTGCTCGCGGATGTTTCGAGTACTGCGTTTTTAATATCTTGTATAAGTAATAAAGGAAGAAGGTCGGTGATCGGATTACAGGGTCCAAAAATTAACAAATCGGCATTAGCAATTGCTTCAATGGCACCAACAGGTGAAGATACATCTTTTGATAGAAACACTTCGCGTGGGAACTCAGCCAAGGCGTCGATATTTTTGGTGCCCACAACCGTGTTACCACACTCTGTAATCGCCACCAGATCGGTCGCATAATCCGACATAGGATAAATGCAGCTGCCGCTATTCAGTGATTTGTTAAAGTAGCTAATGGCCTCCGACGGCGTATTGCACATCAGTGACAAAAGCTCTAGGTTTGCAGTATGCCTTGTCTCATCACGCTCTTTATTACAGCACAGTGCAAGACTCATATTTTGCAACGTTTCTAGCTGAGAATAAGATAAGAGTGCACATTTATTATCGATATCAAAACTCGCTTCTGGCGTTGCGCAAATCGCACTCATTGTTTGACATAAGGGCTTGAGCTTTTTCATTATCCCTAGCATTTCTTGGCCTGCGCCAATAAAAACGACCTTCATAGTGTCACCTTTAAAATTAGTTAAACTAACCTTGAATTGCACTATGCATGCCAATTAGTAAAGCGTTGTTTTAGCTTATATTTTATATATTTAAAAGAGGAAAATCGCAGTTTGCTTCTCAATCTGAAAAGTCAATTTTCGATTTAAGAATGAATAGAAAGAACCTTAAAAAAGAGCCCTTACGGGCCCTAGATTCACAATACCATTGCAGCTATCCAGCCAAAGATAAGTAACGGTATGTTGAAATGTATAAAAGTGGGGACTACCGAATCCCATATATGGTCGTGCTGACCGTCTGTGTTTAGACCTGAGGTTGGACCTAGGGTGGAGTCTGACGCTGGCGAGCCCGCATCTCCCAAAGCGCCGGCTGTGCCGACTAGAGCCACAGTTGCCATCGCCGAAAATCCGACCTCTAAAGATAAAGGCACAAACAACGTCGCTATAATAGGCACGGTAGAGAATGAGCTGCCGATACCCATAGTAATTAATAAACCGACTAGTAAAATCACGGCCGCCGCTAGAGGCTTGCTATCTCCAATAACGTCTGCGCATGCAGCGACCAAAGATGCCACGTCACCAGTTTCCTTCATAACAGAGGCAAAACCCTGAGCAGAAATCATGATAAAACCTATCATGGCCATCATGGCGACACCTTTAGTGAATACATCTGAACTTTGATCCCACTTTATTAAGCCAAATAACGCAAACATCATAACGCCAACTAAGCCACCAAGTATCATTGACCCACTCACGTTTTGCGCCAGTAGTGAGCACACAATAGCAATACCACCAGCAATTAGCACTTTCCGTTGGTCTTCGACTTGCAAGTCTGTTTGAGTGTTGCTTGGGCTTTCATCGCTATATTCTCTTGGTTTTCGATAGCTGATGAATACCGCTACGATTAAACCAACCAGCATGCCAACAGCAGGAATGATCATGGCATAAGGCACTGCCGTATTGATGATTTCAAGCCCATTGTCGGTCAAGTTCTTATGTAAAATTGAATATAAATAAATACCCCCAAAACCATAAGGTAATACCATGTACGAAGTTGCTAGTCCAAAAGTCAGCACACACGCAATAGCTCTTCTATCCATTTTCAACTTATTAAAAATAACGATCAACGGCGGAATTAAGATGGGGATAAAGGCGATATGAACAGGGACTAAGTTTTGTGAAGCGACCGCACACCCCATTATCACTAACAAAATTAGCATACTTAAATAAGAGGCCGAGTCTTCATTTTTACTGTTCACAAGGCCCAATAGCTTACTGGCGAGTATTAACGTTAAGCCCGATTTAGAGATAGCAACTGCAAATGCACCAAGCATTGCATAACTTAGAGCAATTTCGGCTCCACCCGAGAGGCCGTCATTAAAAGCATTTAAAGTTTGCTCTAGACCAAGACCAGCGGTTAACCCCGCGACTAAAGCACTCAATGTCATTGCGACAATTACGTTTACCCTATAGAGGGATAGGCCAAGCATTAAAATGACCCCAATAGCTACTGCATTCATATTATTTTATTTTTGCCTTTTTTATTATTTGCCTGTTTAGATAAGACAGCCTTTTGTATTGTGCCGGAGAAAGAGCAATGTTTTTATACCTTGCCGTTTCAAACAACTCATAAAACTCTGTGAGTTCATTTTCAACATCAGGGAGTTTTTGCTTTAATAACTCAACGGACTGCTTTGGTGTTAGACTGCCTGATTGTACCTTACCAAAGTCCAACAGCCTATTATAGAGTCTGATTTCTTTTGGTTGCTTATTCCAATTTCTAAAATTCAAATACGCAAACCACCCGCCAAAAGTTGTGATCAACAATATAATCACAGAAAGTGCGGGTAAGTAATTGTGTTTATTACCGAACAGCATTTTTAGTAAAGAAGACTGCTTCTTATCATCGAAATTAAGAACCCATTGTGTCCAACGAAAATCCAACTGCTCTAACTGTAAACGTAACCAGTTTATAGCTTGAATATTTGAAAATGACGCTAAGCTGATCCCGAGGTTATCCTGGAACTCCTGTTGCAAATCAGCTAAATCAGACAGCGAGCCAAACATTCTATCAGGCGCGACCCAAGATGTGGGATCTAACCTAAGCCAGCCTATTTGAGGCACATAGTATTCTACCCAAGCATGCGCATCATATTGATATACTGCATAATAATTACTTTGTTGATTAAATTCTCCACCCAGATAGCCAGATACTAAACGCGTCGGAATACCTGCTGTTCGCATTAAAAAAGCAGCTGAAGAGGCAAAGTGTCCACAAAACCCTGTCTGAGTAGAAAATAAAAATGCATCAACGTTGTGTTTCTCTGATATCGCTGGGGGCGTTAAACTATAATTGAACCCGCTAGAGACAAAAAATGATTTCATTTTTGTTATGAACTCTTGCGTGTTGTTGCTTTGTTGGTCCCACTGCTGAGCCAGTGCCACAGCTCTCGGGTTGTAACCTTGGGGCAATTGCGTATTAATACCGTATTCCCACCGTGTTAAACGTGCGTCGTCCAAGTCGACAGGCGATACTTCATATTGGGTAGGTTTGTTAGATAACTTTTTCTGGAATATTGTGCCAAAATTGTTAACTCCCATTCCTTTGCTTGCCGGGATCCCATCGCCTAATGTATATAACCACCGGGTACTCGAGGGCTCTGCAATTACAGAGTAGACAGATCCTTTTGGTTGATAAGTTCTTTGCAGGCCAACACCTTGTAATCGTGACATTTGCCATTTTTTACCGTCAAACCTGTCGTGTACTATCGCACGCCAGTAAAACGGTGGCTGAAACATGTCAGCCGAAGGTAACAATGCCCGAAAAGCAAGCTCTGAAGAACGAGACAGCTCTGAGATTTCAAACGGATCTACATTTTCCGACAGACCTGAATTCGCAGATTTCGCATTTGGCAATTGCCAAAATGGTGGAAGCTTGGGCACAAGCAAAACCATTGCAATCGCGAGCGGCAAACTAAAAACAAACTTTTTAACGGAGCTTTTATACGCATGCTTAATAGGTAAATTGTGGGAAATACTAAATAGTTGAGCCAAGTTAAAAAGCAGCAGGGCAGCTACAAACGCAAATGCCAAAATACCTTGTGAAAATAAATAAAAGCAGGGGTAGGTAAAAAAGTTAAGTATATAAGTCGATGTCGCTTGCTTGGTGCAGGTCACTTGCAACATTTTTAATGCGCACGCTCCTAACAACATAGCCACAAACATTTCGATCGTATTTTTCAATCCTAGCGACAGAAATACCACGACTATCACAGTTACGGCGAGTAAATTAACGACGAGCTTTGATGGGTGTTTAACAGCACCTAAAGAAGAGCTCAGTTTAAAAATAGTAATCAAAATAATAGAAATACAAAACACGTAGCCCAAACTTTGGAATAGCAACAGTGATATTGCGCAATAAATCAAAGAGGTTATTAACGTGTTTTGCTTTATAAATTCGTTAGCACTCACTCAATGCCTCCAAACACCGTGTTACATGTGATTCGCCAGACCCCATCTTGATGTATGCATTAGGCAACTTTAGTGCAAACTCGTGACCCTGCTTATCGGCCTCTAGCACTTGATAACATAACTTAGACAACTTGGTTTCTTTGGCACCTTCAACTTTGAAAAAGTCTAACACGTGGCTTATTGACTGCTCTTCGCCCTCGTAATCTTTAACCAATAGCTCTTGGCTCTTTGCAAAATGACGCCAAGATATACGGTTTTTACTCATTCCTTTTTGATATTTTGTGAGGCTACTAAAATCTTCAAAGCTGTCTGAACGCTTTGACTTCACGCCGGTATCGCTATCTGCTTCAAGTGAACTCTGAATATCGAGTTCACATTTGAGGGGAGCAGGGTATACATAAAATTGCTTGTTCGGAAGCAAATAACTCCATACATTCACGAGGCCAAAAGGATAGCTACTCTGAATTTTGAACTTTCCACTACTGTACTTACCCCTTCGTTCAAGGTGTAACTTGATTATCTGGTTTTGTGGTTTTACGTCGAAGTGCTTATTCTGAAAATCTAAATTATCAAACTCGGAGTGAAAGATATTTAGCGAATACACTTCAGCTGATGGTGTGATTCGAAATTTTGCTAAATTATGGTTACCAACAAAGTTGCTTTTAATATCTAGAAGCTCAAGTCGCATACCGTGTAGGTTCATATAACCATAGAATAATGCTGAAATTTGCAGCATTAACATAAGATACGCAACACCAAGTATGAGGTTATTCTGGTAGTTTATACCTATTACAAAATTTAACAGTGCGAAAAATAAAAATAAAAACCCACTTTTTGAAGGGACAACATAGATATTTTCATGGCTAAGCGTGATCGTATTTGCAGAGTGCTTTTTTGTTATAACGCTGTTCAGCCAGTCTTTATATGATCCCAATGCCATCACATAGGCACCGGAACTCGGTTGAAAATCGACTCAATGACCGGTGACTGCTCATTGCAGGGGATATTAAGCCTATGCCCTGCAACGGGGCCAAAGACTGCTTGCACGTCATCTGGTAGCACATACTCTCTGCCTGAGATCAATGCATACGCCCTTGCTGCCAGCCCCAATGCTATGCTCGCTCTAGGCGAAAGCGGATCCCCAAACTCCCCTGAGTCTCTGGTAAAGCTCACTAAATCAATAATGTATTGAACCACCGGCTCTGATAACTCAACAGTCATTACCTGATGTTGTAAATCAGACAACTGCTCTGTCGTTAACTCAAGACTCAAGTCTTCGGATTTTATTGCGCGATCATTGCCCGATAGAATTAAACTCTTTTCAGCTTCAGTATCTGGGTAACCAAGACTAATTCGAATAAAAAATCGGTCCAACTGGGACTCAGGAAGTGGATGAGTCCCAGATTGATGAAGTGGGTTTTGAGTTGCAATTACAAAGAATGGCTGCGGCAAAGCGTAAGTAGTGCCATCTACAGTCACTTGTCCTTCTTCCATCGCCTCTAACAAAGCACTTTGCGTTTTAGGACTGGCACGGTTTATTTCATCAGCTAACAACACCTGACTGAAAATAGGGCCTGAATGAAAATCGAAACTGTGCGTTTGTGTATTAAAAATGCTCGAACCAGTGATATCTGCAGGAAGAAGATCGCTTGTGAACTGAACCCGCTGATAACTTAACCCAAGTACATTTGCCAGCCCATGAGATAAGGTTGTTTTTCCCATCCCAGGTAAGTCTTCAATAAGCAAATGCCCTTTACTCAAGAGGCAGCATAATGCCAATTTAAGTTGCTCATCCTTTCCTAAAATGAGTTTAGAGAGTTTAGAGATTATATTTTGTGAGACTTGATTCATGCGATCATTTCTAATCTTTTCATTACTGTATCGACTTTTTTAGCATTGAATGGTTTAGCAATAAAACCTTTCGCTCCTAATTCCCATGTATTTTGCACATTTTCGAGACTATTATGCCCCGAACACATAATGACATGCGTATTTGGGTACTTATCATTCACATATTCTAAGATCTGCGTACCATCGGTGTCTGGAAGTTCTATATCCAAAAACAATACATTGGGTGCTTTTGACTGAAGTAGAGGTTTAGCTGAAGAAAAATCCTTGGATTCATAGATTTCTTCAAATCCGAGGTTTTCTAATATTTCGATTAAGTAACTGCGTACTTCTTCTACGTCATCTATGATGAGGATTGGTTCTAACGGTCTAACAAGTTCCATATTGTAATACTATCTAAAAACAACTGATTTAATACTAAGGCATGGCGCCAAGGAGAACAATGTTTTATTTCCATCTAAATTGCGTTTTGTATATCTCAACTCCATAATAAAACATTGAATACAATCTACATTTAACTTTAAAGTACAGATATCTTATAAATTCCATATTAAATATATAAATTTCATATAGATACTAAATATAAAAATAGAGTTGATACTTAACTTTATGCATTGTTCTTGATCACTTTATCTTCATAAAACTGCTTAATATACTCTTCGAGCGCAGAATGCTCAGTAGCAGGTAAGTAGTCAGTATGGGCTTCTATAAACTCTTGACTTAAATAAAGCTCTATTAGCACAGAGTTAACTTGCGCTATAAACTTTTCACTCAATGCATTTTTATTACACATAATATGACCGATCACAACTTTTGGTGCATTGGCGATATGATACGACTGAACAGGAAGTTCTTCATTGTTACTGTATCGGTGAAACTCAGCCGGGTAGCTCAGTAAAAAATCTACTCGTCCCAAAATAAACATTCTATGTACCGTTTCATAATGATCGCTCCCCCCACGAATAACCAAGTTTTGCCGATCGACTTTTCGCAATTGCGCATCCAAAAAATCACCATAAGAAAAGTTATCTGCAATCACTATCAATTTGTTTTGAAAAGCTTTGAACATTTCTGGCAGTGACTTTATCTCACCTTTTTCATTAAGGACTGCAGCCATGTTCGTCTTGTTATTGTTAAAGGTGTATAGCTTATGCGACCAATAGAAGTTAACGGGTAGGCTAAATAAAAATTTTGACGTGCGATCAACGGTATCTATTTTATTGACTGTACATGCTGGAAAATCAGCATTTTCCATAATTTTAATCGTGCGATTAAAGCTGGCTTTGGTGAAAACAACTTGCGTCTGCTCACCTAAGTAAGCAAAAACGAGTTTATTCGTTGCGCCAGCAATGTTTTCCGGTTTGCTCTTTGCATTTTTGAATAACTCAAAATCAAGCTGATCATCTAAGTAGATATGTACTTTTTGGGCAGCATGCGCATTAACACAAATACACAGCAGCAAAACTAACGTTTGCTGTATTTTGTTACACCATCCCACTCATTTTCCCCAATGCTGCCCACCTTCTATAAAGTGTAGTGTAAAATCAAAAAAGAGATACTTTTACTCTTAATCATATGAAAATGTTAAAAATAAAGCGTTTTAGATATCACAGCTAAAATAGCGTTCAAAGTTGTTTAATCATAGCAATAGTCAGCAGCTAAATTCCAGAGCGCTTTTATCCGATACAAATATTCACAGCAAGCATCTTGTGATTTATCGCTCTGTTTCACTATTTGCTTTTTAAAGTCAAACTATCTTACCCAACATGCTTTGCAAGCCAACGGTTCATGATAATGCAAGCAGTTAGATCACCTGTGACATTTAATGTAGTTCGGCACATGTCTAAAATACGGTCTACACCAAGTATTAGCGCTATACCAGAAGGGGGAATACCGAAACTTGCCAATACAGAAGCTAAAATCACGATACCTACACCTGGGGTACTGGGTGAGCCTATGGAAGCACCAACGGTTGTGAGCATCAACATGACTATTTGGCTATCTGAAAGGTGAATGCCGAAGACTTGCGTTAAAAATAAAGCCGCAATGACTTGGTAAAGCGCTGTACCATCCATATTTATCGTCGCCCCAAGCGGTACAATAAATTGTACTATTGGCTTCTCAACAGCGAGCTTTTGTTCTGCTATTTGCATTGACAATGGCATTACAGCGGCTGAGCTAGAGGTTGAAAAAGCGAGTAATTGCGCTTCTTTTATGGATTTTAAAAATTGGACTGGGTTGAAACGCCCCACCATACTGACCAATAAAAGATAAACAACCAACAATAAAACAAGTCCGGCGATTACTGTTCCAACGTAGGCTGATACACCCAATAATACATCTACCCCAATGCGAATAGTAATATCACACAGCAAGCCAAATACCGCAAAGGGCGCCAGTCGCATTGCCCAATTAACAATTTTCAACGACAAAGACTGCACTGCTTGAGTAAGATCCAATAGCAGTGTTTTTTGTTTGGCTATTAAAGTTGTTAACGCCACACCAATAAAGCCTGCATACATAACGACAGCAAACATATCTTTATCTAGTGTTGATTGAGTAAAATTAGCAGGGATCATTGCCGCAACTCTTTCGGGTATACTTATAGTTGCCGGCTCTTGAGAGAGGGCTAGGGCCGAGCTCACACCTAAACTGGACAGTAAATCACTATCAACATAACTACCTGGAGAAAACAGACTCACGACCGCGACACCTAAACAAACAGACACGAGCGTAGTGCCCACAAAGTAAGGAAAAATCCGCAAGCCGACCCTTTTTAAAAAGTTCGTATCTTTATTGCCTGCGATACCCAACACAATAGAGGACATAACTAACGGAATTACAACCATTTGAATTAGGGCTAGAAACAATTTCCCTGGTAAAGCCACCCACTGGGCCACTTGTTCTGCACTGCTTGGTCCCAATACCGCCATTCCCTTTGGTGACAATATCAAACCAATCACCACACCCAGTACTAAGGCGATTAAGATTTGAGCCCACAACATTTTTTTATCTGATACTAACCGTTTTAAGTCATTCATTGGTCGCCGCTCCATGTGTCTGCAGTACGGACTCTATCAATAAGTAATGCGTAATAAGTTGATGGTCATCAATGCAAAGAGAGATCATTGAAAGCGGGATCTATTCATGAGGTAAGTAAAGCGGCAGAGCAGTATGAGAACGCCTACTATTTCACAACCGTTCAAACTGAGAATCTGCTGAAATGCTAGAGTAATATTAAGGTAGCAATCTTTTTTTGGCTCCAAAAACAATGTATGCAGCAAAGTACAATTTACGAATACACAAAATAACGCTAACAGTTACATGGATTAGCCGAAGGTTTTTAGAATGGCATCGCAGTATATATGCCACAATCTAATTTTTAACTAAAAACGCAACAAATATGTGGCGTTTGTTTTTACTACACTCCTATTGCATTCATCAAAATTAGCGAGTAACGTAAACTGACAGGTTATTTTTTAATCAATTTACTTTGTGATTAAATCACTAACTTCGTAAAGCTTTAAGTAAACTGAACTTGACCTGCAAATAAAGTAGCCATAACAAGCACAAAAACACCAAGTCCGCATTCGGGCTTAGGGAATATTTTATTTTTACAACACAAAAGGAAAGTATCATGAAAATGCAATTATCCAAGAAGAGCCTAAAAAGCCTCACAAAAGATAGTAAAGCTTTGCCTGTTAATATGACACCTAATATTGCAGGTGGGAAGCCCAAAGACTCAGCTTACACGCATTTTTGTACGGCTCTAGCTGTTTGCCGCACTTACTAATCGACAGGTAAGTTAATAACCCACTTAACTAAGTGGGTTATTGTAATGTTGATACTATTTAGAATGTGCTATGAATAAAGTTTCGGTTTAATTCGATTGCAGTACCATTATGGGTACAATAAGTCATCATTAAATCAACCTATTTCCAATATCAAACAGGATGCGTACATAGGGGCTAAGGTGCGTACCGACAATTTAAGTTAAATTTTTTAACGACAACCTCAAAATCACTAATTGAACTTACCAATAAAAGCGCTCTCTGAGTAAAAATGCGTGAGTCATTTGATATGGATTTTTTATAAGCCATATAAAACAACAATTTATGAATACCATTTTAAAGAGGAAAACTACTACAGCGCGGGGGAGGTGTGAAAAGCTCACCCAAAAAATTGGTATAAGCTTCTTCTACTACAAACAAATTTTCAATAGTAACAAGCCTACGGTGACCTTCAACTACCATTCTTTTCAAAGTCCTTTATCGAATGAGTAAAAATCTAGTTAAACTATTTTGTGTAGGCTGAATTACTATAGCCTCTAAGCTTCAGCTAACCTCCTAGGTTGGATATTTAGTAATTCGTCAGCCGCTGGGCTTTCTAAGTAATGATTAAATATTGTATCAATAGATATATGAATACCATTTAGAGAGTCTTCTTTCCCTAAATTGTATGCATGTTTGAACGTATGTTCGATGATGTATCTTATTTCCTTTGTTTCCATGACAATACCGATAGTAGATTTTATTATTATGTCTTGCGCATAAAGCTAACTTCTATAACACGCAACTGCTTATTTATTGTAACTGACACTTGGGCGGCGTTAGTTACCACGATGCTTGGGTTAATATTATTGTTGATTCATCGCTAAAGCGCTCATTTATGATACTTTGTAACAGCGAATATTGGAATATCTAAAGCCATAAAAAAGTACTTAAAGTTGATATGTGGGAGCTGAGTCCAATCTAAACATACACTAAGCCAACCTTTGTATCGCTTGTCAGGCCGCGGCTTAAACTATAAAAACTACTTACAGCTCTGGACGATATGGCAACATATCAGTCTTCAACTTATAAAAAGGTCAATAAATATAGCAATTTAAATCAAACGAATTATGACATTCAACATTTTTTAGCTGCCACTCTCATACCTACTGAGCCATATATTAATACCAATAGTTTACTACTAGCTATCGCAAAACGCCGACTGATAACTTTTGATACTCTTAAGCCAGTTGGCAAGCACAGAGGAGGGTAGTGTTTTAACTCGATATAAAACTGCAATAATCATCAAATAAAAAGGTATCGTAAGTTGGAGAGAAAAACCCAAAATAGTTATTCGTCGAGCGGAGTGGTCTTGTGCAAAACGACAAATGCAGCGCTTCCAGCGTATGATAGTATGTACACCTTTTACACTAAAAAACTAACGAGTCCATTTTCGTTTTGTCTCACTCGTGAGATAATTTGCATCAATTATGAATATTTTAATTATCACCAATTACCTAGAGTGACTTCAAAGTGCTTTCAAGTGATGATGTTATTTCGAAAAATCTTCCGCCTATTTACTAAGCCGATTCCCACTCCAGTGTGAATTTGAATTAGGTAAACGACCTTAGCCTTTTAACAGGTTATTTTTATCAAATTGAGCTATAACAGCTTGCCTTAATCGATTAACCACGACAAACCGAGTTAGCCTAGCCGAAAGATGGCGATCTCGCTCATCAAACATTCTCAATTATGACTTGTCTTCATCAAGTACCAATTTTAAGCTGAAGTATTTAAACATACCAGCTGTTTGCTTTAATTTGATTTTCTATCTTATTGACATTAAATAACGTCGTTTAACATTGCTTTTTTAGGTTGTGTTGTTAGAGTGAAATAACGAATTATAGCGATAGGTGCAAAAGTAAAATTTACGTTTTATATCAGTGATATATAAATATAAAACTTCCTGTATTATTGAATAATAAGGTACTTTTATTGAAACCCTCAGCGCACTCTTTTTAAAAGTTTACAAACTAAGAGAAGTTTGAAAAGTGCAGGCGGTTGCGAGAAAATTCAATATGCATTATTTTATATTTTGCGACCACTATGAAAGTGGGAATATCAATTAACTGTCGTTTTAAAGGAATATTATCGTGAAAAAAACATGTACCATTTTACTTGGATTAATCAGCGCTGCCTCATTTTCAGCTTCTGCACATTATGCTTTTACCGCCTCCAAATACAATATAGAAGTGGGTGAAAGCACGACGCTAGATTGGCAAAATTATGCGACAGGAAAGTTCCCTGATCCTACTTTTAATCTCTACGTGACCAAACCCAACGGAGAGGATAGGTTTGCCTTTAGAAGGGGCTATAAACAACGTAGCTTTACTAGACTAATAAATATGAGTGGTGAGCATCTATTTGAACTTGAAATTTGTGACTCCAACGGACAAAACTGCTATTTGTCACCTTACGCAAAAGTGAGAATAAAAGTAGATCATGGATGTCAAAAAAAATCGAGTCACGACAGAGGTTGGTATGAGTGCAATGGCAGACAGGTAACCCAGTACACTTATACTAACTGGACAGGCGCAGCTGATTCTATTTCTGAGTTTCAAGTAATTGATAATAGATTGACGTGGAAATTCAGCGACCGCTCTGAGAGCACTTCAGCATATTTTACTGCTTGTAAAAACAACGGAAGTTATAGTCAAATAACGCAATTAGAAAACTACGGCATTGGCTTTCAAACCAGAGTTAGCAACTTTATCGCCAAAAAAAGTGGATATGCGACTTGGACATTTTGGAATGAATTTAGAAATGAAACGACTTCACACAATGAGTATTTAGGAGTTTGCTATTAACAATCCAAAAAGCGATGGTCAGGGATAACTTGTGAAGTAAAGACATTTAAACAGAAACTTACGGGCGAGGGTTAAGCCCGTAAGATTTTTTTGGATACCTTTACCATAGGTAAATGTTTAGGTAAAAATTACCAATAAAATAACCTTGAACTTGTAGTGTATTTATCTAGACTGTATTTAGTGAATTGCACCATAAAGTCCGATACTGTCTAGTACAGGACATAACAAGAAAAAAGATATATTTATTCATAATGTTAGAATAACACACTGAGCCTATCTCAATTCACAATTTAACATAACGTAAATTATGAGCTATTAAGAATTCATTCGTTGGAGCTACTTAAATACCCCCCACCTCTAGTTTGCCAACAATGAGACCTTACAAATTGACCTTGTATCATAATCAAATAAGCTGGCTAGTCCCAAAAAGCCCTAGCCATACTCCAATTATCTAGTTTATACGATAAACCTCTAAATCATCAAAATGGATTTCGCTATCAACTTGCCATTTGCTAGAGTACAAATAGATTTGCACAACATGCCCAGCAGTATTTGGCACTGTAAATTCCAAAGTTAGCGGCGACCAATCTCGGCTGGTAGTAATAACTTGTGCAATCGACTTTTTACTCGTTGCGTCATAAATCATTACGCGGCCATTTGCATCTCCAGAGAATACTCTAGCCATTGACTCTAACCTGTAAGTCGCGCCAGGCTCATAGTCAAAAACTTTTTGTGCAACTTGCCAACCGTATGTTGGTTTATTCTTAACCGTTAATCCTTGTGACCCGCTAAAAGCGCTGTTGGGGCTTAAAAATACGGTATCGGGAGTTGACTGCCAATGCCTCCAGCCTTCAGGTAATGCATTCGTTAAAGCAACATCAAATGGTTGCTCATAGACGTTGTATCCTTTTATAAGCTGCGCAATTGCTCCCATGTAATAGCGTTGCCCAACGCCTTGTATTGCATCATACATTTGGGTCAACTTAGCTTCAGAATCATGATAAATACTGGGTTTGAACTCAGCCAACTGCATCCACCACCTAAGAGATGTAAGCGACTCGGAGGCATAGCACTTGTTTACATGCATACTAAAGTTGTCACAGTGCGAAATCATGAAATCCGCAGTATTCGCAAAGTAAGACATTTCTACCGTATTAAAGCCAACTCCCGCTTTGTAGCTACTCACTGCTGCTGCAACATCTAGATTACCGTGACTAGTATCTTCTGTACCGGTCCAATTAAAACCATCGCTAATAGTATCTTTATCCGTCAGTATGCTCCAGTAACTCCATTCATATTTATTTGCTTGTACACCTGACTTAGTTTGAAAGCGCCCTAACGTCAAACTACTTTTAAACGCATCAATTAACGCTTGCGCCATATATTTGTGGTGCGGATCGCTGCCTTCGATCTGAGCAAGCTCAGCGTAGGTGCGCTGCAAAGCGAGATATTGGTTATGAGGTAAAGATTGGCCCGGCTTCCAACTAGAGGAATCGTCTGGAAATAAATAAACTAGGTGATTATCTAGCGTACTGTATAGGTCTTTCTCCCATTTAGGGAATATATGGTTGGCCAAAAAATCATAGTAACTATCTGATATATGGCTAAAACGTGAATCTAACCGCCCTGTCCTCGCCAGTTTTATGAATTTCGCTATGGGCGCTGTGATCATACCATCGTGCACCAGATACTCTCTCCAAGACTTAACTCGAATATTATCAAAATACACAGTACAATTTTTACGATAATCAGAAGCGTACAACCGAACTTGAACATCATTTGTTGCTTTTGAAGGCGTTATAAAGTCCGCAATATGATACTGATAACTCTGAGAATCTATGTACTTATTAAGCAAAACTTTTCTATCTGTAAAATCGTAGATTTGTACTAGACCTCGTACACCTTCTTCACAGTTTTCGATTTTCGCATGGAAATTAATTTGGTACTTGCTGTTGGGATCGTAGTTTGAATTGGGTTTGTATGGGTTTATTAAAGGTGACTGGAGAACGTGCCAGCGATTTGTTTCTGGTGCTGTTTTAACCGTAAAGGCTGCGATGCTTTTACCATCATCAACTTTATCAACCGTATTTCTATATGCCGTATCCGCTGTTGACTGCCACCGTCTCCAATTTGCTGGCAACGTGTTGTCTTGCATATCAGCGAACTCCGCGCCGAAATTTTGAATAGCGTCTATAGAATAGACCCACTCCCCCCACCCTGCATATCCATCTTCGCCCATACCGGTATTATCTTTCGCAAGGGCCAATGTTTTATTTACACGTGAAATAAACAAATCTAAGTACTTTTGATTGTGTGTGCCCAAGTACATTTCGATCAGTGCATCTAAATAGTAAGCTTCTGCCCAAGCTAAATTACTTGAACGACTGAAACTATCTGGATACTGCGCCTGATATTGCGCGCTTATTAAATCAAATTTTTTGACCCAGTCACTTTGAGTATATTCGGCACTTACCTTACATGCGCCTAGTAACAAAATCGAGAGTGAAGCCTTTTTTACCATCTTTTTCATAAAGCATCCTTTTTAAAGTGGGCATAATCTAGCCGATTATAATACCTTAAAGTATTTGCTTTAGAAGCAGCACGTCGATTTTGTTTTTAGTTGAATCCTAAACGCATATCCAAATCATATCACTATGCACCGTTGACGCATGAAATAGCGATATCCTCGATATTATGAAGCAACTTGATTTAAAACTACCTAGTCCATGTCACCTAGCATTTTAATAGGCACTTCACCTTTTATAACTTAATCTCCCTTGCCACTCTCACTCAAATATAATTTTGCTGCGGGCGCTTCGTAAAATTCACTCATGGCAGTGTTGAACAAGCGGTTTCCTAAAAACTGATGAAAGTCAGCAAGCACTTTTTCCATTGACACCAATTTACCACCTTGGGCGAGGGTTGAGCCCATACCTTTTTGTACACGCTCGCAAATATCTTTGTCCTCAGCAAAAAACGCATCTACGAAAGCTTTTTCTGTTTTGTCTTCACCATTCACTTTCACATTTGAAATACCGGCTGAACGGACGATACACTTTTCGCTACCTAGAGGTAACACTTGAACCCACGATAGACTTTCCGAGGTTAGTATCCCCACAAATGACGGGGGAATCGATATCAATATGTAGTTATCAAAAACTTTTGGGTAACTGCCTCTAAACCATTTAACCAGTTTACTAGAGGTATCTTTCATCTCACCCCCCGTTAAAGTCCATTCTGCATAACCCGCAATATCAAATGCCTGTCGTGTTGGTGTTACGGTTTCTAGCGTCGTCTTGTGGACCTTAAACAAATGATAGCTTTCCATTGCATTTTCAATTGCAAGCTTCCAGTTGGCGTTCCAAAGCTCACTTTTATCCGAACGGTAACCATGTTTAAATTCCGGAAGATCAAAGTGATGCAAATAGTCGTCAATGCCTTCGAGACGATCGCTGAGTGATTTGGCTGGGTTACCAAGATGAATGAATAACATTCCATGCCAGCTTTGCAGATGGAATTGCAATAAACAGTGTGCCTGTTTATCTACATGGACTTGACCCGTAAAAGGCGCGCCTTTAAACGCACCATTATCTGAATATGTCCATGCATGGTAGGGACATACAATGTTTTTCTCTGCTTTACCAAACCCATCTTCAAGCAGCAATGTGCCCCTATGCCGGCATAAATTAGAGAACGCTCTAACCTGTTGATCTTGACCTCTGATAATCACAATAGGCTCTTCAGCTAAAGTAAACGCGAAGTAATCTCCTGTTTCATCTAACTCTTGCTCACTGATAATAAATACCCACTCATTTTTGAAAATGTTGTCCATTTCGAGTGTATGTATTTCTTCATCTTTATATACCGCAAAAGGAAGTGAGTAGGCTTCATCTATCGGGGCTTGGGCTGTGCGCGCATAATCTGCCAACAGTTGCGTTGTGTACTTGCTCATAACATTACCTGCTTATCGGTGACTGAGTGTAAATATAGTTCGTTATTCATGCATTTAATCGCAAAATCTAAGTGGCACTTAACTTTCATCGCCATTCAATAAACCGTTTAAGTCATAATCAAGTGCTGCTTGCCAGCCTTTACCGGGAATGGTACAGGTAAAAGTCAAGCTGTTGTCTTGACTTACACCAATGGCCATTAGCTGCTCAAGGGTCAGCCTATTTTCAGAAGCTCTGTCACTTCTATAATTTCTTTCCGCTTGGTCATAGATATATCCTCGCTGCTCATCATCAACAACTCCCAATACAATCAGGTCACATTCTTTTACCTCTCCACCTAATAACTTAGACACAAAAGTTGTACTCGCGCGTTGCTCAAATAGCTTAATCCTTGGCTTCACCACTTCCAGCGTACTTCTCGTGAGTGTAATTTGCTGACCAACAATCGGCGCTAGATCGTTGTCAAATTCCATCATGTAATCAACTAGGCCTTGTCGTGTTTTTTCGTCGGGAATACCTATTTCGCCAGCATTAAAGTGGCAGCCGTACCTTTCATCAGCGCCTTCTGGGCAGCCCGTTTCTCCATTATCAAAAACCCCTCCTTTGAGAAAGTTGAGTAACTGATCGGTCGCACCATCATGTAAAAAGCCAAAGCCACGTATTTGGTCTCCTTGGTGTTCGTTAGTATGTGAAGGTAAAAAGCCTTGACGGTCTGGTAGTCCAAACATTCCGACACGTGTATATAAGTTCCTTAATTGAGGTACTTTTAATATTTGAATTTCTCCTCCATGCGCAATTTCACCACGGCTCCCGTAAAACCCCTGAGCATGATCTACACCATGGCAGCCCTCGCAATTGACCCCATCAACATTGTCACCATTTAATGGAGTGTCTTGTGCAGCACCGTCTGAACGTCTCTCGCCATGAAAGAATCGCTCCCCGATATCCGCCGAAGCTGACAAAGAGTTATCTAAGTTTCTGATTGGATTGGGCGGCAACGCAACTTTAAGCATAAAATCGGCAAACTTATCCATGTCTTGTTCCAATTTCAGCACGTCCACGCTTTTAACGTCTGCTTCAACAGATTCAGGAAGTACAATATCAAGGCCCATCAACCCCTCAAAAGCAACAATAAAATTCTTGAATGAGGTGCGTTCGTCTAGGGTTTGATTTGTATCGTTGCCAAAGTAGCCTACTGAGCGATCTCCACGCCAATGCATGTGGCCATGATGTTGCATTCCCCTCAAAGTTTGTGTGCCCATTGGCCCTTTCATGGCGGCAAAGCTACGTTCGTCTCCGTTGCCATTTATGATCTCTAAGAGTTGGCAACTTTCTTCGCCAGGGCCCACTAACAGACACCCTAATTCAGACAAGTTTTGAGTAGGGAAAGGCTGTGGGTTCTTTGTATTGTCGGCATCAGGATTACCTAGGTTCCAGCTTAAATGATCAGTGTCTCCAAAAACATGGCAACTTGCGCAAGAAGACTCGCCGTTGGATGAAGACCGATCAGCATCATAAAGCATGTGCCTGCCTGCCATATAGTCTTCTGGTTCAAGAGAAGGCATCGCAATGCGGTTTAATTCTTCACCATTGGTAAGGTTAAGATGGACAAGGCTATTATCAAACCGTGTAAATACATATAAGGATTTTTGCTCTTCATTCAACAAAAGCCCCATCGGGCCACCTTCTACAGATAAATAGCGTTCGCTGGCCGATTTGGGGTCAAACTCCGGCCCCTCATTGTCCCAATAACTTTCATTGCTCAGCTCTGATGTAGATAATATAGCGACTTTATCTGACCCCACTACCGCACTGTATAAAAGCTTACCATCACTACTCACTTCAAGTTGTAATGGGGTTGATAAGCTATGTTGCTTAATTGAACTATTGCCTTTTAAATCGCTATAATTTATGTGCCTGTTTAGGTGTCTAGCAGATACCGTTCCACTTGAAGGTTTTATAACGGTAATACGGCTTTTAGCAATATCACCTTGCACAGTAGAGCCTGCAAAATCACCAGCCCCTTCGAACCGACTGGCATTGTTCGCATCGGTATTTGAAACAAATAACTCCCCAGTTGTAGGGCTCACAGCAATATTGAATAGTGTTGTACCAACATGATTAAAGCTTGCTACGGCCCTATGTGTTTCTGTATTAATTTCAAAAACATCATGATCTGGAAGGTGAAAACGAACCCCATTTGAGAAATTACGCCCTTTGGTATCTTGCCACTGACCTGATGCACGGTCGTACTTTACAATCATACTTGTCCAAGGTTGATATTCACCCTTTGCATTAATGCCCGGTGCAGTTCTGCCGCCTGGTAGGTAACCATCAGCCAACCCTTTTGGAGAAGTTACTTCGTCTAACACTTTACACGGCACGGCGCCATATTCATCATCTTCGTACCCAGGACACATCACAGCTTCATGTACAGCGGTAGTTTGATTCCCGGAATTAAGTACAGCGGCATATACACGCTCTTCGTTCTTAGAAACAGCAAGGCCTCTCAACGTGTCACCAAACAATGAGACGATTTCGAGCGGCTTTCCTCCAAGGTTCTCTGCTAAGTGATTAGTATCGAAAACCCAGATATCAGCACGGCCTACATTAGATGTATGTAGCTGAGGGTCACCGGCACCTTTAACATTTGCCAATGCAGGGTTTAACCTCTGCTGGCCTCGGTGAGCGGTAGTTACAAAGGCCTTATTCTTTGCGAAAACAATATCTCTTGGCTCATCCCCAACCAGTAATGTGCGTATTACACGAGCAGGAGACAAAGATAAGTCAACAATACTTATTGAATCAGACAAATGGTTAACGACCCAAGCTTGATTTTTTATCACTGCTACAGACACAGGCTCTAGCCCAACATGAACACTTTGCGAAAATGTAATTTGGCCACCATTTCCAATAGTGAATACCTCAAGGGTATTGTTGGAAGTATTAGTCAGTAATAAACGCTTACCATCTTGCGTTTTGGCCAATGGTCTAACTGGGGCAGATTCAAAGCCTATGTAATCTGATTTTGCTATAGGCGGGGTGACCTTAATGGGAGCCTCAGGGGTTACTGGCACTTGAGGCGTGACAGTGGTTTCTGACGAGGGTGACCTTGGGTTATTTGATTCACTACTCGCACCACAACTTGCCAGCAACACCAATGATACAAAAGCCATGAGCTTGTTGTGCCTAAATCTATCCATTTTCTTTCCCATAAGTTTTCATATTGACAATTTACAGGTTAAATCAATTCAATTTAAATTGTCAATATGATAATTTATTAATACCTAACGATTTGAGCACCAAGTAAGCATGTGTTTATGTGGTACCAAAAGCAAAGCGAGTTGAATTTTTATGCTTATTGATGAAAAGTTGGAACTTTAGAAGCAAAGTGAGCTGGCGCTAAAAAAAACCCTTGATTTAGAATTTATATTTTCAACATGAAAATTTATTCGTTTATTAAAATGTTGCTTGCTAACAATCAAATGCTATGTAACTAAACGGTGCGATAAATAAGGGTGTAATTTGATTCGTACATTATGGTCAGGCTCTTTGGGAGTGAAAAGTTGAGCCCCTTTCAGAGGCAATGTCACTCTTATGACTCCTTGAAGCAATAAAACCATTCGAACTGAGTCTTAATTGGTGTATATACCTCTAGTATTAAATTCTCTTGTAGACAGTTTTTCCTCACAAAAAACCTCACTCTATTTATTGAACATAATACGTACAATTTATTTGTTTTTTTATAATAATAGCCTCGAGTTAGTAATAGTATAATAAACACCATCATGCCCTAACTTTTAAATTAAAAACCTAAAACTTTGTATACTTTTTATTACAAAACCTCTTTGTTCCTATTTTACTTTTAGTTCTCAGCAAGGAACTGCAAGTACAAACGTAATAAAAGTATATACTTCTCTAGTTCTTTATTAGAAACACATCCCTATTTTAGGTAATGCATGAAAATGTATTATTAAGCCTCTACTCCAATGTAAAAGTAATGTTTTTAGACGCATTAGTGCTTAATCCACGCACACGATAACAATGTGTACAAACGTAAAAAAGTAAACAACTTGTAACACACTTTGGGTGTTTTTCTACCCATTCTATTGGTATACATAGAATCAGTTATGTGGAAGTTCGTTTATTCAATTAAAAAGAAGGAGTTAGTTATGAAGAATACACTTTTAGCAAGTGCGCTGTTAGCATGCATAGGGAGCTTTGGAGCATTAGCATCAGAGCAAACTACACAGTCTGAAGATGGTGTACTGAAGTACGCTTACAATTTTGTTTATTTAAAATGTGAATCTGCATCTTGTAATGGGTTAATTACTCGCTGGCACCCCATGAAAGTCTACTACAAATCAATACCTGGTATACCACCCCATTCTGAGGCCCGACTGTACTGGAATAAAAATGTACCCGCAGATATTCCAGCAGGAAAAAGATTAGCTCACACAATCGGTGCCGAGTGCCCTGATGGCTCACATATGACCGCTAAATGGTTTTTAGATGGGGATTTCCAACCTGTCTCTGCAATAGCGACTGATTGTGATGGCGTAGAGCATACATACAGCGTACACGAGTTTCATTTTTAACCATTTGTGTACACTAAAAGAAACGCCTAGTTTTAAGACTAGGCGTATTCAATTCAGCCAGTGATAATACGCAGCATTCTGCGTAAGGGTTCCGCTGCGCCCCAAAGGAGTTGATCACCTACTGTAAAAGCACTGATATATTTGTCGCCCATCGATAGCTTTCTGATCCTGCCTATAGGAATATGCAACGACCCTGTCACATTAACAGGTGTCAGCTCTTGCTCTGTCACAGCCCGTTCATTCGGGATCACTCTCACCCATTCATTGTGCTCATCCAAAATCTTTTCAATTTCGCTGACTTCAATGTCCTCACGTAGCTTAATGGTGAGTGCCTGGGAATGACAACGCATCGCACCAATTCTGACACATAGGCCATCAACAGGAATTGGTTGCTTAATCGAGCCTAGTATTTTGTTTGCCTCGACCTCAGCTTTCCACTCCTCTTTACTCTGACCAGACTCCATAGGCACATCAATCCATGGAATAAGGCTGCCCGCTAGCGGTACACCAAACTGATCTTTAGGAAGTGAGTCGGATTTAAGTTTATCTGCAACCAACTTGTCTATTTCAAGGATAGCTGAGGACGGGTTCTCTAGCTGCGACTTAACACTGTCATGTATGTCACCCATTTGCGAGATTAATTCTCTCATGTTGCGTGCCCCAGCGCCTGAGGCCGCCTGATAAGTCATTGGGCTAACCCATTCAATCAAGTCTTTTTCGAACAAACCACCCAAAGCCAATAGCATCAAAGAAACTGTACAGTTGCCGCCGACAAATGTTTTAACGCCTTGCTCTAACCCTTGCTGAATAACATCGTTGTTGACGGGATCCAAAACAATGATGCTATCAGCCGACATACGAAGTGCTGATGCGGCATCAATCCAATACCCTTCCCAACCTGCATCACGCAATGGTTGATATACTTCCCTTGTATAGTCACCCCCTTGGCAAGACACAATAATATCCATTTTTTGCAAAGAAGGAATGTCAAAAGCATTATTGAGCGGTTTAGCTTCACCACCAAACGTAGGACCAAGTTGTCCAGCTTGAGAAGTTGTGAAGAAATGCGCGTTCAGATGAGCAAAATCACCTTCAGCTAACATACGCTCCATAAGAACAGAGCCAACCATGCCGCGCCAGCCAATAAATCCAACATTATTCATTACATTACCCTTATTTTGATTAAATTTCTCATTGCGTGAGGGGTACGTCTAGACGTCTAAAGTATCAGAATAAATCCACCAGCTCTAGTACTTTTTATCGCGAATTTTAAATCTCTACATCAAGTTCAATACTCGATGGTTAAGTGCGGCGTTATCAATTCAATTGTATTTGATACTTAACTACAGCGTTTTGCTCAAACAGTACAAAATACAGACATTGAATAATTGAATAGCTGTGGTAGGTAGGTGACAAAAAATTAAGCTAAATGCAAAAAGCACGTTTGTCGCCAAACCGGTACTTTTCTGGAGAATTAAAAAACCCCGCAATTAGCGGGGTTTGGATACAACATGTAAAGGTTGCGTCCGAGCTCGATGCTGCGCATCAAACTAGAACTCTGTACAGAAGAAATGTTTAATTAATGTTAACACAACTTCTAAAATCGGTAAGGATATGCGATAACCCTTTTGTGTTAGCTATTATGAGTCACTTTAATACTATTTTCAAGTAAAATTCTTTCATAAAATTGATCTAGGTTATAAAAAAAATCTAAATTTAATATATGTTTACGCTTACGTAAATGTCATATTTTTCACGTGAAAGTCTTTCTATTTATTAGCTTTTATTTTTCTCAATTTTAATGACGCGAACCAGCTTATTATATTTAAAGGATTTTTAAATATTTATACTAGAAATAATTGTGAATAATTAATTAATAATTGTTGGTTAATAAAAAAGCCGCTATAAAGCGGCTTTTTGTTAGCTGATATATTCAACAATTAGAATTCTATTGCAAAGTCTAAGCTAACTTGTTGCGCTGTCTCTTTTTGACGAATGAGCACATCGTTTTGCTCAACTTCAAAGTCTTGGTCTAGAAGATTTTTCACCTTAAAAGTGACCGTTGTGCTAAACGTTGGATAGTAGCTATAAACTAAATCCAGTGAGTTTATTGGTTGCTCGTAAGCATCATCAAACCCGTTAACACCAGCTGCTAAAATACGGTCTCCAAAGACGTTATAGATTACAGATGCCTGATGGTTACCATCATGAGAATCATAGTTTAGCTGCAAGTTAGCTACATATTCAGAATGGCCTGTCATACGACGTTTGAGATTGGTTAAATCACCACGTGCACTCTCAAGAATTTCAACCTCTGAATCACTCACTGTTAGGTTACCAGATGTGAAGAAAGCACCACCTAGGAAGTCAGAAGATAACTCCACTAACCATTCAGCTTCCACACCATACACATAGGCAGAATCGGCGTTCTCAAACTCAAGTGTAAAACGACCATCACGTTCGTTTAGCTGAGCTTCGATCGGTTTGTCGATGTCTTTATAGAAAGCACCTACAGAGAAGTTGTCACCGCTTTCAAAGTAGAATTCAACACGCACATCAAAATTATCTAAGTTACTTGACTCAAGCGTTGGATTACCTAACGTTCTGTAGTCAGTTAACGGATCTTGATATTGAACCGGCGTTAATTCACGAAGATCTGGTCTTACAATAGTCTGGCCCCAGCCCGCGCGAACTTGATAAGTTGGTTGGCTATAAGTCATCGACAATGAACCAAATGTATCGTCTTGCATTACCGTGGCTTCTTGAATTGCTTCTGCACTCAACTTGTCTTGAAGCAGCGCAGGATCAAAAGCAGAACGGGAGTAAGCAAGCGCTACTTGTCTAAAGTCTTCGTATCTCAGACCACCAGACAAACGCCAATCGTTTGCAAACACATAGTCAAAACTACCATAGTAAGCATCGATTTTCTGTGCTGCAATGTAGTCGTCGGCTGTTGGTTCCTGGAATTGGATTTCAATATCCGTATTATCTACTCGAGTATCATCTCTGAAGTAGCTACCAATACCCAGTGCTTCATTTCTATTTGTTGCAAGTGTTAATTCTTCAGACGGACCAAAACGATATTTGAAGAAATCAGTGCGGTATTCACGTGTTTTATCAACAAAGTAACCGCCGCCTTTAATTTCAACTTCAGATGAGTCAAAGTAAAACGCTTTAGATAGATTCCAACCGTAGTTTTCAACTTGGTCTTCCATGTCAACAAAGCGATATAGGAATGGGTCACCACCCAACGCACCACTTGTATAAGTCTCTGTGTAAACACCATCTGAATAACGATCCCTTGCGGTGATCTCTAACTCACTAGGGATATTAGTTGTCGCAGTTGAGTCTGTATATTGCCAGTCAAAACCTACACCTTTGATAAAGTCATACTCAATGTTGTGAGTACCACGAAACTGAACTACTTCTAGTTCACGTTCCTCAAAGGAAGTTAGATTTTTACGCTGAATTTCACCGGCAGCAATGCTTAGCGACTTAGAAGGCTCTTGGTAAAGCGAAATTGAAGCTTCGTCTTCTGTGTCTTTCAGTGTCATATAGCTTGCGTTTAAGTCATGACCGTCAAGTTTATAACCTAGGTTTAAAGACGTATTCAGCTTAACGTTCTTTTTAGTCGACTCTTTGTCGTTTCTAGACGAGTAACACTCTAAATCAGACTTACCGCAATCATCTGGGTTAACTTCTGTAGAAGAAAGTACCGCAGTATAGCCTTTACTATGACTCCACTCGTGATCGTATGCTGCAGAGAATAAAAACCCTAACGAACCACCAAAACCAAATACATCGTCAAAGCGGTCGCCGTAAACTAATTTTCCACCTACATCAGGGTCTAGGCTTTTTTCAACCATTCCAAAATCACGGTGCAGCGACTTGGTTAAGGTTTTATTTATCGCGATCGCATCATCTTGAGATATATCAGTACCACGAAGCTTAGACTCTACAGAGCGAATGTTTAGCACTGAAATATCTGAAACACCATTTACATAACGATTAAGTGCATCAGTCATGGCCTGAGGCATCGCTCTTAGGCCATCATCTTCACCCATCCAATCGTCGTCACTACCATTGTAAACAAAACCTTTGTCGTTGGTGTTTTTGTGTGCAACACCTACTTCAATCTTAATTACGCGATCATTCGGGATACTTTTTGTTCTGATATTTACATCACCACCACCAAATGCAGCAGGCATATCTGGTGAATATGCTTTTTGGACAGCAAGTGATTCGATGATGCTTGAAGGGAAGATATCAAGAGGTATAACGTTACGCGTTAAGTCTGGGCTTGGTACCTGAGCACCATTTAATCTCACACTTGAATATCGCTCACCAAGGCCACGAACATATATAAACTTATCGTTCACTAAGCTTAAGCCCGTTACACGGCGAAGCGCAGAAGCGGCATCACTATCACCCGTTCTTGAGATTTGCTCTGAACCCATGATATCAGCAACAAAAGCTTGATTTTTACGCTCTTCAATAACCGCGCTTGCACTTCCTTTTAGACGGCTACCTACAGCAACGACTTCTTCAATTTCTTGAGCAGTCTCCTCTGCCATTACACTTGCAGACAAAGGGCTCAAAAGAGAAAGCAAAGAAATGGTTATCAAATTTGTTTTGAACACTTTGATTGGTTTCATTTGTAATTCCTCTAAACCAAATATTTATTCACAAAGGGCGCTTTAAAGCGCCCATTAACTGTTTATTAGATATGGCTTAGATTATTGAGTACGCTTTACTGACTCAGCTACGAATTTAGCCCACTCAGTGTCAGTTTCGTCTTCACCTAGTGCACCGATGTAAGTTACGTCAGTGAAGAAAGAGTTGTCTTCGCTTAGCTTAGAAGACTCTACAGCTACGTTGTTACCATCTTTATCTTTGATAGTACCGTTAGTTGTAGCCATGTCTGCGCCAAGTACGTTTTCGAAGTTTGCAAAACCGATAAGCTGGTTACCGCCACCTGTGAACCACTGTGCGATGTCAAAGCTTGCTAGGTCACCTTGAAGTGGAGTATTGATATCTTCAAAGTTTTTAGCACATGCAAAGATTGAGCTGTGGAACTTAATGTCACCCGCTACAGCGTTAGCGTGGATACCAGCTGAGCTAGAAGCATCTTTCTCATTGTATAAATCGAAACAACCTGCACCGTCTTCAGTGCCTTTGCTTACAAATAACATGTTATGAAGTTGCGCTTTACCCCACTCTTTCATTTCCATGCCAGCGCCGTGACCACGAGGACCTTTAACACCGTTACTTACAACAGTTGCGTTAGCGATAGTTGGGTTCGAACCTGAAGTTGCACGGTCAGAACCTTCAGCTGATGTAGGGTCTTTCTTACCACCGTCAGTTTCGAAACCGTGGTTACCTTGATTAAGCGTTTGAACTAGGATGAACTGACCGTTACCTTTCCAACCTGTATCCCAGTCGATACCGTCATCCGCAGTATCTGTAACAACGATGTGCTTGATGTTAACTTGACCACCAAATAGCTCGATACCATCGTCGTAACCCTGGTGGATATGCACATACTCAACAGTTGTGCCTGAGCCAACTGCATTCAGCGTGATTGAGTTAAGCTCATCACCCTCTACACCGTTACCAGCGAATTTAACAACAACATGTTTTAGAGTACCACTATCATCAGTGTCATCATTACCACCGTAGTACGAAACAACACCTTCAGCAGCAACGTTACACATGCCCGTTTCTGCTTCAGTCTTAGAACATTCTACTGTTGTTGCCATACCGTTGATTTGAATGCCACCCCAGTCCTGCATTGCAGGCGTGGTAGAGTCGTCTTCATCAATTTCAAAAATTGAAGTGAATGTAATTGGCTTATCTACTTCACCAATCGCGTGAATGTTTGCACCACGAGCGATACGAACAAAGTTTTCAGCCTTAGTAAAGGCAATTGTTGCACCAGCTTCGATAGTCAATGTAGGGCCGTCCAGGTTTACAGAACCACCTTTTGAAGTATCAACATCTTTACCAATGAAAAGCGCGCCTTCAAAAATGTGTGCGCCATTATCTGGTAGTGCCTTGATAAGGAAAGAAGCATCAATGTCTTTTGCGTTGCTTGCGAAAGCTTGGCTGTACTTACAGTTTTTGCCGTCTTGCTCACCTTTGAACTCTGTACCGTCTAATGTATATGTAGCACAGTCAAGTGTAACTACTTTATCTGGATCAGGATCAGTACCCGTATCAGGGTTAGGAGTTGGGTTTGTTACATTATCTACAGAGTTATCAACTCGGTTATCGTTAGTAGTTGGGTTAACGTTGATATCGCCACCACAGCCAGCAAGTACAAGAGCAGAAGAAATTAAGCTTACTTTAAATAAACCAGAAAGGTTCATGTTGGTCTCCAAGAAATATAATTGTTATAACCGTATTTATTTATTGGAGCTAGGTTAGATTTAACGTGTTACAAATGGGTTACAGATTTTATAATTTAAAATGACAAATAGCATTATAATTAAAAATTTAATAATTATAAAAATAATAAAAGCCGCCCGAAGGCAGCTTTGGTGTTGCGAATATAAAATTATTTTATTATAAAGTTGCCTGTTTCAAACTTTCGTCATGCAACTTTTCTTTTTGTACATATTTAATCCACTGCCGTGCTAATTTTGCCGACTTTTTGTGTTTTTCAGCTTGTTCAAAAGCTAATATTGAAGCGTCAAAATTTTTCATATTATATTGTGCCATTCCAAGTGCAACATACGCATTAGATTCGAAACTCAAACTTCCTTTATCAAGTGCAACTCTAGCAGCATCAGCGGCATCATCATAGCTTTCCATGTTGATATAAACCTCTGCTAGACGTTGTTGAAAGTTTCCATGTTCAACCAGTTTGTCTGCTGCTTCGAAAAATTTAATTGACTTCTTGTCGTCCTTAGCTTGGACATATGCTTCGGCTATAAATGATAAATTCTTAGCTGAGCTTTCTATAATATTAGAATCTATACCAGATTTTAATGTTTGTGCAGCCTTAAAAGGTAAACCATTGTAAAGATAAACTTGAGACAACTGTAATATTTCAGTTTTAGTTTTAATAAAACCTCGCTGCTTGGCTGTTTCTAGTATTGCTAGTTGTTTTGATTCTTCACCTACTTCACCATACATACCGCCAAGCTGGATCCAATACTGAGGTTTATCAAATAACTTAACCATTTTTTCGATGGTTTGTATTACGTTCTCAGGCTGATTTAGAGAGTAATATAATGCTCGTTGTAAAACCAACCAGTTTTCTCTCGGCACCTCATTTTTAGACTCCGCCAAATCGATCGCACTATTTATATTTTCTAAGGCCTTCGCATAGTCTTTATTTTGATATAGAGCCTGTGCTTTTAGTGTATAAAAGTTACTCTTGATTGGTTGAGTATTTAACTTTTCCCAATCATCTAAATACCCAACTGTTCTAGCATAATCACCGTTTGCCATTGCCAATTGAGCTAAACTAAACGTTGTAGATAGTTTTAAAGACTCCGGGATTGCTTCTTCAGCAACCACCTTTTCAAAAGATGCAATTGCCTTAACAAGGTCATTTTCGTTGTAATAAATAAAGCCATAAAAATTATGCATCATGGCCACTTCATACGAGTTCATACTCGAGGCGCGCTCTTTAATGGAATCTAGAACCTCTAACCCTTCCTGAACGTTGCCTTCATCAGCTAATTTTTGGGCCCTTGCTAACTGGCTATATACTTTTTCACGTAGCGCAGGTACACGTTTTGTTTTGGTCTGTGCAAAAGCCGTTGCTATTGATACTTCTGGTGCCAGAGAAGTTAGCGTGACAGCCGCATTGACAGCCACCGCACTCACACTAAGCACAAGTAAATTCTTAATTACTTTCATAATTCAAACTCCTAATTCCACTATCCGTTAATTTGGAATGAAATTTTATTTTGAACGCCTGCAACTTCTACGGCTTCGCCATTTACTACACGAGGTTTATACTTAAACTTAAGTGCCGCTTCCAACGCAGCTCGGTCGAAAATATTTTCTGGCTCAGCCTGAAGCACTTTAGGATCACGCACAGTACCTTGCTTTGTCACCACAAATTCCACCAGTACATAGCCTTCAATCCCCCGAGACAGCGCACGGCGAGGGTAAACGGGAGCTACTTTTACGATTGGTAAATATTCACCATCACTGGACTCCAGAGCTAGGCCTCCCGCTAAATCAACGTCTGCATCAACATTGGCAGAAAAATCAAAGTTTGAAGCGCCTGCATCTAAGTTATTAGCCTGCATTTGAGGCGCATCCATGGGAGGTGGCGGCTCTTTCGGCGTAGGCGGCTTCTCTGGTTTTCTTTCCTTTTTCTGGACTGTTTCTTCTTTTTTCAATCTCACAAAATCAAGCACCTTGCCTTTTACTGGCTCAGAGGCAGTACCTTCACCGCCAGTGATCAACGCTTGCATTCCTAGAAATAAAAAAAATGTAACAACACCAGCAATCAATAACGCAACAATATAACGCATCGTTTTACCTTATGATTCTTGGGCGGCGATTGACACATCAAAGGCACCTGCAGCTCGTGACGCATCCATTACCTTGATTAATATCTCAGTAGTAGCTTTTTTATCAGCTTGAATTACTACACTACCTTGCGGATTTTCTGCTTTTAAACGTTCAATATTGGCCTGCACGGCACGAATGTCGATCTGACGTTTGTTAATCCAAATTTCACCCTTGTCAGAAATTGCTACTAAAATATTCGCTCTTTGCTTTTTAACTGCTGTTGCAGCCTCAGGGCGGTTGACGTCAATGCCTGCTTCTTTAACGAATGAAGCCGTTACGATGAAGAAGATAAGCATGATGAATACAACGTCCAACATTGGCGTCATGTTAATTTCTTCTGTTTCTTCTTCTTGAAAAACTTTTGCTAATGGAGCTCTCATTTTTACCTCAAATTCTTTAGTGATCTAACAGCAGCTTGTCTTCTAAAAGCTCTACTTCTCTTTTGGCTTTTCTTTGCAAATAGGTCGACGCAAATACACCAGAAAGCGCCGCTACCATACCCGCCATAGTCGGAATCGTTGCTTTAGATACGCCAGCAGCCATTGAACGCGCGCTACCAGATCCTGTTATTGCCATTACGTTAAATACTTCAATCATGCCTGTTACAGTACCTAGCAGACCAAGTAGTGGACACAGTGCCACCATAACGTTGATAAAAGGTAAGTTGGTATTCAATTCAATACCGGCTTTTGAAATCATTGCTTGACGGATTTGCTCTGCATTCCAGCTATTTCTTTCGCTGCGACCTTTCCAGCCATCAACAATTTGCTTTTTATAACTACGATATTTCCCAAAGAAATACATAAAGCGCTCCAAGATAAGCAACCACATGGCAAACGTGACCGCAGCAATGACCAGGAGAACCTGGCCACCCGTATCAAGGAACTCTTGTAGAGCAGTTATCGCATCTACTAGAAGTACCATGGATTACGCTCCCTTCTCGCTGCGCTCAGCGATGATTCCCGCACTTTGCTCTTGAAGAATCAGTAGTAGGTTGCGAGAGCGTGTATTTAGAATGGTGTATAAGAACACCGTCGGAATTGCTACCACAAGACCTAGTACTGTCGTAACGAGTGCTGTTGAGATACCACCAGCCATCAATTTAGGGTCGCCAGTACCAAAGAGTGTGATTGCTTGGAAAGTATTAATCATACCCGTTACTGTACCTAGGAGACCTAGGAGTGGTGCAACAACAGAGATGATTTTGATTAATGTTAGGTTGCGCGTGATTTTTGGCATCTCTCTCAAGATTGCTTCACTTAGTTTCAGCTCTAACGTGTCATAGGCAACATCAGGATACTGGTCTTTAACTTTCATTACGCGACCCAGTGGATTGTCATCTTTAGCAACCTTGTCTTTAAGTTGACGCTTGATTTTTGCACCCATTAGCATCAAAGAGACAAAACGCTCTAGTGCTATAAGTAACGCTAGCGCACCAACTGCTAAAATTACGTAACCAACAACGCCGCCTTGTTCAACTTGCTCTTTGGTATTTGGCGCTTGAACAAGTAGACCTAAAATAGAACCACCCGTTGGGTCTAAAGCAAAGTCGATCTTACCAGAAGCCGCTCCCTGTAAATCAGCTGCACTTTGTTGGAATCGTGCCACAGGCTGACGAGTTAACTCGGCGATTGTGTTTGTTTCAGGGCTATATGTTAGATATTTGCCATCTGCAATCAGGTTAAATGCCCCCACACGCAGTACTTCTTTACTCACTTTTGAGCCACCGTCCACAATAACTTCAGACGTGTAACGAGATACTTTGCCCTGCTCTGTCATCTCACGTTGCAGTTCAAACCATACTTTCTCGATATCTTCGATTGATGCCAATTTAGACGTGGAGCCCATTTTTTTGGCCATTTCATCCATCACGTCACTACGGTTTGCAAATTCTGCAGATACAACCGATGTTCTGAATTTTGAGCTTGCGTCGCCCGATGCTTGTTGAAGTACTCCAAACAACTCTTTGAGCGACCCCATTCTCTTTGAAAGTGTATCGCTTAAGTTGCCAAGCTTAATTTCGTTTTCTTCGAATTGCGTTTCCATTTGCTCTGAACGGCTCAATTGGTTGTTACGCTCAGACTTCAGCTCGTTAAGCATTCTTATTTGCTGGTTTTCTTGCGATTTGAATTGCGCTTCGCGTTGTTTATTTTCTTGCGTTTGGGCAACTTGACCAGCTTCTAACGTCTTAAGAAGAGAATCCAAGTCCATTGCTTTCTCAGCAAAAGCCGAACTAGATAGAGCAAATGCAGAAACGAACAGTGCTTTACGGCTAAATGATTTTAAAAAGCTCATTAGTTATACCTCTTATTGAGCAGCTTGGATTGGAAGAGTCAGCATATCTGGTGCGAGCTGTTTGCGAGCAATACGCACACCTTTGTTGATTTGGCTGATGTTAGTATTTGGCAACGCATCAAACTGTCTAGTATCTTTGTTCCAGCTACCCGCTTTTGCCGAGTCTTTTGTTACGTATAACAACTCAAGGCGTCCGATTCGTAGCATATCTACTTCACGCTCTTGACCATCAACGTTTAGAAGCGTTGTATATGCTTCAATTGTGCGTCCGTACTCGACTTCTACTTGATAAGCTTCAAGCACACGTCTGAATTTTTCACTTGAAGTGATATCAGCTCTGTCCATCATTGTTTTAAGCGAGGCAATACGATTCGCACGCTCAGCTTGTAAGAAAGGCACGTCAAGCTCTACAAATTGCTCAAGTCCGGTGATCATTCGAAGCATAAGCGGCGTGATCTGACGCTCAATAACTGACACTTGGTCCATAGAAGCATTGATTGCTGCCATTTCTTCAAGTTGGTTGTTAATTTGCTTATCTAATTGGTTGTTATAAACGACAAGGCCTTCGATTTCCTTGTTTAGCGTTCTGAATTGCTGCAGACGAGACTGCATATTATCTGAGATCGCATCGATCTTATTTTGAGAAGTTAGCGCTGATTTATTGATTTCAGAGCTAGAGTCTATTACTTGATTGAGATCGTTTGCCTGCGCACTGCTTGCTACTGCAAACGCGCCCGCTAAAAGCAATTGGTTAACGCACTTCATCTCACACACCCTTTATAATATTTGCTTGTTCCAATTTTGAAGTGTGTGCAGTTTAATTACGAAAAATGACAACCGTGTTGCGCGTTCAATACAGTAATGTGACAGCTGTAATATTATTTTAAAGGTGGGTTTATTCGATATATTTAAATATTAAAAAGGGCTGTTAAAATGCAGCCCTTTGTTTATTTATACTTTAAATTTACTCATCATGTTTTCGAGTTCATCAAATTGCAATTTTAAAGTTTTGCATTCGTCGAGTGTTTGTTTAAGGCTTGTACTACCCTGTACACAGAGATCGCTAATACCGTGAATGTCACTATCCAATGACTGGATAACTGTGTTTTGCTCCTGTGTCGCATTTGCTACCGCATCGTTCATGCCGTCAATAGACTCAATAGCGTGAGACACTTCTTGCATTTTAGTGCCCGCCGACTGCGCTTTTTCAGCGCTTGCACTTGAGTCCTCGATACTTAATTTCATCACCGATACCGCAGATGCGGATCCCTGTTGTAATTCAGCAATGGTATTTTCGATTTCTTGCGTTGACTCTTGGGTACGCTGAGCAAGTTGCCTTACCTCGTCAGCAACAACCGCAAAGCCTCGACCAGCTTCCCCGGCTCTGGCAGCCTCGATGGCCGCATTAAGAGCCAGTAAGTTAGTTTGTTCACTGACGCCTTTAATAACCTCAAGAACCTGACCAATGCTCGCAGTCAATCTATCTAGGCCATCGATAGTAGATTGTGCTTCTTGCATTTTAGAGCTGAGTGCACCAATCTCTTCAATATTTGAGTTTAGTGCCGTTTGGCTTTCATCAGACAGGTTATTGGCTCCTGTCGCAAGTTCTGATGCATGTTTTGCATTATTTGAGATTTCTATTGCACTAGAAGAAAGTTGATTTATCGCTGTTGCGACATTGTCTGTCCTTTTTGTTTGTTCGGTATAGATGTCTAACGCATCTTGCGTTTGACTCTGTAACCCTTCCATAACTTGTTCAAGCGCAAATGTAGTATCTTTAACTTTTGAGATGCTTTGATGGATCTTTTCAACAAATAGATTGAAGTAGTTAGACAGCTCGCCAAACTCATCTTTGTTCTCTACGACCAACCTGCGAGTAAGGTCCCCTTCACCTTGCGCAATATCTTTAATTGCCTCATTTAAGTGATTCATTGGCCTCATCAGATATTTGAGTAATAACTGCATCATCACAACAATCACCACAACACCCATTAGCATATAAATGAGGGCCATATTTCTAAATGACGAAATAGATGAATAGGCGATTTCTTTATCTATGACAACACCTAAGTACCAATCAACATTTTTAATTCCATGCATTTTGACAAATGAGACGAGTTTTTCAGTCTCGTCTATTTCTAACTCAACGAACTCCTCTTGTAGCGTTAACTTTTGGCCAAATAAGCTTTGCATGTTCTTATCGTTAAGTTGGGTATTTGGGTGACTTAAAATACGGCCGTCACCGTCAATTAAAAAACCATAGCCGAATCCTAAGAAATCAATTTCATTTATGATTTCTGTAATGGTGGCCATGTCGATGTCTCCACCTGTCGCACCAGCTAATTGACCATTGTGATAAATAGGCACAACTGCCGTGATGGTCAATTCGTTCGTCGTAGCATCAGTATAAGGAGAGGTAAAAGCGGTATCCCTTTTTTGCATAGCCAGCTGATACCAAGGTCGTGTTGTTGCATCAAAATCGCTAGGCAAGTTTATCGTCGGGTCGTTTAAGACAAAACGTCCATTGGGTGTGCCTATAAATGTATTTTTAAAATGGCCCGCATTTGCTGCTGTTTGTAACCTTCTTCGAACCTCTTCTTCACTATCAGCTCTTTGATGACCCTCTGCGACGGACTGAACAATATCTAGCCGGTCATTTAGCCAGTTCGCAATATTTTGCGATACGGACTCTGAGATTTCTTGTAAAACGAGTGTAAGTTGATCCTGCGTCTGCGAACGCATCAAGACAAAATTATTTACGGTGAACAGGCTCAAAACGATGACCAGAACTACCGAAGCTGCGAGAGTGATTTTGGTGGTAAATTTGAATGCGCTAAACATGCAGATCCTGTTTTTCTTATGTACTACTGACTAGTTTGTATCAAATATTAAAAGCTTTGTCCCACCTTATCGGCAGTTTTTATGTAAATATTATAAATTTATTGAATTATTTTTAATGGGTACGAAAAAAGGCAAGTAAAACTTGCCTTTAGTATAGTCAAAAAGAACTAAAATTAGAGTGATTTTTGATAGTTAGACCAAGCGATGTCGAGGTTAATGTTCTTCGCTTTTGAAAAACTCCCCCAACTCCACTTTTTCTTATCATGAGGATCTAATTGGGCATTTAGTTCAACCAACAAATCAGGGTGATGATTAGACTCTAACCAGTGCAGAAAAAAAGCCGTCGTTTTATATCCACTATCATAATTACCGCCATGTTTACGACTGGAAAAATCAACATAACCACCTTTCATCCTAACCACATCGGCTATCCCCTCAATCACAGGGCCAATCTCTTTATAATTGTGGTCATCCAGCTGGTAAGCATGGGCAATCTCATGATATAAAATGCCGATAAGTTCGTCATAAACCGCTTGAGGCGAATGAGTTTGCATGTACTTGTTTAGGTATTGTGCACTGATATGGATTTTAGCGCCTGAAAAGTCCCCTTCCTTATAAGCAACTCCATCCATATCTTCCAACACGATTTCTAATAATGGCAGCTTGGGCGCTTTGTGTTCCTCTTTATAGAGAATTCGAGCCACATTATACGAAATCTGTTTAATCAAATTGACATCAATATGCTGCCATACAGCTACCTGCTCTTGGCTAAAGTAACGTATTTGTACATTTGGTAACTCAAACGCCAACCAATTAATATCCCCATTAAACTGTAGCGGTTTAATCTCGGTGCTAATCTCTTCAGTTATGGCCACTGCACTGTGAGCCATTAAGCTCACAGTTGCTGCAAATGCCAAAGTTACAGCTTTTGCTTTCATCTTATTTGTACTCAGACAGTGAAGGTGGACGAGCAGTATGTGTGCTTCCCCAGGCTTTGTTAGGTTTGTCACCCATCACGTACTTTAATTCACCGCCCGCCATAATATCGGCATGTGTCAGGTAATTTCGCTCTAGCGGCTTACCATTTAAGCTTACGGACTGAATGTACTTATGCGTTTTGCTCAGGCCTTTTGCCGTCGTAGTGAACTTCTTACCATTGGCAAGTTTGATCGTTACTTTTGGTGTTTGAGGCGCACCAATTGCGTATGATAAGTCACCAGGAGAGACCGGATAAAAGCCCATCGCCGAGAAAATATACCAAGCAGACATTTGACCTACATCGTCGTTGCCCGCAAGTCCATCAGGCTTATCTGAGCTCAGTGTATCCATGATTTGACGGATTCGCTCTTGAGTACGCCATGGTTTACCAGCATAGTTATACAGGTACGCAATATGATGACTTGGCTCATTACCGTGTGCATAGTTGCCAATAAGGCCAGCAATATCTTCATGTTCTTTGATCATATCGGCAGATAGCGGAGTGTCGAATAAATCATCTAAGCGCTTTTCAAACGCGTCATCACCCCCCATCAACTCAATTAATCCAGCGACATCCTGCGGTACATAGAAGCTGTATTGCATGGAGTTACCTTCAGTAAATGGACCCATATATTTTGCTTCATATGCATTAAAATCTTTATTCCAGTTACCTTTAGTATCTCTACCACGCATAAAACCAGTTTGCGGGTCAAAGACATTTTTATAGCTCATTGCACGGGCATAATATTCTTGGGCTAGTTTTGTTTTACCCATCGATTCGAACATACGCGCGATTGCATAATCGTTGTAAGCATATTCCAGCGTGATAGAAACTGACTCCGGCAACACATCCATAGGTACATAACCATACTTTTTATACTCTGGAATAGCATCGTAAACCGGGTTGTTTGCCGTACTTTGAATCGCTTCGACAGCCAACTCAATATCGTAGTCTCTGATACCTTTTAAGTATGCATCAGCGATGACAGACACCGCGTGATACCCGATCATCGTCCAAGTTTCATGCGCATGGAAAGACCAGATGGGTAGCATTTTTTCGTAACTTTGTTGATAGTGAACAAGCATTGACTGGATCATGCCAGAGACACGATCTGGGTCGATATAGGTCAGTAGAGGGTGTAATGCACGATAAGTATCCCACAGTGAAAATAGTGTGTAGTGTTCAAAGTCTTTGCCATCATGAATTTCACCATCCACACCACGATATTGGCCATTTACATCTTGATAAATGCTTGGCGCTTGCAGTGCATGATAAAGCGCAGTGTAAAACTGGCGTTTTTCTGAACGTGTGCCTTCAACGTCAACTTTGTCTAAGTATTTTGCCCAATCTTGTTTCGCTTGCGCTCTGACTTTTTCAAAATCCCAATGAGGAATTTCAGTATTAAGATTCTCTAGCGCATTAGAGCGGCTAACAGCCGATAGGCCGACTTTCATATATACGGGCTTTTTACTTACGCCCTTAAATGACGCCACAAATTTAACTGCTTTGCCCGCTGTCATCTTAACTGCTGAGTTTTCAATAGTTGAATGCTTTTGTTTACTATCAAGGCAATTCATACATCTATATCGCATGTTGTCTTGATTGATAAACTGGTAGTCATCAATTGGCTGTGAAAATTGGATAGCGAAGTACATTTGTCTATTGCGTGCCCAACCGTTCGTTGCCCTGTACGCCACTAATGTTCTGTCATCAACCTTGCGGATATCGCTCCATATTACTTTATTTTCAAAATTATAAATGGCGCTCGTCAGGTCAAACAGAATATGCCCATGATCTGCACTATTAAACGTGTACTTGTGCATTCCAACACGCGTCGTTGTCGTTAATTCAGCCGTCACGTCATAGTCTTGCAATTCAACACCGTAGTATCCAGGCTCAGCCCACTCTTTATCGTGTGAAAACCTTGAACGATATCCCGAATCAGGGTTTTCGGCAGTGCCCGCGTCCAACTTAACTTCACCCGTCATAGGCATGACGAGTAAATCACCAAGATCTGAATGACCGGTACCAGAAAAGTGTGTATGCGAAAAGCCGACAATTGTCTCATCATCATAATGATAGCCAGCGCAACGTTTATATATTTCTGGTTGCGGTGAAACGCCTCGCATAGGGTTATCTGTGTCAGGGCTTAGCTGAACCATACCAAATGGAACTACAGCACCTGGAAATGTGTGTCCATCCCCACCTGTACCAATAAACGTATCTACCCACTGAGTGTTTGATTCGCGTGCTTCACTTACCGCTGAAAGCCCGGTAAGTGACACCATAGCTGCGGCCCAAATTGAGCGATGCATGTGCCTCTCCTTTATTGTAAATTATGTTTGGATCGTTCCAAGTGGTTTTAATATACAACGTCTATGAATACGTATTCAATAGTATTGAGATAGAAATTTATAAATTTAAGACAAAAAAGGCAAGCCAACGCTTGCCTTATATTCAGTGAGAGGTTGATTTAGGCGACTTTGTCTTGCCACTGTTTTGATAGCTTCACTACATTAAGGCCATACCATGCGATGAACACATAACATACCAAAGGAACCAAGAAGCTGATTTGAATATTCATGCTGTCAGCTATAACCCCCTGAAGTAAAGGAATAATTGCGCCACCTACGATTGCCAAACACAGCCAGCCAGAACCTTTACTTGTTAAAGAACCTAAACCTTCGATTGCGATTGTAAAAATAGTTGGAAACATGATTGAGTTAAATAAACCAATGGCTAATACAGAGACCATCGCAATATTGCCATCTGTTGACATCGTCATAACCAGTAAGAGCATTACGCTAATCGCGTTAAATACCAAGGCTTTAGAAGGTGCAATCACTTTCAATGCCTGAGAACCAATAAAGCGGCCAACCATGGCTCCACCCCAATAGTAACCAAGCAATTTGGCAGCTGTTGGGGCATCGATACCACCAATGTGCTCTTCAGCAAAATAATTCACAATAAAGCTACCAATAGATACTTCAGCACCCACATAACAGAAAATTGCTACAACGCCCATCATTAGGTGAGGTGCTTCTTTCAGGTTATGACCTTTAGCTTTACAGTCTCGCTCTTCTGTATGTTCAGCAATCGTCGGAAGCTTTAAAAAAGCGAATACCACCGCAATTGCCACCAATACTGCTGCAATAACCAAATACGGTACTTTAACAGAGTCGGCACTCGCCGCTTCGACAGCCATTGCGCCACCGGCACCAAACAGTAACATACCGCCAGCAATTGGGCCCAATGTCGTCCCTAAAGAATTAAGTGCTTGAGCGAGATTTAAGCGACTTGAAGCTGTTTTAGGCGTGCCAAGCGCTGCAACATATGGGTTTGCAGACACTTGTAAGATAACAATCCCTGAGGCCATAACAAAAAGCGCCGTTAAAAAGATCCAATACTGATGAACAATCACCGCTGGATAGAATAATAAGCAGCCAAATGCCGCAACAAGTAATCCAATAATGATACCTTTTTGGTACCCAAATCGTTTTACGAGATTACCTGCAGGCAAAGAAACAACAAAGTATGCAATGAAAAAACAAAATTGAATTAACATCGCCTCGGTGTAGTTTAGGTCAAAGACGCTTTTTAACCTAGGAATTAAAACGTCATTAAAAACAGTGATAAAGCCCCATAAAAAAAACAGGGTTGTCATTGCTGCTAGCGGGAAAAAATAGTTTTTTTCGTTGTTCTGCGCGCCTGCAACAAAAGTTTGATTCGTGTTGATTTCACTCACTCAGGTTACTCCATGTTAAGGGATGTAATGATTCTACACATTGTTACAAGAAAATCACAAATGTTTTATTGGATCGTTCCATTATTTTTTTTAAGATGCTAGAGTAACTAGATAAATGAGAAAATACAGGTTAGTAAACTTTTTGAAATGCTAAAATAGCAACCGCTATGGCAGTGTTATTTAAAAAAGTTAAAAACCGTTTTGCGATTAGAAAGTGGAGCTTGATTAATGTCGCTTGATTTCAGAAAAAAAGAATTTTTGCAGCAGCATATTGATAAGACAATGGCATTTTATCACCCGAGATGCGTCGATACCACAGGCGGTTTTTATCAATTTTTTAAGGATAACGGCGACGTCTACGACAACTCTACCCGCCATCTAGTTTCAAGTACGCGTTTTGTGTTTAACTATGCGATGGCTTATCTCAATACATCTAAAGAAGAATACTTAGAACTCGTAAATCATGGGATTGATTACTTAGAGCGCGTTCATAAACAACCAAATGGTGGTTATGCTTGGTTGATTGAAAATGGTGAACCAAGTGATTTGACAAACCATTGTTATGGACTGGCTTTTGTGCTGCTCGCTAACGCTATGGCCTATAAAGCAGGCGTCAAATCAACAAAAGCTACGATAGAACAAGTTTGGCAGCTATTAGAACAAAAGTACTTTCAAGCCGAATACTCTCTTTATTTAGACGAATATGATGCGAAGCTTGAAAACGCCGATAAATACCGTGGGCAAAATGCAAATATGCATATGTGCGAAGCGCTGTTAATGTGCTTTGAAGCAACAAATGATAATAAGTTTTTAGACCGAGCTTACACACTTGCGCATACTATGACCGTAAAGCAAGCTGACTTAGCTCAAGGCCTCGTTTGGGAACACTACGACAGCAACTGGCAAATCGACTGGGACTACAACAAAGAGAATCCTAAGCATCTATTTAGACCTTGGGGATTCCAGCCTGGCCATCAAACTGAGTGGACTAAGTTGTTGCTTATATTAAACAGGCATAAACCTGAAACCTGGATGGTTGAGAAAGCAAAGTTTCTATTCGATGAAGCATTAAAGTCCGCTTGGGATGAACAGCATGGCGGGATCTGTTACGGATTTGCGCCAGATAAATCAATTTGTGACGGCGATAAATACTTTTGGGTGCAAGCTGAAAGCTTTGCAGCAGCGGCACTATTGGCAATAGCAACAAATGAAGAAAAGTATTGGCAATGGTATGACAAAATCTGGCAGTACAGTTGGGAACATATGATCGACCACCAATATGGTGCTTGGTATCGTATTCTTACCCAAGATAATCGCTCTTATAGTGATGAAAAGAGCCCTGCTGGTAAGACTGATTACCATACGATGGGTGCATGTTATGAAGTACTCAGAGCTTATCAATTACAAGAGAATTAAAAAATGAGCGTTATCTGTTTTGGTGAAGCCTTAATCGACTTTCTATCTAACGGAAAAGAACCCGAAGCTTTTACAAAGTACGCTGGGGGTGCACCAGCTAATGTCTCGGTTGCTGTCGCAAAACAAGGCGAAAAAAGCGCCTTTTGCGGCATGCTTGGTGATGATATGTTTGGGCACTTTATCAATAATGAATTACAAAACCACAAAGTGAACACGCAGCATGTCAGATTTACAAAAGAAGCGCAAACAGCACTTGCCTTTGTTTCCTTAGATAAAGATGGCGAGCGAAGCTTTAGCTTTTATCGTCCTCCAGCTGCGGACTTGCTGTTTCGAGCAGAGCATTTCGAGCCCGACATGTTTACATCAAGCAAAATACTCCATGTATGCTCTAATAGCCTAACCGAAAGGAACATATACCTCACCACGATTACGGCAATGCAACATGCGAAAGACAACGGGCTGTTAAAAAGTTTTGATATGAACTTGCGCGAAAACCTTTGGCCGTCAATGAATCACTGCTTGGAACGTATTTGGCACGTTTTGTCTCAGTCTGACGTGGTAAAACTGTCGTCAGAAGAGCTTGCATTTTTAAATGAGCACGCCCACCCTGAGCAAGACCAACAAAAAACCATAGAAGCGATATTGAAGACCAATGTACGACTTTTACTCATTACAGATGGGCCAAAAGATATTAGATATTTCTCGGAAGCTTTTTCTGGCAACATTTCACCTCCAAAAGTACAAGCAGTAGATACTACTGCTGGTGGAGATGCTTTTGTAGGCGGTCTACTAGCAGAACTGTCACGTAAACTGTCCAAAAGTGCGTTTATAGAACTCATCAAAAGCGAAAAAGAGATTATCGATATCATCAACTTTGCGGCTAAGTGTGGAGCCTTCGCAGTAACGCGTTTCGGCGCATTTTCCTCATTGCCAACTAGGCACGATATTGATTAATCATTACCCAAACTAAGTGTGAGACAGGCTCAAGGAAGGGCCTTTTTAATTGACCCAGTTTAAAGATACGACAAAAACTTATCGTAAAACCAGTAAACTACTGGCCCACAAATGCACCAGCCGATCATAAAAGGCCTAAAAAATCCGAGCCTTTGCGCATCAAGCTCCTCAACAACAGACAAGCTCTCGGACGACTTTAACGGGAAAACTTTTCGATACACTTTAAATATTGTCAAGCCGACTAAAAACGGTACTATGATAAACGCAAAAAACAATAATACTGCATACCAAGTCTCGTCAGAAACACGATCCATAATCACTCGCTGTTGCCTTTTAAAGGCTCAGAATAGAATTTGGTTGCATGAATTACAACAAGAACAATGAAGTTTTATATATGAAGCAATACCTCTCAATTATCTTAATTCCTCTCTTAGCTAGCTGTGCATCACCAAATAAAGTAGAAAGGCTAACATCCAGTACAGAGGTCAAATATAAAAAAACTGAAGGTTACACACATCAATTTGCCAATACTTATAAAAGGCCTAAAAGCTACCCACAAACCTGCGAACATGACTGCTATCCAAGTAGTGAAGACATTCAGTGCCAAAGTGACATGGAGCAATGTAAATATGTTGGTAGCAATCCAGCTTTATCAGTAGAAGATGCGAACGCTTTCAGTATACGGTGGCTTGGACACGCAAGTTTTGTTATCACGACTCCAACAAATGAAACAATTCTCGTCGACCCGGTTACAAAACAGTTTGACTGGCCTATAGATTGGGCTTTTACTAACCTTGCCGGCGGTTTTTACCGGCAACTTCCTCCCCGAGCGGCAAAAGAAGAAATGGCCTCAGTGCAAGCAGTGGTCTATTCACATATTCACTATGACCACTTTAATAAATCTGATATCGAACAAATTGGTAATAACGCAAAATATCTGACCCCACTTAACTTCGCTGACTATTTTCCAACCGGAGGTTACGATATTGTTGAAATGCCTTGGTATTCTAGCTACAGCGTGGGTGAGTCCAAATTACATTTTGTTCCCGCACATCATTTTAGCAACCGAATCGTGATTCCTTTTATTACAAACGATGATGATGAAACTTTATGGGGCGGTTGGCTGCTAGAGAATAAGGACAAAAAGGTGTTTTTTGCTGGGGACACGGGTTACTCAGGCCACTTCAAAGACATTCATAAAGTGTATGGAGACATCGACGTTTGCTTAATTCCAATTGCTTCTTATCATCACGAAGAACATGGAGCATGGTACCGTAATGTTCACCTAACACCAGAAGACGCACTGGTTGCCGCTGAAGATTTGAATTGTGGGGTTATGATCCCTTGGGGTTATGGCAATTCAAGCTGGAAGATGGGCGACCACACGTCTCACTCAGCCTTATTTAGATTACTGCATATGAAAGAGCAACTAGATAGTAAGGTACCTTTGTACATACTTAACGAAGGAGAGGGAGCAAAGTTTTAACTCCTCAATTTAGCTAGCGAAGTATTTTTCGCTTCGCTAGCACTGCACATATTATTATTCCACTTCCCACTCTAGCAAAGCATCGCCAAGCAATTGTTTGCGCCAACCTTGAAACAAATCTGGTTTAATCATTTGTTTACGCTGCTCTTTGGATAACTTCCAATTCCAACTAATGACTTGGTTGATCTGTTTTTTCGACGCCACCACATCCACAGGAATGCCCTGCTTTTGCGCCTCGACAGAAATGAGTCCTTTAATGTCTTTGGCTGCTTTTTTATATCCTGCAAAGTCGATTAAGCGTTTTACCTTTTTGGGTAAATCATCGTCTGATACTGACTTTCCGACCTCTATGCACGCAAGAATTTCTTTACCAGAACGATTGACTTCCATCGCTTCAACTTCAGGGATATTGCGCATACTCGCAAGAGATGAAGGGCGCCGTTTGGCGATCTCAACCATATTGAGTTCTTTTAAAATAAAGTTTACCGATATGTTCTTCTTTTCAGCTTTATTCAAGCGCCAAGCAGCCAATTCTCTAAGTACTGCTAAGTCCCTGCCTCGCAGTTGCCATACATTTTTAATATTTAAATAAATATATTCATCAGGTGTACGGAACGCACGCTTTTTAGATATCAGCTGGCTCTCTGAAATAACAATATCGCTAAAGCCATTTTGCTGAATTTTTTCCACAATGCGCTCGTAGCAAGGAAGCAAATAGAATACATCCGCCGCAGCATATTCCAGCTGTTTACTAGAAAGAGGTCTTTTTAACCAATCGGTACGCGACATACTTTTGTCAATTTCGATATCCAATAAGTTTTTCACCATATTGGCAAAACCAACGCAATTACCCTCACCTAATAGCTGCAACGCAAACTGAGTATCAAAAAGTGGTGATGGACATATACCTGCAAAATTTTGAAAGACCTCAATATCTTCTGATGGAGAGTGAATAACTTTCATAATATCAGGAGCGGTAAATAACGTCCAAAGTGCTGAAAAATCAAGTTCAATTAAAGGATCTATCAACGCTAAATGCTCACCGTCATAGACCTGAAAAAGAGCGCTTTCAGGGTACAGTGTTCTTCGACGCATAAACTCGGTATCAATGGCCAATACCTTACTATCTGATATTAGATTGATAAACTCATTTAATTCAACTTGATTCTGAATAAACCGATACTGCACTTTTACTCCTTCGCTATAGCGAAAAAAAACCGGCTTTCGCCGGTTTCTCTTATTTTAACGCCCTACGTAGTATTTTTCCTACGTTCGTCTTTGGTAGTTCATCTCTAAACTCGACCATTTTCGGAACTTTGTAGTTTGTTAGGTTTTCACGACAATGCGCTATTATATCTTTTTCTGACAAAGATTGGTCTTTTCTGACGACAAAAACTTTTACTTGTTCGCCACTTACTTCATGAGGCACACCAATTGCTGCAACCTCCAACACGCCATCATGACTTGCAACCACTTCTTCTATCTCATTCGGGAAGACATTGAAGCCAGATACCAAGATCATATCTTTCTTACGGTCAACAATATAGAAGAAACCTTCATCGTCATAAGTGGCGATATCACCCGTCGCAAACCAGCCGTCTTGCAGACACTCAGCAGTCGCGTCAGGTCGATTATAGTAACCTGCCATAACCTGCGGGCCTTTAACTAATAACTCTCCTGGTTCACCTTTTGGCGCTTCATCACCATTTTCCAAAACCACTTTAAGCTCTGTGCTTGGTGCAGGCAAACCAATTGAACCATTGTAACCATCTAAATCCAGTGGGCTAATTGTCACCAACGGCGCACACTCAGTTAATCCATAGCCTTCTAACAAACGTGACTTCGTCACAGCCTGCCAACGCTCTGCAACAGGTCGTTGTACGGCCATTCCTCCACCTAGTGATACTTTGAGATTTGAAAAATCTAAATCCGCAAACCCGTCCGTATTAAGTAAACCATTAAATAGCGTGTTAACACCCGTGATGACAGTGAACGGATACTTACCTAAGTCCTTAACAAATCCCGCCATGTCTCTTGGGTTTGTGATCAGGATGTTGTGGCCACCATACTTCATGAACGTGAGGCAGTTAGCTGTCAATGCAAAGATATGGTAAAGCGGTAAAGCGGTAATAACGACTTCTTTGCCCTTGTCTAACACTTTATCTAAGCAACCAGACACCTGTTCCAAGTTTGCAACCATGTTGCCATGTGTAAGCATTGCGCCTTTAGACACACCAGTCGTCCCACCAGTATATTGCAAAAATGCAAGGTCGTTCTGCGTTACCTGAGGCTTAGTATAGCCATTCAAATCTGCCGCCATAACGTGTGAAAATGGGATTGCGTTAGGCAATGAATAAGCAGGTACCATTTTCTTTATTTTCTTAACAACAAAGTTGACAAGGTGCTTTTTAACACCCCCGAGTAAATCACCAATTTGCGTCAACACAATGTGCTTTACTTCGGTTGCAGGTAACGCTTTTTCTAATGTACTGGCAAAATTTGCCAATATAAAAATGGCTTTTGCTTCTGAGTCATTAAGCTGATGCTCTAATTCTCGCACTGTGTAAAGTGGGTTAACATTAACCACAGTACAACCTGCACGTAATACACCCAATATAGTAATCGGTGTTTGCAATAAATTTGGCATCATAACAGCGACTTTGTCGCCTTTGCCTAATTTGAGCGTATTCTGTATATAACTTGCTACCGCTTTGGTTGCATTATCAATCTCTTGATAAGTAAGCGTTTTGCCCATATTTGAATAAGCTGGTAATTGGGCATAATTGGTGAAACATTCGTCTATTAATTCTAGCAGCGAGTTGTAGTGTTCTGGGTCAATCGTTGCCGGCATACCTTCTGGATAGCGCTTTAGCCAGATTTTTTCCACTCTTAGCTCCTGTATTCTCGTTCTTTTTTTATATTTACCTTAAAGCAAATAAGGCTCTTAAACAATTGAGTAATTACTCTAAACCTTGGATATTCCCATATTTCTAGCAAAGTTACAATCAGCAACCACCTGCCTTTTCTATGTGGGAGACGATCTCAAGTACTATTTGTTTGGGGTTTTCCATGTGGCAGTGATGTCCACCAACGACATTGGTTACCTTAACTCTATCAAAACACGAAAGAAATTTTTTCATGTTGTCACGCATCTGTGTATATCCATGTTCAGGTAAGATAAGCATAGTGTCTACTGAAATTTTATCTAATAAACTCTTCGCTTGTTCCTGATTAAAGCGCATAGTTGATGGCAGTTTTAGCCTAGGGTCTGACGTTAAGGCATACTCTTTACCATTACTTTTTATACTGCGTGACATCAAAGTTTCTGCAAGCTCCTCAGAAAAGTCTGATACACTCGCACGTGCTTTAATAATACTTTGCCTGTCAGAAAACCACCTAGTATCTTGCTCAGATAACCTTTCTCGTGCGTTAAATGCTTTTAACAGATTTTGCTTTGCACTTTGTGAGCTCTGGTGTATCAGACCAATACCATCGATCAAACTCAAAGTTAGTACCTTATCAGGGTATAGGCTCGTTAACAAATTTGCGATCAACGCCCCCATCGAGTGACCGACTAAATGTGCTTTGTCTAAGTTGGCCACTTTCATAAAGCGGATAACATCATACACATATTCTACAAAGTAATATGAAGCGTCAGGAGACTTCCAATCTGACTTACCGTGACCTGGCAGATCTAACAAATACCATGTAAATTTGCCTGTCTCTTTGTGCGTAAGTTCGTCTGCAAGCGGTTTATAACTATTGCCGTTGTCCAGCCACCCGTGAAGACAGATTACGGCTTCATTGCCACTGCCGAGCTGTTGCCAAGCGAAGCCGCCTTCGAAACAGTCTTTCATCTTGTTTTTTTTATTAATCAACATTTAAAGATATTCATCACAACCACATTTCGATATGATCATACGCGATAAAAACTGAGCGTTTAAGCTAATAATTAAAATTTGTTACCACACTTCATTATTCTTACTCTGGCGTGTGTGCTTACATGCTTGGTACACATATGTGTATAAAAACGCTTACAATCAAACACGGGAAATCGAAGGAAAAACTATGTCACGCAAATTATCGGCTGTTGCAGCGGCAATCTCCTTACTAAGCAGTAGCCAACTAATCGCGGCACCAAAAAACATCATCTATATGATTGGGGATGGAATGGGCCCAGCTTATACAACTGCGTATAGATATTACAAAGACGACAAACAAACTAAGACGGTAGAACCAACGGTTTTCGACTCAATTTTAGTCGGTATGGCCCATACCTACCCTGATGACAATACAGTGGTAACGGATAGTGCTGCAGGTGCTACGGCTCTTAGTACGGCCACTAAAAGTTATAATGGTGCCATTGCAGTAGACACACATAAGAAACCTTTGAAAACTATGCTACAAATGGCAAAAGAGCAAGGGAAAACAACAGCGCTGGTTGCGACCTCACAAATTAATCATGCAACGCCAGCTAGCTTTGCAGCTCATAACGAGTCACGCAGAAATTACGATGAAATCGCTGATGACTATATTGATGTAAAAGTTGCGGGAAAACTACCTGTTGACTTAATGCTTGGCGGCGGAACCAAGTATTTTATTCGTGAAGATAGAAACCTAATTTCTGAGTTTAAACAATCTGGGTATCAATATGTGGATCACCTAAGCGCGCTCAACACGATTAACGCGCTACCTGCCATTGGGTTGTTTGCTGAAAAAGGTATGCCTTACGCTATCGACAAGCACCCGCAAAGGCTCGAAAAAATGACTGAAAAAGCACTGTCTTTACTTGATAACGACAAAAATAAGCAAGGCTTTTTTATCATGATCGAAGGTAGCCAAATTGACTGGTGTGGTCACGCTAATGACATTGCGTGTGCAATGAATGAAATGGATGACTTTGCCAAGTCAATATCAATTGCAAAGGCCTATGTTGATAAAAACCCAGATACGCTTTTGGTCATTACAGCTGATCATTCAACCGGTGGCCTAACTTTGGGTGCTGACGGTGACTACCGTTGGGAACGAGATGTTGTCGCGAATATAAAAGCATCTGTGAAAAAAATTGCAAAGACGATTAAAGACAGCAAAAACATAAGTAAAGATTGGCAAGCTTTAACAAATATTAACTTTACCCCTGAAATTGAAAAAACGCTCAAAGAAGCAAAAGTAGGCGGTGAAAAGTCCCTGTACACCTCTATCAATAAAATTATCAATGACGCGAGTTATACAGGCTGGACGACTGGCGGGCACACTGCTATTGATGTTCAAGTATTTGCGCACGGAAATGGCCGCGAGCACTTTATTGGCTCGCAAAATAATACGCAAATTGCTGAGAAACTAATCTCATTTATAAAATAGTGTATCTAAAAAGGGCCAAGACAGTTGGCCCTTCACCATATACCTACCAGCCTGAATGCGCCACGCATCACCAATTCAAACAATCACTCAGCCCCCTCCAGTATGGTCATTTTTTATAACGCGATAAAAGAACACTGCAAATAACAGCCTCATTTCCCCCCACGAAAATTGGTTACGGCCATGGAAAATAAAGCGATTGCAAATACCCCATACTCACTCGGCATGCTTGCTGTGTATAAAAGTCGCACATAACTTTCAAGCCCTATGGAAGACTTGCTTAGTGCAGGTATCACTAATAAATTTATTCATAATTTCAGTATAAATGTCATGACTAATAAAAAAGGACTATTGTATATTGCATACTATTTAAACTCTTTTCAGGGTATGTATAATTTCATATTCGGTTACAAAATGAGCAACAAATAAATAATTTATCGGTTTTTTGTCGCAGTAAAAGTGGGTAGTTTATTTATCAAGCAGACGAATTTGCTGCTTTTAAACTCGTTAATAGGATCTTGATATTACGAGTTCGGAAACTTTCTGCATAAGCAGAATTTCAAGGAAATTTAAAGGATATAAAATGAAAACAATATTAAAATCACTTGCAGTTGCATGCGCACTGTCTACCTCAGCTGGCGCCATGGCAAACAATCAATCTCAAACACAAGAGCGCTACGTTTACGATGTACAGCCAATCAGTGCTGAGCAGCAAGCAAGTTTCGCTACCCCACAAGCTTTTATAACCACTGAGTTAATTAGAGGCTGGATCTTAGACGGCGCCAAAAGTGCTATCAAGGGCGGTGTCAAAGACTTCTTAAAGGGCATGTTATTTGGTAACGAGCCTACAGGTCCTCAAATCGTTCGATTACATGAAGAAGATTTGCAACGCATTGAGCAGCTTGTCTCTGGCGTTGTCATTACAGATGCAGTTTATGCTCTAAAAAGTGACCTTGCTGCGTTTGGAACAACCTTTGACTATTATCAAGACTCGCTAAACGGAACTAACTTCGACTCGGCAATTCTTGCTTCGCTACTACAATATGTAAACTCTTTGCAACATCACAGAGCATATGATTCAAGCTACAACTCTAATGCGTATGCACTGACCTCTTCATATTCAACCATGGCGACGTTGAATTTGGCGGTACTCACTGAACGTCATGTTAAAGGTTTCTTGAGTGCTAGTTACGTTAAGTATCAAGCGGGTCAGATGGCTGACAAACTAAGTCAGCTAGGAAACCTCGTTAATACTCGATCTGCTGGGCTTGGTGGCGTAAGAATGATCGGTAGCCGTTGTTGGGACATTCGTGATTTCTCAGAGCTTAAGAGCGCTGAGTTACACACAGATCAAATCTCTGATTCTAGTGATACTGAGATTATGCCTATGGCACCGGTAGATTGTATTTACATTGCGAGTTTCCCTGGTAAGTCTAGCCGCTTCTTTAATGCCTCACAGATGGGCGACATTCAAGCTGAAGAAGCCGCTTTTGAATGGTTAATGCAAATGCGCGCAGAATACCGTACAGAAGTTAAAGGCGCAGACTTTGACGAAGTGGTATCAAAACTCAGAAGCCTGTAAATCAAACTTACATACCTTGCGAGCTGGCTAGTACATAGTCAGCTTTTTATGAATTTTCGTGACAGAACCGCCTCCCCTCATAACTATTAAAAGCCTAAAATATTTAAAAGCGCCTAGCAAATGGCCAGCTCGCGTTTGGCTTAGAGCCACGATGGGTGTTCCTTCATTGTTGTATAATAATAGGCTTCTCATAATGCGGCTAAAATATTAGGCCAAAAAATAATTGAAGCTATGCTCATTTTTATGGCTTTATTACATTTTTACACTCTACTGTATGACTGCTATTTTTGCTGCAAAACCAGCTACCCGAGTTAGTTGAGTTACTCTTTGAGCAAAAAGTTAATCATTAGGTACTTGTTGCATGGTCATTGTCTGCAGCTGTTTTTTGAGTGGCAGGGTTTTCGCTTAATCCTTTAGTCATATACAGATATATAGCTTCTTCAACAGGCATCGCTTTAAAGTATAGAAAACCTTGAACACAATCTATTTGGGATTGCTTCACTACTTGCTCTTCATCCGCTGTTTCGACCCCTTCAGCGACGAGTTTAAAGCCTAGCTTTGAAATCATTTCGGATAGGTTTGTATATAAAGAAATAGACTTGCTGTTGAGCTGTTCAGGTAACAAGCTTCTATCAAGTTTAATCGTCGAGATATTCAACTTAGATAAAACCGAAAGACATGAGTAACCGGTCCCAAAGTCGTCCATGGCACAATCAATCTTATTTTTCTTTAAGGAGTCTACGACCGACACTGTTTTATTAAAATCTTCTATGTAGCTGGACTCTAGCAACTCGACTTCAACCTGCCCAGGAAACTTAGCAAATGCTTTGATAATACGCCTGTACCCACCTGTCAGCAGGTTCTTGGGGGAAATATTAAAACTGATCTTAGGATGCAACCCGAGTTTTGAAAACTGTTCTAAATCTATCTCAAGCTGATCGATTACGTAATTATCGATTATATGGAGTAAATTGTGCTGTTCTAGCGTTTCTAGAAACCATGGTCCAGATATAGTGCCATCTTTATTGGTAAGCCTAAGTAAGGCTTCAAACCCAACAACTTGTTTATTATAGGGGTTAATTTTAGGCTGATAAAACAAGGTCAATGCCCCCTGATTCAGCGCTTCAGTCACTTCTTTTAAGCTGTGAGCATTAATCTGCTCTTTTCGTTGAGTTGCACTGTATGAGCCCTCAGCTCCCTCTTCAATCAGCCTGCCCGCAGTATAGCGTTTCATGAGTACATCCAACGCCTTGCCAGACAAATTATTGTCACGATTAGCTTTAAGAAATGGAAAATAAATTAGCGCGTTTAACAGCACCAAAAATAGCTGCAAAAGTATTCCCCTGAAACTCTCAGTTAATAACCATGCATTTATAAATATTGGTGTAAACCAAGGTATTTCCTGTACATATTGGATAGATACAAAGCCAGAGTAAAAGGCAAAATACGCAATGCTCGCGTTTATTAAAGGACACAGTAAAAACGGTAATAATATATAGGGATTAAAGACAATTGGTAACGCATAAATCATTACCTCACTTATATTAAATAACGCTAAAGGAGATGAAATAGCCGCGATTCTCTTTTCATGCTGTCCTTTTTTGAGAAAAATTGCTGCAACAATTAACCCCCATATACAACCTGTACCTCCTAAAATTACAAAGCCGGTAAAAAAGTTATAACTGATTAAATCAGGAAGTACATAATAACTGGTCAATTCACTAGAGACCAATATATGGTATGTATTATCTCCATGCACCCCAATAAACCAAAGTAAATGAGCTATGAGCAGCTGCATTGATAACTTTTCAAACACATTCCAATGCGGGTTTAATGAACGCAGTGTTTCCACAGACGCTTCGGCGACAAGGTCAATGTACGGGAAAAGAAGTAAAACTATACTGGTGACAATAAGGTACGGTAAGATGAGGTTCAAGTGTTTTCTCAAAAACAAGCTAATTGAGCTCACCCCGACTAGACGGAAAACTTTTAACCTTTCTAAGTAAGATAGAAAGTAACAACACACGACCGGCATCAGTAATGAATACAACGCACCCATTCGGTGATTTATGGCAAGTTCATTACCAGAGATAGTAATATAACCTGTTGTCGCGGTGAAACAAGTGAAGACCAAAATTGGGCTTGCAATAGTATGAACCTTTAAGTTTTTAGAAAGGTAATAACTGAAAGACATTAAGGTCAAAACAGGAAAAATACCCCATACGAGGGTATTAAAATCCTCTAGGAATTGATGCTCCACCCCCTTCATAGATATATTTAGCCATTGATTTATAAGGGAGATAAGCGACGCAACAATAAAGAAAGGGATTAATGCAATATACCCTTCCCGCAGAGAAAGAATTACGGTATTAGATGATATTTTGAAGGCATATTGATTAAATTTACTCAGCAACGCTTTTGTCACATCTAGGTTTTTCTTTTTACATTACCCAAATAAATTTAGAATACAATCGCTACTTGTGATTTTTTACTGAAAATTATTCACGCTGCTCAAGCGTATACGTCAACACCGATGAGTGACTGAACTTCAGAGCGTCTAAGCTGATTTTGAACTGATGAGTATGCTTGGAGTGCTTTACTTGAATTAAAATCAGGTTGGTCGTATATAACGTCTCGCCTGTTTTGTTGAAATTGCTCAGCCAGTTTAACCCCTTCTTGGCTAAACTTAATCTCACTCGCTGAGTTAGTAGTAGATGGGCGTGATTCGGCAGCATTCTTTACAGCTTTTGAATCTAGCTGATATGTATGTTGATTTTGAACTACTTGATTAATTCTCATCATTCACGCCCACTTTGTGCCTAATTCAAGGATAGAAGTTTATTCTCTACCTGGCAATTTTTTCCACGTTACGGTGTCTCTTACATAGTGCGGCTGTGCATCTTGCGGCTCTACCGTATCACCATTTTTAAAGGCTTCATCCCCTAATAACAGCATATACTCAGCGCTTGGTAACGTAATGTTGCCCAATACATGTACCTCTAGACTGGTTGCGGTATTTGGATAACTCTCCCATCCCGTACCAACAGCTGCGATATTTGCAAATTTACCTTCAATTGATTCGGGCTTTACAACAATTTCTTCTCTTTTAGCCATAGCAAGGCCGCTGGCATTTTTCTCAAAATGACCCAAGTACACTTCACCCATTCGAGCATCTATCGCACTGAGCACTTCGTTGCACCCTTTAGAGTCCATCGCTTGCTGCGCCATCGCTTGCAAAGTAGACACGCCACAGAGTTTAAGGTTTGCGGAATATGCTAGACCTTGCGCTACTGAAACCCCTATTCTTACACCAGTAAAACTACCTGGACCGCGGCCGTATACAATGCCATCTAGATCATTTAAGGAGCAATTCGCCTTAGCGAGTAAAGACTCCACCAATGGTAAAATTTTTTGACTATGTTGTTGAGGGCATACTTCAAAATGAGTATGCATTTCCCCTTTAAAATAAAGCGCGAGGCTTAAAGCTTCTGTCGAAGCATCTAGGGCTAGCAAGTTATGTTTCATGTGTATCTATATTCTCTAAAAAGTTTAAGGCCTTATCTAAATCTCTGGTTCGAGTCATATCAGGCAGGCTCTTAATAAACGTTTCGCCATATTTTCTCGTAACTAAACGATTATCGCAAATAATCAGTACGCCTTTATCACTTCGGTCACGGATCAAGCGCCCCACGCCTTGTTTTAGCGCAATTACAGCTTGAGGTAGCTGAATGTCTTCAAAAGGCTCTTTGCCACTTATCTCTGCATCTTTCATTTTTGCCTGTAGTAGGGGATCATCGGGAGATGTAAACGGAAGCTTATCGATAACAACACAGCTTAACGCATCACCTCTAACATCGACCCCCTCCCAAAATGAAGCCGTGCCCAAAAGCACTGCATTGCCGTGTCGCACAAACTGTTCCAGAATAATGCGCTTTGAAGACTGTCCTTGCATAAATACTGGATATTCTGTTGCTGTACTGATCCCCTCGTACACCAAGTGCATAACTCGATAGCTGGTAAAAAGTAAAAAAGTCCTACCTTGAGCTGCCTTAATGACTGATTTAGCAATTTTAACCAAGGAGTGTGGCATTAATTCATCTTTGGTTTCTGGTAGGTATCTAGGCAAGCACAATAAAGCCTGTTTTTTATAATCAAATGGGCTATCTACAATTTTATGAAAATCGGGTTTTAGCCCTAAACTCGCATTAAAATGCGTTAAGCTATTGTCCACAGACAAAGTCGCTGAGGTGAACACAAAGCCTGCTTCAGTTTTAGTAACCAGCTCTTGAAAACGCCGTGAAACATCGAGTGGTGTAATATGGATGGTCACAAACCTTCTCGTTGTTTCGAACCAATAGCTGTAGCCAGTTTGCGTAACATCAAAGGCGCGTTCTAATTGTCCTTTAAATGCTAGAACACGCTCAAACGGATGCTCTATTTTTTCGGTTCGATCTAAACACAATTTAAGAACTTTATACAAAAAGTCCAAGTTGCTAATAACTCGATGAAGTGCCTCACAAATGACTTTATCTTGTAAAGCCTCACGCCAATCTCCCCGAGCACCATCCCCGCCGAACACCAATCTCAAATCGGCAATACTCGTTGTGAGCTTGTTCAGTGTTTTACCCAGTTGTAACATATCTGGAATATCACTCAGGTATATCACTCGAATGTCATTTACCAAGTCTTGTAACTGCTTGGTGCTAATCGTTTCACCAAAGTAATCACTCGCAATTTCATTTACCTGGTGTGCTTCATCAAAAATATAGGTATCTGCCGTTGGCATCAGCTCGGCAAATCCAGAATCTTTTACTGCCATATCAGCAAAAAATAAGTGGTGATTAATCACTACTAAATCCGCTTCCATCGCTTTTATGCGTGCTTTTCTAACGTAACATTCAGCAAAATCTGGACATTCTTTTCCTAAACAATTATCCGCTGTTGAGCTTACATATGGCAATACTTTGGCATCTTCTTCTATGCCGATACAGTCTGCAAGGTCACCACTCTGCGTCTCTGTTGCAAATTTCGCAACCATCGCTAACTGATGCATCACATCGGAGTCATCTGTAGGCACGTGAGCAACATGTTGATTAAGTCTATATGTACATAAATAGTTGGCACGCCCTTTGAGCAGAGCAGTTTTGCGTCCTTTTTTTAAAGCTTTTAAAAGGCTGGGTAAATCTCGATGAAATAATTGCTCTTGAAGCGCTTTTGAACCAGTTGATATAACCACTTTGTTGTTATTCACTAAAGCCGGCACCAAGTAGGCAAATGTTTTACCTGTACCAGTCCCTGCTTCTACAACACATTGACCACCATTTTTTACAATATTATCAATTGCAACGGCCATTTCAATTTGCGGTAATCTAGGCTGATATCCCTTAAAGTGCTGAGCAAGGGGGCCTGTGGATGAAAAGTACTGTTCTATGGACAAAGAAAACACTAGCGCTGCGTGATAAGTTGAGCAATTTTAATTTTAAAACCGCCAATGAGCAAGCGACACGATTAAACAACTGACATTATCGGCCTCAGTGTAATATTTTTACGCGTACAAACCTCTTACTACCATATATGTAATTGCGAATACTCTACTCATGTTCGGGCTTTTAAACCAAGTTACGCCCAAGTATCTAAATGCTCTTGCTCATCAGTATCTTTTCTTTCCTCATCATCGTCGTTTGCTGGCAAATCTCGTTTGTCTTTCAACTCACTATCAATTTGATTTGCTAAAGACTTACCCTTTATCTTTTCCGCCTTATTGTCCAAAACGCCTACGATCTTAAACGGGCCATTGTGCGCAACTTGTAACCTAACTATAGGTGCCATATATGGTTTAAAAACATCCATCAAGACTCCCCCACACCTCAGAAGTGATTGACCTATATACTTATTATCGGCTGATATATTTTATTCTTTAATTAACATCAAAAAGTTCTTGCTCTTTTTACCGCTTTCATGATTATCTATAAAAAGTTAATCGAATTACATAAATTTTTACATCGTAGGTAACACAATGCTTTTAAATCTGACAGCTGTACATCATCACCATCATACATCGGGATAGCCTGTCAGGTATTTCGCTGGTGGGTTATTCCTAAAAGGAACCTCCGGCGAACCAAGTAACAAATTCAAATTTATTTTCGCCCTGAGGTTCCCTCGGGGTTTTTAGTTTTTAATATTAGGAAAATAAATTATGAATACTTCTACACGCTTACGTATCGCAATTCAAAAATCTGGCCGCTTATCAAAAGATTGCCAATCACTTTTAAAACAATTGGGTATTAAGCTCAATTTACGTGAACAACGCTTAATCGCGCACTCAACAAATATGCCAATTGATGTACTTCGAGTACGAGATGATGATATTCCTGGCTTGGTCATGGATGGCGTATGTGATCTAGGTATCGTTGGTGAAAACGTGCTTGTTGAAACACAAGCAGAGCGCAAACGAGCTGGACAACCAAATGAAGTTAAAAAGCTTTCTAAATTAGATTTTGGCTATTGTAGGCTCGCCCTAGCTTGGCCACAAGAGCTTGACCAACAGCCAAAAGCATGGTTCAACGGAAAACGTATCGCAACAACCTACCCAGAAATTCTTAAGCAATACCTCGAAGCAGAAAATATTGACGCAAGCGTCGTAATGCTAACTGGCTCTGTAGAAGTTGCTCCCCGAGCTGGCCTTGCTGATGCAATTTGCGACCTTGTCTCAACTGGCGCAACGCTTGAGGCAAATGGCTTGATGCAAGGTGAGACTATTTTGGAGTCAAACGCATGCCTTATCCAAAACGCGAATTTAAACGATGATTCTAAACTCTCGCTCGTTAATAAGCTCCTTCCTCGACTAAAAGGAGTTAGACAAGCGAAAGAAAGTAAATACATCATGTTACACGCTCCAAAAGCAAAGCTTGACGAAGTATGCGAATTACTGCCAGGCACTGGCCAGCCTACACTACTCGCATTAGCTGGTAGCGATGATTATGTTGCACTGCACATGGTCAGCAGTGAAACCTTGTTCTGGGAAACCATGGAAGAGCTCAAAGGGTTAGGTGCGAATTCCATTCTTGTAATGCCAATCGAAAAAATGATGGAGTGATTCATGCTGGTTTGGAACGAGCTCGACAAGCTATCGAAACAAGCAGCGCTAACTCGCCCAGCGGTTAGTGCTGGGGTTGAGGTGCAAGCATCGGTTGAAGCCATAATTTCAAAAGTAGCGTCCACGGGAGACGATGCGCTCTTGGAACTTGCACAACAGTTTGATGATAGACAATGTCCTCGACTGAGTGTGCCAACGTCTGAAATTGAACAAAGCGCATCACGCCTGAGTGATGAATTAAAGTATGCCATAGACCAAGCATATGACAACATTCGAAAGTTTCATGCAATGCAATTACCGCAACCAAAGAAACTTGAGACACAACCAGGAGTGACTTGCGAATTACGTTATCAAGCGATTGATGCAGTTGGTATTTATGTGCCGGGCGGGAGTGCACCTTTACCTTCTTCAGTGTTGATGCAAGGTGTTTGTGCACAGTTAAGTGGCGCTCGTACGATTGTGCTTGCTACACCTGTAAAAGGGGAAGAAGCAATTCACCCAGCCATTTTATACGCCGCTTATAAATGTGGAATAAAGACGATTATCGAGAGCGGCGGCGCAGGTGTAATTGCTGCTATGGCGCTGGGTACAAAGTCTGTACCTAAAGTTAGCAAAGTGTTTGGGCCAGGTAATGCCTACGTTACCATGGCTAAGCAGCTCCTGTCTCAATCGGTACCCGGCTTTGCCATAGATATGCCAGCAGGACCATCAGAGGTATTAGTTATAGCTGACAAAAGTGCTAACCCGGCATTTGCAGCAGCTGACCTTTTATCTCAAGCAGAACATGGCGCAGACTCTCAAGTGCTGTTACTAAGTGATGATGAGACGTTTATAAAAGAAGTAAATGCTGAAATTGGCCGTCAACTACTATCTCTAAGTCGCGCTGAGACAGCAAAAAAGGCAATGAAAAACAGTTCGCTGATTTTGGTTGAGTCTATTGAACAAGCTTTTGAGTTATCCGCTGAGTATGGCCCCGAACACTTAATTTTGCAGTGCAAAGATGCCTATAACTGCCTAGATAGAGTGAAAAACGCTGGTTCAGTGTTTGTTGGAGATTACACGCCTGAATCCGCTGGAGACTATGCGTCAGGTACTAATCACGTATTACCCACCTATGGCTACAGCAAGACTTATTCGAGCTTAAACCTCATGGACTTTTATAGAACATACACAGTGCAAGAAATTACAAAAGATGGATTAAGCCGCCTTAGCAAAGCGATACTACCTTTAGCAGAAGCTGAAGGGTTAGACGCTCACGCAAACGCCGTTGCAATAAGATTAAATGGTGGGAAAAGCTAATGTCAAAATCGTTATTACCGAAGAACATAGCTGAATTAAAAGCATATAGCTCTGCCAAGAGCGAAAAGCTGACAGGAACAACATGGTTAAATGCCAATGAAAGCCCTTATGCAAAAGAATTTAAACTCAGCCTAAGCAATTTAAATAGATACCCAGAGCCACAGCCAGAAAATGTCATCAATGCATATGCCAAGTACGCGCAACTAAATGCGGAGCAAGTACTAATGACTCGCGGCGCTGATGAAGGGATAGAGCTTTTAATGCGCACTTACTGCGAGTCAGGCAAAGACAGCATAGCAATCTTTACACCTACATACGGCATGTACAAGGTGTCTGCGGATACGCAAAATGTTGCAATTAACGAACTCAGTCAAAGCCTTCTGTTAAACGCTGATATAAGTGAAATTTGCGCGTCTATTGGCGGTGCCAAACTGGTGTTTATTTGTAATCCAAACAACCCAACCGGTAGCCTAACACCTACAAGTAAAATTGCAGCTTTAGCTAAATCTTTATCTGGTAGAGCATTAGTTGTTGTAGATGAAGCTTATATCGAGTTTTGTCCTGAGCAAAGTGCTGCCCCTTTGCTACAAGACTTCGAAAATATCGCTGTACTTAGAACACTATCGAAAGCGTTTGCGTTAGCGGGTCTTCGTACGGGTTTTTTACTCGCAAACACTAAGCTATTGGCGCCAGTCAGAAAAGTAATTGCCCCCTACCCTGTGTCTACGGCGGTGGCTATGATTGCGGAGCAAGCACTGAACACTGACTCGGTGACTCAAATGCGACGCCAAGTCTCGATTTTAAATCGTAACAAAGACAGTCTAAAAACATTGCTCAGTAACTCACCCAAAGTCACACAAATATTGAGCGGTGAAGGCAACTTCGTCACTTTGCAACTTAGTGATAGAAGCTTTATCGAAACCGCAATGCAACAAGGTACCATCATGCGCCCATTTTCTTTGTATGGTGAAGACAATTGGTTACGCATTTCCATTGGTAGTGAACAAGAACTAGAACAAGTCAGACTCTGGCTTGAGCAACCAGAGTAAATTAAGGAAGTAAAATGAGTACGCCCTATCTATTTATAGACCGAGATGGCACCTTGATTGAGGAGCCAGTGACAGATAAGCAAGTCGACAGTTTAGAAAAATTAGCACTTCTACCTGATGTGATCCCTGCAATGCTTGCTTTACAAAATGCCGGTTACAAGTTAGTCATGGTGTCAAACCAAGATGGTCTTGGCACTGCTAGCTTTCCTGAGGAAGATTTTGCCGCACCACACAACATGATGATGGGTATATTTACCTCTCAGGGGATCAAATTTGATGAAGTCCTTATTTGCCCGCACTTCGACGAAGACGAATGTGACTGCCGTAAGCCTAAAACTGGTTTATTAACAAACCTCATGCGCTCTGGAAAAGTAGACTTATCACGCTCTTATGTCATTGGTGATCGTCAAACAGATATTGAGCTTGCCAAAAACTTATGCATAGAGGGCATTTTGTACGAGCACAATTGGCCGCAAATTGTTACCAAGCTTACGACTCAAAATCGCGAAGCAAAGATAGTCAGAAATACCAAAGAAACCCAAATATCTGTCGCCGCTAACTTAGATCAAAGTGCTAACGGTGAAATTAGTACGGGACTTGGCTTTTTTGACCACATGCTTGACCAAATCCGAACACACGCCAACATTGGCTTAGAAGTTAAAGCCAGCGGCGACCTACACATAGATGAACACCACCTTGTAGAAGATGTTGGTATTGCGCTTGGACAGGTTATAAAGCAATCGCTTGGCAGCAAATCTCAAATAGCTCGGTATGGCTTTGCCCTACCAATGGATGAATGCAAAGCAGAGTGTCAGCTCGACTTGTCAGGTCGTGCGTCTTTTGTATTAAACGCAAACTTTAGCAGAGACATGGTGGGTGACTTAGATGTACAAATGGTCGAGCACTTTTTTAAATCACTCGCTGATAATGCTCAGGTAAGCTTGATTTTAAGTGTCTCTGAAGGGAATTGCCACCACCAAGTTGAAGGTCTATTCAAAGCTTTTTCACGAGCACTCAGAATGGCAATAGCCAAAGATGCAACGCAACAAACAGCAAGCTCTAAGGGGTGTTTATGATAGCCATTATTAATACCGGCTGTGCAAATATTAATTCGGTGAGGTTTGCATTTGAACGCCTAGGCGTCACCCCTGAGATTATCTCAGACCCCTCCCAATTAAGCAGCTTTGATCGCGCAATATTACCTGGAGTTGGCCACGCAAATGTCGCGATGAGACGCTTGGTAGAACAAGGTTGGCAAGACGCAATCGCACAATATGAGAGACCGTTGATGGGTATATGCCTAGGTATGCAGCTGTTATGTGAATATAGTGCAGAAGGCGAAATTGAAGGGCTGGGGATGGTCAGCGGGCAGGTTACGCAATTGCAAACGGGTAAACTCACTAGCCCGCATATGGGGTGGAATACGATTAAAACTGTTAAACCGCACCCTTTAACTTCAGGTATTGATGCTGATGATCAAGTCTACTTTGTTCACAGCTTTGCACATACCGTCAATAGCGCGACCTTGGCACAGTGTGAGTATGGTCAACCCTTCTCAGCCATTGTTGCCAGAGACAATTATGCAGGTATGCAATTTCACCCAGAAAAGAGCGCCAAAGTGGGTGAAAAACTATTAAATAATTTCATGCAATGGCAAGTTTAATAAGGATAAAAAATGATTATTCCGGCTTTAGATGTTTTAGATAGTCAAATCGTCCGTCTTTACCAAGGCAAATATGATACGGCTCAGTTTTACCCTTTTGACTTGCAAACTCGGCTCCATGAGTACCAAGCGTCTGGTGCAATAAAGCTTCACCTTGTTGACCTAGAAGGCGCAAGAGATCCAAACAAAAAGCAATGGCTACAAATACAAGGAGCAACAAGCCAGTTGAACACGCCATATCAAGTAGGCGGCGGCATTCGCTCCTATGAAGATATAAAACAATGGCTAAAAGCCGGCGCAGGACAAGTTGTCATTGGTTCATTAGCGGTTGATCAAAAAGAACAACTCGCACAATGGATCGAAGAGTTTGGACCAGAGCGATTCGTTATTGCACTAGATGTCAACAAGACCGAAAACGGCTGGTCCGTTGCGACTCACGGCTGGTTAAGTGACTCTGAAGTTTCTCTATTCGAACTAGTTGACTTTTATATACAAATTGGGGTTTATGACTTTTTGTGCACGGACATCAGCAAAGACGGCACTATGACAGGACCTTCCTTTGAGCTTTACGAGCAAATTGTTCAATATAATCCGGCAGCAAAGGTTCAAGCTTCAGGTGGCGTAAGCTCGTTGCAAGACATTCAACGTCTAGTCAAAATCGGGGTGAGCGGCATTATTTTAGGTAAATCATTATTAGACGGTGCTTTTACTGTTGAGGAGGCCATCGCATGTTATCGAAGCGAATAATTCCCTGTTTAGACGTAAAAAATGGCCAAGTCGTCAAGGGCGTGAAGTTTAAGCAACACGAAGTGGTAGGCGACATAATCGAGCTCGCTAAACTATATAGTGAGCAAGGCGCTGATGAGTTGGTATTTTATGAAATTAGCGCGAGTGTCGAAAAAAGACTGCTTGATTTAAATTGGGTAAGAGATATTGCAAGAAATATTGATATTCCGTTTTGTGTCGCTGGTGGAATCAAGTCTGTTGAAGATGCTGCAAAAGTACTTGAGCAAGGCGCTGATAAAATTTCAATTAATAGTCCGGCTATCGCGCGCCCTGAGCTTATAAAAGAGTTACATGATGAGTTTGGGAAGCAATGTGTTGTGGTAGGCATTGACAGCTTTTATGATGAAAAAAGCGGTGAATATTTAGTTTATCAACTAACCGGAGATCCAAATGCATCGAGTCAAACTCGATACAAAACACAGGAGTGGGTAACTAAAGTACAAGAGCTGGGTGCCGGTGAAATTGTGTTGAACTGTATGAATCAAGATGGCGTACGCAAAGGCTATGATTTAAATCAGTTACAAGAAATGAGAGCACTGTGTGACATTCCTCTTATCGCGTCGGGTGGAGCCGGCAAAATAGAGGACTTTGCCGCGGTTTTCAATCAAGCAAATGTAGATGGCGCACTTGCCGCTAGTGTGTTTCACAAGCAAGTAATTCAGATACCAACACTCAAACAGTATTTAGCAAATAATAAGGTAGCGACAAGACTATGCAGCTAACACCATCAAATATTGACTCAGTCGATTTCGAAAAAGCGGAACTCATTCCCGCAATCGTACAGGACTACGCCTCTGGTGTGATTCTAATGCAAGGTTTTATGAATAAAGAGGCATTACAGACCACCTTCGAAAAAGGGCTCGTTACCTTCTATTCCCGCTCTAAATCTAGGCTTTGGACAAAGGGGGAGTCATCTAACAATGTATTGACCCTTGTTGAAGCCCATACAGATTGTGACTTTGATAGTATTCTTTTGTTGGCGACGCCAGCTGGGCCAACTTGCCACTTAGGCACGCAAAGTTGCTTTGCGGATGCTAAACCAGAGCTAGCATTTTTGGGCACACTCGAAAAGGTCATATCAGAACGGAAAAACGCAGACCCTAGCGAAAGTTATACAGCTTCGCTGTTTGCAAAAGATTTGAGTCGCAGCTGTCAAAAAGTCGGTGAAGAAGGCGTTGAAGTTGCGCTGGCCGCTATGAAACATGACAAAGAGGAATTACTTAACGAGTCTGCGGATTTAATTTACCACTTGTTAGTACTTTTACAACGTAGTGAGATCAGTTTGTCGCAAGTTGTCGATACATTGGCCAAAAGGCACCAATAATCTACCTCAGAAGAAATGACCATGGTATGCTTAGGGAAAATTCGAAAAGGAAGCTGCCATGGTTTTTCGCCATCTAATATACTCTCTTGGCTTTATTGCACTGACTGCCTGCAATTCGCTACCAAGTAACGTTCAGAAAAAAGTTGAAAATATGACTGATTGTGAGAAAGTCAACGCCCTCATCTCTGGCGCTGATGACGGTTTTGCAATTTTAAAAGGCAGTGAGATCAATGGCAAGTTGATGAAGAGTTGGCAACCTAAAGCACATTTACTCAAAAATAGCTGCCAAATAAATTTATACACCAGTGGAAACACGGCCTATGAATGTAATAAAGCATTTGCAGGGAAAACCGAAGCATTAGTCAGATTTGAGCAAGTGAATGAGCAGCTTAAAACTTGTTTAAGTGCTGACTGGACTGAAAAACAACATTATGGTGATGATACCAGCCGTTCAACTTTTACCAGCGAGCATTCTGAGACAAAAGTTGCAGTGAATTTTGGTAGCACGCTAGATAAGAAAAAACCTTGGGCTGTCAGTTTGGAAATTGTTAAGTAGTATGAGCACACAACCTCCTATATTTTTAATAAACCTTGATCAAAGCGAAGATCGTCTTGAGAAAAGCGCCAAGCGATTAGCAGAACAAAACATTACTTTCGAAAGAATTTCTGGCGTATATGGCAAATCGCTCCCCGACTCTGAAATTAACAAGCATTATAACGCTCAGCTTAATCGTGAACGCTTCTATAGAGAGCTTGGTAAAGGCGAAATTGGTTGTTACTACAGTCATAGAAAAGCGTGGCAAACGATTGTTGATAGGCAGCTTGACTATGCAATTGTTTTAGAAGATGACTTTAGAATTGTCGGAGATTTGAAGCGTGTGTTTTACACACTACAAACACTAAAATTTGACTGGCAATTGATAAAATTAGCAGCTTATGAAAACCGAGAAAGGCCAATAGAGTTTAGCCACCCTTTGAACTCAGAATTTAGTCTCGTTGTACATAAAAAAGCAATGACTGGATGCTGTGCTCAAGCAATCACTTTAGAGGGTGCCAAGGCTTTACTTAAAGCAACAGATCAGTTTGGTCGACCTGTTGACACCGATATTCAGCACATTTGGGAAACGAAAGTCCCTGTTTACTCAATGATGCCATACTACATTGAACAAGACTTAGAGTTTGAAAGCGATATCGCAGCAGCCACAGGCAAATCAAAAATTAAAAAACGCTTTTGGCAAAGGAAAAAACTGCAGATTTGCGAAAAGATACAAAATAAAAAGCATACAAAACAAGTTATCACCGAACTTAAAAAAGCACTCTAACTGGAGTGCTTTTTCTTTTCTCACTCTCACCCCTAACAGCTTTCAGGTAAGCTGGTATATTGGCATAGCCCATAAACCGCACTGTTCGTGTCTTAACTAAACTCAGACAAACCGGTAATCTAGCCTGATAGCGTGTTAACCTTTGTTAACGCCTTATTCAAGCGGCTTTTTAGTTATAAATAATAACCCTATAATAATCAAAAGGTTCTGTAATAAGTTGTTTAAATACACAAGTATACTAATATTTTTATGTGCCTGAGTGTAATTCAACCAATTTTTGACTTTTTTTCAATTATTGTAACTTTATGCTTAATTTAGTGTAGTTTTAATGGCATAGTGACGTCACTAAAGTAGGTATTTCATACATTTATTTTAGCGACCTACTGGATATAAAAAGAAACAAGTGCATAAGGGAGAACATAATGTCCATCCAAGTAAACTTTGAATTAACCGATATCGATTTAGAACACTTTCGCTCAATGATGCAATCTGCTATCGAGCGTAGCACCCACTTAAGTGATGAAGAAATCATCAATAAAGCGCGTGAATTGGTTGATCAAATGGAAGGAACAAACGTTCCTGAATTCGTTCGTACGCGTATGATGTCTCTATCAGCACTTATCGATGCGGTTCAAGACGAAGAATGGCAAATGCCAGAAGATGAAAAGAAAGAGATTATGTTGTCTCTAGCTTATTTTGGCGAACCAGAAGACATTGTTCCAGATAACGTACCTGTCCTTGGTTATATTGACGATGCAATTATGATTGAGCTTGTGCTGCAGGATTTATCCCTAGATTTAAAAGCATATAGAGAATTTTGTGGTTTCAGGGCAACCGAAGAAGCTAGGCGTGGTGAGCACGCAAAGGTCAACAGAGAGAGCTGGTTGGCGAGTACTCGTGCGCAGATCCGCTCTTCAATGCGCCGCAATAGATCAGGTGCTAAAAGTTCACGTTTCTTCTCACGAATTATGTAATGTGAGTGGTCAATCTATGCAAGTCGAAACTTGTTAAACAAAAAAGGGCGCTTTTAGCGCCCTTTTTGACTTTATTTACTAGCGTTTGGGTGCTCAACACCGGTCCAAGCTCGATATAGCTTCGCTTGCCTTTTTGAAGGTGCTTTTAATGCTCTTATTACCTTACTGCGGTTATACCCTTTGCCAAGTTTAAGTTCTACTGACATGAGCTTATGTCGACGGATAAAGTCTACCGTCACGACGTCTTCAGCTTTAAACATGGACAGTGTTGTCGCCATGTCCTTTCTAACTTGATGCTTATTGATAGCAACAATTTTGTCTCCAGCCGTCAAGCCAGCAGCCCATGCATTTCCTTCTCGCGCGACATGGGTTAATTCGAGAAGTTGGCCTGCACTTTTCGATGTACCATCAAATTTAGCCACTTCAGTAGTGCCTGCCGGATACACGTATTCAAGGCCTACTTTATTAAAAAGACTGTCAAAATCTAAAATCGCTGGGCCATCTACGTATTCAGACCACCACTTTGAATAATCGCGTCCACTGATTTCTTTTAGGATACGTTTCACATCATCTGTATCAAAAGACTTGGGTAATTTGTGTTGTTTATAAAGTTCTGCGTGTACGTCACGATAACTTACTTCGCCGTTACTTTTATCAATTAGATCAATGTCCAAAGCCATTGACACAAGCGCGCCTTCAGAATAGATATTCGTGCTATAGTTTTTGCCATGGTCTCCACCTTGATTGATCCATTTATCAAAGCTGGTATGGGCAACTGACTGTACTTTTCGCCCAGGCGTTTGCATATGGCGATTTACGGTTCTCGTTAATCCTTGGTAAAACTCTTGATTGGTCGTTATTCCTGCACTTAGTAATAGGTAATCCTCTAAATAGCTTGTTGACCCTTCAACCAACCATAACAACTCTGAATAATTGATGGCCACATAATCGTATGGAACAAGACCAGATGGACGGTAATTTTTGACATTCCATGTGTGAATAAACTCGTGTGCAGCAGTTGAAATAAACCCAAGGTAATCGCTTCTTGAACCAAAACGGTCACGGTGGCGCTGAATAATTGTCGAATTCAAATGCTCTGTCGCACCTCGAGCACCGCTTGTTGCATGGACCATGAACACGTATCTATCGTAAGGGTAATCATGCCAAATTAAACTTCCTGTTTTCACGAGCTTTTTTAGATCTGCCAACATCAAATCGACATCGTAGTTACCCTCCCCCCAAATCACTAATTCGTAGTTACGTCCGTCGACCGAAAACTGATGAAGCTCGTTAATACCAGTTTCAATTGGAGAGTCTAACAGAATGTCATAATTGTCAGCTTTAAAACTATGCTTTGAATCAGCAAAGTGCATACCTGAAACAGAGCGCCATTGCTTCGGCACATCCAATTCTACCGTTATAGGCTCTTGTCTAAATGAATCGCTGAACATAAAAAAGCCAGATGCATCAATGAATGCATGCGTGTCGTCAATATGCCGAGAGCGCATAGCCAATTCATTTGCATACACTTGGTAAGACACAGAAATTTCTGTCGGTTTGTCTAAATGTACACGCCACGTGTTTTTATCTATTTTATTCCATTTCAGTGCGTTACCTTGCTTGTCCTGCGCGTCAAAAAAACGGATCCCGTTGGCCATATCTAAAATTTCATAACGACCAGTTCGCCAATCAGGTAGCTGAATATCTAAATGGGCCTGTGCTGATTTAGGAAAAGTGATGTCTACATCCCCAAGGTGATGCTCGGGCTCAGAAATTGACAAACGGTACTGAACATCTGCAAATGAAAAATGACTCGCCAAAGCTAAAGTCAGTAGGGAAAGTTTTGTTTTCATATTTATTAAAAATCCATGAGTTTTCTTAAAATTAGCAAAACTGGGAGCGCGAACGCCATTAAAAACGTTGAACCAACACAATAAAAAGCCAGACTGTAAAATAATTTCTTCCACATTTTTCAGTAATTTGTTGTAAACTTGCTAGTGATATAGTTAAAAAAAGATGTTGGACTTTTGTGACTGATAAAACTGTGCTACTTGAAAAAAAACTGTCTCAAGCTATTTCAGCGAGAAAAGCCTTAGAAGAAGCGAAGAAAACCCAAGTTACCATGTTATGCGACTTTGCAAGTAAGTTGTCCTTTGGTTGCAGAGGGCAAGATGTCGCTTTGGATAATCAACTTGCTAAATTTAGAAGCGCCCTCTCCAAAGGCACTGAGTTAGAGCAAATTACACCGGTTATAGAAAATGCGATTTCTCAGTTAAAGCAACAAGAATCAATTAACGAGTCTAATGAGCGAGCACTCAAAGGGCATATTCAAGGCGCCGGTAAGCAGCTACAAAAGCTCAAAGGCTTGCCTGATGATACAAGAAGAAAGTTGCGTTATTTGCTTGATCACGAGTTGGACAATATAAAAGCAAATGTAGACTACGTCCCTCTGCTAGATAAGCTACTGCAGTTTTATATGCAAACATTGCAGGCAAAAGCGGCACCTGAATTTTCATCTTCAAGCAGCAATCCAGAGTTAGCCATGGAATTGTTAGCTTTAACTAATGAGCTCGTCTTTGAAGAAGATGTTTCTGAGCAAATCAAACAAATTAAACAAAACTTATCTTCGGACGACTCGGTTGATTCATTGCTCATGAATGCCGTCAGCATCATACGAATTTTCGCTAAATCCATTGCTCGAGAAAGACAATCAGCACAAGGCTTTTTAGTTTCATTAAACCAAACACTAGAAGAGTTACACAAATCGATTGTAGAGACGACAAATCAGTCTAAGTCAGTCAATCAAGAAGTGTCGGCTTTAAATAAGCGTATTGAAGAAAAAATCACTAAGCTTAATGTACAGACGCAACAAGCGACTTCCATCTCAGAACTTAAGTTACTGGTGGATAATGAGCTTAAAGAACTCAGCAAAGATTTAATCGAGCGTGAGAATATTGAGCGTAAAGACAAAGAAACCTTGCTTGATAGCTTTGACAAGATTAATGATCGGATCAATGTTTTAGAGTCTAAGGTAACGAACTATAAAAAGCGTCTCAATGAACAAAAATTCAAGAGTCTACTAGACGGCCTAACCAAATTGCCAAATCGAGCGGCATTTGACGACCGATACAACCAAGAATTTCATCTCTTTGAAGTTCATAATGGCGATGTCACCTTAGTTGTTATTGATGTTGACCACTTTAAATCCATTAACGACAAATACGGCCATAGCGCCGGCGATAAAACTTTGCAGGTCATTGCTCGAGCGTTAAAGAAATCAATTCGCAAGGCTGACTTTATTGCCCGTTATGGCGGTGAAGAATTTGTTTTGTTGATGCCAGGAATGCCATTGAGTGAGGCCAAAGCGCCCCTTGAGAAAATTAGAAATACAGTTAAGGCAATCCCTTTTAGATTCAAAGAGAAAGAAGTACAAATTACAATTTCTTTAGGGGCAACCCAACTTAAATCAGGAGATACCACATTAACCGCATTTGATCGTGCAGATAATGCTCTCTACGATGCTAAAAACTCTGGTAGAGACAGGCTCTGCTTAAGAGAATAAAAAGGAGAAGTGCCTATGCATGTACAGCTAAACCCAACAGGTGTTCTTAATCTATTATCGCAACTAGAAGTTGATTTGTTGCAGCAATCATCCACTTTTGAACGATATAAACTTTTTAGAAACTGCGTTTTAGCAGTGCTGAACGTAGGCAGCCATACTGACTCAAGCTATGAAATTTACAAAAAATTTGAAGACTTTGACGTAAAGCTTGTAGCAAGAGAGCGCGGTATCAAAATCGAACTTACTAATCCACCTGAGTCAGCTTTTGTTGACGGTACGATTATAAGTGGTATCCATGAGCATATATTCTCTGTTATTAGAGACATCCTTTTCATTTGTCAAAGGCATCAAGAAGAGCTAGTAGAAACAAAAAATATTACTCACATGGTTTTTGACATGTTGAGAAATGCGGGTGCGTTGGAAGTAAATACCGACCCGAATATGGTTGTATGCTGGGGTGGTCATTCTATTAATGAACCTGAGTACAAATACACCAAAGAAGTCGGTTATCAGCTTGGCCTCAGAGGCCTGAATATTTGCACAGGCTGTGGACCAGGTGCAATGAAGGGCCCCATGAAGGGCGCAACTATCGGCCATGCAAAGCAAAGAATTACAAATAACCGTTACTTAGGCTTGACAGAACCCAGTATTATCGCGGCCGAGCCACCTAACCCTATTGTAAACGAGTTGGTGATCCTACCTGATATCGAAAAGCGATTAGAAGCTTTTGTTAGAACGGCGCATGCAATCATTATATTTCCTGGCGGCGCGGGGACGTCAGAAGAGCTCCTGTATTTGCTAGGGATACTGCTGCATCCAGACAATGAAAAACAAGTTTTACCAGTAATACTCACCGGCCCGGCCTCAAGCGCAGCTTACTTTGATGAAATAGCGAAATTCGTTGAAAAAACATTAGGCAAAGAAGCTCTTAGCAAATTCAGCATTATCATTGATAACCCTGAGTTAGTCGCACAGACCATTAAAAATGAAATGCCGGCGGTACGAGAGTATCGTAAATCAGAAGGTGACGCCTACTACTTCAACTGGACTCTTAAAATAGAGGCCCCATTTCAAATGCCCTTTGAACCAACTCATGAAAATATGGCATCGTTGGATTTGCACCTTGACCAGCCTAAGGAAATACTTGCAGCAAATCTGCGCAGAGCATTTTCAGGTATTGTTGCCGGTAATGTGAAAGATAACGGCGTTAAAGCAATCAAAGAGTTTGGCCCATATATTTTGGATGGAGACAAGTCTCTGATGAAGGACATGGACAAGTTACTTCGCGCGTTTGTCTCGCAGGGTCGAATGAAACTGCCAGGTAGCAAGTATGAACCTTGTTACAAAATTGAATCATAACCAACACCGATACTACATTGATTTAATTTCATAAATTTTAGTCCATGTACCAGAGGAACGATGAACTCCCTTCCCCCCTCTGGTACAATGCGCTAATGTCTAACCCATTTACTTTTTTAATTTTTATATGGCTCAATTACTTTTAATAGATGCACTTAATTTAATCCGGCGAATTTATGCCGTTGATTGTGAACAGGCTGGATTAACTGACGAGCAAATTATTAAGAGCTGCCTTCATCGGGTAAAGAATGCGACACGTAAGTTATTAAAAGCCACGCAAGCAACCCATGCCATAGCGGTTTTTGATGGGGATAAAAGTTGGCGTTATCACTTGTATGCTGACTACAAAGCCAACCGAAAGCCAATGCCTGCAACGCTTAAAAGTAACTTAGAAATGGTCTCTCAAGGTTTCAATGACAATGGCGTTAAGGCTTACTTTCCACAGCAAGACGAAGCTGATGATATAATTGCTACGCTTGCTCATAAATCAGCACAGCATAATGTACAGGCAACCATTGTATCTACAGACAAAGGCTTTTTGCCGATGTTAGATCTGAATATTCAAGTTTATGATTACTTTAAACAGCAGTACATAAATGAAGAAGATGTGGAGTCTAAATTTACTATCGCCAAGGATAAGCTGCATGACTATTGGGGGCTGATGGGTGACAAAACCAATGATATACCAGGTGTTAAAGGCATTGGGAAAAAAACGGCATTAGAAGTTCTGTCACAATACGGTTCAGTAGAAGAAGCACTTCAAAGCGCAACTTTGAAAGAAAGCGTAAGAAAAAAATTAGAGACAGACATGGACAACTTTGTACTCAGCAAAGTATTGGTTGCACTGCGAACAGATATTGAAATGGGCTTTAATCTAAGTCAGCTAAGGTTGACCTAATTGCATTAAACGCAAATCGGTTGTTATGGCCAAACGCTTGGGTTAGGCTATTTTGGCTGTTCTCAGGTGAATTAAATGATTAAAAAAGTTCTACAATATATTTTTCTAGGCTTGGCTGTTTATGCTGGGATCGTTTTTCTTGTCATCAATTTTTATAAAGACGATCCGCGGGCAATGGTATGGAAAGATAGAGAAGCCTTCAATAAACGGTTTATAAGCAAGTTAAAACCGAATGCAGAGATGGAATTAAACACTGTATTAGACAATTTAGGCAGTCCGGACCTAACCTATGTTAAGTCTGATGATAAAGACGTGTATCAAATCGTTTTTTACCGGACACAATTAATGAAGCCTGATGGTATAACGACGCAAGACGAATGCACCGGGATGTTGTTTAAGAATGGTCAGCTCATGTTGTGGGGAGCAGGTGCCATTGTAGCGTACGAGAAAGCACTTAATAATGTCACAAACTAATCACGAAGTATCAAAGCAACTTTTCGAACTCATTCAGAAAACGGAGATAGTGCTCAGACTCTATTATAACAAGAATAAATGGCCCAGTATTTTCCCTACGTTGGCAGAACTGGCACAGCTTTACAGAGAGGCCTATAAAGTCGCGCCCAATGCGCTACACAGCTACCTATCATTTTATTTTGAAGAGTATTCCCCGACCACCAACTTGGTTGTCAAAAAATGTATTTTGGTTTGTATGATATCTGAGGGCCAAGGCTACTCTTCCAAAATTCAGCAAGAGTTACTTGTTGCCTGCATAGCAAGTTTTATTTGTATTAAGAATGAAAACGACAAATTACAGAAGGGTCTCCCCCTTAGTGAACAGGGTAAAAAGCTATGGAAAATTCGCTATCAACTTGCTGTAAAAGTGCTTGAACACGGTGGTTCTATCAACAAGCAGGCTGCACGTGTTCTCGCAAGGCTTCAGCCGTATTGCGAAACATTGCGCAGTAAAAACCACACCCCACTATACGATAATACAACCCTTATAGTCGCAATCGCCCAGATTGTGGCTTTTGCTATTGCAAAGAAAGGCTGCAAGCGCAATGCGCTGAGCCTCACTATCAAGCGTTTATATCTAACCAATACGGATGAATTTGTACGTAACTCATTATACAAAATGGTCGAACAGTTCAGCTTGTTGCCTGTAGGCTCTTCTACAATCTATGAAGGTGATACCGCAGTATTACTTCTCAAAAACGACCAACAAGTTTTATGTACAATAAAAAACAATAAGCTTACTAAACTAATTAAAACCCAAAAGCCATACAAATTCGAATTTAACCAAATTGCCACAACCGATAAGCAACTCTTGTACAAAGTTTGGAGCCATATCGATCTTCCTTCTATTGGCGCAAAGGAGTCTAACTTTGACAATACCTTTGCAGTGATAGAAAAGCTTAACACAGGCAGTTTTGGAAGCTTTAGGGCAATTGAAAAAACCATCGCGCCATTTCCCCATATTGAAGAAGCGCTCACACAGGCCGCTAAGCTTTATAACAGAGAAGCCCAAAAAGGAGCCAACATTCGGCATAGTTTGACAATGGTCGGGCTAGATACCGCCACATTACTGTGTCAGCGCGTATTAATAGAACAGGTAATTTCTCAACTTCGCCACCCTTTCGCACAGGATGTTTGGCACAAATATCAACAAATCTCCCTAATACTCGCAACTTTGATTAAACGTGCTTATGGGCAAGAATTTGAAAGCATTCTTTCTCCAATAAGTGCTGTTGTTGCCTTTATGCTTAAACATCATGATATTGATATCAAAAGGTTTACCTATACTGAAAAAGAAACAGACGATGCGAAGCCTTACTCATTATCTCGGTTATTTGGCTTTCCTCACTTCGATGAGCATAAATTACAGACGTATTTTGAATCTCACTTTGGCGATAGCCCAGCACACCAAGCATTTCAAAATTCAGAGCATGAAAAGCACAATTCTTTAAGTGACGATGCAAAAACATTTGTTGCAGTCAAAATACTTGCTATGTTCTGGAATAGTGCGAGCTTTGAACCGACGGCATGGCAAAAGACGGTTTTAGAAGAGCAAGTACTCAAATTTGGTTGGTCTGATGTGGCTGAAGTCCAAGAAGCGATTCTAACACTCGCGATGCACAGTATTATTGAATAATATTTATTCTATAAATATAAGATATAACAAACATAACTTTAAGTTATGACCATTTATCATTCCTTACTGGAATAAGGATGAATAAATTGCTATAAAACGCGCTTAATTTTTCAAGCGATAACACACTTTTTATTTCATTGACTACAATAAGGTGGTCCTTCTATTAGGTGTGTGCAATTTATTTTGATAAAGGAAAACTAAATGGCTAAGCAAACAGTTACTGTTATTCGAGGCGATGGTATTGGTCCAAGCATTATTGATTCAGCTATTGAGATCTTGAATGCTGCAGGTTGTGACTTTGAATACGAATATGTAGATGCAGGTCTTGCAGCCCTAGAAAAAACAGGTGAATTACTTCCACCAGCAACTCTTGAAGCTATTGAGCGTAACAAGCTTACCTTAAAAGGTCCTTTAACAACGCCTGTTGGCGAAGGTTTCACTTCAATCAACGTAACACTAAGAAAGCAATTTGGTTTGTACGCAAATGTACGTCCAGTTAAATCTTTCGAAGGTACACAGGCACGTTACGATGATATCGACATCATCACCGTTCGTGAAAATACACAAGGCATGTACTCAGGTCTAGGCCAAGTAACTTCTGAAGATGGTACTGAAGCTGAAGCAATGTCAAAAATCACCCGTGAAGGTGCAGAGAAAATCGTAACTTTCGCATACGAGCTAGCACAACGTGAAGGCCGTAAAAAAGTAACTGCGGTACACAAAGCGAATATCTTAAAGTCTACTTCAGGCCTGTTCTTGAAAGTAGCGCGTGAAGTGGGCGAACGTTACCCTGAAATCGAATCTGCGGAAATGATTGTAGATGCGACTTGTATGAAGCTAGTAATGAACCCTGATGAATTTGATGTTGTAGTAACAACAAACTTATTCGGTGACATCATTTCTGACCTATGTGCAGGTTTAGTTGGTGGTTTAGGTATGGCTCCGGGTGCAAATATTGGTGAAAATGCCGCTATCTTTGAAGCTGTGCATGGTAGTGCACCAGACATCGCAGGTAAAAACTTAGCTAACCCAACATCTGTTATTTTGGCATCAATTCAAATGCTTGAGTACTTAGATATGGGCGAAACAGCTGAGCGTATTCGTAAGGCTGTAGCTGACGTTATCAAGTCAGGTGACCGTACTACACGTGATCTTGGTGGAAACCACGGCACTACCGACTTCACACAAGCTGTGATTGAGCGCCTTTAATTAGTGCTCAGCGAATAGCGCCAAGCGCTATTCGCTACAACTCCCTTCATCATAGCAACCCCCACTATTCAATAGCCTCTTTTTACATAACTACCCCCTAACTCCGCTACGCAATACTTACTGCCCCCTTTTAAACCCCAATTTTATTGCGATAAATACAGCAAAAACCTTGGTTTGATTATGCAAACAAGTGAATTTTTAAAAACTGAAATACTACATTTCAAATTTATCAACGCGAATAATAGATATATTATGCGTAATCTCACTGGAACGCCTTGACAGAAAATCAAATTGGCCTTTAAATGAACTGGTGTTTAGATTAATTAAGTAGATATAGAAATGACGTTCTCAAAACTCGTACAGCTTGTCCTCGTGGTGGTCTTGGTTGAAAGTCCATAGGGGCCTGTGTGAGTGAACGCTTTCATCGACCCCGCCATATGCGGGGTTTTTTTATGCCAAAATTTAAATTGACTGAGGAATGAGGTAATGAATGAGCAATATAATGGCTCCGAGTTAGTTGTAAAGGCGCTAAAAGATTTGGATGTACAGTTCATTTTCGGTTATCCCGGCGGTTCTGTGTTAGACCTTTACGACGCACTTTTTGAACAAACAGACATCGAGCATATTTTAGTTCGCCATGAGCAGGCAGCAACCCACATGGCTGATGGCTATTCTCGAGCAACAGGTAAAACCGGAGTCGTACTAGCTACATCTGGCCCTGGCGCAACAAACTGCATCACGGGTATCGCAACTGCGTATATGGACTCAATACCCATGGTTGTGTTATCAGGCCAAGTTCCCTCAAATTTAATTGGTGACGATGCTTTCCAAGAGACAGATATTGTTGGCTGTTCAAGGCCTATCGTAAAACACAGCTTCAATTGCCGAAGCGCAGAGGACATACCACAAATACTGGCCAAAGCATTTTACCTAGCTAGCTCCGGCAGACCTGGACCAGTTGTCGTCGAGTTACCTAAAGATGTATTGAATCCACAGCTAAAATTTCTGTATCACATGCCACAACAATTGGAGATGAGAACGTATAATCCAAGTACTAAAGGGCATGGTAAACAAATTAAAAAAGCGGTTGAAACTATCCTCAGCGCAAAAAAGCTCGTTGTATACTCTGGCGGCGGCATTATTCTGTCAAATACCTCAGACAAACTGACAGAGTTGGTAGAAAAGCTCAACGCCCCTATCACCAACACATTAATGGGCTTAGGTGGGATCAGCGGTAGCCACCCTAACTTTATTGGCATGCTTGGTATGCATGGCTCACTTGAAGCAAATAAAGCAATGGCAAATGCAGATGTAATATTGGCTCTTGGCGCTAGATTTGATGATCGAGTCACAAATAACGTTACTAAGTTTTGCCCCAACGCAAAAATTGTACATGTAGACGTCGACCCAACTTCTATATCCAAAACGATACAAGCGCACATTCCGGTAGTTGGTTGTTTGGACATCGTTATCGAACAAATTCTTGAGGGTATAAGTCACAGTAATACATCAATTGACCGAAGCGCCCAAGAGGCTTGGTGGAATGAAATAACAAGTTGGCGGGCGAAAGACTGCTTAAATTATGATAGAGAAGCCGACAAGCTAAAACCTCAGACAGTTATTGAAAAGCTATATGAAATAACCAATGGTGACGCATACATTACTTCTGATGTAGGCCAACACCAGATGTTTGCTGCGCAGTATTATCCATTTAAAAATCCACGCCAATGGATCAATTCCGGCGGCTTAGGAACCATGGGCTTTGGCCTTCCAGCAGCCATGGGGGTTAAAGTCGCATTTCCTGACAATGAGGTTGTATGCGTTACTGGTGACGGCTCTATACAAATGAACATCCAAGAGCTGTCGACCTGTTTACAGTATGGTCTTAACGTCAAAGTTGTGTCACTGAATAATCGCTCGCTTGGGATGGTACGCCAATGGCAAGATATGCTTTATGATGGAAGACATTCAAGCTCTTATATGGAATCACTCCCCGATTTTGTCGCTCTAGCTGAAAGTTATGGCCACGTCGGTATACGAGTTGATCACCCAGATGAATTAGATGATGCGCTGCAAAAAGCATTTTCAATCAATGACCGACTCGTCTTCCTCGATATTAGAGTAGATGAGAGCGAGCATGTCTACCCTATGCAAATTAAGCACGGTGCCATCGATGAGATGTGGTTGAAAAAAGGAGTAAAAGCATAATGAAACGTATTCTATCTATCTTGCTAGAAAATGAACCGGGCGCACTCTCTCGCATTGTGGGCTTGTTCTCACAGCGGGCTTATAACATCGACAGCTTAACGGTTGGAACAACAGACGATAAAACGCTTTCTCGTATAACAATTACAACACACGGTGATGACCGTGTCGTAGAACAAATTACAAAACAGGTTAATAAGCTAGTCGATGTATTAAAAGTTTTTGATTTAACCGAAGTTAGTCATGTTGAGCGAGAGCTTTTGATGGTAAAAGTGTATGCGCGCAATGAATCAACACGTGCCGCGATAACACGGGTCAATGATGTGTTTGGTGGTACGATTATTGATATGGGCAAACAGAGTTATACGCTTCAGCTAACAAGTAGTAGCGACAAAATTGAGAATTTCTTAAAGATGCTGTGTCACGAGAGTGACCTCATCGAGGTAGTCCGTTCTGGCTCTGTTGGAATAGGGCGTGGGGATAAAGCGTTAAGAAGTTAAAAACAAAAAAGAGAGCTTCAAGCTCTCTTTTCGTTATTAGTAGACGACATGCTTTTGCGTGAAGTCTATGTAAACCGACTAAAGGTTTACTTGATCTTTAAGACCTTTACCCGCTTTGAACGTTGGGATATTTGCTGCAGGGATTTGGATCTCGTCGCCTGTTTGAGGGTTACGACCAGTACGTGCAGCACGCTCTTTTACAGAGAAAGTACCAAAACCAACTAGTGCTACTGAATCACCTTCTTTTAGAGCTTCAGTTACAGCACTAGTTAAAGCATCTAATGCACGGCCAGCTGCCGTTTTAGAGATATCAGCGTCGTTCGCTATCTTTTCAACTAGTTGAGCTTTGTTCATTATAAAATTCCTATATTTTTATTTTCTGCCGGAGCGAATTCTATGTTTATCCATTTTTGCCCTTTGTGCAAGTGCAAATTCACGTATAGGCCAATTATTTCGCTCTGTTTGTCCTTATATTGCGCGGATTTAGCTAATTTAGGTACCTAAAACGCCACCCGTACCGATTTTGCGTTTTAATTTAGGATGACTGTTAAGCCACCTTAATCCTTCAAATCCACAATACCAAAGACCGCCGTAAACTAACCAAAAGTATAATGTCGGGTTTGCGGTCATCAAAAGGTCTGCTTGTTGCCCAGCGTAATAGCTCCCTGGGGCTCCCAACCAGATCAGTGGAACACGGACCTTGAGTGATAAAGTAAACAATTTAGCCATAGATTCCCTAAAACTAAAAAGTAGCGTACACCACAGCAATATAAGCCATATAGGTATGGTAGCGCCTACGTAACTAATCACGTTTGTGCTAATTGCAATAACCTCGACCATCAAGCCAATACCCAACCCATAAAAAACAAATAAGCTGTCGCTTTTTCTGTCTCGGCTCATCACAACCATAATGACAATCGCGAGCAGCAACACAGGTATTGCCTGATGTTTCAGGAAAAAAACCGCGAACCAAGCGATTTGAAACACTAAAAAGTTAATAATTACAGAATGCCGTCTCATCATTGTTCAAATGCCTAGGCTTTCTAGCTACTAAATGTACTGCACTGGTCGCTCTTTGCTTAAATCCACCTTCGCAGTAACACAAATAAAATTCCCAAAGCCTGTAAAAGCGCTGATCGAACTTTTTATTATTGAGGGATGGCCATGCTCGATTGAAACGTACCCGCCAGTCATACAAGGTTTTAGCATAATGTAAACCGATATCTTTAATGGAGTGCACTACCATATCCGTGTTATTACAGATTTGCTTGCTCATTTCTGTCACTGATGGAAGACACCCACCAGGGAATATATATTGCTGAATGAAGTCAGAGTTTTTTAAGTAGTGTTGATATCTCTGGCATGCGATGGTTATAGCTTGTATTAGCATCACGCCATTAGGTTTTAATAATGTACTGCACTTTTCGAAGAAGCCGCTTAGATACTCATGCCCAACAGCCTCAATCATCTCAATTGATACCAACTTGTCAAAGCGACCGTTTAGCTCCCTATAATCATCCTTCAATAACGTGATTTGGTTTTGTAGCCCTAGTTTGTCAATTTTTTCTTTTACGAAAGCGTATTGTTCTTCAGAAATCGTTGTCGTTGTCACCTTGCAACCATAATTTTGTGCAGCATAAATTGCGAAAGCTCCCCACCCAGTGCCAATCTCGATTACGTGATCTCCTGCTTGCAGGTCTACTTGCTCGCAGATCTGCTTGAGCTTGTGGTTTTGTGCATCTTCAAGAGATGCATTGTGGGTTGGATAAACGGCGCTCGAATAAAGCATCTCCTCGCTTAAAAAAGCACTGTAGAGGTCGTTGCCTAGGTCGTAGTGCGCCACAATATTTTTCTTCGACCCTGCTTTGGTATTACGATTTCTAAAATGCGTAACTTTGTTCATCAAGCCAGACAACAACGCAAATTTCTTTTCGAATTTATCTAACACGTCTTGATTGACAACGAATATTTCGATCAATTTGGTCAGGTCTGAACACTCCCAAAACCCTAAAATGTAGGACTCCCCCGCGCCCACGCTTCCCCCTAGTGCAAATTTAGAATACATTTGCTGCGAAAGCACATTTATGGTCACTGATTGGTCACTGCTATGAACGCCAAAACTGTATTCTTGTGAGCCGTCTATAAGTTTAATATGCCCCCAAGTGATCTGATCCAGCGCCGTTAATACAAGCTTCTTACAAACTTTACTGGTCCAGCTGTCGGTTACATCACTATAGGGTTGTGTCGTTTTTTCCATCTTACAAACTTCCGGGGTGACTAATAAAAGGAACTTTTTTCATGAATAGCTTTAAAGCTTGCCAGTAAATACCTTTCAGTATCGTAAAGGTCATCGCTGGAAAACGCTTTAGCAATGAGGTCACCGCCTGCCGTTCGAGTGGCACTCTCTGTAACCTCAAAGTCGCATCAAAAAGAAGTTCGCGTTGATTTTTGTTTTCGATATGGACAAAGGCATGCTGCGCTGGGGCTTTGATATGCCAATGATATTCCATATCTAAATTCATAAAAGGTGATACGTGGAAGGTCTTCTTAAAGTTCACTTTCTTTCCGAGCGGAACCAGATAATAATGACGCTCATTCCAAGGCGTATTGCTTACCTCTGCGATCATATGGGTGTAGGTATCAGCATCTTTGGAAAAAAAATAAAAGTTAACAGGGCTAAAATAATAGCCGAAACATCGACATTGCCCCATTAAATACACTTGGCTGCCAGACGCATCAACACCGAGCTCTCTACTTTTATCCAATGCGCGCTGCTTTAAATCATTGCTTTCGCCATCTAAGTAGTCCTGTTGGCAAAATTTCAAGATTTTTCGCCCTCTGGTCCCAAACATAGGGTGGATGTCATCGAGATACTGCTGTTCATCTAGGTCTATACACATCATATACATGGGGTATTTAAAGTTATGAGATGATACAGAGTAACGTCTATGCCTCACGTCCCCCACATAGATGGCACTTCTCAAAACTCTACTCCTAGCTTTTTGGCAACATCAACTGCACTTCTGACGCCATCTTCATGAAACCCATTGAACCAATATGCTCCACAAAAAAAGGTTTTCTTTACACCGTCAACTTCATTTTTGCGTTTTTGCGCCGCGATACTTCGAGTGTTAAAGACAGGATGAAAATATTCAAATTTTTGGATGATCTTGTCAGGTGCAATGTGTTCGTCATTATTTAGAGTCACACAAAACTGCTGGTTGCACTCTAGCTTTTGCAGTATGTTCATCTGGTAAGTCACAGTTGCAGGCCTTGTTTGCCCTTCGTCTAGTAGGTAATTCCAACTAGCCCAAGCTGCTGTTCTTTTTGGTAATAAATTGGTATCAGTATGCAGAACCACGCTATTTGGCGTGTACTCAATTGCACCAAGTATCTCCTGCTCTAATTCAGTTGCGTCTGCCAATAGCGCCAATGCTTGATCTGAATGACAAGCAAACACGACTTCGTCAAATCGCTCAACAGTGCCACCTTCAAAAACAATCTCAACCCCCTCGCTTTCTCGTGTAACACGCTTTATGTCTGCGTTCAGCCTGATATTGTTTTTATAAGATTGTGTTAAAGGCGCAATATACTGCTTTGAGCCACCCGGAATAACGTACCATTGAGGCCTACCAGCAACGTCTAATAACCCATGATTGTAGAAAAAGCGAATAAAAAACTGGATTTCAAAATCTAACATCCCCTTCAAGCTTGTTGACCAAATCGCAGCACCCATGGGTAAGATATAGTGGCTTTTGAAAAAGTCGTCGAAACCGTGCGCATCTAAAAATTCACCAAGGTTCTTATGTTCAGAGTAATCACCACTGTGATAAAGCGCTTTTGCGATACGATTAAATTTAACGATATTGTACAAAAAATGCCAAAATTTGAGCGACAATATATTGCGCTTTTGCGCAAACAACGACGCAAATGTATGACCGTTGTACTCAAAATCACGCTCTGCGGTTTTTACACTAAAACTCATTTGCGTTGGGTTACGGCCCACATTTATCTCGTCGAGTAACTTTTCAAAAAGAGGGTAAGTTCTATCATTAAAAACGATAAAACCAGTATCAACAGCAATATTGCCCTCTGGTGTTTCCACGTCAATCGTCGCGGTATGACCCCCAAGCCTGCTGTCCTTTTCGAAAAGAGTAATATTATGCTTTTTATTCAGTAAATAAGCTGCTGTCATTCCAGATATACCGGAACCAATGATTGCTATTTTTTTCAACGTTTTATCCTTTTTGCTAGAGGCAGCCATAAACTAAATGGGAGTAGTGAGAATAACTTAAGTAACAAAGTGAAGCGCTTGGGAAAGTGTATTTCTTTTTTACGACGCTCTACCCCTTCATATATTTTTTCACATGCTTTTTCTACTGTGACCAAAAATGGCATTGGAAAGTCATTTTTATCCGTCAACGGCGTCTCTACAAACCCTGGGTGAACTAAAGTCACATCAATATTTTCTAATTCGACTTGCATGACGCGCGTTAAATAGCTTAATGCCGCCTTGGATGCTCCATAAGCTTGCGCTCTGGGCAGCGGCAAAAAGCTCGCGCTAGAACTGACTATAACCAACTGACCATTGAGCTTTATCTTGGGAAGCAAAGCCTCAATACAATACCCAGTTGCAATGACGTTGGCATTTATAACTCTTTCAAACAGTTCGGAGTCAAAATGCAGCGCGTCGTCGATGTATTCACACACACCGGCATTTAGTATCACAATATCCACTTGTTCCATGTCACTAAACGCATTTGCAACTTGCGCTTTCTCTGTCATATCAAACTTTAATGATTGAACGTTTTGCGCTTCAAGCCTTTTGAGCTTATCTTCATTGCGACCACATGCAACAACATGATGTGCCTTGGAATAAAGATTAACTAGGCCTTCACCAATTCCCGATGTTGCTCCCGTAATCAGTACTCTTTTAAGCCCAGACCCAGTCATGAGGTTGCTCTCTTTTCTATGGTTTTTATTACGTTACCTAACAGAGGAATATTGCGATATAACAACGCACCCACGTCAAAATAATCACGATGGTTAACCACTTTCGCCCCTTTAAACGTCAGTTTGCTATGCCCTGCTACCGTGATTGTCTTTTTAGCGTTTAATCGACTGTGGGAAAACTTCATATCCCAGTAAAGAAATCCCATGTTATCTATAACGAAATGCTCATTAATATCGAATGAGATAGAGTTGACATTTGCATACATGTTTTCAAAGTACTTTGTCAAAGCCTCTAAACCTTTTACCTCATGAAGAGGGTCTGTAAATACAATTTCCTCGTCATATATATTTTTCAGTAGATTGAGATTTTTATCTGATAACTTGTTGTATATATCAACAAAATTGATAAGGTGCTGTTCCATACTTTATACCTTAAATGCAGCAAGCGCTCTTTCCCTTGCAGCCTTATGCTCAACAATAGGTGCCGAATACTCTTTATCGCCAAACGCACTCAGATAATCGTGCGGAAAGTGAATATATTTAGATGGCACTGACTCTAATTCATGTACGTATTTACGGATAAAAGTGCCATCAGGATCAAATTTCTCGCTTTGCGTTATTGGATTAAATATTCTGAAATAAGGCTGAGCATCACAACCTGTGCTCGCAGCCCATTGCCACCCACCATTATTTGATGCCAAGTCTCCATCTATTAGCTTACTCATAAAATAAGACTCACCCCATCTCCAATCGATCAATAGATGCTTAGTCAAAAAGCTGGCGACAATCATTCTAAGCCGATTATGCATCCATCCAGTTTGGTTTAATTGTCGCATTGCTGCGTCAACAATTGGGTATCCTGTTTTTCCTTCACACCACGCTTTAAACTGGTTTACTTGATTTAACCATGCTACAGAATTGTACTTCTCGTTAAAATTGTACCCTTTGCAAAGTTTTGGATAGACAAACATTAAGTGCCTATAAAACTCTCTCCATATTAATTCATTTATGTAAGAGAACTCTGCTGACTTAGTACGGATTAAAACATCTGGTGTCTCATATTGAATGCGGCCTATTAACTCAGTGACCGAAATGATACCAAGCGCTAAATATGGACTTAAACCAGATGTCCCTTTAATACTGGGTATATCGCGTTGTGCGTCATACTTATGAACTTTTTCAAAAATAAACTGTGAGATTACTTTTTCAATAACGTGATCTTCAACTGGCCACTTATCAGATACCCCATTTGATGACAGCGATTCAGGAAGTGCCCAGCCTATAGCCGCTCCGACACGCTCCAGTCGGCGTCCAACAGAAAACATTCGTTCACAATTTATTGATAGCCACGCTTTTTTGAAAGGAGTGAACACTTTAAACATCTCACCCCCTTTGGTAACAATGCTGCCAGGTGGTGACAGCACGTCCCCGTCATATAAACGAAGCTCTACGCCAATCTTGCTACATGCTTTGTCTCTGTTGAGCTCATTTATTTCATACTCTCTATTTGCATAGATTGTAGATACGTTATTTTGCTCAGCATACTGCTTAAGTTTACTCGGCAAAACTTCAAAATTATCACCATTAAGCACAATAAGCTTTATGCCAAGCTGTGCAAGCTCTTCACCTAAATACGCTACGCGTCGTTTGAGCAAATCCAGCTGGATTTCACTTGTGTTATGTTTTTGCCACTGTTTTTCACAAATAAAAAACAGCGCCTCTGTGGCGCCGTTATTAACTGCTTGAATAAGCGCTTCATTACCATGAAGCCGTAAATCACGCCTAAACCAAAATATAGTCTTATTCAAATTGAGAACCTTAGTTTTAAATCACTCGGGTATGGGTCAAAATACACTTGTTGTTGGAGATACGCTTTGGGGTGTACTCTCAGGTGATGCTTAAGCAACGTTAGAGGTACATTAAGAGGGACCAAGCCCTTACGGTACTCATCAATCGCTTCTACCATCTCCGCTTTTTCGACCTGAGAAATATCATTCTTAAAATATCCTTGCAGGTGCGCTAGCGTATTTGCTTGGCCCTTTCTACTCGCCGGCTTTTTCAGCGCTGCCATCAGGCCTGAAATATAATCCTGCGCTAATTCATCACACGCTTTAGGGTCCCCTTCAGCCAATAAACGTCCCAACGTCCTATAAGCGCTATAGTTATGACTCATGAGCAAGTATTTGTGTTTGGCGTGAAAGTCAGTGAGCACCTTTTTGTTGACTGACTGCTCAGTTAACTCCTGCCACGACTTGTACACATATACACGCATCACAAAGTTTTCTCGCAAATGGACATCGTTAAGTCGTCCATTCTCTTCGCAAGGTAGTAAAGGGTTATGCTTCATTATTTGCTCAGCAAATGCGCCGATTCCTTCTGCCGATGCCCCCGTCCCAGTATCGTTATATACCTTGACGCGCTCCATTCCACAGCTAGGGCTTTTAGCGCAAAATACAAAACCAGACAAAGCCTTGGCCCGTGTTTTAGCAATGCGCTCACCATACTCTGTTAATTTTGGCCCGACATCTCCAGAGCCATCAGGCCTACACACCTTAATAACATCACCATATCTGACCTGGCGAATTGTATTTCGTGGTATCGGCATACCAATTGCTACCTCAGGACAGAACTTCACGTACTCGACGTGGTTAATAAATTCATCCATACAAAAGTTAGAGCGTTTGTGGCCTTTATCAAAACGCACGCGATCACCACCTAGACATGCACTAAGTCCAATTTGAATCGCGGTTTCAAAATGCTTTTCTGTGTTTGTCATTAGTAAATCAACTTTCCAATAGGGTTGAGTAATTTGCTTAAGCCTTTATTGAAATGTAACGCATTATCCACCAACGTAAAGCACAAGCAGCCATCTTTTGTTCTTGGGCTATGGTTGTGTCGTCCATCTAACATGATGAAGTCACCGGGAACGTATTGTCCGCTTTCATCTTCAAACGTACCGTCTAGAAGCAATGTTAGTTCGAAACCTGTATGTGTATGCTCAGGAATTTCTCCCCCCGGCTTAATGTGAAGCAAGCTGCTTCGCAAAGGGCCTTCATCCAATTCGAATCGTGCTCTAGACACTTTCCCTGCGTTCATAAAACTACCCAGCTTTAGAGCAGCAATTGCACGAGGGAGTTGAACACGCTTGTCTTGATATTCAAAAACTTCAGGTTCTTGAGACACTAATTGGTCATACATAGATAGCTTTGTAATGTCGTCAATCATAGACTCAAATTCAAAGCTTTCTTTCTCTTCGCACGGCGCGTCAAAGGTCGCGCTTGCCTGCTGAACTTCAAGTAACTCGAACTCGTTACTACACTTGTCACACAATTCGATGTGCGCTGCAATAGCAACGCTGAGCCCTGCTGGCAGCTCCCCCAAAATGTGTTTTTGCATAAGTTGTTTTGATGGGTGATATTTAATCATGCTGCTCTCCCAACTCCACTTTTAACTTCTTTAACGCCAAACGCAAACGTGATTTGACGGTCCCCACTGGAATGCCCAAATGTTGAGCGAGTTGCTCTTGTGTCATATCTTCAAAATAGACACCAACAACAACATCCCTCTGTGGTGCTGGTAAGCTCTTTATCTTTTCTTTCAACTGATTTGACTGTAAATGGTCCTTAAAGCTTTTCTCACAAACTTGTTCGTCGTGGAATAGCGGCCAAATCTCTTCACTTAAATTATCTTCTCGATTACTCTTAATCTTACGAAGCGCATCAAATGATGCATTACGCATGATGGTGTAGACCCATGTCGTTGCAGCCCCTTTTTCGGGGTGATACAGCTTTGCCTTTCGCCAAACCGATGTCATCGTGTCTTGAACGAGTTCCATCGCCATTGCCTCTGAACCGAATTGCTTAATACCAAACCTTTTAATTTTGGGCGCAAAGTATGAAAACAAGTACGCATACGCTTTCTTGTCTGCATGTGTGGCGACGTTTATTAATGCTTGCGTTAACTGCTCTGAAGGGGTTTCTTGCATCCCTACGTTTTTACCTTTTTGTATACGGCAATCTCTAGACTGCTCTAAACTAACCATAATCTCAACGCTCTCAGTCAGTAACATAATAGACTATACGGAGGCATATCTCATTTCGATCACTCTTGATCATCAAAAATTTCTGCTAATACATTTGCGACACCAACATAACTTTGGCAGCTCTGTATTTTAGTTTTTTGTTTGAGCGTAAGAGGCAGAAGCTCTAACCATCTCGCTGCCACCCACAAAGGATTAGCGTAGTTTTTCTTTTTATATAAATGATTAAGTTCGGCGTTCACAACAAATAAATCTCTTAATAGATCAGCAAGCCGTTCATGAAACGCTAGTTCCTCTTCCCCGCCTAGTGTCCATAATGGCTCCTGTATAATCTGGCAGTCGCCATGACGCAAGCTCATTTCATCGCTGTAGGCGTTGCTAATCCGAACTCGGTGCTTGGCGTATACATCTATCAATAGTTGGCCGCCTTGATCTTGCGAGAAATCAACAATTTCTACATACACACCCTGTTCAGAAACGTTACACTCTCTGGTTTTGTCTGTATGACACATCACAAATCCGTGCCCTTCCTTCATAGCAACTTTTACCATATGTAAATATCTGGGTTCAAAGATCCTTAGCCGAGTGTAACCTTGAGGTAGCAAAAAAACAGGTAAGGGAAAAAGTGCTCGTTTCATATTAATTTAGTAAAGTTTAAGATTAGTTGTATGTACGCCCCCTAAATGAAAACCGATCAACTTTTTAAAACAATCACCAAATTGTATACGCGACACAACAATTAATAACGATGTTCCCCTCTATTCCCATTGGAACTTCTTTAACGAAACTTTACCCGCTGCAATTTTTACCCCCTCTGCGGCCAAACGTTTTTGTTGCTCTAAAAACTTTTCCGATCCTTCTGGAAACGATATTTTCCCCTGCCCATTTATGACACGATACCAAGGAAGTGAGCTATTTTGAGGCAAGTTTTTTAGCAAATAACCAACTGCTCTAGCATGTCTAGGCGCTCCAGATAGTTTCGCGATTTGCCCATATGTTGCTACATTTCCCAACGGGATTGCCCCTATAAGGGTATATACTCTTTGCTTAAACTCTTCGTCCACTATATTGCTCTCCTAACTGATTAAAGCCATCCCACAAATAGTTTGCGACTGAGCCATAATGCGGTAATTTTCGTCTAAATGCATGTATATCAATATTAAATTGGTCTTGTCTATCTAAAACTCTGATTTGCTCAAGCCCTCCTTCAAGCAACTCTTTTTCACAATGGTTGAGAGTCATCATCGCAAAACCCAGCCCCTGCATGACAAACATTTTTATAGCCGAAATGTCATCTAACTTCATGACGCTCATACTCTTTGAGTACTCCAAGCGGTCGCTATCAAATTCAAATCCACTCTCTTTCATAGCAAGACATGGATATTGATTTAGTTCCTCAAATGTCAGTTCCTTTGGCATTAAACCCGCTTTTGCCACGAGGCCCAATGTGACCTCACCAATGGCAATTGACTCCAAATCTCCTGTGGCATGAAACAAGTTAAACCATGGTCCAATGCCAATATCTGAAAGTCCTTGATTGACCCGTTCCAGCGCAACAAAGCGCTTTCCACTCGTAATTTCAAACGCCGTTGATGGATACTGTTTAAACGCACTTTTGATCAGTTCATTGCAACCATAGTCATAACTCATTGCTTCATAACAAATATTAAACTTGGGCTCATTACCCTGTGCTAAATCCGATGCCATTGCTTTGAGATTTTCATGGTGCTCAATGAGTTTGACGGCCTCTTTATAAAACCGCTTACCCTCTTCGGTGAGTTTTATACGATAGTCTTCTCGGGTTACCAGTGCAAACCCGAGTTCATTGCTGAGCCTTTTTATTGCTTGTGTGACAGCGGGTTGTGTTTTAAACAAGCGTTTTGCAGCGTCATTCAAACTGGCCGATTGCGCAACAACGTGCAGTACCTCTAAGTCGGATAACTTCATAAAATTTATTTATGGTTTTTCTAATTTTTTATAATTTTTATTTTAGTACTAATTTATATATCCTGCACTACATTAAATTAGGAGTCATACATTTAGGAGTAACCTCAGTGTTTAAACGCGCACTCGTATTATCAGCGGCACTTTTACTAAGCGCCTGCCAAGATGAAGTCAGCACCCAGTCAGACAAAGAACTCATTAGGCCTGTAAAACTTCACACGGTTAACGACCCAGCAGCCGCTACCTTGCGACACTTCCCTGCTGAAGTGGTTGCAAACCAAGGGTCATACCTTGCGTTTAGAGTTAATGGTGAGTTGATAGACTTTCCTATTCTGGCTGGCCAAGAGGTTAAAAAAGGACAACTCCTCGCTAAGCTAGACCCTGAAGATTTTGAATTGCAGTTTCAACAACGAAAAGCACAATACGAACTAACTGCCTTGCAATTAAATCGCATTGAGTCGCTCTTTGAAAAGTCGACAGCATCAAAAGCCGAGTACGACCAAGCTTTAGCAAACAAACAGGTTGCCGAGTCAGCTTATCGGATTGCACAAACAAATTTAGAAAATAGTGAATTACGCGCGCCATTTGACGGCACCGTCGCAAAGGTATTTGTGAAAAATTTTGAGAACATCGTAGCAAAGCAGAATATTCTTCGTCTTGAAACTCGTGACCGTATGGACGTGGTAATTCAAGTACCAGAAAAACTGGTAGCACGAGTGAATAAAGACTTAGACTACCACCCAAGCGTTGTTTTTGACGGCTTCCCCGACAAGTCGTATACATTAACGATTAAAGAGTGGGATACACAAGCCGATCCTGTGACTTTGACTTATAAAGTTGTATTTTCATTACCTATACCCGAAGACTTTAACTTGCTTGCCGGCATGACGGGGCATGTTTATATAGATCCGAGTAAAGTGACCAACTTAACGAAAAAAACGTTAATGGTTCCGACTGAAGCTGTCTTCTCCGCGCCTAATGAAAAACTTGCTGGCAATCATTACGTTTGGGTCTTCGATACAGAAACCAATAAAGTTTCAATGCGTCACATTCAAATTGGCCAAATGAGACAATCAGGTATTGAAGTGCAAAGCGGCCTGCAAGCAGGAGAAATTGTTGTATCTGCCGGAGTGCATCATTTAAAAGAAGGATTACAAGTAAGGCCGTGGACTAAAGAGCGAGGCCTATAATATGAGCTTAGCGCAATGGTCAATTGAGAACAAAGTCATTAGTGCTATGTTCGCTGTTCTGTTACTCGCAGCTGGCACAGTTTCTTATTTTGGACTTGGGCAACTAGAAGATCCTGAGTTTACGCTAAAAAAAGCAATGGTGATTACGACTTACCCCGGTGCATCACCACAGCAAGTTGAAGAGGAAGTGACTTACCCTATTGAAAATGCGATTCAAAGCCTACCCTATGTGGATTATGTGACATCCATATCATCTCCGGGTAAATCGCAAATCTCAGTAGAAATGAAAAGTACCTACAGAAAGGAAGATCTAAAGCAAATCTGGGATGAGTTAAGAAGAAAAATTAATGACTTAACACCACAACTACCACCCGGCGTCAATTCGCCAAGCATTATTGACGATTTTGCTGATGTTTACGGCATGTTATACGGCATCACCGGGGAAGGTTACACCTATGACGAACTTAAAGACTACGTTGACTTTCTACGTCGTGAGCTTGTTTTAGTAGACGGTGTGAGCAAAGTCACCGTTGCGGGTGAACAACAGCCACAAGTAATTGTTGAAATTTCAACTCAAAAACTGTCTCAATTAGGGATATCACCGAACCATATATTCTCACTTTTACAAACTCAGAACACTGTTTCGAACGCTGGTAAAATTCGCGTTGGAAATGAATCAATTCGGCTTCACCCGACAGGCGAGTTTACGGATGTCTCTGAATTAGAAGGCTTGCTAATATCTCAACCTGGTGCCAGAGAATTGATATACCTTGGTGATGTTGCAACAGTCTCAAGAGAATACCAAGAAGTGCCAAATCATATCACTCGATTTAATCAAGATCGTGCGTTGTTACTAGGTATCTCTTTCACATCAGGTGTGAACGTGGTTGACGTTGGTCACGCTATTCAAAACAGGTTGTCTGAACTTGAATATCAAAGGCCCTACGGCATCGAAGTAAATGCAGTCTACAATCAACCTGCTGAAGTTAAAAAGTCTGTAGATGGCTTTATTATAAGTTTACTAGAAGCTGTCGCCATCGTAATAATTGTGTTGCTGATATTTATGGGGGTAAAAAGCGGTATATTGATCGGTGGTATCCTATTGCTTACAGTTTTGGGAACATTTGTTTTCATGAAACTGTTTGCAATCGACCTACAGCGGATCTCACTTGGTGCACTCATCATTGCGCTAGGTATGTTAGTTGATAATGCGATTGTCATTACAGAAGGAATTTTAATTAATCTTAAGCGTGGGCAAACTAAGATCAAGGCCGCCGTTAATATCGTTGAACAAACTAAATGGCCACTTCTTGGGGCAACAGTGATTGGTATCACTGCATTTGCACCGATAGGTTTAAGTTCTGATGCCAGTGGTGAGTTTGCGGGCTCTCTTTTCTGGGTGCTGTTTATTTCTTTGCTCTTAAGCTGGGTAACCGCAATCACATTAACGCCATTTTTTGCAAATATGCTGTTCAAAGAGGAAATTCAGTCATCACTTCAAGCTGAGCAAACTGACCCATATCAAGGTGCTATTTTTACAGCGTATAAAACGATGCTTAAATTCTGCTTAAAGAATAGATGGACCACCGTAGTGTCTATGGTTTTACTGCTCGTAGTATCGGTAATGGGCTTTAAATCTGTTAAGCAATCATTTTTCCCTGCGTCTAACACCCCGATGTTTTATGTGGACTATTGGCATTATCAAGGCTCTGATATCAGAAGTACCTCAGACAATGTTGAAAAGATTGAGCGCTTTTTAAAGCAGCATGACGCTGTAAAAGAAGTGACAACAACCATTGGTCAGGGGGCGCCTAGATTCATGCTCACCTACGGGCCAGAAAAGCAGTATGACGCATATGGTCAAATGATAATCCGAGTTGAAAATCGCGAAGACGTGATCACCATGATATCCAAGGTAAGGGAATTCGCAGCGCAAAATGAATTGGATGGTCAACTCAAGATAAAAAGAATGGAAATTGGCCCATCTACGGATGCAAAAATTGAAGCAAGGTTTTCAGGCCCAGACCCAGTTGTCCTAAGACAGCTAGCTCAGGAAGCCAAAACTGTCCTAGCCAAAGACGATGGCGCCCATAGCATTCGCGATGACTGGAGGGAGAGAAGTAAGGTACTCCAACCCGTCTTTAATGAACAAAAAGCGCGACGTTTAGGGATCAGCAAAACGGACCTAGACCAGTTATTATTAACCAGTGTGTCGGGCAAAACCGTCGGCTTATATAGAGACGGCACTAAAATGCTTCCCATTGTAGCGCGTTCGCCAGAAGCGGAACGATATAGTGTCGAGAACTTGCAAGATTTACAGGTCTTCAGCCCAGTTCTAAACGTATATGTGCCTGCAAGCCAAATCGTTGATAGCTTTGAGGTGGTATGGGAAGACAGTCTGATAATGCGTCGCGATAGAAAACGCACCATTACAGTAATGGCTGACCATGACGTCATTGGCAATGAAACACCCGCAAAATTATTCGCTCGTGTTAAAGCTAATATTGAAGCAATCGAACTCCCTCAGGGTTATACGATGGAATGGGGTGGCGAATATGAATCTTCTACAGATGCACAAACTGCTATTTTTGGTTCCTTGCCAATTGGGTATCTCAGCATGTTTATGATCACCGTGTTGCTATTCAACTCTGTACGCAAGCCTTTAGTTATCTGGAGTACAGTGCCACTTGCAATCATTGGCGTTACGGCAGGGCTTGTAGTGTTCCAAGCTCCATTTAGCTTCATGGCACTACTTGGGCTGTTAAGCCTTTCAGGTATGCTCATCAAAAACGGGATCGTGTTGATGGACCAGATAAACTTAGAGGTAGAGAGTGGTAAAGACCCTTACCAAGCTGTTTTTGACTCAGGCGTAAGTCGTGTACGTCCAGTCTCTATGGCCGCAATCACAACAATTTTGGGCATGATCCCACTGCTATTTGATGTATTCTTCAAGTCAATGGCAGTCACAATTATGTTCGGATTAGGCTTTGCCACAATTTTAACGTTAATCGTTATACCAGTGGTTTACTGTTTGGCATTTAAGATTAAGGCGCCTAAACACGCGTAAGGAAGTAAAAAAATGGCCGCTTAGCGGCCATTTTTTTTATTCAGTGACAAAGTACCCTTGAGCTTTTGTGAGCTCTTATTTGGCTTCTTAGGTTGATTAGGTTTTACCGGTTTGCTCTTAAGTGGCTTTGCTTCGTCGCGCTTTTTATGTGAGATGTTTTTGGGGCGTGCACGCTTTTTGTCATCGAATGACGCCTCTTGGGTTTTTGAAGACCCTTCGATAGATGCATTTATCTCGGCCATTTCATTCTCACTTAAGTGACGCCATTGACCAGGGCGAAGGCCATTCAAGTTAACATTCATAATGCGAACGCGTTTTAGCGTATCGACTTCATAGCCAAAGTACTCACACATCCTTCTTATCTGTCTATTAAGACCTTGTGTAAGTACAATAGTAAATTTCTTGGGGCCATTTTTCTTAACAACACACTTCTTTGTTACCGTACCAAGTATTGGCACCCCCGAGCGCATGCCTTTAATGAAGTTATCGTCAATTGGTTTATCCACTGTAACCACATACTCTTTTTCGTGATTGTTACCAGCTCGCAGGATTTTGTTTACGATATCACCTTCATTAGTAAGAAATATGAGGCCTTCTGAGGGTCTATCTAGCCGACCAATTGGGAAAATGCGTTCTGGATAGTTAATGGCACTGACGATATTACTTTTGATTTTTCGTTCAGTTGTACAGGTCACACCTACAGGCTTGTTGTAAGCGATGTAAACTCTTTTAGGCTTGGCTTTCAGTGGCTTATTATCAATGAGCACTTCATCATTGTCTGTCACTTTCAAGCCCATTTCAGCTACTTGGCCATTAACTGAAACCCTTCCCTCACTAATGAAAGTATCTGCTTCCCTTCGGCTACAAAACCCTGTTTCACTAATGTACTTATTTAATCGCTTAGGTGTATCCACGCCAATCCCAATGTCATAAAAAGCGTAATTGTATATCTAATTCAGCTTAAATTGAATCTAATAAGTGGGCGAGATTACCTTTTAAAACCAATATATCTGTTGCAGCTATTCGTCGACCACAGGGCCTTGGTTGATTTGGCGCAGATATTTCGGAGAAAAGTCATATCTCTTCGCGCTTTTATCCAGAATACTAAAGTGTTTATAATCTAGTTTTGACCAGTCAGGATTATTCGAAATCCAAATATATTCGTCTATGTTCTCTCGGGTGATCGCTGATAGTTCAAACGTAATTTGACTATTTTGCAGCCAGTACTGATTACCATGATGAAAATCGAATATAGAAACGAGTGCCCAGCCCCCCATCATGAAATGACCACCTACAGATGCACTTAACTGCCCTTTTTTAATCAACGACAGGCTATCAGATAACCAATCAAAGCCGCCAATCGCAACTTGCCTCTCGTCTTTTTTTAGTTGTCGAATCGCTGTCTGAGCGCCCATCGCCATCAAATCTGAGGCGCTCCATATCAGCTGAGTATCTGGGTAGCGCTTAAATAGACGCTTAGTTTTGGTATACGCTTGCTCTTTTGACCAACTGGCGTGAACTGTTTGTTGAAGCTTAATGTCTGCATTTTTAAAATAATCCGCAGCACCTTGGTTTCGTTTATCCGACTCGCTTCCATAGTGCCCGTTAATCGCCAACCCATTTACTGGGCCTTTATGGCCGCCGGACAAAACACTTTCATGTAACGCTTTAGCTAAATCGAACCCGGCTTGATAATTGTCAAAATATACTTCGCCTAGCCAATGTTCAAAGCGCTGTTTGGGTATACCAATCTCATCTTTCTCCATCCCTGTAATAGTTTGCTCCAAAGTAATGAACTTTATCCCATAATTGTTTAACATCGTTAAAGTTTGCTCTGCACCACCTGGGTAGAGCATTAATATTACATAATCAGGGCTCGCTCTATAATCAAGGTATTTCTTGAGCTCTGCTATTTGAATGTGGCGATTACCATCACCATAGATGACATCGATATTGACACCTAATTGTTTACAAGCCTCTTCGGTGATTTGCTGCACCTTCCCCCAAAAAGGTTCTCCTGCCAATGACGGGTTAACAAACAACACAGAGAAACTCGATTTTGCAAAACTAACAGACGAAAAAGTAAGAAAAATAAATAATAGCGATACTTTTAAAAGGGTCATTTAACTACTCTCTTTTGAAACCATACCTGTAAATTAATTAATAGCTTTTCAGCAGGCCCTATTATTTTCCAACGAGTAAGAAACCACACTAAGGTTAATTGTAGAACAGTGAGCACACCAAACAGTGTTAAAAAATGAATTTGATGAAAATCTAATTGCAAATTTCGCAAGATGAACTGAAGTATCACAACGCCTACGATGGATTGCAACAGGTATAAAGACAAAGAGTATTGACCAACTGCAGCAAACAACCCACTAAACCGTTCTATGATGACCGAAAATTGCGTTGCAAGACTCACCATAGCAACACAAAACGGAATGGCGAACAGCCAATTAAGCACCTCAAACACGATCCGATTTTCATGAAAAAGGAACCCTCGTGTAACGATTGAACCGGTCACCGCCAATGGAATCAAAACAAACACGGACAAAACATTCGGCAAAGCCCTACCTTTAAACCATTGCGCTCTGTGTATGAGTACTCCAATGAGCATTAAACCAAAAGTATACCAAAGCGTTAGAAAAGGCAGCAATGCCAGCATATTAAAGTAATTTTGCGCATTTTGTCGCAAAAAAGAAAGCAGCACCATCGGAGCGTTGTCACTCCCGTAGGTGGATATACTGTCTTCAACATGAGGCTCAGGGAATGCCATGGCCAAGTAAACGAGCAGTAAAATTGGCAAAGCGATGGCACTGATGGATAACTTAAAAAGTGTTTTTGAGTCCGTATTAATCACGTAAATCAATAGCAAACCTGACAACGCATAATTGACCAGAATGTCCCCTGGCCATATTAATAAACCGTGTACCAAACCTATCAGCCCAAGTGCATATAGTCTTGTTTGCGCTTTACCGACAAAAGCTGCAGTGCCATGTTTTTCATAATAAAGGCACATCGAGACCCCAAAGAGTATACTAAATAAGGTCCGAAACCTGCCCTGCGCAACTACATCAATAAAAGCGGTTAAAAATGAGTCAACTGCGTTCCCATCCTGTGGGACATAGCCATTATTAAAATCAGCCATGTAGACTAAATTCGTTAATGGCAACCCCAACAAAGCAAATCCTCGTAAAACATCTACCAGCGCAATTCTATCCATCAATAAACATGTTCACGATACATGTCAGCCCAATTGACAGCCTGAGCATGAAACTCAGGTAAACTCTCATCTGACATATTTAACATCGTACATGCCTCTTGCATCGCCCACCAGCTTCCGCTTTCATAAGCTCTAACAATGTTGAGAATATAAAACAAAGTATTTGGCTCACCTAACAAAGCATCATGTAAAACTTCTGGAAACGGTAATCTCTCAACAACAACTTCCATTGGCTTATCCAGTATCGCATCAAGGAGAGAAAATAAGCCTGTTAGAAAACTCATACTTGCTAAAGAAGGTGCAATTTGCTTACTGATTAATTCGCAAAACCTTGAACGAACAATACTTAACCGAGTTAATTCAGTTGGCTTTTGCTCTGCTACATGCGCTGTCATAATCAAGTTTACAAATTTTATGATTCGTTCGTGTCCCAGATACACAAGCGCTTGTTTTAAAGATTCAATGCGGTTCTTAATAGGGAAAACCCCTGAATTGATGAGCCTCAGCAGCTTGTAGGCCAGTGCAGTATCTTGCGCAAAGAGCTCAGCAATGCGGGGAATGTTCATGTTAGGCTTGAGAGCTTCGGAGTATATAAGCATGACTACTGCATAATTAATTTCAATATCATTTTGCGCGATCATCGTCGGCTTGGCAAAAAAGTAACCCTGAAAAAAGTTAAATCCCATTTCTTTTGCTAATAGGAATTCCTCTTCGGTTTCTACTTTTTCAGCAAGTAATTGTAAATTTTTGCGCTTTTTGAGCTCACTCACCAAGGGGGCAATTTCTTTCAGTGGGCTTTGAATTAAATCAAATTTAACCAACCTTGCGAGTTTTAAAAATGGCTCCCACTCTTTGGAGTAATTAAAGTCATCGAGCGCTAGTCGAAAATTGTTATGAAATAATTGCCTGACCTTTTCATAATTCTCAGTAGTTGGAGGAATTGTCTCTAGTAGCTCAAGTATCACATCGTCCGTAGGGAGGAATTGCGCTAACTCTTGATTTAAAGACTCTTCACCGATGTTGATTAGTGCTTTCTTTCCTGATGTTAAATACCTTGTCCCTAAATTTAGTTGATTATCCATAATCAACCTAGCTGTCGCAGCATTTTCAGCGATATTTGGAAAGCTGTTCTTCGTTCCATCACGAAATAACAGCTCATAAGCTACCACATGCTTCTTGCGATTAAAAATGGCTTGGCGAGCCACAAACACTTTCAAATCATCGCTCCTAGCTTAACTGTTCAATAACAGTACTTTTGTTCTATACTTTTTAATTATATTTAATAATTTTAACCCGAATTTCTGATAAATAAAATCAAACTAAAACATTAAAGTACTAGTTTTGTATTGCTAGGATGAGCTAGCCCTAACTACTCATATAAATTTTCCTTGTATAGTATAGCGCTTTGTTCCCATGTGAACCTTTTTTCTGCCGCATTTTCTGAAATTTTCCGATAGCTTTGTGGGTCGCTTTCAAACAACATTAAAGCTTGCCTAAATCGGTTAACTAAATTATTTGATTGCTCATTGATGCTGTCACCCGAAAAGACAAACCCTGACACTTTGTCTTCTACGGTATCAGCCAGTCCACCAACATTGTTCACCAAACAAGGCTGCCCCGATCGCATAGCAAGCATTTGGCTAATCCCACAAGGCTCAAAGGAACTAGGCATCAAAAATAAATCTCCAAGCTGGTAAAGCATATCTCCAATATTCTCTCCGTACCCTTTTAGATAAAGCACGTTATCATTTCGAGCCATAACTTGAGAAAAGAGATACTCCAACTCAGCATCACCTGAACCAAGGAGAATCATTTTTCCACTAAAATCAGCCAAAGTGCTAGCCAACATATCAAGTACGAGACCATCACCCATTGCTTGCTTTAATAGCAGCGCTTTTTGGTCGGTTAACCTTCCAACGCTCGTAACTAAAGGCCCTTCGCATGGTGATTTAATCCACTTAAGAACCCTCTGATGAGCTATATAGTGTGAACTTTGTAATTCGGTGTGCTTTGCCATCCATTTAAATATATTAGACTCAGCACTTTCCAACATTATTTCCCAACTGGCTTCAGGCAATGCATAATCGTACTTACACCCGTTTAAAACACCGACAAGTTTTCCGCTTTTAGCTGCCAACTGCATATCATGCTCTAAGCCCTCGCCACCAAAAAAGCCAGCTTGATGGTCACTACCCATCTGTACTTCATTGCAATAGTTTGGAGATACCAAATGTACTTTATCTACCAAATTTATCGCCGCCCTCATTGGGTTGAAGCAGTGAGGGTAATGATGATCACAAATCTGTTGTCCATCATAACTCAATGTTGGATACCAAGCTTCCAAACTAGAGTCGTCACCGTTAAATGGTCGAATGCCTTGCAGAGCTAGGTTATGCACTGTAAAAACAGTTTTTAGTTTTTTCAACCTGTCAAACCTAGGACTAAATTGCTTTAACACAGCAACACACGCGGCATGCCAATCGTGTAGATGAAGCACATCAATGTCATCAATCAAAGCATGCTCAATAACCTCACATACAGCGGCGCTAAAAAACGCAAATTTATTGGCATCTGTGTAAAAAGGTCGACCACCATCATTACAGTAGATGTCACCGCCATGTTCACAAAACAAAGAATGTGAAATTACATATTGACTTACGCCGTTATGCTCTTCAACACGCCACAATACAGCTGTTTCTAAATGCTGTTTAAAAGGTACCGCGATATCTGCAACAAACTGACGTCGCATTTTTGCTTGACCATAATCAGGCACAATTACCGAGGTCTTAATATTCTTTTCAGCCAAAGCGTAAGGGATGTCGCGGATCACATCCGCAACGCCTCCCACTTTGCAATTAGGCAGCCTGTCATTTTCAGCTGCCACCATAACTACATGCATATATTACCCTTAGGCACTTTCTAAACTTGATTCTTTTGGTTTTTGGCTTTCCTGCAATGCGGTCAGCATATCTCTGGTTACTAGGACTATGCCTTTGTTAGATACTCTGAAGCCATTGCTGCGATCTTCTTCTGGATCATAGCCAATACGCATACCAGTAGGGATTTCACAACTACGGTCAATGATTGCATTTTTAATTCTGCAATGACGATTGATTTTAACACCGGGCAGCACTACCGCTCCTTCAATTTCACAATACGAATGCACATGAACATTGGAGAACAACAAAGATTTTCTAACTACAGAGCCAGAAATAATACATCCACCTGATACCGTCGAGTCAACCGCCATCCCCCTTCTATTTTCATCATCAAAAATAAACTTAGCTGGTGGTAACTGCTCTTGATATGTCCAAATTGGCCAAGATGGGTCGTAAAGATCTAATTGCGGCTCTACAGACACTAGTTCCATATTCGCTTCCCAAAAAGAGTCGATAGTCCCAACATCTCGCCAGTATGGCTGGCCCGGGTGGCTTGGATCTCGAAATGGAAATGCGAAGACATTGTGCTCTTCTATGATTGAAGGAATGATATCATGCCCAAAATCTCGACCAGACCCTTCACGTTGCGCGTCTCGCTTTAATTGCTCAAACAAGAACTCTGTGTTAAATACATAGTTACCCATAGAAGCAAGGCAAATTCCCGGTTTGCCTGGTATAGATGAAGGTTCAGCTGGCTTTTCATCAAACCTACGAACGCGTTTATCTTGATCTACCGTCATGACACCAAAGGTATTTGCCGCTTCATCACAGTCTACTTCGATACAGCAAACTGTCATATCTGCGCCAGTCTCCACATGCTTTGCAATCAAAGCACCGTAATCCATTCTGTAAACATGGTCACCGGACAGAATCATCACGTATTTTGGTAATTCATGACGAATAATATCCATGTTTTGAAAAACAGCATCTGCTGTACCACAATACCACTCATCTCCATAGCGTTGAGATGCTGGTAATATCTCCACAGATTCACCAAGCTCTTTCTTAAAGTGCCCCCATGCGCGATTTACGTGGCGTATTAAAGAGTGTGACTTGTATTGCGTTGCAATCCCTACTCGTCGGATGCCCGAGTTTATACAATTGGACAACGGGAAATCTATAATTCTGTGTTTACCACCAAAGTAGACCGCTGGCTTTGCTCGCCAATCGGTTAATTCGTGCAACCGACTGCCACGCCCACCCGCAAGGATCAATGCATACGTGTCTCTTGTCAGGTTACTGATATAACGGTTTGCATAACTCGGCATTTCTTATCTCCATATTAATGTTCAAGGCGGTTACTGCATGGGTTTCAATCGCCAAATATCTTCACTGTATTGTGAAATAGTGCGGTCACTAGAGAAAGTTCCGCTCGCAGCAGTATTTAAAATACTCATGCGATTCCACAATGTTTTGTTCGTGTAACTTTGCGCAGCGCGCTGCTGGGCATCAAAATAACTTTCAAAGTCTTGCGCAACCAACCAAGGATCATGAGGGCTTTGAATAGACCCGATAATGTCGTCAAAAATGTTTGGTTCAAATAGATTAAAGTGGCCACTCGATAACAGTTTCATTGTATTTTTTAACGGTGCAAATGACTCTATAATTTTAGTTGGGTTGTAACTCTGTCGGACCTGATTCGCCTGTTCTGCAGTCACACCAAACAAGAAGAAGTTGTCGTCGCCGACTTGCTCTCGAATTTCTATATTGGCTCCATCCAGCGTTCCAATTGTGACGGCACCATTCATCATAAACTTCATATTTCCTGTGCCGCTGGCTTCTTTACCGGCTGTCGAGATTTGTTGTGAAAGATCTGTCGCAGCACAGATCGTTTCCATCGCAGTAACATTGTAGTTCGGTAGAAATGCCACTCTCAAATAGGGCTTGGCGGCTTCGTCTTTGTTTACGACATTGGCAACGTTATTTATCAGCTTGATAATCAGTTTTGCCATGTAATAACCTGGAGCAGCTTTCCCCCCAAACAAAACACATCTTGGTACGATATTTTTAACTTCACCACGTCTAATTTGGTCATACAAAGCTATAACGTGGAGTATGTTTAGTAGTTGACGCTTGTATTCGTGGATCCGCTTCACTTGCACATCAAACAACATATCGGTATCAAACGTTACACCACACTTTGATGCAACTAATTGGGCCAGTTTTTGCTTGTTGTGAGCCTTAACTGCTTGCCACTCGCTATGAAACGAAGTTTGATCGTAGTATCGTCTAAGCTGTTGGATTTCTGAAAAGTCGGCTTGCCATCCGTCACCGATTTTTTCGGAGATCAACTGCGCCAACCTTGGGTTGCAATGAGCGAGCCATCGCCTTGGCGTTACACCGTTTGTCTTGTTGTTGAATTTGTCTGGCCACAGGTTATAAAAGCTATTAAACAAGCCCGACTTAAGCAACTGAGTATGCAGTGCTGCAACCCCATTTACTGAAAAGCTACCCACAATCGCCAAATAGGCCATTCTAATTTGCGGCTCAGGCCCCTCCTCAATTAGAGAAAGCTCCCGCTGTTTTACAACGTCTCCAGGCCATCTGAGCGCGACTTCTGCTAAAAACCGTGCATTTATTTCATAAATAACCTCTAAGACCCGTGGCAATAGTCGACTAAATAAGGAAACTGACCATTTTTCTAGCGCTTCTGGTAACAGTGTGTGATTGGTATAAGCCATGGTAGTCGTTGTTATTTGCCATGCTTTATCCCACTCTAACTCATACTCATCAACTAATAGACGCATAAGCTCAGCGACAGCGACACTTGGGTGTGTATCATTCAATTGAAAAACATGATAATCCGAGAAGTCACTGAAATCAGTTCCATGCTGTTGCGTCCACTGTTGCAATATGTCTTGCAGACTTGCGCTTGATAAGAAGTATTGCTGTCGAAGCCTTAATTCCTTTCCATTCTCACTGGCATCGTTGGGGTACAGCACCATAGTGATTTGCTCTGCTAAATTCTTTTTAGCGACGGCTTCTGAATAACTGCCTTCGTTAAACTCCTTCAAGTTAAACTCATCAGTTGCTTCTGATTTCCATAACCTTAATGTGTTAACAACCCCATTACGATAACCAGGAATGGGCACATCAAAAGGCACGGCTAGTACATCCTGGGTGTTCGTCCAGTGATGATGTACCCGCCCAGATTTGTCTGTATGTGTCTCAACATTACCGAAGAACTTTACAACTTTAGCTTGCTCGGGAGCACTGAGTTCCCAAGGGTGTCCTTCACGTAGCCATTTATCAGGATGTTCAATTTGTGCACCATGTTCTATAGATTGGTTAAACATGCCATATTCGTAACGTATCCCATACCCGATAACAGGTAATGCGAGTGATGCGCAGCTATCTAAAAAACACGCAGCAAGCCGACCGAGGCCACCATTACCAAGACCGGCATCATGTTCGGCAGACTCTAGCTCTTCTAGGGTTGTGCCATATTCACTCAATGCAGTGCCAATTTGTTCCTCGAGGTCTAAATTTAAAATGGCATTACCCAATGCACGCCCCATTAAAAACTCTAGTGACAAATATGCCGCTTTTTTGGTTTTCTCTTGATCCAAGTACTGTTTGGTCGCTCGACACCTAGCGACTAATCGGTCCCTGATTGTTAGCGCTAAAGCTTGAAACAAATAGTGTTTAGATTCACCTACTTTGTCGCGTCCAAGTGTATAGTAAAAATGTCTATTTAAATCATCAGCTAAATCGCTTTCATTGAGCTTTGGCGCATCCTGCCAGTGTTTAACGACACACACATTAGACTTTTTCTGAGCCATCGGTGGTTTCCTCATTGTGCGACAAGAGTATCCATGCACTCTGTCCGGTTGGGGCTAAAGAGTTGGGGAATTGTCCTACCTCAAAATTATCTTCGGAAGAATAGACGGCTTCCCAGCAACTAGAAAAAGGGGGATCAGGCAACTGAATTTCAGTTTCAGTATCATCGGCATGCAATATAACTAGCACAGAGCTAGACTCGATGTAATCGGCTAATACGTAAATTAACGTCTTATTGCCTTCATCGTGCCAGTCCATATCACTCATAATTTGTCCGCATTTGTTGTACCACAGTACAGCAAATCTAGCGTCTTCAGCATGCACAAAAAACGGGTGTTTGAAAGCACTCAATTGGCTACGGATTTTCATCAATGATGAGATTGGTTTTATCAAATTTTGTGTTTCACTGACATTTTTCCAATCTAACCAACTCGTTTCGTTGTCCTGGCAATACGCGTTATTGTTACCGTTCTGGGAGTGATTTAGTTCCGTGCCTGCGCAGATCATTGGTACGCCTTTAGACATGAATAACGTGACCAACGCATTAATTTGTAGCTTTCTTCGCTTAATGATCACATCAGGATCATCAGTATGACCTTCAACACCACAATTAAATGAATAGTTCTCACTGTGGCCATCGCAGTTACTTTCGCCATTCGCATCGTTATGCTTATGCTCGTAACTCACCCAGTCCGAAAGGCTAAAACCATCATGACTAGTCAGAAAATTAATCGAGTTGAGAGGCCCGCGCAGATTATGCTCAAATAAGTCATTTGAGCCATGTATTCTTTTGGCCAACTCAGGGAGTGTGCCACTGTCACCTCTCCAGAAGCGTCTCACAACATCTCTGTACTTGTCATTCCACTCACGCCAAGGTGGCGGAAACGCGCCGAGTTGATATCCACCCGGCCCGACGTCCCAAGGTTCTGCAATTAGCTTAACTTGCGTCAGTACAGGGTCTTGTGACAGGGCTTGGAAAAAAGCGTGTTGACCATTAAACCCTTCATTACTTCGCCCTAGGATAGTGGCTAAATCAAACCTAAACCCATCGACGCCCATGTACTCTACCCAGTACCTTAAGCTGTCAATTACCAGCCTTAAAGTTATTGGATCGTCAATGTTAATCGTGTTCCCACACCCAGTATCATTAATAAAAACAGATTCTGGAGCTTGCAGCATTCGATAATAACCCCGATTGTGCAAACCTCTCATGGACAGCATAGGGCCATCAATACCACTTTCAGCTGTGTGGTTGTAAACCACATCTATGATCACTTCTATGTTGTGCGCGTGAAGTGTCGCCACCATTTGCTGAAATTCTGTAACGTCTCCCTGTGCACAATAGGCTTTATGCGGGACAAAAAAGCTCAAAGTATTGTAACCCCAATAGTTTTGAAGCCCTTTTGTTGTCAAAAACTGTTCGCTGATAAATGCTTGAACGGGAAGCAATTCAATGGCTGTAACACCCAATTGCTGTAAGTGAGTAATAAAACTGTGTTCGCACAGACCTAAAAAAGTACCGCGCTTGTTAGCAGCAACAGTATCAAGAGTTTGTGTCGCGCCTTTTACGTGACACTCGTAGATAAATGTGTCTTGCCACGCTGTATTTGGTCGATTACCGCTGTAGGGCTTGGGGCTAAAAACCCGGCTTTTAGGCATATCAATGGCGTTGTCATTAACGTTGAATTCGCCCACAGGTAAATGACAGTAGTGCCTTTCGCTCCAAGTGAACTCACCTTGAATATCCATGCCGTAAGGATCAAGCAAAAGTTTGTTTTTGTTAAAGAACAAACCTTCAGCGAGGTCATAATCTCCATCAGCACGATATCCGTAAAGAGTTCCCTCTCGAGCAGTCTCAACAAAAAGAGTCCATAGTCCACCTTCACGTTTGTTCATCTTTATCTGCGCAAGTTCTGACGCGACTGGCCCTTCAAACAAGCATAAAGTGACCTCTGATGCATTGGGTGCATAAACTGCAAAGTTGACACCTTCTGCATGAACAGAGTTACCTAAAGGATAAGTAAATCCTAGTTTAGTTTTTAACATGTTAAGCCGAGATATACTTTAAATACACTGTACACAAAGGTGGAATTGTTATTTCTATACTTTGCTCAAACCCATGACTTGCTGTTGATTTAGACTCGATTAATTGCTGTTGATGAGCAACCACTTTTACGCCACTGCCATAAAGCTCTTCATCATCCGAGTTAAAAATAACTTGATAAACACCGCCTTTGGGGACCCCTAATTTAAAGTGATGAAAAACTTGTGGCGTGAAATGGCTTACTACAACGGTTAAATCTGAATAATGTTTGCCAAAACGGGCAAAGCTCAATATTGATTGCTCAGCATTATCACAATCTATCCATTGAAAACCTGCTGGAGAAGAGTCAACCTCATAAAGCGCAGGTGTATTTTTGTATATACCATTAAGAGATTTAACCGTTCTATAAACGCCTTGATGTGCCTCACTTTGCAGTAGTGACCAATCTAAGCCCTGATTGTGATCCCACTCTGTTCTTGGGGCTATTTCGCTGCCCATGAACAGTAGCTTTTTCCCTGGGTGCGCATACATAAAACCATAATATGCTCTTAAATTTGCAAATTGCTGCCAATCATCACCTGGCATTTTACTGAGTAATGACCCTTTACCATGAACTACTTCGTCGTGACTTAATGGCAGAATATAGTTTTCCGAAAAGGCATATGCCATCGAAAAAGTCATTTCGTGATGATGATACTTTCTATGAACGGGGTCTCGCTGCATATAACCAAGGCTGTCATTCATCCATCCCATATTCCATTTAAAGCCAAACCCTAGACCACCATACTCAACACTTTGAGTAACCCCTGGCCATGCTGTTGACTCCTCCGCGACCATCATTACGTGAGGGCTATTTTTATAACAAGCTGCATTACTGGATTGAAGACAGTCAATAGCACCGATATTTTCGCGCCCCCCATATTGGTTGGGTACCCACTCCCCCTCATTTCTAGAGTAATCGAGGTAAAGCATAGAAGCCACTGCGTCCACTCTGAGCCCATCAAGTTTATATTCACTTAACCAGTAATTTGCATTGGATAGTAAATAGCTTTTAATCTCTGGTCTGTCGTAATTAAATACACATGTATTCCAGTCAGGGTGAAAACCTTGTCGCTTGTCTGCATGTTCGTACAAATGTGTACCATCAAACTTTTGTAATCCATGAGGGTCTGTAGGAAAATGACCAGGTACCCAATCAAGAAGCAGCCCTATGCCTTGCTCATTACATTTCTGGCAAAAGTATTTAAAATCTTCTACTGATCCGAAACGACTTGTCACAGAGAACAACCCAACTGGTTGATAACCCCATGATCCGTCAAAAGGATATTCACTAATAGGCATTAATTGGATATGTGAAAAGCCAAGCTCTTTGACATAACTGACCAAATCATCAGCTAGCTCACGATAGGTCAAATATCGATTACGCTCATCGGGTCTGCGCTTCCATGACCCTAGGTGCACCTCGTAAATAGAAACAGGGGCATCAATACTATTGCGCGCTAAACGCTCGTTAATATGCTCATCACTTAATTCTAAAACCTCTTTATTTTCTTGCAAAATACTGGCTGTACCAGGTGCTTGCTGCATTTTTTGAGCATAAGGGTCTGCTTTTTCAATTACACTCCCATCGAGTGTGGTTATTGCAAACTTATAGCATTGGTCAGGCGTTAAGCCCGGCACAAACAAATCCCATACGCCACTTGCAGGATGTAATCTCATGAAATGTTGGTTTGATTGCCAAAAGTTGAAATCGCCTATAACTGAAACACTTTTTGCATTGGGTGCCCAAACACTAAACTGTACACCCCGAACCCCCTGATTTTCTATAAAACATGCGCCAAAGTGTTTATAACCATGCTCTAGCGTGCCCTCATTGAACAAGTACATAGCATGCTCATCAAGCGCACTAGTAAATCGATATACATCGTCAAATATGACTTCTGTATTATTAAACTTAACTTTTAATCGATATTCTGTTTTATCAAATGGCGCATCGAACTGAGCGACAAACAAGCTTGAACTCGAGTACTGCGTCATTTTAGTTTTTAAACCTTTATGCAGTACCTCAACCGATGTAGCGCTTGGAATATAAACACGCACTACAGTCACAGTATTATTTTCGAGCCTCTCTTCATGAGGCCCTAAAAAGCTAAATGGGTCACTAAAGTGCCCTGCTGACAGCGCACTTACTTGATCTGAATAATCGTCAATACTTCCTAGCTTTTTGTTTACAGAATTCATTATCTTTTCCTGATCTCATTAAGCAGCTTAATAAAACCTTGCTGCTGAGCAAATATCTCTGTCACTTCATGGTTCAGTTTACGGCGCCAGTTAGGGTATTCCGTATTTGTTCCTGGAATATTCACTGGAATATGCTGCTGATCTAAATCATCGAGTTGAATCGCAACTAACTGACTGGGACACCCCGCTAAGATTTCCATCACCGACTTATAAATGACTTCACCATCGCTGTGCTGTGTCATCTCGTCTTTGCCATGAACTCTCAGCCAATCCAGTAATCGCTGCTTTTCTATGTCTCTTTCACGGACAAGCTGTTCACTCTGATCTTTCTGCAGGATCCCATACGCGAGTTTTATCTCTATATCTTTACCTAACCACCAGCCGTGAAATGGCGGAACATCATGATTTGCAACCATAGTCAATGAACTAGACCTGAGCTGCTCGCTAGACTTGAACGCTCCATCATGATTTTTTTCAAAATAAAACAGTGTATTACCGAAAATAGCCGATTCATCTAGTGATTGTGTTACCTCTGGCGGTACAACTCCCAAATCTTCACCAATAACAACACAGCAATTTAAATGCGATTCAATTTTTAGTATCGCTAACAATTGCTCAAAAGGGTAATAAACATAACAACCTAGCTCTTTACCTTGTTCCAAGAAGCACCACCACAATCTCCGTAGTGCCATAACATGGTCAATCCTCAACGCGCCAACCGAGCGCATATTTGCTCTGACCAATGATTTGAAATACTTGAACTTGTGTTCCTTTAATTTGAGAGGGTTGGGCGCTGGTAACCCCCAATTTTGTCCACTTTCAGCCCATGGATCAGGTGGAGCCCCTACATTCGCGCCGTCAGTGAAACTGGATTGATAAGTTTGGTACTCAAGACCTTCTTGGGTGCAGCCCACCGCAAGGTCATTCACCAATCCAATTAACATGCCTAAGTCTTTAGCAAGTTTCTGACAGGCATTAAGTTGTGAATAAGCAAGCCATTGCAAAAACCATTCAAACTGGCTCAGCGGTAATTCGTCCAATTCGTATTTTCGGTCGGCTACAAAATTGTGAAACTCAACATTGTTAGAAACATCAAGACACCATATCTCATACAACTTTTCGAACAGTTGATACTTTCTATGGCTAGTGGAGATGTAATCTAAGTATTCACCCTCAAAATCAATTCCCAACGTAAGGCTTGGCTCTGCTAAAAACCGCTCCCAACATGCCTTGCCAACTATGCTCTCTAAGTCGTCTAATGCGATATACAAAGGGTTAATCAGGCAGCGATGAGACGGGCTATAGGGGCTAGCCTTTTCAGGTTGCTCTGGAAACAGCATATGCAATGGGTTCAACAAGACAAAGTCACCGCCCAGATTTGCAAATTCGTGAATAAGGGACTTGAGATCAGTAAAGTCCCCAATCCCATAATTACGATCACTTTTTAAGGTGTAGAGCTGAAGTGACAAGCCAAGAGACTTTGCTGTGCATGGCCTGGTATAAGGGTTGAAACATTGCTCTGGAGTTGACCACAACTCAGTACAAAAAGAACCAAGTTCAGATGAAACTTCCATTTGAAAATACCCAATAGGCAACTTGCCAAGGGATATTTCAAGCGCAATGTAATTCTCATTGTTATGTTGATAATTCCCGACTTCTACACAGTGAGCAAGATCTACATTGAGGTGCAAATCACACTCTGGCAATTTAACGCTTGCGATAGTATGTCTGTGAGACTCAGGTACTCTAAGAACAAACTTACCCTCTCTAGAGCAAGCTAATGTCACTTCTTCAAGCATTTTCAGCCAAGGCGCGACATCCAACTCAAAGTTAAGTGAGTTTATGTTATTGTCATCACTTGTATCAATACCACAACATGCCAGCGCTCGCTGTCGAGTTATCTCATCAAAAACAACGTATTCGCCGTCGTATTTAGTATAGTCATACCCAATGCCGTGTAGGTAATACAGCTGCTGTAACCCATCCATTGGCAACTATGCCAATCTTTGAGTGTCGACAATACTATTTTCACTGCCAAAACCGTTGGCGGCATATCCATCAGCGTTATGGTCGTTGTCCCATTGCTTTCCATCAATCAAGTAGCGGAAATGAAACTTTTTTTCGGTAGGGAGTCTGTGTTTCAGCCTAAAGCGTTTATCTTTTTTAATAAACTTCATCGTGATCGGTTGCCAATCATTAAATTCAGCAACCAATTCAACCTTACTAGCTTCAGGGTGAGAAAATTCAAACGTAATTTCTGCTTCGTTTTTTGTTTTAAAAAAACGCTTTGTTAACATCTTGGGCTCCAAAAACCTAACCTGGTTGGTGTTCCTTGCCACAAAAGGATGCCGTATAACTGTTACCTATACGCACACATTTTGTGAGAATAAATTAGTTCATCAAATAAACTTGTACGCCTCACAACAGTGCAATACAGCTCTAATTTGCACCAGAAAAGTACATTTTTGGACAGTCAACTTGATACCAAGCTTAGTACCAGCAATTATCAAGCCAACGACATAAAAAAGTAGATAAGAATTATTATCATGTAAAGTGAATTAATTTGATAATTGATCTTACTCAGTGAATTTTAAATTATTTTGTTTATATAAAGTTGAATTTATTTTGATAATTGCACTTGATAGCAAAAGCGTGTAAAAGGTTGTAATCTCTGTGACTAATATGATGTATACTACAGAGTTAAGAAGGATCCGTTTATCGGTTAATTTTGGATTGTCTCAATCATGCAAAATGTATTTAAAAATTTAGCTTACAGCTTAGTCAGTGTCATAGTGATTGGGATTGCTGCAAACCTAACGTTTGCAAAACACGTTTTAAACGCACAATCGGGCTTGTTGACACTAGACACACAGACAGCAAATTATTCTGAAGTGCATGACACTTCGCCTTGGTTTCAGTTTGTTCTCTATGACCAAGATTTTGTAGAGCTTAAGTCAAAATACTATGTCGTTGTAGGTAAAGATAATGCAAGTTACATACTTGCTACTACCAATGAGGTATTTACGCTCGTGTGGTCCTCTCCTGCACTGCTTATGCTTTGTTTGCTCATTGTTTTGTTCATTTTTTCTCGACTTAAAAGCCAATCTCAAGAGTCGGCTCAATTAGACGCCTTACATGCAATCAATAAAGACTTAGCAACCCTGCTAAAGGGATTGGACATACAACACAAAGAGTTACACTCTGGTGGCCCAATGGCTCAAATTTGTCACTCCGTCCAAGCACTGAGTGATAACTTGCAACGTATTAAAATACAATCAGATAGTCATGTGTATCAAGATAAGCTCACGAAACTCATCGACCGCCATGCCTATATTGAACATATCAGTGAACAGCTGACTGAAGCTGACAAAAGTAAAACTAAATGCGGGCTACTTTTTATTGACTTAGATGGATTCAAACAGGTCAATGATTCGTTTGGACACAGCTTCGGAGATGAGATCCTAATACAAGTGTCGGGCAGATTAGAGCAAGTAGTTAGGCAATTTCAGCTTAATGATGCACACCCAGTACATGGGTTAGATCAAAATTTGTCCCGCCTTGGTGGTGATGAATTTTCTATCTTCATTCCCAACTTGAGAGATACCAGCTTCTGTACTGAAGTAGCACAAACCATATTAAGTGAAGTCGAGCGAGATTTTGTGCTTGGCAATAAGCTAGTAAAGATAAGCGCTAGCATCGGTATTGCCGTGTTCCCTGATAGCGCTTCAACACCTAATGCGTTACTACAAATGTCTGATGTAGCCATGTATCGAGCTAAAACAGATGGCAGAGGTATATTTAGGGTTTACTCGCCAGAAATGGGGAATAAAATACGTCGTTATCATTACTTACTCGAAGAGTTACGTCTCGCGATAGCCTCTCAGAACTTTCAGTTGTCATTTCAACCAATTGTACATGTCGAAGATTGCTCGATTGATTACTTTGAAGCGCTTACGCGTTGGCACCATCCAATAGAGGGGCTCATTCCGCCGTCAGAATTCATACCCATTGCTGAGGAGTCCAATTTGATTCTTGAACTGGGTGACTGGATTTTGCTGGAGTCATGTCGACAAATGTCAGCTTGGCACAATGCAGGTATGAAAAAAGTAAAAATTTCGGTGAATGTTTCAGGGATCCAATTAAAACACCGCCCCATCTACGATTGGGTTTTAGCAGCGCTAGACAAATCAGGTTTACCAGCGACGTCTCTGATGATAGAAATCACCGAATCGACTCTTATTACAGCCAGCGATGAAATTATCGCGCAGCTAGAGCGTTGTCGTAGTGCCGGTGTAACTATTGCGATAGATGATTTTGGTACTGGGTTTAGCTCTTTAAGTACGCTTGCCGATTTGCCCATTGACGTAATTAAAATTGATAAATTGTTTATTTCACAAGCTAAAGATAATCCAAAATACTATAAGATTTTGAACTCTATCAGTGAACTCGGTGCGCAACTTGGTCTGAAAATTGTTGCTGAAGGTGTTGAACAACTCGATCAATTTGAGCTCGTAAAAGACATGGGGATCTGCTGTGTACAAGGCTATCTTGTAAGCCGCCCAGAGACTTCAAGAAATGTCGGAGATAAAGTGCTTAAAGGTAACGTCAATCACATTGCTTCCACAGGAACAAGTGTTTGGTTACCAAAAGCTAACTAATTTCAGCGCGTGATTAGCGCTGAAATTTGGTTTCAAGGATAACAGAAGAATTTGTTCGCTCCACACCATCGAGGTTGCCGATTTCATCAAGTAGTTGACTCAACTGCTCTAAACTTTGCGCTTCCACTATTGCTATCATGTCGTACTCACCACTAATTGCGTACAGAGCTGAAATGTGCGCAAGCTGTTTAAGGGCATTGTTGGTTTTAGCAGTTAATTTCTGCTTGACCTTTATAGACACATGCGCTGACACAAGGTTACCCAAATAGTCTTGGCCAAAATCAATTTTATAGCCCTGTATTACCCCATTTTGCTCTAATTTTTGTAACCTTGATTGAACGGTTGTGCGTGACATATCAAGTAACCTAGCAAGCTCTGAAATACTCGCCCTAGCATTACTACGCAGTACAGAAATCAATCTTTCATCTTGTTTACTTATCATTTTGATAAATTCCATCGTCATTATGACGAACATTTTACTCATTTTATCCAAAATTACACTGCAAATTTTCATCGCTTCACGCAATAATGACCGAATAAGAATATACACAGACATAATGTGTAATTTAAGTTGAAGTAATTATTGAGGACGAAGTCATGCAAGTGAATCGCGAACTATTTGATGAAGTAATGGTACCTAACTACAACCCTTCGGCAGTTATTCCTGTTAAAGGCAAAGGTGCTCGTGTTTGGGATCAAAAAGGCGACGAGTATATCGACTTTGCTGGTGGTATTGCTGTTAACTGCTTAGGTCATAGTCACCCTGCACTAGTTAATGCACTTAAAGAACAAGGTGAAAAGATTTGGCATCTTTCAAACGTTATGACCAACGAACCAGCATTACGCTTGGCTAAAAAACTAACCGATGCCACATTTGCAGACAAAGTTTACTTTGCAAACTCAGGTGCAGAGGCAAACGAAGCAGCACTTAAATTGGCTCGCCGTTTCGCAATCGATAATTTCAACGAAGAAAAAACACAAATCATTGCATTCAACAAAGGCTTCCACGGTCGTACATTCTTTACTGTTACTGTAGGCGGTCAAGCAGCTTACTCTGACGGTTTCGGTCCGAAACCACAAGATATCATTCATATTGATTACAACGATTTAGAAGCATTCTCAAAAGTTATTTCTGATAAGACTTGTGCTGTTATGATGGAGCCTCTACAAGGTGAAGGCGGGATTATTTCACCTGATGCTGAGTTTGTTCAAGGCGTAAGAGAATTGTGTGACAAGCACAATGCATTGCTTATATTTGATGAAGTTCAGACAGGTGTCGGCCGTACAGGTGATTTGTACGCTTACCAAGGCTTAAACGTCACTCCTGATATTTTAACGACGGCGAAAGCACTGGGTGGTGGTTTCCCAATTGGCGCGATGATCACAACAACTGACATTGCGAAACACCTAAAAATCGGCACACACGGTTCAACATACGGTGGTAACGCATTGGCATGTGCAGTAGCAGAAGCGGCTTTCGATACTGTTAACACTCCTGAAGTTTTAAATGGTGTTAAAGAGAAAGAGCAGATGTTCCGTGATGGGCTTAATGCGATTAATGAAAAGTACAATGTTTTTAGTGAAGTACGTGGTAAAGGTCTATTACTTGGTGGTGTACTTAAAGGTGACTACGAAGGGAAAGCGCGTGACTTCTTAGTGGCAAGTGCAAAACACGGCCTAATGACGCTAGTTGCGGGTACGAATGTTGTTCGCTTCACACCTTCTTTGGTTATCACTGAAGAAGAAATCAAAGCTGGTTTAGCTCGTTTTGAGCTTGCTGTGGCAGACGTTGTAAACGCTTAATAATTTTGGGCGGATTTCCGCCCTTGTTGATACTCCTATGCAAGTACTTAGACCTATCAGCAGTGAAGACTTCGCTGCATTGAAAACCATCGCGGTAGAATCAGGCCATGGATTCACTTCATTGCCTGTTGATGATGAACTTTTAAAGAACAAAATACAGCGCTCTCAAGAAAGCTTTGCAAAGGTGCTTAGCGCACCGATGGATGAGGGTTACTTATTTGTTCTTGAAGACTCACAAACAGGTGACATTTTGGGCACCACTGCGATAGAAGCAGCTGTTGGCATGCAGGTGCCATTGTACCACTACCATCAGGGTAAAACCGTCCATCATTCAAGCACATTAAACGTCTACAATACCGTTGATATACTGTCAATCTGTAACGACTATACAGGCAGCTCGGAGATCTGTACTCTGTTTTTAAGAGAACAGTTTCGTCGCGGCTTAGCTGGTAGATTCTTATCACGAGTTCGCTTTTTGTTTATGGCTGAACACAATCAGAGATTTAGTGATAAAGTGATTGCTGAGATGCGCGGTGTCAGCGATGAAAATGGGCACAGCCCTTTTTGGCAGTGGCTTGAGGAGCACTTTTTTAGTATCGAGTTCCCACAAGCTGATCACTTAGTTGGCCTAGGTGATAAAGTGTTTATTTCTGAATTGATGCCGAAATACCCTATTTACGCCAACTTACTTAGCCCTGAAGCACAGGCGGTTATTGGTCACGTACATGAAAAAACCAAACCTGCATTGAAGCTATTACAAAAAGAAGGTTTCGAACATAGGGGCTATATAGATTTATTCGATGCGGGACCAACCATCGAAGCAAGGCTAAAAAATATCCGCACAGTTAGAGAAACTCAAATTGGTACTCTAGTAATTGCCGAGCAAGTGCCTCATACAGAGGAAACTTGGGCTTTATCTAACGGGCAGCTTACTGAGTTTCGAGCGACGTTCACACCAGAGGCTGTATGGGATGAAGCAACAAAAACATTTACGGTTAACCATGAAACAGCGCAAGCACTTAATTTAAGTGCTGGCGACAAGATCAGTGGATTCGTTTTATAACAATCAAATACGTCGTGCTTTGTCGTAACATTAACTCGCGGCTTAGCCGCTATTTTAAGGAATTGTCATTATGCACAACAATGTAGATAGCTTATTCGATAACTTATGGAGCAATTACCTAGAGGTGACTCCATCTGCGGTAAAAGTTCATGAGCTATTAGGTTCAACACAACAAGATGATGTCATCAATGATCACATTGCATTGCGTACCTTTAACCACGAAAAAGTAGGGCTTGAAAAGCTTGCAGCACACTTCAAAGCGGTTGGTTACACCGAGTGCGGTGAGTACCACTTTGAAGCTAAGAAGCTATACGCTAAACACTACGAGCATAGTGATCCAAGTAAGCCAAAAGTATTTATCTCTGAACTTTTGCTTGAGAAATGCTCTGAAGAGCTTCAGTCTATTGTCGCAACGATGATCGATAGCATCGATGAAAGTGCTGTTACAGCTGAGAACTTTTTGTATTCTGGTACACACTGGCAAGTAAGCAATGAAACATACAAAAAACTACTAGAAGAGAGTGAGTATGCAGCTTGGATGTCGGCGTGGGGCTACCGTGCAAATCACTTCACAGTAAGCATCAACTACTTAGCAAACTTCGAGACCATCGAAGCTGTTAACTCAGCACTTAAGGACGCAGGGTTTGCGCTAAATACATCAGGCGGTGAAATAAAGGGTTCTCCTGAAGTGTTATTGGAGCAATCTTCAACACTTGCCGATCACCAACCGGTTATGTTCTCGGATGGTGAATTTGAAATCCCAAGCTGCTTCTATGAGTTTGCACTTCGTTATAACAAACCTGACGGTGAGCTATACACAGGCTTTGTAGCCGCATCAGCAGATAAAATCTTCGAAAGCACTAATGCTAGATAATTTTTCTTGCGTTAGTATTAATTGAAGTAAAACTAACTTAAACACGCAAAGCAGCCACTGGCTGCTTTTTTCTTGCCCAAAATTTACCGACCATGTAGATTGAAATCATAAGGACAGATGTTAATTAACTTACGTTTTTAATTTACCACGGACAAAAGAGGCTTACGTGTATTCGACCATCACTCCTCCACCTGCGCTCGCCCCTTACATTATAAATTTTTGGTACACCTCAGGGCCGCTTTCGACTCAAGAACAAGCAATTCATAGTGATGGGTGCATTTCCATATTACTCGTGATATCCGGAGAATCCGTTATCAATGATGTCTCAATGCAAGTTGGCGGGTTTCTCATCGGCCCTCAAACAGCCTCTCACTTATGGCATTTTAAATCCAGTACACTGAGCATGGTTGGTGCACGCCTTACTCCACTGGGCGCCAAACACCTCACCAACATACCGCTCAAATATATAAAAAATCAATGTATAGAGTTGCAAGAAGTAATCAATTTTAGCGCTCTAAGAACAAAGGTAATCTCGCCTAAATTGGCCCCATTACAAAGAGTTTATGCATTATCCCGGTGGCTAGAAAACCACTTTAGTCAAGCACACTATCAGCTCCCTAGCGCTTTTTCTTCCGTATTAATACAAATAGATACCCAACCTAGGTCAATAAAGCTCGCACAGATGTATGACACACTTGGTTTAAACAGCAGGCGTGTAGAAAGAGCGTTTATAGAGGCAATCGGGATCAGTGCTAAAGAATATGCGACATTGGTAGAGGTTTTTAACTCTAGGAACGCCATCAAGCAAAACCCCAATAAACCACTCACGGACATTGCTTATGAACTGGAGTACGTAGATCAGTCTCATTTCATTCGCCAGTTTAAAAAAGTGATGCAAATTACACCCAAACAATACAGAGCGAGGCTAGCAAGGTGAGTAACCATATTGATCCGCCCTATTTGAACAACGATTCAGTATCAATTACAGACTTTGAGCCACACCCGGTAATTGACACCAAAAAAGCGTATAAGCGAGCTCTAAAATACTGGCAAAATGAATTACTCCATGTACAACAAGCTTATTACCATCAAGGTCAACGAGCGGTTATTGTTTTTGAGGGTTGGGATGCAGCCGGAAAAGGAGGTGCAATTCGTCGTATCACCGAGCAGTTAGACCCGAGGGGATATCAGGTATTTCCAATTAGTGCGCCAACCGCAGACGAGCAAGGTAAACACTACCTTTATCGGTTTTTTAATAAATTGCCTAAGGCTGGTACATTAACAATATTTGACCGTTCTTACTACGGCAGAGTACTGGTAGAAAGAGTCGAAGGGTTTGCCAGCGATTCTGCTTGGCAGCGTGCTTATCGAGAAATCAATGAATTTGAGCAACTTTTAACTGACGATAACATTAAAGTCATAAAACTGTTTTTACATATTAGTAGTGACGAGCAACTCAAGAGATTTTCAGAGCGTCTGAATAATCCCTATAAGCGCTGGAAACTAACTCAGGAAGACATTAGAAATAGAAACAAGCGCAATGAGTACGAAGTTGCAATCAATGAGATGCTAGTAAAAACGCATACAACTCGAGCTCCTTGGTCTGTTATTTTAGCCGACCATAAATGGTTCGCACGTGTAGAGGTTATGAAATATCTAACACTCACTTTACGAGAGGGTATGGTGATTGAACCACCCCCCATAGATCCCAAAGTTGTAGAGTTAGCAGAGCAGCAATTAGGGATAAAACAAAAGAGGATGTAAGCATGAGTCGTGAAAAGTTATTAAGTACTTATTTTAATCGCCATGATGGCTGTGAGCCGTCACTGTCTTTAGGAAAGCATGAGAAAATGGCTTCGAGCCCCTTCCACTTTTTCCGAGGGACTGCACCATTAATGTACAGAGATATCTTCGATGGACTTATTGCACTACCTGACACGGCGTACAATATACCTGTCACGACCATCATGGGCGACTGCCATACAAGTAATTTCGGATTTTTAAGTGAAGAAGGCTCTCATGGTGAAACACTTGTTTTTACACCCAATGACTTTGATGATGCATGTGTCGGCCATGCTACTTGGGACCTTTTTCGTTACTTGGTTAGTCTGACCCTAGCCCAGCACGCAGGTCAACAATTACAAGAAACGACGGATGATTTAACCATGCGCCAGAAGCCACTTGTCCGTGCTGAAGATGTGCTAGCCGCACAAAACAGCTTTGTTCAACAATACATACTGACTTGTGAGGCATCACTTCGTGGTGAAAACAACAGTCAAAGTGCCTTAACTAAATTCAAACAAGATCACATTCTGCACAAGCGCTGGCAAAAAGGCTTGCAACGTTTGGTAGGCGGTTCCGCCTTTAATCTTAAAAGTAGCTTAGCAAAGAGTGTTGATTTAACTACTTACCCATTACGCTTTAAATCAGACCCTTTGAAGTTTGAGCCCATTCACAATGATATAAAAGCAAATTTGATATCTCAATTCAGGCCCTACGTAGATGATGACATCATTGACTGTGTTGAGAGACTAGATGCTGGTACCGGCAGCAACAACCTAAAACGCTATTATTTATTGGTAGGCCCTCGGGCACAAGCGCCAATAGAGCTATATCACATTGTTGAAGTCAAACAGCAAACGCTTGCAGCTCCCCTTCACTACTTTACCGAAATGAGCCCTGTAAACAGATTAAACCAAGCCCATTTAACAGTTAACTGTCAACGAAAGATGCAGCGAAGACCTGATCTCATCATTGATGATGCGCTCTGGCAAGGGGTGCATTGGTTAGTCAGATCCCGTCATCATGCTCGCGTAGGTATTGACCCAGAACACATTGTACTGGGCAAGCGAGCGGCCCAGAAACAAGGCTTTAGTCAATACGCTCAGAGTTGCGCAGAAGTACTTAGCTATGCTCACATGCGTGGGGACAGACGCTCTATGTCATTTCAACAAGCTTGTATAGAGACTCTGCCACCGCTTTGCGAAACGCTCATTGATTTAGCGAATAACTATGCCCAACAGGTACAGTCTGATTGGGCACTATTCAAATCACTCAGAAAGTAACGTTTTGGGAATATCGACTGTGGTACCATCATCGGCTAATACAAGTGTACCACTGTAATTAGATTGGGCCTCGGCTTCTAGGTTATCTAAAAGACCTGGCCCATGATAACGCACACTGAAATGGGTCAAAACCAAAATAGGCACTGAAGTAGACTCCGCGAATTGGGCGATGCGCTTTGCGTCACTATGTCCCGTATGGTGCCCCACTTTTATCAGGTCACTGTGTGTAAATGTTGCCTCATGCACCAATAAATCCACATCCGCTATGTGCGGTTTTAACAAACTAGGCTTTTCGTTGTCTCCACAAACAATGACTTTTCGTGGTTGCCAGCTAGGGAAAGCGTACTTTTTAGAGCACAGTAACTTACCGGAATACTCTACATCGAACCCTTTTTGAAGCTGATTGAAATGTGCGCCAGTGGATATACCATCATCTGCGAGCAAACTGATGCGTAACTTATTGGGGATCAGTTTTTCTGTCACTTTAAAGCCAAAACTTGGAACTCTGTGCTTGAGCGCCAAGACTTCTACTGTACAAAAGTCAAACTCCAATTCGCGTTCTATGTGCTCGATTGCTATCGTTTTTAAGTCAAAAGGTAACGTAACATCAGTAAGTGAAAATGTAGCGTTCAAATACGCAAGCACTTTCTCAGGCGCAATGATAAACACAGGCTCCTTCCTTCCAGACATCGCCATCGACGCAATAAGCCCTGGTAAGCCGTAGCAATGATCCCCGTGAATATGACTGATACAAATAACACTTAGCTGATATAACGTGAGTTTAGAGCTCAATATTTGATGTTGGGTACCTTCACCACAATCTACCAAAAGCCACTGTTTACTCTTCTCAAACTTTACCGCCGTCGCGGACATATTGCGGTAAGTAGTTGGACTACCAGATGAAGTCCCTAAAAATTCTAATTGCATAAATAAACTAGACAACGTGTATGTTATAACTCACAGTGAGTTTAATTTAACTCTTAGGATAACTAAAGGATTACCAAATGAATGATTGCACTGTTCAATATCAAATTCTTGTCGTAGACATTCAAAAAAACTTTCAAAAGCACATCGATGAATACGAAAATGTGATTGAAATCACGCACAATTTACTCACGGCGGCTCAGCTCTTAGACATACCTACGATCATGTTTGAACAATATCCAAAAGGACTGGGGCATACCGATGAACGCCTTACTTCATTCCCCTCTAACATTATTGAAAAAACCACTTTTAGTGCCTTCAAAACAAATAAGTTGGCGGTAAAAGATGATTGTCACCCACCCAGTATCAAAGTAATCGTCGGATTAGAAACACATATATGCGTTTATCAAACAGCACAAGATTTGCTTAAACAAGGGCACACAGTTTACATATTGGCTGATGGCGTTTGCTCGAGAAACTCACAACATAAAAGCTGGGCGCTAGAGCAACTTCGCTATGATGGTGCAAAGGTCATATGTTTAGAGACATTTTTATTCGAAGCACTCGCCGATGCTAAACATCCTCAATTTAAACAAGTATCTAAATTGATCCAGTGAACTACCATTTAAGTATGAATCCATAGAACATTAGAAATGTGGCGTTGTCATGAAAAACGAATTAAGTACCAACTTAGTGTTGAAAGTATACGAGTACATAGTACAACACGGGCAAGAATATGATCTTGGTAAACAGCTCGACGGCGTAACCGCCTTTTCTGATCCTGATGGCTACACTATATATCTCAAAGGCAGTGGCGTGTTGCTTCGTTTTGGTTTTCACAATACTTACCATTTTGAATATGATAAGGAGTCGCAAAAGCAAGACTTTATGCGCAAGCTGCACCAAATAGCTGAGGCGGCCGATGCGTAATACAAAACGACGCCCAAAGCGCGATAACAAAGCGTCCGAAGATTACATTTCTCGGGTGCTTGCAGAACTGCAAAGCCACCCCAGTAAATTAGCTACCTTGCATGATAACTGCCAGTTTTACCAACAACAGCAGTTTCTAAAAAAAGGGTTCCAACGTGCCATTGAACACATGCAATGGGTGCTTGCGGTTGACAAAGATGTCAATCGCATTTGCACCCAAATAATGGCCGATGATTATATAGGTATAAGACTCAGGAAGTACCCTTTGTTATTTAAAGGTATTATCCAAAACCAAGATTGAGATAAATTGGGTAAAAACAATAATAAAGTTATTAATTCAATCGGTCAGGCACGCTTCAATATTGGCAAATGTAAAGACCTTAGGAATCAATAAACGCTCATTAGGGTATATTATCTATATTTAAAGTTTATCTTTAACAAGATAGCAAAGCACTAAACAATATTAACAACAGACAATACTTATTTTAAGTCTCGTGAAATCGACTTCCAACAGTTGGCTATCACAAACAAACGTACATTGGTAATACTGGCTAATGGTAACCTTTGCATAGCCATAAATTGCTTTGAGAAATAGTGGAAGTTTTTTCCTTAATTATCAGGTTTTTACAGCACATTTCAAAATATAAATAGCCTAACTTCAAACTAGCTATAGATGGGTGATAATGCAACCGCTCCATATCATACTCTTCATACCAAAATAGAGACCGTTACATAACAGCTGAAACTTTCAGCACTCAAGTCATATAAGCTCCTCATCTTTTTGCTACTTTGCTAATTCTTAAATAAAGAAATAACCTTTTGAACGACAAACCAACAATGCTTAATAGACTTGTAATGTAGCTGTTTAGGTTTAAGGCCACCATTATGAACATCGTTTTTTGGTCCGCATAAGACTATTTATAAATATAATATTTCATAGACTTGCCAATTACAGAAATAAGCCAGTTCAATTTTCACTCAAAAAGAGTTAGTTCATGAACATACAGCGCTATCATAGCACTCTTTATCAGCATAACTTGTAATTTTATCTCATTTTCACTTTTAGTTAACTTTAATAAATGACCACTGAATGAAAAAGTGATAAGGTATGCCGCATTTTTTGGAACCGAGAAAAATTGCTATGTCGAATGCAGTAGAGACTAAAGCTAAGCAAGATTCCCAATCTCCTGAGCAACAAGGTGGTTTGTTTAACCGCTTTTTAGCGACGGTTGAATTTTTAGGAAATATGCTTCCTCACCCTATTACTCTTTTTGCGATGTTCTGTATTGCAATCGTTATCTTTAGTGGTATTGCGGACTGGATGGGGCTCAGCGCAATTGACCCTCGCCCTGAAGGCGCTAAAGGTCGAGATGCAGATGGTGTTATTGAAGTTGTCAGCTTATTAAGCGCAGAAGGCCTTCAGAGAATTGTTACTGGCTTGGTAACTAATTTCACCGGATTTGCTCCGCTGGGTACCGTACTTGTCGCATTGTTAGGTGTTAGTGTTGCTGAGCATTCAGGTATGTTGTCTGCGGCAATGCGTGGCATGGTGATGGGTGCTTCGAAACGTCTTGTTACCTTCATGGTTGTATTTGCTGCTATCCTTTCGAACACAGCATCTGAGCTAGGTTATGTTGTATTAATCCCGCTTGCTGCAATGATTTTCCATAGCCTAGGCAGGCACCCTCTTGCAGGTTTAGCTGCTGCGTTTGCAGGTGTTTCTGGTGGTTATAGTGCGAACCTACTACTCGGAACTATTGACCCCCTTCTAGCTGGTATTACTACACCTGCCGCACAAATGATTGACCCAACTTATCAGGTTGGCCCAGAGGCAAACTGGTACTTCATGATGATTTCAGTATTCTTGATTGCAATTGTGGGTACATTGGTCACTGAAAAAATTGTTGAGCCAAGACTTGGAAAATACGACCCAAGTGAAGCCAGTATCGACCTTTCTGAAAATAGCATTGAACACCTAACAGAAAAAGAAAAGTCAGGTTTGAAATGGGCCGGCGTTTCATTGCTTGTTGTTTCTGCTTTACTTGCTTTAACTATCGTGCCAGAAGACGGTATTTTGCGTCATCCAGAAACAGGTGCCGTGGCTGGTTCTCCTTTCTTAAAAGGCATCGTTGTGTTTATCTTCGTAACTTTCGCCATTCCAGGCTTTGTCTATGGCCGCGTTGTAGGCACCATGAAAAATGACCGTGATGTTATTGATGCCATGAGTAAAAGCATGAGCTCTATGGGTATGTACATTGTATTGGTATTCTTTGCAGCCCAATTCGTAGCATTCTTCAAATGGACAAATCTGGGGACTATTTTAGCAATTAATGGCGCAGCGCTGTTACAAGCATTAAACCTAACAGGGCCTGAAGTATTTGTTCTATTTATTCTGATGTGTGCGCTAGTAAATTTAAGCCTTGGCTCATCGTCGGCACAATGGGCTGTGACAGCGCCAATCTTTGTTCCTATGTTAATGCTTGTGGGCTATGCACCTGAGACGATACAAGCTGCTTATCGAATTGGTGACTCTGTTACAAACTTAATCACACCAATGATGAGTTATTTTGGCTTGATATTGGCAGTCGCCACCAAGTATAAGAAAGATATGGGTATTGGTACTCTAGTTGCAACAATGCTACCGTACAGTATGTTCTTCTTTGTTGGTTGGGTCGCACTCTTCTACATTTGGGTGTTTGGCTTTGGTCTGCCTGTTGGACCTAACTCTCCAATCTACTATACGCCTTAATAGCTATTAAGGGCATTATATGTGAAATCAAATAATGCCCTTAAAATTTCCTTTCCGAATCAAAGCATACATTTTATACATAATTATATTCATTAATTAGTACCACCAGCCAAAGCCTGCTGACAAAAAATACCCAGTTAAGGTAAAATTATTAATGCTTAAGAAAGCAATGGTTAATCTTGTAAACGGCTTTTGTTGGATATAAATTTTTGAATAAAAATAGATGGTTTTATTTGTTATTATTCAAATGCTGTCCTAAAGTCCTTAAGGAATAATCATAAAAGGAGCTTTCCAGCCAATAAAAATTTGATGATAAGGCCAGCTATGTACACTTTGTTTTATTACCCACGCAATGCCAGTCTCGCCCCACATTTTGTTTTAGAAGCACTTGACGTCCCCTATCAACTGGAACTTGTAGATAGAAAGAAACATGCTCACAAATCTGCCCAGTATTTAAGGCTCAACCCCACAGGAAGGATCCCGACTTTAGTAGACGATGATTTTGTACTATTTGAAAGTGGTGCAATCTGTTTATACCTCGCTGAAAAGCATCCTGAATCTCAACTAATACCTGCAGAACCAAGAGCAAAAGGCGAGTTTTACCAGTGGCTTATGTATTTCACCACCACAGTTCAAGCAGAGTTGATGATTTATTTCTACCCAGAGCGCCATACGCAAAGTGCGTTAATGTACGATGACATAATTAAAACGCAGCAAAGCCGCCTAGGTAGTATGTTTGAAATTATCAACCGTCATCTTGCTGGCAAAAGCTATGTTGTGAGCGATCAATTCACTATTTGTGATTGTTACTTATTTATGCTTTGCATTTGGGCTGACGAATTAAATAAACCACCACTCCAATTTGAGCACTTAGCGAGTTATTTGAAGTCGATGGCTAAACATCCGGTAATTAAGAATGTATGTGAAACAGAACTTACCGATCTTAGCCCTTATAAATAAGGGGTTTTAAAGGCGGTATGTTTACCGCTTTTTAATTTCTAGCACAAATATTGGTAAATAGAATAACTATGCTCAATTTGACATAATCATGCTTTTATATTGATAGGTACCCTTAATGAGGAGCCTTTTCCAAGGAAATATCAAAATTTTACACTTATTCTATACCTTAGGCATATCTTATTCTTCATATTAGGTTTATACCAAGCTAATATGGCCCTCAATCTATATTCCATTACAAGTTAAATGCACACCATTCAAACTCGATATAACCTGCTTGTTGATCAAGGTATGTTAACCTTTGACGAAGCTCAAAGTTACGCAGTCTCTACTTTAGATCAGTTGTTACTTCAAGTGGAGCGTAACAAAGTGAAGAAAGGCGTATATCTCTATGGTCCAGTGGGCCGTGGAAAGTCCTTTTTAATGGACTTATTCTTCGAAGAAATAAAGTCTAAGCAAAAGCGAAGATTACACTTTCATCATTTTATGGCACAAGTACATCAACAATTGAAAGAAATCCAAGGAGCCACCAACCCATTACAAAAAATAGCCAAGGTATGGGCAAAAGATACCAAGGTGATTTGCTTTGATGAATTTTTTGTCAAGGACATCGGAGATGCAATGATATTGGCAGGTTTAATAGAAGCATTTATTAGATCTGGTATTGTTTTTGTTGCTACCTCTAACTCCCATCCAAATGATCTATATAAAAATGGGTTACAAAGAATTCGATTTGAGCCAACTATCGACTTACTCAAGACGCACTGTAAAATAGTTGGAATATCAGGAGACACTGATCATCGATTTAGAAATGGATTCGACAGCCGCTTTTATTTCAACAATAACCAAGCGACGTTTAATAGGTTATTCTCCGAGCTTTCAGGCACACCAGTTCATGCTGACATTGAACTTGTCGGCCGTTTGGTGCCAATAATGGGTACCTCCCCTTCCACGCTTATGTTTGAGTTTATGTCTTTGTGCTCTTCGCCTAGGGCAACAGCCGATTACATTGAATTAGCGAATAGATACGATGTAATTTTTATTCAGTCCGTGGTTCAGATGGGCTCATCCACCGCCAAAAATCAAGTGGCTCAGGGGGTTGAAGATGGTTACATACGTGAAAAGTCAGCATTAAAAGCTCGTAGCTTAGATGATGAGGCAAGACGCTTTATTGCTCTGGTAGACGAGTTTTATGATCGTAATAAACTTGTCGTTATTTCAGCTAACTGCTCATTAGATTCATTGTATGTAGGAGAACAATTATCGTTCGAGTTTGAGCGAACAAAAAGTCGCTTGGTGGAAATGCAATCTTGGCGATTGAATTCAAAAACGGGGAAAGTCAACAACTAGATAGTGGTTTGAAGCGCAAACCACTATCATTTATGCTTTTTTCAAGAACGCTTTATTTATCCAATTTCAGTTTTACGCCTTTCAAGCGGCTTCTCACTGAACTCACCTTGCTACGATTTTTCGCTCTTGCCTCGCCGCTTGCCTGATTGCTAGGTCGGTTTGTGCGCGCTTTTCTTCTTTGGTGGCTAGGCTTTTTACTGAGATTTTCAATGAGGTTATCTCGACTCGCAACTTCATATCCAGGCAAATAATAACGTTTTATTTTTTGTCCAATCAAAGTTTCGATGTGCAACAAGAATTGTTCTTCTTCTCTACTCACGAATGAAATAGCTTGGCCAGAGTTACCTGCACGACCTGTTCGCCCAATTCTGTGCACATAGTCTTCTGCAAGGTATGGTAAGTCGAAATTAACCACACGTGGCAAGCCTTCGATATCGATGCCGCGAGCAGCAACTTCAGTCGCCACAAGCACACGGACATTACCTTCTTTAAACTCTCGCAAAGCTCGACGTCTCGCGCCTTGCTTCTTATCTCCGTGACATACAGTTGCTGCTATTCCATCGAGTTCGAGCTCTTTGACAATATCATCTGCATCATCTTTCATATTTACAAAGACAAGCACCTGCTGCCAGTTTTTCTTACCAATTAGTTCAGAAAGCAACTCTTTTTTGCGTTGCTGTTCTACAGGGTAAACGACATGGCGCACTGTCTCCGCAGTTGTATTTTCTGGTGCAGTCTGAACAAGCTTTGGTTCGTTTAGAACTTGCTTAGCGAACTGTTTTACCTCAGAAGGGAAAGTTGCAGAAAACAGTAGAAGTTGTTTATCTTCACGGGCAAGACCTATCACTTTACGCATCTCATCGATAAAGCCCATATCTAACATGCGATCCGCTTCATCTAGAACTAAATGTTCAATATGTGACAAATCCACACTGCCAAGTCTTACTAAGTCAAGTAGTCTACCCGGTGTTGCAACGACAATATCTGCGCCTTGAGCTAGACGCTGCGTTTGCCCTTCTACACTAACGCCGCCAAAAACGGCAACGGTGCGTAGTGTTGTATTTTTTGCGAAAGACTCACAGTTTTTTGCAATTTGCTCGGCTAATTCTCGCGTAGGTGCAAGCACGAGTGCGCGGGGAGATGACAGTGAAGTACCTTTTAACAGGTTATGAATCACAGGTAGTGCAAAAGCTGCTGTTTTACCTGTGCCTGTTTGCGCAGTCGCTAGTACATCGTGCCCTTTTCTAATCACAGGAATGGCCGCCTGTTGAATAGGAGTAAGCTCTTTGAAGCCAATATCATCTAAGGCTTCTAACATAGGCTCTGGGAAACTAAACGATTTAAAATTCATAATGAAAAACCTGCGACCAATAATGAGGGTCGCAGATTATACGTCATTAATTCACTTTAACAAAGCTTAAGTAGCGTATCATCTACTAAATTTGCTTTTCCACCAACGATATATTGTTCATCAAGAGCATTGATTAGAACTTGTCCTTGCAATTGCTGCTCTTTATTCAAAGGCACATATGGCAGTCTAAAGACTGGGCTTACAGCTCCAGTCATGATCAATGCAGTATTAATCGCAATTGGGTTTGGCTCACAAAACAGCCAATTGATCAAAGGGTTTAATTCTTTGTTCAGGGCATCATTATGTTCATCCATGAGTTGTCTGAACAACTTAGGGACTAAGTTTGAAGTTACAGAAATTACCCCATGTGACTGGAATTTGTGTCGCCCATCATGGGCTTCATCGTCATTTCCAGACCAGCATGCAATACCTTGAGATTCGTAATGTGCAATTCTTTCATTACCAGCGCACTCTTTAACACCAATAAAATGCTTGTTCTTTGATATTGGTTCGATAATATCAGGGGTTAAGTCTTGCCCTGTTCGACCTGGTACGTTGTAGATAAATGCAGGCCCGATTTCCAAAACACGTTTGAAATGCTCCATCACTCCCTCGGTAGAGGTTCTACCATAATAAGGGTTAATTTGAAGTGCCGCATCCATACCTGAAGCAAAACCATATTCTGTTGCCTTAATTGCTTCACGCGTATTATTACTGCCCGTGTTTCCTACAATAATTAGCCGTTCAGAAAACTTACTAACACTGTGCGCTATCAGCATTAGATGCTCTTCCCAGTTCATTAACTGACCTTCGCCAGTTGTACCACCTACAATAATACCATCAACACCGGCTTCAATCTGCGCTTCGACCAATGCATCATAAGCTATTAGGTCGATCTCTCCGCTCATCTTATATGGTGTTTTTATAGCTGTAATTAAGCTAGCTTTTTTTATGGTTTGTATACTTCGCATGCAAATTCTAACTGATTGTGAATATACGATATGTTGTAACACAATTGGCTCTGTATGCCGAGAGTAAAAATAAAGAATTACGAATTTTCTTGCGTAAACGTGGGAATTGATACAAAATCAAACAACTGTATATAAAACCAGTATTAACAATGCGACTTTCTGAGTACCTTAAAACAAACTTTTATGACACCCAAGAGTTATGCAGCTTATTGAAAATCGATTCATCACAACTGCAGTTATGGCAAGACAGCAGCCTTTTTCCAAATGCCAGCTATAGCATAGAGAATCAAATCAAATGCAGCTCTTACTTGGGATTATACGAGTGTATTGAGATTACAGAGTATTATCCCCGAGGCCTTACCGAATGGGCACAAACATTAATCAAAAATTCTGTGACGCAATCCAGCCATGCTTTTGAGTTATTCCAACAAAAGTATATTATGACTTTACAAGCGTGTGCTCAAAAAGGCATTGCTTCCCAAGATGATAGATTTTCAGAAGATATCGTGGAGCATATTCAACAAGTTTGGCAGCAATTTTTGTGTAGTAAGTATGGCGTTATAAGTTTAAATGGGCTTATCGAGGAGGTTGTGTTTATTGATCTTGGGCGAGCCATTGTGGACGCTATCACAGAAGATAGAACGAAACATACCATTGATATTGAATTGAGAGGTCAGCTTCATGATGCAATTAAATTGCTCAATCGCGCTCTCAGCCACCACGCTAGCCATGAAAGAAGCTCATCACTGCGCGAAAAGTATATAGAGAGTTTAATGCAAAAATATGACTTATCAATAGGTTAGACAATCACAGAATTTTCAATAAATAACCTTCGATTAAGTTAACTTATTAAATTACGAGTTAGTTAGAAAAGCCACTTTATGACAAGTGGCTATCTAATTAGCTTTAATACAACGACACTGGCTTTGGGTGTGGTTTATCTAATTAGTGTCTTCATAGTGAGCTCGATATATTTCAAAGCTTTTCAGTACTCTGAGTTGATCTTCACATAAATTGTCATACCAATTATCAAATTTTTGATCATCGTCCTGTTCACTCAAAACTTGATATTGCGCAAGTAATTCTACAATGTCACTGTGATCGCAAGTTAGTCCATCTAGTTGTTGAGCTAAAGATGAATGATCCTTATTTTGCAATTCCGCAATGACACCATTGTCTAATTGTTGTGATTCTTCAGTCACGGCGTTATCCTCTTTCTCGATCTAGTTCCTAGTTATAACAGTCTGATGTCGAAGATCCAGCAACAATTTGCTAATTAGTACAAACAGTAGGCAAAACCCCGCAAAAAAATAATTATTGGAATTAATTGAAAACTATTCTCAAATAGAATATTATTGTGACGTTATCACATTTCATAAGGTTTTAATTTAATATGAAAGCAAATATCCACCCGGATTATCAAGCTGTTGCATTTCATGATACTGCAGTAGACAAGTACTTTATCGTTGGTTCAACTATCAAATCAGACAGAACAGTTGAAATTGATGGTAAAGAGTATCCATACGTTCCAATCGATGTTTCAAGTGCTTCTCACCCGTTCTATACAGGTAAGCAGAAAATTGTTGCTAGCGATGGTCGTGTTGCTAAGTTCAACCGCCGCTTTAAAAATATCGGTTCTACATCTAAGTAATCGATATAGCACTAAATTGGCGTTGTTAACTTAATTATTAGCAATGCCAAGACGCTATCTGGCACGTAAAATTTAAATCAATAGTAAAGGAGCATAAGTTGAAAGTTTTAAGTTCATTAAAAAGCGCGAAAAGCAGACCTGGATGCCAAGTTGTAAAACGCCGTGGAAAAGTTTACGTAATCTGTAAAACTAACCCTCGTTTTAAAGCTGTTCAAGGTAATAAAAAGAAAAAGCGTTAATTTTTCAACGCCTTATCAAACCGAGCACTTTATTCTCAAAGTGCTTGTCTGTATTTCTACTCATATAACTCACACCTCTTTCAATATTCACTTTTCCTACTTACAAAGAAAATGCCGAAAAATAAAGCGGCTTTCGCCGCTCTATTTATTCATTTTAAGCTCAACGCTTACGTCTTCTTAATAGCGCTAATGGTAAACTTAATAGCGTTAAGAATCCTATTGAACCTGAATCTCCGTCATTGTCATCATCGTCATTGCCTCTGACGTCAATTAAGTTAACTGTAACTTCTGTATATTCCGACGTGTTTCCATCAGTATCTTGGGCTCTCACACCAAATTTGATTACATTTTGGAATTCAAAATCTAAGTTACCGCGAACAACAATGTCTCCATTTGGCTCAATGTTGAAAGGCGCATTACCTATTACAAAAAACTCTTTTACTGGAGTCGTATCTGGGTCTGGGTCAAAATATTCCAGTTGACCTACAATGGTACCCAAGGCTGCATTTTCTCTGATTTCAAATACTTGACCCGCAGGTATAACTGGATCTTGATTGTCAGCACCTTGGTCATTTGGATCGTCAATAACTGTTACTTTGACTTTCGTGTAATCTGAAGTGTTACCTTTGCTTCCAATCGCTTTTACAGCGAATTCAAAGTATTCATGGGTCTCAAAGTCAATCTCGCCAGATACTGTTACTCCGCCACTGGTGTTAACTTCAAAAGGAACATTACCCAAAACTTCGAATGATTCAACAGGAGAGTCATCAGAATCAATGAACTCCAGCATACCAATAACGGTGCCTATTTGTGTGTTCTCAACGACTTCAAATACTTGCCCTTCGTCGATTACTGGATCAATTATCTCGTCATCCGCAGGGTCATTTGTTACGGATACTTTTACTTCTGTGTAATCAGAGCTGTTTCCTAAAGTATCTATAGCACGTACAAAGAAACTGTAATCACTTTCCATTTCGTAATCCAGCTCTACTGTCGCAAAGATTTCACCCGTTGCGTCAATCATAAATGGTACTTCGTCTAGAATCATGAACCCTTCAACTGGTGATATCTCAGGATCGGGATCACTAAACTCAAGCATACCTACAGAAGCTCCTTCTTGGTTATTTTCCTGCACTTCAAAAGACTGCCCTTCCTCAATCATAGGTGCGCGTTTAGGCGGCTCATCAATATCTAATCTAAACGACTGTGTTGCTTCTAATTCGCCATCACTCACCATTAATGTCATTTGTTGAGTAAATTCAGTAAACGGTCTTCCAGAGAGCACTCCATCTATAAACGACATGCCGGGAACTGAAGGCTCTAGTGTAATCATAAGCTGATCATTGTCTACGTCTTCGATATGCTCCTTAAAGTCGATTTCAACTAGCTCGTCAATATATAGAGTTAAATTGTCCAATTGCTGAATGACTGGTGCATCGTTGACAGCTTTGACCTTAATATCGATAGTATGCTGGTTTGCTTCACCATCGTTGTTTGGCGTGTCCGTTGGTACACTTGTTGTACCTCTGAAAGTGAATGCGTCGTCACCATTGAAATTGTCATTTGGTTTATATTTTACATTCGCAAAGTCAGCCTGTGCGACTTGCGACCCAACTTCTAATGCTTGATCTCCTGAAAGTAACATCCCGTTTTCTGAAGTTTGAACTATTTCAATTGAGTCATAGGCCTGCCCAAATTCATTGACCAGAACATCACTTAACATTAACTCTGTGTCTTCTTCAATCTCTAAAGAGCGGTTTGCTTCATTCTTAATTGCTACTTTATATGCACTGCGTCCATGAGTGAAAGCAAATAGCTCAGAATCCTTAATAGCAAGCTTCGCAATATTAGTATTGGCAAGACCTGAACCATCTGCCATCCAGTTCATGCCACCATCTACGGATACAAATACACCTAAATCAGTACCAACAAACAATCTTTGCGTGTTCATTGGGTCTACAGCAATTGTCATAGCCGGCACATTGGGTAGTCCATTGTCCATAGCTTGCCAATTTTGACCTCCATCAGTTGTCTTCCAAACATGGGTTACATCAAAATTAGACAAGGTAGCATATATAATTTGATTATCTTGCGGATCAAACGCGATAGAGCTCACGGTCGCACCAGCCACAGGTGTCGCCTCTACCCATTGGGTTTGAGTATCCGCTTGGTCGGCACTGTATGATACGTAAATTGAACCGCCATTCGTACCAGCTGCAACCGCACTTTCTGTATTTGGTGCTATTCCTATTGAATACACCGACCCGTTTAAAGCGCTGGAAGCAGCAGACCAACTCTCTGCTTGGTTGCTAGTGCGCCATAGTTGGTTACCACCAATCCATAACACTTGAGGATTCGAAGGTGCCATTTCAAACCGAGTAATAAACGGAAATCCATTGTCTCCTGAAATGCCAGTCGTAGCGGCACTGAAGCTTTGGCCACCATTAGTCGATTTTTGAATCGACAACCCAGTATTCTCTGCAAACATGATATCTGGGTTTGTTGGATCTATGGCTGTCCAACCACCATCACCACCCAGTATTTCAGTCCAACTATTAAACCCGCCATCTTGACCAGATAATGTGCCGTTATCTTGGGTTCCTCCAAAATAGCTTTCTCCATTGGGCTTAACAGTACCATGGTAAAATTGGGTTACAGCATATCCATTGTTTAATGTTGACCAACTGACTCTCTGGGCTGGATCAGCCGCTGTATTACCACACACTTCATCAAGGGTCAGACGACCTGACAGGGCATTATCGGTTCTTTGAATCCCCCCGTCATTACCGACAAACATTGTCGTATTCGTTGTACCATTGTAATCAGGATGAAATACGATTTCATGATGGTCTGCATGCGCGTATTGTGGGTTTGTTGGATCAAACCACCAAACACTAGCAGGAACGAATGATTGGCCACCATCATCAGAGCGGAATACATCAATCCCCCCAGTCCAAACCACGTCAGGATTCATTGGATCTACAGCGATGATGTTGTCGTACCAACCCTGATTAAAGAACTGGGCTGTACCACCAAAGCACTGATCAAACAAACCAAACACCGTATTACTTAATAGTAACTTGGTAAATGAATCGCCCGTATCTTGCGTAACCGTCGTAGCCCAAGTCGCTCCCATATCTGTAGATTTATAGACAGCATCCATCGCATGTGTGTTTCTATTTGCAGACAAAGCATAAATTATATTGTTGTCAGATGGCGCCACAGCAATGGTTGTTCGCCCTTGATTCGCACCATTAATAACCTGAACCCAATTCGCGCCTGCATCTATACTACGGTGCACACCACCTGTGTTAAATGAACCGCAAGCAGTTAACAAAACATCGACGCTGGACTCACTTAAAACCGTTAAGTCTGTACACCCGACTGAAGCGCCATTAGGAACAAACGCTGTACTCCAATTAACACCGCCATCCACTGATTTGTGAACACCAGTTCTTGTCGCTGCATACATGGTACTCGCATCGTTTTTGCTAAACGCTATCTTATTGATGTATTGAAAGTCACCATTACTTGCAGTGCTCGCAACCTGCTCCCATGTCGCGCCCGCATCAGAAGACTTGAATATCCCATCGCCTCTTAATGCATCAAAGTTGAAAAAGCCTTCCCCGGTACCTGCATAGATAATATCGGCATTGTTGGGGTCAAAAGTGAGTGTTGTAACCGCTAAGTTGGTTGCAAGATCACTCAACGGCTGCCAAGATGCGCCAGCATCCGTTGTTTTCCATACCCCCCCAGCAACACCTGCGGTGTACATGATGTCGTGGTTGGTTGGGTGAATAATCAATGTCCTTGTTCTGCCACCAATATTACCAGGGCCAAGCTCTTGCCAATCTCCAAGCTGTTGGTTTTGCCCATCAGGTGCATTTAGCTGAGGCTGATAATCAAATAGAATTGAGTTTCCGGCAATTGAATAATGTGGCATGTTTTTTATTTGAGCCAGCGCAGCTGAATACTTTTCCGTCGGCAGTGCTGATGCCCCTAGTGGTAACCGCTGTTGAACGTAAAATTCGTGGGCCTCTTTTGGTTTATCATACCGCTTTGGTGCCTGAGATTTACTGGCAGCTTTTTTCTCAAGGAAGTCTGCTTTCTTTTCGTAAGGGGTTATTTGAGTATTCTTTTCAAAGGCTAAATATGCAGCTCCGCCGAGCGCTATTGCCACTGCAAGACTTACGGGGTGGAGAAGTGTCATTGGTTTTATCCCTTTTTGTCGTAACAAATTGCCGTCCTATCGGGTCAGCTAAACATTACTACTGGTGTTGAACCACAGATTACAAAACACACCTATTTGCATAGCGTCAAAATTGTTTGAATCTTCACACGAACACATTTAACATCTTTTAGAACGATAGGTATCCGAGCAAAGTGTAGTAACAAATACCAATTAATCCACGGAAAAAACAATGTTTATGGAGATATATGATTGAATTACTGGGGTTAGCTGTTGCGTTAAACCATATTGAAGTCGTTGAGGTATATGCAGGAAAAAACCTACTACAGGAAGAGATATTTACTGATATCACCATAGAAACATTATCTCCAAACACATTGAGTTCATCCAACACAAATATTGCTGAACAATTAGAACGATTTCCCGGCCTTAACAAAGTAGGCCAAGGCGGTTTGTTTCAAAGCTATAGTATTCGTGGTCTAGGAGGATGGCGAATTAACACTCACATTGACGGGATCCCTATTATTACAGACAGAAGAGCTGGTAACTCGGCCTCCTTTTTACCGCCTTCTCTTGTACAAATGTATGAAGTAAAAAAAGGAGCCAGCTCCATGGCGCATGGTTCTGGCGCCATTGGTGGAGTGATGAATCTCACGACCAAAAAGCCTGAACATTTCACGTTTAGCGTAGCGCATCAAGCCCCCAATCAGAGCAGCAGCTTTGCTATTGGCAGCGGTAGCATTTCAAACTCTTTTTTAGTGAGTTATCGTCAAGCTGACAATCAAGAGTCTGCTTCAGGTGTGCCATTAAATACCGGCTACAAACAGTTTGCAGCATCTCTTTATCAACAAGGCAGTTTTTCAGAAGGGCTAGAGTACAACTTAAGCTGGTTACCGACTATGGGTAAAGATATTGGCAAAAGCAGTGCAAAGTTCCCTTCTTCGCAAATAGCAATATACCCAAAAGACAATCATAGTTTACTGCAAGCAACGATCAATTCAGACCGCTGGATTCTAAAAGTCTTTCATCACTATCAAAATTGGGATAGCCAAGTTGAACGACTAGGCAGCAGAGAAAACCTGACTAGTTATCAGTCTCACACTTTTGGAAGCAACGTATACTCCAGCATCCACACACAATTCGCTTCGTGGCGCTATGGACTCGATTGGTTAGCTCGCGATGGTATTAAAATCTCTGATCGAGAAACGGTCATTTCATCCCCACCCAAAAATCAAATATTGATAGACGGCAGAACCTTGAATGTAGCCCCTTTTATTGCCACTGCCATTGAGCTCGATAATGTAAAGGTCAACTTGGGTGCGCGTTACGACTATTTCGAAGCAACAAATGAAACTAGGGGTCGCTCAGATGATCACCTTTCCTACCAAAGCTCGATCGAGCAGAAGTTCAAAAGTCACCTCTTAAAAGTATCCTATGGGAGCGCATTTAGATTCCCCGCTATGACAGAGCTTTATTTTAACGGCATTACGCCTCGCGGAGATACGTTTGGCAACCCATTTCTTAAACCAGAAATAAGTAAAACAGTAGAGCTCAACTATGTTTACTCTCACCCCTCTTTTTCAGGACGACTAAATGTTTATAAAAGTACTTTAGATAATTTTATTGAACGTACCAAATTGGAGAGTGGTGACAGGACATACATTAACTTGAACCGAGTAAATTTAGAAGGTTATGAGTTTTCACTGGAAACCAAACCTACACCTCAGCAAAGCATAAAATGGAGTATCGCCCAACAGCATGCGAAACAACTTAATGGTAATTATGTGCAGGGAGTTGCCCCGCAAAAGATGAGTATGGCTTATCAATTTAATTGGCAGGACATTGAGTTATCAACTGAAGTTATCCACCGATTTAAAAAGCATCGTATTGGGTCTTCAGAGCAAATATTGCCCAGCTCAACACTGGTTAATGCATATGCAAAATGGCAACTTACTGACACGCTGAGTGGTACCCTCAGAATATCAAACGCGCTAAATAGTGAGTTTAGAACTACCGCAGACGAAGACGCCCCTTTTGTAACACAGCGTCAATTATCTTTGCAGTTAGACTGGCGCATTTAACTGCCAAACAGTAGATCCCAAATACTGGGGGGCTCGTGCAGTTTGTGATACTCAACTCGCAAGTCATCAATTTCTTTTAGTTTTGCTTTGGCTGACACGAGATCTTTGGAGTTAACTAAATTTTGAGCTTGCTTCGCAAGTACTATCGTTTGTTCAAGCCCTTTTATAGACTCTTTTGCCTTACTTTCTTGAAACCTTTGAGTTTTGGCAAGTTCGACAAGCTCAATAAATGCATTGATATGCAGGGACATTTCACTTGAGGCTTGAGCTTTAACCGCGAGTTTATATTCATGACCCATCTTTTTCATGATCTGATTTAAATCTTGCACTTCACTACTCTGTGCTATACCAGACAACAAAATTGTCAGAATAATTATAAACTTCATAATCCCCCCTTCTTAGATTGCGCTAGTATATATAAATATGCAAACTGCACAAGAGCTTCCAGCGTGTAAAGGGCGTTTACATTTTGAAAATTTATAACTTTTTATATTTGCTTGTATTCAGTATGTTTCTATTGCTCCAAGGTGTAACGAGCAGTAGCGCTCATGCTTCACAGCCATTAAAAGTAACATTCATCAACCCAGGCTTTGACAGCGATAATCCAACTGGCAATTTCTGGTTAAATGTTTCAAACATTATGAATGCTGTCGCAGAAGACACAAATATCGAACTAACAACATTATTCGCGGAACGCAATCATATTTTAATGAAAGAGCTGACTAAGCAGGCTCTGGATTCCGATGCAGAGTACCTAATACTCGTCGATGAAAAACGTGTTGTTACCGAGGTGCTTTTGTCGGCGGAAAAGTTCCACCCAAATATTCTTTTTTTATTAAACAGTCCGAATAAACTTGCGCAGGAAAGGCTTGCCGCCAAAGGCTTCGGTATAAAAGCGTCGATCTTACCCGATAACTTCCAAGCAGGCAGTATGTTAGCGCATCAGTTAGCACTCAAAGGAAACCGGAAAGAAATACAAGGTCGTCCTCTGTCCATGCTTGCATTTTTAGGTGATATAGCGACTAATGCAGCAACAGAAAGAGAACAAGGCCTCCTTAGCTATACCAACAGAGTGTCACACATCAGTTTAGTTGAGAAGGTAGATGCTCAGTGGTCCAAACAGCGAGCATTGGAGTTATCACGAGGGCTCCTGCGCCGTTATAGAAACCTAGATTTAATCTGGTGTGCAAACGATGCCATTGCATTTGGCGTTAGTCAGGCAGCTGTCGAGCTAGGGATCAGGGATAAGTTACAAATTGGCGGTATCAATTGGGACGACGCACATGACTCTAAATTGGATGTATCTATTGGTGGACATGTATTATTGGGAGGCTACTTACTCATCGAGCTCAAAAAACTCCAACTCGGGTTGGTGAAATATATTGGTACTCAAAAGATAGCAATTTTTAGGCCATACAAGAAAGAATTTGCTCCTATCTACAAAGCTATTCATGAAGATAGACTGCGTCAAATAGACTTTTCTCAATTCATCAATGATAAAAAAGATTACAATATTATGACCATCAACAGCGAATTAAATTTCTAATCTTTTAATGACTCTTTTGTTAAATTTCAATTCAACGCTCAACAAATAACCAAATATTTAATCTAAATTACACTTATGTTATAAATACATTAATCAAAGCATTAAATTGAATGTTTTTCACGCAGTTGACAGTGGCTCGAATACCTGTTTTAGTTAAATTGGTTAACAACATGTAACTAGGACAAACAAAAATGAAACACAACTTTCTAACAAGCACTAAATGTACTTTACTTGCCCTTGGCGTTGCGTCTGCGCTTGGTACTGCCACAGCACACGCGTCTAATACCGAGCGTATGATTGTTACTCTGAAAAGCGAAGCAATGGCAAATACGTTGCCTGTTGCAATGTCAAACGCAGAAATTTCTGAGTTTAAATCGCAGTCACTATCGCTGTTTGCAAATGACTTAAATACTACAGCAATCAAAACATTACCAAATATTAATGCAGTGGTAATGGAAGTTACACCTGAACAGCTAGCTGAGCTTGAGAAAAACGGTGATGTTGAAACGGTTGAAGTGGATCCAAAGCGTTACGTTCCTGAAGTAATTGAAGCCGGGGTTTCTCCACTTGCAGAGTCTACTCCTTATGGTATCAACATGGTACAAGCTAAGCTTGTAAGCGACGCAGCTGCTGCTAATCGCAAAGTATGTATCATGGATACAGGTTATCACCGTGCACACGAAGATCTAGTAAGCGCTGGCGTAACTGGTGATGATGGCTACGGCTCAAACGACACAGGTCTTTGGTACAATGATGGTAACGGTCATGGTACACACGTTGCTGGCACAATCGCTGCGCTAGGTGGAAATGGGACTGGTGTAGTCGGTGTTAACCCATCAGGTAACCTTGGCCTTCATATTGTTAAAGTTTTCAATGACTCTGGTCGCTGGGCTTATGGTTCTGATTTAATCGAAGCAATTAATCAATGTGAAGCTGCTGGTTCTCACATCACTAGTATGAGTTTAGGTGGCAGTGGCAGCTCAACTGCTGAGCGTAATGCATTCGACCAAAGTTATCAACGTGGTATGCTACACATCGCAGCTGCTGGTAACGGCGGAAATAGTGCTCTAAGCTACCCTGCGTCTTATAACAATGTTGTTTCTGTTGCAGCGGTAGACAGCTCAGAAAACAAAGCATCATTCTCACAATACAATAGTCAAGTTGAGATTGCAGGTCCAGGTGTAGGTGTAAACTCTACATGGAACAACGGTGGCTACAGAAGTATCAGTGGTACATCAATGGCAACGCCACACGTATCAGGCGTAGCAGCACTCGTTTGGAGTAACTTCCCACAATGTTCGAACGCAGATATCCGTGCAGCGCTTAATGCAACAGCTAAAGACAAAGGCGCAGCAGGCCGTGATACCTCATACGGTTACGGTATTGTTCAAGCAAAAGCTGCTTATGACTACCTAGCACAAGGCTGTGGCGGTGGTGACCCTGTTCCTGTTGCAAACTTCAGCTTCACGACTGATGGTCTTAAAGCGACATTCACAAACTCTTCAACAGTTGGATCTTACAACTGGACATTTGGCGATGGAAACTCAAGCACTCAGGGTTCTCCAAGTCACACATATGCGCAAGCGGGTACTTACGATGTAACACTCAAAGTAACAAACTCTGCTGGTGATTTTGACAGCATCGTGAAACAAGTAACTGTAGACGACGTAGTTACACCTCCGGGTTGTAGTGGCCTATCAGCTTGGAGTGCATCAACATTCTACCGTATTGGCGACAAAGTATCTTACAACGGATATGAGTATCACTCTATTTGGTGGTCAAGAGGTGCACGCCCTGATGTATTCTCAAATGTATGGAGAAAAGTAGCTAAGTGTAACTAATTAAACAGAAAAGATTACACTTGTTACTAATATAACCCCAATACAGGACCACTGTGTTGGGGTTAATTTTTCTTTAAACAAATATACCCCTATTAAGCCCGCACCAATGATGCCAATAGCACGCTTTAATGCTTCCAAAATACCTGGTTGGATTTCTAACAATGCCACAAATTGAAGCGTAACAGCAAACGAGAAACAAGCTGCAGCACTCATCCATAGACCCGAATATTGAAGCAGTTTAGACAGCTCGACTTTTGGTCTAAATAGCAGTCCATTAAAAACGAGCACAACAAGAGTGATATAAGCAATATGAAACTCTATGGAGCTGTGCCTCAATGCCTGTTTATCAAACACAATACAACACCCCCAACACATTGCAGTTAGCAATATAAAGCCGCTGCCGGGCTCAATAAAAGTAAGCTTACCCCCTTGCAGAATAAATGAAGCGCTCACCAAAACTGCAATGGCTGAAACCTCAATTAAACTTAAAGACTCGCCTAGCCATATCCATGCAAAAACGCCTGAAATTACAGGGGTTAAAGAGAGCATTGGTAGCATCACTGCTACTTTCCCCACCGCTAAAGCTCGGATAAAACTGACACTACCAATACCTGCCAACAGGCCACTGATTGTCGCTGGATAAAAGTATTGAACAGCTGGGACGGACTTATCTGCATAAAACCAATAGACTAGGTAACATGGCAATACTAAGACACTAAAAACGACCGACATTAATGGCGCCGAGAAAAAGGCAGCCAAACGCTTGCGCGTGTAGTCAAACCCTACCCAAAATAGAGCACTTACAAGAGCAAACTCCATGAATAGTTAACGCCTCTTAATTAGTGTGTGGTTACACTGTGCCTTCATATAATCATTGATTTTAGGGTGCTCAGGCTTCCACCCAGCCAAAAAGCGATGAAAATCTGCCCATATTATTGGCCATAAAGGTCTCCACTCACTTTCCACTTGTTTTCCGTCTAGTTCGCCACGGATTTTTATCAGTTGTGCTGTTAGCGCTCTAAAATAAACGTCTAACATCAATTCGGCTCGCGATTCTAAACCCTGATTGTCCAGTACAGTAGTCAGCAACAACATCACATCTGACAATCCAACCCCTACTCCCACATGCTGAAAGTCATACCCAATCACCCCTTTACTATCAAAAGCAAAGTTTGCAAGCTTAGCATCACCATGGATCATCGTTTTGAAATTTGTCGACGATAAAACATCATCGATAATGTGTGCATTCTGCTTGAGCAACCCATCCGACATTTTTCTATATTCATCTGGTCGGGTTTTGAGGTGCCAATAATTACCAGCTCCAAACTGTTTAAATTTCGAGTGCTCCTGCCCATCTTCCAACCATGTTGCATGAAAGTGTGCTAGCCACTCAATGACTTTAAGTATATCTTCTGTACAAGCAGAATTTTTATTTCTGAACCCTGTCGCTTCGTAATCTTCCAGCAATGTCACAAATAACCCGCGTTCAGCATATAGCTCAAACATTTTTGGTACATTACAGACGCCTATCAAAGCATCTGCACAATACTGGTAAAACATTTGCTCCTTTTCGTAGCTTCTAACTTTTCGATTGAGGGAAAAACGCGTTTGCTCAATACTGCTATGCTGCAAGTCCTTTGGAACTTGAGTCAACTTTGCTACATAATATTGGCCGCCTACTGAAAACTTTTCTAACGTGCCACATCCATTCCAAAGTTCTAAGCTCTGGTTACGACTTCGATTACTAAGAAATTGTTCATAAAGAGTGGACTGCATCTGCTTTTTATCATTGATAACTTTTTGTGCAGTCTATATGAAACACCCGCTTATAGATATAAGCGGGTGAAAAAGGAGGGTTACTGATTAACCGCTGTTTTTAGCCTTTCGTCGGTTTTTTCATCAGCGATAAGATTTAAATCAAAATCATACTCATCTACGCGTATCGCTTTTTCGCGCTTACGGTTATAGTCAACAAGCTTGATGTATTCTTGCTCGTTAATCACATTGGCTACAAAAGCATTGTTTAGCGTTTCATCAAAGCTAACGCCTGCTTTAGTTTCTTTGCGTCTCAATGCCTTTTTCACTTTTGAAAGTGAATCTAAACAAGCCATTTTTGCTTTATAAGCTTGCTCATTAATGTCGTGCCCATCACCTTGCGTTGGCTTAACCAAGTGCGTAATTTGCTGTTTAAACGCCGTATCTAGTTGTGCCGCTTTTGCTAACTCACGGATCATATCATCGCTGATTTTAGGCATGCGATGTGTGAAGTTCACCGTTGCGATTCGCATGAATCGTCTCGCCGCTGCGCTTGGGAAGTTATCCAAAAACTTGTGTAACGCTTTTTCAGCTTCCGCGAGAGCGTAGCGCGTCGCGTAGTGGAAATAAGGCGCAGCTTGGGCTCGTTCACTTTCCGAAACTTTTTGCTCGTAGTAACGAATAGACGCCATAGCGGCATATACAAAGCTCATTACATCGCCAAGTCTTGCTGACAATAGCTCTGCTTGCTTTAACTTACCGCCTAGCACAAGTAGTGAGAAGTCAGCATAAACAGCGAGCTTTGCAGATAACTGTTGAGCCGCTTTTTCGTACTCTACAACTTCAGGCAATCTTGATGTACCTGACGCTAAGAATGGAAAGGCTCCTAGCTTAAAAGCTCTAAAACCATTACCAACGCTGTACCCGATAGTCTTTCTGAGAATCTTATTAAACTCTTTGTCAGCTGATGGCGACTCACTGTGAATTGACTCGACCATGCTTTGCAGATACGGGTGGCAACGCATCACACCCTGGCCGAAAATCATCAGGTTTCTAGTCAGAATATTTGCTCCCTCAACTGTAATTGCAATTGGTTGAGCTACGTAACCACTGGCTAATGTGTTTTGAGGCCCATTTTGGATAGCTTTACCTGCTAAGATATCCATTGCAGAATCAAGTACATCACGGCCAAGTTCAGTCATATGATATTTTGCAATTGCAGTAACCACAGAAGGCTTTAAGCCCATGCCCAAACCTTCTGTAGTCAAAACACGCATGGACTCCTGCAGATACGCTTTACCTGCGATATCAGCTAACTTTTCTTGAATACCTTCGAACTGGCCAATTGCAAGCCCAAATTGTTCACGCACTGCCGCATATTCTGACGCTGATTTTAGAGCGACTTGACTAGACGACACCCCAAGAGCTGGAAGAGAAATACCTCGCCCTGCCCCCAAGCAACTGACCAGCATTTGCCAACCACGGCCAATGTTCTTTTGACCACCAATGATGAACTCCATTGGAATAAACACTTTCTTACCACGAGTTGTACCGTTGTAGAAACGGATACCCATAGGGTCATGTCTGTTTCCAAGTTCAACGCCTGGGTGAGATTTCGGTATTAAAGCACAAGTAATACCAAGTGACTCTTTAGAGCCTAACAGACCCTCAGGGTCAAATACTTTAAATGCTAAACCAAGCACAGTTGCAATAGGTGCAAGTGTGATATAGCGTTTGTCCCACGTTACCTCGAGGCCCAATACTTCTTTACCTTCGTACATACCTTTAGTAACGATCCCTTGATCAGGAATGCCACCTGCGTCAGAGCCAGCTTCAGGGCTAGTCAATGCAAAGCAAGGAATGTCGCGGCCGTTGGCCAATCTCGGTAGATAGTGTGCTTGCTGCTCGGCTGTTCCATAGTGTAGTAACAATTCTCCAGGGCCGAGTGAATTTGGTACCATAACAGTTACAGCTACTGCTGATGATTTTGTGGCGATCGTACCAACGATCGTTGAGTTTGCATAAGGGCTAAATTCAAGGCCACCATACTGCTTTGGGATAATTAACGAGAAAAACTTTTCTTGTTTCAAAAAATCTAAGATGTGATCAGGCAAATGCTTAGAGTTTTGAATCTGATTTTCGTCGATCATCGACATTAAAGTTTTAACAGGGCCATCCAAAAAAGCTTGTTCATCAGCTGAAAGCTTAGCTTCTGTTACCGCTCTTAACGCGCCAAAATCTGGCTTTCCTTGATAGATAGAGCCTTCAAGCCAAACATCCCCTGCGTCTAACGCTTCTTGTTCTGTGATTGAAATGCTTGGCAATATTTTTCTTAGCTGTGTTCTTAAACTCATAATAAACTCATCCGACCAGATAGATATACCTACATTACGGCATAAAAATAAAATTAGATCAATTGCTCAAATGAAAAAATTAACGATATTTTTACTGATTTAGCTAAACTATGCGGAAAAGTAGCCCAGAATTAATAGCTTACACGTGTACGCTGAAAGACTCATGAGCACAACTTTTTTTGTCTGAACATTACGACTTAAGGGCAAATTTGTTTAAAAAGTAGCAAGTGTTGCTTTTGTAACCTTGATTAAGGTATTTGGGCATATAGAAATTTCGAGGCCACGACGTCCACCACTGACGTAAATATTGGGATATTTTTTTGCCGATTCATGGAGCACAACTGGTATTTTTTTCTTGTGCGCAAAGGGACTGATCCCTCCTAAGAGGTAACCTGTCGCAGCTTGCGCCCTATTTTTATCAGCCATTTGTGCTTTTTTACCACAAATCGACTTTGCAAAAGACTTCAAATCAACTTGCTGGCTCGCTGGTGTTATCCCTATAAATAGCGCTCCGTCAACGTCTATGACCAAAGTTTTAAACACTTGCTGCTCATCTAGGTTAAGCTTTATCGCCGCCTCTTGAGCATAGTTAGACAGATTAGGATCGTGCCTAAACTTTAATACTTCAAAGTCTACTTTCTGTTGCTTCAATAAGTTTATGGCTGGGGTCACCTTGGCTCCTTGATAAAACTAACGAAATATTTGCTAAGTGTTTTCACTCCCCCTTTTCTTCCGTGTATTGCATTCTTTTTCGGGGAGAAAAATAATGCACATATTATACTAAAATATGCTCGACAATATGTGATTGTCTACTAAAGTAGTATATACCGGCAAGCGCTTATTAAAAATCCGTGCACCTAATGTTTATTTATACTGCGACACGGTTCTTAAAGCATCAATAGCCGAGTGAGAAAAGTAACATGAGTGTTCAAGTTGTAAAAGCATTAGGCATGACCGTTTGTGCATGTTTGATGGTAGTTTTTTTAAGTAACGAGTACCACTTTTGGCTTGACAGGTTGGCTTGTAATGAAAAATGTGAAGTCTTAGGGTGTCGCTCTGGAACACTGATTTCAGGAGAAGACCGATCGGACCTACTGTGCCGATGCAACGACGATATGGATTATCTCGTAATTTTAGACTGAGAGGTAAAACGGCGCCACTGGCGCCGTTTTGATTAGGTATTCTACTTGGTTAAGTCATCAAAGAACTTTTTAACACCATCGAAAAAACCTTGAGCTTTAGGGCGATTCTTACTTGTATCACCACTCATGCTTTCTTCCAGCTCGCGTAATAACTCTTTTTGGCGATCGTTTAGGTTAACCGGCGTTTCGATAACAACCTTACAAATTAAATCGCCTACAGAGCCACTGCGAACAGACTTGACACCCTTGCCTCTCATACGGAACATTTTACCCGTTTGGCTTTCTGAAGGTATCTTCAAGTTCGCACGACCATCTAGTGTTGGAACTTCAATTTCTCCACCGAGTGCCGCAGTTGTATAACTGATTGGCACTTCGCAGTATAAATTGTTGCCATCGCGCACAAATATAGGGTGCTCACGTACAGAAACTTGTACGTAAAGGTCTCCCGCTGGTGCGCCATGCATACCTGCTTCACCTTCACCAGAAAGTCTGATACGGTCACCAGTATCAACGCCCGCTGGGATTTTAACAGATAAAGTCTTCGTCTTTTCGACACGACCTTGGCCATGGCACTTGTTACAAGGGTCCGAAATGACCTGACCTGTACCTTGACAGGTTGGGCATGTTTGCTGAACAGCAAAGAACCCCTGACGCATTTGAACTTGACCCGCGCCATGACAAGTTGAACATGTTTTTGGCTTAGAACCAGCCTTTGCACCACTGCCATCACAAGGCTCACAGCTAACCCATGTAGGAACTTTAATCTCTACATCTTTACCTTTAACAGCTTCTTCAAGCGACAAGTCTAAGCTATATCTTAAGTCAGCACCACGTTGCTGTCTTGATTGACGACGGCCACCACCGCCTCCAAAAATATCACCGAATACGTCCCCGAAAATATCGCCAAAGTCGGCTCCACCACCGAATCCGCCATGGCCTCCACCACCGTTTTGCTCAAACGCTGCATGGCCGTATTGATCATACATCTGGCGTTTCTGACTATCCGTTAGGACTTCGTACGCTTCTTTTACTTCTTTGAATTTAGCTTCTAAAGCTTCATCACCCGCTGTACGATCTGGGTGATATTTCATTGCTAGACGCTTATAGGCCTTTTTAATATCACGTTCGCTAGCGTCTTTCGTTACGCCTAATACTTCGTAATAATCACTTTTTGACATAGTTATCACACAACTCTTACAAGACAACTCTTCGGGTCAAACCCGATATACTGAGCCAAATTTTAAAAACACTAAGGGCGCGTCTAGCGATACCGCTGCGCGCCCTTAACAGTCAACAATTACTTGTTGTCTTTAACTTCTTCAAACTCAGCGTCAACTACATCGTCGTCTGCTTTAGCTGAACCTGACTGAGCACCAGCTTCTGGGCCTGCTTGCTGTGCCTGAGCATTAGCTTGCGCAATTTCCATTAGCTTTTGAGACTTTTCAGCAAGAGCTTGAGTTTTAGCATCGATGTCTTCTTTGCTATCACCTTTGATTGCAGTTTCAAGCTCAGCTAACGCGCCTTCGATTGCTGTTTTGTCATCAGCAGGAAGTGCTTCACCAGCTTCTTCTACTTGCTTACGTGTAGCGTGTACAAGAGCATCAGCTTGGTTACGTGCACCGACTAACTCTTCAAACTTCTTATCTTCTTCAGCATTTGCTTCCGCATCACGTACCATTTTTTCTACTTCATCGTCGCTCAGACCTGAAGAAGCTTGGATTGTGATCTTCTGCTCTTTGCCTGTATCTTTATCTTTTGCAGATACATGTAAGATACCATCAGCATCAACATCAAATGTTACTTCGATTTGCGGAGCACCACGCTGTGCAGGTCGAATACCTTCAAGGTTAAACTGACCCAATGACTTGTTGTCAGTTGAACGCTTGCGCTCACCTTGCAATACGTGGATAGTTACTGCTGACTGGTTATCTTCAGCTGTCGAGAATACTTGCGACTTCTTAGTAGGAATAGTCGTGTTTTTCTCGATAAGTGCAGTCATAACTTGACCCATTGTCTCAATACCTAGAGACAGTGGGATAACGTCAAGAAGTAGTACATCTTTAACATCGCCAGAAAGTACACCACCTTGAACAGCAGCACCTAGAGCAACTGCTTCGTCTGGGTTTACATCCTTACGAGCTTCTTTGCCGAAGAACTCTGCTACCTTAGTCTGTACTAGAGGCATACGAGTCTGACCACCTACAAGGATGATGTCATTTACGTCGCTTACAGAAAGGTCTGCGTCAGCAAGTGCACGCTTTAACGGCTCGATAGACTGATTTACAAGGTCTTCTACAAGTGATTCTAACTTAGCACGTGTTAGTTTAACATTCATGTGCTTGGGACCTGTCGCATCAGCAGTTACGTACGGAAGGTTAACTTCTGTTTGTTGTGCAGATGACAGTTCAATCTTCGCTGTTTCAGCGGCTTCTTTAACACGCTGCATCGCTAAAGGATCAACCTTAAGGTCAATGCCTTGCTCTTTCTTAAATTCTTCTACTAAATAGTTGATAACACGGTTATCAAAATCTTCACCACCTAGGTGAGTATCACCATTAGTAGCGAGTACTTCAAATGTGTGCTCGCCATCTACTTCGTCAATCTCGATGATTGAGATATCGAAAGTACCACCACCCAAGTCATAAACAGCTACGACGTTATCACCTTGCTTTTTGTCCATGCCATAAGCAAGTGCAGCAGCAGTTGGCTCGTTGATGATACGTTTAACGTCAAGGCCCGCGATACGACCAGCGTCTTTAGTTGCTTGACGTTGTGAATCGTTGAAATATGCAGGTACTGTGATTACTGCTTCTGTTACTTCCTCACCTAGGAAGTCTTCAGCAGTCTTTTTCATTTTCTTAAGTACTTCTGCAGAAATTTGTGGCGCAGCGCGTTTTTCGCCGCGTACTTCAACCCATGCATCGCCATTGTCAGCTTTAACAATGTTAAAAGGCATGATGCTGATGTCACGTTGTACTTCATCGTCTTCGAAACGGCGACCAATAAGTCGCTTGATTGCATAAAGCGTATTTGTAGGGTTTGTAACCGCTTGACGCTTAGCCGGTTGACCTACTAGTGTTTCGCCTTCTTCTGTAAATGCAATAATCGACGGGGTAGTACGATCGCCTTCAGCGTTTTCAATAACGCGCGTGTTCTCACCATCTAATACTGCTACACAAGAGTTAGTAGTACCTAAATCGATTCCAATAATTTTACCCATGTGAATCTTCTCCGACCTCAAAAAATTCGTTGTTCTGTTAGATGACTTGATAGATAAGGGCGGCAATTTCTAATTCAACCTTAAAATTGAAAAAAATTTCATTTTTTTTCAATTTTTTTTATTTTTAGGATGAACAGAGCAAAAAGCAGACAAAATAACTGTATTTATCGAGTTAGAGCATATAGTCTAATTCAAGAAAAATAACATTTGGAAAAACCATGGACTTTGATACTCTCATTTCGTCACCGCAACTGTCTGAGGACAATTGCCAGCTTTCAGTACCAAAAACCTGGAGCCAAGGCAGAACCGTGTTTGGTGGGTTAAGTGCTGCACTGATGTTAAAGCATATGTATCTCCATATAAATGATGATACTCGCAACCTACTGTCCTTTAGTTGTAACTTTGTTGCTCCTTTATTGACGGAAACGCCTTTTACTATTTCGACAAAAGTCCTGAGAAGTGGCAAAAATGTCACTCAGGTAGAGACAACTATTCATCAAAATGACGCAACTTGCTTGGTTTCGCTCGCATGCTTTGGCATTCAACGACAATCAAAAGTTGTCGTTCACGCAGAAGAAACACCCATTAAGTTAAACGAAAACATTAACCCGAGACAAACACTCAGATATGTAGAAGGGTTATTCCCTGCATTTATTCAAAACGTTGATTTAAACTTACAACATGGCGCCATGCCTTTTAGTGGCGCTGACTCCTCTGACATTCATGGCTGGATGAGATTTAAAGATAATGAGCAAGGTAACCTCAAAGAGTTACATGTACTTGCTCTCGCTGACGCATGGCCCCCCACTCTACTTCAACTATGCGACTCTCCATCTCCCGCAAGTACTGTTTCTTGGTATATTGAATTTTTACAGCCACTTGCTTTAAATGACAGCCAATGGCTTGGCTATCAAGTCTCAACGCACCAAGCTAATGGTGGATATGGTACAGAAGATGCAAAAGTATTCTCTCAAACAGGTGAATTAGTCGCGCTCAGTCGACAAACAGTCGCTGTTTTTGATAGTTGATATTCTCTTAATGGTCACTCACAATAGAGGATATTCTTCATAGCACTTGCGTTTTTAATGTGATCATAGCTTGTCAACATTGCGACCACCTCGTCTCTATCGCACAAATGGGCAGACAGCAGCGAGCAGTTTGCCCTCATTGCGGTAATGTGTTGGCCCATTGCCAAGTCAATTATAACCAAAGCATCAATGCGTTTGGATTATCTTCAATCTTATTTCTTTTGGTGAGTTTACACCCTCACTTTATTTCCTACGCACAGCATGGGTTAAAGCAGTCTATTAGCCTTATTGAGGCTATATCATTGTTAGCTGAGCACTTCAGTACGTTACTCGCGGGGCTATTAAGCTTTACCATATTAATCATGCCCCTAGCTGCTTTGCTACTCATATTGTTAGCTCACTCTCCTTTGTGGAGACACTTGAACCCTCATAATGCCAGAGTGTTTGTGAGAGCCTTAATGATACTCAAACCACTCAATCTTGCAGATATTTTCCTCGTTGCGGTGCTTATTAGTGCTTTTAAATTGACAGAATTCGCAGAGATTGAAGTTGGCCTTGGCTTTTGGGCTTACGTATTATTTGTACTGTGCTTTATAGAAACCCTATCACTTCTAAGTAAAGAGCAACTTTGGGAGCGAGAGCAACAAACTTTTTGCCCAGATGAAAAAACTTGCTCGCCACGAGCACTACAACAAAACTTGAAACAGTGCCATGTATGCGGACAATTGAGTGACTCAATTCACTGCCCTAGATGTATGACCAAGCTTAAATTTAGAAAAAAAGACTCATTGGCCAAAAGCGCCGCTTGGATGGCAACTGCGATGGTTTTACTCATACCCGCACTCGCTTTGCCCATCATGGACACAATAAATTTAGGCTTGCACACCAAAGCCACTATATATAGCGGCGTGGAGGTAATGTGGAATGCAGGCTCTTACCCCGTCGCTGTTCTAATCTTCGTGGCCAGCATTTGTATTCCTATCATTAAAGGCGTCGCTCTGTTTTATTTGCTCTATCAAGTTAAGAAATGTTCCCATCCAAAGCTTGCAAGCAAACTGTATAGGGCCCTTGAATTCATGGGAAAATGGTCGATGATAGATGTATTCGTCGTAATTCTCTTGGTTTCTTTAGTGCAACTTGGTACTGTTTTAAGTGTTGAGCCGCAATCAGGTATCGTATTTTTCACCGCTATGGTCTTATGTCAAATAATTTCAGTTAATCACTTCGACCCGCGCTTACTTTGGGACAATCTAAAACAACAATGAACGAACAAGCCTATATTGAATCCAAGCCAAAATTTTCAGTTATCTGGATTGTTCCCATTATAGCCATCCTGATTACTGGTTGGATGCTTTATCAGCACCAGTCCAATAAAGGCCATGTGATTTTTCTTAAAATGGAAAATGCTGACGGTATCATTGCAGGTAAAACAGAAGTTAAAGTCCGCAGTGTACAAGTTGGTATCGTAGAAACCCTGAGGCTTCAAATAGAACAAAATGCGGTAATTGCCACCATACGCATTAATAAGCACTACGACTCGTTATTAACTGAAGATGCAAAATTTTGGACCGTTAAACCTCGTGTCGACGAGACTGGTATATCTGGGTTAAACACGCTACTTTCTGGTGTTTACATTGAGCTTTTACCTGGTGAAAGTGACAGATCTGCAAGTTTATTTACAATGCAAGATCAGCCCGCGCTAATATCTCCTGATGTAGATGGAGTAAGATATAGCCTAACAGCCGCTAATGCAGAAGTGTTGGACGTAGGTACAGGCATTTTCTTTAGGAACTATAAGATAGGCCAAGTTGAGTCTGCCAAGTTTAACGAGAAAACACTTGAAATGGACTATGGGATTTTTATTAATTCTCCATACGACGAACTCATATCAAAAAATGTTATTTTTTGGGTAAATTCAGGTATTGAGGTAGATTTATCTACGGAAGGGATCAGAGTTTCAACCGGATCTTTGTCAAAGTTGATTAAAGGTGGTATATCAGTGGATTACCCGCCAGCTGCCGAAGCTGACGAACTTGCCCGTGAAAACACTCAGTACAAGCTGCATAAAAACTTTGCCGTGGCGCTAGAGCGACGCTTTGATCTGTTTGACCTATACCTTATCGAGTTTGAGCAATCAATCAAAGGTTTAAGGCCTGGTGCCCCCGTTGAGTATAGAGGTATGCGAATAGGCACTGTGGAACAAGTACCTGCGCAATTAGTAAGAGATGGGCAACCACTTTACTTTCAGCAAGACAATACCTCGATCCCAGTCCTCATTAAAGTCGAATATGGCCGCATCTATGACGTGGATGAACAGGCTAAGCAATATTGGCAAGGAAACATAGAAAAATGGATTAAAAACGGCCTTCGCGCATCGCTAAAAAGTGGCAATTTGTTAACAGGTGCGGTATATATAGAGCTAGACTTCTACAGTTCTGCTAAGCCCGAGTCGATTGCCAAGCACTCTATTTATCCAATTCTACCGAGTGTACCAAGCGGCTTTACAGCGCTTTCTGAGCAAGTCATGGCGCTTTTAAACAAATTAAACAAGCTGCCTCTAAGTGATACGATAGGTGAAGCGAAAGACACGCTTACTGCTTATAAACAATTGGGCTTAGAGACAGAAAAACTCATAAAAGAATTAAACAACAAAAAAGTATCAGAAAAAGTGGATAAGAATTTAACTCAATTACAAGGCACGTTGGTGCAGTTAACTGCTAGCTTAAAACAATTCGAGAAAACTTTAGCAACCTACCAACAAGGGTCAGGTGTTATGGAGCAACTCACTGACACGTTAAGCGAATTAGAAAGTTTGTCTAATACATTAAAGCCAGTTACCAAGAGCTTAAATGAACAACCTAGCATGCTGATTTTTGATAAAAACTCAGGCGAAGATCCTATTCCGAGGAAGGGGCAATGAGATTAACCGCACTACTTGGTGTTGTTGCTATATTTTTGGTTGGTTGCAGTAGTAACGTCGATTCTCATAAATACTATAAGTTTTCGCTCAGCAGCGAAAACTCGCCCGTTAAAACCTCGGAGCCCAGCCAAAGAGTTTATATTGATACAATTTCAATTCTTGGCGCTGCTAACCAACAAGCATTAGTACAGTACACTGATGAAAACCAAATCAATATAGCCAATTTCCATTATTGGGCCGAACATCCCAAAAATATGCTGATGCAAGCGACTCATACTTACTTAGTTAACGAAGGTATTTATGCGATCCCACTGGCTTATGCAGGCGATGACTTAGAGCAACATTTCACACTCAAAATTGTTGTGCATGAATTTGCTGGCCACTTCACCAAAGGAGCAGTGTTAAAAGGTAACTGGTATTTATATCAACATCATAAACGCAATAAAACACTACATAGCTCTAGCGCTTTCTCTTTATCAAATTCATTAGTAGACGATGGATTTGAGTCATTAGTCGCTGCGCATAAAAACAATTGGCTTCTGCTTATGCAGGGTATTTCACAACAAATTAATCCGCCAAATCATGAGTAAATAGCTTAACCGGTTTGTTGTTCGGGTCGACCTGCAGAAAGCCTACGCCTGTAAAGCCCAATTTAATTAGCAGCTTTTGGCTTCCTGCATTACTTAGATCTGTAATTGCATTAACCGCTGGTAACAATAAGGCGGTTTTGGCAAAATCCATTAGCGACCTACAAGACTCCAGTGCAAAACCTTGGCCTGTAAACCTATCGATAAATGCATATCCTAAGTCAGGCGCTTTCAAATAAGGTCGCTGATAAAACCCAGCGACACCAATAGGTTCCCCAGTATGCAAGCAAACAATATATGGTGCCGTAAGACCTGATTGATAAGGAGTTAAAAACGACTTTTGGATATATTCATTTGCACTAGGTATATCAAAGACGTTTTTATCGCCGATATTATCTATAAAACTATTTTGATTTAGTAATTGTATGATAAATCTCGCGTCAGAAAGCAACGCTTTTCTGATAATACATCTATCTGTGCTCAATAAGATACCTTCAGCCACATTAGCTCCTTGTTCGTAAATTCGTAAGGCCATAAATAACTATACTTTGATTTATTTTAAATCAACTTAAGGGTGCTGTTGGACTTTATCACCTTATTGGTTAGCAGTGATAGGGGTTTAGGGAGTTATCTAAGCTTTATACTCATTTAAAAAACTACCGGCGACAAGTACTAGTACACTTGTCGCCGACTTAAGAGCTTATTTGAATTGTGCCATTTTATAGAGAGCTGAAATATTACTTATTCGCTGTTGGTTTGGTAATGTTGCAAACGGCTTGTCAGCAAACTTTCGACCACGAACTTGTATGTTTAAGCGAGCTGCATCTTTATTAAGTAACGTTTCGTTAAAGTACGCCTGCACACTGTCCAATGTGACATTTTTTGCAGCCTGAATAAGCTTTTCTTTTGAATCAAAAGTCAGTTTATTTCTATACCAATCCGAAAGTATTGGCTGTGCCTCTTCTGACAAGTTCTTTGGCTCCTCCATTAAATTGGCAAGAACAGAAGATTTGATTTTATTAAACTCATCGTTCGTTAATTTATTTAACTCTGATGCATAGCTGACCTTAAATTCTTCGAAGCGTGCTTGCATGTCTTGCACACTTTTAACCGGTGTTTGGATAAATAACCCAATCGCGGAATACTCATCAATGCTTGTGGACAACGCACCAACTGCATAAGCCAACTGCTCTTCAGTTCTCAATGTATTGAATGCTTTTTGGCGAAGATGTGCTTTCAGTATTAACGCAGCTGCTTTTTGGTCGTAACCAGGTGTTGGGTGTACTGCAACATCCACGATTGCTACATCAGCTACATCTGCATCTTTTTGCCAAACGAGAACTTCACCTTTTTTAGGCTGCCAAAAACCCGCTCTGATATAGTCCGATTGGCTTAATGTTTCTCCAACTTCTTTCTTTAAGATGGCAACTGCATTATTGATGTCGTCATTGTTGTAATTACCATAGCCAAAAATTCTTATTAGATTCGTTTCTAATATTTCATCCCGGTATTTAGCAAAATTTTCAGGTGTCATCTGTCTTGCGGTTTCGATCAACAATTCATGATCGAAATTGCCTTCTCTGGTGAGCTGGCGGTAAGCACCAAACGCTTGATAATATGGGATCTGTTTATTTTGGTTTTGGATCTGACGGATATACCTATCAACAGCTTGCTCTAATTGTTTAGCCGTTGGAGAAACTTTAAAGTCTATGAATGCTTGCTCAAGCAAACGTGGTTGTTTATCAGTAAAACCAGATAAAGACATAACTAAGCCATTAGAATAGCTCAAATCCAGCCCCATACCCGCGACGTGTGCCTCGGTCATTAGTTTTGCTTTTTGGATACGATATAGATCTACCCACAGCTGTGCGGCAACTTTATTCTCTACATTATTGATTGGCATCGCACTATTAAAAACAACTTCAAGAGTGCCTTTAGGCTGCTGCGTGTACCTCTCGCTTGATTTGCGCCAAGCGTGAATTCTCTCACCTTTATATACTTGTTCAACGCGGTTAGTTTGACCATCCTGTGGCACTTTTATGTCAAAGTTTTCAGGCAGTAGCCTATTTACGCTAGGGAGTGCAAGTGCCAGCTGACTTGGCTTCGACCACTGCGCAATTTCTTGATCAGAGATCTCTTCAACTTTGTATTGGCCATCATAAAAGTGCAGCTTGCTGGTTACAGGCTCATCCTTACTGATATACCACACTCGCATTGACTCAGGTGTCAGCTGTTCCAAAACTTGGTTTATTGCAACAGGTTCAAATTTAGCAAAATAGTAACCTGCGTTAACGGCATGATTAAGTGGATAGTCTTGCATGTTTGCAGCCAATTCACTTACATAATCGAACTCATCTTGTTTTTCTAAGAATCTAAATTTATTGTCCAGCGACGTTTTAATTTCTTCAAAGTATTTGGCGTCAACCCCCTCTTCTTTGATAAGGTTAATATATCGCATCACGGTCGCTACGATCTGCTCCCGGTTTTTCATTCCCTCTTCAGTTAGTTCAATTCCGACCGTTATTACACCATAGTTTCCATAGTGGTTTGGAGCATCGTAAGCACTTAAAGAAGCAATCCATCCCTTATCTTTTAGGACTTGAGCTGGACTTCCTTGCATTTCATTACTTAACAAATAAGAAATAAAGTAGTTTGGCTTAACAGCAAAATCAGACATATTGTTTTCAATAATAAACTCAATATTGAGCGACTTCACATCTTGATTAGGTTGGTAGTGAATACGCTTTTTGCCAGCTTGCCTAAAGTCAATCGCCTCTGTTACTACGGGCTCTTCGATATTTTTATTCTTAATACTGCTAAAGTGCTTTATTGCTTTAGCCTCCATTTCTGACAAAGGTAGATTAGATATCATGGCTAGTTTCATGATATTTGCAGAGTAGTATTTATCATAAAAATCGACCGTTTCTTGATGCAAATTACTATTATCCTTATCTCCCAAGGTCTCAAGGTTACCTATTAGAAATCTATTTGCAGGGTGCTCTCCTAATAACGAACGTGCTAATTTAAATTGGCCGAAAAAGTCCATTTCACGTCTCATTGACCATTCTGCGTTAACTGCATTCTTTTCTTTATCTGTGTACTCAGGGTACAGCTTGGGCGCCTTGAAGAAATCAGAGAAGCGGGCGAGCGCCTCTTCATATGCGTCATTATTAATTTTCAGCATATAGTTGGTGACGTCTAACCATGTATATGCATTATGACTCCCCCCATTCTTTTGCATAAACTCAGAGTATTCGTCTGGATTTGGAAATTGCTCGGTCCCGAGAAATAACATATGCTCGAGGTAATGCGCCATCCCCTGTTGCGACATAGGGTCATGCAACAACCCAATACCAACACTCAGCGCTGCTGCTGATTTCTCTGCGTTAGGATCAGACACGAGTACAACATCTATGCCATTTTCTAGCGTTAACACCTTATACTGTCTATTGTCATTTGGGCTGACAATTAGGCTGTCTGCAATGAGTGAATCTTGAGAGGAGGAGAAGTTGGTCGCTGAGCATCCCGCTAGTAAGCCCAGAGTGATAGCTCCAATAGCAAAAAGTTTTTTCATTAGTAACCCATTTTTTGTGCCAACTGATGCCATAGAAAAAATCACCAATTGGACAAGTTTTTGATAAGTTTAGATTCTATCTATATTGATTGTAATTTTTCGAGTGTACAACCGTTATTAAGAAAAAAGTGTAACTGATTGTGAGACGCAACTTATACGTCTCTATCTGAACTGCTAGTTAACACTACCTTACTTGCCGTAGTGAAAAATCGTATCAAATATTAATTTTTTTGCTCAAAAGTATTTTTTTTGTTACCAATAATCATTAGACTGTCGATTAATCGAGCAGAGCATTTGCAACTCTCAATACAAGGCAAGTATAAAGTGACAACAATAGGGGCAATTAATATGACTGATGAGCGTATCTGTGACTTCGGGCTTCATGCCGGAGAGCCATACAGCAAACTACCCGCTTGTTTTTTAAATTGGATGATTGAAACAAAGCATAACAAGCAAGACATTGCTAAAACAGAGTTAAACAGAAGAGAACAAGCGGTTTCTGCATCACGAGATCTTGCAAATTCATCCACTTTATAATTCCTTTTTTGTGCATTTGCTTTAAACTAGGCGCATAAATAAATTCAGAAGTATAAATAATTTATGCGCATAATAATTTCAGTTTTATTACTGTCTTTTTTAGCAGCTTGTCAGCTAATACCCATTTCACAAAAAGAACAATACCTTACTGTACTTCATACCAATGACCACCATGGTAGGTTTTGGCATAACGAAGATGGTGAGTATGGCATGGCTGCCCGTAAGACTCTAATAGACCAACTTCGTCAAGAAGCCAAGCAACAAGGCCACAACGTGATCCTGTTGTCTGGCGGCGACATTAACACGGGTGTACCCGAATCAGACTTGCAAGTTGCAGAGCCAGACTTTAAAGGTATGAGCCTTATTGGTTATGATGCTATGGCCATAGGTAACCATGAATTTGATAACCCACTGTCGGTATTGGACCAACAAATTGCGTGGTCTAATTTTCCACTATTGTCCGCGAATATTATAGACAAGGAAACACGTAAACCTGCATATCAGTCTTATGCCATCATTCAAAAAGGCCAACTTAAAATTGCTGTTGTTGGTTTGACGACGACAGATACCGCCAAAATAGCTAATCCACAGTATATCGGACATTTAGATTTCATTACTCCATCTGTGGCGACTCAGCCTTTGGTTGAAAAAATTAGATCAAAATACGAGCCGGATGTAGTTATTGCTGTTACTCATATGGGACACTATCATGACGCGAGTCATGGCATTAATGCACCGGGAGATGTGACTTTAGCAAGGGCATTGAAACCGAACACACTCGATATGATCATTGGAGGCCATTCTCAAGAGCCTGTTTGTATGGACAAACATGGCAAGCCAGATGCAGAATTTTCGGCTGGCAAAGCCTGCTGGCCAGATAAACAAAATGGCACTTGGATCATGCAAGCCCACGAATGGGGGAAGTATGTAGGTAAAGCAGTGTTCAAAATTTCAAATAATGAAAAAGAACTTTTAAGTTACGAATTAATCCCTGTAAATTTGAAAAATGAACATGGCCACTTTATTTCAAATGAAATTGCGAAAGATGAAGCACTTTACAACTTCCTTCTGCCCTACCAAGAGCAAGGTGCGCTAAAATTAGCGGGTTCAGTTGGCTCGGTTGACCAATATTTGGACGGAAAACGCAATACGGTCCGTTTCGAGCAAAGTTTACTGGCAGATTTAATTATCAATGCACAAGCAGAAGCGGTTGGCGCAGATTTTGGTGTTATCAGTGGTGGTGGCATTAGAGCAAGTATTAAAAAAGGTGAAGTAAGCTATAAAGATATTTTAAAGGTGCACCCATTTAAAAACCGTGTTGCTTACATTGACTGGACTGGACAGGAACTTGTTCAGTACCTTAGCGTTGTAGCGAGCTTTCCGCCGGACGCAGGGGCCTACTTACAGCATCATAAAATCGACTTTACTGTTAAAGATGGCGTTGTTACCGTCAAAACTATTAACGACAAACCTTTTGACGTAAAAGGTACTTATAGAATGAGTATCAATAGCTACAATGCTTCTGGTGGAGACGGTTACCCAGTGATATCAAATTATAAAAACTTTCAAATTACTGACGTAACAGATGCTCAGGCACTACGTATATACATCGAAAAACACTCACCAGTTAAAGTGAAACGCCTTTAACTGGTATAAATGGGCGCTATACAATAGGCGCCCATTTCTCACTTCCCAATAATTTCTACATCTTCCAGCGTAATATTTGACAAGGCATAGCTATGTAGTTTAGAGCGAGACCCTTCTCCATGCGCTTTAGGCGGATAGTATTTGGCTTTTAAATCTGGTGTATTTGCTAATAACTCATCCAGCGCAGCTCTAATTTCACTTAATGTTTTCTCTAAGCTATTCGAAAAATTCGGTCGTTTACGTATAGTGTGACCAAGGGAGATTAGTCGATGAAAATACTTGTCGGCCAACGCTAGCAACTCATCTGGTAATTCTTTGTTCTGATTCAAAGACGCGTCCGGGTTCGCTTCACAGTATTCTATCAATGCCAAATAAAAACACATAGGCTTATTAGCAAGCTGAACCTTAATATCTTTATCATTAGAAAGGTGTAATGCTTTTGAATATAGATCAATGTGTAAAATAGGCTTTTCTTCAATCACTGGCGCAATATTTTTGATCTTTCTTGAAATAATTTGGCGTCTAGTGATGCTCTTTAGTAAAACAAAGTTTAGAAGCGCCAAAATAAACGGGATGATATAAAAAGGCAGCTTGTGGCTGTCGTCAGCTTTAAACAGCAAATAAGTCTCATGTGTCGTCCCTGTTAGCACACTCACAACTTCGCCTTCCTTTGCGTGGAGGGCTTTGCTAGAAATAGCAGTCAGACGAATTCGACTCTGTTGCTCAACCAAAATACCGTTCAATGATATTAAATACTCACTCAAAGCTTCTTCATCGCCAGAATAATTCAGCGTTGGATCTTCTAATGATAATCTTGACCTATCAATTGCAACTCTCAATTTAACGCTTTGCATATCGCGTAAAATATTATCATCAATTGTATATTTATTTGATAAATTAAATATAATAAGGAAAATTATTAAATAAAGCGTAAACACAGAAACTTGTTTTAATGTAATCATTGATTTCCCCCTAAATAGTTATAAGGAAAGGTATTACATTGCCAATACTGATTTACGCTATTGAAGTAGCTAGAACCACCGTCTTTAGCAACACGCTGCAACACAGTTTGTAAAGAACATGCCAGCTCCGTATTGTCATTCAGCATTTTCAGGTACCATTTGCTGCCACTAATATTTTCGCCTATGGGTGTAATGTAGTTTTTCGAAAAGTTACGCTCATCAGACTCATTCCAATAGCTAGCAATAATATCTAACTCACCCGATGCTAGCTTATCTCGCAATATTTGATGAGAGCTAACATATTGAATGTTCAACGCATCTACATCTATATCTAAACTCATAAACGCTTTTTTAGGAATAATATGACCAGATCGGCTCGTCGGATAGTCCAACAATCCAATTTTCTTATCTAGAAAATACGCTTTTTCGTATTTTGGCTTCTCTCTATTGGAGATGAAGAATGCGGTATAAGCAGGGTAACCGATAACAGGCATATAACTATAAGTAGATTCAGCCATAAGCGCTTTCATTACATTATCTTTAGACAAAGTAAGGTCTGCTAGGCCTTTTGCGATAAAATCAATTTGTTCTGCTAGGTTGCCGCTCCACCAGACTTCAACCGCACCATACTGCTTTGCCAGCACAGGATCTTCGCATAGCTGAGGTGCCAATGACCCTGCCAAGCTTTTTATAGGCACATGTACACTGAATACCTGAGTATTTGAAACTGACCGAGTTTGACACTTTATGTTCTTTTGCATTACCGGAGGAAACTCCAGTGCATCACGCCCAGCTAATTGATTTGCAAGAAACCAACAGCACAGAACAGACAGAAACAAAACTGTAACAATGGTTGTATTATTGCTTAAATTGATATTGTATTTCACATTGATGATTTTCTTTTCCTTCAACCATGCTTATTAGATCAATTTTTATTACTTATTGCAATAGGTAATTTTACCAATAAAGCATAAGCCATTGTTTTAAATGCTTTATTAATAAGAAATTATGAATCTCTTTGACTCCTTTTATTTTCGTGAAAAATCCGGACAATTGACCTCATTGAAATGACTGGTTGCAGCCAGCTTCACAACGTATAGAGTTAGTAATGTTAAGAAGTTCAATTAAAATTTTAGCCGTTTCTCTTGGGTTACTGAGTAGCTCGGTTTTTGCGTGGGGCCAAAATGGCCATAGAGTTATTGGCGAGCTAGCGCAAATCCACCTAACGCCGAACGCGTCGTCTCATGTTCAACTTATTTTAGGCGATGACTCGCTTGCTGAGGTTTCTACTTGGCCTGATGAGATGCGCTCCAATCCAGAGCACTTTTGGCGCAAGCAAGCTGGCAAATGGCACTATATTAACATTGACAAGCCAGAGCAAATGCATGACCACACAAACGAGCGCATTTCTAACAGAGATCAAGTCAAGCATATCTTGGATGGAATTCACTACACTGCAAACGTCTTGAGAGATCCTTCCTCAGACCTAATAGACAAGCAATTTGCAATAAAGTTCCTAGTGCATTTAGTTGGTGATGCGCATCAACCTTTTCATGCCGGTAGAGCCGATGACCACGGTGGAAATAAAATCAAAGTTGAATTTTTTGGTAAGCCGTCTAATTTACACAAAGTCTTTGATACTGAATTAGTAGAGCATGAAAATCTTTCTTATACTGAATTGACCCAGTTTCTATCTACATCAGATAAAAACAAAATTGCCGAATATTTAAATAGCACCCCTTCAGATTGGTTATTGGAATCTAATCGAATTGCCGAAGAAATATATAAGAGCAATGAAACTGAAATAAGTTGGGGTTATATATATAAGCATACGCCAATGATTAAAACGCGCCTTCAACAAGGCGGGATTAGATTGGCAGGTTTGCTAAACCAAATTTTTGACAAAAACTCAAAACCTTTAGTTAACGCACTCGCGAAACGATAAGAGTTTTGAAAAATGATATTTAAACTAACTGATAAACCTAATAACACGGGAAACAACATAATGAAAAACGTTCGCTTAACTAAGGTAGCTGGTGCTTTAGTCTTAGCCCTAGGCGTATCTGCTTCAGCTTTTGCTTCAGACACATCATCTGCGATGCGAGGCAAGATCACAACACCTGAAGGTAGCGCAGCCGCAAACGTTAAAGTAACTGTAATTCACGAACCTACTGGTACAGTGAGCCACTTTGTAACGAATGATTCTGGTGCGTTCATCGCTAAAGGTCTTCGCGTTGGTGGTCCTTACAAGGTCATCTTAGACTCTGACGCATACAACGACACAGAACTAGACAATATCTACTTAGACCTTGGCCAGACTCGCCGTGTAACTTCTCAGTTAGAGCCTAAAAAAATTGAAACTATCCAAGTTTCAGGATACAAAATTGTTCAGCAAGCTGGCGGTTCATCAAGTGTCTTTGGTGAAGATGCGATTAAAAACATGCCAAGCTTCAACAACGACCTTAAAGACGTTGCACGTTTGAACCCATTAGCAACTGTTAACGGCAATGGTGAATTAACTATTGCAGGTAACAACCCAAGAACAAACAGCTTCACAGTCGATGGCATTGGTCAAAACGATGATTTCGGTCTTAGCTTCGGCGGTTACCCAACGCAGCAACCACCAGTAGCGCTTGACGCAGTTGAGCAGGTATCTGTTGACGCTGCACCTTTCTCAGCTAAGAAAGGTAACTTCGGCGGTGGTACTATCAATGCGGTAACTAAATCAGGTTCTAACGAATATACGTTCACAGGTTTCTATGAGTTTTCTAACCCAAGTTTAGCAGGTGATTTAGACAGTCTTTCATATAGAATGAAAGAGATCACACGCGATGACGGTAGCACTAGAACAGTAAGAGACCTTGATGATGATGAACATGTCAAGATCGATACTGATACGAATGCGTCCATTTTAAACGAAAAGCGTTTTGGCTTTAGCACAGGTGGTGCAATCTTAAAGGACGAGTTGTTCTACTTTGTTAACTACAATGCGTGGAGACAAACAGAAGAGCTAAATTATGGTTGGTCTAACTCAGGTGCTACTCACCAGCATGATGCTAGTCTTGAGGACTATACACGTTTTACCAACATTTTACGTGACACATATGGCCTTACAGACGAGCTTGGTGGCGACCCTGAAAATACTAACGACACGCTACTTGTTAAATTAAGCTGGAACATCAGTGACGCACACCGTGCTGATTTCACTTACCAGTGGCAAGATGACAATCAAGATCGTGAATACTCGGACGGTGGTGATGAAGTGCGTCTTGCATCACGTCGCTTCACTGAAGAAAAATCTTTCAATAACTTCTCTACAAAGATTTACTCTGATTGGACAGACAGCCTTTCAACTGAAATTGGCCTAGCTTATAAAGATGTAAGCAGTGAAAGTGTCAACAATTCAGACCTAGGTACAGTGTCTGTAAATGTCGCTGGTGGTCGTGGTACTAGTTTTGAGTTTGGTCGTGATGAATTCCGCCACACAAATAAGTCTGAAACAGAGACTATTGCATTTACTTTCGACGGTACTTATTTCTACGGCGACCACGAAATTAACTTTGGTGCACACCTAGAAAGCTTGCGTTTGTATAACCTATTCGCTGCAAATACTAAGGGTTCTTGGCAGTTCAATAGTCTAGAAGACTTCGCAGCTGGTACAATCAATGAATTTACATATCGCAATGCGTATACAAACAACTCTGACGACTTAGCCTATGATGCAACGCGTAAGCAGTTTGCTATCTATGTAGAAGATAAGTTCTACCCTACAGATGATTTAGAGCTAAACGTTGGTGTACGTTATGAGCGTTTATCTTCAAGCGATAAGCCAAACCTTAACCAAGCGTTCCTAAACACATACGGTTTCTCAAACCAAGAAAACCTTGATGGCCTAGACATCATTCTACCTCGTATTGGCTTCAAGTATTACGCGACTGAAGCGCTTACAATTAACGGTGGTATCGGTCGCTTCCAAGGTGGTATTCCTAACGTTTGGTACAACAACCCTTACCAAAACGACGGTATCACTTATGTATCTGCACCACAAAGTGCCCTTGATGCATACGAAGCAGCAAATAATGCTCTAGCAGCAGGTAGCGACAGCAAGATCACAGCAGCTGGTTTTGGTAGCGTACCAACATCTGTACAAAACGCACTTGTACAAGGTGCAGGTAGCACAAACTACACTGACCCTGACTTTGAACTACCTTCAAGCATCCGTGCTCAAATCGGCTTCGATTACGAGTTTGATTCAGAAATGCTAGGTGACGGCTTCAAGTGGTCTGCTGAGCTTTCTTACCACAAGAAAGAAAATGAAGCTGTATGGCACAACACTGCACTTAAAGCGGTTGGTAAGTCTGCTGACGAGCGTGTTATCTATGAGTCTATCTACTCAGGTGACGCCGCTGAAAACTTCGACATTATGATGACTAATGCTGACGAAGACGTACGCTCAATCATCTTCACAACTTCATTAGCGAAAGAGTGGGATAACGGTCTATACGTGTCTGCAACTTATACTCACCAAGACATTGAAGATGTATCACCAGGTTCTTCTTCTCGTGCACAAAGTAACTATAAGCATGCAGTAACACAAAGCCGTAACGTTGACCACGTTTCTACTGGTTACTACGAAATTGAGCATAGCTTCAAGATTAACCTGAGCTACAGCACACAGTTCTTCGATGGTTACGACTCACAGTTTAACGTATTCTTCGAGCGTCGTTCAGGTCGTCCATTCAGCTACGTAATGGGCTTCTTTAGAGACGATGCTTATGGTGATACAAGTGATTTCTATACAAACAGCGCGTATTTAGCATACATTCCTTCTGGTCCAAACGATGACAACGTTACATATTCAGAAGGTTTTAGCTGGGAGCATTTAGAAAAGATCTTGAACCGTGCAGGTATTTCAGAGCGTGGCCAAATCCTTGACCGTAACACATATCAACAACCTTGGGTTACATCAATGGATATTAGCTTTAAGCAAGAAATCCCAGGTTTCTACGACGATCACAAAGCGCAGCTTTACGTGATGATCGAAAACTTCGCGAACATGCTTAACAGCGATTGGGGCCAAGAGCGTCGCCTTCAATTCCCAAATCAGTCAATCTATGACTTCGGTGGCCTTGATGAAAATGGACGTATTGTTGTAGACAAACGCTATAATGGATTTGACACACGTAACTACAACCAAATCGATGACAACAAGTCAGCTTGGCGTGCGAAAATCGGTGTTCGTTACACATTCTAATATCTAACTTAAACATGTAATTAGATTCCAAAGGCCAGTTTTAAACTGGCCTTTTTTATTTTCGCTACACCTAAATTTTGGCAATTTTCCGTCCGAACTTTATTAAAAGCTTCATTACTTTCACCTCTACAGAATAATAACGTTAGGGAGTCGTAATCTCGCGCTGAGTGGTACTGTCCCGCTATAATACTACGAAGCGAAACGAGCTATATCTTTTGGCGGGCTTAAGTTTAAAATCAAAGAACACACGTATATTTTGCGCTGATGCGTGAAAAAACAGATTCAGACCCTCTGGGGTCTTAAATTAAAACGGTTTATAAACCGCTTAGGTTGCATGGAAGTAAATGGTGTTAGCCCTAAGTGCAAAGAAATGCTACAGGGGTATTGTATTCGCGAAGTTGGCGGTGTTAACAGCCCTACTCGATTGATAGCTGCACACCAGCGACTTCAATCAGCCTCTTAGTGCACACAGCAAATTACTTGAACGGTTTTATCAACAGCGCATTTGCAAGCTAATTAATCAAAAAAACTTGGCTCTCTATATTAACTTCTATTTTCAGATGTCACCTAAAGCCCAATTACTTTTCATTTTTTTCTTCTACCGACAAAGATAACTTGGCAATTAATTCTCTGAGTGTTGCTTTTTCATCGTCAGTAAAGCTCGATAAGAGTGTACGTTCCCACTCTTTTGCTTTTGGTGTTAATTGCCTATAGACATTTAACCCTTCATCTGTCGCTCTCAACACACTGGCTCGCTTATCCATAGGATGCTTTGTTATTTGAAGCAAGCTTTTTTCTTCTAGCTGTTTAATAGCACGAGAAACTGTAGATTTATCCATATTCGCCAATTCACAGACTCGTTTTGCTGTTGCGATCTCTAAATTAAAAACGTGGGAAAGCACGCGCCACTGTGCCTGTGTAAGGCCAGCTTCTGCGCTATAAACCTGTGCGAAGTCTTCGCTGACCTTAGTCGATAAAGAGACAAGTTGATAAGGTAAAAACTGGCTAATATCCAAAATTGATTGTTTGCTCACGATGGAAAGTACCTCTCACTTTTTGTAATTATTTATTTACAGTACATCTTTCTAGAGACGTTTGCAATTAATCTCACATGAGAGTATCTTACAGGAAACATTAATGGAGTCTAAGTAAAATGAGTACAGAATTCGAATATATGACAGGATTCGGTAACGAATTTGAAACCGAAGCATTACCTGGCGCGTTACCTGTCGGTCAATTTTCACCGCAAAAAGTTAAATACGACCTATACGCTGAGCAATATAATACAACAGCATTTACCGCCCCTCGTGCTGAAAATCGCAGAAACTGGTTCTACCGCATTCGTCCGTCGGTCCTGCAAGGCGAATATGAAGCGATGGATAACGGCCTAGTTCGAACTGGCCCAATTACAGAGGTCCCTACTCCTCCATCGATGTTACGTTGGAACCCTGTAGATGTGCCTAGCGAAAAAACCGACTTCATTGATGGCTTAGTCACTATGGCGGCAAATGGCAGTGCAAACAGCCAAGTTGGTATCGGCATCCATGTTTATGTAGCGAACGCTTCCATGGAAGGCCGCTATTTTTACAATGCTGATGGTGAGCTTCTATTTGTGCCACAACAGGGTGAATTAGTACTACATACAGAATGCGGAAAGCTTGCAATCAAACCAGGTGAAATTGCAGTGATTCCTCGTGGCTTAAAGTTCAGTGTGGAATTAATCAGTGAAACCGTAAGAGGTTACATTTGCGAAAACTATGGTCACCCGTATATTTTGCCTGAGCGTGGTCCCGTAGGCGCAAATGGTTACACGAATGAGCGCGACTTCCAATACCCAGTTGCCGCATTTGAAGATCTCGAGGGTGACTTTGAACTTGTCGCCAAGTTCAACGGTAATCTATTCCGTTGTGATATCGGTCATTCGCCATTAGATGTTGTCGCTTGGACTGGTAACAGTGGCCCATATAAATATGAACTGTCGCGCTTTAATGTAATGAATACGGTAAGCTTTGACCACCCAGATCCATCGATTTTCACTGTTTTGACCTCTCCTTCTGGTCAAGAAGGTGTTGCAAATGTTGATTTCGTCATCTTCCCTCCTCGCTGGATGGTGGCTGAAAACACATTCCGCCCCCCATATTACCACCGTAATATCATGAGTGAATTTATGGGTTTGATTGAAGGTGTATATGACGCAAAAGAACACGGATTTGTACCTGGTGGTATGAGTTTGCATAATTGTATGTCACCTCATGGCCCAGAAGCTGATGTATTCGAAAAAGCATCAAATGCAGAGTTAGAGCCTCAGCGCTACGAAAACACACTGGCGTTTATGTTCGAATCTCGCTACGTCATTTCTCCGACGAAATATGCGCTTGAGGGTAAAGAACGTCAGCCGAACTACGCTGATTGTTGGAAAGGCATCAAAAAATACTTTAAAGGCGCTTAATCTATTGTAGATTAAACTACAGCTAGAACGCTTTAAATTGGCCACTATATGTGGCCTTCGTCGTGAAAAAGGATCCCCAATGAAACTATATACTTATTTTCGTTCATCTGCGGCTTATAGAGTACGTATCGCATTAAATCTTAAAGGTATAGAGCATGAGCTTGAAGCCGTTAACCTATTAAAATCTGAGCAACAACAACAGCCTTACACGGACAAGAACCCTCAAGGCTTGTTGCCAGCAATGGAAACTGAGCAAGGCACACTTGCACAGTCTTTAGCAATATTAGAATGGCTAGAAGACACTCACCCTGAGACACCCCTACTGCCAAACGATCCTTGGCAAAAAGCACAGGTACGTAATTTCAGTTACGCAATCGCCTGCGATATTCACCCGATCGATAACCTTCGCGTACTTAAGTATTTAGCAAATGAGCTAGAAGTCACTGATGAACAAAAAACGACTTGGTATCAACACTGGATCATAGAAGGATTTAAGAAACTAGAGCCAACTCTTGGCGATGGCCCGTTTTGTTTTGGAGACCAACCAACTTTGGCAGACCTCTGCCTAGTTCCTCAAGTTTTCAATGCACTTCGATTTAAAGTAGATATGTCACAGTTCCCTAAAATATCATCTATTTATGAACACTGTAACACACTAGAAGCATTTATTAAGGCTGCACCTGAAAACCAGCCAGATGCAGCTTAGTCATTGTGTGGAGCGCTATTTAAGCGCTCCATGAACTTGATCGACATGGGCCAACAAATCATGCCCCAAGTCTGTTAGATATCCCCCGTCCGGACGATCAATCACGCCTTTTTCAAACAAACGTTCTGCTGCGGCTAAAATGCTCTGGTCAGCACTGCTATGTATTTTAAGACCTTGGTGTAAACTGCTCCTTGGAAATTTTGCTAAAAGTTCAAGTTCCGCCATTAACTGAGTGTCAAATGCCATACTTCCCCCTATTACAATCAAGCTACCATTCGGGCATGACTTGTGCTTACATTTAGATATAACTCGTTCGACGACACTGCCGTCGAAAATCCCTTTGACCGTAGTTCAAACAAGCAAACATGCTACTAAGTATTATTGTTGTTTTAGCTACTTTGACCTAATAAACATTAGCCTAGACTATGAGTAATGCCATGTATAAGATCAATTTTTTAGCATTTTTAATACTTTTTTTATTTATCAACCCCATAAATGCAAAAGAGCCATCTCCGCGTATCTTTGTTGACGCGCCAGAGCGTGTATGCTGGTTTAATTCATCAAAATATAGCGAGGGGTCAATTATTAAACAGTTTGATCAACGTTACATTTGTAGCCACCGATATGCAAATCAACCAGATAGCCCACTGGTTTGGCTTCAAATGAATAAACAAGGAGAAATAAAAAGGCTGGATTTACGTGGTAAGATACGAGTACACTAGCGCGTCGTAAAAAATGAGACAAAGTATGAGTACTGAACAACCGAATAATCCACTTCACGGTGTAAAACTGCAAGATATTTTAGAGCGCTTGGAATCTGAGCTTGGATGGCAAGAAATGGCGCGACTGGTCAACATAAATTGTTTTAAGTCAGATCCATCTATAAAGTCTAGCCTTAAGTTTTTACGTAAAACGCCTTGGGCTAGGGAAAAGGTTGAGCAACTTTATTTAGACACCTTTCATGGATTTGCGTGGCCGACCGCGCCCAAAAAATAACAGCAATATGTTGCTGATTTTGAGCAAGTAGATATACGTATTACTCAGCTTGTTTATATGCAAGCTTAATCTTTTTTAAGATATGAGGAGACATATTTTTATTGCAAGCAAAGTACAGTTGGGTATTAATATTTTTTAGCGTCAAAACCGGCTCTAGTTGAGCGCTTCTAGGCTCTTGTTGTTGTTTAAATTTAAACTGGTTGTCACTCAAAATGACCATATCTACAAAGCTTCTTCGCGCTTCTAATAGCTCAAATACCCGCTCAAACGAATTAATCAAGACCAAGTTGTAGCCTTCGATAAAACCATGTTTGACTAAAAATTGATGACTGTAGTTATCTTTGATAACTGCAACCTTATATTGCTTGGCATCTTCGACGGATTCTATTGAAATCCTTGAAGATTTTAGCGCATAAAATGATGTCGTAAATTGGCTAATTGGAAACACCCAATCAAACTTTTCGCCTCTTAAGTCATTTTTTGCCATTGAAAATATGCAGGTGTTACTGTCTCTGGCTGCTGTGTTATATGCCGTAGTCCAAGTTTGCACACTGATGTGGTAGTCAACTTCAGCTTTGCTTAATACTGCTCTGACCTTATCAGCGGCCAAACCCACCAGCTCCCCTTCGCCATTAAGGTATTGGAAGTTAGGAAAGTTCTCTGTCACTACATTCAATTTATATTGAGCGTAGACACCGCCAGCATACATCATCAAACAAATTACAAGCAAACACTTAAACAACTTAGACTCCCTCTACAATAGCCATAACAATGTAAACTATAGGAAAAAATAACTAGAGTGTGAAATAGGATGGTTAAATTTACCAAGCAAGTGTGAAAACTAATCTGAAGGTCACAATATGGTCAATAAGATTGGAAAGAAGGAGACAGCGCTCCTTCTCAGTTAGCTTTAAGCTTTGTTCATTGCATCAATCAAAAACGCAGAAAGCTTTGCACCTTCTCTCAATGTTGTTTCTGAACTAGATTGACCAGCCAAAGAGCTATCAGTGAATGGTGCGATTTCCATCATATCTGCACCTGTGATAGGGAACTCTTGAGCTAGAGCTTTAAGAATGGTCATCGCTTCATCCGGTGTTAATCCACCAGTCTCAGGTGTTCCCGTTGCTGCAGCAAACTCTTCGTCTAGCGCATCAATGTCAAAGCTTACATATAACTCATCCACTTTGTCTGCCTTAAGCTGCTCAATCACTTGTGCCACTATCGCATCGGCACCTTTTGAGCGAATTTCGTGCGCCCAATGCTGCTTAACACCGAATGTGCCTTCCCAATGTTCTTTTGATTTACCACTAGAGCGGATACCAAATTGGATTAAATGGTGCGGGGCAGGTAAGAATTCAAGAATATGTGTACACCATGAGCCAAAGCATAGATCAATACCTAGCCTTTCAACTAAAAGATCAGTATGCGCATCAAAGTGGATGATAGCTGTACGTTTACCCTGCTCTCTTTTCGCTTTTAAGTATGCTTTTGTAAGTGGGTAACTGATTGAATGGTCACCTCCAATGCCAAATACACCTTTGTCAGGGTAGTGCTTATAAAACCCATCACATACATCTTCAGTAATCGATAACGGCGCGACAAAGTAGTCACTGCTTTCGTCTTGATAAAGTGCTTTTTGACAATTAGAAATCGTGCCCTCATTCAAGTACTTGTCGTGCAGCAAGTGAGGGATAACACGTACGTCGCCTAAATCAAACGCAGAGGTCTGCGGCTGTTGTTCTATTAACGTACTGCGTAAAAACAAAGGACCCCAGTTAGCACCACGAAGAATACCGCCACCACAATCCGAGCTAATGCCCAGAATTGCGGCTTTATGCTCACTTTGCTCAATTGTTTTTAAAGAGTCTTTCCAAAGGGTATCTACACCTTCAGTTTGCCCATATAACTTTTGGCGAAGTGCTTCTTTTCTTTCTTTTGCTGTATTAACCGTGAATACACCATCACCCGGTGGGCACAAACAATTTTCTAGTTTTTCAAGGTATTGTGATTTGCTGTTGCTCATAGCGTGCTCCTCAAAAATTGCATAATCATGCTAAATTAACTCTATCTCAAAAACGTACAACGCGATTGAATTCAGCTGACTTGAACTTAAATTAAGGCACATACAGCTTTTCTTGAAAAGTAAAAAAGCCCATATAAACAATACCTTAAATATATTACAAGATGACCTTAGAGAAAATCAAAGTTGGAATATGGGTGGTATATCATGGCTGATTTATAAGTCAACCGCTGCATCAAATCCGTACTGGATGTACAGCGGTTTATTATTCAAAGAAGTTGTCTACTTATTCGTAACCTCGTGGTTTTTTGGTTTTGATAATCGCGATGTATCCGTGCCAGCTTGCGTAGGCAAGTAAAGGCATTATGATGATAAAACCTGCAGCACCAGTTAGAAAGCCAATGATCACCAATGTTACTATCGTCGCTCCCCAAACAAACATAGCAGATGCGTTCGTTTTTACCGCATTTACAGAGGACACAACTGCGGTCATGATGTCGACACGTCGTTCCATCATAATCTGCGGCGTAAATGCTGAAATTGCAAATACACAGAGCATGAGCACACCTCCCACAATTGACCCTAGGGCCAAAAACGCCTGAAGTTGCTCAAATGTTGGGTTTGGTACATTAGGATACAGCGCGTGAATGAGTGCTGCTAATCGCATCCAAACAATCATGATGACCATGAGTAAAATCGCAAACCCCCACTCTCCCGCTGGGTTTCTAAACATGGACTTTAAACTATGCATCAGCGTTGGTTTATGACCCTTCTCTAACTCCCACGCGACATCATATAAACCAGCGGCAAATGCAGGTCCAATTAACGCGAATGCGACTGACGCAGGCAAAATAACTAAGTGGGTTCCAGACTGAAAAACCAACCACATAATAAATGCAGGAATTATGCTAAACACCAAGCCATAGATCAGGCTTAACATTGGGGCTCTAATTATATCTTTGCAAGCCAATGATAACCAATGGAATGGAGCTAGCGCACTAATTTGATTGCTCTCTAAACACCGAGCAAACTCTTGGTTCTTATCGATAGGTTGAGATGTTGGCATAATGTTTCCTCTCTACATTGCTATATTAAGGTTTAGATGAGCACTGCCTAACATGCAAGCATTGCAATAATTGACTGTTAAATTTGTTATAAAATAGTCTCTACAACGTCTCAAATAGCCATGTTATTAATACGCGAATAGAGTTTCGGTTTAATTTGGCTATTTAGTTGTTGTCATTACCGATAGCGGACATGTGTCCTGTACTTAAAAGCCCGTAACTTTAACCATTACGTTTTAGAACATAAAAAGGTTTTTTATGGAAAAGGTATTTCATTTGGGGTTAACCCAAGCAGATCTTAAAGGCGCTACACTTGCAATCGTTCCGGGAGATCCTGAACGCTCAAAGCGAATCGCGCATCAATTAGAAGAGCCAATCTGCTTGGCACAAACCAGAGAGTTTCACGTATACCTTGCGAACATCAAAGGTCACCCGGTTGTTGTTTGCTCCACAGGCATCGGTGGTCCATCGACGTCTATTGCAGTGGAAGAGCTTGCACAACTTGGTATCAAAACATTCTTAAGAATTGGTACCACCGGCGCAATTCAGCCTCATATCGACGAAGGTGACATTTTAGTTAGTACCGCTTCGGTAAGACTAGATGGTGCAAGTCAACACTTTGCGCCACTATCATATCCGGCAGTTTCAGACTTCCATTCAACGCAAGCAATGGTAAAGGCCTGTGAACATGAAGGTGTGCCTTATCATACTGGTATCACCGCTTCGAGCGATACTTTCTATCCCGGCCAAGAGCGCTATGATACCTACTCAGGATATGTTTCTAAGGCATTCCAAGGCTCATGTGAAGAATGGCAAAAATTAAATGTCATGAACTACGAGATGGAATCAGCAACGCTATTTACAATGTGTGCAGCGCTTGGATTAAAGGCAGCGTGTATTGCAGGTGTACTAGTTAATAGAACAAGACAGGAAATCCCTGATGTAGACCATCAAATGGTAGAAAAACGAGCGGTTTCCGTCGTAATTAAAGCGGCAGAAATCATCGTTACTCAAACGAAGTAGGCAATTGCCTACTTCGCTTCAAATACATGGTGTAGCAAGGATGACTCACCAGTTAAGTTCGTCAAAACCGCTTCAGCAACTGCTTTTTGGTTCTCACACCCCTTAGTTTCGACCAGTGTCACGCGCTCAACTTTCGCGTCTTCGAGTTTTTCACCAGCCAAAGCTAATTGACTTAATACGCTGCTCATCGGCGACAAACTTGGGCTATACGCTGCATTTTCCGCGTATCGACCATAAAACACACGCCCATCAGTTAATACCAACTCGGCCGCACTCATATTTTTACTATACGGAACATATGCGAGTCTAACTTGCTCTTTGAGCTGCTCGGAAATTGGTAGAGAAATATCTATTTGCTCTGCATTTTGTGCCATTAATGCCTCTTGGTTACCCAAGTCTTTAGGACCAAAATCACACGGTAAGAGTTCTTCAAGAGAATACCTACCGGTAGGTAACAAGATTTCTAGCGTGCCTGCTGTGCTAAGTTCATTCATAAACTGGCGACAAAACCCACACGGGGCAGCATTTATAGCAATTGAGGTGATTTCTTGGGCGCCATTAATCCAAGCGTTATTAATCGCGGCCTGCTCCGCATGGACAACCAAAGACAGTGCTTGATGTTTAAATTCTAAATTGGCTCCTAGGTACATATTACCCGTCACTTTGTCAAAAATAACGGCGCCAACATAGAAAGAAGAAATCGGGGCTTGAGCGAATTTTGCAGCTATTGGCAGCAATGCTTGCTGTAAGGATTCAATATCACATTTAAGCTGTGATATTAATTGATTAACCAAGTCTGCTTTAATCACGCCATGTGATTGTTTGCACGACTCAACAATGAATAGTTCAGTTTTATTATCTATTAATGCCATAACTTTTTTATTATAGAATATGGCATGCCAGTTTACGCACCTTTTACGCGTTACTCAACCATTCCTTTGCCGATTTGAAACATTCAAAGTTCTCGGCATGAATACCAAAACGTTTTACTTTTTGTAAAAACAAATCGTGCATATACCCTTCAAAGCCAACGACGCGTGCTATTTGCATATTTGACACGTAATGCGCCACTTTAGGCATTACGTTTACGATATCAATTGCGGCAAACTTATGTTCCAACTCAGAGACATCCACCAGCACTTTATTGCTGCCATGCGACTCAGAGTATTTTTTCACTGCTTTATATGCGTTTAATACGTCTTCCACACCAGCGCGGCCTCTCAGCGTCATCATGATTAATGAAGTAGATTTATCGTAGGTAATGCTGGTTGATAACAATGACATTGTTCACTCTATATGTTCAGTTAAACTTATAAAAATTTTATCGTGGCCGTGAATTTTAATTTATAGAGGCTCGCTGTCAACAAATTACGATTTAAAAACTAGCAAAAAATAAAAAACCAATCCATTAGGATTGGTTTTTTATTTCTAATTGTTATTTAAAGGTTTACCTTTAAAACTTTTAGGAAAATAGGATTAACCTGTATTACGCAAACCCGCCGCAATCCCCATCATGGTGATCATCAAGGCGCTATCCAGTTTTTGATCTTCATCTGCTCTGGTGCGCTTAAGTAACTCAACCTGTAAAAGGTTAAGCGGGTCGGTGTAAGGGTTTCTTAATTTAATTGATTCTTTTACCCAAGGTTGCGCTGACAGTAAACTTCCTTTCGGTGCTAACCTTTTTACGCCTTCCATAGTTTCTTTCAATTCAATACGCAGTTTTTCACCTATAGGACGCAACTCGTCTGGCACCAAACGTTCGTCATAATACTCTGTTAACCACAGGTCAGCTTTACAAAATACCATCTCAAGCATCTCAAGGCGGGTTCTAAAGAAAGGCCACAAGTCGCTCATCTCCTCAATTAACGCCTCCCCGCCTAAGTTCAACACGGCTTTTATACCCTCATTCGCACCTAACCAAGCTGGTAGCATTAGCCTGTTTTGACTCCATGCAAATATCCACGGTATGGCTCTCAAACTTTCAATGCCCCCTTTTGGGTTACGTTTTGCGGGTCTCGAGCCAAGGGGTAGCTTAGCTAGCTCAATTTCTGGCGTTGCACTTCTAAAGTAAGGCACAAAATCAGGTGTATTACGCACGTACTTTCGGTATTGCTCACAAGAAGCCTTGCTAAGTAACTCCATCGCTTCGCGCCATTGCGATTTTGGTGTTGGAGGTGGGAACAGGTTATTTTCAACGATTGCACTTGCATACAGCGACAGACTTTGAATGGCGACATTCGGCAATCCAAACTTGAAACGGATCATTTCTCCCTGTTCGGTAACTCGTAAACCATGCTTTAACGACCCAGGAGGTTGCGACCGTAAAGCTTGTTGCGCAGGCGCTCCTCCTCGACCGATAGTTCCCCCTCGGCCATGAAACAGCTTCATTTTGATATTGTGCTGCTCACCCAATGAGATTAAAGATTCCATGGCACGATACTGTGCCCAGCCAGCGGCCATCATGCCCGCATCTTTTGCAGAATCAGAGTACCCAATCATTATGTACTGCTGATGAGCAAGGTGGCCTTTGTACCAGCTGGAGCTCAAGAGCGCTTTCATGACTTCCGGTGCGCGGTTTAGATCATCTAGGGTTTCAAATAAAGGAGCTACAGGAAGGTTGAACCTGACACCACTTTCTTTTAATAGCAATTGCACAGCCAAAACATCCGAGGCGTTTCTTGCCATAGATATCACATAGATGCCCAATGCAGCTCGGTCTTGAGCCGCGATCGTTTCAAATGTATTGATAACTTCTTGGGCAGCTTCGCTTGGCTGCCATTGTTTTGGAATAATCGGACGTCTTGAACTTAACTCAGACAGCAAAAATGCCTGTTTATCGGCCTCAGACCATTGTGCATAATCGCCTATTCCCAAATACCTTGTTAGCTCGGATAGCACCTCTGTGTGCCGAGCGGAGTCTTGTCTAATATCGAGCTTACACAAATGCACACCAAAACAATCTAAGCGGCGTAACACATCTTGAAGTAACCCTTTTGCAATTACTTCCATTCCTTGTTCGTTAAGAGAGTTAAAACAGACAAGTAACGGTGCTCTTAGCTGATCTGTAAAACGGATCTTATCGCTACTGGAGCTCGGCAAACCTTTGATTTTGTCTTCCAAATGATTAATTGTTTCCCTTAAATCAGATTTGAGGGACTTCAAAAGTTGACGGTAAGGCTCACTGCTACCGTGCGTCATCTCAAGTAGCGTTTCATTCGCTTCACTCATAGAAAGTTCAGCACTTAACTTATCTAAATCACGGTAATACAAATCAAGTGCCATCCACCTACCATGATCCAGTACGCTCTGTGTCACTTCTGCCGTAACATTCGGGTTTCCATCTCGGTCTCCCCCCATCCAAGAAGCAAGTTTAAGCGGAGAATAGTTAAGAGGTAAGTCGACATGTAAATATTGATTAACCAACTTGGTTAGATTATCTACAAATTGTGGAATAGCGTGCCATAAGCTGTTTTCTACAACCGCGAACCCCCACTTTGCTTCTTCCAGAGGTGTAGGACGTTTATCTCGGATTTCATTGGTGTGCCACGCTTGGCAAATCAACTGCGCCACACGCGACAGTATGCTTTCTCTTTCAATACTATCTGTGTCATTGTTTTCCAGTTGCTTTAAACAATCACTCAGCTCCACATGTTTGCTGATAATTGTTCTTCTAGTCACTTCTGTAGGGTGCGCCGTTAATACGAGCTCTATTTGCAGAGCCTCAATTACACCTATTGCATCTTCAAGTGAACACTCACCTTTTTCGACACGAACTTTCAGCGTTTTTAGGGTCCCCTCGATAGTAGCGAAAGGGCCTTCTGGTGAGCCTGACTTAGAGACGGTATGGTACTGATCGGCAACATTCGCAAGGTTAAGAAAGTGGTTAAATGCTCTGCAAACAGGAAGTAACTCCTCATTACTTAACGCTTTTAAGGTTTCAATTAACGTCTGACGAGCTTGATGATCGCCGCTTCTAGATGCTTTCGCAAGGTGTCTAATTTGTTCTACCTTTTCTAGCACTTTTTCGCCTTGCGCATGCTCGATAGTTGCACCTAAACACTCACCAAGCAAACTAACATTGCGGCGTAAATTTGTATATTGCTGATCCATACACATTCCTTGAATACTAATTAATCAACCCAATATACTGTCAAACTCATAAAAATGAAAAGACCATTTCATTACAGCACTCACTGTGTATTTATCGTCATTAATAACCTCAAATTGGCGACTGATCCAAATACTGGAATAGTACGTAGAATCTAAAAACACTTTACTCTGAAACTGATGAATCAAGACATAGCCGTCGTAATTGGTGCAAATGGTGCTATCGGCAAAGCCGTATTAAATGAAAAACTGAAGCACAACACACATGTAATAGCTGTCAGCAGGACACCTGTTAACGTCAAACACCCGTACATGACTATGTACGAAAGTGACTATTCTGCGCAAAGTATTCACACTGTCGCAGAGCGGATCGGTCGTATTTATCCAAAAATTAGGTCTATCACCGTGTGCAATGGAGTTTTGCACACAAGCGATAACATGCCGGAAAAAAAGATAGAGTCTTTTGACCATGATTACTTTGGCACTTTGCTGCATGTAAACACGACAATACCATTTAGCTGGTTGCAAGCATTTATGCCTTATCTACTTTCTACGGAAGCACCTTGTGTTTTCACAGCGTTGAGCGCGCGGATCGGAAGTATCAGCGACAACAAATTAGGTGGATGGTATAGTTATCGTGCATCGAAAGCAGCGCTCAACATGTTGTTTAAAACCGCAGCAGTTGAGCTTAATAGACGTAAATGCAACGCCAAGTTAATGCTGTTTCACCCTGGCACCACAGACTCAGATTTATCGAAACCATTTCAAAATAATGTACCTCCAAACAAGCTATTTACGCCAGCCTTTGTTGCCGAACAGTTAAACAAATTCGAGCAAAATAGAGAATTTAATGGCGACGTAGACTTCATAGATTGGCAGGGACAAACCATAAGTTGGTGATACCATGATTTTAAAAAATGCTGATATTGCAAATCTTCATGAGCGATACAGAGCACACTTTGTTAACTCTCTATCTGGCTACAAAAGCGCGAATCTGATAGGAACCCGTAGCTTAAAAGATGACGAAAACCTGTCTATTGTTAGTTCAGTTTTTCATTTAGGTGCAAATCCACCGCTGATGGGGGTCATTTTTCGTCCACACAGTGTGAGACGAGATACACTAGAAAATATTATTGAAACTGAAACGTACACAATTAATCACGTTAATTCCCTAATTTGGCAAGAAGCACACCAAACGTCTGCTAGGTATGAAGAGTTACAATCAGAGTTTACAGAAACCGGTTTGACGCCTCACTATCACGAAGAATTTGAGGCGCCTTTTGTTGCGCAAAGCCAAGTCAAGATAGGTCTGAAGTTACGTGAGTATCAAACTATCGAGCTTAATAAAACTGTGCTCGTGATCGGTGAAATTGTACATGTAGAGGTACCCAATGGGGCCGTCAATGAAGATGGATACATCAATATCGAGCAACTGGATACCGTGGCTGTATCAGGGCTTGATTGTTATCACACCACTGAGAAACTTGATCGGTTGGAATACGCCAAACCAGATAAACCGGTTTCAATAAAGCAATAGTAAAACAAATGGGCCTTGTTTATTTAGGCCCTTGCTGAAGCAAATCAATTGATAAGCCATTAGACAACTCACGGCACGCAATTTAACTTCCAAGGTACACCAAACCTATCGTTAACTATTGCATAGCATGGTGACCAAAAAGTTTTTTGTGGCGTAAGAATAACGTGCCCTTCTTCTTTAAACGCTGCAAATAACATCTCTACTTGCTCTATTGAAGGTAGCCTGAGGAGCAAACAAAACCCTGTGGGTTGCTCATACTCCTCGGGAACAGAATCGGCCCCAACCAATTCGAAACTATCGATAGATATCACGCCATGAATAATTTTGTCTTGCCAATCAATAGGCACGCTACCTTTTAACGGTGAATCCTTGTATGCCAAAAGAGAACCAATAACCCCACCTAAATGCGTTTCATAAAAAGCAAAGGCCTCAGCACACCGACCATCAAAATTCACATGAATAGATAATTTCATTTTTCACCTCACTGGGTTGTAAAACCGCTATTGCAACAGAACAGTCCACCAAACATAAAAGGGTTAAAGCTTCACTTTGATTAGTTCGTCAACAACATCTATCCAGCTCTGGAAAAACTCATCAACATGGTGTTTTTGAGATGGAGATAAAGTTTCCCTCATATTTATCAGCAGTTTAATTTGCTTGTTCATCCACTGCGTTCGAACACGCTTCAAATGTTCTGGTGCGTTATCCATTGAATTGAAAACGTTGTGAGCCATTAACTGGTGTTCAGTCTGTTTCAATGGTGTTTTTAACGCCAATAAAGCGTCGAGTCTTGTTAGCCTGCTCTGTGTATGTAAATTCCATACTTCTCGATTGTATTCAGTTTCATCTAAATATTTGGTTATGATACTGCGCTGTATCGGCGAAAGGTCGCCAAGTATATCTTCAAAGCGCTCAATGGCTCTTTCGAGTCTATCTGTATTTTTTGCTCGACTTTGGGCTCGCTCTTTTAAGGTACTCATTAACTGTTGTTTTTGTTGTTCCCCGAGCCCAATCAGTAATGTCAAAGTTGGCTCATTTATACGTTTTGTGACCTCGTGCCAATGTCCTTGTACTTCATCAGCTAGCTGCTTTAACTGCGATTCATCAAGCGATTGCCACTCATTCTTAAGCACTTTCAACCATTTGAGGTATTCTGGCATATACTCTTTTTGATGTATTAACTGAAAAGCATTGAATGACACCAAAAAGTACTGCTCTTGCGTATCCGATAACTCAACAATATCCTCTAATCGGTTCAAGGCTAAGCGGTCTGCATTTTTATACATGGTTTCGTATAAGCAGCCACTCAATGTAAATAGTAAAATAAAAACAATAAGATGTTTTCTCATCAAACCCTCAAATACAATTAATTATCATTTACAGTTGACATCAAGGTTAAAGTTATTGATAATCATTCTCAATGAAACGCAAAGACTGATCATACGCATTGAGCTTTTTGTTTCATAATAGTGAAATGGCTATTCGACCCAGTTATTTCACGTACTCATTTACTTGCTACATTACATTGCTCATATCGGTGACGGTTGATATGAAACGAAAAAGCCCTATTAGGGCTTTTTTTATTTCCCTTCAAAAGCTTATAATCTAAACTGGTAAATTGCACTAGGTGCATTAAACTAAATTTATCCCCCCTGTGCTATAAGGAGAAACGCCATGTGGCAAAAAATAACTCGAACCTTTGTGTTAACGGGGCTTATAACCTGCTCAGCCCCTTCCTTTGCGACCTTAGAAGAAGGCATTGCAGCTGCCAACATGGGTAAGTTCGATGTCGCGCTGAAGGAATTTAGATACCTTGTTGATATGGGCTATGCGCCCGGCATGTATGAACTTGCCAAAATGTATGATGGTGGGTATGGAGTACCTAGAGACCCCAGAAAAGCCGCAGAATTGCTCCAACGCGCAGTAAAACTTGGAAGCTCTGATGCGATGTTCGCGTTGGCTGTCATGTACGAAGAAGGCAGAGGCGTAAAACTAGACAAGCAAAAAGCTGTTGACTTGTTTTCACAAGCCGCTAAAAAGAACTTACCTGCTGCCCAGTATAACTTGGGCGTTATGCATGCTAACGGTGATGGCGTCGCTCAAGATTACTTACAAGCACGCTTTTGGTATGAAAGAGCAGCTGCAAATAATTACACTTTGGCGATGTTTAATCTTGCCTTGCTATATTACCAAGGCCTAGGCGTCCAAAAGAATATTGAGCGCTCCTACATTTGGAATACGCTAGCCGAGTTTAATGGATACCAGCCTGCAACAGAAAGCCGACAATTAGACGAACAAAGCATGTCTAGATCTCAGATAGAAAGAGGGCAAAAAATAGCCAACGAAATTTATCATAAAATACAGGCTCGTACGTATATAGCTGGGAGTGGGTTTACCCAATAACAACCAGCGGCCACGTATACAGGTTACTTAAGATACAGCCAAGTCAGTATTTTTCCGATGACATGGCTGTATTTATCAAACAATTTGCTTCGCCATGCCTTATCACTAGAGTGAAAAATACCTTTCCCGTGACTAAACGCTTTAAACCCTTCGATAGAATGATATTGTCCTATCCCCGAACTTCCCACACCACCAAACGGTAAATCAGCAACCGCCACATGTAAAAGCATATCATTAATACTCAGTGAGCCACACTCAAGCCGATATTTAACATCATTTTGTGCACATTTATCACTGGTATATAAATAACACGCTAATGGCACCTCAGTGCTTCTTACGATACTCTGAGCGTGTTCAAGATCTCTCACTTTGAAAATACTTAGTATTGGCCCAAAAACCTCTTCTTGCATCACTTTCAAACTCCTTGGCGGCTCAAAAACCAAATGTACTCCAAAGTCATTTGCTACAGCGGCCTCTAAAGGTTTAGAGTGCCACACCGACACTCCCTTGGATTCCGCTTGCTCTAACATCGAGACCAGTCTAGATTGATGGCGCTCATTCAATAACCCAGTACTGTCATCGGTGGTATTGATACTTGTAAGCTTTTCTTTGAGCTTAGCCACAAAGGCGTCAAACACTTCTTGATGCACCAGTACATAATCTGGTGCAACACAGATTTGTCCGCAATTCATGCGCTTGGTGAAAGCTAAATCTAATACTACTTTCTCTATATTTGCGTCACTTAGGACGATGACTGGTGACTTTCCACCCAACTCTAAAGTGACCGGAACCAAATTACCGGCACTCGCTTGGTATACTTTTTTACCAATATGAGTGGAGCCTGTAAAAAATAAGTGATCAAAAGGAAGCTCACTGAATTTTACACCCATTTGTGCATCACCTTCTATAACCGTGCACTCGGTTGATAAATCCAACAAAATAGATTTGATCACATCGTTTACACGGGGTGTATGCTCACTGAGTTTCAGCATGACTTTGTTACCCGCTCCAATTGCAGTCGCTAACGGAACAAGTGAAAGTTGTATCGGGTAATTCCACGGTGCGATAATACCAACAACGCCTTTTGGCACATATTCAATGTATGCACGCGAAGGCAAAAACTCTACGCCAGGGTTGCGTTTATCTGGCCTCATCCAATTCTTAAGGTGACGGCAAATATATTCAATATGATTCACCGTCGGGATCATATCTGCCATAACGGTATCTAATTCTGCTCTTTGGCTAAAATCTTTTCGAGCTGCTTCAACAAGCGCAGACTTATAGTTAACAATCGCCGATTTTAAAGCTTTTAGCTTTTCAATTCGTAATCCACTTGAAGTGTATGGCTCTGCAAGAAAAGAGGCTTTCAACCTAAATAGTTTTTGCTCAAGCTCTGAGTCTCGTTCAGATTTCACAGGTAATTCCTCAGTCTCCAATGGCCCAGCTACTATACTTGGGCGTTATCACAACAAACTACAGTGACCTCAATACACATAAACTAAAAGCGCATTAATCAACATCGACTTTTCATCAAAGATGATTTCAAAAGATAGTATCAGAGAAATTTACGAACCTCTAGCTTGTAAACTAAATGTAAAACAGAATAAGGAATGCGTGAAGCATTGAATTAAGAATGGTGAAAATAAAGGAGCTACTGTCAATCCGTAGCCCCATCATTTTAGATTTAGAAAACAAAGACCCATTTTGCAACGGTCAATGTCAAAATGCTGATCATGGTGATGGCGATTATGTTTAAAACAAATCCAGCTTTCACCATATCCCTGATACGAATTTCACCGGAGCCAAAAACAATCGCATTCGGCGGCGTCGCAACAGGCATCATAAAAGCACAACTGGCAGCCATTGCAGCGGGAATAATCCATATCAGAGGAGTGCCGGTCACTTGTTCAGCAACTGGCCCAAGCAAGGGTAAAAAACCAGCAGCGGTGGCTGTGTTACTTGTGAGCTCAGTTAAGAAAGTTATGAGCGCAGCAACCGCTATGACACCAAGCACAATCGGTATTGCGCTTGCACCAGCCAGAACATTTGCAATATATGCCGCAAGCCCAGACCCCTTTATTTGACTTGCCAGCGTCAACCCACCACCAAACAGCAATAAAATACCCCACGGGACATCTTTGGCAGCAGCCCAATCCATTACCTTTTGGCCATCATAACTCGCAGGTAATACAAACAGCAAAATAGACGCTGCAATCGCGATACCCGTGTCTGTAATTCCTAAGCCCGTCCAAGTCTGTATATAAGGCCTCAAAAGCCAGCCAAATACAGCAAATAAGAAGACAAATAATACATTTTTTTGGGCCAATGACATTTGGCCTAACTCAGCAAGTTGAGCAGTAAATATCTCCGTCAGTGCTGAACTTTCTGCTTGCGGTGTCAATTTAAACGCAAACTTCGTCAACCATACCCAACACAATAGGATCATGCCGAAAGTAAAAGGGACAGCAACAATCATCCATTGTGCAAATCCAATTTTAATCTGGTGATTGTCCCACAGGTATGCAACCATCAACGCATTCGGCGCAGTGCCTATTATAGTTCCAACGCCACCTAAACTCGCACTATAGGCAATTGCCAACAATAACGCTTTGGCATAATTATCACAGCCATTACCGTTACTTTGCAGCACATGGATCACTGATAATGCGATAGGCAATAACATCAAAGTCGTCGCGGTGTTATTTATCCACATCGATAAAAAGCCGCTAACCAACATCATTGCAAGGATTTGATACTTAGGATTAGTACCACTTTTAAGCATAGTTTTAAGTGCTATACGTTTGTGCAGTTGCGACTTTTCCATCGCAATTGAAATAAGAAACCCACCTAAAAACAAAAAAATTAAAGGGTGAGAATACGCAGACGATGTACTTTTAATATCGTTGATGCCAGCCAGCGGCACTGCCAGCAAGGGGACTAAAGACGTTACCGGAATGGGCACAGCTTCACTTACCCACCAAACGGCAAGCCACATGGCAAGGCCAGCAGTTCTCCAACCTTGCTCAGACAACCCTTCAGGGCTGCTAGTAAAACAGGTCATTAAAAAAAGAAATGGGCCCAAAAACAGCCATAATTTATCTAAATGTGCACTGCCTTTATTCATTGTTTCTGTCATTTTTATGTTTTTTATAATTATGCGTTGTAAATAAGGAGGCAGTATGAATGACATCAAGCACGACCACAAGACAGACCAGACTCAAATAAGTGCTAGTTCGCGATGTTGAAAAGATACTGTAAGTTACAAAACGATATTTGTAGCTGATTGATTTCTCTATTTACTTCTGATTCTTAGCGAAACCCACCAGCTACTGTGTTTATCTAACTACTGTGCACTGTAAGTCAAAGATACGCCTGAAGACGTTGAATAACCTCTGACATCAAAGTACCACGTACCCGCTTCAGGAGCTGTAAAAGTACAACTTTCATTGTTGCCGTACAAATAGGGTCTGCATCGATAACGAGAAGTCGAAGACTCCGAACCAAAGTTCACATAAAGATCGGCATCTCCCGTACCTCCAGCGATTGAAACTTTAAGTTCTTGGTAACCTGCACCAAGAACCAAGCTGTAGCGCTGCCACTGGCCAGATCCCACATTAATTCCACTAATAACTTCTTGTATGGGTGTCGGATCTGTCGGTGGTGGCGGAGGTGTACTACCCGCAGTTTTAGCAAGTTCGGCAACATATGCTGCGGCTAACTTGGCAAAATTTATTGAGTGACTAGCATCAAACCCAGTGTCATTAGAAGTATGGATATTACGGTTAGCTTCTCTCATTCTCGATTCAAAAGGAAAGGAAGCAGCAAAACCTTGCTGATACCATGAGGCATGATCGGAGCACCCATAGCCACAACGATCAAACCCATAATTTAGTGTCGGCAGATACGTATCAAGTAATTGGCTCATAAATGTATTTTGAGCACTATTGGTGTAGTCAGTTATAAATACAATATCATAACTGCCCCCTTTATTGCCCGACATGTCAAACTGCGCCATTCCAACTACATTTTTTCCTTGAGCTTTGTAATCAGCAGCAATCGCTTTAGAGCCCCTTAGGCCAACCTCCTCCGCTGCATATCCCATTATTTGTATGGTTCTTTTTGGCCTAAACCCTGAGTCAGAAATCGCTTTTAAAACTTCGCTCAGTACCGCAATTCCCGACGCATTGTCATCTGCACCTGGGGCACGACCATTACTAGAGTTCGCGCTATTAATTGAATCTAAGTGGCCACCAATAATCACGATTTCATTCGCGTTTTCACTGCCTGGAATGGTTGCAATTACTGATGGCTGTGCCCAGTCGTGCCCATATTGCTCAACTGTGATATCGGCTCTTTTTTTTGCAATATCTACCCAGTGCGCTTTTACCCAATTGGATGCATCAACACCTGACTGTTGTGTGTAATAGCGATTGTAAAATGCCATTAATGAGTTAACTGTACTATCAAGACCCGTTGTCGATACTCGAGAAATCAAATCCTGAACAGCTTGTCCATTATCTATAGTATAGGTTTGACTAGGTTGCGCGGAATGTGCGTGGGCAAGTTGAGACAAGTATTGCTGCGCTTCAAGCTCGCTATCATGAGCAACGAACCCTCCGCATCTGTGGTAGTTATCGTGCATAAAATGGCTGAGCTGAAAATGCTCTTGTTCATCAACTAACAAAACATCCACGTCTGGAGAGTTTGATATCGCGCTATGGTAAGCGGTGCCTTTTACTGCATTTTCTAGCTGGTAATGATGACTTGCTTGAGATTCTATCGTAATCCATTTTGGTGCGGTGTGTGTGTTTGCTATAGCAGGCAAGGTAATGCACGCTGCCATAGTTAATAAGGCTTTGGTACACATAATTGTTCCTTTATACAAATGTATAATTGAGACGGTAGAACACCGTCTCAAATAGAAAAGTGATTAATTAGCTTTGATATTTAAGGTAACCCCTGAAGCGCTGCTATAACCTCGAAGGTCTATGTGCCAAGTGCCACTTTGAGGGTTAGTGAACGAGCATGATTCACTGTTACCATTTTTATAAGGTCTACATTGGTAAGTCGATGTTGAAGAAGCTGAACCAAAGTTGACATACAAATCCGCATCTCCCGAGCCACCAGAAATTGTTACTTCTAAGCTAGAGTAACCTGCTCCGAGCTGCTGCGTATATCTCGCCCATTGACCAGAACTAACCGAAATATTGCTTTCCGTTCTATCAATAGGTTGATTGCCATTTCCTCCTGAAGAATAAGTGCCCGTCAAGGATACACCCGATATTTGATTCCAAGCTTCAACCATCACGTAATAAGTGCCAGCTTGAATATTTGAGATCGAGCAAGTTTCGCTGCTAGTTGATGTGGTACTTTTACAGTCATATGTTTGCAAAGATGGTCGGCTACCAAACTTGACATAAAGATCTGCGTCACCTGAGCCGCCTGAAGTTTCAAACTTTAAGCTGGTTGCATCTGCCGGCACGTTTAGCACAAAAAACTGCTGTGCTTTTGACGCTCCACTAATACCAGTACGAGCAACGCCGTTTGTCAGTTCTTCATCCGTAGGAGGTGTACCGCAACTACTGCCTGAGCTAAGCTGTGAGTTCACTCCAACTAGCGCAAGTGCAGCTTTAACGTCATCCGGGTTATAACCTAAGTCACATGCTGCGTCCATTACACCATTACCGGCTAAATCCCAATCGGTGCTCGCTGTCCAATACATCTGATTGGCTTTGGCCATAACAATAAACGCTTTTTTAGTATCCCAACCAGTTGTTGTCGCCAGATTGTAAAACGCTTTGTTGAATACACCTGATGAATGGTGAACATCCATACTGGAAGTGTAATTAGACTGATGATCAATTGAACGCCCATCCTTAGTTGGATCGTTCATGTATCTGAGTGCACCGCTTCCTTTAAAAATATCTTGGCCAACTAACCAGTCATTGGTGCCCTTCATGTAAAACTCTGCTGCTTCACCAGCCATATCAGAAAAGGCCTCGTTCAAACCACCTGATTTATATCTATATACTAGACCAGAGTTTTGCTCAGTAAACCCGTGACTAACTTCGTGCGCCGACACATCAAGACTCACAAGCGGGTAAAATCTATCTTTACCATCACCGAATGTCATTGAGCGGCCATCCCAAAATGCATTTTCATAATTGTTGCTGTAATGCACACGCATTTGTAATTGAAAGCTCAGAGGTGCAGCGCCTAACCAATCGTTGTACATATTGAACACAACGTTGCCAAAATAATGCGCATCATTTAGTGGTGAATATGCACCATTTATTGTTTTTACGGTATTTTCAGGACATGTAAAGCTATGGGCAGAAGATCCACTTGAACCATGATTAAGGTTTATAGTCTTTACGTTTGCGTTGTTCATTGTACAAGTATTGCCAGACTGACTGACATCTAAATGACCATAGTCCGTACCATAGTCATACCGCCCTGTTTTTTCGTTTCCACCTGGGCCTGTCGCGTTTGCATGTTGAATATTATTATAATTTACAAGAACTTCGCCTGAGTTAGCATCAACAATCATATAAGGACGAGCGGGCTCATGACCATAAGTTACATACGTCATCTCATAAACCAAACGAGCAGTTCCTGACTCATCTAGCCAAACACCCAGTCGACTTTCTTCGTTGTGTTTTTGAACGTGTTCAGCAGTAGAAAGCAATTGAGACTGCACCGCTTTAACGGCGCTTTCTAACTTTAAACTTGGTGTAACAGAAGCAATGTCTGACTCAATACCGTACACGGCAGCACCGTGGGCATGCTTGAGGGACCCTTGCTCATTAAATGTAAGGCTTATCGTGTCACCGATCACTGGCAACCCTTGATACATTTGTTGATAACGATGTGTGATTGAGCCATTTTTATGCTTAAAAGACTTTAAAACTTTTAATTCACTTTGACTGCTAAGCCCAATCATCTGTGAAGCAGGCGTTGAAAGAACTGCCGGCGCAGCACCTTGCAACATCATGCTCAAGTTTGCTTCATTGTTTAAGTATTGTTTTTGCGCAGCAATAGCGCTCCCTGACATTACAGCCAATGCAGATAACGTCACTGTTGTTATCGTAGATAGTTTCACTTTTATGCTCCTTGATTGTGTGTTTTTATCTCAAACAAAAGCCGAGATAGCGTGCTCAATACGCACGCAATAATGAGACTAGACAATCAAAACAATAAATACACCTATTTTTAACATTTGTTACATTTTCAATATGGCATATATTTAAGTAAAAACTTCATTAGCTTAGCTTTTTTCTATCAGGAAAAGAGAATATTTCAACTCACAAATGTAAATATTGTGATACACAAATAGTATTAACACTCAAATGGTAATAGCAGGGGTTAACTTAATTGACACAATGTATAGGATTTTCTGAAAGGAAGTAAGAACGCCCTATCAGTGAGCGCTCCTTATAAAATGAAGGATGAGACAAAGCTACTAGTCCTGACAAGCAACTTCTTTAGTCATAGAGTTTGTTATTATTTTCCACCCTATATCGGATACCTTTAGTTCATCCAAAGGAGCAGACTCGCTTTTAAAACACTTTGTAGTGTTACTCGGATACAGCGATAAAAATGTGATTGCATAAGCGAGATCATCATTCGATGTGTCAGCTTTAAACTCAATTTTACGCAATGCAAATCGGTGAGCATCTGGATAATTTGCAGCAACACTTTCTACTACAACTGCTTGGTTTTGTACTAAAGATCCACTTAAAGCACTTTTAATATCCTTACCAATCCCTTCATCGATCGCCATGCCAACAGCGATGCCCATAGGCCCCATCGCCCCCATTAGCATTGGACCTGCAGCCGCACCTCGCCCGACATAAGATACTTTGGGAAACGCTGAGTCCATCTGCAAAGGTTTAAGTGAGATGCTACAACCTGACACCATTAGCACACATAAGGACAGCCATATTGCTTTCGAAAAAAATAACTTCATAAGCCTTTAATTCATTTAATCAAATTCGCCATATTTTCAATTATATTAGTAATTTAAACAAGCTAAAACTGATACGTATAACGCATTCTGAGCTGGCGCCCTTTCTGTGGAACCCGACCATCATATCGTCTGGGATCAAATGCATCAGTCTCCTTATCAAACACGTTCTGTATTTGCAGTGCAACGCCTTGTTTGTCATCTAACTGCCAGCTGACTGTTGCCCCAAATAGCCAGTGACTCGCCTGCCTATACGGCGAAAAATCGGGGTCATCTGGCAGTTCAAATGGAATGACGGTAATTCCATCTCGCCACAGCCCGTTAACCGAATACTGAAACTGGCCAGACTTGAAATTAAAAACTAAAGAGCCAAATTTCTTGTAGCTAGGATTAAATGGCAAATCAATATATTGCGTAAATGTGCTACTTAACCAAGCATTGTCTGAAATATGCAAAGTGCCACTAAACTCTATTCCCTGCATACTGGTTTCAAAAACATTGTCAAACGTAAATCGCGTCTGAGCTTCATCCACTGGGATCAAATTGATAAAATCCTCTAGCTCGTTGTCAAACACAACCAAATCCACTTGCCAATTTTTATCTTGAATATGCCACACTAATTCAGTTGTTTTTACATACTCAGCTTTAAGGTTTGGGTTGCCTTGGGTCACTTCATCATTTGAATTCAGTTCATTACTAACCGGCACTCTAAAAGACTCACCATATTGCAGCTTAAATGTGTGTACTGGGTTAAGTTGATAAATTACGGCTAACCTCGGAGACAACTTTTTATCAATGTCCAATACATCGTCAAACCTTGCCCCCGCAAAGACTGTAACCTTGTCGTTGAAAATATACTTAGCTTGTACATACGCGGCATAAGAGTCAAAGTCTTGCTTTAGGGATGTGAAAGGTGCGTAGTTATTTATAACCTCCAGTCCACCTAAGTAAAACTCTTCGGCAGGAATCACCTCTTGACGTACAGGGTCATAGTAATTGGTGTATACATCTGCTCGTGACTGCTCTTCCCACGAGTATTCGCCACCCAAAATGATGTTTAGAGACTCACTGTGGTCATAAATAAGCTCACTATTGAGCGTTAAATCTCTTGATTGCCACCTTGGCCCAACAAACAAGCCATGCTCCAAACCCAGCTGCTCAGCTGTTGCGATTTGTCCGCTGCTTTTTATATCATGTTTGATAAATTCTAATTTTGTTTTGTTACTTAAAGAGTCACTAATTTCGTTTTCAAACTCTAGTTGCATACCAAAGTTTCGGCTCGTGTATTCGTTCTCTTTAGACTCCCCAGACAAATTAATAAACTCGTCCAATCGCGTTTCCGTATTGTGTACTGCAAATCGCCAATTTTGCCATTTCAGTTCAATCTCAAGAAATCGGCCATCGACAGGATCCTTTACCCCGGCTTCAAAATACTTATCGCCATCATCACGATACAATGAAGCATTCGCGCTGAACTCTAATCCACTTTCAAACGCTTGGTGTATACTCGCCGCACCTTGATACATGCCCCTATCACCTATGGCAGCCATAACAATGTTGTCATTTTTGCGAGTAACAATATTCATGACACCTAAAAATGCATTGCTACCATACAGTGCAGAACCGGGCCCCCTAATAAACTCGACCCTTTCGACCACTTCAACAGGAATAAAAGGTGTATAGACAGAGGCTTTACCGAATGAGGATTCATTTAGTCTTTGACCATTAAGCATCACCAACACGTTACCACTATCTAAATAAATGCCTCGCGCATGCTCTTTGGGGACTGCACCAACCCAATCGCCACGGGTTGATTGCATACCAGGTACAAAGTTCATTAACTCATAAACATTTGCAACGCCTAATAGCTGAATGTGTTGCTGATTAAATACGGTAATACTGGAAGGTACAGACGTTGAGGTTTCTTTGGTCTTGGTAGCGAGCGTAATATTAACGTCAAGCAACTCTTCAAAGCTAAGCTCAAATATATCTTCTTGAGATGCTGCGCAGTTAGCGCTGATAAAAGTGGCGAGAATTAGAGGGACTGTTTTTTTCATATTGAGCCTGACTACTTACGCTATAGCAAGCTCATGTTTAAAAGAAGAAAATCTTCAATTAAAGTTGGCTCACACAGTTACCGTCCATACAGCTTAATAATACGCATGATATGCAACTGTGCAAGTTTTTGCTTATGTTTTTACGCCGTTTGCAATTTCCTAGCTTTGAAATATTTGTACAGACCAATAAGGGAGGCCGCTATCCAGAATAGCTCAATGACGAAGCTTGCAAGGTTAAAGTTATAACATAGGCTTATGAGCAACAATATTGCTCCAGATAGATTCATGAGGTTATATTTGAGGCCGTCTGGCGCAACCTTTTCAAGCTGAAGCAAGAAAAACGCACCAACAACAAGAAAGGTGCCGGTCATACCAATAACGTCAAATAAGATATCAATCATGTTTTTGTCCATAGATTTTGTGGATACTCACCCAAACACGCTGGCCCTAATCCGTGGGAAGGGTGACTTTCAATCGTTGAAACAGCACAAACTTTGAAAGTATCTCTGTTTTCGCCTTTGAGCTACAGGATAAATGTCCTCTTTGGGTTCACTTAAAAGTGACTTTTTTACCCACTATTTTCAGGGCTGGCGCCCCTCTTATCAGCGTTTTTCTTGAAAACTCTTGTTCACAGTTTGGACAATGGGTTTGATTTTGAGTGTGATCAACCGTAATTCGCTCAACAAAGCACTTTATCAAATTACCTTTTCCGCCTTTTCTATATTTAAATAATTGCGCCTTGCATTTTGCACAATAAATATCAACTGTCCTTGTCGGCCCTTTTTTATTAGGTTTTGCCACTTAGTTAAGACTCCCAATTACGAAACCGATTAATGTAAATTGTAACGTGTGGTAGCCCGCATTGACCAGAAACAACTTTAGAGGTCGTTGCTCAAATAGATAACTGACACCAAAAGATGTGCCAACAAATACAATCCCAATTCCCATGCCATACATCATTGTATCTACAACGGAAGGAGAGCTGCCTACTGTGATTGCCACCCCCGTAGAAGCAAGCAAACAAAATGCAAACGCTCCAAGGAAAATCAATTTATGGTTTGCATTTTTTAAGTCAAGCTCCGTTAGTCCTGCACCTTCTAACCAAGCTTGTTGAAACATCAGGGGCGAATACCACATCCCACCCAACACAAAAGAACCTATCGCGCTTAGCAATACGGCAAATATGTTCACTTCAAATACATACATTGATACTTGCCCCATTATCTCGTTAATTTCAATTTAGTTAATAACTGAGAAATGAGCAATATATGCGGGCACCTTGGCCTTATTTTGAAACAGGCCGTTTTTGTAACTTGCGTTGCAATGTTCTTCTATGCATATTCAATTGTCTTGCAGTTTCAGAAACATTACCACCATTTGCCTGTAGCGTTTGTTGAATATGCTCCCACTCTAACCTCTCAGGAGACATTGTAGATTCGAAGCTATTTTCTACCTCAATTTCTTCACCTAACAACTTTTTAGCAATCAGTTTAGTATCTGCGGGCTTGGTCAAGTAATCATCAGCCCCCAGCTTAATCGCTTCAACAGCTGTGGCGATACTCGCAAAACCGGTCAATAAGACTAGTTTACATGTCGGCAAAGCCTCTCTGATCCCTTCAATATAATGCAAACCAGACGAGTGCTCTAACTTCATATCAAGCAATACGTATTGAGGTAAAAACACCTTACATTTATCGATTATTTCGGATTCCAAATTAACGCAAACACATTCAAAGCCCATTTTTGACATTCTTCTCGCTAAGGTATGAGAAAATGCAATATCGTCCTCAATGATCAATAACTTCATTACGCGCCCACAATAGGTAATTTGGCTGTGGATAATACACCACCTTCTGGCATATTCTCCAGCTTTAGCTCACCATTGACACGCTCTAGTGTTGCATGAGTGAGCAAGAGCGCCATACCAAAACCACTGTCGCTTTCCACGACCGACTTGCCTATCGTATCTAATTTTTGTTGCGCTATTCCCTTGCCTTGATCTTTGATGGTTAAGTACCAGTGGCCTTCGTTTGCAAATGCATTTAAAGCAATGACCGTTTTATTTGCACGTTCATTCGCCTTTGCTGCGTTAACAACCAAATTTAATAAAGAAGGAATAAGCATGGGATCTCCTTGAATGTCCACCGATGGTGTCTTTTCTTCAATCTCAATAACTTGTTTTGGGTACTGTAGGGCCATTAATTCTTCTAACTGCTCTAACACAAAGGCCGATGATAGTGCCTTTTTATTCCCCTTAAGTTTGAGCAATTCTGTTTGGTCACGAAACCCTTCTAACTGAGCACGGCATTGAGATATTGGATTAGTCATCTCTCTTACTGCGGGATGATGCGGAAAGTCTTCGTGCAGTTCTTCCAGCAGCAAGCTTAAGTGCGCAATTGGCGTTGCCAGTTGGTGTGTAACCTGCGCGGCGGCACTCCCGAGCGCCAATAACTGCTCTTGTTGAAGTTGCTTTTCACGTGTTTTAGCTAACAGAGCTTCACGTTCACGAATACGCTTTACAAGCAATGCCACGACCCCTACCGTGACCACGACCATAAAGACAAAATTAACAAACATGCCCAATAAATGCTCGCCCATATGCATACCGTGATGATGCATTGGCATGCTCACCGCAATGTACAAATAGCCATAGGCAGCTAGCGCACTGATGGAAACAAATAGCACATACCCTATCGATACTGTGACGGCGGCAATAATACAAGGTAGCAAGAGTAAAGAGACAAAAGCGTTACTAGCACCACCGAGGAAGGACAGTAAAACTGACAAAAACAAAATATCGGCTACAAGCTGTAATGTCATTGCTTTTTCGGATATTTCTCTTGATCTCCGATATACAAAAATGCTCAAAAGCTGAAAAGCTGACTCTAAGGCAATAATTGTAAAAACTGGCTTATGTGGGATATTTTTATCAAGAAGTAATATAGAAATGAGCACCAGCAAAAGCTGCAAGACAATCGCAATCGAACGTAACAATAGCAATTGCCCTAATGCCGACTGGGGAGAAAATGCAATAACCATTTTAACGGTCCAAATCAAATGATGGCGTACTTTACCTCAATGCTTGCATAAAGCCCAGTCCCTTAAAAAATGGGTTATTAATCGTAATTCAACATAAATTCAGGGCTTGGCGTACCTTGATGGAAAAGTAATTGCCATCCATGGGCGTTTTTACGCCAAATAGACATCCTCAGAGAAAACTGTAAATTGCTATAGGCATTTCTGCGATAAGCGGCGTGATAAGTCAGTTGCGCAATGTTATCGGCCAGCATTTGTCCCCTGAAGTCTTGGTTATAAAACTGTGGCACTTTTTCACTCGGCAAACGAGATAAGACATGACGCTTATTGAACAGCAAACCATTTGCGGATATTTCATAAAAATCATCGTCTAACAGAATGGACAAACGCTCTTTGGATTCACGGACGCTCGGCTCAAGCAGTTGGCGTTCGAGTAAAATCAGTTCATCGAGTAATTCTTGTGTGATTTTCTGAGTCATAAAGTGCTGAATTTTAGCCAGTTTCAGATTTAATTTTAGACAAATGTAGCAAATCAACAAGGTTATCTTTGTGTAGATATCAATAGTTTGTTATAACTGTAAAATTATCCAAGTGGTCGGATTTGATAAAGAGACAATATGATTTATGCGAAAATAACAGGCTGGGGTAAAGCCGTACCACCTGCCACTATCAGCAATGATGAAATTAGTACTATTGTTGATACCAATGATGAGTGGATCGCAACTCGAACGGGAATACGTGCTCGTAGAGTAAGCCACGTAAGTACAGCCGAATTGGCAACCATCGCCAGTAAACACGCGCTTGCATGTGCGGGACTAGAAGGCAAAGACATTGACCTAGTTTTGTTAGCGACCTGTACACCTTCCACAATGGTGGCCAATACAGCCTCATTAGTGCAAAAAAATATCGGCGCAACCGGTGCAGCTGCATGCGACACAAATGCTGCATGTTCAGGCTTTTTATATGCCTTGCAAAATGCTACCGCTCAGATTCAAGCTGGGATGATTAAACGCGCTGTCGTTGTTGCCGCTGAGCGCATGACTTGGTATGTAAACTGGGCCAAACGTGATAGTGCGGTGCTATTTGGAGACGGTGCTGGTGCTGTTGTATTAGAGGCAAGCTCTGAGCCAAGTGGTTTAATGGGAACAAAAACGGGTTGCGACACTGAAGATAGAGACATCTTGCATATCACCAATTACGGCTCAGATATGGATAAATACAAGCCAACTGGACCATCAGATTTACTATTTGAAGGCAGAGAGATATTTAAACGTGCTGTGACTGGAATGAGTATCGCGTGTGATGATGTGATGCAAAAAGCGAACTTACACTTGGACGATATTGATGTTTTGATCCCGCATCAAGCAAACTTAAGAATCATACAAGCAATTCAGAAAAAACTGGCAATTTGTGATGACAAAGTGATGGTCAATATAGATCAGTATGGTAATACCTCCGCCGCAACTATCGCCATCGCACTTTGCGAAGCTGTCGAACAAGGCTTAATCAAACCACATGCGAATATAATGTCAGCAGCATTTGGAGCAGGACTTACATGGGCTGCAAGCTATATTAAATGGGGTGAGCGCACAACACCTATCAATACATGCGACTATCAATTTCCACCTTGTGAAAAGTCAGGCTTAGAGCTCGTGCATGATGCTGTGCTTGCCTGCAAATCAGCTGATTAACTTCTAATTTTGGTGGGCAGCACCGCTGCTCGCTATCCCCCTAAATAGCTGCTAGAATTCTCGGCGTTAGATACAAACTAATGATACCTACTTTGTGCCAAGAAGCACTTAAGTCTTTACTACACGCACTCTTTGTATTTTACTCTGGCGAAATCGTCATACAGGGGTGACGCGCTCTGTCGTAATTCATGTCATTCGAATTCAACACGCGATGACAACATTACTCGCAATGATTAGCAGTAAAGGCCAAAAATAGAGTTTGGCGAAGCAGCACCTTGAAACATAGGTGCGTGTCCAGCTCAATGACAACAAACTAGAATCATATTAGGGGAATAAGGTGTTTAAACCACACTCAGAAATCAGCAATTTAGAGCCACAAATCGTTTGGCAGTTTTTCGATCAAATATGTTCAATCCCTCACCCTTCAAAGCATGAAGAGGCACTTGCTCAATTTATTATTGACTGGGCAAGCGCTCAAAACCTGGCCGTTCGTAGAGATAAAACCGGCAATGTTTTTATTAAGAAAGCAGCAACAGCGGGCATGGAAAACAGAAAACCCGTAGTACTCCAAGCCCACATTGATATGGTTCCGCAAAAAAATGATGACACCGACCACAACTTCGTGACAGATCCTATTAGACCTTTTGTTGATGGTGACTGGGTAACAGCAGACGGCACAACTTTAGGGGCAGATAATGGCATCGGCATGGCTTCTTGCTTGGCTGTACTTGCCGCTGATGATATCGCCCATGGTCCATTAGAAGTAATCCTAACGGTAGATGAAGAAGCTGGAATGACTGGCGCTTTTGGTTTAGAAGCTGGCTGGCTTGAAGGGGAAATTCTGCTAAACACGGACTCAGAACAAGAAGGCGAGATCTACATGGGTTGTGCAGGTGGCATTGACGCTAGCTTGACCCTCAATATTGAGAGACAACCAAAGCAAGACGATCAAGTATATATTGAAATCGCGCTTAAAGGACTCAAAGGCGGACACTCAGGTGTAGATATTCACACAGGAAGAGCAAATGCCAACAAGCTTCTTGCCCGCACACTCAAACATCACTTTAACGATGTCGAGTTTCAAATTGTTGAGTTTAAAGGTGGTTCACTGAGAAATGCGATTCCACGTGAAGCCTACGCTACGATTGCAGTTAAAGACTCAGACGTGAATACCATCAATGCACACATTAAAAATGTAGAGATGTTGATGAAGCAGGAGCTTAAAGCAATTGAAACAGGCTTAAGCTTTAACACGCAACAGGTCGATCATACACTTTCTCCACTTTCAAATGACAGTACAGCTAAGCTCTTGTCAATCATCAACGCATGCCCAAATGGCGTAGTCAGAATGAGCGATGACATCAAAGGCGTTGTAGAAACCTCTTTAAATTTAGGTGTGATCACTTCATCAGAAGATTCAATTGAAGTTTTATGCTTAATCAGATCGCTTATCGACTCTGGTAGAAAAGATGTTGAAGGCACGCTTTCATCTTTAGCAGAATTAGCTGGAGCAGAGATTGAGTTTTCTGGTGCATACCCAGGCTGGAAACCAGAACCAGATTCAGAGCTTGTGCATATTTTCCGCGATATGTATGAGGGCATTTATGGCAACAAGCCTGATATTATGGTTATTCATGCAGGTTTGGAATGTGGATTATTCAAGGAACCGTACCCAGATATGGACATGATATCTTTTGGGCCTACAATTAAATTCCCTCACTCTCCTGATGAGAAAGTCCACATTGGCTCTGTCGGGTTGTATTGGCAACAAATGAAAGCTTTACTAACTAATATCCCAGTAAAAGGTTAGTCCATAAAAGCAAAAAACGGCTCATTAGGAGCCGTTTTTATAAAACATTAGTTTGCGAAACGTTTTTGTAAATAGGACAGTGTTGCTCTTAAACCTAACCCTTCGCCACCTACTGGTCTGCCTGGTAAGTGACGGACATTCCATGCCATAACATCAAAATGCAGCCAAGGCGTAGTATCAGGATCGACGAACTCTTTAAGGTAAAGTGCAGCTGTAATTGACCCTCCAAATGGGGTCGAACCACAATTCGCGATATCTGCGATATCGCTTTTAAATAGTCCTTTGTACTGGTCAAATAAAGGTAATTGCCACACAGGGTCCTGATGTACCAACCCTTGTTCAATGATTTCGTTTGCAATCGCCTGATCTGTGCTGTAAAAACCTGGTAACTCAGTTCCCAAAGCAATACGACATGCACCAGTTAATGTAGCAAAATCGATTAAAAGTTCTGGTGCTTCGCTTTGTGCTTCCGCCAATGCATCACATAACACCAAACGTCCCTCGGCATCTGTATTATCAATTTCTACAGTGATACCTTTGCGTGTTTTAATGACATCGCCAGGACGGAAAGCATTTTTAGAAACGGCGTTTTCTACAGCTGGCACTAACACACGAAGTCGCACAGGCAAGTTAGCTGCCATAATCATGTGCGCTAAGCCAAGAACATGTGCTGCACCACCCATGTCTTTTTTCATGTTACGCATGCCTGAAGCTGGTTTTAAATCTAGCCCACCAGAGTCGAAACATACTCCTTTGCCCACTAGCGTCAGTTTTGGTGCACTCTCATCACCCCATGTTAAATCCAATAGTCTCGGTTTGTTATCACTTGCTCTGCCTACCATGTGTATAGTGGGGTAATTGTGCTCCAGCAATTCGTCGCCTATAAGTTGATTAAACTCACCGCCAAATTGCTCTGCTAGCTCTATAAATGTTTCAGCAAGGTGTTGCGGCATCATGTCAGCCGCTGGCGTATTAACCAGATCGCGAACTAGGTAAATACCCGTCACTACATCTTTTATACGCTTAAACTGAGCGTCATCTGATAGTGCTAATTTTGCTTGAATTGGCGCTGACTTTTTATAGGCACTGTACTGATAAGCACCTAACGCATAACTGGTTGCAGCTCTTTCAATAAGCTCTTGGGTGCCTGTAAATTGATACGTTCCTTTTGGCAATTGCTTGGCAAGATCTCCCGCAATCCATTGTTCTTCAAGGGACTCCACAATACACAGAACACACTCTAGTTCACCACTGTTCAAATCAGGGACCAGCAAAACATTTTGCCCTTCTTGTCGAGAAGCCAACACAAAGTTCTGTGCTGCGTTCGCATGCTCAGAAAGCCAACTATTCAGTTGTGACTCTGTTGTGAAATGAATCGGTGTACCTTTATTGGAGTGAATGAGTATAGTGCTCATACGTGCCTCTTATTGTAAGTTGTATTAATTAAAGGATACCAATTCGCGACTCACAATTCACTGGTATAAGGGTAAGTTTTTTCTATATTTATATAATCGGGGTAAAATGCTTTTTGAGTATGTAATTTGACGTACTCTTGGTACTCAAGTTACGCATACACAATAATAAAAAAGAGCAGTTTTAAATGTAGGCTATTTACTTTTCGAGTCTTTTTGGACAGAGAACGAACTGGGCAACACGTCAACACCTAGCTTGCTGCCTAACTTGATAATTATCGGAATAGTAATGGGTGCGAATGGCAAAATCGCAAATACGCCTAAGCCGAGCCCTTTTAGAACATCTACAAACTGTTTGTTTGCCACTTTCAATTCGTCTTTTGATGCCTGACCTTGAGTGTAACGCTTATATATATCGAGCATCTCTTCAGTTTCTTGTTTTTCCTGTTCAAGCGCACCTTTCAACGCGATTAAAGAGCGTTTTAATTTTAGCTTTTGTCGATTTTTACTTATTCGAACAACTCTTATTGGCGCTTTGTGCGCGACTTTTATTAACCTCATTGATACTCAACATAAGGGGCTTTTACTAGATTCTAGCAAAGTTTACCTCAAAAATCGTGGGGATATTTGGTCCAACCCAATTCTATATATTAAAAAACAAAGTTGTTAGGCAATCATTAACAGGGACTTTTAACAAGCCCTGTTTTCACGTTTATTTAATGAATCAAGCTCAATATTTAACCTCAAGAAAATTATTCATAACCTCTTAAAAGTAAACAGTAAACTGGAATTTCACTGAGAATAATCGCTATTTTACTGTCTTAATTAAGTAAAAAATATGGAATTACACACGTTATTGCAACATGTTCAGTTCCTGAATTGTTAACATACTAATCAGTATAATCTGCCGCCATTTAATTATAAAAAATTTCCTTTGACAGATAAAAAGCAATTAAATCAATCAAAAAGTTGAACTTGGAAAATTCACTGCTACTTTTATTAATGTGTTAACTATTTGATTGACAGTATAGGCAAAAATTGTTTGTAATGTTATCTTAATGTTAATAATGTTAAACTGAAAATCAGCAATAAAAAGTTATAACTGGGGAAACAGGATGAAACTACAGAGATGCAAACTTAGAAGTGCGATTAAATTTGCCATTTCAACTACTGCCGCTATTACTACATTAGCGTCGTTTAATACTTTGGCAGATGCCAGAGAAGATGGAGCAAACAAAGACATAGAAAAAATAGCCGTAGTCGGCTCAAGGGCTGCACCCAGATCTGTGGGTGAATCACCAGTTCCAATTGATATTATTGGTGGTGATGAATTAAGTAAAGCAGGTGGTGATGATATGCTTGAACTGCTTAAAGGCTCAGTCCCCTCTCTTAATGTACATGCAAACCCGATAAGCGATGCTGCAAGCCTTGTGCGTCCTGCCAACTTAAGAGGTTTACCTGCTGATTCAACACTCATTCTATTAAACGGTAAACGTAGACACCGTTCGTCTGTTATTGCCTTTTTAGGTGGCGGTATCAACGACGGCGCACAAGGACCAGACATTTCAGTTATTCCTAGTGTCGCTTTAAAACAAGTTGAAGTATTGCGTGATGGTGCGGCTGCACAATATGGTTCAGATGCAATTGCAGGCGTATTAAACTTTGTATTAAAAGATGCCTCGGAAGGTGGTAGCTTCTCTGTCAAGCAAGGTGAGTATTATGAAGGTGATGGCGACACGACAACCTTCGAAGGCAACATTGGACTCCCCTTCACAGACCAAGGCTTTGCGAACTTAAGCTTTCAGTATAAAGAAGCAGATGCAACAAGCCGAAGTGTACAAAGACCTGACGCACAAAGGTTTATTGACGCAAATGTAGAAGGGGTAAGAGACCCTGCACAAATTTGGGGTGCGCCTGAAATAAGAGATGATATTACAATTTTTGGTAATGTCGGATTAGAGCTGAGTAACAGTTCTGAGTTTTACATGTTTGGTAACTACTCTGAACGTGATGTGAAAGGCGGATTCTACTATCGTAACCCGCAAACTCGACCGCAAGTCTACTCAAATGATGGAGGTGAGACTTTGCTGGTTGGTGACTTAGATGGGTTAAACAACGGCATTACGTGCCCTACCGTAAACTTACGCGACAGTGATGGAAATCAAATTTATAACGTAGCAACTATTGCTGCTTATCAACAAATCGCTGCGGATACAGAGTTAGGTAGAAACTGTTTTGCATTTAATGAAATCCTGCCTGGTGGTTTTACTCCTAACTTTGGTGGCAATATTACAGACACCTCTCTCACCATTGGAACCAAAGGCGAGTTTACCGAAGGGTTTATGGAAGGCGGTTTTTATGATTTGAGCGGCTCAGTTGGTCGAAACGAGTCTCGCTATTTCATTACCAACACAGTTAACGCATCTCTTGGTGCTGATACCCCCATGGAATTTAGCCCAGGTAAATACATCCAATTAGAGAAGAACTTCAATTTCGACGTATCTAAAGGTTTTGACTTTGATCTTGCATATGAGGTAAACGTCGCGGCAGGCCTTGAATGGCATGAAGAAACATTTGAAGTGATCGCTGGTGATGAAGCATCTTTCATTGCAGGTCCACTAACACAGCAAGGCTTCGGCATTGGCTCTAATGGCTTCCCTGGATTCCAGCCCTCAGCAGCGGGCGAATTTTCACGCAGAAACTATGCGGCTTATGTAGATATTGAAACACCTTTTACAGACGACTTTTTAATGGGTTGGGCACTTAGATTTGAAGACTATGACTCATTTGGTTCTACCACTAACTTCAAAATTATGGGCCAATATCAACTTACCGATGACCTTTCAATGCGAGGCTCGATTAGTACGGGCTTCAGAGCGCCAACTGTTGGTCAAGCCAATGTAAGTAATGTTCAAACCAACCTAAGTAGTGGTGTACTGGTAGACTCAGCGCTCTTACCACCAACGAACCCTGTTTCTGAAATCTTGGGTGGTACAGAATTACAACCTGAAGAGTCAGAAAGTTATACACTTGGTTTTGTTTACCAAACAGGTGACTTGTTCTTGACTATTGATTACTACAATATTCAAGTTGAAGATCGCTTAAGTCAGTCGGACAAAATTGACTTAACTCCTGCTCAAAAAGATGCGCTAAAAGCAGACGGTGTGCCCAATGTAGACAGCATTGCACAGGTATCGTTCTTTACCAATGACTTTGACACTACCACGCAGGGTGTTGACGTAGTAGCTAACTATTCGATGGACTTATTAGGTGGCTTTGCAACTTTCAGTATGGCGTATAACTGGAATGAAACGACAGTTGATAAGTTTTCTGCAATCACCGGCGACTTCAAAGTTAAGCGTCTTGAGAATGATCTGCCTCAGCACAGGGCAACCTACACGTGGACACAACAATGGGAGGACTTCTCTGGCTTTATCCGATACAACTACTTTGGTGAATATCAAGGTGTACACGTAGACTATGACGCCACTGCAATCATGGCAGATCCTACTTTTACCTTTGATGCGGAGCTAACTTATTACGCAACAGAGCAAATTAGCCTGACGGTTGGTGCTAACAACATTTTCGACCAAGATGCTGAAGAAGTTATCGACTTCTACGAAGGTACAAACACAACCAAAACGCCTAAGAACACTTGGGGCGGTATCTATTATGAGACGTCTCCGTTTGGTATAAATGGCGGTTATTACTACGTGAAAGCAACATATACGTTCTAAACTTTATCTGTAACCCAGAAGCAAAAGAGGAATTAGCAATAGCTATTTCCTCTTTTTATTTTTATTATTTAAAATAAAACCAGTACGACATATGTTACTTTTAGACCGCGCAACAGAGCTACTCTTAGAAAACCGTCTTAGAGAAGCCGAGTTTATGTTCAAACAGGTGCTGAAGCAGAACCCGCAAAATGGTAAGGCACTATTTGGGCTCGGTAGGATCTGCATGCGTTTAGAACAATACGACAATGCAATTTACTATCTTAAACGAGCCTGTGAACACTTACCTAAAATGCTCGACCCGCTCTATGCTCTAGCCGATGCATTTATTGCAGTTGGCTCTCCTGTCGATGCTAAAACAGTTTTAGAATACGCATTGAGTGTCGCTAAACACAATGCCCAAATCCACTATCACCTTGGACAGTTCTATTTGGATCATGGCTTTATAGATAACGCGCAACAAGTGTTTGATAAAGGCCTAGAATGTCCTCCATCAGGTGTCTCAATTTTTATGATCTTTGAGCTCATGCAACTGAAGCCTCCTTCGGAGATCCCAGCCCTAATGCAGCGACTGGAAGAGTATCAAGGAAAATACGAACACCCCAAGTTTCAAATCATCGCTAATCATGCAATGGCTACAGGTCATCAAGCGCTTGGAGAAAACCAAAAAGCGTTCGAATTTTATGAAAAAGCGAATGACCTCCAGCTTGCTCAATGTGAATTTAGAACTGCTGACATGCAACCCTTCTTTAATCGTGTTTTAAATACATTCAACTGGGATTTCTTTGACAGGCCGACTGACAAAGTGCAGTCGACATTTACCCCAGTTTTTATCGTTGGACTACCTCGAACCGGTTCAACCTTGCTTGAGCAGATCCTGACCCAACATAGCCAAGTTGGTAGTATGGGAGAAAGCACGGTGATCAGCGAAAAAATAGTGCCTTATCTCGAGATGCGAACTGAGCGTCATTTCCCTGAATGTGCGCTTGAACTCAGCACGTCGATGCTTGATTATTGCCGCAATGTATATGTCGATGAGATAAAAAAACACCGAGTACAAGAGGAAGTGGTGTTAAACAAGCTTCCCTCAAACTTTCAAAATATTGGCTTGATTTATAAAATATTTCCACAGGCAAGAGTTATCCATTTAACGCGAGATTTTATGGCAAATGCTTGGTCTGTTTACAGTAATCATTTTGCAGAAAATGAACCTTATTTTTGCTCCCTAACCGAATACCAACACTATGCGTCAATGGAAGAGCAAGTTATGACGCATTTTAAGCCATTACTCAAGCGTAATATCTATACAGCAAGCTACGAGAGCTTGATAAAAGATCCTGAACGTACAGTTCAAAAGATACTCAACTTCATATACCTCAAGTATGAGCCAGAATGTATGGAATTTCATAAAAGCCGCAGCAAGGTAGAAACTTTGAGTAAAACACAAGTGCGACAGCCCCTGCATGAGCGCTCCCTCAAACGCTGGCAAGCATTTGAAGGTATGATAGAAAAAGCATTAAATAATGAGCAAGGCTAGTATGCTCTAGCCTACTTTCTATGTAATTCAAACCATTTCAATAAGTCTTTGAATTGATCTCCTTGTGCCTTTGGGTGTGTTAGCATGTCTATATGTCCATAATTATGTGCATGCCCATATCGTTTACCATAAATATTCAGCGACTGAACCCCAATGCCCGATTCCTTTATAAACATTTTAATGTCTATCGGCTGAGCAAGCGCTTTGTCTTTTACCCCTGCAATATGAAGCGTCGGCGGTAACACTTTTGATTCTAGCGCCTTCGCATAATCAAAATTATCATCACTATCCACCCAAGGCAGCTTTTTCGCCCATTGAACACTTTGCGAATGAGACTTAACCGTTTCGTTGTCAGATCCCCATTTCAACTCTCGTGCAGGTAAATAGCCATACTTTTTTGAGTAATGGTGTGCTAACCAGTACCATAAAAGATTCGCTTTAAGTAGTTTTTCTGGGTGGTTGTTGTAAAGGCTCCGCTTCGAACCGAAATAAACACACGCATCAACATTTTCAATCTCATCGGGAAAGCGTGCAAAAACGCTGTTCATAATTACTCCCCCCCAAGAATGAGCAACCCAAAACTGTGGCTTTTTGCCCGTAAATTGATTTATAAACGCAAGCGCCGCGGGGACATCCTCTAGAATGGATTCTGTCTGACCATAGTCATGCCCTGCCCCTATGATTGGAAGACTGCCTCCTCGTCCCCGCAAATCTAACACAAAGCATCTAAAGCCATTTAGTGCCATATAAGGCGCAAGACCTTTATTGCTCTCAGTGTAAAAAATCTTGCCATTTTCAATTGCACCATGCAAAAACAAAACAATCGGACCCGCCTTTTGCTCATGATAAATGTGTCGTAAGTGCAATGAAGTTCCTTCAGCCAAAGGAACCGATAAAGATTCTTGTATGATCATGACTGTTCAAAGTTATTTTTTCACTCATCGTACCAGTTAAACTAACAGAAAGTAAACCTCATAGTTGTGTCGCCTAATTTAAGGTATAATAAGCACCATTATTTCGCGCCAATTTTTATATATGCACCCTAGAAACAAACATCTATCCGGCTACGACTTTCCTTTGCTGATAACGCATGTACCCGAATTAAAAAAATACATAGTTGAAAAAGAAAACGGAGAAAGCACATTAAATTTTGCGGACAAATCTGCAGTGCTTCTGCTCAACAAAGCACTGCTGCTAGCGCACTACGGCATTAAGTTTTGGGACTTACCAGAGCAGTTTTTATGCCCCCCGGTTCCAGGAAGAGCTGATTACATTCATGCACTGGCCGATCTGTTAGCGGATGATAATAAAGGCAAGATCCCAACAGGAAAGTCAGTTCGTTGTCTAGATATCGGTACCGGCGCGAATTTGATCTATCCAATATTAGGACAATCATTATATAAGTGGCGATTTGTTGGGTCAGATATAAATAAAGTTGCCGTTAAAATTGCTCAAAATATTTCAATGGCAAATAGGCTAGATATTAAAATAAAACACCAAAAACAGGCTAATGCGATATTTTCCAATATCATCGATAAAACCGACTATTTTGATATTACGATGTGTAACCCTCCCTTTCACGCAAGTGCAGAGGAAGCTCAACAAGGCACACAGAGAAAGTGGAAAAACCTTGGCCTAGAAAAGGTAAAAGGTAAAAATGCTTTGAATTTTGGCGGGCATGCACCAGAGCTTTGGTGTGAAGGCGGTGAACTTGGTTTTATCAAAAATATGATTGTAGAAAGTGCTTCTTTCAAAGAACAGGTAGGCTGGTTTACGTGTTTAGTTTCTAAGAAGGAAAACATCAACCTTCTAACGAAAGTACTCAAGCAATACAAAGTAAAAGATTTTAAAACGGTGAAAATGCTGCAAGGAAACAAACAAAGCCGCTTTCTAGCATGGCAATATTAAACTGAACTGTTAATAGGGCAAGCAGGATGCTTGCTCTAGCCTTCCTTTGGAATACAAACCTCAAATGAACTTCCTAAACCCTGTTCAGACTCCACTTTAATTTCCCCATTATGGTGCTTAGTTAGTACAAGAGCGATAGTGAGTCCTAAGCCTAAGTTCTGACCAACGGGTTTGGTTGTGTAAAATGGGTCAAATACACGGTTAAGATTGGATTGTTCAATCCCCTCTCCTTTATCTTTTACTGATAACCTAATACTGTTCTGACAAGACATAACGTCGAGCTCAATTTCATTGATATCAGACCCTGCCTCCACCGCATTTTTGTGTAGAATACCCACAATTTGCAGTATCTGGCCCGGACAACATAACACTTCCCAGCAAACTCCTTCTTCGAGCAAAAATTTAACCGATAAAGGTAACTTTAAGTCAGCTGCATATTGTTCAATGACCTTTTTGAGGTTGATAGTGGCCCTTTTTTCACCTGATAAGCCATTAAAAATAGACAGCGCTTTGACTATTTTTTCAATTCGACTCAAATCCACACGGGTATCGTCCAATATCTCTGTGATTTCCGCTATATCTAAATCCACATCGCTAGTACCAAGTCGAGTTAAGTTTTCCTTGAAGTCACGGATATAATCACTCAAAACGTCAAAGTTGCACTTTATCGCACCCAATGGATTATTAATTTCGTGCGCTACGCCAGCGGCCAACTGACCAACTGAAGCCATTTTCTCAGATTGTAAAAGAGATTGCTGCTGCGCGATTATTTGTTGCTTAGCTTGGATCAACTCGAGGTTTGCCAGTTGCAACTCTGATGTTCTTTCAGCGACTCGCTCTTCTAAATTATCATTCAAGTCTTCAAGTGCAGAAATAAGTGCCGCCTTTCTCTCAATATCTTCGAATGCTCGTAGGGCACTGGTCATGACGATATACAAGCGAGATTTGGTCAAATCAACCTTATTTTTATAATCATTAATATCGTATTTGAGCATGACTTCATGCTCTGGAATAGTGCTTGGTTGACCGGTTCTCAAAATTATTCTTACATCTTTGTTATTCAGCGAGTGCCTTATCTCCCTCACACAATCCAAGCCCGCCGTATCAGTTTCCATGATCACATCGAGCAAAATAACGCTGATCCCCTCAATTTCTTTGAGAATTTCTATTGCTTGCACTTTAGAATATGCATGATGGAACTCTAATGCCCTATCGTCGTAGGTGAACCGAGACAAGGCCATTTTAGTTACTTGATGTATTTCGGGCTCATCGTCAACGAGGAGAATTTTCCAAGGTGCTTTCTTGGGGTTATCTAACGTATGCCCTGATTCGCTGGCTAGAAATGAGAAAGAAGAGTTAGACATGGCTACCAATTATTTTGACTGATAGCCTAAGCATGGCCAAAAACCGCAGAATTACAACTTATTAAGCTCTGATTTATAATGTTTTCTACACACTGAAACGTACTTATCGTTACCGCCAATTTCAACTTGATTACCACCAGAAATGGCATTTCCATGTTCGTCTAAGCGCAGAACATGATTTGCTTTGCGGCCACAATGACAAACAGTTTTCAGTTCAATAAGTTTATCCGCCCAAGCTAGGAGGTACTGCGCTCCCTCAAACAGCTCCCCCATAAAGTCTGTTCTTAGACCATAACATAGTACAGGAACCCCTAAACTATCCACAACATCTGTGAGTTGAGAGACTTGCTCTTTACTCAAGAATTGGCTTTCGTCCACTAAGATACAGTCTAACTTTTGCTCACTGTGATGCTTATTAACTAACTCAAATACATCCGACTTTGGCTCAAACGTATGGGCATCAGCCTCTAATCCGATCCTTGAAGCCACTTTACCAACCCCCGAGCGGTTATCTATCGCAGCGGTCAAAATAAATGGCGTCATTCCCCTTTCACGGTAGTTAAATGCGGATTGTAACAAGGTGGTGGATTTTCCAGCATTCATCGCTGAATAGTAAAAGTAAAGTTGTGCCATAACAGACTCATGGAGTGTAACGATGCGCGTTAGTCTACATAAAGAAAGCTTATATGACCACAATCAATATCTTGGCAGTTTATGATTTGTCGGGTTATTTACATAGTCAAGGTAGAACTGGTGCAGCGGCATGCTGCCAAGCTTATCCCAAAGTGTTTGTGCTACCAATGGGTTTTGCGCCATAAAATCTTTTGAAAGTGCCAAGTAGCCGTAACTAACATCAATGGGAGGAAATATGGCTTGTAGCTTGTCACTATGAGGAAAGCCTGCGACTTGTTCATCATAAACTTTACAAAGCCCTAACGAGCCATCGACCAGGCTTTTTAACACTAGCTGATACGCATCTTCTTGCGAGTCCGTTAAAATCACTCGGTATAAGTCTTCTTGCAGAGTACTCAGCACAGCGTACCCTCTCGGTACGGCTAAACTTACAGGAAAATTTCTGTTCGCCACGTCTATGGCTAGCCCTTGCTGCCCAACCAAGCATGTTCCCAGCATACTGATTGCAAGAGATAAGTTTATGCTACCATCTAAGTTCTTAGGAAATCTCAGGAATTCGCTCCGCTCCGAGCGATAAGATGCGATAACCGCATCAACTTTATTTTCTTTAATATTTTTCAAACAACGTTGCCACGGTTTGCGGACAAACACAAAACGAACCGTTGAAACTTGCTTCTCTAAGCTTTTTAAAATCTCGATTGTTGCACCTGGCCGCTCTTTAGGTACGTCAAAGCCACTTCCTAGAAAAAATGGCGGAGCGTTCTTATCTTCGTAGCATACCGTGATAAAAGTAGTGGCCGAAGCAAACGAAGAAAAAACTACAAAACAAAAAGTGGCGATAAGGCGCATACTATCCACGTCAAGAAATTAAATTTAGCATTTTACTACAAAAGCTTAAATGCCAATGGCTAACCTATACTATAGCGCACAGTTTTAGTGACGTCTCTTTAAACAGTTTAATATTTACCAGATGCATCGGAAGGATTTTACGCTCATTGCCTATGACGTTAAAAGCACTGTATAACCTTAGACTACACAGTGCTCAACATGTAGGTTAGTTGGCTAGTGCTGCTTGATAGCGCTTTTCAACTTCTGCCCAGTTGATTACATTGTAAAATGCAGCAATGTACTCAGGGCGACGGTTTTGATATTTCAGGTAGTATGCGTGCTCCCAAACATCTAAACCTAAAATAGGCGTTTGGTTATCCATTAATGGACTGTCTTGGTTTAGTGAACTCGTTACTTTCAACGTGCCATTCGCATCAACTACGAGCCAAGCCCAACCACTACCGAAACGACTTACAGCAGCCGCCGTAAATAGCTCTTTAAACTTGTCAAAATTGCCAAACGTTTCATTAATCGCAGTCGCAAGCGGACCTTCGTGCAGTGTACCACCATCTGAAGACATAATGGTCCAAAACAAACTGTGATTATGATGACCACCGACATGGTCACGAACAGCGCCTTTCAAATTTTCTGGCAAACTGTCTATGTTTCTCAATAGATCTTCAAGATCGCGGTTTGCATGCTCAGTGCCTTCCAAAGCAGCATTCGCCTTGCTGACGTATGTCTGATGGTGCAAAGTGTGATGGATCTCCATTGTTCTAGTGTCAATGTGTGGTTCCAAAGCATCATACGCGTACGGTAGCTGTGGCAATGTAAAAGCCATGGTTTTTCCTCATTTACTTTAGTGGACTATATGTGGACGGTTAAAACCACCTTCCATTGCTGCATTGACTTTCTCAATTAACTCCGGAAGGTGGGGATGACAAGAAGCAAAGTTAATCAGCTCTTGTCTTGTTCTGTGTAAGTGGTGACAAGCAATCTCAACTATTTCTACCGAAGCATGCTGTACTAAACTGAGCATTGCACTATGCACTTCTATTAATTGCTCGCAGGCTCTTTCTGGATTTGACAAAGCGATGAAGCAATCAGCTAAATTGTGAGCTGCTACAACTAATGCAGGGCAACAATGCTCAATGGCAACTAGCTGTTCGTCACAAACTTCGCTGTTCACAAACCGTTCTAGCAAGTGACCTGCGAGGTTTAAAGCACTCTGGTATCGATCTCTTGCAGAGTTAAACTCGCCATGTTGGAAAGCTTGGTTTCCAGATTTTATCGCGTATTGCCACGGCGCAAGCGCATACTCCAAAGGAGTGTCAACAGAAGTTTCTATTTGCTCAATTAGGGCCATTATGCTCCCCTTAGATTGCTTTACACTCGACAACTATAAACAAAACCAACACCTTAATGCAAATTGTTTTTATTTGCATTATTGGGATCATTTCTATTTATAGCGATATCTGAGCAAAAAAGTATGTAACCTAAAAGCACAAAAGTAAGCTAATAGCATAAATAACAACGAAAATGAGAATAAGAATCAATTGATAAACTATTGATTTATAAGGAATTTATTGACTTTACAATCTACATGGATAAAATAGCCACATCAGTCAGAGTTTGAGGAAAGACCTATGAAAGGTAAACAAAAGATCATTGATGCATTTAATGCGCTACTGGCAAATGAGTTGGCAGCAATAGACCAGTATTTCATCCATTCTCGAATGTATGAGGACTTTGGGCTTGATAAGTTGTATGAACGTCTTAACCACGAAATGGAAGAAGAAACAACGCACGCAGATTGGTTAATCAAACGTATTCTGTTTTTAGAAGGCGTGCCAAATATGACTAAGCGCCGCGACCTGCTTATTGGTCATGACGTAAAATCAATGATGGAAAATGACCTCAAACTTGAATTAGAAGTTGTGGCTTGTGTTAAAGATGCAATCAAAGCGTGTGAAGAAGAGCAAGACTATCAATCACGTGCGGTTCTAGAAAAGCTACTATTTGATACTGAAGAAGATCACGTTTATTGGCTTGAGCAACAACTTGGCCTCATTGAAAAAATTGGCATTCAAAACTATCTACAATCTCAACTAGGTTAAGGAGTATTCTCAATGAAAGGTGAAAGAGAAGTAATCGTAGCATTGAACAAAGTACTCGCAAACGAGCTAGTTGGTATCAACCAGTATTTTTTGCATGCCCGCATGTTCAAAGACTTTGGGTTTACCAAATTAGATAAAGCTGATTACAAAGTGTCGATTCAAAAAATGAAGAATGCAGACAGACTGATTGAGCGTATTCTGTTCTTAGAAGGACTACCAAATCTACAAGACTTGGGCAGGCTTAATATTGGCGAAAATGTACCAGAGATGATCAGTGCAAACATGCAATTTGAAGAAACATCTCTAGTCGACCTTCAACACGCCGTCGCGTTGTGTGAAGAAAAACAAGACTACATTAGTAGAGAAGCACTAGAGAATATTCAAAGTGAACAAGAAGAGCAAATTGACTGGCTTGAAACACAGTTGCAACTGCTTAAAACAACTGGCACAGAGAATTATCTACAGTCTCAGATGTAAGTATTAAATAATAAAAAAGGGCCTTAAGGCCCTTTTTTATTATTTAAACTTTTACGCGACTTGCTCTGTCACATCTACAATCTCAATAAGCTTTTCATTCAGTATTTTCTTTGTGCAATTACAACACTTGCCGCACTGAGTACCAACCCCAAGATCTTTACTTAGATCTCTCATGGATCTTGCACCCTCATCGATTGCTTGTGCGATTTTTTTGTCAGTAACTCCGTGACAAATACAAATATACATGAATGAAAACCAATCTCAATTACATCAACTGGGACTAAGTTTAATCTAAACAAAAATAGTTATCAACAAGCATAAGCATAAAAATGAGAATAATTACTAATAGCATTGATCAATAAGGAGTTTTATTTTCCTTCAGTGCTTCGATGCTGTCGATTTTCGCAATAAAGCAACGCTACTTTTATCGTCCCCAACTTTTAAGGCACGAGTATAATGCTTTAGACTCAATTGGCTTCGCTACAAAATCATCCATGCCAGCTTTGAGGCACTTTTCTTTATCTTCTGCAAAAGCATTGGCCGTAATTGCAATAATATAGGGTTGTCCATAGATATCTGGGTTTTGGCGAATAGTGCGTGTACACTCAAAGCCATCCATATTTGGCATTTGGCAGTCCATTAAAATGATATCGAAATCCTGACCCTTGAGAGCTTTAAGCGCTTCAATGCCATCCATTGCTTTTGAGATAAGCCCACCGGTTTTTTCCAAAAACTGAGTCGCTACAATCTGGTTAATCGGGTTATCCTCAACCAATAGCAGTCTCACATTTTCAAGATTCGGAATCTCCGCACTAATCGATTTTGGTTTTGGTGCATCGCCACGCTTTACGGGGATCTCCACAATAAACTCACTGCCAACGTTTTCTGTGGAGTGAAAGGTCAATTGTCCACCCATTAAAGCGACTAAGCGTTTACAAATTGTCAGACCAAGTCCTGTGCCACCATACTTTCTTGTCGTGGACAAATCAGCTTGCGTGAACTCATCAAATAAATCTTTTTGAGCGCTTTTTGCAATACCAATCCCAGTATCTTTGACCTTGAGTCTAAGGAAGCCTTCACTGTAATCCACCGTAAAGTCTATTTTGCCCTGTTCGGTGAATTTGCCTGCATTACTAAGTAGATTGTTAATAACTTGACTAAGTCTAAGGTCATCAAGTACTAAAACTGTAGGCACCTGCTCATCTAACACATGATTAAACTCTACGTTCGGCTTAGATAGAGACTTTTCGAAAGCAGTAGAAATGGCGATAACAAAATCGGATACATCCGTATCGTGCAGAGAAAGCTCCAATGCACCCGCCTCTATTTTTGAGTAGTCTAAAATATCGTTAAGGATCAATAACAGTTTATGTGCAGACTGGTGAATAATATCAAGTTGTGTTTTGGAGTTTGCTTCAAGCTCATTGCTAATTAATTCTTCAGACATACCTATAATGCCGTTTAGAGGTGTGCGAATTTCATGACTCATGTTAGCTAAAAACTGGCTTTTAGCTGAGCTGGCTTTATTCGCTTGATCTAAAGCTTTAATAAGCTCTTCCGTTTTTTCGCTGACCTCGATCTCCAGGTGTTCATTAAAATCTTTTAGCTTTCGGTTGAGCTGTGCGTTTTCCTCGTTTGCACTATTTAATTTTGCGAAGCTCGTTGATAGTTTAAACGCCAATTGGGAAAATTGTTGCTGCAAAGTAATGACCTCTAAGCAACTTCCCTCTTGAGTGTTACTGACTTCAGACATTTTTTTACTGGGGTCGAACGAGTTAATACTGTGGCTCAAATCAACAATCGGCTTGGTAAATACCCTCGTCATTCGGTTCACTAAAAAACTACTAATCGCAATGATAAACAAAGCTAAAACAAAAGACTGTATCCAAGCCGAAGCGACTGCCAAGTTTACGTGCTTACGCTCTATTAGGCTTATAACACGCCAATTAAAAATGTCCGATTGTACGCTTTGTCGATAGTACACATCTCGGTTATTGCTAATATAAACTTGGTCTGTCGATTCAGTAAGTGCAACTAGCTGTTCATTAGCTACATTATCCAGAATGTTAAAATCAGATTTCAAAGAACTAAATACGATATTGTTTTCATGATCAACAATTAGCAGGTGCCCTTTTTGCGCGAGTACTTTGGGAATAAACTGCTCAAATGATTCGAAGAATAAAGAGCTCTCTACTATCCCTTTAAACTCCCCGTCTTCATACAGAGGTGCAGACACCGCAACGACCGGATCATTACCAAACCCCCTGCCTTGAAATATCCCAGATACATAGCCGTTAGGATAGTAAGGTGCTTGAATAAAATACTCTCTGTCTGCAACGGAAGGAACCTCACCCACAAGGCTTGTTTTTAAAGCGTTGGGGTAAAAATGGGTCACATACGCACTTTGATCAGCAACAATCGCGGTTCTGAAGTTTGGATAAGTATCAACAAGCCGATTTATAACTTGTTGCTTATCTACGCCAGACTGTATATCTTGCGCAGCAATATTGATAGCTCTGCGATAGCTTTCAAGATAATCATCAATTTGTTTCAACGCACTCACAGAAGCATCGTGTAGTTGAGCGGTGACTTCAAATTCTATGCGCTTATAATGGCTATTAGTCAAAACGATTGTTGTGATCAATACAACCAATATGATGAGATGACTAATCATATAGTTTAAGATTTGGTACAGAGACTTTGCTTGCCAAACACGTTTAAATAGAAAAAGCGACGTAAGATCGACAATGGCCAAATATACCGCGGCATTTATCATATATTTTGCAAGGGCGGTGAAAATTACTAGCAGGGTGAGCCCTAACACAAATTTACCCATGATAAATAAGATGGGAATGCCAAAGAGCACCCAAAACCCTAGTCCTCTTATAAACAGGGGCTTGTTAGCGCGCACACAAAAAACTTGCAACCACAAAATTTCTATAAGAAATACGACGGAAGGTAGACAATGCCCCCAACGGTACAATAAGAACATTGCACCAATCCCAACAGCGAGAACGGCATATTGCCACCCTAATGCTAATAAGCAAAGAATGACAAACAACTGCCCAAATAGGAACTCTGAGCTATCTAAAAACCAAATTGGTAGTAGGTTGGCAACCCCACCCAACACGCCCAAAAAGAGCGCCACAACCAGTTTTGGTAACTTTGAAATGTGATTTAGCAATACCAGCTCCTTTTATATTCTATTAAAAAATAAAGGAAAGCTGGGTATTTGCCAAGTTTAATGGTGGGGACAATCGTGACTTTCTATTTGCAAAACGCACTTTTCGACTGAAAAAAGCTGTTTTAGCCTTGCTTCAACTTGATAGCGACAGGCATCGTCATGCATTTCAATTGTACAATGGTGCTTTAAAACAATATGCGCACCGACCATCAAGGTGCTTTCAGTATTTGAGACCGTGACATTGTGCACACTTTCAACATGTTCAGTATTTACAATAGCTTGCTCCACACTCTCGACGGCTGGTAATGAATCACTTTTATCAAACAATCCAACAATACAGGTCTTTATTACTTTCAAACCAGTAAACAATACAAAGCAAGAAATCAACATGCTAGAAAGCACATCAATTATATTCCATCCAGTCAAATGAATTAAAATACCAGCAACGAAGGTCGATACTGTTGAGAGTAAATCAAAGAAAGAGTGCAAAAAAACCGCATAGACATTGATACTGTCTTTTCGGCCTTTATACAAAACCCAAGCAGCTAAGCCATGAAACAAAAACCCCACACCAGCAACCGTAGACATGACAAATGTATTAACCTCATGAACATGCCCTTGAGTATGCAATTCAATTCTTTCTGTCGCTTCTAGGAGAATTATAATTGCGATGGACAAATACAGCACACCATTCAACAGGCCGCCTGTGTACTCAGCTTTTTTATACCCGTCATTGAAGTTTTTAGCTAGTTTTACCGCTACAGTAGACGCTACCAATGCTATGAATAAAGAACTATTGTGCACAAACAAGTGCCCAGCATCTGCTAAAACAGCCAGTGAGTTAGCGTAATGAGCCGCAACTACTTGAATTAGCATGAATGTACATGTCAAGGCAAGCGCGATGAGTAAGCGCTTACGAGAAGCCTCATGAGTTGTAAGATCGGTCATTCGAAACTTGAGAAACCTTTGTAACTAATAATTAGAGGGTACTAATGATAAAAGACGGCAATTGTAACCCTATTTTTTATCAGACGCACCAAAAATCATAATATTTAGCAAATAAATAAGCAATTTGCCCCTGTTAGCCAAATCTATGAATTACTTACCAATGTAGAATCTGGATTTAACCGATTTTCGGCCGAATACAATCGTTGTTCAAAATATCTAAGCTGTTCGTAACTAAACATAAACTGCGTATAGCGCATTACCTCTAGCGGCACCTCTTTACTGGTGAAGCAGTTGAACGGTTTACCAGGGAAAAAGTCAGTTTGCTCGTCAAACACAACTAAATATCTCACTCCACTTTTGGCACCTATACAACTTGCCAAATTCGATACTCGTAACTTAGCTGCATTGACAGGGTTCAAAAAGAAGTTAGAGGATCCTTCTTGAATGACGTTCCACATTTCACCTTGAATGTCTGCTTCAATGACACCTGTTTGGGGGCAGTAAACAAGCACAAATACTCCAAAGGGAGACAACACGATGCCATCAATATCCAGTTCCTCCAATAGTGGGCTCATACTGCGATACAGAACAATATACTTTTTGTTATCCAATTTACTTGTTAATGATTTATACGTTTCTTTGAATGTACGCTTGCGCACGATATGTGTTGTTTGCTTGGGGCGAAGTAAAAACTTCAAAATCTCAATAGAGACATAACCTGCAATAATCACACTAAGCCACATAGTAAATCGACCAAAATGCCCTCTATCGGGCTCTTCGTATACGATATCTAATGCTTTATCATCGAAATCAGCCTCTAATATTGGATCAACGCGCGGGCTTTGAGCTTCCTCTGCAGTAGTAAGCAACTCCGCTCCTTGAGTATCTTTTTGCTGTAAAGCTTGAACCGTGTTCTTTTTTTGCATCGCTTCTTTTCGAAGTAGCTGTTCAAAAGCTTCTCGTTGCTGTGCTACTTGTTCAGCACATTTTACCGCACTGGCAAAGTCTTGCTCACCATGGTGACAAATCATTGGTTTATGGAAAAACCTTTGCCATCTTTCACGGGTCGCTTCGTCCATAAAAATGGATACACCAAAAGAACGGTTTGCGTTTTGGTCTACTTGAGAAGTTATTTGGCTGCTTGCACGGGGAGATTGGCAGTATGTCTGTAAACGCTCGATCAGCCTTCTTAATCGAGCATCTTCGCCTTCTTTTAACGCATTGTTTTGACGTAAAAACTGGAGCTCAGAAGCGAAACGAGCACACTGTCTTTGGTCAAGCTGCTCTGTATTAGCAGCAACACTGCTTGAAAATATGATAAAAAACAAAATCCATCTGTTCATCGTCTCTATACCTAATTGTAAAATGGTACCAAGCTTATAAACTATGCCTAAGCTTGCGTACCTCGCGATGCCTATTTAGTTGCAAGCATATTTAATGCCCACTCCTCTAATAATCCATCGCTACTCAATGTTACGAGCTTTTCCCGACTTGGCGCATACATATCAACTATGGTCGCTCCAGCATTGAGCGTATCAATTTGCCAAGTGCCAAGCTCATTACCACTTTTGGTGTCCCATATGGTGAGGTGGGACTTTGAAGATGACGTTGCTAAATAAGCACTTTGTTCGATAAACAAGGCTTTACGAAAAACTTTAAACCTAGCCATATACTTTAACTCGCTTTTATTCGCACCATCCAAAAGCGAAGCGATCACTTGATTATCCAATGCATCTGAAACAAAGAACTCAGAAAAATCACGTCTTACGGCCAGACTAGTCACGCGATGGTTAAATTCCTTCGTGAATAACGGTTCTGGCGAGCCAAACTGCCAAAGCGCTAACTTACCGTCCTGAGCTGCAGTCATCACCATTTCACCCTTGTCATCCCACTGGACATGCATAACAGGTCGAGAATGAGGTGCGAACTGGTTATTCACTTGGGTATGTAAATTAGCCATGTTTACCGTACCATCAGACATAGCCACAACAATTTTATCCATTGTTGGTGCTAGGGCAACCGAGGTGATATACGCGTAACCTGATACACCATTAAAGGTTACTTTCGTGACTAGTTTTTGCTTTGGTAACGACCAGAATTGAAGCTGGTTATCTCCAACAACAATGAGCATAGTATTGTCCTGAGACAGCACAACTTCCCGAACTAATTCAGGCATTTTTTCTTGGGGGACTGAAAATTCGGACGTGCGGCTATTCATTTCCCACACATGCAATGAATTAGTGCTGTCGACAGTCACCATTTTACTGCCGTCAGCCGAGAAGTGGCCAATTAACACACCGTTATTGCCTAATTTGTCTAGGGTTCCCTTGCTCAATGCGACGTCTTCGTCACACCCAACTAGTAACACAGAGGCAATAATTACAATCAGTCTAAACAACATGGCTTTAGTCACTCTAAATCTGCGGCAAGATAAACCGACTGGTGATAGTATAGTCTTTTATGCGATTGTACAGTTTAATCTTGCAATTTGTTTGCGCGTTTGTCATCACACGACAGGTGAGCTGAAAAAGCAAAGTTCAGGCCACTAATGCTGTGTGCTCGCTAAAGTGTTGATATCCCAAAACTCAACAATTCCGTCACTGCTCAAAGTTGTCAGAATGTTGTCTTTACTAAAGTGCATATCTAAAATCATAGCGGTGGAAGTTGCCGACTCTATTGCAAATGCGTCAATTTCTCGGCCATTATTTGCATCCCACAGTGTCCACCAATATTTGCTCGAACCAGTTGCCAAATACTCTCCATTTGGACTTAGTGCTGCAGCACGAAACCAACGAAACCGCTCTCGGTAAACCAACTTAATGGGCTCACTCACATTTGAAAATGGCCTAAGCAATACTTGTTCGTTCAAAGCATCTGATACGAATAAAGTTTCGTTTCTCAATCCGGTCGCTGCACTCGTCACGCGCTTGGATAAAGAGTAGCTATATTTTGGTGATAACGAGTCTATGTACGACAGTTTGACTTGACCATCATGCCCAGCAGTCATTACTAATTGCCTGTGCTCTCCCATCTCCAAATGGCTTATCCGCGCATCATGCAACTTGGCTTGTTTTGTTAGATTATTTTCAAAATCGATCAAATTTAATGTGCCGTCAGTCATGCCTACAAGTACACACATTGGGTTTGCATAAATGGCAACTTGGGATATTTTGGCAAATTCCGAGTGACCTGCCACAGTAAACTGACCTACTAAGGAATTTTTATCCAAATCCCAAACGCTTAACTGCGTATCAAAGCTAACCAAAAGCAGTTTATTGTCTTGCGATAAAGAGATACCACTTACTTTTGTATGTTTGTGTAACTTAAACTGGTGCTTTACCTCAGCAGTATGTACATCAGATACCGTTACCAAGCCTCCATTTAAAAATGCAACAGTAGCGGCATCACTTGAAATTACGCCAAGGTCAATAGGAGCCTGTGATAAAAGGTTAAATTCATTCTGGGGATCCTTTTTAGCTTCTGAGCATCCCAAGAGCATGATATGCAGAACGGTAATAACCAAAACGATTAATTGTTTATTCACTCATTTCACTCTTTATCTGGTTAGGACTATGTACTACTTAAATATTTAGATCCCTAAAACTGTACTTAGTTCACTTACAAGTGCCATGCCAATTCAAGATAAATGTGAGAGTATAATTTTATCCCTGCCACAAAGACAATCTAGTCTAAAAGTACTATACTAACATTTATATAGCTTGCCGAACCTTTCGACTAAGAATCAGTGTATTAGCAATGTTCGCAGTGTAGGTCTTGAATGAAGTAAGTGGTATGAGGTTGATATGTGTAGTGCACCCAGAGTCAGACAACCTTCAAGGGGTAAACCCTTGGATTATCAAAGCTCAATGAATGAAACTTTAAGCGCGGAAAAACGCACCGCTTTTGCTAAAAAAGCAAATGCTGCATACGAGCGACGACACCCAAATGAGGAATATGAAGTGTCATCTAAAAAGAACAAAACCGAAAAGAAAACCAAGGCTATCGTACATCGAGTAGAACTCATACTTTTAATAGTCGTTATCGCTGCAATAGGTATCCGAGTACTGTTTATGACTGATTAACATTAAAAACTCTATCGCTTCAGTCATCAATGAAACTGCGCCCTTTCCGTAGACACTCGACACGCTTTACCGCTAAATTAGTTTCCAATTTTAATACATATAACTTCAATAAATTGCAATTCCCTCTTGCACGCCAGTAACGTTATAGTATAACATAATCTTAATTTGTTACTTTATAACATCTCCAAAGCAGCTGTCTTGTAAGGAAACGCGCAAACCTGCTGAACATTACTCTAATAATTGAAAGTAAAAATGAAACACACATATAAATTACTCTCTGTTGCGGTAGCAACGGCGCTACTTACAGCTTGTGGTGACACAAAAACCACAATCATCGAACATGAGCCTGTTGTTGAGGAAGTTAAGAAAGATGAAGGCAATGATCATAACCATGATCACGACCACGATCATGACGCAGTAAGTTCTGAAGGCCGTTTATTGGTTACTTCTCCTGATTCAAACTCAATCCACGTCTTAGATTTGGAGCACAAAGAAGTTGCAGGTGAACTAGCTAGCACGAATTTCCCTAAGTATGTCTATGCGACCGAAAATAGTCGTTATGCAGTACTTGTTCAGTCTGACCATAGTCGTGTTGAGTTTGTGGATGGTGGCATTTGGGAAGAAGACCACGGTGACCATATGCACCCGTACGAAGAAGCGCCTAAATTGAGTAGTGTTTCATTTGATATGGTAAAACCTGCCCATGTAACTAATGGCGAACATAACACAGCCATCTTTTTCGATGGTGAAGCGGGTAGTACTAATGCGCAAGTTGCCGTTTTCTCGGAAGCATATCTAAACGGCGATACTTCAAAGCTTGCTGAAATTGAGTACAACACCAATATGCACGGTGCAGCACAAGCTCGAGGCGAGTTTACGCTTAGCACGATTCGTGATGCTGATGCAGAAAGCGTGCTACCAGACAAAATCGGGCTTTTCCATAAGCATGATGATCATTTTGATCAAGAAAAAGTATTTGAAGAAACGTGCCCAGCTTTACATGGCAGCGCACAAAACCATGAACACATCAGTTTTGCGTGTGGCGATGGTGTTGTTGTAATCACTGAAGAAAATGGCGAGTTTACAGCGACTAAAATTGCAAACCCTGAAAGCTTCACTGAAGGTCAACGTATTGGCACTTTAAGAGGCCATGAAGACAGTCATCAGTTTATTGGCATTGCCGGAACAGAGTTAGTTGTAATTGACCCTGAACACAACGAAATCGAAAAAGTGGAGTGGACAATTACCGAAGGTCATCGTATTGCAGGCGGAGACTTCAATTACGACGGTTCTCACGCAGCCGTTTTAGACTCAGCTGGCGTACTGACTATTTTTGAACAGCACACAGAAAATGATGAACACCACTGGGAAGTAGCACACTCTGTAAAAGTACATGAACATGAGTTGGACGCACTACCTGAAGGTGCATCATTTAGACTAACTTTCTCTAAAGCTGAAAACACAGTATTTGTGGTCGATTCTACTGCAAAGCATGTTTTAGGTTATGACTTAGAAAGTGCTGAATTGAAAGTAGAAATTGAACTAGATTTCACACCAGACAGAGCTGTTTGGTTAGGTATTGAAAAAGGAGGCGAGCACGCACACTAATACTCCCGAGTATCACGTGTATGTCTCTTGATTGTGAGCCAAAGTGCCTTTTTTAAGGCACTTTTTTCGTTTAAGGTGTTTCTAATTAATTATCCAGATTAGCTGCGCTGCAACAGTTGATAAAAGCGACTTACTACTCCATTTGTCCAGCCAAATCCTTGCTGAACGATATACTCCCCTCCCTTTGCAATTTTGCTTGGCTCAACGACGTTGTATTTCTCAAGTAAACAGCCAGTATGCGTAAAGTTTTCCTCGACCGTATTTATCCACTTCTTCGCGACCTCGCATGCCTCTGCGTTAAAGCCATAATTTAGCAGCCCCTTAACCCCAAACCACTGCAAAGGAGCCCAACCATTTGGACTGTCCCATTGTTGCGCAGTGCGACTTAATGTCGTAACTAACCCACCAGGTTTTACAAACTTCGACATCAGGCGCTCAGTCATACATTGCGCTTTGTTGTTGTCTACCAGTTGAAAAAACATTGGCGTAAACCCAGCCATAGATTCCGCAACGCTCTGACGCTGCTGAGAAAAGTCATAGTCATAGTACCAATTCGAATTAGGCTGCCACATGTAGTGCTCAATAAGACAAGCTCTGCTTGTTGCTTTACTTTTAAAGGAGTCTTTTAACGATATCTCTCCCAATGCGTCATAACAGCGGGATAGCTGACGCTCCAAATAGTACATCAACCCATTCAGGTCTACAGGGACAATTGCCGTTGTTTTGATTGAACTTAAATCGTCTGCGTTTTCTAGCCATCGACTGCTAAAGTCCCAGCCCGACTCACAAGCAGCGCGAATATTTCGATAAAATCTCAGCTTTTGCTCTTCACTTAATGTGCCTGCATCCGAGATATCTTCTTTGTAAGACTCAGGCCTTGGCGCCGCTTCATCATCCCAGTATCGATTAAGTACGCCACCACATGGCATTTTAACAACTCGACGATACGCATTTTGTTCAGTAAGGTGGCTATCAATACCAGACATCCAAAACTCATACTCTTGTACAAGTGCTTTGGTTACGTTAGTGAGCCAAACTTGATCTGCTCTCTTTGCTTCCCACAACAAATCAACCATTAATGCTGTCACTGGGGGCTGAGAACGTGTTGCATAGTAGCTTCTATTCCCATTTGGCACGTGACCTAACTTCTCTATTAAAAAGCAGAAGTTAGCGAGCATACTTTGTACAAGATCATCACGACCTGCGTCCATCAGTCCCAAAGCGGTGAAGTAACTATCCCAATAATAAATCTCATTGAAACGACCTCCTGGCACAATATAACGCTCTGGCAGCGCTAACAAAGAGCTAGTATCTTGTGCCTCAGGCGCTCGAAGTAACCGCTCCCAAAGCAAATCAATATAAGCTGGCACGGTGTGTAATTCAGGTAAGGTCTCGAGTTCAGGTTGAGGTCTAAACTTAAAATGAGACTGAACAAACGCCTTTAAATTTGTGGGCTGCTCGGTGTCGTAAAGATCACACACGGCTTGCCAGCTGGTTAGCGGTATGGCATCTGCAAACGTCTTACTATCGGTATAAATACCGCTTAATTGCACATCTTTGAAAAGCTTGCTGTGCTCAAACTTCATGATACTTCCTCGACTAAACTGCTGACGAGCACGCTACTTGCTGAGCACGCTTTTTAAACAAAAATAGGGTTAGAACAATAATACCCATTGGAATTAATGACATATAAAAGGCGTGTTGACCGCTCATATATTCAAAAACAAATCCGGTTATAAGCGACCCAGTAGTGCCACCCAATGCAGAAAACACCACGATCAGGCCTGTCATAGCCGCATGTCTGTGTTTTTCCAAGCTACTTAACATAATCGAATTTATAACCGGGTAAATCGGTGCCATCAGTAACCCAATCAAAGGCATTAAGTAGGCGGCAAGCGGTGCGTCAAATATGCTGTTAACCGGTTCAGACGATAGATTATTTGTCAGCGGTAACGTCAATATGACCAACGTTGCCATACCTGCAATACACACATTCAAAAAGAGATACCAATCAACCTTTTTAAGTATTTGCCCAGCCATCAAACGTCCCAGTGCCAAGCTTGCAGCAAAGATACTGCTTAGTTGCACACTCACATCTACTGGTAAATTAAGCACTTGATTGTTAAACGTTGGAAGCCATGTCCCTACGCCCTGCTCTATTAAAACGTACAAAAATGCGCTGATAACAAATACTAAAACCAGCGGCTGATACGTTAGACGCAACATATCAATAAAGTCATTCTTTGGACTGTGTTCAGGTTTAATTTGTGGCTTTTTAATTTCGGCGCTGGATACAAGTAAAAATGTGAGCAGAGAAAGGCCAGCCAATAAATAGTAAACATTCAACCAATTATTTGAAGAAACATCATCACTCAAAAATGCAGCGAACACCCAGTAACCACTGAGTACCCCGACCATGAAAACGCCTTCAATTGTGTTGAGCAAACTAGAATGGGACTTTGCAGAGTCTGTGACCTGACCAATCAGCGCATAAACAGACACTTTCACAATAGCAAACGCACATCCAACCGCCGCAAACAGTGCCTTTAGCGCCCAAAAGTTGCCTGCAATCGGTGTGACCAAGCACATTACGATCACCAGAGATAATGCTATCAATAGCGCGACTTTATACCCTATGCGAGGAATAAATGACGCGACGATAAACGACACAATCGCAATCGGAATATCTTTGAAACCTTCTAAACTTGCTGCTTGCGCCTTTGTGACACCAAAGGTATTGATCGCTTGCAAAATTACGGTGCCAACACTGTTTAGTAATATTGCAAATAAGAAATAACTGACCGCCATGGCCATAATGATTCGCATGTTCTGCATTACATGACTCATAAATACGCTAGATTTATTTCAGTCTAGCGCTCAAAAAAGCACATTGCAAACGTTTGCAATTTTAATTTTAAGAGGCGACTGATTTTGGGTTGCATTTGTGCGCTTCGCTAATCGAGGGGCGCACATATACTTTTAATTCTTAACTTGATTGGCGCTCAACCAGTGAAATAGCCAGCTGGCTTGAGCTAACCTCCTCTCCAACTAATTGGGCCAGTAGCTTTTCGACCAGCAGCTCTCCCGCCTTTTTTGTGTCTTGCTTAATGGTTGTTAGCGACGGAAAACTAACATCAGCCATGGCAATGTCGTCAAAGCCTACGATAAGCACGTCATTGGGAATACTTACATAACGCTCTTTAAGCGCTTTCATGGCCCCTAAAGCAACCATATCGCTACATGCGAAAATACCATCAAAATCAAGCCCATCACTGCGAAGTTTTCTATTTATACTGTCGTATGCAGCTTGACTTGTTATGTCAATTTTTAGGAGCTGAGCTTGTTCGGCTAAGCCAGCTTGCTCTATGACATCGCTAAAGCCCTTATAACGCTCGCCAAGTTCGGCATGTTCAGGCTCTCCTAAAAACAAAGGTTTTTTACAACCTTTATCGAGTAGGTGTTGAGTTGCCACTTTGCCACCTAAAAAGTTATCGCTGCCGACAATAACATAGTCAGCTTCGGTCTTTGGGTCACCCCAAACGACAAGCGGCATACCCGCTTCTGACGCTCTATCTATACGGGCTTGTTGCTTACCTTGTCCAACCACAATAACACCATCGGCTCGTCTTCCGTCTATAAAATATCCATGCCAATCTTCACCCGCCATATATGAGTTTGACAACAATAACTCATAACCTTGGCGGTTAACTGCAAGATTTATATCGCTTACTACTTTAAGTAAAAATGGGTCATCTATTGATTGCTCTGTTTCAGCGTCAAGATTAATCAACACCGCAATGACTTTGGTTTTTTGTAACCTAAGTCGGCTCGCAGCGGCGTTTAGACTAAAATTGTGCGTTTTAGCTAATTGCTGAATGCGCTCTCGCGTTTCTTGCTTGATAAGGGGGTTATCATTAAGCGCCCGAGAAGCAGTAGAAGTAGACACCCCTGCTAACTTTGCTAAATCGGCTAACTTTAGTTTCTTTTGCGGCATTACAAATCCATTACATCTTGAAAAATATCGACTTAATTAAAACTGTTATGCGAAGGCTAATGGTTTACGAGTAAGAAAATACGCACATCTAACGGTTCAATTGGCGTTGTTTATTTTCTTACTATAATTCAGTCTCGTCTATCAGTTTCTTAACTCTTTGTTTTTAAAATACCTTAGTTCTTAATCATAGGTAAAAAATATCTCGGCTCCTACTAAATTAGGTAAACGCTAGGTAAAAAAATATCTCTCCCCACTATTGCAAACGTTTGCATTAAGTTCTATTTTAGAATAACGCCCAGTGCAAACCAAACAAAATTATACACAGTGAACTTAAATTTAAGTCGCTTTGTAACGTGGCGAAAAGCAATGCTGACTTAACATCAGCCATTATGACAACACATGAAACAACCAAGGGAGCAGCTCCTGTGAACTTAGGCAAGAAGTATTCTGCACTTACAGCAGCAGTTTTATCTGCGCTCGCATTTTCTAATGCAGTAAGTGCTGAACAAAATAAAAAAACTGACGAAAAAGTAGAAACAATCATCATTTCTGGTACGCCAGGTGGTATGGGGATCCGTAAGGTTGATGCGGCGTATGCTGTAACAAATGTAGACGAATCACTCATTGAACGTCTCGCACCTAAAAGCACCGCAGATCTATTCAAAGCCATACCTGGTGTTTGGGTAGAAAGCTCAGGTGGTGAGTCTGGTGCAAATATCAATGTACGAGGATTTACCTCTAGTGGTGATGCTCCTTTTTTGACTGTTAGTCTAGATGGTTCACCTGTTTACCCAGCTCCCACACTATCGTTTCTAGAAAATTCATCAATCTTTCGTATCGATGAGACCATCTCAATGATGGAGGGCCTGCGAGGCGGTCCCAACCCAGTGCTATCGAACGGCCAACCAGGTTTAACAACTAACTTTCGTTTAAAACGTGGTCAGGAAGATACTGAGGGAACTTTCAAATATACCACGTCAGATTATGGCTTGCAGCGAGTCGATGGCGTGCTTAGTGGTGAGCTAAGTGACGACTTGTACTACATGGTAGGCGGCTACATCAAGCGCTCTTCTGGGATCCGTGACGCAGGTTTTACTTCTGAAAGAGGCCACCAATTTACAATCAAGCTTACTAAAGAGCTAGAAAACGGCGAAATTAACGTATACACACGTCAAACTGACGACACAGGTGCCTGGTACTTACCAACACCGTTAAACGAGCAAGGTGTAGATGCAGAGTTCACACAACTAGGTTCATTAAATAGACAAGCGACTATTTATGCTGGCAATGGAAAAGCTGACATCGATTTGGGTGAAGGTCGCGGCTGGAATGGCCACGTATCCGGCGGTAGTATCTCGTTCGAATTGGGTAACGACTGGCACTTTATAGATAGATTTAGCCTAACCCAAGGTGACGCAAATACCTATGGGTTAGTACCGGGTGGTAATGTCGTTAACCTAGCTGACGTAGCAGATAACGGCACAAGCGCAATCGGCGCGGCCACAGGAGCAGTTTATGATGCAAACACTCGAGTTCAAGATTATGGTCGATGGGTAGTACTAAAAGACATCGAAGCATTTACCAATGACTTGGCATTTAGCAAGGACTTTGGAAAAATAAGCAGTGCCTTTGGTATGTATACAGCCACAACCTCAGCAAAAGACTGGTGGAGTTTGGGCAATTCAGCTTACCATGTACTTGCGCAAGGTGGCGAAATGCTCACAGGCATTGCGTGTAACGACTCAACCGAAGGCTGTGGCTTTAATTACGACATAAATAGCTCAGGTGATGCAACAACGGTAGCGTTTTATACAACGCAAAGTTACAAAGCTACAGACGCACTTACAGTAGACCTGGGACTTCGTAGCGAACGCCATGAAGTAGATTATTCAGTCGACGAAGGTCTAGACGGCAAGATCACTAAAACCGTCGACTACAGTGCAAGAAAAACTTCTTGGACCATCGGTGCAGACTACAAGCTAAATGACATTAGTGGTGTTTTTGTACGCTTCAATAAAGGCTTTAAAATGCCTTACTTCGACGACTTTAGGGATAATTACGATACCTACACAAGTGGCGATCAATTAATCAAAGAAGTATCGCAAAGTGAGATCGGTTATAAGTACATGGGCGAGAATATGGATTTCTTTGCAACGTTCTTTGCAAATGAAGTCAAAGGCGAGTCTTTTTCTACACGCCCAGATCTACCTGCACAACGTTTCACAACGGAAGCCCATGGCATTGAGTTAGACTTTAACTACAACCATGACTCAGGTTTTAGCGTCAACCTAAATGGTACTTTACAAAACAGTGAAATTGCGCAGAGCCCTGATAGCACGCTAACTGGTAACAAGTCTCAGCGAATTCCTGATTGGCAGTTGCGGATCACACCAAGTTATGAGTTTGAACTGGGCGATATGTTCGCGACAATTTACGGCACAATTTCAGCGGTAGATTCACGTTATAGCGATATTCAAAATACCCCAAGCGCAGTACTAGACGGCTATGAAAAGGTGGATATTGGTTTAACGCTAGAACCAATGGAACAGGTTCAACTGCAACTCGCGATAGACAACCTAACTGACGAGCAAGGTCTCACTGAAGGCGACCCTCGTAACCCAGCAGCTGCAAATGGCCGATATATTTTGCCTCGCAGCATTAAGTTTAGTGTCGCTTATAGCTTCTAACTGCTCCAATTTTACACGGAGTACATACTTCGTGTAACCCGAAAACTAACACCAAAGCCCAGCAGGATCACCTTTAAAACTGGGCTTTTTTCCCCCTTCCTTCTACACTTTAATTTAACTATCTCTGCAGGTAATAACCGTACTTCGGCATCTAACTCATAACACAATATATGCTCAACAAATGTCGAAAGCTTGGGAGTTTTATTATGAATATTGAAGAAATCCGAAAAGGCGAGTGGCTAGAATATCACGAACACCCTGTTGAAGTTTTGTCTGTAGACAGGCAGCACAGCATGGTCACTGTTTGGGATGAAAGAAATCAGAGTAAAGTTGACTTACACGTTGATGAATTAAAAGCAGATCCACAATGCCATTGTGACTCATATTTATACTACTAGCTTCGCCATTGCAGTGAAAACCCAAAGTGCCTGCTGCACTCTGGGTTAACATCGTTTAGAGTGACTTTAACTGCCACTGCGCGTTGGTGTTACCTGCTTTTCCAGCTCGTGTCAGATGTATTTGACGTGTTGACGGATTTGCCCAAACATACTGTTCCCAATATGTGTTTTTCAAGTTTACTGCGCGCCCCTGTTGCTGCAAGTAAAAAGCGGCTTGATTTGGTGAGGTCCAAAGTTTTGCATCACCACTTGAGGTACTTTTATAACTCAAAAATAACTCCGCATTATCCCTTGTACGGAAGTAAGCTGTATTTTCCCCAGCCTCTACTTTGATAAAAGCCAATGGTGATCGGTCACTAATAACTAGCGCCTGGTTTTTTACTGTGTTTCCATTATCGCTGATTGCTTGACCGTTTAACATGCTCGTAATGTGTACAGCTTCGCCTGTATCTGCTTTGAGTTGGCTTGGTTGCCAATCTGCAGGAGGAGTTTTCCATGTGAGAGACTTCCATTTCCAGTTATAAGGCATATTGATCAGTGGATCGTTGACATCAGAATAGCCTTCCTCTGCTTCTATATTGTACAAACAGTGCCTACGCTCTTCTTCTAGTTGCGCGACGCGTGCTAACTGATCAGTTGTACCTACATTCAACTCCTCCATGCATTGGATAAGTGTTTTACCCTTGCCCGATTCACCCGGTGCAAGTACGTAGGTATGATCTCGCTTAGCTTCGTCTGCATACCAAGCCAACATAGCTTGCTCGTCAAATGATAGCCAGTTGTTTACTAATTGCTGTGCTTCAGTCTGCGCTTTTACACGGCGCTCTTCTTCAGGAAGCGCCATTGTACGAATAAATGCAGCCCAAAGATCTTTACTTGCCTCCAGTGAGACAAGTGCAACTGGCTTAATATTACTCGGTTTGTAAGCTTGCCATCCAGTTTCACCTCGAGATTCTGGTTTCCAAATCACGTCTCCACTTTGATAATTCAAAGCTTCTTTGGTGTCATGGGTATGCTGTTCAGCACCTTCTGAACAAAGATATGCTTTCACCTGCCATATCTTTTCATAATTATCTGCAGGTAACCTTACGGTATGTTCTGGGCTAAACGAGTCTTGGAATAAATGAACGGCACGGCCAAACAAGAAGTAATTTTGGTCTACTTCAACCGCTTGTGCATAACCCCCGCCATCCCAAACTTTAATTTTTTTAGCCTCGGCTGTGGCTGCGTTAACAAAGTGATTGATAAACCTAGCTTGCGCTCTTTTCGCAGCATTTACACCACCTATACCGCCAATATCGTCATATCTGCGCATAAAGTGATCTTGTTGTAGATCTGCCGGCTCTTGTGCAACTGCATTGAAGCAGTTGGGTCCCGTCGGGTCCGTGCTCGCATTAGTTACATTAAACCCAGCAATGTCTACCCATCTTTCACCGACTATTGCAGCATAAATCGCGTCATACTCAGACCAATATGTCCCATCATCATTTGTGTTAGACAAGATTTTGGTCACTTCAGCTTGCGCCACATTTAATTCAACAGCTTTGGCTAGGCCACTGCTCCAACCTAGTCTGGGATCACTACTATCCGATACCTTAGTATCTTGTCCCATTACTTCAAGCGCTGATGTACGCGTCAACCACTCATGGCCTATTGGCATAATCCCGGCACCGCCTAATTGTGTAAACGCGGTAGCCGAAGAACTGATGGTCATTGTCGCTAAAATGCTGCATAGATATTTGATTTTCATAATTACTCCTTTTAAAACGGAGCAATTCTTACATAAAAATTAATAAAGATCACATTTTAATGAATTATTTATTGCATATATGTTATAAAATAACATTTATAATTCATCCATAAGCCAAATTAAGATCAAAAAGATACTGAAATCTTTAATTTAAACATAAATCAACTGCCCGCTGCGCATGTACCGTCGTGGTATCGAAAAGCGGTAAAGTTGTATCTCCATCATTAACAAGTAACGCAATTTCCGTGCACCCTAAAATCACAGCCTGTGCACCTTGCGCAGCAAGTCGGTCAATAATTTCAATATAAGCTCGTTTCGAGTTAGCTCGTATTTTGCCAACACATAACTCATTATAAATAACGTCATGAACGGTATTTTGATCTGACATATCAGGGACCAGCACATCTATACCGTACAAGTCTTTTAACCGGTTTTTATAAAATGGCTGTTCCATGGTGAATTTAGTGCCAAGTAAGCCGACTTTATCCACTCCATTTTTTTGTAACTGCGCTCCCACTGCGTCAGCAATGTGTATTAGTGGCACTTTTACTTGAGAGGCGATTTCATCGAAAACTAAGTGCATGGTATTAGTTCCAATAAGGATAAAATCAGCACCCGCACGCTCTAAGTCTTGAGCCTCTTTTCCAAGCATTTGTGCCATTTTCTGCCACTCGCCTTGCGCTTGTAGTTCGGCGATGGGCGCAAAATCGACACTTTTCAAAGCAAGTTTGGCTGAATGCAGGCCGCCTAACCGCTGTTTAACTCCTTCATTTATGTAGCGATAGTAATTTGCAGTTGACTCCCAACTCATGCCACCAATTAGACCAATTGTTTTCATATCTAGCTCCTTTGTTATTCGTTTTAATAATAGTTAGCTTGGGGTGCATTCCAATATTGCTCATACAGACCTTATGAAAATCCTACCGAAAATGGAACAGCAAAAATCACGAAAAGTATCACCCTTGCTTTTAGGTCAGAGTAACCTGTTTGGTATTGGGATTGGGATTATTATAAGCATAAACTTAACAGCCCATATGGAATGAAATCACCCCATACAGGCCCAATGAAATACACTATCGCAATGATTTAAAAAGAATATCTATACATCAATGCAGACTGGTCGAAATCTCTTCCTTTGAAATACTCCAAACTAACACTTGAAGCGCCAAAATGCACTTTAAGCCCGCCTCCATAGCGAGCTCCACTGCGCTTTGACACATCTGTTGCGTCATAATTTTCATAGCCTAACTGTGCAAAAGCCGAAAAGTATTTGTTGAAACTATGTTCGTACTCCGTATAAAACCTCGCTAGATCAAAATCTGTGGTGCGATTATCTTGCTTAATATCCAGCTTGCCCATATTGGCTGCAATAGAAAATCGCCCATTTTGTGCTTCATGTATGATGTAACCGATTTCGAAAATATTCTCATCAAATTCGACTTCTGTTTCCCTAAGAAAGATACTCAATGTATCTTTCTGTCTTTTATAGTTAAAACCAACAAAAATACCATTATCGAACTCGTAACCAGCCCCAGCTTTATAACCTGTCGCATCATATTCCGTATCGTCTAGCTCAGTTTGAGAGTAACCAACCTCCAAATATGTTTTATTTAAATTGGCCGCCTCTGCATTGAGGCCAAACACAGCTAGCATACCGAGTACTAATTTTTTCTTCATAACTTTCTCCAAATAGTTTATGAAGAAAATCTTAGCGGTTTTCAGTTTTTTAGTCCGTAATAAAGCATTACTGAACACATTAAAATTTGGCCAAAATCATTTAACTATCAGACAACCCATTTACATTTATTTACGTAAGAAGCACCTCAAGAACGCAAAAAATAACGCCCAACATCGCTTTATAAGCAATAAATACAACAACTTAAAAAAAACCCAATGACACTCATGAGTTTAGCCATTTTTTGTCTTCGTATTTTTTCAAGCCTGATATTTGCAATCCAAATTATTTAAAAGCCACACAAAAATAACTCATTTATAACTCTATTACTTTGCAAACCCCATTTAAAACTATTTTATACGCAACCATTAAATAGATTTTGACAACCGTATTAAACACATTATTTACTAATTTAAAGCGCAATCATGCCGGCTTGCTTTATATAGAGTAACGACTACAAACCTATTCGAAAGAGACACTTGCTCCTTACAGAGCACACTGGCTTTATAACAATCTACTTCATTTCTTAGCCAATATGGCGTGTAACAGAGTGTAATAGAAGTTAACAAAAACCCACCTACCTTTAGTCGTCAAAGTGAGTAAGTTACATGAATGGTGATGGACTATCGTCTCTTCTTCTTAGTTACTTACTCCTTTTTGAAGGATCCTCATTTATTTAAGTGATTTTTATTATGTTGTCATTTGGGGGTTAATGATTACCAATTATTAACCAATAGATTTTAATGAAGATATTTATTGGATTGATATTAAATTAAAATTAAGGAACCGCGATGTCTACTAATTACAAAATATACTTAGTTAATCAAAGTGCTTCAGGAAAAAACATGTGGTGTTTTTTGAGTGAGCCGGAAGGGTTAACCGGAAAGGAAGTGTACGCCAATTCAACCACCAGCTTATATGTAGAGCCTAACTACGCTGGGCTAAATTACTTCACAGTGCCTGTTCAATACTCGCTGCAAGCTGGTGCCTCTAACAAAGCTGTCGGACTTGATATTAAAATTGATTCAAATATTAGTATCGATGCTGATTTAAAACAATCGTATGATGCAGATTATGCAACCGCTCCACCTAAGAAAGGCCCGAATCTTTCACGCGATCAGTCTGGGTCAAGCCCTGATGGAACTCTCAGGTTTGTTACAAACAGCTTTGATAAAGTAAAAAATCAAAATCAAAATTGGTTTGAGAGCGCAACGTTTGGAATCGAAACAGCTGACGGATTTATCGGCTCCACTTGGGCACCCGATCCAGATGAACAAACAACCATCACACCTAAATTCAAATTCTATGTATCAACGGGAAGCTTTAAGTCAGGCACGCTAGCTGATTTCAATACAATTTCCAATAGCTCCGCGGTGATAAATTTAAGTGATTTTGAACGTCTTGAAGTGACTGTGACACTCACAAGCCAAGGCACATTTATTGTCACACCAGGAAAACCAGCACAACTGTCAACTGCTATCAAAGGCGCTGAGTTAATGGACAGCTATTCAAAGCTGATAAATTCGCATAACCAGCTGGTCAATGCACATTCAGAACTTATATATTCTCACCACAGAGCTTTATCTTATTTGATGGAAAATGATCAGATAAGTGAAAGCCCAGCGCACGAGAGCGGGGTGAAAGATGTCGTTGTTAAATCCAAAGGAATCACCTTCAACAAACCTCAAGGTGACAAGTTAGATAAAAGCAACGAATTAATTACTGGAACAATCACAGTAGGCGCCATTGTTGCAGTAGGCTTTCTTTACATGATTGCATCTGGCATTAATCTAAGAATCACTAATCGAGGAACTGGCGGTACTAAGTTTGATTTCTCTTACAATGGTGACAAGGGCAGAGATGCAATTGAGTCTGCTTTTAAAGCAGGAAAAGATATTAAGTTTTCTCAACACCGAGAACAACTTAATACGTTAGATCCAGTTGAAAAGGTATTTAAATCTTTAGAGGTTTAATGCTTTATATAGAGCTCTCCACTTAAAGATTTTTGAGTGGAGAACTTCTCAGAAAATAACACCGATTGAGTTACAAGCTTTGTAAAATCAGGGATTTGATATGTCTATTGACTACAAAATATACTTAGTAAACGAAAGTGCCTCTGGTAAAAACCTGTGGTGCTTTTTAAGTGAACCTGAAGGCTTAAATAAGAAAAGTGTATATGCCAATTCGAGTACGGGCATATTTGTCGAGCCTAACTATTTGGGGTTAAATTACTTTGTAATTCCCTATAAATATGCGTTGCAAGCTGGTGCTTCTAATAACGCCGTGCAGGCCAATACAAAAATTGAATCAAGTATTGAGTCAACTATAAGTATCGACGTGGAATTAGGCAAAGTATACGACACTCAATACGCAACCGCCCCTCCAAAAAAAGGGCCGAACTTGACAGTAAATCAATCAGACTCCAGTCCAACAGGCACGCTGCAGATACAGACCAATAGTTTTGATAAAGTAGAAAATGAGGAACAAAGGTGGTTTGAAAACGCCACTTTTGGTATTGAGATGTCCAATGGCTTTATAGGCTCGACTTGGGCCCCTGCCCCAAACGAAGCAACAACTATCACCCCCCAATTCAAATTCTATATAACAACGGGAAGTTTCGAACCTGGTACGTTGACGGACTTTAGCATTATTTCCAAAAATGCAGCAGTGGTCAATTTAAGTGACTTTAACAGCCTTGAAGTAACCGTTACGCTAACAAGCGAAGGAACGTTTCTTGTCACACCAGGACAGCCAGAACAAAGCTCAACGTCGATAAACAAACTCGGAGTAATTGAGCACTATTCAAAGCTCGTAAATACACATAATCAACTCGTTGAAAAACATGCTGAAACTATATATTCACATCATCAGGCTTTGTCAAAGTTGTTTAGCGCCCGCATGTTTTAGTTATCCGTGGTTTCAATGACATCCACCTAATCCCAAATCCAGTGTAGAAGTGTAGTTTTGCTTCCTAATTTACAAAACTTTTTTGAAATTTTTGCCTATGAAAAGTTTTCCAAAAACGGGGCTAAAACTACACTAATGCACTCTAAACTACACTGGCATTATTAGCCATTGCAAAACACGGTCAGATTGCTAGTAATGCTGAAGTAGGTTTGAAACTATGATGATGAATCGACAATATCAAAACTCTCAACCATTCAGGTTATTTAACTTTGGCTGAGAGTTTTTGACTTATCAATTACCAGTGACAGTTCTAGTTGATTTGATTTTAAGGTGCCTTTAAGTTCTGTTTAAGAACACTTGAATCCAATTTAATACTAAAAACCTTACTAGGTATTGGGCTGCTTTTATTTCCGTAACCAAACTCCAATTGTATATTACCTATTTTTTCTTTATTAACCCTTAAAGTAGAGAAGAGTAGATTCTCATCTATTAAAAAGGGGATTGAAGGTGTACTTATGAGTAATTGGTTTTTGTGCCACAAAGCGACATTCATAAATTTAGCCTCTAAAACCGCACCGCTCCCCTCGATAGTAATATTTTTTGCATATTGCAGACTGAATACGTACTCATCACCATCAGCTAAGGTTTCTATGATTTTTAACTTTAGTTCGTCTGAAATTAATGGGGTAATTTTTTGATGAACATCCGTATCTGCCATAGAATATTGACAAGTAAGTATTGAAGCAATTAACACTAGTAACTTTTTCAACAGGCTGTTTATCATATTAACAGTCTCCTTTTAGACATGTAATGCTGCCTAATAAATCATTATGATTGTTACTATTAGACTTCAGACCTTGCATGTTCAACTTAAGCAAATTATTTTGTCTGTACATATAATAATCATATGACGAATGAGCACTTCTATAGGTTGCACTATATCCATTATTTCTAGCAGTTCTTATATCGCTCGCTGAAAACTGGTTTATTAAATAGCGCGACTTTCCGTGAGAGTGCCACGCCCCGTAAAGACTTGGTTTTCCTGTGTCATTCAATTTATTAGAATTACTTAAATCAACCTTACCACTATGATATGAGGTAACTATATTTCCTATGCTATATTTTTTGCCTCCATTTACGGAGTATTCATATATTTCAGCGCCAACTTCAGCGCCATACTTTTCAGAGAGGGGATGAGCATTGTCATGTAACCATTTAGCAGCATCATCAGATTCATCAAAAAGCTCTAAACCTGAAGCCTTTTCGTTTAAATCTTTAAGTGACTTATTGAACTCAGCGTCATTAGAGTGTTGATAACTATTTACCTCACCACTTTCGTGTAATTTGGCATTAACACTCTGATTGGTACCACTACTAGCAGCGATGCTCTCCTGAGATCCAAAATCAAAGGTCACAGTTCCATTAACTAAGTCAATATTTTGAACTACTCCACTTGCACCACTTCGCTTAATTGAATCCACCTTGATAAGTGAATCACCACCTTTGTCAAGGTAGAGATTACCATCGCTCATTGCGATAAGCTTGTCGCCATCACCAACATCATAGTTCATTGCACCGCCGCAGCCTGGCGCAGCATCACCACTCACATCAGCACCCTTTGATTGGCATGCTGATGAATAACCCGTTGGATCTGTGCCACCTAGTGGGTTATTCATAATATATGAATAAGGATTTATCGATTGCGAGTTGCCTGGCGATTGAATTACAGGGTCCACACTCATAAATCGCCCTAAATTATAATCGTACACTCTGCCATTCATATGAATAAGTTCAAGTTCATCGAGGTGTTCGTGCTCTGTAAACCCGCGCTTAGTTTTTGTCGATTCTAAATCACCATTTTGAGCAGTAAATTTCAAACCGCCAGAACGTGCCCTTGGTTTACCAAATGCATCGTAGTTTCGCTTGGCAACGACATTACCGCTTGCATCAGTAAATAATCTAGCACTACCCAAACGATCTTTATGCAGATAACGAATGTGTGGCGTACTGCCGGATTTAGTCGAAATCAGTGCAATATCGCCAATATAGGCGCGCGTGGTAACATCGTTACCCTCTATTTCTAATTCATAATGCTTGCCGGCATAATAAGTGGTAATGCTCCCTTGTACCTGCTTAAATCGCATATGGTCGGCACCATAAGTAAATTGTGCTGTAATGCCATTTTTAGTAATTTGAGTCGGTTTATCCATTGCGTTGTAGCTGGCTGAGTTTAGGCCATCCCCTTTGACCATATTTCCGCGTGAATCGTAGCTAAACCCTACCCACTGACCGTTTTTATAGACTTTTTTAACCGCATTTGCCCCGCCGCCACTGTGGCCTGACAAATGGTCCGTATAATTATATTGCGAAGCATAATCCGATTTGCTTATGATATTACCAACAGCATCATAGTCATAACTTACCGTTGTATGCCCAGCAATTTGATTGGCCTTAAGGCGATGTAAGTGATCATAATCATAAGACTCTGTAAACTGATTTTGGCTACCTAGTTCACCTGATGTGACTGCGAGCCCTTTTAAGTTACCAAAACCATCATAAGAAGTGTACTGAATAGACAGCAAGTTAGTGTCATTTTTAAGCGTATAATGCTCAGTCATCTGCCCACTTTGACGGCTGTAATAATTATCTATTTTCAGGCCGTTACCCAAAGTTTGTGATTGCACATAGCCAAATACATCACGCGCAGTCGCGTTACTGAATACATAGCCACTGGCCTTGTTTTTAAGTTCAGTCTGATACCCTTTATCATCGTAAATATATTCAAGGGTTAGATTATTTGGATAACGCATTCCTTTTACACGGCCGTAATTGGCATCATAAAACGTGGTTGTCGTAAAGCTACGGTTATCACCGCTTATCGTGTGATCTACAGGGCGGCCTAACCCATCGTAGCTATAGCTATGTGTAACGCCATTGCCTATAGCACTTGTAAGCTGGCCATAAGATAACGTATCAAATATATAAGTTAAGGTTTCTTCTCCGGTTGCACTTCGGCTAGTAACACGACCCAACTCATCTATGTTTGAATTTATCGTAGTTACCCCATTGCGCAACTCTTTTTGTGGTTCTCTGAAACCATTATAGATAAAGTCGGCTACACCCTGATTGGGATCATTAACACGTACTTTATTACCAAACGAATCGTACTTTGCAATGATACTAAGACCCTTTGCATCACGGATAACAATTGGTAAGCCTAGACTATTATATGCATAGCGAGTATAACCCCCCAACGCATCTTTTGTTTCCATAAGCTGCTTACGACTATTATAAGTTCGGGTCATCTCACCCAACTGAATCCCGTAACAGCTCTCTGAGACATTAATGGTTGTTTTAAGCCGATTATGCTTATATTCAGCGGTCATTGTACCCGTTGAAAATGGTGTACACTGTTGGTCTGTTGTTTTACTTAACAAACGACCAAGCGCGTCATACTCACCATAACGCACACCATATGAATCTTGTCCCTTTATGTATGGCTGTGACTCAAAAAGCGGATAGCCTTTGTCGTTAAACGTCGAGTCTTTAAATATCCAGCTACCACCTTGGTTTTCTATTTTCGTACGGATAGTACGGCCTAGTTTGTCCATAAAAGTAACTTGCTCTGGAGCGCCGGCAGAAATTGTCGCCACCTGTAAAACGGCGTCCCTTGGCGCATCACTACCGGCATTTTGCATAGCAGTATATATCGTTGGGGTTCCCTCTGCCTTTTTGCTATATGGTCTTAAATAACGGTCATAGCCATATTCAGTGGTCAGGTAATCTGTAGCATTGACTTGTTGATGCACACTCAGTTTTAAGCCTGTTTTAGGGTCAGTATTAACTCGTGTTATATGCCCTTTGGCATTTTTAGTTTCGTACACATAGTATCCACTATCTGCAACAGAAGCACCGTCAAGTGTATATGACGTAGACGCCGAGCGGCTTTGACTAGTCCAAACCCCATTATTAAAGACTTGCGCCGTTTTGGTTAATTTTGTAGGTAAACCGTAACTATTAAATTCATAAACAGTTTCATTCCCTTTTCCAGATGAGCCTGATAGCTTGACATTTCGAGCCTTTCTAGATGAGTGGAAATCACCGAATACAGATGTGATAGTCGTTTGAGAATCTAATGCGCCTTCATTGCCAGTATATAGCGTCAATGCATCATTTTCATGGCGTTCTGACACTGCCGAACGTGTCACCACTTGTTTTACCAGTTTATTGATCCACCAGTTAGATGTGCTGTTTTCAAACGTTTTTTGTGTTGTAACCGTTGTCGAACCATAGTCGTCTTTATGCGTTTTTTCCGTTTTAGTAACATTGCCAAATGCGTCAATCGCTAAGTTGTTAGTCCAAGTCTTGGAAATAACATTATAACGGAAACTGAGCACTTGGAGATGCGCCTCATAAGTGGACTTAGCATACACACTATATACACCCGAAATATTATGGGAGCTATTATCCGCCCACTCTATAACGGTATGGCGATTTGCATTTTCGGTGGAGTTTAAACCTCTGCCTTGCAATACATATTTATCGCTTTCAATGACTATTTTATTCTTCACTTTACCGGTATACGGAAAATGCTGGTGAAAATCAGATTGAGTAGTTAGCCCGCGAGTTACATCGGCTTCAATAACACTCCTAAAACCCGAAAAACCACGCCCTTGAGTATTGTACATAGCTCCACGATAGGCATAGCGACGTACAAAATCCCCGCCAATACCGTTATCTTCTTTAAACTCCTTAACGACATACATACTTGAGCTGAAGCGCTGATATCCTATCTTTCTTTCAGAGTTATTGTTAGCCTCATAGAAATTATCAATACCTTGGATATTGGTTGCAAGCGATGAAGAAAGCGGACGATACTCCCATTCACTCTTTAAGCCGAAGCCGTTGGTAACCGAGTCTAAAATATCTAATGGCCTATATTGACTACCACTTGCTCCAGTGCCAGTACCATAGTTACGACTGATATTAACTTTACCTTCTTTAAAACCACTTGGTGCTGCATCTAAAAATCTACAATTTGAGCCGCTTGTACCACTTTCACACCCATAGTTAAATACAAGATCTGGTAAGCCATCACCTTGTGCATCTACCATTGCTGATTGGTAAATAGAGCCAATAAAGTCAGTATCTGTGCTAATGTACTGGCCGTTTTCCAGTTCTACCTTCGCAAAAGAGTGCAAGCTTCTGTCATAACTTCCCGCAATAGATTTAAAGACTCCCGGACCGCTTGGAATAAGCTCTGTGTAAATTTCATCACCACAAAACTCAGTGACACTCTCCCCTTTGTACCTTACATGGCTAACATTGTGACAACCTCTAACCAGTAACCCATTAGGGACTAGTAACTCTTCTTTACCGTCAGCGTCTATATCCCTCACTTTAATAGCATCACCATACTTCGGAATGTAGGCACTTCTGCGAATTTCATTATTACCTTGTAAGCCGTAACTTTCTTCAAAAATGAACTCGCGACTTAGGGCTTTAACCCCTGTATTGACTGGTGCTGTAAACGAACCATCCCCTTTACTATACCTGACAAAAATATTACTACCATTTACTTTGGGGTTGTACCAACCAAACCAGTCTTTTAGGCCATCACCATTTAGGTCCGCAAATCGATAAAAACGGCTCCAAGCTTTAACAGGTGTAGGTAAGTAGTCATTTTCATCATCCCAGCTGATAGATTTACGGCTGTAGTCAAGTAGTTTGCCATTAGTAGACATTAAGTAGATAGCACTTAACTTCCCCTGGCCCATATCAGTTGATTTTAGGGAAACTTTGTAAAAATCAGGAATACCATTACCATCAAAGTCGCCACCTAACGCATATGACTCTGAGGGGGTAGTTGAATTTAATTGCTTACTCACTTCAAATAACTGTTGTTTGTGAGACGTTTTATATGGGGTATCAAAGTCACCTGTATGATAATAATAGTTAATATAATCTCGGTAGTAATTCAGTGACTTTTCATAAATTACAATATCCGGAAGGCTGTCTCCGTTCATATCACCAATATGGAGAAAAGAAGACAATTGCGGAACTTCTATATTTGTTGGTATCTCTGTAGACCACCCAAACTTGCTGCTCTTATGTACAACAAGTTTTTTCACTGTACTACTTGAGCCTTCCTGAAAGTTAAAGTCATCGGTAATTCCATCTAGGTCGTAGTCAGCCGTATCAGAGTGACAGTTTACTTTTTCACCGCTGGTGCCTGAAAACTCACACTGAGTCACTGGGTGACTATTTGTTGTAGTTTGACCCTCAGCATTGATATAAAAACCGGGCCAATCCATCGCGCCGTCACCGTTACGGTCCCCATTTGGCAAAACTGAGGATATCGTTTTACCAGCATTGATATTTACATATGTGCCCTTAATTATGGCAGCCTTATCTTGCCAGTCAAAAGTCGTTTGCGGTAAGCAATCACGCCCTGAAGGTCCGTAGCACAGCTCAATAGATGATAAGAGCTCTGTGCCAGACGCCTTACTTTGAACATAACTCATTGTATACTCTCGAGTCTGAGTTGAATAATATTGAGTTATAATGTTCTTTAATCGTTGGGTTTTTTGATACGAAAACCCATGCATGTACTTAGTTGTAGAGTCAATAGCACGCTCATATTTGAAGTAAACGTTATGCATGCCCGAGTTAGCTATACTGTCACTTGTGTAGTTTATTCTGTCCAGTAACTTTTCGTTTGTTCCATATTCTTTATATTCATAATTGATATAGTTTTTCCCCGAAGCATCTCGCGTATGGTCAATTAACCAAGCATAGGTTCCTTTTGAGTTAGAACGAATATCTCTACTGTTTGCCGTATAACCATAGTGACTGACGTGGCCATTTTTTTGTCTAACCACAAAATAACTCCCCGTTGAGCTAATGCTTCCACCGTGCTGAGTTATTTTGGCAAAACTGTCAATTTCTGTTCTATATTCAGCACCACTGTTACCATAAGTGCCACTAATCGCGATAAGTTTCTGCCCGTTTAAACATAAACGATCATCTTGAGTATACCGTGGGTTTTGACTCTGACCATCTTGTGCATAGGTTGCAGCACAACGCGTGATTGCAGCACCAGCAGACAGCGACCAGCCTTTACCAGCAATTCCGCTTCCAGAACGAGAAGAATAATTAAGTGAAACATTCGGTTGCATACCTGCTCGGCCAGGTGTCAATTCAACTGGGATATTGTAAGTTGCACCACCACCACTAACACCTGCACTGCCCTTGATTGAACCCACTTTATCAACATAAGGTGCACTTGGTGTAATATAAGAAGCATTTGCTGGAATTAAAGATGTTACGTCAGCAAACTTAGTATTAAAGACATTTTGAATAACGCTACCTTGTGCAACCTGCGAACATGAATCGCTATAACAGGCCGCTACACGCACCTGCGTATAATTTATAAACCGTGCATCTAACTTAATTGAGTTTTCAGTTGTGTATAGTAAGTTTTCCCAAACGCCATTTTTATTAAGCACCTGAATTGCATACTTTTGAGCGCCAAAGTCAGCATTCCATGTTAACCTTCGACCATTAGCGTCATCGATGACTTGCGCATTGTATTCCGTTGCGTCAACTGACCTAGGAATGACGACAAACATATCCCCAACGGAAATAGGTATCAGTAGGCCAGCATTATTTGCATAAGCAGGTGAGGCTATCGCCATCAACTTTATAAAGCAGGCTAATATAAAAAATAACAATGCTTTCGATTTATCAAGTACGTCCCTCAAAAGGTCAAGCTCCTATAAATTTTGGGTAGTAACAACCAGAGATTAGTATCAAAAATCACGCGCAATAGATAAGATAGAGGCTCTAAAAATGCCTATTAAGAACCGCAGCCATTAATGTTAATACATGTATGGATCGATAACTGCGCTGAAATTTCAAGCGGCGAAATATACAGCAAAACGCAATTTTGCTCAATATTAGCATTCACCATTATTTACATTTTGAGGGGGATAATTGAGGGTAACATACCAATAAAGCCCCCTCTATCCAACCCACTAAACTATTGAATAGAGGTACTTTTTGGTAAGTAAAAACTCAACAATAAGCTGATGAGCATTGGGCTAGTTCAAGCCTCAACGCATAAAATATTCTTTGGCTTTATCAATGAACACATCGATATCACCTCGGCAAATCCCAGAATGGGTCACCAAGCGCATGCCCTGATAGCCTGGTGTAATGTTTATTCCGTGTTCAAACATCGTCTTAGCAAAGTCATCGATTTTTATCTCTTCGTTAACATCGAGAAATACTAAATTGGTTTGCACTTGGTAAGCGCTGCTGTCAAACCCTGGTAATTCGTTTACTCTTTGCGCCAAATATTTTGCATTGGCGTGATCTTCAGCTAAGCGTTCAACATTGTTCTTTAACGCATATAGTCCAGCCGCTGCCAATATCCCCGCTTGTCTCATGCCGCCACCCAACATTTTCCTGATCCTGCGGGCTTTAGCGATCAACTCTTCATCACCCAGCAGCAAAGACCCTACGGGCGCCCCAAGTCCTTTAGACAAACACACTGTCATGGAATCAAAATGCTTGCTTATTTCTTTGATATCTACACCCAAGGCGACTTTAGCGTTATATACTCTTGCACCATCTAGATGGAGTTTTAGCGCATATTTTTTAGTACAAGCACGAGCTGACTCTAAATAATCAAGGTCTAACACCTTACCCCCTATCGTATTTTCCAAGCTCAGCATTTTTGTTTTTGCAAAGTGAAAATCATTGGGTTTAATTGCTGCTCGAACTTTCTCTAAACAAATGCGCCCATCGGGCTCATTCTCGATGGGCTGAGGTTGAACGGAACCTAATACCGCTGCGCCACCAGCTTCGTATCGATAGTTGTGCGCACTTTGTCCACATATATATTCATCTCCACGCTCGCAATGCGCCATAATTGCCAGTAGATTTGCCTGTGTTCCTGACGTGACGAAAAGCGCAGCGTCGAAACCATGTAATGCAGCACTGTAGTTTTCTAATTCATTGACAGTTGGATCATCTCCATACACATCATCACCAACCATGGCATTACTCATTAATCGGCGCATGTTTTTGCAAGGCTGAGTAACTGTGTCAGAGCGTAAGTCGATCATAAAACTTCCTTAAATTTTTCAGGGAACTTCACAATATATATGGACTAAATACACAAAACAAAATAGCGAAGCCCCTCTCGTTGATTGCTTATATAAAAATAGAATATTCTACTTTTCTTCAATACCAAATTGTTTGTTTAGCGCGGGACAAGCTATCTTTCTCGCTTTCGTATGATTTTGATAGTCCTCCAGAGTATTTACGGAAGTACCGTCCATTTCTATCATGTTTTCAATTCCAGATGGCGTGTAGAAAATTAACATCTCGACGTCCTGCTCAGTGTCATTTCGAAACCCTCTTATCGCGCCTTCAGGACAAAATATAAATGACCCTTCAGACGCCTTGGCCTCAGTTTCTCCATCAAAAACGGTTAGTTCGCCTTTTGTTATGTAAAACGATTCTTGTTCATTTGAATGTGTGTGTGCGGGCCCACCTTGACCGGGTTTTAAAATTGACACGAGCAATGAAAAACGACCGTTAGTTTGTGAACCTCTGGCAATTATTCGATAAAGGTTACCTGCTGACAGTGTGTATTGTGCATCATTTGGGAAATCTATTTTTATTGATTCAGTCGTCATTTTTTTACCCTTTAAATTTCAATGTGTATATACGGTAACAATAAAGCCGAAACGTATATTCCAGTGCCGTACATCACATGTGCTGCTACGCTTTTAAGGCGGTTAGTAAAAGGTGATGGAGTATTAGAAGCCGCTATACCAAAGCCAAAGCAAGGCTGCATAATAAAAAATGGGAGAGTGACAGTTATAAGGCCAAACACTGCGCTACCAGCAAAGCTCTGAACGCCCACATTGAAGTATTGGCTCAAGAATAAAAACATGGCACCGAATGCAGCACCTATCACATAGTGACTAGCCCAGCCCACAATGCCTTCATATCGTTTTTTAGGAGATTGCGTGATATTACTATGCAGAAATTGGCAATTGAAATGTAAAATCCAGCGGCCGACTAATGCATAATCAAGAGATTGGACGTGGAAAATCCGCTTTAGAGCAAAGGTATACAAATCCATAAATAGCGTTGCGCCAATTCCCAGCACAGCTGCATACCAAAAGAACAGGTTAAAATCAGTGGTCAAGAACATCTTGCTTTCCTTCAAGGTTTGTTAAATAAACTTCTAGATGGCTAAAAGTACTATGCCACTTGAAGTCAACTTGAGGTCAAGCCCTTTTTTGAGGTAACTATGTAACAGTAAGTGAAGTTTGATAAATACTATGAAAAAAGTGATATTACACTTCGGCGAATGATAAATATTTAGAAAGTGCACTCACTAAACTTTCCAATTGGATCGGCTTAGTTATGTAATCATCCATTCCAGCTTCTAGGCATGCTTCCTTATCTCCTTTCATTGCGTTAGCTGTCAAAGCCAAAATGGGAATATCCAAATAACGCTCACCACCAAGCCCTCTACGGATCCGTTTTGTTGCCTCAAAACCGTCCATCTCTGGCATTTGACAGTCCATAAGTACTAGCGCAAAGCTACTTTCACCGCCATGGGCAGTCAAAATTTGAATAGCTTCTTTACCGTTACTTGCCAACTCGGGTTTGAGCCCTAAAGAATCTAACATTTTTTTCGCCACGAGCTGATTAACGGGGTTGTCTTCGACTAACAAAACACGCTGCCCTGCAAATCTGTTTTCATCACATGAATTGTCATTTTCAATGTTCTGCAACTTGCTTTGACGACTCTCTATCATCTTCTCTAAATCATGCTGGGTAAAGGGCTTGGTATATTTACCCGAATACCCCAATTTTTTGAAGTGTTCACTGTTGTCTTTGTCGTTAAGCATGGTCAGCATGATAGCTTTAGTTGTGGGTTGCAACGCCCACTTTTTAAACCAATTGTCTGTCTTGCGGCCACTAACGTGACGGCTCACAACAATCAGATCGACATCATTTTCAAATAGGTGTGTTTGTGCGCTTCTGAAAGAATTTTTAACATCAACTTGAGTTGAGTAACCCTCAAATAGATGTTTTAACATATTTGCAGACGCGGCTTGGTCTTCGACAATTAATACACACTCAAATACAGGCCTTCTCGGTGGTGCCACTCTATCCGCCTTACCGAGCAATATATCAAAGCTAAAGGTACTGCCCTTACCGAGGCTACTCTGTAGCGAAACTTTTCCTCCCATTAATATTGATAAGGTTTTAACTATCGCAAGCCCTAGCCCTGTTCCACCAAATCGTCTCGTGGTGGTGGCATCGACTTGCGAAAACGAGTCAAATAATTTGGCTTGTTTGTCATCTTCAATGCCAATACCCGTATCCCTTACGATACCAGAAAGGCGTATTTTGTCTCTTTCACAGGCTGTTTCAATGGCGACTACCACCTCTCCACTTTGAGTAAATTTGAGTGCATTGCCAACTAAGTTTCCGAGCACTTGCTTAAATCTAATGGGATCGCCAACAACCATACGATTGTCAACTAAATGTGTTTCAAGCAACAACTCAAGGTCTTTTTCGTGTGCCGCATGGGCATGTGTTTTTATCAGCGCAGCACTGTGTTCAACCACATCAAATTCAACTTTATCAATCTCTAGCCGGCCAGCTTCAATTTTTGAAAAGTCTAAGATATCGTTTATCACGACCATTAGCGCATCAGCACTAGACTTGGCGGTCAAAACATAGTTTAACTGGACTTCAGTCAATCCCTCTTTCTCTACAAGATCAAGCATGCCAATAACACCATTCATTGGTGTTCTTATCTCGTGGCTCATATTAGCCAAAAACTCGGATTTATGGCGGGATGCTTCCTCTGCTTTTTTCTTTGCAATGCCTAGTTCATAATTAGAATTAAGTAACGCTTGCCTCGCTTGTTTGTTTGCGAAGTTATGAAGCTCACCCACCATAATGGCAAAGCCAAAGTTGAAAATGAGTTGGGCTACCATAATAGTTATAAAAAACAGTTGTATATAAATACTTGAATCATCAAGAATGCTTGACGCATTTTGACTAATGGGTGCGCTCACCCTAAATATACCTGCGGTATTTAGGCATCCCAACCCCAAAACCACGAGCGCTCCAGATACCTCAAATCTGTTTCTGCGATGTTCGACCAAAATGGCTACAATCCAAGCTGATGTGATAAATATCATCGAGACAGCCAGTTTTAGACGATAACTGTAGGAATCGTGCCAATAAGTAAACAATGACAGTAGAATAAGAAATGCGACCAAATACCCGGTAAGCACTCGCCAAGGAGGTCGTCTATCCACGGCGTAATAGAGGCCTACAAGCATCATTATCAAAGAGAGTTGGCCACAAAAGTTTGACGCTATATGCTTAAAAAAGTAAGGCAATGATTGCTGCGCTGCAAATAAACCAAAGTTTGTAACCAGCAACCAAGGTCCAACAGCCCAAAACACCGTTGCTTTTATATCCCTGTTGGCCATCCATAAAAACGTCAAGGCGGTTGCTGACGCTACAATCCCGACGGCACACATAAGGAGTATTGTCTGGGTTGAAAGCACTAACATCGCCACCTGCTTATTGTTTTCATTATGAACCTCTGGATTTTCCTTACTAAAAAGTAGGAGACAGGTGCTTTAAAGTAAAGAGTGAACACTTGAAACTTCAATTAATTAGTTGCGATTGATGCTTACGGCTATTGAGGTTAAAACAAATGCTCGTGCACGTTTTAAAATTCATAGGAGGTTTGTCTTTGAAGCTCGCCGCTCAGTTTTGTGAGCGGCTTAACATCCACCCACTTCCAAAGGGCTGCTAACTAGGCATTATTGCAAATTACCCACTATGATAATTTAAAAACACCGTCAGCAATTTAAAAATGGACCTTATTGAGCTCATCTATATTAGTACCGTAGCTGCACCACTTAGTGATGAAGAGTTAGAGCTTTTACGTCGGCAATGCGCAGCGGCAAATCAGTTACAAGGGATATCTGGCATGCTGTTATACGATAGGCATCACTTTATGCAGGTTATTGAAGGCGACAAACAAAAAGTTGAGCAACTGTTTGAGCGCATAAAAAAAGACCACCGGCATCATGATATTTCTGCATTGATCTGTAACCCCATCGAAAAAAGAAACTTTCGTCGCTGGGCAATGGGTTTAATTGACTTAGATAAAAGTGAATCTTATCGAAAAGTTCGTAAAAACCGACCTCATAGGAGGCTTCCGCTAAGCTACAAATTACTCAAGTCATTTCGTAATCACGAATTTGAAATAGAGGACCACATTGAAAAATCATTTGGTAACTAGTTAAACGGCTCGCTAGCCACCGCTACGGTTATCATTGCGCTTTTGTGCTTAAATACCAGCCGAAAAGTAGACCTAGTGTAATGGACTGTAATGTAAAAACATGAATTAAAGAGAAAAAACACATATTTCGTCCATTTTTGTGGTTTTTAATCTAAAGCGTACATTTCCCAACTATTTTTCTTTTATGAACAATATTTATTTAAGCATTGCAATACTTATTGCAGCGATGAGCTTCATCGCACTGATAAGGACCAATCAATTACGTAAAAAGGATTTGAAGGTCTTAAATGAAATTAAAAAAGCCAAAGATGCTCTGAGCAAGTCGGTGCTCTACCATGGTAAAAGCGATATACCGAACTATATGTTTTTTATGCAGCGGCTAATGAAAGTCGACCGTAAGCTTTCTCGCTTCCATGTGTCCTTGATAAAGTTGGGCCGTACGCCAGTGTTTGATTCAATAGAGGGGAATATTGATTCTCTCTCAGAGCTATTTAAGGACATCAGTAAATCATGCCAACCGTTTGCTCTAGCTTTGCATGATTCTGAGTACCTTGTCATGGCATTTGTGACCCATGATACCGACTCGAGTCAGCGAGATGCACAGTCCAAACAGTTTGAGATTTTAGAAAAGCTACCAAAGCAAGTCTGGGTCAATAACACCCAAGTACCTATCGATTATGCAATTTCTTCTATGAGCCTAACAGGTCAGTCATCACTATATGGCATCGACAAGGTTCAACGTAGGCTTACTTTCTCTATGAAATTCGCACTAGAATCTGAAAATGGTGCCTTTTACCATAATGAAAAATTGTACCAAGCAGAAATGTATCGCAAGCATGTGCTGTTAAAGCTCATGAATAGCATTTCATTCAACCCCGACGATTTCTATCTTGTATTTCAACCCATGTTTAAAACGTCAAATTTAGATAGACCAAAGCGTTATGAAGCGCTGGTTCGATGGCGAAATACCAAAAACTTGGGACCAAAAATGTTTATGCCTATGATCCAAGATAAACCTGAGTTACAAAGTGAACTGACAAAAATTGTCGTCAATCAAGTTTACTCAATGCTCAAGATCAAGCTCGATGCACAAGAAAAGCTCAAGCCAATTCACTTAAACATTTCTGCCGCGATGCTTGAAAATGAACAATTACTAAATTATCTAAAAAAGGTTATAAGAGATACGCCGTCTATTGCTGCGTTTATCACTTTTGAGATAACCGAAGGCAGTGAGCTAAGTTTAAGTGAAAACGCACAAAATACACTAAGAAAAATGTCAAACTTAGGCTTTAGTTTTGCCGTTGATGATTTTGGTAAAAGCAATGTCGACACCAGTAGCATACTCAATAGTAAGTATTTTAATTCTGTTAAAATAGACAAAGCTTATATTTCAGATATTCAGAGCAAAGCCGACCAAGCGCCAAAACTAGACGCGATTGTACAAATCGCCAAAGAAAGTAAAAAGACAGTGATTGTTGAAGGCATTGAAAACCATCATCAATACGAATACGTGAAACGATTTCCTAATGTTTACCTTCAGGGCTACTACGCTTCGGTACCATTGACAATGAATGAGTTTCTTTCAAATGAAGCTGCGTAAAATTAGGCTCCCTCGCATGTAAATACATGTGGGGGTATCTTCAATCATTTGACTTTAGCCAAAATAGACCACCATTAACCGAACACCAAGCTTTTTTGCCGCCTCGATTAATATATTCATTAACCGTATCTGCGCATAATTCGGAATAGCCCTTTTCACCACTGTTGCTCGGATCAAATAATAGCTCTACAGCAGGGTATGTCGTTTTCAACTTAGATTTTAGCTTCCTCGCACTTTGCGTATTACCTTCCTTAGCAAAAGCTAGTAAGGTACGCGTCGCCAAGTCACCAAAACTCCCCTCACTTTTAGTGAGAAGCAATTCATCTAAAGAGCACCAGCTTTTTTGTTTAATGTAGCAGTTATAGAGTTGGTATCGATTTTTATAAGCATCGTTTAGAGTTAGTGGTAACAGCGTTTCTAACTCATCTGTCGCTGCATCAATATCACCCATATTAAATTGAATTTGCGCCTTTCGACTACGTAAAATCAAATAAGGCTGGGCCTCATACAACTTATCAAACTCCGACTTGTGTCGAAGTTTAAACTGCTCTGTAATAAGTTCTCGCTCAATAACAAGAATCAAGTCATTGATCAATGATAAGGTAGATTCATCATCTTTACTGAGTATACTTTGCAAGTGCGATTCCACTTCTGAGCGATTAAATCCTTCAAAAGTGGCTGGCTCTTGTGCATGCTCTAAGCACTGCTCTGAAAATCGCATTTCGTGTATCGTGCTACTCAGTTGCGTAATTAAAGACCGCTTTGCTTCTTGCACATCTGTTTCTAAATTGCTCTTTTCAGCGCCAAATATATTCCGCGCATTTATATAGCTACTAAGCCCTTTTAGAATATGACACAACCAATTGAGTTCTTTTAATTGCTCATTCCTCAACTCGCTTCGGTCAATAAAACTCAATGCAGCCAGCATACCTTTACAGTAGCTTGGCAATGGCATACTTTCTTGAAGTGCTGATTGAAGGTTAGACGCTGGCAACACACATGTTTTGGGTAACTCAAGTGTATTGCACATTACGCGGTCCATACACATATTGTAGAATTCCATTAGAGATTTAAGCTGCGCTTCCTGATTTGGTTCAATTTCACCAAACAATCTCTTAATCCATAAACTAGGTAGTACTGTCTGAGGTGTGACCCCAAGCCCCATTATGTAGCCTTCAATAAAAAACATATTAGGCTGGAGCTCTGATTGGGAAGAGAGCTTAGTTATGATTTTTTTAATGCTCTGCAATAGTACTAACCACTATATTCAAAATTTATATAAATAGCATACATGATTCTTAATAATGTTTACACATAAAAATAATATCACAAGGCTATTTATACTCTGACAACTCACTTCAAATCAAAGAAATTTCATTTTCAACTACGATAATAGAGCACTAACACCAAAAAACAAAAATCATATAAATACAACAACTTAAGAAAATAACAATAAAAAACATGGAAGCGCAAGACATTTAAACACTATTACTAAGAATTTTTACGTATGTAAAAATGGAAAATTAAAACACTAAAATGATACGAAGAACACCCACTCAAACAGCACTGTCAATTATTTTAATTTCCTGAATACAAAGAATGAAAAATAGATTTATTTATCTATATAAAATAATTAGCGCGCTATTCTTATCTCAAAAAATAGCGCGCTAACTCTCTAATTTTATAAGTGTTAAATTATTTAAAAAGGAAACATAGAAATAAAGCTAACGTAGCTGCTTATAATTATTTTTATTTACAACAACAGAAAAGATTGACTAATTTTCATACTCGACAACAGTGTTTACCGTGCTCAATTCGCTTACAGCAGCTTCATGTCCACTTTTTGCTGCAGCTTCGAGCCATTTAGTAGCCTCGGGAGTGAGTTTATTACTATTTTGTTTTTTCAGTAACATGGCCAGTTGATACATCCCCTCTGGTAACCGGATATCCGCGGCCAATTGCAACCACTTTGCCGCTTCTCTTTGAGATGCAAGGCTAGCGCTATGGCTTGCGTAGTACTCACCAAGCAACAGGTAGCTCTGCGTATAGTTCTGCTCAGCCGCTTTTAACAGCCACTCTAGCCCCATTGACGCTTGTTCAAGTTGTAAGCTCAATGCGCCAAGGTTATACATGGCATCTGCCAGTCCTAGCTCTGCCGAACGTTTGAAATAGCCTATCGCTCGTTCTGTATCTACTTTAACTTTTAACCCGTCTCGGTAGATAATCCCCAGATTATTTAAGGCAATATCGTCATTTTGTTGTGCGGCTTTTAAAAAGTACTGCCGCGCTTTACTCACGTCCTCGTCTACGTTTACCCCGTAGTAATAATGTTCACCTACAAATGACGCCACATTGTAATCTCTCGCTTCTGCCAATTTTGAAATTGCCTGTACGGCAAGTTGCTCGTTCTGATTGGTCCCTTTGCCGTGCCAGTGAAACTCAGCGACCTTGTTTAACGCGTCAACTTGTCCATTTTCAACTGCTTGGAGGTACCAATGTAAGGCCGCTTTATACTCCTGTTGAATCAGCTCACCGGATTCATATAACTGTGCAAGTTTAATTGACGCAAGTGCGTTACCTCGTTCACTTGCTTGTTGCAAAACCTGTAGAGCGTATAGGTCAGTTTTCTCCTTTATCTTACCAGCTAATATTATTTCAGCTTGCGAGACAACACACGGCTCGCAGCCTCTTTTTGCCCCCTCTTCCAGTATCGTATGTGCCGCTTGTGGATCCTTATCTAAATCGACTAAGCATCGACTATATTTCGTTACAACTCCATCGTAGTTGAGATCATAGGCTTGTTTGTAAAGTTCACAGGCACGTTTTGAAGCATTCGGCGTTTTCTTGCCCCAATAAACGTCCGCTAAATTGACCATAGCCAGCACATTGCCCCCCTCAGCGGCTTGTTCGTATAACTCAATTGCTTTGTTTGTGTCTTGGTCAAATACAACACCTTTCAAATAAAATGTTGCTAGGTTATTTTGTCCAAGTGCAGAGCCCAGCTCTACGGATTTAACATACATAGAAGCAGCCATATGGAGGTCCTGAGAAACCATAACGCCCTCTTCATAAAGATACCCCAAGTTTGCATATGCTAGACCTTCTCCAAGTTGCCCAGCTCTTAGGTAATACTCTTTCGCTTTTAAGACATTAACTTCTTCCCCAAAACCGCCATAATGAAAAATGACGCCAAGTTCACGGTGCGCAACAGCGACGCCTCTATTCGCGAGGGAAACAAGTAAAGTGACGATTGGTAAGTCTTGTTCTTGCCTAATTCTCATGTAATTCGTTAGCTTTTCTGCGCAGTCCCCATTTCCGAGTTTTGCACCTTCAAAGTAATACGACTTGGCTTTTGACCAATCCTCAGCCAGCACTATATCCGCAGCCTGACAAAAGGCAGGGGCGTAGCCTAACTTGGCAGACTTTAAATAATACTCTAGTGCTTGCTCATTGCTTTGCGCTTTACCTTCACCATAAAGGTAGGCGTTTGCGAGATTAAATGCAGAAAAGCGGTTGCCTCGCTGTGTGGCTTGCTCAAACAAGTCAAGTGCCTTTTCTCGGCTTTTCTTTACCCCGTTTCCTTCATTGTATAAGCTCCCCAAATTATGCATAGATTGGGCGTCACCAAATGATATGCCTAGCTCATAGTACTCAATTGCTTGCTCTAGGCTTTGTTCAACACCTTCTCCCATTTCATACAAACGACCCAGGTTTCCAAAGCTCAGCTGACTTCCAAGCTCTGCGGCTCGCTCAAAGTATTGCTTCGCTTTGACAAAATCGAGGTCTGTTCCCTCACCGTTGTTGTACATCATGCCGAGGTTGTTCATCGCATCGGCAGAACCTGCTGACGCGGCTTTGCCATACCAGTGATGAGCCAATTTAAAATCATTGGTAATTTTGTGATGCAAGTACCCTAATTCGAATGCGCAGGCTTTGTACCCTCTGCTATAGCTTACTCTGAAGTATTCAGCTGCTTTAACTACATTTTTCAGTTTACCAGCATTTTGATACACTCGCCCCAAGCCACAAAATGCTTTTCCTTCACCATAATAAGCAGCATTGAGCAATAGCTTTTGGGCAGTTTCATACCCTTTATCAGTTCTCCAGTGATTCAGAAAGATATAACCTAGTTCAGTGGCGGCACTGGGCTCACCCAAATCAATCGCTTTAGCGTAGAGCTCCATTGCTTTTTTGAGATCAATCTCAACCCCCTCGCCACCATATTGATACCATTTGGCCAAATACAGAATTGCAGGAATATGGTCATTGTCGACCGCTTTTTGTGCCCATTCGAGTGCAGAACCATTCACATATTGCGCGCCATGTCCAGAGATTAACTTCTTAGATATTTCTAGCTGCGCAGGGGCGTATTGGTATTCAGCTAACTCATTCAATAGCGCAAATTCTTGAGAATAGTTTTTAAGGCGAAATTCTTCTTTTGATAACAGTAAGTAGCTTTGGGCAACTAAAGCATCACCAGAAACATCATCACCCTGTACAAACATCAAATCGGGCTCAACATGCTTCGATACGGATTTACAACCTGAAAAAAGAACAACAACTAAAGCTAACGCTAGGAATTTCATATAAAAATCTAATCAGTGCGCAAAAACCAAAGACTGCCAGCATTAAAATAGCCTTGCAAGTCACCTAGTTAGATTTTAGTCAAGACCGTCGTAATTGGCAGGCATTTTTACAACTTGATGACCTATTTGCAGGTTTGAACAATTTGATTACAATGGGTTTAGTGTTCAACTTCTGGACAAATAAATGGATTTTTCAATAAAAATAAACGCTAAACGCCCATACAAAGAGAACGATAACTTATTCGTAAGCATCGAGAGCGACAGAGGACGCATTATAAATTGTGCAGCCCTAAGAAGATTGCAACAAAAGACGCAAGTATTTCCGCTTGAGCGAAATGCAGCGGTCCGCTCAAGGTTAACCCACTCTTTAGAAGTACAGCAAAACGGGCGATTTATAGCTCAGTCCATCATAAACGAGCTAACACAAGCTAATGGCCAAACACCATTAATAAACGCAGAGCAATCAAATGCATTGGTAAGTTTAGTCGAAATGGCTTGCATCATGCACGATATTGGCAACCCCGCTTTTGGGCACTTTGGTGAAGCCGCCATTAGCGATTGGTTTAGCAGTTACTTTTCAACACACCCGGTATATGCCTCCACCTATTCACAAAGCTACGGATGCGACTCTGACGAAAAAAACTTTATACTGCGTTTAATTAAAGATTTGTGCCATTTTGAAGGAAATGCACAAGCGATTCGAATTGTGAGAACGCTGTCTAATCTGAACTTAACATACTGCCAAACAGCTGCAATTTTAAAATACACTCGCTGTGGTGTAGAAGAAAAGCCATTGCAAGACGATGATAAAAGCTATCTTAAAAAGAAAGTGGGCTACTACTATAGTGAACAAAGCTTTGTTAAAGAACTTTGCGATAAACTAAATATAACACTTGGTAATCGCCACCCGATTTCTTATATCATGGAAGCCGCTGATGATATCGCATATTGCCTCGCAGATATCGAAGACGCCGTAGAAAAGGGGCTACTTAGCGTAGAAGCGGTCAACAAATTACTTACTGATGAGTACGCCAAACAACTAAATCGCCTTAACATTAGCCTGCACTCTGACTTTATTGAAGCGGCATGTTGTAAAGCCCTCGCACGTGCACAAACGAACCTTGAAAACATTGCGAATGAATTTTTTATCTACCTGCGTGTCGAACTCATCCACCCGCTCGTAAAGCATGCAACGCAACGATTTATCGATAATATAGACGCGATATATCATGGTCGTTTTAACGCCGCACTTTTAGAAGATAATAGTTATCTACACGCTGTAACCGAGGCATTGAAGCAAGTGGCAATCAAGCACGTTTTTTGCCACAAAGAAGTCGAAGAGTTGGAGTTACAAGGTTATAAAATTACCGCAGGCATTTTAAATGAATATCAAAGGCTGCTGGACTTAAAACAGGAGCAATTCAGCGATCTATTGCAAAATGGCCGTCATTACCCAATTGAAGTGCGGCTGTTAAAACGAATCCCCGGCCAGTTTATAGGCGCATATAATAAAGCCATAAAACAGCTTACAAATGAACAACGTTCGCAACCTATTTACGAGTTTTATTATCGCTGTCGTCTAATACAAGATTTTATTAGTGGAATGACGGATCAGCTCGCATACGATACGTACCGAGCGTTGCTGGTCATTGATTAAAGTCTACTGATTCGAACGCGGCTCAAGTAACCAAAGTTTAAAATCGCCACACAACAAAGTGAATCAACGACAAAATTAATATGAGCTTTTCCATTAGGTTATAGTGCATACTGGTATCTCAGTTGCATTTTGTAGTAGCTATAGATACATTCAATTACTGCCTCAGTATACCCGAGCAATAAACGGTAATACTGTTGTTTTTGGAGAGCGACTCTAACAAGCAAAAATGTTTAATAAGGAAAATTATGATAAAACAGACAGCAATAGCATGCGTACTACTCGCAACGCTTGGTGCTTGCACACAAACAAATCAATCGGTAAACGAATCGGGCCACACTCAGCCAGTAGCAAACTTCAACACTTACTCAGCAGAAACCTTTTACGACACCACCAGCATTGTTGGCAGCGCGTTCAGCCCTGACGGTCAAAGCATTCTAGTAAGTTCAGACGAATCTGGCATATTTAACCTTTATGAAGTCGACATAAAAACCGGTGATAAAGTGCAGCTGACAGATGCGTCGGACTCCACATATCCACTTAGATATTTTCCTAACGATAACCGTATTTTGTTTACACGAGACAAAGGCGGCAACGAGTTGATGCATGTCTTCGTACGCGATGAAAATTCGCAGGTACAAGATTTAACACCGGGTGACAATGTCCGAGCACGGTTTATCGGCTTCTCTAAAGATAACAATGCTTTTTACGTGCTGAGCAACCAGCGTGATCAGCGCTTTATGGACCTCTATCGCTATGATGCGAAAACATACGCCAGTGAGTTAATTTACAAAAATGATAAAAACCTTAATGTTCAAAGTGTGAGTGAAACCGATCGTTATCTCGCCCTCATCAATTCGCAAGGTAATAAAGACAGCGACTTGTTCTTGCTCGATTTAACAGACCCCAAAGCGCAACTTATTGAAGTTTCCAATGTGTCTCATGAAGCTAACTTCTCAGCCTCCGCGTTTTCTAAAGATGATAAATATCTATATTACGGAACTGATGCACATGGTGAGTTTTACCAAAATTGGCGCTACGAAATAGCAACAGGTCAACACACGCCATACATTGAAAAAGACTGGGACGTACGATTTTTATATTTTTCAGACTCAGACAGATACCGAGTAATCGGGGTAAATGAAGACTCTAGCATCAAAGTGACAATCACGGACTTGAAAACCAATAAAGATATTGAGCTCCCGAAGTTACCAGCTGGCAGCATAAAACGCGTCAATTTCTCTGACGACGAAAAGCAAATGTCTTTTTATCTAAATTCAGATACCTCTCCTAATAACCTCTACGTGTGGCAAGTTGGTTCAGACTCTGTAAAACAGTTAACCTCAACTTTGAGTGACCAAATCAACCCAGAGCATTTAGTTGAAAGTACCATTGCTCGATTTAAAAGTTTTGACGGCCTTGAAGTACCAGGGGTGCTTTACAAACCAAAACTAGCAAGCCCGACCGCTAAAGTCCCCGCAATGATTTACGTTCATGGCGGTCCTGGTGGACAAAGTATGACAGGCTATAGTGCGCGCGTTCAGCATTTGGTGAATCAAGGCTATGCTATTTTTGCAGTTAACAATCGCGGCAGCTCAGGCTATGGCAAAACATTCTACCATTTAGATGACAAACGCCACGGCGAAGATGACTTGCAAGATATCGTATGGAGTAAAAAATATCTTCAAGAGCTAGACTGGGTAGACCCAGCTCGTATCGGCATTATGGGAGGCAGCTACGGTGGCTATATGACAGCCGCGGCGCTGGCTTTTGAACCTGACGAATTTAAAGTTGGCATCAATGTGTTTGGTGTCACCAACTGGGTAAGGACCCTAGAGTCTATTCCACCTTGGTGGGAGGCATACAAAAAGGCGCTGTATGAAGAGCTTGGAGATCCGGCCGTGGATGGTGAGCGTTTACGTCGTATCTCTCCGCTTTTCCATGCAAAAAATATTACTAAGCCACTCATGGTTGTTCAAGGTGCTAATGACCCTAGAGTGCTTCAAGTAGAAAGTGACGAGCTAGTAGAAGCAGTACGCTCAAACAATGTGCCTGTTGAGTATGTTTTGTTTGAAGATGAAGGACATGGTTTCTCGAAAAAAGAAAACCGAATCGAAGCATCGCAAGCGTATTTAGACTTCCTTAAAAAACATCTCTAATTATGCATTAGAATCAATATGACAAAGCACAGTTGCGCAGCGCTATTGCGGATCTGTGCTTTTTAACTCAGCCATAATCCAATCTCGAAAAGCCTTGATTTTTGGCCACTCAAAATGTCGTTCAGGGGCAACTAAGTAATACCGGTACTCGCACTGCCAAGCAAACTCAGGATGAACTTCTAACTGACCTAAGGCCAAAGACTGCGCTACTAAGCGCCGACGAACAAGTGAAAACCCCTGCCCAGCAACAGTTGCCTGTAAGACAAGTGCGGCATTATCAATTTTGAGATTGCTCGAAGCATGGCCGCTAAGCCCTAATTGATCACAAAGCTCAAACCAAGCTAATTCGTTATCTCGCCCTTCATCATAAATAAAATTATGCTTGGACAGTTGAGCTCGAAGAGGCTTGTGAGGGTCAATTAGCCCTGGCTGATAAGCAATAACAAGCTCATCATCCGCAATCAACTCGCTTTTTAAACCACTGTATTCTCCCAAGCCAAAGCGGATCCCTATATCGATGTCATCTTCATCAAATTCTGCTAGTTGCTCAGTTGGGTCAATGCGTAGCTGATAGTCTGGTAAAGAATCATTAAAGCTCGCGAGCTTAGGAAGCAACCAACAAGAGGCAAAAGACGGCAAGACAGAGAGGTTTATTGTGCTTGGATTTGGATCTGCTTTTAGCGCCGATAGGCCCATTTCAACTTGTCCAAACGCTTTGTGCAAATAGGGAAGTAAACACTGCCCTTGCTGAGTTAATACGACCTTTCTCGTTTGCCGTTCAAACAGCGTACACCCAAGTTGTTGCTCCAATATTCTTATTTGCTGACTCACTGCCGCTTGAGTCACAAACAACGCTTCGGCGGCTTGCTTAAAGCTGCCTAACTGCGCCGCTGTTTTAAAATACCAAAGCCCTTTTAGTGGAGGAGATTTCATGACACTTACACTTAATTAAAACTTAACTATAAGTCAGATTTTCTCGTTTGTCAGTTTTGTGCAAGCGCACAATACTTAGCGGTGAATACAGACACACAAGGACTATTTATCATGAAATACGCAATTATTATGGCACTTTCGTTTGTTGCATTTGATTCGCTGGCTGCGCAGGTACAAACAGAAAGAGTGTTTACTAATGCAGGGTACCCCTATAAAAACTTAATTATGAAAGCTGAGCGAGTTGAGTTGATTTATTCAGAAGATGAGGATAAAACAAGCTGCCGAGTTAAGGTTTACAAATCCGGTAATCTTCATGAAAGTGCGCCTGTGAAGGTATCCTCTAAAGCATTTTCCAGTGATCCTGTACAAAGCTGTTTGGCGAGACAAAATGCTAAACAGATATTAAGCCAACTGTGAATTTTATCGCCCTGAATTTTCGGCGATGTATCAACCAAAAGCTTTTAAATACCAATCAATATTTAAAAGCTTTGACCTTTTTGATTCACATAACCCTATTAAGCAACGTTATCGACTTTTTGTAATCAAAGCCAATGGAGTTTAGCTTGATGCCGTGGTTAATAAACGAAGTGAATATTTGATTTAGGTTGGAATAAAAGTTGTTAAATGTAGAACGAATTTGAGCGTTGTCTAGCATAAGTAAAATGCTGACTACTCTAGTAGGAACAACAGTTTTTTAAGTTCAATTTACCTTGATCAGAAGACATAAAAAAGTGCACAAATGCCCAGCTTTACCAAGATATCGGCTTACATGAGCGCCATTTCGTTTCTGCCTCTATCGATTTATGCGATTCTATAACGTGACCTTACAAAAACTCATTACGAGAAACATGCTTGAAAGATGAAGCTTTACCAACTTGCATTGAGACATCTAGAAACTCAAAATACTCCACAAGCCCTTCATTTAAACAACGTGGTGAGAAGCCAATAACATCGAGACGCTGCATTTTTCCTAAATTAAGTATAATCATAAATATCGAAGTAACATTAAACTCAAACGAAAAACACTTGATAGTTGATCTAAGTGGGTATTGAAACGTAGCTAAAGAATAGCTACAAGATAATTAATTACCCATTATAAACCTTTAATCACCAGGAAATTAATATATTGCACCCACCATTAACTTTTGTTACTTTTATAGGGTTAGAATAATAACTGAAAATAAAGGAGATATAAATGAAAGTTAAGTTGAACAAAAAGCCATTAAAGCAACTATCAAAAAATAAAGTAGCATTATCGGCAGAGGCAACACCTCAAGTAGCTGGTGGTAGTTACAAAAACCAGACTATTGTGGGTGCTTCATGTCAAACTTGCCCTATTATAGTTTAGTCATAGGGATATGGATTAAGGCTAAGTAGCTGTTACTTGGCCTTTTAAATATAGCTTTAATAAGCTTATCTTTTAAGTCTCATTTTTATTCCCAATATGAGCCTTTGTAGCCACAATTCATTTAGGGCTGAGCACGTTATCGTGGCCCCCAATACAATTAAGCGGCCTTTATCGTCCGTAATGATTTCGCCTAAATGGGTAACTTCTTTACCAAATATAATCAATTCTGGGAATGTGGTGTTATAGCCAATTAGGTGCACTGTCTTTATCAAAAACTGCACTGGCATGCGTACCTGAAACCGTGGCGGGCCCGGATCTATGATCAGCTCACGACGATTTGGCGCCTTACTATTGCGCCAAGGCACCCCAAGGTTTGCGTAACTATTGTCATCACCAGACAGTGAATTGCCTTGCAACTCGTTAAACTCATACCAAGCCGCTTTTTTGTTGGCAACATGCCACAGTTCACGTAATGGCTTACACATGATCGCTATCGAGTGTCAGCTTATTGTTGTATTCATCGAGGATCTTAAATGGCTGGCTTTGCCTACGGTTCCGCCCTTCAGCATCTTTAAACAAGTTAACAGGGGCGTCCTTTCTTTGCAGTTTTTATCAGCCACAAATAGGTAAGCCACCAATTTGATCTGTCTCTAGGTAAAACTGACCAAAGCTGTTCCCATTAAGACAACATCAGTGGAAAGATAAGACGAATAGTTCATTATCATATCCTTTAGTCAAATTAACAACTACACGCATTTGTCCTTTTTTACATATCAAATTTCTTTGGTCTTAGGGAGATTGTGCAACTGCATAGGTCATAACCGCTGGGACTTAGCCTCACGATTTAAAAACATGGCGTATGCGCTTTGCATATTTGGGTAACTGCCGTTTAAAACACGCTTAACATTAGCGTAATCCAATGAGCTACATGGCTCTTTTTGTTCCTGTAGCATTAGCGCTTTAAGGCTTTGTTTTCCAGAACTAGTAGACATTAAAAAGTGTACAAAAGCCCAACTGCTTCTATACAGAAGAACAGGATCTGAAGTTTGCCATGTGTCCTCCGCACCAATAAGTTGGCTTGGTCTAAGCACTTGACCTTTGATGTATCCGCTCTTTGTAATGTGATTATTCGGTGTAACTTTACCCACCTGCATTGATATCTCTACCGTTTCAAAGTATTCAGCAAGCCCTTCATTTAACCAGCGTGGTGAAAAACCAATCACCGCTTGATTGATTGCATGTACAGCCTCATGGATTGCGGTCTGCATTGTGGCTTCATATGATGTTTGCTCGACAAAAGCGGTATTCTTAGTTCCAAAATACACACCAGCAGTGCCGCTTGGTGCTCCGCCATAGGCTTTAACCGTCCGCTCATAGAGCCTACGGGAGGGAAGAATTTGAATCCTGAGTGTGACTTTTCGCATAGCTTTGAGACCCACAATGCTGGTATAGCCTCTAAAAATGGCGTTCAATTTGGCGCTCAAGGTATTTTTAAATTGAGTAGATATAGTCTGGCCGCTGATTTCAAGATCAAAATAATCCAATACTCGGCTACTGCGGGGCTGATACGTTTTAGCATCGCGGGATGGTTTTTGGTCCGAGTAATTTATAACCCCATTACTGTCGACCCAAGTGTAAATCCCCTGCTCCACACGGTATTTTACACTCTCACCGCTGTGAGGCTGGCATCGACCAAAACGTCGCAGAACATCTTGATGGTCAGCATCGGTTCGATGCTTAGGTTGAGAAGCCTGCCGTTTCGTCGGACCCGCGTGCCCTGTAGTGTATGACGACCCGACGCGGCTACTGTGCTCTGATGACGTATCCGATTCTTGGGATAAAGAAGGCTGCACCTCGGCTACCCAAAACTGCCGTCCATCAAAAAAGAGATATAACAACGCCGAAAATACAACCAAACACGCCTTAAAGATAGGCCCTGTCCATGTGTTCCCACTGTTTTTCATTCCTTTACTTTTATTCCTTTATTTATTTTTGTGTAGTCCCTAACACCCAATTAAGTCTTGTTAAAAGTTATTTCTGCATGCAGCGACACTTTAAGCTGCGAACTCTATCACCGTTAGCACGATTAAAACACGACCTAGCGCAATATTTCTCCAATATGCTTTTTATGCCAAATGGTGCAAGCCATTAAGGTAAGCAGCCCGCTTGTATAGGTAATATACAACGGCAGTGAAGTTGCAGCATCCTCTGCATACATAAATACACTCGACAATACCCACGCCGTAATCGCCCCAACAATCAGCCAAATAGCAGCTGATAACAGCTTAAACCTAGGCGCACTCACATACGCAGTGAATACCACACATGCCGCAGCCACAGCACCAATTATGGGCTTTTTCCAAAGGCCAAGTGTCTCGGCAAATAGCCCCGCAGCGGTCGCAGACACCACAAACACAAATACCACAATCAAAATTGAAATTAAAAAGCCAAGTGCCTGATTCATATAAAGTCCCACGATAAAATACTGATTTTAATCATTTAAATTCGACACTCGCCCAATCAAAAGCGGATATCCATTAGTTAATATAGTCAACAACCGATACTGATCTGAAATTAAGATGTTTTTCTTGATGCTGCCTAGACTCCATTACTACTGACAAATACGGCGCTAACAGCATTTTTTCATCAGAGGACAACACGAATTCCAGCTTAAACTTGCGTTTACTGCCAACAGGTACAGTGAAAAAATCATAGTTTCTGAAGTTATTGATTCGATATCGCTTTTCACCTATATAAAACGCAACGGCCACCGCATGACTGTCTTTGTGATCAATTGCATAGCTGTCTGAGTCAATTCTAAATTCATTGTCTTTGGGCAGTAGGTTAATCGCATAAAATGAGCAGGTGAGACTCTTACCGCGCTTTTCACACGTCTCCTGCTTTACTTCAAACCCCGCATAATTTTGAAATGTGCGCACCGGGCCACTGTATTCATCACTTAACATCGAAAGCGAAAACCAAGGATCTTTTAGAAACATACCAGCGGTAAAAAACGCAATGCACACACTTACTGTGAAGATTGATTTAAACACCCGCTTGAAAGTGCTTTCTGCTGATTTTTCATAACGGTAATATAAATAACCCACCAGAGTTGTGCTAAGTAAAACGATCGGTAAAAACCTGATCACACTACTACCAGAATAAAGCACATACGCTTTGAGTGTTTCGACAATATCTGTCGCATACGCGCCAATAATGATACTGATTGTAAAAACGCTCAGTGCCATGAGCTTTTTAAATGAAAATAAGGCCGCTTTTTTAATTTGACTATGTTGTTGCGGTGCTGACTCTTCCATAGGTTTCCTTCCTAAGTGTAACGCCCTATTTAGACCTGCTAAGTTGAATTGGGACAGTAAATTTACATTTCAATTACATTTAGTGCAAGTAGGTTGATGGATTTATACCATAGCCATTCTTTAAAGAATGGTAAAAATCAGTGGACAAGAACCTGGTTCACAATAGCCAAAAGCGCTAAGATACAATAGCTTTCATAGACATAAGAATAAAAACAACAGGACTTGGCCATGCAGCAAATTGGCATTTATGAACAACTTATAACGCAAGTTGTTGAGCAAAATTTAAATCGAGAACAGTTTTATATTGGTGAGCGCCCGCTTGAGGCGGCTGAGGCTTCAATTTGGCTTTCTCGATTTTTGTCCAAACTCATTTCTCATGCTATTGATGCCGTACCAAGCTCAGACGACAATCGCATTGCCAAGCAAATTGAGCTGGCTAACAAACTTGTTTTTTGGTTAAAAGATCACATCAAAGACGATCAACTTATTGATGAAAACCTTATCGATTCCCAAGGTCGTATTCTGACTGCGCTCTTTGATAAGCAAAATCCTATTTCTAGCGATCTGCCAACATATAGCAAAGACATCTTTCCTCAAACTGGTCTGAGTCAAAGTGAGCTGTTCTCCGGAGCTAATGCAGGCATTTCGCTCGAAAGCGAATTGAAACGAGAGATTCTCTCTAGCGATACAATATATTGGCTGGTGTCTTTTGTACGTTGGACTGGCTTACGTATATTCAAAGACGAGCTCAAAAAATTTGTGCAGAGTGGAAAAAAGCTTAAAGTCATAACGACGTCATACATGGGAGCGACTGAGCAACGAGCCGTCGACTTCTTAGCCAGCTTGCCAAACACCCAAGTAAAAGTAAGTTACAACAATGATAGTCAACGCCTACATGCCAAATCCTATTTGTTTTTGCGAGATAACGGTTTTCACACCGGCTATATTGGCTCGTCCAACCTGTCAAAAGCCGCATTATCTAACGGCTTAGAATGGAACTTAAAGGTCACTAATCAAGAAATCCCACACATTATTCAAAAAGCACTAAGCACCTTTGAAACCTACTGGGAGTCTGACGACTTTGAGTTATATACAGGTGATCTGGAGTGTCAAAATAGATTGGGGCAAGCGCTTGATACGGCAAAAGATAAGTCGACGGATAGCAATCACTTTTATCTCGATATTCAACCAAAATCACATCAAAAAGCCATGCTTGAAAAGCTCAATGCAGAGCGAAGCGTGCACGGTCGATATAAAAATTTAGTCGTTGCAGCCACTGGCACTGGTAAAACCTTGATCTCCGCGTTCGACTTTACGCAATTTTCAAAACAAAACCCACAAGCCAAATTACTCTTTGTAGCCCATCGACAAGAGATACTAAAACAAGCGCGCTCTGCATATCGCGCTGTACTCAAAAACAACCAATTTGGTGAGCTATGGGTTGGACAGCATAAGCCAAGTAACTTCAATCATCTGTTTGCATCCATTCAAACGCTTAATAATCAATTAGAAACGCTTAACCTCACTGCCGACTTTTATGATTACATTGTCATTGATGAAGTACATCATATCGCAGCCAACAGCTACCGAGGCGTGATTAATCATTTTGCCCCCAGCATCTTACTCGGTTTAACTGCAACACCCGAAAGGCAAGACGGCGGAAATATTCTAAGTGATTTTGATAATGTCATCGCCGCAGAACTACGATTACCTGAAGCAATCAATAATCGCTATTTGATCCCATTTCAATACTTTGCCATTGATGATGATACAGATCTCAGCCGTGTTTCTTGGCAACGTGGCCGCTACGATATTGGTGCGCTTACACACGTATTCACACAAAACGATCATCGCGCCTTAAAAATCATGCAAGCATTGGCAGAAATCGTCGCGAACGTACACACCATCAAGGCGTTGGCATTTTGTGTTAGTAAGCAACATGCCATATTTATGGCCGAGCAATTTAACTTAAAAGGTATTAGCAGTGATGTACTAACCAGTGACAATGCCAATGACAGACACAATAAACAGCAAGCCCTCAGACAAGGCGATATTCAAATATTGTGTGTAGTAGATATTTTTAACGAAGGTGTCGATATTCCAGAAGTCGACACCCTACTATTTTTACGCCCAACAGAAAGCTTAACTTTGTTTTTGCAACAGCTTGGTCGTGGCTTGCGCCTAACTCAAGACAAAGAATGCTGCACCGTCTTAGACTTTGTGGGCAATGCACGACCAGAATATGACTTTGCCAGTAAGTTTCGAGCCCTTGTCGGTAAAACAAATACTTCAATCAACCAAGAGATTGAAAGCGGGTTTGCACATCTGCCTTTAGGGTGTCGCATTGAGTTACAAAAACAAAGTAAAGAGGTTATTCTTAAAAATATTAAATGTGCTATTAACAACAAACGTCGACTACAAGCGCTGCTCAACCGCTATCATCAAGACACCAACCTACCGCTCACTCTTACAAACTTCTTACAGGTTAACCCAAGCGTGACCTTGGAGGATGTTTATAAGCTCTCTCAGGGTAAATTAGGGGGGTGGCATTGGCTAACCAATCAAAACACCGCAATAACAGAGTTTGACCAAGTTCAAATACAAGCTTATTATCGCGCCATCAATACCCAGTTAATAACATGCAACTCGCTCAGTTACTTGCAGTTTTTACAGTCTTTATGTAACCATGATTTTGATTTAACTGAGCTTAAAAACATCCCAAACAGCGCCGTATTTGCTTTAATGACGCACTACAACTTTTGGGAAAAATCCGCAAAACAAACAGGACATAAAGACATTACCACCAGCTTAAAAGCGCTTGCCAATAAGCAACTACAAACTGAGCTCAGCGACGTGCTCAACATCTTAATTAATCGTATTCATCACCAAGAGCAATCACTGTCGGGCTTACCAAATACAGCCTTACAGCTACATAGCCGCTATTCTCGTGAGCAAATACTCGCAGCAATTGGCGCAAGCACCTTTGAGAAAAAATCACCAGCACGTGAAGGCGTGTTAGAGCTTAAAAGCCACAATATCGAGCTGTTGTTTGTAACCCTCACTAAATGCGAGAAAACCTATTCCCCAACCACACTATACAAAGACTTTGCCATCAGCCCCACCCGCTTTCATTGGCAGTCACAAAACAGCGCAAGACCAGAACGAGGAAAAGGACTAAGCTACCTCACTCATCACAAAACAGGCAAACGTATATTCTTATTTGTACGAGAACAAAACAAAGACGAAAACGGCCGTACTATGGGCTTCGTTAATTTTGGCGAGGTGCAATATGTAACGCATATAGGCAGTCAGCCAATGGATATTACGTGGGACTTGCTTCACCCCATGCCAAGTGAGTTATGGCATGAGGCTGGGAAGTTAGCGGTTGGTTAAGTTAACATAGAAAAGTTACCTAAGGTTCTAGTTGTCTGTTTCATCGCGTGCAAACGCAAAGCAGTACCGTAGAATTCAGTGAAGTAAATTCAAAGTAGCGCTTATAGGCAGACCGAAAGGAGCTATAAGTAGGCAACTGGCAAAAAAGCCCACATACGTGGGCTTTGCGACATAACATCTAATTGCCAGATTAGATTAGTTACATGAAATGGTGTTACCGTCTTTGTTGTAACATTGCTGGCTTTGGCCGATTTGCCAAACGCAATTATAGGCCACGTTGTCTTCCATACAGTGGGTGTATGTACCGTACATGCCGTTGCCTGGATTAAACGACACTTTCCACTCGTAATATGACCAAGGCGTGGTTGAGCGGTTGTCCAACCAGCGGTAAAACACCGATGATGAAACTATATCGTACAAGGCATGGGGCTTTTGATTTTCTTTATAACTACGCCAGCCATTTTTAAAGCCGGTGTGCGAACCGTCCATTTCTACTACGGCATCAGCGGCATCAAAATATGGATTATCAAAGTTACTGCGCTTATCCACTTTTGACAGCAAGCCTTGGTAGTCATCTACCCAAGTTGTGCCTTCGCATTTATCTAGTAAGAACATGCCCTTGTCATTGCCTTGACCGCACGAACCTTGTGGTGCACTGTCGCCAGTCCAAATGTAGTCGCCGTTTTTGCCGCCTTCAATTTTGGCATCATACCCCGTTGAAAGCGCGATGATCACATCGTTTCCTTTACCCCCTTCTTGATCGGAGAACTCGCCGTTGGTCACGAGAATGTCGTCACCGTCATTACCCCATGCTTTGTGCCAACGCTTGTTGTTTGAATTGCCGTCGCCATCTTCAAACAACGCATCATCGCCGTCGCCACCATGCAAGCGGTCTTCACGGCCTTCGTTACCCGCTAGGTAGTCGTCGCCGTCATCGCCATATAAAGTATCACTCCCTCTACCACCGCTTAGCACGTCATGACCATGGCCGCCGTAGAGTTTATCTGCGCCATCTTTGCTGTGGTCACAGTGCGGTGCATCGTAAATGTCGCCGCCATTGGCATTCTCAAGTACACACCCGCCGCCAATGTAGTCGTTGTCATTGCCACCATAGAGTCTGTCTTCACCTTGACCACCCATGATGAGGTCACCGCCGTTGTCACCTAAAATCGTGTCATTGTTATACGAACCCAGTAATTTGTCATGACCACTGCCACCACGAATGGAGTCGTTGCCGTAGCCGCCATCGACTTCGTCATTACCATTATCACCTAAAATGGTGTCGTTGCCGCTGTTACCAAAAATCGTATCGTTATTATTTCCACCGCGAATATAATCGTTTTGACGACCTGTGGTAATGTGATCGTTACCATCGCCGCCATAAACTTTTTGAATGACGTTCACATCTTTGCCGTTGTAAGTATCGTTACCACTGTTAAGTACGGCATAAATATCATCAATTTGGCTCAAATAAAAACTATCGCAGCTGCTGCTGTTGCCAACTCTTCTGGTTACTTTTAGGTTGTCACCAGACACGCTCAACGTAAATTTCTCGCTGCTGTTTGTACCATTGATTTTAAGGGTGTCGCCATCAATGTAAGCCGATGCACCATCGCTTAGGCCACCGCACCCCGCCATTGCATAATTAGACAGCCCAAGAGCTAAAGCCGCGCAGAGTGCACTTTTATTAAATATCATTTTTATATCCTCAAAGTGATTGATAAAAAGGCACTTTTACTCCTTCATATGCCCGTCTTTGAGGAGACTAGAAAGCAAATAAGTAAGAAAAGTGGAGAGGCTTTGCGCGCAAGAGAGGTTGGCACCATCGGTATGCATTTTGGCGTCATAGGCCTATTTCCAACCCTAAAATACGCAATTTAATAATTCTGATTTTGCGAAAACAGCTTTGCATTTTGCAAATTGCGAACTAAATCTTCATTTCTAGACCTTTGCAAAATGCAAATGTCGTGACAAAAAGATTATCAAACTATCTAAAATGTGATTGTTAGCGTCTGTTTTTATTAGCGAATAAATATCAAGCTGCCAAAAAGAGATGATTTGGAGTCAATCTTGCACTAACTAGTAAAATCAATTCAAACGCGTGGTTATCTATGACGGAACAAGTTACAGACAAAACAGTTTCTCTACTTGAAAAAAAGCTCAAGCGAGCATTGGCAGGTAAAGCGCTCGCAGAGAACTTACTCGAATCAAAATCACGTAGCTTGTACAAGTCTAACGACGAGCTGTCTAGTGCAATCGAGTCGTTAAAAAGCCAGGAGGCACAGTTGATACAACAGGAAAAGATGGCGTCGCTTGGTCAGCTATCTGCAGGCATTGCCCATGAGCTCAATACCCCCGCAGGATACGCACGGTCCAACATTGAAACGTTAAAAATGTACCTAGTCACGCTACTGGCTTATCAAAAAGATTTGGAAAGTATGGTGTCTGATGAACAGGCAATGCTTGATTTAAAATCCAGCTATGACGTAGCGATAATACAAGAAGACATTCCAGCTTTGATGGATGAGTCTATCTGTGGTTTAAACAAAATTGCATCTATAGTCTCAGAACTCAGAAATTACACCCATGTCGATAACGAAGAAATGGAGCTTGAAGATTTAAACCTAGTATTAGACCAAGCTATCAATCTGGCACACAGTAGCTTTAAACATCATGCCATTTTAGACACAAACCTGAGCCAGCTACCAAAGCTCATGTGCAACCCTAATAGGCTCTGCCAAGTTTTTGTGAACTTACTGGTCAATGCAGGTCAGGCAACCGACAAAAACGGAAAAATCGTCATAACAAGCACATACGATGACAGTTATATTTACTGCACTGTTGAAGACAATGGTAGCGGTATTTCTACAGCCAATATGCGTAATATTTTTGATCCCTTCTTTACAACGAAACCCGTCGGTAAAGGAACGGGGCTCGGGCTCTCTATCTCGTATAAAATCATAGAACAACACAACGGCCATATTACAGTAGAAAGCGAGGAAGGGTGCGGTACGACCTTCACTATTACATTACCTAGAACACAGGAGTAATTGAGATGAAGGGACATATCTTTATGCTGTTAGAAGAATTCGTCTCTGAAGTAGCTGGAGATGAGCTTTTATATGATGCTTTAGAGCAATGTTCGTTTGACTCTAGTCAGGGTTTTGTTCGAACAGAAAACTACCCAGACGAGCAGCTAGTTGAACTCGTGGGCATTGTTGTAGGTAAAATGGGCATACCGCTTTCACAGGCACATTTTGGTTTTGGTAGGTGGCTTTACCCCAAACTTTCTACTTTATTGCCAGCGCAGTTTACCCAATATCCACACCCAGCATATGTACTAAAACAACTGGACACGTTGCATAATGTCGAGTTAAAAAAGCTCTATCCTGATGCACAGCCACCCGCCTTTGAGTATTGTTCGACATCCGCCTATACCGCGCAGCTGATTTATACCTCACCAAGAAAGCTATTTGATCTAGTAAAAGGTGTGCTTGCAGGCATGAGTCATTTTTACCAAGTAGGTATTGAAGTCAATATGCAGACTGGCTGGCGAGGTAACGACAATTGCGCTTGCTTTACCCTAATATACACTCAAAGCTGTGAAGTATAGTTAGGTAGGTATGCACTAAATAATTAATTCTCTTTTTGATATCTCTGATACAACGATTTTACAGGGTAAGATATAAATAAAACACAGCTAATCGTTGCATAGAGGCTTATCAAAAACCTAAAGTTCACAGAGGTTATGACGTTGACATCATAATAACCTCGTGAAATCAATTGAACCATGTACAACGTAATAGGGATTAACCCAAGGTAATAGGCACCTCGTGTTACGGCTGAAAACGAACACCCTCTCATCATATGTAATGCATACAGCGACATATACAACAGAATGAAAAAGAAAATCTTACTCAAGTAAAACAACTTTCTGCGAAGCAGATAGTCTGTCTCAAGTGATATAACGAGCCCCGTAATTATCGTATCGATATAGTTAAACAGTGTGTATACAAGCAGTGTGAAACACCAAGATATAAAATCATGCTCGCGTTTACCCTTTAGTTTATATCCGCGATTAAAAAACACACGAACACCGGTTTCTTTGACTCTGAATACGATATAAACAGCGGACAAGATTAAAACAACATCAACGGCTATGTAGGCAACATTTGCATAAAACTCAACTACGGACTGCACTAAATACCTACCAAGAAGCAATACTTACCTTAAGATGTATCTCTTAGGGTTCATTTTTAATTATTGCCCAATTTTAACTAAAAAAGGTAATTAACACACCATCAACTAAAAATAATTTTAATTTCAAATTACAATAAACTCACGCCTGCATGAATTCCATTTCATGCGCAGTCGTCTATTTTTTATTAGGACGCAGCAACCAGCAGCCCTCTAACGCCGGGGCAACACCTTTAATTTTTTCTCCTGAATCAATAGAATCAAGGTGCTCGATACTGTAAGTCGACTTGTAGTACTCAGCGATTGTATCGTTGTCTATCGAAAATGGGGGGCCTGATATCAATTTCTGATCGTAGCTATACCCCACAAGTAACTGCGGTGCACTTTGAGAAAGCGCTATCAATTTGCTGCTGTATTGACCTAGCATAGATGCTGGCATCGCAATAAATGCAGCTCTGTCATATACCGCATCAATATTGTGAATGTGCGCGTCGGTTAAGTTAAAATAGTCGCCAACGTAAACTGTTAAATTGGTACTTTTATAAACATCATATCCATCAAGGCTTTCCACCAAAGGCTCTATTTGTAACTCTTCAAAAAGCTCAATGACTGCTTCTGGGCTCAGTTCCGCTCCAGTCACTTTATACCCTTTATGCAGTAGCCAAGCGATGTCTTTCGTTTTGCCACACAGCGGAACAAAAACATGAGAACCCACCTCTAAATTCAGTGCATCAATATGTTTTTCAAGTAATTTATTAACTTTCCCTTCATGAAACGCTATTTCACGAGTTTGCCACTTTTCGAACCAAAAAGACGCTTTCATAATTTCACCTTTGACTAAAAATACACGGGCAGCTTACTACTTAAAGCTGACTTTAAGTCAAGCTTAAATCACATTATTTATACGCTTAACAATGCTGAGTTTATGTGCCAAGGTAAATAGCATATGACACACATTTAGAGCAGGTATGCAATATGCTAGACATTGGGCAAGTTACAAAAATGACTGGAATTAACGCTTCAGCTTTGCGCTACTATGAATCTAAAGGGTTAATTCAACCAGCAGGCAGAAATGGCATTCGCCGTTACTACTCAAACGATATTATCGAACAATTATCAATTATAGCGCTCGGACAACTAGCGGGGTTTTCACTGGATGAAATAGCCTCAATCTTCACCGACGAAGGCGTAAACATTAGTAGAGAACGGTTATTAACAAAGTCTCAAGAAATAGAAACTAAAATCAAGCAACTTCAAGCAGTACAGAGTGGCTTGCAAAAGGCGGCGAATTGCCCGCACTCAAATCATTTAGATTGTAAAAACTTTAGAAGATTAATGAAATTAGCGATTAGTAGTAACAGTTAATAAAAAGATTTCATTGATAAAATTAAAATTTGTGTTAAGTTTATTACGTAAGTTTAAATAAGGATATGAATATGAAATTAAAGATAAATAAAAAGTCAATTAAGTCTCTTTCTGTTCAGAGTAAACAACTGCCTATTTTTCAGACTCCAAACGTCGGCGGCGGTGTTCCAGCATTTCCAGCTACACGCATCGATCAAGGTTGCCCTTGGTTTACACATGTTCAAGCGCGAACTTGCCCAAATCCTTATTAACTTCAAATATATATGATTTAACTCCCTGGAATGAGTGCCCCAAATCGCTGGTGGTATGGGGCACTTGTTTTCACTCTAATTTATCACAATCAAAGTCTATAACTATTCTCTAGGATATTTTATAAATCACTAGTTAATTTTGCTTAGTTAAATAAGCCACATCCTTGTGGCTCAGCTTGCTTGGAAGAATATAAAAGCTTTAGTCGCTTTATTTTTGAGCAAGCTTAGTTTTTAAATATGCAAAGAAAATGAATTTATCAATTATTTTATTAACTCTAATATAAAATAAGTCTGTGTTTATTATCGTATTTATTCTGGTTAATTTGTACTCGTCAATTTATTAAAAGCTGCACAACTTTTGTGCTTTTTCATCATCCAATAGCAACTCGGTACAAAGAAAAAAGACAGCACAGTTGTCAATACCGTTCCTCCTGCAATTGCAATTGCAAAGGGTGGCCAAAAGCTTCCACCAGCCAAGATTAAAGGTAAGAATCCGCCAACGGTCGTAATGGTTGTTGAAGTAATATGTCTTGCACAAGTCATTACAGCTGTCACAATCTCATCAGTCGTGGTGGCGTTATTAGCGCGTAATTCAGATAAAATCACGATAGCAGCGTTTATCGCAAGCCCCATAAGTCCAAGCAAACCAATGATTACGGTAAAACCAAAAGGGTGCCCTGCAATATAAACGCTTAATATACCAAGCATTGCTGATTGAAAAGCGGTAATCAAAATCAAGCCAGTCGTTGTAAATGAATTGAATGTTAGAACTAATACAGTAATAAGCAGCACAAAAATGACCCCAACCTTGCCGAGCAAACTCCCTACCGCTTGATCTCGTTGTTGTGACTCCCCTCCTATTTCCAAACGATAACCTACTGGTAATGAGAGTTTTGACTGTTCGAGTTGCTGTTGGATGTCTTTGAGTACTTTAGCTGGCAAAACATCTGTACGTAGAAAAGCCTCAACAACGTTCAGGCGTTCGCCGTTTCGACGGTGTATCGTGCTCTGTTCTGGTACTATCCTGCTGGTTGCAAAAGCAGACAGTAACAACGGCTGACTTCCCATCACCTCTACATCTGCTAAGCCATCTAAATCAGCACGATAATGATCACCAAATCTGACTCTAACAGGAACCGTCTCTGTCCCTTCTAGGATACTTGCTACGCCAACGCCCTGAGATTGCGCTTGTAGTTGGGCAGCTACTCTTTGCGCCTGAGCCCCTGCATGAGTTAACTGGGATTCTAATGCAAGCACTTCTACTTTCGCAGCGCCTGATTGCAACGTCGTTCGGGTGTGTGTTACATCTTGATGCGCGATCACAGTTTGTTTTACCTGCTGCCCTATCTCCGCCAATTTATCAAGTTCAGGGCCAAAAATTCGAATTTCAATAGGTGCATTGAATGGCGGCCCCTGTTCCAATTTCCTGACTAATGTTTGTGCCTCAGGAAACGCTCTGTCCAGCTCGTATTGCAAGGTTTTAATCAGCTCATTGGCGCGCTCAAAGTTCGTTACCTTAACCATTGCTTGCGCGTAGTTTCGAGCACCTTTGTCGCGTTGTAATAAGTTGTAGTAAAAAATAGGAATGTTGCGCCCCACCATCCAATCAAGCCTTTCAATACCCTCGTGCTTGAGAATGTGTTTGTCCATTTTCTCAACTAAAGTTTTGGTCGCTTGAATACTAACGTTATCTGACAGACGAACCTCAATATGGAACATATCTCTGTCAGCCGGTGGGAAAAACTGTTCGGTTAGCTGACCTGCTGAAATAAAGCCTAATACAGGTAAAATCATCACCAAAGTTATCGTCATTAGCGGCTTTTTTAAAGAGCGCTTTAAAACTCTTTCAAACCATAAACTCAATTTTGCAATAGAAAGCCCTTGGGCTACTAATCCGTTGTCTTTTCTTCCCTCGACCAAAACATACTTTCCCGCAAACACCGCTATCAAAGTATGTGAAATCAAATAAGAGCCTATTAATGCAAAAATAACACTCAGGGCAATTCCTCCCACAAACTCACCAGACGGGCCGGGCATTAATACTATTGGCATGAATGCTAAAATAGTGGTTAAGGTCGAGCTAAGTAACGGCATCCAAAAGTGATTAACGGCTTTTGTGACTGCCTGTAACGCACTCATACCTTGCTGACGAAACCTTTGCACCGCATCGGTAATCACAATGGCGTTATCGACCATAATTCCCAGCGCAACCACAAGCCCTGTAACAGATATTTGATGGATTGGTAATCCATAAATATTCATACACGCCAACGTAAACATGACGGTAAGCGGCAGCGCCAAGCCGACAATCAGTGCCGCACGCAGCCCCAAGGTCAAAAATAAAACGGCCAGTATGAGTCCAAAACCAACTAGTATATTGTTGAGTAGCCCACCCAACCGCTCCTCTGTATATCCTTTTTGGTCAAACAAGCTATGCAGTTGAATGTTATTAGGCAAGGTTTGTTTAAACTGCGTGAGCACCTTGTCAATGTCATTCGAAAACTTATCTATACGCACATCTGGCAGCATTCTGATACCTAAATATGCGCCAGGCATACCATCTATCCATGCTATCTCAGGTTGAGGGTCCGCTAAAGTGCGCTCTATCGTCGCAATATCGTGTAGCAGGACTTGACCAAAGTTCGCGTCACTTTGAATTGGAATCGCTGAAATCCGCTGAATTGATGTAAACTCACCACTCAGTTCAACTTGCATTTGAATTTGTTGGTTGCTCAACATGCCAGCTGCGACTTTCGCATCAGCATTTTTTACGGCTTGTGCGACTTGCTCAAAAGAAAGCCCCGCCAGTTTTAGCTTTGCGGGGTCAAGTGTTATTCTGATTTCCTCGTCCGCGACACCAAATAAATGGACGACTTCAACGCCACTGTGGTTTCGCAGGCGGTTACGTAGCTCTTTAGTATAGCGATTCACAGCCACTTGTTTGGCCTGCTGCAGTGAAAGCGCGCTGCTATTGTCTGGCTCGATAGTTAAGGCCACTATTTTGGTGTACGCATAACCTCTGTCATCTTCTAAAAGTGGTGCAGAAGCTTCCTGCGGTAACTCAATCTGCACATCATCTAATAAATCTCGTAGCCTTGACCACACAGGCAAGCTATTGGTGACATCATCACCTAGCTCAATACTGAGTACTGAAATTCCAGAGCGGGACATTGCTACAAGGGTTTTAATTTCTGACTGTTGCTTTAATTTTTGCTCTATCTTTTCTGTAACTTGTGCCTCAACACGCGCAGCAGATGCGCCGGGTAAATATGTGGTCACAAAAGCAAAGCGATTATTAATGCGTGGATCTTCAGTTCTCGGCAGGCTGTTCAATGCAGCAAACCCAGATACCAACAACAACGCCACAAGCAGCGCTTGAAATCTAGCATTGTTAAGCAAATATGAGATCATCTTTGCTCACCTCGGGTTGCCACCGATTGTACAATATCGACTTTTATATTTGCTGCTACTTTATGGGTACCATTTGCTAAAATAGACACGCCACTTTGCAAATCACCATCAATATACGCATATTGGCCATCACTATGTAACAGCTCGACTGCGGTTGGCTTGAGATGCCCAGATACAATTTGATAAACCTGCCAAGTTCCGCGAGTACCATTGGTTAACGCACTCATTGGGATCCAATAACCCGCTTTGTCTTGCCTTTTAGAAATGGTCATTAATGCCATTTGACCTGAGTAAACTTGTGCTTCATGTGGTAGTGAAAATCGCAATTGCAGTGTTCTCGAAACAGGATCTAAATTAGTCCCGCCGGAACGTTTAATGGCGTTATAAACACGGCCTCCTATGTTTACTGGCATAATTTCTTGAATATTGGCTAGTAAGCCCTGTGGTACGCCGATTCTGACTTCGGAGTTTCCTTGCTCCAAAACTCGAATAGCGATTTGACTCGGCCCCACTATTTCTCCTACCGAGATCTCCCTTGAAGCCACCACGCCGTCAAATGGCGCCTTTAATTGGGCTTTATCCAAACGTACATCCATCCCTTTAAGTTTGACCTTTAAAACTTGCTGCTCAGCCTTTAAAACCGCGATTTGAGATCTATTTTGATCTAGCTGCTGCTGTGCCGAATAGTTAGATTTACTCAATTTAAGTAACCTTTCACTATCTTGCTCCGCCAAGGTCAGCTGTGCTCTAACTTTGTCTAAATTAGCCAGCAACTCCAGCTTTTCTATTTCAAGTAACTGAGTGTCTTGTTTTGCCAACACTTGACCACGTTTGATAGTGTCGCCCTGATCAACATAAAACGAAGCAATAACCCCATTAAATTCAAAGCCAATTTCCGCCTCTTGGCGTTTAACTACTTGCCCGGTTACCTGTCTTGTTTGAAAAAAGCCTTTGGCCTGTTGTAGGCTGTATGCAGCCACAGGCAATCCCTTACTTTGGGTATCACCGCTCCCATCTGCCAGCACCCACATTGAGTTAACTAGTAGTATCAAACTCAAAAACACTTTCATACAATTTCCTTGCGATCTTCTTTACCCTTTATACTTCTGTAACCAGCCAAAAGTTTGTATTTGGCCCTATCTCACCTTTTGCAACTTTCCAAATAGGGTATTTACATGAATAAAGTGGACTAATTTTCTCAGCCCACTCCTTATCTAGACGTAACTTAAGCCTAGAATAAATACCCTAGTTTTTATTGTAACTCCGTGTAATTTATATACTACAAATATCTATAAATAAGACTTAAAATTATTTCACTTTTCAATCTGACTACTCGAATGTTCCGTGCATGAACGATTTGATGTCGCTTCAAGTGCCCACCTCCAGTTGACCATTTTTAGTGATTTACTCAGCATTTTTAAGTGTAATTTGTTTGGATAGGAATAGTAGCTCCCGTCATGCTTTTGTGCCGCAGCAACACCTTCGCCACATGCGATTTTACTTATCACACGTGCGTACAAGGTCGGCAAAAAGTTACTTACTTGCCTATCTATATCTAACAAGCAACTAGCATGTGATACTTCAATTTGCTGCTGCTCAATGATTGGCCCCGCATCGATCTCCGTGTTTTCTATCCAGTGCGCTGATATTCCGTATTTTTGTTCGTTATACAAATAACTAAACATGATAGGAAATAAGCCCCGGCAACTCGGTAAATATGCGGGGTGAAAGTTCACAATCCCTTTACTCGGTGCCGCGATCACTTCCGAATGTAGTATCTGGTCAAAGTAGTAAATCGTCAGTAAGTCGATTTCTTTACTTTTAAGCAGTTCTACAACCTCATTTGCATTGATATCTTTTACATGAATATGGCTAATTCCAAGCTCGTTACAGCGCTGTTTAATACTCGGCAATACTTGCACACCAAATAACTTAAGTAGCGGTCTAAGCACATTTAAGAACACCATTTTCACAAATAGGTATTCAGTAAATCTATAACCACGACGAAGCATGTTTTGGTACGCTTGCCTTAAAAAGCCACCATTTCTCGGCGAATAAGGATCACTTGTGATCACCAGAGAAATCGTGTCTTTATGGTTTTCAATCACCTGTAAAACAGCCGGCTGAGTTGCCATATTTTCGATATTGCACAGCGCTAGACGCATTACACCATCTCCAACTTTTCACCACTAAAATACTGGTTTAAAGGGGCATACATCGCCTGCTTTGCCGGTGGATGAAAATTAAATGCATGCACAATCTGAGCAATAGTGCCAAAGTAACCTTCATTAATGTAATTTATGCCTCCGACTAAACTTAATGTGCTCTGCGTGACTTGTGCGAGTACATCCTGTAGCTGATAACGTACCGCCAAAATCTGCGCTAACGTATCCTGAGTTTGATTATCCATCTCCCCAGCAACCGCCTTAAGCGATAGTGCACTCGCTTCTAACTTGATGTACGCACGTGCTTTGTCATCCCCTTTCAAACGATCCTCCTCACAAGCACGAGCGACCAAGCCGTAAACCATACCAAGATATGATGCGCAGGTGATCAACTCAAACCACACAAAGCCTGCAATATGTGATTGGTAGGCTGACTTCTCATCTACGTTGACTATCATTGAATGCGGCACAAATACATTATCGAGTATGACAGCTTCACTTTGGCTCGCCTGTAGAAAGGGAGCTTGCCAAAACTTTTCAACAGAAATTCCTTCAGTGGCCTTATGGATCATAGCCACTGCGAAATAGGGTAATCCTTGCTTAGGTTCCACCTGAACACTGGCCGTTAACAAGTCCATGCAATATGCCAAGCTACACGGCTTTTTCACACCAGATATAAGGTAACCTTTGTCTACTTCTTTGGCCTTGATTTGGCTTTTCAAAATACTCTTAGAAATTTGACCTTCACTAAACGCAGAAGAAACCAACAAGCTAGAGCGAGAAATTCCCTCCAGCATCAATGATTCCAAACCATTGCCAATTTTGGCCATTTCTTGCAAAGTCGCGATTGAAAACTGATGCATCCCAGCTGCAATGGCAAGTGATGGCGACGCACCACCTATTGCCAGCTGCAATAGCACGCCCTCCCACGCTGTTAGTCCATTGCCGCCATACTTTTCTTTAACAAGCGTCGCAATGCCTCCAGATTTACGAAACACTTCAATGGCGTCACTTTGCTTCCCTTCCAAAACGTGAAAAGGCGTTTCTTGCAAGTAATCAGCTAACACGGGCAAAGTATCTTGTAACAACTGTTGCGCTTGCTTATAAATGCTCATGCCACCGCCCTGTCAGTTGCTGCAAAAAGCTCACTTAACATTTGCTCTACATTCTGTTTTATCGCTGACTCAGCAATGGGCTCTAAAATATCTGCGAGTGTCGGGATCCCCATGCAAAAGCGCGCATCAAAAGACACCTTAGATTCAGATTCATTAATCGCCTCAATCGTCCAACGCCCCTCAAACACATCTGCATCGCCTTCTGTTTGGGTAAAATCTATGGTCAGTTTTTTTACATCAAAAATATCTCGCTCAGTCCAAGACATCTTGCCATCATGAAAATGTACAAGCCAAGCTGACTCAGATTCATTTGGTGAAATTTCTTTTACATCAACAGAAATAACCGCTTGGCAATGGCTTTCAAACGATTTGAAGTCCGCGATTTTATCAAAAGCGACTTGCGCAGAAGCTGCAACGATTTGTGTGTAAGTAACTTGTCTCATGGTATTTCCTTAAATTTTTTCTAGTGCGTTTGCAAATGCATCATATAAATGGGCCAACTGTTGTTCAGATAAGAATGCACATGGCGTTAGCCTAACTGTTGATGCATTGCTAAGAGAATGGCTAGTTAGAACGTGCTGGCTCAGCAGAGATAATGTCAACTGACCAGCTCTAGATGGTGTTTGAACATCGATCCCGATAAGTAGCCCTTCTGCGCGAATGCAGATCTGCTCTTGGTGAGATTGGTTGTACGTGGTGGCAATTTGATTTAACCGAGCTGCAATTCGCTCTCCCAGCACTTTAGCACGTGCCGAGACTTGATCATTTAAAAGTACATCAATGGTGGCTTCAGCCGCAGCGAGGGCAATGGGCGACCCACCAAATGTGCTAGAGTGAAGCATAAAGTCTTGATTTAGAGGCGCAAAGGCAGCTTCGGTAGCAACAACAGCTGCACATGGTACTACACCACCACTTAGGCCTTTCCCCACCAACATGACATCTGGTGTTATGCCGAACTTGTCAATCGCCCACATCGAGCCTGTTCGGGCTAATCCTGATTGGATCTCATCGCAAATAAATATCCCTTTCGATTGCGTGCAAAGAGACTTGGCTTTATGCAAAAATTCATAATCGAGTGTGTAAACACCCCCTTCGCCTTGCACGGGCTCCGCGATGAAAGCCACTTTGCCACCACATTTTTTAAAAGCGGCCTCAAGTGCACTTAAATTATCTCTTTCAACAAATTCAACATTGCTAAAGAGCGGCATAAATGGGGCTCTAAACTCATCTCGATGCGTTACAGACAGAGCACCTAAAGACTTACCATGGTAACTGCCGGTCACCGCAATGATATGTTCGCAGCCGTTTGCTCTAGCCAACTTCAATGCAAGCTCCGTTGACTCAGCCCCTGAATTGGTAAAAAAGGCATACTCTAGCGTTTTTGGGCAAATATCCACGAGCTTTTTGCTTGCACTGGCAAGTACAGGATTAACCAAAGTGCGCGAGCTCATAGGCATTCGATCAACTTGTGCCTTCACAGCCGCCACAACTTTGGGGTGGCAGTGGCCTAATATGAAGACCCCAAAACCACCAAAATCTAAGTAGGCTTGACCGTTTTCGTCAATAATCTCAGCACCTTTTGCACTTTGCTCAATTGGCAAGTTCATTAAGCTAGAAAGCCTAGCCTTAGACCGGTTGCTATGTGCTTTAAGTAATTCTAACGTTTCTGCTCTCACGTTAACTCTCTCCATCAAGCGCCGCAATTAATGGGTGTTGATGGTCATATGCGACCAGGTTTTTCGCTAAAGTATGACGAATATCATAATGGTAACTTTCACCTGCGACTTCAGCCAAAGTGGTAATATCTGATTGGAAGCCTTCTGACATATCTAGGTATTTAAGATAAATAGAAGTTTCCTCAAACATGCGTTTGAAACGTTTGGGTAACGCCGGCATAAAAACGGGCTTTACAAGTCGTTCAAAGGTCGTTGGACTCATTAATTTGGGGGCTTTAAAACCTATTTGATAAAGCGATTTCAATTCTTCGTCTTCGCCTAATGTTAATAAGTCACCAAGCGTTTTTGCCAGCCCTCCTGCTGTTAACCAAAACTCGCCTTTTAGGTTCTTATCTACGACAGTTAAGATACATTTTGCGACAATATCACGCGGAATTACATCCACAAGCGTATTGGCGTCTCCTGGTACAATTGGTATTACTTCTTTCGTTGCCAGTTTTAGCATATTGTGGATCCCTTGCTTTTTAGGCATCAATCCAGCGACACTATCACCGATTATCACCGAAGGGCGGATCACCGTTACGTTGTCACTCAGACACGCTTCGGCTTCGCGTTTACTTTGCTCATAATTGTTAAAATCATGGCCGTTACGCCCCTTCACAAATGCGGTACTGATATGAATTAAAGGCACATTGAGTTGCTCAGATAAATTAATGGCATGCTTTAAACCTGCTACATTAATCTCCGCAAGTACTTGAGGGTCAGCGGTAAAATCTGTCAGTGCAGCACTGTGAACAATACACTGAATATTCTTTAACTCTTCAATTTGACCTGTGCTTAATCCAAACTTTTCTTTACGAATATCGCCTTGAATTTGACGACTTACTCCAACTGGTAACTCTTTGAAAGATCGTTGATTAACTAGAATAACAATCTCATCATTGGGTGATAAAAGCTCTATCATTGAGAGCCCCACGACTCCAGTCGCGCCAGTCAATAAAAATTTACGAGACATAATTACTCCTTAATCATTAGACGTATAAGTGTCACTTAAAATACCAAAAGTACCTTATACAGGTAATAATGATAATGATTTTCAATTTGATATCAAACAAATAATTTACTAAATTTTAACCTTCGTAATTCGTTTAAGATCAATGCGGAAAATTGTGTATAAGCTTTTGCTTTAACGTTGTAATAACAAAAAGTGCAAATTTTATGTATGAGGGAGAAAAATAAGATGGGAAATTTCAACAATGCAAATTGGTTACTGAGTGTCAATGCAACACTAAAAGTGGACCACATACTGCGTTATCAAGGTCCACTATTTGATTGTGAGCTTTCTGTCTGGTTACTTGTTCACAACTAACGTGTAGTCGCCAGCTCCAGAATATGAATAAACGACGATTCGGTAATATCCACTTGTTGCGCTGTATGAAATCGACTCTACAGATGTTGGAGTCTCAGAAATAGCAACTTGCTGCCAAGACCCCCCCTGCCAGCGCTCAAGTTTTAGATCAAAATCAGCAGAACTTGGGCCTGTGAGGTCCAATTTAAGCTGACCACCACCATATTGAAACCAGCTACCGTTAGGTTGGATCTGCTGCGCTCTGTTTGATAGTGTCCCTTTATATACATCACCTTTTGGTGGTTCAACTACAGAGGAATCAAGGTCGAAGTATATCGTTTTGGCAGGGTCTGAAATACCAGAAACAGATAAACCCGAATCGCTGCCATTCCACCAAAGAGCGTTAGTACCTCGAGAAGATAGAGCATTTGGCAGCACACTGCTAAACTCGCCGTTAACACCATATAGATCAGAGCTATCTCCGCGGTTACGATCGTTTTCTGGATCGCGATTGCCATCAGCATGTTCCATTTGAATATACGGGTACCATTCGTTTGAGTTATTGCCTCTGCTATCAACATGCCAAATCGCTAAGCCTTGGCCTGGTTGCTCTGAGTTCTGCCCAGATTTATGGATAGCCTCAATGTAAAACGCTTCGTTGCTATTGCTTGGGTTTGACCATTTGTATGATGTATGGTCACCAGATGTGTGACTTAATCGGCCAGTAGGCGCATTGGCATTCACTGCGGGGTTGAGTTCAGTAACCGTATCCCAACCAGCAATGGCCCTAAAATGTGCAACAGGGGGTGTAGGTCGATATTTATTGGTTGCGCCAATCGCACCAAATCCCATGACGCCATAACTCGCAACAGACCCTTCTGAGCTGCCATCATAGTCATATAGATCCGGCCAGTTTGTTATTAAGTGCCCCGATTCATGAACAAAGGTACCGATAGACAAACTCGCGCGCATGTCCGTGATCTGATATCGGTCAGTACAGACGCCATCGGCACAAAACCTAGGGCTCAATCTAGCCATGTGTGGCCACAACCCCTTAGACCAAGAACTGTCTGAGTTACCTGCGTAGAATATATTAAGACCACGAATTTGACCGCTGCTATTCGTAGTGAGTGTAGAGAAGTTAAAGCCCTGTTGATACTCAAGCCAATCCAGTGCTTCTTTTATAAGTTCTTGAGAGCGTACTGTAGAACTTAAACTCGAATCCGCATAGTACGCTTTGTTTTTCTTAGCCGTGTAATATGCAGTCACCGTATTCGTATAATCTAGCTTCTCACCCGAGACCTCTAAAAAGTAGCCTCTAACCGACTGTGCATTACCAAACTCGGTATAAGTTCTATCATTTAAAAAACGCTCTACTTGAGACTTGGTAATTGTGCCTCGTTCATCTGGGAAGTCGATAATTATCGTCAGTCCCTTCACTTCGCCGCTAATTTGCGTATTCACTGAACTTGTCTGCATACGTGTCATTAGTGGACTTTCAATGGCGGGCATCAATTCTTGTTGTTTTTGTAAAACAAGGGATTGTATCGCTTGCTTTGACAAGCCTTGCTGCTTGATCGCAACAGAATTGACGGTATTTGCATGTATGGCGTTTAGCGCCGAAGCAAGCTCACCTGTTGACACTAAGTGAGTACCATCATCACTGACTTTCGCATAAGCCATCCCTTTCAGCTTTGTATCAAACACCAATAACGCGCCTGACTTTGTGCGTTGTTCAGCGTAATAGGTGTTACCGTTCAAATACACCGTGAGCACTTCACCGTTAGGCTGAGTGAACTGATATTCTTCATTTTGATAGGGAATTGCAGCTTGTGAAAGCATAGGAATGGTCAGCGAAGAAATCGCCAAAATTGATTTCATTAACTTCATTATAGTTTCCTTTACAAGTTTTCCTGATACGGAAACTGAAGTATTGACTTTTTTTTAACCAAATACAAATAAATTTAATAATCTGAAAAATACTTCTTCGCGACTGAATTATAAGAGCACCATCTATCCAACTCCACTCTCGCTCCTGTTGGACTTTCTATCTCTCTGATATTCGGCGTTTTCTTAAGCTGCTTTTGCAACGCTTGTTGTAGCGACTGGCTTTTGTACAGCTTTGTATATAATTCCAAAGATGGCCCCAATTCACTCTTCAGCAATAATGGGATCGAATCAATTAATTGATTTATTGTTTCGCTAGTGGGTTGAGTCCCGTTTTTCACAAAATCGAATAGTCTTTGCTGCCACATGAAAAACGCGTTAAACACAGGTTGGTTACTCGCCTTAATTTCCAGTGCTACGGAGCTTTTATATCTTGAAAAACTTTGCCAATCTCCCAAAAATATTTGTGTATTGAGCAAGTTTAGTCCAGTGCCTGCGGCATAGACCGACTGACCAACCTCTGAATGATATCGAAACGCGCGTCTATACATTAATTGTGCATTACGATACTTCTTTTGATCAAAGAAAATATTACCAAGGTTGTTTTTTATATTTGCAATGATTTCTCTGTCATCGGCTAGTAACAAAGATTCCTTTAAGATTTTGCTCGCTTTTGGAAGTTGACCACTATATCGATAAACAACAGCCATGTTGTTTGCGACCCTAGCGAATTCTTTGGGATCAGTTGCGTAAGAAATTGCGCACTCATTTAGCCGTTCAGCGTGTTTATAATCATGAATACGACGGTGATAAATCGCGAGTGAGCTGACGATATCAAGCTCACCGCCCTCAACTATATTCTGCCAAGGCCTCGACGTCAGCACAGTTAGAATCCCGTTAACAATTTCAGCATCTTGCACTCGCACACCCGACTCGAGTCCAATACGATAAAGTTCGTATAGGCCACGGCTCGGCTTTCTTGGCAACCGTTCATCGACTGATCGAAACAAAACAGCTGCTTCAGACGGATTTTTCCTGTTGAGCTCTTTAAGCTGGTTTAATGTTTTAAACATTTCACTTGGCGACAAAGCCACTGTGACTGATAACCAAATCGCGACTAGCATATCATTAAAATCTTTCTAACTCCCGATTAAGCATGGTATACAAAGCCACTTATTCCAAGCTAATCCAAGGGGATTTTTATATTCGAAGCATTATCGCTAACCACTAAGCCATACGCTTGAACGTCAATACCCACCAATACAAGCAGATACATTTATTTAACATTTAACGAGGTTCACCTCATCCTAAAGTTTCGAGATCAAATCAACATGCTTTTTAAATACTCTAATTTTCAAGCAATTAAGAAATGCAATGTAAAACCCCTTTTTCGAAAACTAACTAAGGAGTGGATCTCAAAATTCCATATATGTCTGTATATATTACAGTTTAAATATGAGATATGAATAAATACATAAAACAAACAAACCTGTACACATACTATACATTTAGATTACATGTGAATTTTTTTACCCTAAATATGTTTACAAATAAAAAACATAAGTGTACGATGATGTCGTTCCTTTGGAGACTACACTTAGTTTTAAGTGCCTCCTAGAACTCCCGAGAAGTAGAGCTTACTAATAAGGATGTTGGTTTATTGGGTATTTCCTTGGCACAGATTGTTGCTTTTGGAGATTGGGCAGGCGTTTTGCCTGCCTTTTTTTTGCCTGACGTTCCGCGTTTAATTTATTTCTTTTCGAACTAATCAAAATACCCCACGCTTTCGTACCAATTTGGTACACTATATTTGTATTCAAGAAATCATCAGGATTGGACTATGCTACGCCAACCAGCTTCAGTGCTTGTTGTTATTTATAATGAAGAAAAGCAATTCTTGTTGTTGCAAAGAAAAGACGACAGTGAATTTTGGCAATCGGTAACGGGTGGAATAGATAGCGGTGAATTATCCATAGACACAGCTTACAGAGAGCTCAAAGAAGAAACAGGGATTGACGCTAAAGCACTGAAACTAGAAATCAAACAACATAACACTGAAAACCATTATGAAATTCGACCACAATGGCGGCACCGGTATGTTGAAGGCGCAACGATAAATACCGAGCACGTTTTCAGTATATGTGTACCCAATCACACTGTAGTCCGGCTCTGCGCAGACGAGCACACCGACTTTGTATGGCTAACTCAAAGTGACGCAGCTAAGAAAGTGTGGTCAGAGAGTAACCGTAAAGAAATATTAGCGATCTAACTAGGCGTGCTAAGCCACGCCTAGCGAGTACAGCTTAAATTGGCCTAAATAGTATCGTTTGCCAAGTTGTATGATGGCGGCCTTGGGCATCAGCCTCGCTTACCGTTATTTCTTCACAAACTAAATCAGCATTTTTTGCCATTTCAGTTAGTTTAACCGCCTCAATATTGACTAGTCCTCGCTTCTTTAACTCTGCATTGTCATTACAGTGGCGCAATTTAACGATGAATAGGCCCTTTGGCTTGAGCAAATTACGTATCGTCAACAGAGCCTGAATACTGGCATGTTCATCTAAGTAGTTAAACACAGAGCTTACTAAGATCACGTCAAACTGTTCGTAGTGTTTTTTTACCGTGTACAAGCATGGTAATTGGTCTCTATACCAATCAATTGATAAATCTCTTGTATATGCCTGCCCGAGTCGATTTAAGGAGCTTACTGGTTCAACTGCTACGACCTTGGGTTGCTGACCATTTTCTACAATAAACTTTGCATCTCGGCCTGCGCCGGCACCGATATCAAGGAAGGTCATTCCTTTAATAGATAGGAAAGGCTCTAGATGTGTTAGCCAATTCGCGTGTAAAGATTCAAAACAGTGAGACTGGTATATTTTTGCCAGCTCCAACGCATTGATTTCATAATATTGCGTTGCCATAGTGCCAATGATTCCTTTTTTAGGTTTGCCCACTGTACGCATGATAGGTAATTAGGATAACAATAATATGACAGATAAATACCCTAGTTTCATGATGAACAACTTCACTGATTATTAGCTATATTAGTACAAATTACTCCATCAATTGGTGTTCTTCGCCCTACTTCGTTCTACTTTTATACACAACGTGTTATGTTATGCATTCGGAAGAACTAAATGGAAATTATTAACATGGACCCAGTATCCACTATTTTAGAGCTACTCCTTTCAGTAGAAGCCATACTATTAATCTTTGTGATTGTTATTTTAAGAGGTTCAATTAAATTTGTACCCCAAAATAGAGCTTGGATAATTGAGCGATTTGGAAAATACCAGTCGACCAAAGAAGCAGGTCTTAACTTCATCATCCCTTTTATCGATCGTGTAGCAGCCGACCGAAGTTTAAAAGAACAAGCCACAGATGTCCCTTCTCAATCAGCTATTACTAGAGACAATATTTCTCTTGTCGTTGATGGTGTTTTATATTTCAGAGTGCTAGACCCGTATAAAGCCACATATGGAGTCGATGACTATGTATTTGCCGTGACACAGCTTGCGCAAACGACCATGAGAAGCGAGCTAGGTAAAATGGAGCTGGATAAGACTTTTGAAGAAAGAGATCTTCTTAATACCAATATCGTAGCAGCCATCAATGCAGCGTCAGATCCTTGGGGCATTCAGGTATTGCGTTATGAAATTAAAGACATTGTGCCGCCAAACTCTGTGATGGAGGCCATGGAAGCACAAATGAAAGCAGAGCGTGTGAAACGTGCACAAATCCTTGAATCTGAAGGTGATAGACAAGCAGCAATTAATGTCGCAGAAGGTAAAAAGCAGGCACAAGTATTAGCAGCAGAAGCAGAAAAAGCCGAACAAATCCTTAAAGCAGAGGGTGAAGCAAAAGCCATCATCGCGGTTGCCGAAGCACAGGCTGATGCACTGAGAAAAGTTGGTGAAGCTGCCAACACAGACGAAGGTCAAAAAGCCATTCAACTAGACCTCGCCACGAAGGCTATTTTAGCGAAAGAAGCAATTGCAAAAGAATCATCCGTTGTTTTGCTGCCAGATAATGCCACAGATGCCAGCTCGCTGGTTGCACAGGGTATGTCTATCATTAACACTTTAAATAGTAAAAAAAGTAGCTAAATATGGAGCTTTTATCTAGCAATTTACCTCAAACGCTTATAGTCGTAGGGCTCATAGCGCTATGTGTTGAAGTTATAGTGTTGGGCTTTGCCACTTTTGTACTATTTTTCTTGGGTTTATCTTTAATTATCAGTGGTACATTCATGCACTTTGAGGTTTTCGAACCGACGTTACTCAATGCGCTTTGGATCAATGCCTTGATAACCACTTTACTGGCAATATTTTTGTGGAAGCCTTTAAAAAGTATGCAAGAGCAGCAAGAGTCAAAGTCAGTCAATAGCGATTTTGCCGATCTCCAGTTTACATTAGAGCAAGACCTAAATGCCGATAGCCAAGTTTACTACCAATACTCGGGTATTGAATGGCAAGTAAAAAGTAAATCGGACATGCCGAAAGGCACACACGTCAAGGTGATTGAAAAGTCTGTTGGCGTGCTGTGGGTTGAAAAATCAGAGTAACAACTAACTAAGCTTTATAATCACGTTATATTGAAATGGATCGAGCGATAAATCGCTCGATCCTTACACACCGCCTCCCTATCAGAATTCGTATAAATGATAAGATGTAATTTGGTTTATTGAATGCCTCTAGTAAATTTGTACCGCACTCCCTTACCCGGCTTTGTTCAATGACTTTTAACACCAACAAGTACATCACTCATTAAAATTATCGCGGTCAATAATCAGAATAATTTATAAACTTTGACGTTTAGGTGTCATAAAGCAAAGAGAAGATATGGATTTACTCAGTAACCTCTCGACGTTGCTGCCAATCAAAAAGTTACATATTTTAAATTTAAATTAATTCATTGATAATTATTTGTAACACTGATTGAGTTTGGTTACATTAACAGTCGTCAAATCGACATTATATTTTAAGGAAAAAGTAATTATGAAATTGACATCTATAGCTACAAAACTATTCGCGAGCGCTGTAATTTGCGCAGCTTCTTTATCTGCACAAGCAGGATACAAACAAACTGGTAATGTAGAAGTTTCAAACACCACGATTAAAGGTTCATTTGGTTCAGCTAGAAATTCAAGTGACACTCGTCAAATCTTATCAATATCTGACTACGGTAATCTTGTGCTGGTATTTGCTAAGAATTCTTCAGGTGCAATTAAAACCTGTACAACAAGTGATCAAACCAAAAAAGAGCAGCTACGCGGAGCCACCTCTGATTCATATTTGATCATTGGTTTATCCGGCGGTACTTGTTCTAGTGTTTATGTGGACAATTCATCAAAGCATGAAGCAAAGCGGTAATTACCTGATGCAACGTTCATTAATCGGTTTATATCTGGGCGTTGGCTTTGTCGCTGGACTACAGGTGTTTCACCTGTGGTCTGGCTGCCATAACACGAATTCAAAACAAATATCTGGCTCGCAATACCCAGAGCAAAACGGTATTGCAAGTGTGACAGCACAAGCACATATACCCAATGACGACACGTCAGCCAAGCCAGAATTGCATGAATACATTCAGACAGAAATTGCCAATCAACTCACAGTCCAAACAGAAGAGCTTAAGCAACTTATTAATCAACTTAGAGAGCAACAACCCATAATCACGACAGAAGCTTATGAGCAAGATAATGAGACATTAATAATGCAAAGTGAGGTGTATACAAACTCGCTGAGTACTTTAGACGCCAGTATTGCGGTCGGGCATTTTGACGACACCACAGCTTCTGAGGTTATGTCCAAATTTAATGATCTTTCAGACGAGCAAAAGCTAAAGTTGATAACCAGATATTCTGAAGCAATTAATAGTGGCAAAATACATTTCGAAAAACCATTAATAGAATTTATAAACTAAACACAGTTTATATTTGAATCGTATGGTTGAGATTAATTGCAATAAAACTACACAAATTGGCCAACATCACTATACAAAAGTAAAAAGTGACATTGGCCAAGATAACAACGCTTATTCTAATAACTCATGCTGACGAATAAATTTACTGAGCTTAGTTGCAATATCTAAATGCTCAGCACGTGTTGGATGCCAAATACACCCTTCTAGGGGTGAGATAAACGTATGGGAATATAACTGCTCAACTCCCTCTTCTTCTAATCTTGACTTGGCTTCTAATGTTGCAGGAATAATAAAATCATAAGGGTAAGCTGGCCTTGGCATAAAAATAATTGGCGCATTGGGGTAACGATAGCGAAGCGTGTTTGTAAACTCCACCATTGTATTTATCCAGTCAGCTTTCACATCTTGAATAGTTTCCCATGGTTCATGGGGTTGTGGATCTGTGCTAAAGTCATTCGTCCCTACTTCTAAGACTATTAGATCAGGGTGGGTATCTTCATAACCTTGGTCGTCACCAAAAACTGCAGACACTTTATCATAATATGTCCGTAAATCATGGTGACTGTCATTGCCACTCCAGTTTCGTATTAGCCCAAGACCTGAATAAGAAACCTGAGTAAAGCTGGTTTCTAACTGAGCAGCCGTGACAAATGGAAATGCCACGCGAGCGTTGCTGCTATCAACGATTTCACTCCAAGTGCACTGTCGTTTATCCGACTCACTGCCAAAACCAGCACTGATAGAATCACCAATAAATAGAATATGAGGCTGTTGCTGCCAAATACCTTCTATTCGACCATCAGCACTGAAACTCAGTACTTTCGTGTTGTTGCTGTAGTTTTCCCAGCGTTTAACAACCTCAATTGTTACTGCTTTCGACTCGCTTTGTTGGTAAACAATATGCTCCTCAAAATTGCCGTTTAGGTTAGTGAGTAAGCGTTTGTGAAACTTGCCATCCACCAGCACATCAAACTGATCGCCATGACCTGCCATTGTCATTTTTAAAGACTTACCGATAAGCTTGGTTCTGAGTTGCGTGCCAGGCCAATTGAACTCAACCTGTCCTTTACCGTAATGCTTACTAACTCTGCCCTCATAGACGATTGCATGGTGTGTTGCTTGATAATTTTTACCAATCACGGTGAGTGGAAAAAATGCGCCGATAATACTCGTAATGAATACCACCGTAGATAGCTTGATTGAAAGTAACCTTAACATGTGTCATTCCTTAATGTTGTTGTATCCAAGACCGTACCTTTACTAGCCACTTTGGTGACGAGACTTAAAACTCACCGCTTCGATACATTTCATTACAACTACATTAGCTATTAGGGTTTGAAATAAATTCATACAACACACATCTGTTCATTCCTCGACCATGTCACTATTGTAAAGACAAGAACGATGGCTATAAAATACAATCATTCTCATTTTAGAAGACCCATGCCAGTGAACAACCGTATATTAGTCGTAGAAGATGACATCACGCTCAATCAACAAGTTTGCGCATTGTTGAGCAATAAAGGCTACCAAGTGGACTGTATCCACGATGGAGAACAAGGACTTAGCCAAGCCTTGGCTATCGACTACGATTTGATAATACTAGATATACGATTGCCAACGATGGAAGGGTATGAAATTCTAGCGCAGCTTAGAAAGGTGAAGCACACACCAGTACTTATTCTTTCGGCATGTGGCGCAGAACAAGAACGTATTAAAGGGCTAAGTTTAGGGGCAGATGACTATCTCTCTAAGCCTTTCAATCTTGATGAGTTAGTTCTGCGTATTGAAGCTATTTTGAGACGCGTACATGCATTGCACTCACAAGCTAAAACACCATTTAATATAACCCTCTTAGACCTTCATCTAGATAGAAAACAGCAACAGGCCTATTTTAAATCCGAACCCGTCGACATTACCGCGATTCAATTTAAGCTATTGTGGCAATTGGCACAAAATCATAATGAAACATTGAGCAAAGCCTTTCTATACCAAAGCGTGTTAGAACGTCAATTTAGCCGCTATGACAGAAGCTTAGATATGCACCTCAGTCGGCTGCGTAAAAAGCTGGTTGCAGTTGGTTTAAGTGCAGAGTCAATCAGCACGGTTCATGGAAAAGGTTACAAACTGCATGTTGCACTTTAACGCATCCTATTTTATTCGCCTTTGTGCGCTTGTAATTGTAGGCTCGATTATCCTATTTGGTGTTATTGACTACCTCGTAAACCATGCCGAATTTAGAATGAGTCAGATCAAAACAGAAGATCAACAAGCACTACTTAATATAGGCGCTCGAGCTGAACAACTGTACTTAAATGGTGAGATGGACGCTCTTAGTAAATACGTCAAGCAAGTAGAGCAAGAGCATAATACTTGGGTAGCCATTGTAAAAAGCGACTTAAAACCGCTGGCTGGCACGCACTTAAAACAATACTATCTGGATGAATTTGTACTTGGCCGTGATGTCAGCTGGAAGATTCACCTTTACTTTGCACGTAACCCAGTGATGGATATTCCATTTGCTGAAGATGGTACACACTTTATTATTCAACTTCCGAACAGTATGCGCCCTGGTAATTACTGGCGTGCAACCTATCTCTTATTGCAGTTTGGGATCCCTTTGGTTGTACTTGCTGGGATCTGTTTAGTGTTATACCGCGCAATCATGAAACCACTCAAGCAACTCGAGCAAACAACGCGCGCGTTTGCTGAGGGAAACTTAGATAGCCGAATTGGCAATAGCATCTCAAGCAGAGACGCTGAATTTAAACACATCGCCGCAACTTTTGATAAAATGGCGGACTGTACAGCAAATACAATCCGTGCTCAAAGGCAGTTCATTGCTGATTTTTCGCATGAAATACGCACACCAATCGCACGAATAGAAACCGCTATAGATTGTCATAAATCAGGGCTCTCAGAGACAGAAATGCTAGGACGTGTTGCAAAAAACACCGCAACAATGCGCGAACTAGCCGAAAACACACTCACCCTTACATGGCTAGAAAACGAGCGCTTTTGCCCAAGCACTGATACTGATGACGCCAACTTTGATTTAGTCGATTTAGTCGAATGCATCGTTGAAGAAGTTAAGTTCGAAGCCCCTCACCTCGCGTTTAACTTATTCCTGCCAGAATCTAAACAAGTCACCTCTGATGCAAGAGTATTAGGCCAAGTTATTGAAAATGTTTTAAGAAATGCTAGCCGCTACGCAGCACAGCACATCAACATTCAATATCAAAATAACCAACTTGCAATTTGGGATGATGGACCAGGCGTGCCAAACGAAGAGCTCGAAAGCATTTTTCAACCTTTTTATCGCAGTCATGGGTATTCGCACACACAGCCAGACAGCCACTCTTTTGGACTGGGGTTGGCACTGTGCAAAAGGCAAATGGAGCGAATTAACGGCAAGATATACGCAAAAAATATGCCTAATGAAGGCTTGTGTATATTGATTTTACTGTGATCACTCGTCACTCGATAAATTTGAGTGGCCCTAGAATCGAAGCTGAAGTGTCACTGTAAATGTAACAGTTGTAAAAGTACTTTGGTTTCCACCGATTTCGTGAATAATACGCATCGTATTGATAACTATTTTCATTTAAGATAAAGGAACACACCAATGCAGTTTGGTTTTTCTCGTTCAGCACTTGCACTTGCCGTAGCTTGCGCGACGGTCAGCTCACCTATCGTTTTTGCAGACGATCAACAACAAAAAATCGAAGTCATCGAAGTACACGGTAAAGTGTCTGATGCAGACATGATCATCGACCAAACTGACCTTACACAGCTTCAAGCCAATGACCTGTCAGATATTTTTAGATCTCTACCACAAGTTTCTGTCGGGGGCTCAAATCCCATTGCACAAAAAATATATGTCCGAGGCCTAGAAGATACCATGCTAAACGTCAGTATTGACGGTGCATTGCAAGCAGGCTATTTGTTCCATCACCAAGGTCGTTTATCAATTGAACCTGAGCTCTTAAAACAAGTGGATGTTGTTGCGGGTGCTGGTGACGCGACTTCAGGTTCAGGGGCCTTAGGCGGTGCTTTGAGGTTCAAAACCAAAAGTGCAGACGACCTACTTGCGCCTGATGAACGATTTGGCGCATTGTTTAAACTTGGCTACTACGGTAACAGTGATGGGCTTAAAGCTAGCTCTACGCTATACGGCAGAGCAACCGACGACATTGATGTGCTTTTATCTCTAATCAAACGAGATACTAAGGATATGGAAGATGGCCAAGGCCAAGAAATTCCTTACTCAGCATCTGAACAAGAGGTTGGTTTTGCGAAGATTAGTGGCGACTTGACTAGCTCACAATCGTTCAGCTTCAGTCACGATGTTCGCCATGACGATGGCACTCGCTTATTACGAGCACATTGGCACCCAAGCAAAAAGAACTTCCCTCTGGCTCAAGAAAGCGAACGAAACACCAGCACACTCAACTACTATTATACGCCAAAAGGCCACTTAATCGACCTAGCGGTGAGTGCTTACAGAACGCAGAACTCCATTACACACACGCACCCAAAAGGACAAGACAGAGCGGGAAATGTAGCTCAAAACACATATTTTGCAGAGTATGACTCTACAGGGTTTGATGCTCGAAACACCTCAATTTTTGACGCTCACAAAATAGTTGCGGGGCTTGATTATAGAAGTGATGAAGCAACGCTTGAAGACCAAGGGCTAGTTTACGAGCTTTCAGGCGTGGAAGAAGGTAAGGTATACGGACTTTATCTACAAGATTACTACCAAGTAACAGATCAGTTTCAGGTTAGCGCCGGTGTTCGCTACGATAAATATGAATTAACTGACGACGACAAACAAGACTTCGACTCAAGCGGCTTTAGCCCAAACCTCAATTTAACCTATGAAATTACCAGAGAGTTTTCTGTAAATACGGGCTATGCAAAAGCCATTCGAGGTCAAAAAGTAAAAGAGTTATTTGTACTTGGTTACTATGACAACGATAAAAATATGCGCAAAGAAGTCGCAGAAAACGTCGAACTTGGCTTTAAATACTTAGGCGATAACTTAGTTGTCCAAGCAGACGTTTTTCAGTCTACTATCGACGATGCTGTCTCTACCGCTAAAAACTTAGAGTCACAATCACCGTATTTATTCAGCAATGTCGGTGATTTAGAAAATAAAGGCTTTAACATTAATGGTCGCTATAGCTTTGACCAAGCAGCTGTTTCTTTCGCTTACAATAGCAGCAGACCAAAATGGAAGTCTCACATTAACCCAGCACTGGTTGGAACCGCAATTTCAGACCAAGATTGGTCAATTGGCACCTCAGTTGGTGATACTTTAACGTTAGGTGTTGATTACACGCTGACTGATGCACTAGAAGTTGCATGGCAAGCGCGTTTTGTAAAAAGGCTTGATGACGCAGGGACATACGTCTGGGACAATACACAGCTTCCAGAAAAAGCAGGCTATAGTGTGCACGACCTAAAGGCGACTTGGTATATAACAAGCGATGAAAAAGTAAAACTGGACGTTGCAGTTAAAAACATCTTTGACAAATTTTACTATGATCATGCAACTTACGCCGCGCTCGGGCCTATTGATACTGGGGTAGCGGAACCAGGTAGAGATATCCGAGCCACAATTACCTGGCAATTATAAGTTAAGAATAAGTGGGGCTATGCGTGCCCCACTAACCTCTTCCGATGAATTCTCCAGTCACCATACTGTGTAAATCTTGATACCTTTTATTGGTGGCTTTTTGCTGTAATACGTTGAAAGATACATTTGCAATCAGGCATACTAAAATTCCTTTTAGTTTTTTATATAAAGGAACAATACATGCAGCACAAACTCCATATCACTGGTAACAAACGTCTCTCAGTCAGAGCTTCTATTATTGCTATCGGGGCGATTTTGCTATCTGCATGTGCATCAAGCGATTTAGCTACTCAAAAAGTTAACAATCAGCAAGTAACCGCACATTGTGTAGGCCAAGTAGACCAACATAGCAACTTAAAGCTGCTTCCCAATGCCCACATACCAGAAGGAGTCGTTCAGCCAGTTGGTCAGGGAGGTCTGTGTACTGCTCAGGTGTTTGTCGCCACAGAGGATGTTACGATATGGCGAGCTTGGAACAGTGAGTATAATGGCTCAAAGCTCGGCAAATGGTGGACGTTTAATAAACCGTTGGGCTCGATATCAAAGTATCGAAGAGAGAATGTTATATGCCCGAGTTATTCTCCTTTAGACATGTTGGTTAGCTGTAAATTAAAGGCTGGCACCGAAGTAGTTATCGGACCTGGACAAAGTGCGCAATGTAGTGAGTACTTCACTTACCCCGCTTCAAAAACCAATCAAATTTATGTCGCAGATGCAAAAAACAATGTAACAGAGTGCCAAACGTATGATGGGCGATTTTCTTGGCAAACCGAACCCACACATAAAGTACAAGCAACGGATTCACAACTACAATAAACCAATCTGGCGCTGCGCGATTGTTTCGACCCCCAATACAGCGAGTAACCAATTAAAGTTACTCGCTATTCGGCAGCTTGGTGGCGCATTTATGCAAAAGCATTGTCCAAAAATTCACATGCTAAGCGCGCCGTCTTCATATCTACTTGGTAATAATGACTTCTATGAAATATTTAATTTGTTCATTTCCCACTTATGGTTGATGAATTATTTTTGTGTTTTACAATTAAAGAAAGCTACAAATTCATAACTATACGGCCAATCTCGACTTTGAAATTAAAAGAACGTTTTGGTGCTTTGACTAAAGCACAACCCATACTTATAAATCGCTACCCCATGTACGCAGCTTACCTACTGCTGCTCACATCCGCATTTTTATGCTATTACCCAATCCATTATGTGATGCAACAAAAATATGCATTAGGTATGGCTGTGGTGGTTGTCATTGCCGTTCTGGTTTTAACGGCCGCACGATTAATTCAAGGTAAGTTAAGTGTCTGGAAGTGTTTTTTGATTTGTGCCGTTGAAGGCGCAATGTTGATATACTTATCCATACAATCACCACTCATCTCCGTCATTTGGCTACCCGCCTTTTTGGTCGGCATGTTTATGATGTTTCCTTTTAAAATGGCTTGTGTTATCACTTCTGGGTTTTGGCTAGTACTGACCTATCTGGGTTTCTTACAACTAGATGTTGAACTCGCGCTGCGATCTGCGATGTCATCTTGCCTTGTCATGATGTTATGCGCAGTGATAGTAAAAACCTACAATGATGCCATAACGATAGCAGAAAGCGTAGCTGTGAAAGATCCGCTCACGGGTGCACTTAATCGAAGAACCTTGGTTGAACAAGTTGAATTAGAATCTGAGCGTGTCAGCCGATATTCTCAGGTTTGCTCCATTATAATGATAGACCTCGATAATTTTAAGACGCTAAATGATAAATTAGGTCACGGTGTAGGCGACGAAATGCTCGTTGGTTTTGTAGAGCTTATTAATGAATATACACGCCGCAATGACAAACTATTTCGCTTAGGTGGCGACGAGTTTATGCTTTTATTACCCGGTATGAATGAAGAAAATGCCTACGCATTTATTGGCAGAATACAAAATTTAGTGCCCACTAAATTAACCATGGACTCTGTTTCTTTGGGCATGAGTTTTGGTGTTTGTGAAATTACTGCCAACACTTCAGTTGAAACACTACTAGAGCAAGCAGATAAGGCACTTTATCAAAACAAACATCAACGAAAGCAAGAAAATAAATTTTCTGAGTAGTGTGCGGATACCCATGAAAGTAATGCTTTTATTTACTAAAGGTGAAACTTAAATTACGAATTATTTAATTAAAAGAAATATTTTAGTTTACTTTTAAAATACGCAACACTAATCTGTAAGAGCAGTTTATCTCGCATAAGGAAATAAAAAAATGAAAGTACAATTAAAAAAGAAAAACCTAAAAAAGCTTAATGAGAGCAACCAACTAGCTAATCAAGCAACACCTCAAGTTGCAGGCGGTGGTACAGAGTACTCTGTATTCCCACAGTGCAGACCATCAAACCCTGTTATTTGCTACACCGAAGGTGGGTGGCATGGCTGTGTTCCAAAGTAATACACCAACGCTTATACAGGCTTAAACCTTTATAAGTGTAACGCCTGCGCTTTTAGTTGCTAAAATTGATTTTGCTTCTTTAGGCGCAGTTCTTGGTTTAGCTGCTCGAATCCAACTTCACTTATTTTAAGTACCAAACTTTCTCGTTTTACACTCAACTGTGACACTTGCCTAGAAACTACGTCATATATACGCCACTGACCCGATTCACTTTGTCTAAACTTTAGGATCAATTGTGCATCGCTTTGACTGACTCTATTGATTTGAATTGCAGCTTCTGCAAATTTGCGTCCTTGATTAGTTTGTAAAGTGTGGAGCGCTATCTCTGAGTTTTGATACTCAATCAGTACTTTTGCGTACATTTTGATAAGCTGATTTTCTATTAACCTCGTAAATTCTGCCATTTGTTGCTGATAAAGGTGCCGTACGTGTTTACCCAACATCTTTAAGGATGAAAACCGTAGATCTAGATGGGGGCTTAGCTCACTGCTCACAATATGCTGAGCCAGCTCTTCGCGCTCAACTTCAGGTGCAGAATTTAAACTTTCAATGCCATTTACTAGTTGCGTACTCAACTTTTGAGCTAGTACAGAAAACTGTGCTTGCGCGCTGGCATCGTAGCCTGATTGGGCGAGCACCTTCGTATTGGTAACTAAGCTCAACAGTAGCAAAATAATGATAGTGAACTGGTTTTTCATACCCGCATTCCAAATCAATAAACTTTATAGCTTACAGTTTACATCTTATTTTAACGCCAAAAAGACATCAATTTGAAATTTATTGATTCCCAAATGGCACCAATTAATTTTATCTTTAAAATCAGTTGATTATCTTATATGTGCAAAATCAACATCAATGAATTGAGTTTTTTCATACATTAATCAACAAGAAGACGAGGGAAAATACACAAAAAGCATCAGGTATCATCCATTATGAACATTTTCACTGTATTTATTCTCTCAATCTTACTGTCTGCTTCTGCGATGGCATCAAACAATCATGGATACGGTATACACTATATTCATGGTGAAGGAGATGTGCGTGGCGTTAAGCTCGCCTATGAATATCACGCCCCAGAGTTATTGCCAGAAAGCTGGCGCAATATCAGTGTTTACTTTGAATCGAGCATAAATTTTTGGCGGTTTGGTGACAGTGGCGACTATGACCAAAACTTTGTCCTGGCCATGTCACCCGTGTTTAGATATCCAATCGCAACTTATAAAAACAAGCCTCTGCAAGTGGAATTTGGAATTGGTGTTGCATTGCTTGAAGACACTCAGTTTGCAGGAAAGAATGTCAGCACCCATTATCAGTTTGAGGATAGATTAGGGTTGGTTTATGACCTCGGTCAAGCCAATGTGGCGCTTAGGTATATCCACTACTCTAATGCAGGGTTTAAAAGCCCAAATCCGGGACTAGATTTTTTATCCCTTTCATACTCATCAAAATTTTGATATCACTGTTGGAATAAAAGTGAACGTAAAAAATGTCAGCTTCCTCAATTTTCTTGTTCTATCAAGTCTAAATACCTAAAGGCACTACCTTCCTTAGCCCACATAAATGTGGGTTTAGGCTCAATTTTGCGATACCATTTGCACCTTATGCACCAAACAATCGTGCACTGTAAGTACACTTTGCTCACGTTAAGACCTTTTAAAATCATAAGTTGTCGTTATAAAAGATGCTCAATTTCATTCAAAATAAATTCGCTCCCGTGTTTTATATTCAAATCTGGGAAAATAAATTAAAGATTACTAATATCGAAACAAAAGAGAGTTTTGAAGATAAACCGCTCATCGCGGTAAAAACCATGGGTTCGGGCGAAAAGAGAATTGTCGCCATAGGGGCAAAAGCAAGCACTTTAGAATCTCATGACACGATTGTCGCAAATCCATTTTCTCATCCAAGAACTTTGCTTAAGGATTTTTATGTAGGTGAAAAAGTCCTACAGCACGCATTCTCTACATTGTATAAAAACCGGTTTCCTCGCTTTAAAGCAAAATCAATTGTTCACCCAATGGAAAAACTCGAAGGCGGCCTAACGATGATTGAAGCCAGAGCTTTTCGTGAACTCGCGGTGGGTGCAGGCTCTTTCTCCGCTAAAATCTATGTGGGAGATCCTCTCTCTATTAATCAGCTAGACTTTGATAAAGTCAAAAGCTTAGATGATTGACCTTCACCAATAAAGTAGCCAATACACCTGTTTTCGCCTTCGGGTGTGTACCTGATTGCACAGAGTAATTTAACCGCACACCATGACTGATGTGGTAACACTTAATAGCTTACTCTTACTTTTGGGAGCCTGAGTCTTGATAGCGTTTGTTAAAAATTTTTTGGCCATTAGACGAGCTAAAAAATCGCAAGAAAGTTGACACCTTGTCTCAGCATCTATGGCGATACAGTGTCGTATACGAAAGAAGAAATTTTATATGCACTTTCTCGCGCTAGAATGTCAGGAAAAACCTCGATGTCGCTATGACGATATTTAATTCCCTTCTTCACCACACTCAAAAGAATATGACAAAGTACAATACCAAAACCTTAAAAACGCTCTTTTAAAGCGACATACCACAGGTAATTTGACGCTTCAGCTGCAAAGTAATGAATACACAGCGAGCGAGGGTAGCTCAGATAACAAGAATGGTTAATTTCAGCGAAGTGCGAATTTGTAGACGATTCCAAAAAGCTGAAACCGTTAGCTCCTGATTAAAAAAGCCACATTAATATGTGGCTTTAACTATGGGCTATTTATGCTCTATTTTGATGACAGGTCGCTTCTGCCTTGCACTTGATAACAGTGAAGCTAAAGCCTCTTTGACACACTCAGCATCAAACTCAATCAGCTCTATATCTGGTACTTTAATTTGCCCAGATGTAACATCCGCCAGTAACTTTTGTCCCATAAAACTTAAGTGCTGTTGTGCACATAAACTGTTTGCAAGCCAAGCACCACCAATTGAAACAACACCAATGTTGGGTGCTTTTTCAAATAACAGATCCTCAGGAATATGACCAAATCCATTAAGGCAAGCCATACGGCCGCAAAATCTTAGATGCTTCAAATCTTCTATAAATGACTCGCCGCCAGGCGTATTGAGCATGCAATCAAAGCCACCTGCACCGATTTCGCGCTTAACCTGATCACATACATTGTCTGACTCGCAATCAAATGCGAAGTCTGCTCCGAGCTTACGCAGCCTTTTGTGATGTTGCTTTTGAGCAAAAGCAAACACTTGAGCTCCCTTCTGCTTTGCATATTGAATCGCAAAGTGGGCAACAGCGCCTTGTGCACTGTTGATCGCCAGTGAATCACCTTCTTCCAGCTTTAACTTTTCTATTGCTAAAAGCGCCGCCATACCAGCATTGGGTAAAATAACTGCGACTTCTGGCGCGATATCATCAGGCAATTCACACACCGCATGGTTTGGCACTACAGCAAACTCTTTCAACATGCCTTTTTGCGCCAAATTAGCATTAAAAAGCACCCGACTACCTGCTTTTGGAAATACACCTTTGCCCGCTTTCATTACGGTGCCAACTGCATCGAGACCAAGAATATGTGGATATTCCCACTGACTAAAACCATCTCTAGCCATACGTGCATCTAAGTGATTCAAAGCTACGTATTCAATCGCTACAAGCAATTCATTATTGCTTGGCTCTGGCATAGTGTGCTGGGTCATGACTAAGTTAAACTCAGCACCCGGTTCTAGTAACTCTATTGCGTTCATACTCGCTTTTTCAATAGACATAATTACACGTTTCTCCGCAATTGGCGCAATGTGCGAGTATTAAATACTCGCAATAAGTGCCTGTGACCATTGACCGTTGAGCTCACCATACACGTCAACCGATGCATTTAGTAGCTTATTTCGAATGGCCATTTGTGATTGTTGCGCTATTAAAACATCTTGACGTGCATCCAACAACTCAAGATACCCTAACTGCCCTTCTTGATAGCCCGCACTCGCCTGTAAATATGCCTTATTTGCTGCATTCACTTGAGCGTCAACATACCTAAGTTGTAACTTTGTTTGTGCCAGCGCTCGAAGGGAGTATTCGGTCTGAGCGAGCACCTTTGTCAATGTCTGACGGTACTCATAGTAGCTCGCCTCTGTTATCGCTTCTTGTCTGTCCATTTGCGCTAACAGCTGAGGATAGCTAAACAATGACCAGTTTAAGCTAGGCGTAGCTTGCCAGCTAGACTGCGTATCATTGAAATTCGCGCCTGTTGGATTAAGTACGCCAGCAAATGCAGAAAAACTGATGTCTGGATATAAGGCACGTTCAGCACTTTGCGTTAAAAAGCTCTGCTGTTTTAAGCGTGCAACCGCACTTTTAACATCACCCCGTTGCATTAATGCATCTGAGGCAGAGCTTACGCTCACCGATATAGATAACTTTTCAAACTGCTGCTTAGTCAATACGACTAACTCGAGCGCGTCAACTTGCTTGTTAACTAACACCGCAATAGTTTGCTCCACAGCAGCAAGTTCAGTTGCAATTTCTGGTAGCCTCTGTTTATGTTCAAAGTACTGGGATTTAGTCCGATTGAGTTCAAGTTCAGTCGCGACACCTTCTGCCACACGCACCTCAATGATTTCTATCGACTCTTCTAGTGCATTTAACTGCTCGAGTGTAAGTTGGTGTGTTTGCTTTAATGCCTGCCAGTTTAAGTAACTTTGAATGCTGGCTGTAACCAGCTCTCCAACCAACGCTTGGTACTGCGCTTGACTAGACTCTGCGCTGGCTGCGGCGGCATCTGCAAGCTTGGCAATACGCCCTGATAAGTCGACTTGCCAAGTCAGCTCACCTCCCGCTGTGCTTGACTCCTGCACACTTCCTTGAGGTGCTATTAAGCTTGGGGCATTTGTACGCTGCGCACTTACATTCAAACCACCTTGGGGCAATCTTGCGCGCTGCGCTTCAGATAATCCAGCTGCGGCGGCGCGCAAACGCGCCGCTGAAGCTTTTAAGTTTTGATTCTCGGTCAGCACCCCTGTAACCAAATTGTTAAGCGCAACGTCTTCGAGCTGCTGCCACCACTGGGCTTCGTCCGCTTTCGCTACTGACGTTAAACGCGCCATATTGATTACTTGGTTGTTAAACGAATTTTGGCTTAGCGCTACTTGCTGTTCATAAGAAGTACTTGTACATCCAATTACACTCGCCATTGCCAGACCTAGCATCGAGATTTTAATCAGTTGCATTTTATTGCTCCTTTGGTGTGACTAGGCGATAAAAAACAGGTGTAAACAGCAGGCCGAATACAGTCACACCAATCATGCCAAAGAACACGGCATTACCCATTGCCTGACGCATTTCTGCACCCGCGCCCGATGCTAATACTAGCGGTACTACCCCTGCTGTAAATGCAATGGAAGTCATCAGGATAGGACGCAATCTCAAACGACATGCTTCTATAATGGCTTCTAGGTGTGTTGCGCCTTGTACATGTTTATCTCTTGCAAACTCCACCATTAAGATTGCGTTCTTCGACGCCAGTGCGACCAGTACAATCAAAGCAATTTGCGTAAATATGTTGTTGTCGCCACCTAACATGTAAACCCCTGCGAGTGCTGAGAAAATAGTCATAGGCACTATCAAAATAATCGCCAGTGGCAAACGCATACTTTCATACTGTGCCGCCAGCACCATAAATACGAGTACTACAACCAGAGGGAACACATAGACCATTGTATTACCAGCTAAGATCTGCTGATAGGTTACTTCTGTCCACTCAAATGCCATGCCGTCAGGTAGTGTTTTTGCCAGAACTTTCTCAATCGCTTGCTGCGCTTGATCTGAGCTGTAACCCGGAGCAGGGCTGCCATTCAATTCAGCCGTAACATAACCGTTGTAGTGCATAACTCGGTCAGGACCCGTTGTCGCTTCAACCGTCACCACCGAACCTAGCGGTACCATGTTGCCAGCAGCATTGCGAACTTTTAGGTTATTAATTTGCTCTTTCTTGGCTCTAAATTCTGCGTCAGCCTGCGCTTTGACCTGATAGGTTCTACCAAACAAGTTGAAATCATTTACGTAAACCGAACCGAGATATACTTGCAGTGCATCAAAAACTTCTTGAAGCGGTATGCCTTGTATCAGCGCCTGCTCACGGTCGATATTAATGTCCATTTGCGGTACTTGAACTCTAAAGCTTGAGTAAATACCCGTTAATGCCGGGTCCTGCTGCGCAGCACCTATAGTTGCCTGCAACGCTGCGAATAACGCCTCGAACCCTTGGTTTGCACGGTCTTGAATTTGCAGTTTAAATCCGCCCGTTGTACCCAAGCCTAGAATTGGTGGTGGTGGAAATACCGCAACAAACGCTTCATCAATGGCCGCAAAGCGCATGTTTAACTGCATGGCAATTGCCTGAGCCGACAAGCTTGGATCATTACGTAGCGCAAAGTCATCTAATGGCGTAAATACAATGCCGCTGTTAGTACTGTTTGTAAAACCGTTTACTGACAGGCCTGGGAATGCCACTGTATTTGCAACACCCGGCACCTCTAGTGCAATTTCTTGCATCTGACGTATGACTTCTTCAGTTCTGTCTAAACTTGCTGCATCAGGAAGCTGTGCAACAGCCACCAAATATTGCTTATCTTGCTGCGGAATAAACCCACCCGGAACCGAGTTAAACAAACCAATGGTTGAGCCTACAAGGCCTAGATACACCACACCCACAACGACGCTCATGCGGATTAGCTTTTTAACGAGCGCTTCATACCCTTTTGCACCTTTATCAAACATACGATTGAACGGTTTAAACAACCAAGCGCCAAATAGCTTGTCTAACACGCGTGTTAGTCGATCTTTTGGTGCATCGTGTGATTTAAGTAAAATGGCTGACAATGCAGGAGATAGCGTCAATGAGTTAAATGCTGAGATTAAAGTCGAAATGGTAATTGTCAACGCAAATTGCTTATAAAACTGACCTGATAAGCCGGTGATAAATGCTGTTGGGATGAATACCGCACATAATACAAACGCAATGGCAATGATTGGGCCCGTAACTTCAGTCATGGCAATTTTAGTGGCTTCATATGGGCTATGGCCATCGGCAATATTACGCTCAACGTTTTCAACGACAACGATGGCGTCATCAACGACGATACCGATCGCAAGTACTAAGCCAAATAGAGAGAGTGTATTAATGGACACTCCTAATAGTTGCATCACTGCAAAAGTACCAACTAAAGAAACAGGTACCGCAATTAATGGAATAATAGACGCACGCCATGTTTGTAAGAATACAACCACAACCACAACCACTAGCAGAATGGCTTCCAGCAGCGTTTTAATTACCGCATCAATTGAACCACGTACAAACACGGTTGGGTCGTAAGCAATCTCGTAAGTCATACCAGCAGGGAAGCTTTTTTCAAGACGCTGCATCGTGTCACGTACATCGTCTGAAAGCTCTATCGCATTAGTCCCCGGACGCTGAAATACCGGCATCGCAAGTGCAGGCTGATTATCTAACATTGCGCGCAGTGCGTAGTTTTCTTGGCCAAGTTCAACACGCGCAATGTCTTTTAAGCGAGTTAGAGCACCGTTCTCACCGACCTTAATGATGACTTTTTCAAACTCTTCGATGCTTTCTAAACGACCTTTTACATTTAGAAGGATCTGAAATTGGTTTTCTTCTGGTGTAGGCTGTGCACCTAATGAACCCGCCGCAACCTGTTGGTTTTGTGTACGTAGGGCGTTTACGACGTCTGATGCAGTTAAGTTACGCGCTGCCAGTGCATCTGGGTCAAGCCAAACACGCATGGAATACTTCGCGCCACCAAATAGTTGTAAGTCACCAACACCCGGTAAGCGTTTTAACTCATCTTTAATGTAAAGATCAGCATAGTTTGCCATATACGCAGTGTCTTGCTCACCATTAGGAGATACCAAGTGTACAACCAATGCTAAGTTTGGAGAGGATTTTTGGGCAGTGACACCTAATCGTTGTACTTCTTGTGGTAGACGAGGCAACGCATTGTTTACACGGTTTTGAACCTGTACCTGAGCTTGGTCAAGATCTGTACCTAACGCAAATGTAACAGTCAGTGTTAAACGGCCATCACTGGTTGCTTGCGAACCATGGTACAGCATGTTTTCTAGCCCATTGAGTTCTTGCTCAAGCGGGGTAGCCACAGTTTGCGCAATGACTTTCGGGTTTGCACCAGGGTATGTTGCATTCACAACAACCGTTGGCGGTACAACTTCTGGATATTCGCTGATCGGTAATTGAAACAGTGAAATCGCGCCGGTGATGATAAATATCATCGACAGCATGGCCGCGAATATTGGCCGATTTATAAAAAAGTGGGAAAATTTCATGACGTTCTCTTAGTTTACAGCGCTTAATAAAACAGGTGAAGAATCAGACTGCTTCAGTACAAATTGCGTATTTTCAAACGCTAGGCTCACAGAGTTTGGCGTGATAGGCATACCAGGTCCAACTCTTGCTGGGCCATTTACTGCAATACGATCGCCTTCTACTAAGCCAGATTTAATAGCGCGATATGCGCCGTATCGCTCGCCAAGCTCCACTAAGCGATATTGCAATACGTTATTTTCATCTATGGTCAATACAAAACGATTTTTAAGATCTGTCCCAATTGCGCGCTCTGGAACAATTGCCATGATTTGTGGGTCTTGTGCACCAATAGAAATACGCGCAAACGCACCCGGTTTTAAATTATGCTGCTGCGCATCGAAAACTGCTCGCACACGTAAAGTACCTGTTGTAGGGTTAATTTCGTTATCGATGAAGTCTAACTTACCAGCGATTTGCTTTGTTTCACCTAGGCGCTGCAACTGTACGGTCACTTCATCTTGTACAGTCACGCCAGCAAATTGGCGACTCCAAGTGCGCTCATCCACATCGAAATAGGCGTAGATCTCTTCATCCGAAACAATCGTCGTCAGCTCAGTCTCGCCACCTTTAACATAGTTACCTTTGGTGACAACTGCGCGCGAGATTTTACCTGTGATTGGTGCTGAGACTTGGCTGAACTCTAGATCAAGCAACGCGTTTTGCAGCTGTGCCTCAATGGCGTTTTTGTTGGCGATTGCACTGCGTAGTGTTGCGTTACGCTGCTCCGCTTCTTCTGTAGAAATCGCCTTTTTTGTAACTAGACGATTAGCACGCTGCGCTTCGCCTCGCGCCTGCTCTAACGTAGCTTCTGCGCTGCCAAGCTGGGCTTTAAGCGTGTCGATTTGCGCTTCAAAAGGCCTAGCATCTAGACTGAACAATAACTGGCCTTTGTTAACTCTTTCACCTTCGGTGAACGCCATTTTTTCAATTTGGCCAGATACGCGAGGTTTCAAAACAACGCGCTCAGGGGCTTCTAAACGTGTAGTAAACGTGTGCCAAGACTGAACTTGTTCCAATTGTACATTGGCAACATCAATGGTTAGCGGTGGCGGCTGCTGTCCTTGCTGTGCATTAGACTGACCACAACCACTTAACACAAGTGCGAGGGCCACTGCACTTAGAGTAAAACCTAACTTTTTCATTTTTTGCTCCGCTGGGAATTTGGTATATAACGATCCTACAGCGGTAATTAATGTCGAAAAATAGTAGTTTTTTAAAAACATTAATGCCAATATGGCACCAATAAAACACAACTTAATGTCAGTCCATGGATACAACTAGTCGCTTAATCATGCTTTTAGAAGTGGTTGAACAAGGCTCTTTTTCCAAAGCAGCAGAACTTAGAAATATAGATCGCTCTGTAATTTCAAAACAAATCAGTAAGTTAGAAGAGGAATTAGGTGTAAGGCTACTTAACCGAACCACACGCTCTTTTTCGCTGACAGCGGCTGGCGCTGAAATGGTTAAAAAAGCGGCAGAGCTAAGACTGTTACTTCAAGATACAGTGCAGATGGCAGAGAATTATCACCAAGAGCCAAGAGGCTTATTGAGGATCACTTCATCTAGCTACATTGGTAAATACTATTTGCTTCCCGTGATCAATGATTTTCAAAAACGATTTCCGCAAGTAAATATTGAGCTGAGATTAGATGATAGGGTCATAGATATGGTCTCGGAGGGGTTCGATCTGGCGTTTCGAGTTGGTGAACCACGGGACTCTTCGCTTATTGCACGCAAAATTGCACGCAACCGAATGCTAATCCTTGCAACACCACAGTTTATAGACACCTATGGTGAGCCCCAAACAATGTCCGATCTAGCTGAGCTTCCAGCAGCGGCTTATACCAGTAACCATATTCGCTTTGAATCCATTAGTTACATTGATGACAACGGCAAGCATCAAGAACAGCCGATTAACCCAGTATTTAGATCCAACGACGGAGAAGCTTTACTAGAGAAAGTGCTCTCGCATACTGCCTTTTGCACATCGCCTGCATTTTTCTTTGCAGATCATATAGATAACACACAATTGGTGCCGCTGCTCACGCATGTCAACTTACCTGACTATAGCGCCATGTATGCGGTCTATCCGCATAGGGATTTACCCGTTAGAACACGATTATTTTTGGATGCGGCGAGACATTACATTGGCGAATCTGTACCTAGGTGGGAGCACAATATCCCCGGAATTAATGACATTTATCAACCGTCAAAATAGATGCTGAGCTGTATTGATGTTTTAAATAAATTTTAACGTTTACGAACAAAGCGATTTTGGCAGATCCCATTGCCATATACCTCAGATGAGATACAAGCAAAACGCAACGACTGGCCCATTTCACCAAACAAACTTATCCCCCCACCTAGCACGATCGGGATGGTTGTAATGATCATCTCGTCGATTAAATCTTGCTTTAAGAAGTTTTGAATTGTGATACCACCATCTATATATAACTGCTTAAACCCTGCATTATTCAGTTGTAGTACAATCTCTTTTAAATCCCCTCTCATTAAATTCACTTTTCCTTCGTAGCCCATAGGTATTTCAGCCATTGTATTACTGAGCAAAAAAACAGGCTTGGAATAAGGCCAGTCGCAGTCAAAGCTGCAAACAAGTTCAAAAGTATTGCGCCCCATTACTAGTGCATCAGTTGACGCTATGTGTTTGTCGTACCCTAAGTCCAAGCTTTCCGTTTCTGGGATTGAGTGTAACCAATCAACACCATTGTTTTTGTCTGCGATATAACCATCTAAACTAGTTGCAATAAATACGATATTGGACATAGTAATCTCATAGTTGAATAAAATAATGAAAAGGAATATTCTACACCGTAGAATTAATTCATCAAATGATGAGTTTGTAAATGACTAACGAAGTGAAAAAGCGCGGCCGCCCACAAAAAGTGCAAGATGGCTTGAACAAGTCCCTAATAGTCTCAACCGCAAAAAAAATGATGGCGCAAAATGGGAGCATACCAAGTATCCGAAAGTTATCGGCACAATTAAATGTCGATGCTATGGCTATTTACTATTATTTTAAAAATAAAGACGCATTGCTCGAGGCAATCACGACTTCATTGATTGAGGATATCCACACACCAGCAGACTCAGGAGATTGGAGAAAAGAGCTATTGACTCTATCTAAAAGTTACTTGGCAACACTGAGCAAATACGATGGATTACTTCAAACGCTGTTAAGCATGAAATCCGACAGCCCAGCCGAGGTATTTATTGGTAGATTCGAGCAAATTATTACTCCATTAAAACTTGAAAAAAAGCAGCAGAAAGCTTTTTTAGACTTGCTAGTAGACTATTTGCATGGCTTCTCTTTAGCTATGAGTTGCGACAAGTCGAATACGCTCACCATCGATGATATCGATATATCTATTTCGTTTTTATTTAATGGATTGGATTTTCAGAATGACTGAAAACATAGGTGCTGGTTAGATATTGGAACCAACAAGCACCTATGCGAATATATTTTAATAGTTTATAACAAGGTGATTAAGCGTCTGCAAGCCAATGCCACTAACACGGTTTTTTAGCAGGTCTAACTGATAGATACTTTAACGATGCCTAGCTTTATAAGCAGAAAATAGACCACTTCACTCACCACAATTACGGGTAGTACAACCTTTAACCAATATCCTTCAATCCCATAAAAGCCATACAGTATCAAACCTATCAAAGCGAATATGGTTGCCACCGCTACCCCACCAGTCACACCATGAATTTTTATACCTTCTTTACAATTACTGCACTTAAGCCTCAACGGATTTGGGGAATTCAGCACAGACATAAAAGTGATATCTGCATCACATTTGCTACATTTACTCATTATTTACTCTCAACATCATTAAAGAAATCCTTTGCGTCACTCATATACAGCCCCCACGCAACGAGTAGCGGGAAAACAGCTTTATCAAACACAATTTTAGATGTAAGTAAGAGTTCTCCGCCCTCGAAATAAGTTACAAGTACATCACTCAACCATAGAAAGACATGTAATGCCATGATACTAAAAAAGATATTTAATCCTTTGAGCCTTCTTTTAAAAATGTGCCACATCGCATATATCTGTACAATCACAGCAATTCCCCACAAAGTTGTTGATATTGCCGCTGTTGATTTATCTTCTGACAACCAAAGTGAAATCGTGGACAATATAAAGGGCAAAGCCGTGTATAACCAAAAACACACTGGTACAATCATTAGTACAAAAAGTTTATTCATTTAGGTGCTCTACTACAGAGTTCAATACTCACGTAAACTTTCAGCCGAAAAGGTGATTTAAATAATCTTGACGAAATTTAAAGTCATAAATATCAGAGGTTTTTTAGATTTCTGATTGCTCTTATTCAGGTCTATGGAAAGCTGTACAAATTTCAGTCGTACAGTATATCGAAAATAGCAATGTAAAAACACACAAAGCGGGGCTTGCGCCCCTTTTTATTTAGTAACTAGCATGTATAACCATTCACTGAACGTGGACAAGAGTAGTCAGGATCTGAGATCGGGCCACAGCCATAAGCTGAATAACCACCCGCGATTTGGCGCGTTTTATCTTGGTTTAGCATGTTTGAGTTTTTAGATAAGCTTTTAACGCTTTTTTTGTTGAACTGAAGTTTCATGATTTCTCCTTTACAGTGTTGAACCAAAATCGGTTACACTGAGTTTGTCTCGATTTTAAGGATAAAAACACTAGACAAAAGTATAAAAAACATACAGATTCATAAATGTGTCATATTCCGTATTGCTAGATAATGAAAGGTTAGCATTTGTTCTAATGACACAACTTCCTTTGATAATTGCATGCACTAAATACGAACAATAAATACCTCAGACCTCGTAACAATCGTTTTCTTGTTCATTTAGGTGATAATGAATAGTGATTTAATTATCTGATTTATCGCTTATAAAGAGAAAAAAGAGCCAGAAAACTGGCTCTTTGGTTCTATTTCAAAGGGAGATTATTCACACTCACCAAGATGCTTCCACACAGCCCAGCGGCTTGAGTATTGCGCTGGGTTTTGATTGCGAGTCCACCATTTTGCTTGGTATAACTGACCGTCAAGGCTCACCTGCTTACCAGCTGTATACACACGACTTGCCTGCCACGCTTCTACTTCACAACTAGGCTTACTGCCGGTAACTTTGAAGCTGTGAGTTTGCGATTGTGTGCTCAGGCCTTCTGCATCAGTTGCAATTGCAAAGATACTATAGTTGCCGCTTTGAGCTGTATAAGAGGCGCTATAAGGAGCGGAACTCGAAACAGCAACTTGTTTACCATTGACGAAATACGCCACCTGTTTCAGATCATTGTCTTTATCACTGGCGATCACTGAAAGCGTAATTTTATCACCGCTACTAAAACTACTGCCATTCGCTGGGCTGGTTAAATTCACACTCGGCGCTTCAGGTGTAGGCTGTGGCTGCGGCTCATTCACTGTAATCGTACGACTCACTTTGGCTGATTGTGCACCGTCATTATCAGTTGCAACCGCGCTCAAGTGATACGTTCCAACTTCTAAAGGCTGATAATTGAATGCATACGGTGTGCGCGTTAATTCTGTGAGAGACTTACCATTAACACTCACATCAACTTTGGTAATCTCACCGTCACTATCATTTGCAACAAACCTCACAGATACTGGTTGTCCTAGTTCAATCGAAACATTGTTGGTTGGTGCAGTCATACTCAAAGTCGGTACTTGGTTTGGTTTATCACTAGCACCACCACACTCAAGCCCTTTTTTCCATACACCCCAAGAGCCTGAGTTGCTCGCTGGGCTTTGATCTCTGTTCCACCATTTGGCTTCATATTCAAACCCGTCAAATGCCACCTTGTTACCTTGGGTATAAACCTTACCACCCTGCCATGGTGCTGTTTGACACTGGCTCGGATCTATAAGGTTAAAAGATATCGCCGAAGCGTCTGTTGATACCCCTTCATTATCAGTAACACGTGCCGTCACTGTGTATTTGCCAGTATTTTTGCTATTAAATCTAGCTTCAAAAGGCGCTGCCAACACAGTGTCATGCAGCTTGCCATTGATGAAAAACTCGACCTTTTCGACAGCGCCATATTCATCTTGCGCATTCGCTTTAAGGGTGATGTCTGCGCCAATCATATAACGGCCGTTATTGTCTGGACTGGTAATTGATATCGTTGGCGCTTTATTCTCAGTGCACGCAAATACCCCTACAACTTTGAACGCCTCACCAACGGCTTTGGTATCATAGCCTAAATCCGCAGCCGCATCTGTTACACCACATGCCAATGATTCAAATTTTCCGTTATATACCCAAAAGTTTTTATTGGCGTGAAGCATCACTTCATAGGCTTTTTTTACACCCCAGCCTTCAGTATTAGCAAGTGTATAAAAAGCTCGGTTAAATACACCAGAACTGTGGTGTACACCCATACCAATTTCAAACTTGCTTGCATGACCAATCGAGCGTCCATCGCGCTCTGGGTTTTCCATGTAGCGAAGTGCTGTGCGATTTTTGAAAATGCTCGCGCCGATTAACCAGTCGACTTCACAAGTGCCGTCTGGCTTTTGATTCATGAAACATTCGAGCGCTTCTGAGGTCATATCTGAAAATGACTCGTTCACGCCACCTGACATGTTGCTGTACACTAACTTTGAATTTTGATGCGTCACACCGTGACCGATTTCGTGGGCGACAACGCCCAGTGAAGTAAACGGGTAAACACCGTATTTATCGAGATCACCATCGCCAAACGTGACTTCTTTACCATTCCAAAAGGCATTTAAGTAGTCTTTTCGGTAGTGAATTCGCATAACTAAGTCGCCTGACAACGCGCGGCTATCAAACCAATCATTGAACATATCTATCGTCGCTTGACCGTAGAACATAGCATCATTGAGCGGCGAGTAAGCGCCATTCACATGTTTATGTGTATTCTCGTGACATGGAAACTGATAAGTCTCAGTATTTGTTGTGCCATGTTCCATATCTATCACACGAATATCTGTATGTGACATTTCGCAGTTGCCATTGCCCAGCTCCTTTGCATGAAACTTTGGCATGTCCTCACCATAATAGTGCTTACCGATTTTCTCGTTGCCACCTGGGCCCATCCCTATTTTCGAGTGATTAAGTGCTTCTACGCGTGAAAGCACTTCACCCGTATGCGCATCGATAGCAAATTCCGGACGAAGTGGCGCTTGCTCGGTTTCAGCAAAAAGCGTGACCAAATAGGCCAACTTCGGGGTGTCATTATGTGGAAAAATCACAAGTTCAACGTGCTCATCTGACGATGAGCGCAGCTCGGCGATTTGCTCTTTTGCAAATTCGATGGCTTTTTTCTCAGAAAAACTTGGCTTTACCGTATCCAAAGATAAGTTGGGTACGACCGAGCCACTAATTGAGGTTATTTCTCCTTCTGGTTGGAACCAGACACTCAAAAAACTCTGCTCATCATGATGCGTGACGATTTCACCGCCATATACTCGTACACCTTTATAAAATTGGCTACGACGCATATGCCTACCATCTTCAGTTTTATGGTGTGTCCTAAACTCCAGCTCTGACTGCGCGTCAGTAGCAGTAGACCTGAAAACACTTTGATTTTGAGACAGCTGTGATTTAATCGTCGCCTTCAGTTGTGCGTTGTTATGCAAACTCACAGGCTCTTGTGCCAAAGCAGCAAGACTCGAAAACACGCCAACACTTGCTGCGACCAATACAGCGATTTTTTTTGCTTTTAACATGGATATTTACTCTGTACTTGTTGTTTTTGTCGTTGTTAGAAAGGTGCGTCCATGCACCTGATTTGAACTTTTTGATTCGGTTTGTTATAGCTTGCGCCACACAGAGCTGCTGCCCGGAGCTTGGCCACGTGTCCACCAGCGAGCTTGATACGTTTCGCCGTTATGCACGACTTTGTCACCACCGGTGTAAACTAAGTCACTGCGCCAAACACGTACCTTGCCATCATCTGGAATGATCTCAGCCCAAACTCCGCCATTACTTGGAATTGCACCACGAGTCCACCAACGCGCTTTGTATTGAACACCCTTGTACCAAACGGTATTGCCGCCGGTGTAAACCTTATTGGCATCCCATGTTGTTTTACCATCGCCAGGTGTTGGCTCAGGACTCGTCTCAACATTTTTCACCGTAACGTTGAACTGACGCGTCACGCTGTTCACGCCGTCAGAAACCACAACCGTACCAGTAATTGTTTGTGTTTTTGTCACCTCAGCCGCTTTTATAGTCACCGTACTGCCACTGCCAACCACTGTGTGTCCTGGCACTTTCCAAGCAAAACTCAGCGTTTTTCCTTCAGGGTCGGTCGCTGAAATACTGACTGATTGACTGGTGTTTTCGTCTAAAGAGATTGCAGAAATGCTGCCCACTACCGGCGCTTTATTTTCAACAACAGGTGCTTTTACAACCACTTTAACTGTGCGATTTACAGTGTTCACGCCATCGCTTACTGCTAGGTTTACAGTATAAACAGAATCGTTTGTCACACTCGGTGCAGTAACGATAACGCTGTCATTTTCACCTTGAAGATTTAGAGCCGCATCACCTTGCCATGAAAATGAAAGCGCTTTACCTTCAGGATCAGACGCTTGCGCCGTTAAAACATGAATATCACCAGCATTTAACGTAATCTCACTCGTGAGAGATACCACAGGTGCCTTGTTTACTGGTTTAGGAGGTGTCACTTTGCCAGCTAGACCTTCATGCATCGCATTGAGAATGTCACCGTTATCCGCGTCAATTTCCCATGCAAATAGGCCACCTAAATTATGCTCACGTACATAACGACCTTTTGCACGCACAGAGCGAGGGCTATCGTAGGTAACCAAGGTGCCTTTTTGGCGATTCCAAACATATGCAGCTTCAGCTTGTTCATCGTACCCTACTTCAAAACCGTTAATGCCTTGCTCATCATGACCTATCATATGAGCCTTAAGTCCCTTGTAGTCGATAACGCCTGCTTCCCAAACACCCTGAGACGTTGACCCACGCAGCTTACCATTGGCAGGTGCCGTCATTGGGTTGTCCGCAATTTGTGCATTTTGTGGGTAAACACCTTCCCAACCTCGACCGTACATCGCCGTACCAACCACAAGCTTTTCACTTGGTACTCCCTGTGCAAGGAGCAATTTGATTGCATTATCGAGCGTGTAGGCAGGCCCTTTTCTCGCCTCACCATTTTCGTCAACACCCGTTCCGTTGCATTCATCTGTAGACATATGCGTGCCACAATAAATTGCCGTTTGGTGCCCTGTCACATTGTTCCAGCCGCCAGCAAAGTCATAGGTCATGGCGAAAATGTAATCCATATATTGAGCAGCTTGCTGGTAATCAACGTCCTCTATTTTGTCGTAGCCTGTACCAATCGCGGATGTCAGCTCAAACTCACGACCCATTTCAATTTCAAGTTCGTCTAGCATTGCGCGGAGCTCTTTCATTAGAATGATATAAACTTCACCATCTTTGTCTGAGCCCAAGTTTGAATTCGCACCATCACCTCCTGGGAATTCCCAGTCAATATCAATGCCGTCGTAAAACTTCCACGTCTTTAAGAACTCACGCATTGAATTAACAAATGTGTCGCGGTTCTCTTTTACATCAAAGTCAAAGAACGGATCTGACAAAGTCCAACCTCCTACCGAAGGTAAGATCTTCAGATCAGGGTTACGCTGTTTAAGTGCCATTAACTGTGCGTAAGTCCCTCGAATTGGGTCTTTAGCGCTGATCCCTGGCAATGCTTTTTGCACGGCTGCCCATGGGTCATGTATCACAACTTCATAATCTTTTGAGCTACCACACGCCAATTTAAGCGCGCGCAAGCTATTGCCGTTTTCTATCTCTGCAAGAGAATCATTAGGACCACATACTGGGATAAAACCGTATAGTAAATGCGTTAGATTATCCGCAGGGATCTGGGTTACATCGAACTTACGACCATAAATGCCCCACTCAACAAAATAAGCACCAACCACTGTATTTGGATCTGTTTCAAACTTTTTGTTGTTTGGATTCACGTTCAGTTTGAGTGGCTCTAAATGACCGCCATCCGTATCTGCAATTACAATTGGTTTAGAAGCTGACATTGCGCAGCCTGACGCATCACACAAGGCTATTTTTAACTCATGACGTCCTGACTTGTGATAAGGAAAGCGGATTGTGCCACCTGTGGTGCCTTCTGCCAGTGTGCCTTCATTGACTACTTCATTGTCAAAATACACTTTATAGCTGTTACCGCCTTTTCCTGACCATGCGTTCCACTCAATTTGAATGTCTACAACGTCTTTCGCCTGAATTAACTGTTTGTATGAACCTCGACCATAAATATTCACGTCTACAAACGAATAATTTTGCGGTTTCCAGTTAATACTCGGTGTTGAAGGCGCAGCGACAGCAGCTACACTTGCAAGCGCAGCACCGACCGCTGCAGCAGTTGTTAAATACTTAAACATGATTAGATTACCTCTTAGATTTATTTATAGTTTTTTCCAAACCGAGTGTTGGTCTGGTTGTTGATTGCGCGTCCACCAGCGAGCTTGATATCGCGCGCCATTAAACGTGACGATTTCACCGCCTCGATAAGCTTTGTTCGCCTGCCATGATGTGTTGCCTGCATCTGAGTCATCACCCGTTTTTACAAGTTCCCAAGCATGACTTGATGTTGGTAATTGACCACGCACCCACCACTTGGCGCGATACGTTTTACCTTGGTACACAACGGTGTCGCCTGCTGTGTATACTTTGCTAGGCTCCCAAGTGTCATCGTTTGGTGTACCTGGATCTGTTTCGATGTTTTTCACATTGATAACCAACGGTACCGTCTTGCTTAGGCTACCGTCAGACACGGTCACTTTGCCGTCAAAGCGCGTGTCAGTATCCACCTGAGGGGCGGTTATTGTGATAGTGGAACCCACTCCAGAGAAACTCAGGGCACTGGGTAATTGCCAGTCAAATTCTAGCGTTGCTTGCTCATCGTCAAAGGCATGTACATGTAAATGTTTGTTTTGGCCTTCATCAATTGTGAGCGGTGCAGGCGTGTGTACTGTTGGCGCTGTGTTTTTAGGTTTAGGAATGACCGTTAAGTTGTAACTGTTGGTTTTATCAGCTAAAAACACCTGATTACTGCTAATCGTATCTGGGTCAAAAACAATATTGCCTTGAGTATCTTTAACACCGATGCGAATCGTTTCTGTAAATTGTTGGTTTAGTCTAGATGCAAATAGAGATTGCCAATGTGATACATTACTATCAGTAATATCCAGTTTCTCTTGAACAATTTCGTTGCCATTGCCGTTAAAGACACGTACCCAAACGGTATCACCCGCTTTGGCGTCTTGCCCTTGATTGACAAAGTACCCAGCTGAGTACCATGTATCAGGCGTAGGAGCAGGGTCCGTGCTGCGTAAAATGGTCACGTCGCTACAGTTATAAAACCCTTCGCCGACCACATCATCACGCTGCCAACGGCTATATAAAATAGCGTCGCCACTGAACTTTTCAGGAATTGCGACTTCCATTTCATAGTAGCGCTTGCCATCTGGTGCCATAAAAAATGGAATGTTGCCATGCTCTTGCACTAGCTCTAGATCATGCCAAGCAAGTGGCTTTTGTTCGAAATCCACGCCCGGCTTAGTTAAATAAAACTGCCAAAAACTTGGGTTATGCGGGGTTGTTGCACGATAACGGATTTTCACTTTGCCATCGGCATTTGGTGTGATTTCCGTTTTTTGCCAATCTTTGGAAGGTATGTTCATACCTGCCTTTTGGGCGTCGCCTGCACCACATAATGTGCCATTTGGAATATTTGCTTCTACCGCAGCTTGATTGCGAAAGTCCGCGGTATTTGTTGCAAACTCATGTTTTTGAATAAACTGTACATGTTCAGATTGCACATACGCTGCGCGGCACGCAGCATTTGGGATTTTAGAGCCATCTTTTGGCCACCAAAATCCACCCTGCTCCTGACAAATTGCCTGCCTTGCCTTTGGAAAATCCATATATCCATGTGCATTCACTTTGCCAATGACGCCCACGCCTATGGCTACGCCCAGCGCGCATAAGGTTACTTGTTGTCTCATAGTTTTCTCATTTATTGATTGTATGAGTGATCCGCAGATCACTCTGGTTGGGAATGTTGAATCTGGTTACAGGCTACATACCTTTTGCCAAGCACCACCATCACTCGGAATGCCATTAGTCCACCATTTGGCCTTGTACACCGCACCATTGTGGATCAGCATATCGCCACCTACAGCATGGCTAGGGTCGCCAGCCCAGTTAGTGCGCGGCCAATTCGGATAGGTGTTGATGTTTTCAATATTTACACCTTCACACTGCGTCCCGCTTGGCGGGGTTTTGTCCCCATCACCGGGGGCCGGAACGTGCTTTTTAGCCACGGGTAGTTCAGGATATTCAGACGTAAACGCATACTCTTTACCATCTTTTTCAACGACAAAGTTAACAGGGCCCGTGATCGGCATGTAGTACATCACTTGCGCATTGACGGTCTCACCAGGTTTAAATGACTCAAGCTGGCCGCCCCACTCATTTTTGAAGGTGATAGAGAAACGGTGAAATTCATTCTCGAAGCCGCCAATATTGTTGCCAGCACTGTTAGAAGCATCATGTGTCACTTTCATACCGAGCTTCTTGCGCGCATTCCAATTTGACTTAAAGATAGCAGACGTTGAAGTTGGCACATTGAACGTGATCGTGGCACCAGTTAGGTCAATTTCTGAATTGTTGGTAAAGGCAAATGTCGGACGAATTGGGTAGTTTTGATCACCCACTGGAAAGTCTTTTGCTTCGAATGCAATGTCCACCGCTTCGCTTGGTACAGCAAACTCATCGTCACCAATATGTGCATCATACACCACACCACTTTGGTTAAATGTGTCATATGCCAACGCTGTCATTGTCGAGCCCATGAAGTACTCACCTTTGTCAGCATGGTAGTCAAAATCACCCGCCAGCTCCCAGAACATTACGCCACCAAGTCCTTTATCAACTACGTAATTTAACTTGGTTTTCATAGACTCCGTGTCTTCCATTGATAGGAAAACCTTTTTCTCGGCGTTATATAACCAAGGTGCGACAGCAACTTCATCGTAGTGTCGGACATAGTCACCGCGAAATACGTCGTCTGCATCAGTTTCAGGGGTTAAACCATATACTTCTAAATAGCTTGGATTAATCCCGTGTTCTAAGTTTTTAGCGTGCCAAAGAGGGTTAGAGCCCGCCGCTACCTCTTGACCATTTTCTATGTCATGCCATAGGTTATCGATACCAATAGCGCCGTTACCACACTTGTTCTTTTCCCCAATACCTGTGCCTTTTGGACAGTTATTTTGGTTAGGCAGTGGCGCACGTCCCCAAAGGCCATTTTCACCGCCGCGCACATCTCTAAAACCACGGGTATAGTATGGAATACCAATATTGATTCGGCCCGCTGGCAGTGCACCTCGGAAGTAGTTCACAGCCCAATCGGTATTCAAATAGCCAATTCCGCCAAACTCTTTAGTCCCGTATACATTCCAAACTTTAAGCTCGGTATCTTTGCCCGTGTCGTAGAGCGGCGCGTTGTGACCAACATGATCGTTCCATGCACCGTGAAGGTCGTACGACATGATGTTCACAAAATCTAAGTACTGAGCAGTTTGAAAGGTTTCCATACCACGCAGCAGGTAACCTGATGACGGAGACGCGATAGTCAGCATGTAATGCTTACCATCTTGTTCACCCGCCTTATCAAGTGCCTCGCGCAGATCTTTCATTAAGACTTGGTAAGATTTATTCAAGCCTGCTCGTCGTGCATTACTCACAGGAAAGTCTTCTGGGTGGCCAGAATCTTTCATTGAAGAAGGATATTCATAGTCAACGTCCAAACCATCAAAGCCATAAGTTCTTAAAAACTCAACGGAGCTTTTAACGAACTGATCGATACCAGCTTGATTTACGCTGCCATCAGCATTTGTGGTCATCGTATAAAAACCACCACTGTTTACACGTTTACCGTTCTCATCGAAGTAGCCACCAGTTTCGGCCCAGCCACCTACGGAAATCATGGTTTTTACATGCGGATACTGTTTTTTGTATTTATTCAGTAAGTTGAAGTGGCCTTTATATGGCAAGCTTGGGTCCATCTCTGCACCAGCAACACCCGGCCAAGTCATATTTGTCGCAGCGTTACCTTCTGCATTTGGGTTGCCAATGCTAATTTCATTTTGGCTGTTGACATGGGCAAACGCATAATTGATATGGGTGATTTTGTCCCATGGAATGTCTTTAACAAGGTAACTAGGTTGATCATTTTTACCATGACGCCAGCTGGTGAAATAACCGATCACACGCCTTGGATGATCAGCCCCCATTTTTTCACGACCTTCGCTATCATAAATATCACAGTATGCAGGTGTCACACCGGGCGTTTGGTATAAGCCCGCAGGTCGACAATCTTCATGGCTTGTTTGCGTGTCATCTGTCGCCTTAACTGTGAACGTGCGAGTGACTGTTTCAGACTCTAGGCCATGTTCATCTTTCGCCACCAAAGTAAATGTTTGCTGACCTTTTGCCTTTGCAGTCCACACAAATTCGTATTCATTTTGTGATGTTGAGACAAGCTCTACACCATTCAAAGAGAGCGATTGAGTAAGCTGGTCCGACTCTTTGTCATTGGCTATCAATGTAAATACAATTTGGCTACCCACTTCCAATTCACTGGGTAACTGTGCCGCTAATCGCGCAATTGGCGCGGTATTAACGTCAACAGGAGGCAGCGCTTCAACGCTCACTTTTCGGCTCACCGACTTAGCCGTTGCACCGTCGTCGTCAAGTGCTACACCATGAAACTCATGGTTACCTTGTTTTGCTTGCCATGTAAAACGGTAAGGCGCTTCGTTTAAAACTTTGACTAGCTGATCATTATGATAGATAGCAACGTGCCTCACTTCACCGTCGCTGTCCTGTGCCGAAAAATCAAGAATGACCTCTTCCTTTTCAACAACCGTAATATCCGCAATGGGTTTAAGCAGTTTGATCGACGGCGCTAGATTTACGGGTTCAGCCCCTTTACACTCCCCGAGTTTAGTCCATTCTTGCCATTGCCCAGAACGAGCTTGAGGTGAGGATCGATTCCACCAGTTAGCTCGGTATGCAACGTTATCTTGTTGCACCTGATTGCCACCAACATAGATTTTTCCTGATTGCCACAGGGTAAGATTACTACAATCAACATTTGCAAGTGCTGATGCACTGAATAGTCCCATAGTTATGGCACTGAGTTTAAGTGCTCTATTGGGTAGGATTGACACGCTCATTATTATTTTCCTAACTTATTTGATTTTATATTCACAAAATTACATCTGGCAACATATGTACCTAATGCAATACTGAGCGAAAGCGATTGTACCGATCCAAAACATCACCACAAGGGATTGGTTAAAATTAAAAAACACATACCAAATAACCATAAAAATCACCTAGGACAATAAAAACCAGAAATTGTAACCTATTGATACACCAACCCTTGTTGATTTAAACACAACAAAACACAGCCCATGGAAGTTAACAAAATTAACACTTATTTTGTTTACCTTTATTTACATTACAAAAAGGTCCAACCAGAAAATACAAACTTTGTGATTGGTTATTTTTTAAGTTGCAATACTTTTTTATATAAAAATATCAAAAACCAATGTGGAACGAACTCAAAAGAATAAAATAAAAACATCAGAGTTAAGATCTTAAAAATGAATAAATTAGTAAAAACAGTGTTTTGTGTATAAGCCAAGGAAAAGCAGAGTTGCAAAAAGGAGAATTAAAAATATCAATACTACTTTTTACCTATCGACAACGTGGTTTTTTAAAATAAATGTACCACTTAGACTGGTTTAACAAAAATAAAACATTCTTGAGTTGACACAACTATCTGCCACGCTAAGGTTAGGAAAATAACTTCAGATTAGAGATCCGTATTTCATGCGCTTTTTGTTTAAATTAATGTTTACAGTGTTGGTTTTTTGTTTTGGATTTGCGATGGGGGTCTATTCTTTACCCATCATGATGGCTCCACCAGCGCCAACTCAAACTGCACTTTCTGATGTCGCGAATGGCGCAAAATTTACAGCTACGTTTACAAAAAACTTGCAAGGCTCTGATTTTTTGCACTTTGGAGAAGGTGACGTATTTATTGGAGAGCAGAGTATAGGCTTTGAAGGAAGGCTTGCGCCAGGGCCAGATTATCGTCTTTATTTATCTCCTACCTTCATCGAAACGGAGCAAGAGTTTGAACAGCACAAAAGCTCAATGCAGTTTGTCGCGCCAGTTTCAAGCTTCAATGGCTTTATTGTTGATGTCCCCCAGTCTATCGAGATAGACAAATACTCAACAGTGGTGGTCTGGTGTGAATCATTTGGCGAATTTATTACCGCTGCGAAATATCAGTAACTGGCTCGCTCTCCAGACGTTTTGAGCAGGATTTTTATTAACGACTAAAGTCAAAGCTTTGGAAGTTCACCTGTGATAAGCGGCATTTCGTGACAACCATGATTAATGATGCGCTTTTACAAGCGCACCATTATTCTATCATGTGATAGCGTTAGTATTTTGTGCCTAGGCTATTCTCACACCCTTCAGCAATGTAGTTATCACTGCCTTTATAATAAGCTCTTAAAGTACCTTGATTGCTACCATCGTAAATGGTGTACCCTTCAAACTCGTATTTACCACCGGCGTATTTGAATAAATTGATAGACTCTCTAAATTGATAATGTTGAGAGTTTAGTTTCAGGGTAAGTGTCCCATAATCGGAATCATATTGACTCGTAGGGTGATAGGTACCTTGTAAAACGTACTTATCATAACGTGCATTTTCGTCATACTGTGATTGCGCTCCCAGTATCATACGATCATTTGCTTTCACACATATCCGCATATACTCGTAGTAATCACCTGTGTGATATGTATCTCTCTCAACATACAGAACACCATGATGCGTGTAACCATGTTGATTTAATTCGCCTGTTGGGAATGGCTCAAAGTCATCTGGTCGGCCACCGAACGAATCGCCTGCAC
>NZ_AUXV01000004.1 GCF_001625575.1 Pseudoalteromonas luteoviolacea S2607
TGATATAAGCTGGTTTATGCGGACGCTAAATGAAGATATCGCGCGCAAAGCCAATAGAGAAGATGGTTGTACAGGGCGATTCTGGGAAGGGCGTTTTAAATCACAGGCTTTGTTAGATGAAGCCGCGTTGGCAGCGTGTTTAGCGTATGTGGATTTGAATCCAGTAAGAGCCAAAATGGCAGAGACACCAGAAGAGTCAGACTATACGAGCATTAAAAAACGTATTGAAACAGCAAAAGCGGGTAAACAACCTAAGCCACTTATGCGCTTTGCAGGTAACCCAAGAAAACATATGCCAAAAGGGCTGCCATTTGAATTCAAATATTATGTAGAGCTTGTTGATTTGACTGGCCGGTGCATACGTGAAGATAAACGGGGATTTATCACAGACGCTCAGCCCATCTTAGCGAGACTCAATATCCAGCCTGATAATTGGCTAAAGCTCACCACTCAGTTTACCAAAGTGTTTAAAGGCTCTGTGGGTAGGCCCGATGCTAAACAAAAGTATTGCGAGCACTTAAAGCTAAAACGACGAGGCAGCCTCACTCAGTGTAGTGAGTTACTCGCTTAGTCTCTAATATACATTAACACCCCAATTTCAACGTAGCTTTCAAAAGTGACGTGGTTAGTCATGTCTGAAATCCCGACAAAGTTATAAAGTTAAGTAATTTATCAAAGGCTCAAAGCGAATTGAGCAATTTTTAGTTGTTTGTTTCTGCTTTGAAACATGTTGAGGTGTAGTTGTGGTATAAATTGATATGGGTGTCACATTTAATTTATTCATTTAATTTAAGATACAAAAAACCTTCATAAGTTATCTCAAGCAGCTGCTGGTGTAGCAGAAATGTCCGCCGCGACTACGATCTGCGGATCCACTGCAGGAGTTGGTTGTGCGGCTGGAGGTGGGCTTTTATTTATGCATGGAGCATCAAATTTATACGAAGCTATGAGTGGAAAAAATCCAATGGCTCATGCGTATGGAGGCTTTAGTACCAATCCTGAGTTTGGGAGAAAGACATTTATAGTTATTGATGCTGGTATGGCAGGGGCGAGTGGTGTCAATACTTTGAAAGTTGGAACTCCTCTTTCACCGGCAGGCTCATTGAACAATGCCGAGAAAATGTGGATCGGAAATGATGCATATCAGGTTTATAAAGGTGTTTCTAATGATTAAGGGCGATTAAATGGTTTTTGATATAATTGTGTTCTTTTATTTACTTTTTTGTTTGGCTATTTGGAAAGTAGATATAGAGAGCGTGAATTTTATTAATAGATATTTTGAAGGCATTCAGATCGCAGGGGTTTTATTGGCAGTTGGCTGCTCTGGATTATATTTGTTGTCTGGTCAATTGATAAAGTTTTTATTGATTTTACCAGTGTCTATTTACTTGCAGAAAAAATTTAAAAAATTTAAACAAGAACGGTAAAAGATGTTAAATTAGCTAAAAATATAGGCGACACCCATTTTAATTTGAAAAAATAAAAGCAGCCAATCTAAAGCCCCAGCACTTGCTGGGGCTTTTCTGTTTCTGGTCGCGTTTCACCGATTTTTTGGTCAATCAAATTTAACCAAAACGGGTAGGTCAGTAAACTTAAGAAAAACTTAAGAATATCAAATTTAAGCAGATAAGAGAGATAAGCAGACACCCATCTTAAATTTGGCAAAAAAACTGAGTGTCGCCTATCTTTAAATAACGGTGAAAAGTTAGGCGCACAATTCATGGCAACAGCACGAAGTCGGCAAGTTAGCTTGGTGGATACTAAGTACTATCACTGTATATCACGATGTGTAAGGCGTGCGTTTTTGTTTGCGATGACACCCACTTATACCAACTTTTGACACTACCATGCCTAATTGTTTGTGGCACAAATGAAGTGCCCATGTATGTCATATTTATTCTTTTGTTTATTTCACTCTAATTCTTGAGTTAGAAACTCAACTTTTTCGTAAGCCTCTGTTAGCAAATAGATTTATTCGCTTCCTCAGGTTAACTTTTTGAGCGCCATGTAATTATCGACTCACAATCAAGCACAAAATTGTTAATGACAAGTTCTAGATCTTGTCGATTAATGTAATTTTATGTATATTGCGAAATTTTAATTAAAGTGTTGGCTATTTCCTCAATAACCATTTTTATAGTAGTAACTATCGCATATTTTTGATTATGACTAAGTAAGTACTAGTTATACCTGCAATGTTTCTGCGCATATTTAAAAGGAGTCTTACGCATTGATTAGCGTACTACAAAAACCCAAGTTACTCTGCACAATAGCTATTCTTTGCTTTATGCAAATGACAGCGATTGTTTCAAAAGCATATGCTAAATCTGGCAGCTTATTTATTCCTATTAGCGTAGGTGAACAATTCATTGTTATCCCAAGACCAATTGATGCCAATGAATACAGCGCAAAAATTATCCAAGATGATCAAGGCCGTTTACTCACTTGGTCTACGATTCTGGGCGCTGAAAAATACGCGATTCAAGTATTAAATGAAAATGGCCAATGGGAAAATCTGCAATACACAAATGACAATTCGATAAGGCTTGACGACAGGTTTAACGACTTTGCGCAAGTTAGAGTAGCGGCGTGTTATAGCGGTAGTTGTTCTCTCGTGGCGTCTGGCAGTGTAATTCAAAACATATTTGACACTCATTATGCAGATCTAACCACATCTGTACCAAACAATGCTTCATACATTAGCCCTAGCGCACCACATGTAGATAATACTGGCACAATTAAAGGCAGTGCAGCTGTGAGCGGTGGCGGCGCAACTTACTCCATACCAATTGAGTTAACGGCTGGACGAGCTGGTATGCAGCCAAAAGTATCCCTGAATTACTCTTCACGCTCTGGTGGCGGATTAGCAGGTAAAGGTTGGTCGCTGTCAGCTGGTTCTTCTATTACGCGCTGCGCCGCTACCTATGCACAAGAAGGCTATAGCCGAAACCCACAGTATAGTAACAGTGACAGGTTGTGTTTAAACGGCCAAAAACTGGTACTCGTCAGTGGTCAATATGGTCAAAGTGGCGCTCAGTATAGAACTGAAATGGACAGCTTTGCGCTAATTACACAAAGTGGTGCTCTAAACTCTAGCTACAGTTTTTTCAGTGTAAAATATAAAAATGGCCATGTGAGTGCTTTTGGCGCTTCTAGCAATAGCCGAGATATCCGTAGTCAAAATAAAGGGCCCTACGCTTGGTTAATTGACTATACACGTGATGCTACCAATAACAACTATATTCATTATGATTATGTTGAATATGGTAACAATGAGAAACTCTTAGACAAAATTAACTACACGGGTAACAGTAGCTCTAGTGAGGGGATCCACAACATTCATTTTGAATATGAGCAAGCCTCTGACCCAACTACGAAGTATCACCATGGTATGTCCTATGAAAACACGCAACGACTTAAGCGTATTACGACAAAACATGGCACCCTCCAAACTCGTGAATATACACTAGCGTACAATACTAGTAAGGCCTCAGGTTTAGACCTTCTTGCTTCTGTAGAGCTGTGTTACGGCACAACGGGTGGCTATTGTTTACCAAAAACAACATTTGATTGGGCAGACCAAGCAACTAAGGTAAGAGGTACGTTTGTCAATATTAATGCTGGAAAGAGCATTGCGTCGGTATTACCAAATGGCGATCGAAACGGCGACGGGGCAAGAGATTGGCCAGGTTTTTATATTGACGCTGAAGGTAATACTACAAGTAATACCCACCCTTTGACGGATTGTGAATTTTCAGGTACCAGCGGTGAAAAGGTAAACTGTAATTCTCAAACGACTGATTACAACTTAGACGGACTTACAGACGACATTGGTTTTGATCCTGGCTCATCAGGCTCTATGAAAAAACTGGTTATCCATCGCAGTAATACAAATGGTACTTCTACTAAGATCAATACCTATGTTGAAATACCTCAACTGTCTTCGTTTTTGCATGTAGGCGATATGAATGGTGATAGTTTACCTGATCTTGTGATCTACGAAAAAACAACCTCATATAGTGCTGACTCGATAAATTTCTATTACCACACTGGTAATTTCTCTTCGCCGTATTCATCGTCATATAAAAAGAAGCTGTTTTCAGTGAATAAACGTGCTAATACGACTACACCTTCAGAATCATATGCACTGGGTGGGGACTTTGATGGTAATGGCATTCCTGACTTCTATCGTGTGTCCCACGGTGTCAATGATCAAGGACAGGGCAGATTGGCATCAATCCAACTAATGAATACAGACGGAAAAGTACTGACCTCATATTCTAAAACCATTAATTGGGACGATGAAAGTGATTACATATATAGGTACGAAAATGCTTGGGGTCGATTCTATCGTTTCGCAGATTTAAATGGTGACGGGCTAAAAGACTGGTTTGGTTGGTACAAACCAAGAACCAATGGCAGCAAACTCTTTGTAAGATACAGTACAGGAAGTGGATCTTTTACTGCACCAGTTTATACAGGCACAAGTGTATATAGCCGAACCTTTATATTCGAAGAGCGGTTTGGTTTCGGTGGTGATAGAGAAAGCATCAAAAGCGCCAAAATACCTAAATACGGCGATGCCATCAAAGTGGCGGATATCGATGCCGATGGTAAAGAAGAACTGTTGATACCGGGCGGCATCAAGGTGAGAGGTTGTCATAACGTCAGTCATTATGAATACCGAGGTAAAAATGTTACTGAGCTATGTGGCGAAGAAATTTACACGGAGACTGTTCCAAGTGGTGAAGGGCGAATAAAGTCAGTTGCTGGTAGTTATGACCGCAGTATCTATTCATTCTCAAAATTAGAATTACAAAATGGTCGCTTTGTTAAGTCAAGTACAGACTTTATCGGTTCTGTATATCAGTCTGCAATGGTTGATGCGCAAGGTGATGGCCTACCTGATCTGGTGTTCAATTATGGCTGTGAACGCGGCCCCAGTGGCTCTAATTGTCGCTTCTTAGATTCAACACCGATCGGTTATGCGCAAGGCAAAGTCAACGTTAGCCGTAACTATGGCACGGGCTCTGGCACTAATGGTAGCCGCTATCGTCCACTAGACTTGCTGAACTCAGTAACAAACGGGGAAGGATTAAAAAGTGAATGGCAATATCGCCCACTTTCATCGTCTACAAGCACTGGTATCAACGGTCTCTCAAAGCTATATCAGAGCGACAGGAATATTACCAAAGGCTACCAGAACTTTACCTCTAGCATGTATGTTGTTAATGAGTTTAAACAAGACAATGGTATTCGTGGTGATTTCGTTCGCAGATATGCTTATCGCGGTGCATTATTTAATAATCAAGGTAGGGGGTTTACGGGCTTCAGGTCGATAATTGAAGCGGATATTACCAAGGGCTTAATCACGCAGTCTGATTTCCGTCAACACTTTCCATACTCTGGTAAGTTAAAGAGAAAAGCAACCTTTGCATTATCTGAGTACCCTAAAAATGGTAGTCCTCTAAACCCAATTGAAGACCGCGCAATTAGCCAGACAGAAACGTCCTGGATGGACAATGCAAACCATAGCATCTCAAATGTTTATAGTATTTACGCTAATTCAAATTATCAAGTAACACGGGATTTAGATACCAAGAACATACTTGTTGAAAAGCGTACAAAGGTGCTTTCTATCGACAGGAATGGAAATATAGTCAAATCAGAGCAGAGTCTAGAAGATAGCACCGGGTTGGTCAAAACTACCACTGAAAACAGGTTTGAGGCCAATACCTCTGATTGGTGGCTAAATATATTAAAAAGCAGTACTGTTACTAAAGAAGCTGTGTCAGGGCGAAGCGCCAATGATCCATACAGGCAATATGGTGGTAGCGAAAAGCCTTTAGATAGTAGAACCACAATTACTACCAGCTACAGTAACTATAATAGCGCTCGAAAAGCAGGGCGAGTCGTCGTCAGTGGCTCTGTAGGTGCTGGACACCAGACTGACTTTCAGTTTAACAACTATGGCCTACCGACTAAAATCACTAAGACGGCACGTGTGTATAATGATGCGAAATGGTCCGATCAAAGCCGAACGGAAAACATATCTTATACGCTCAATGGCACCTCAGCCCATGAAACCGGTTACTATGTTTTTGATGTAACCAATGCGAAAGGGCACTTGACACGCACTATCACGGACCCTAAAACGGGCCTTCCAAAAGCAGTTCATAAACAAGTAAATTCAGCTGATTACCTAACCACTGAGTTCACGTATGATAATTATCTGCGCCCTTATAGTCAAAAAGTTGAGGGCTCGCCGACAGTCTACACTGCGGTGCAAAGGGCGGGAAATTTTGCGCCTAGAGATGCCGTGAAACAAGTCAAAACTGTTGCCGCCGGCGCGCCTGAGCAGCTGGCTTTTATTGATAAGCTGGGCCGTACCATTCGTACTATGGTAATGGGCCAAGATGGTGATTGGATTTTTACGGACGCTACCTTTAATACAAAAGGATATCCGCTTTTTGAATCTCAGCCGTATAAATGGGGGCAAACTAAGTACGGTGTGCGCTACGGGAATTATGACGTATTGGGCCGTGTTGACCGTAAAGTGACCGATCAGCAATGTGGTCCGTTTTCAAGCGGTACTATGACCGCTGAATACACTTATAGTGGTTTTAAGACCGATATTAATGTGTCTGAATCGTGTTATAACATTATCCTAGGCGAAATGAGCCGCAGCTATAACGGTCAAAACCAATTGGTTGAAACTGTGGACGCACTGGGTGGGCGCACACGCTATGCCTATAATGGTCAAGGGCTACCAATTGTGATTCGAGATGCTAACGGTTTCAATATTTTAGCCAAATACGATGCTTTTGGTAATAAGCTTCGAGTGTTAGATCCAAACCAAGGTAGTACAAACTTTGTATATAATGGATTTAGTGAGGTGCAGCGAGAAACCCGTGGTAACTCTAAGTCTGTTCACTACAACGTAGACATTTTAGGCCGTGTCGTTAAAAGAAGCGCTACCGGTGAGAGCTCCTATAACTATACGTTTGATACGCACTCATACGGCCAGTTGTCTAATTCTGCTGGCAATGGTGTTGCACATTCCTACGTCTATGACAACTTCGGTCGTCCGATATCGCATACTGTGAGTGGTGATAACCATAGTTTCACAACAAAAACATTCTATGATGCTAATTATGGTCGAATTAAGGGCATGCGTTATCCAAATAACCTGACTTTGGAATATATTTACGACGATAAAGGGTATCAGACTGAAATTAAAAATCAGGCCAGTGGCTATCGTTTCCAACAAGTGACAGCACGCGATGTATTTGGTGCGATCCAATCTCAAACATTGGGTAATGGTTTGAAAACTAATACGTACTATAGTCGTCAAACCGGTCAAATGGTGGAGCACTACACCCATAAAAATAATACTAACCTGCTGACTATTCAGTACACCGCATACGACGGGTTTGGTAACCTAAAAAGTATGTCAGTAGCATCCGGTAGCATTGCTGATCGACATGAATATGATGAAACATACCAGTACGATCATTTACATCGTCTAACTTCAAATCAAATTCAAGGATACACTACCATCAGCTATGGTTACGATGCTGTAGGTAATATTACGAACAAGTCGGATTACGCATCTACCTACAACTACACCACGCACCTATCAGGGCACAGTGGCGGTGGTGCAAATGCGGTCAAGAAAGTTCACAAAAACGGACGTTGGGTCGGCTTTAGCTATGATGGCCGTGGTAATATGGTTAAAGGGGATGGCTTAAGTGCAGCTTCTTACAATGCCATGGATAAACCAACGCGTATTACTAAAAACGGGATCACGGCAGACTTTGTTTATGGTCCCGACCATATGCGTTTTAAACAAACTCAATCGGGTAAAGCCACCTATTATGCGGGCAAACATTATGAAATTGACGTTGAAGGTGGTAAAACCACAACTCGCGCCTATATAGGTGATGTTGCCGTTATTTCAACTAAGTCCGGTTCGAGCCCTTATATCCGTTACTTACATAAAGACCGTTTAGGCAGTGCAAGGCTTATTACAAATGCCAATGGTTATGTAATCACTGAACGTAACTTCGACCCGTTTGGTAAACCGCGTGCAGCATCGGGGGCTTTAAAATTTACTGCAAAGTTAGATGATATTAAATCAGCGAAAACCAATCGTGGATTTACTGATCATGAGCATTTAGACGAGCTACACCTCATTCATATGAATGGCCGGATATACGATTATAATCTAGGTAGATTTATGAGTGTCGACCCTATAATTCAGTCTCCTGGAAACTCGCAGTCTGTTAACCCTTATTCATATATAATGAATAACCCACTCGGTGGTACTGACCCAACAGGGTATTCATCGGCGTGTCAGTCTAAAGGTACACGGCAAAAGTCAGAGCCTACGCCGGGTTGTTCAAACGTAATGAACTATGATGTAGGGGACGTTAAAAATATTGAAGTATATAAGGATGGTTCTATAAAAGTTAACTTCAATAATGGTACAGACCAAAGCTTTGCCAATGTTACTACTATAAAATCGATTCCAGCTGGTGGCGGTATTACATCAATCGGAGGACAACAAGCACAAGCGAAGCAAGCAGGTTCTAGCGCGATCCAGAATGACATATATACAAAATCAAAAAGCTCCTTAATGGAAGGTGCTAAAGATTTAGGTGTTAATATGAGTTCAATGGAAGAAGGAGTTAAGGCTCGTTGGGGTAACATTTCGGTAGATGAAAATAATAATACCTCAGCATCTATTATCTGCGGTAAATCTTGTCAGGATGAGGCGAAGCAACGAGAAATTGGTAGAGATCTAGCTGATGCTGACTTATCTATGCTACAGATGAGAATGAATTATCAAAGTATGCAGTCTGATGTTACAAGGGCATTTACTTACAGTGCAATTGGTTTCGGAGGTTCTGGGTTGGCAATTAGAGCTTTAGTCCGTGGACATATGGCTTGGTCAGCAGCGACGGTTACTCAAAGAGATGTTGCATTGCAAATGCTAGGGGAATCACTTGGAGTATTTAATGGAACTGTACCTTCAATTAACACACCTCCATCTTTCTATTTTAGTCCTGCTGCGGGTTATATTATGCCTGCGTCTAAGGTGTTACTATATGAATTTAGGATGAAGACTAGAGGGGCTTTAGGTGGCAAACCTAAGATTAAAATAAATCCTAAGACTGGGAAGATAAAAATTTAAGCTTATTTAAAGCAGGAGTTGATTAATGACTTTAAGCTCAGGTAGTTATTATAATTCAAAGGCAATAGCTACTGCACTTGGTACTGTGTTACTTCTCTTAGTTGTAGAGTATTTATTTTGGGACTCAGGTAGTATTACTTCTGTTTCTGCGTTGTTTTACGTGAACTTTACGGCTTGTATGATTGTAATGTTAAGTGAAAGATCAGAAACTAATTTCATATCAAGTAGTGAAAGTACGAACTACGAAATAGTTTTTGATTTATTATTACTTAAATGTTCTTTGTTTATAGTGATGGCAGATTATTTTTACATGCCTGATAATTTTCATTATTTTACAGGCGTAGCGTTATTGATTGGCATTCTCCCAATTGTAACGTTAACGTTGAAGACTAGTGAATTTATATACTCAAATAGCGCAACGAAAATTACTATGTATTTATCGGGAGCTGTTATTATCGCGTTTTTCTCATATGCGTTAGTGATTTTTAGCTTAAGTGAGTCATTTTGGATGTATATAGCACCGAACGAACTATTTCATTGATGAAAAGTCATTTATTCTTTAACGAAAAAGTTAAGTAGACTTTTTAGTCTATACCTTTAAAAGAATAAGCCAGTTTGGTAGATACAGCACTAAATATGACTTTTATAAAGACCTCTGTAATGTCAGATTAAGTACCTCCAACGGGGCAGTTTTACTGCCTCGTTGTATTTTATTTAGTCTTAGCAAAATTAAAAGTGACATACACGGGGTGCCCATATATGTCTGCTTAAATATGCTCATTTTCTTACCTTATTTTCTTCATCTTTTTGGCAGTTTTCACCTCTTGCCAGCATCGTTTCAAACCAACGCCTCTGAAAACCAAAGAAAAAAATAGAGCAACCACTAAATAAATAGCTGATAACTGTGCCAAACTAAAAACTGCCGCAATGAAGATTACTACTCCCTCTATAATCAAGTATATTACTCTCTTCACTGCAGGTAGTGAAAACATTGCTCCGCATTTGTAACAACGAACTTTTCCACTGACAGAGTTAGCCAGCACATCAATGAAGCCAACTCCACCTTGTTTGCACTTATTACATTTCACTAATTATTACCCCCAGCGTACAAAAACCTATCTGCGATATTCTGCAACTCAATGCGAACCTCGCTTCTGACTGGTTGAGACAATTGAGGCAGAACTCTTTGACTTGAGCCGTAATTCCCAACATAAATGTTGTAACTCTTAGCCAAAGTCTCAATGTTATGATTTGCATCACCAGTATCTGCAAGGACACCAAGCGATGGTGCTATGGGTGTTTTGCAGCTAAAGAAGTAGCTAAGATGCCCCCTGCCGTCCTGCCAGATAAGCATAATCAATCTTCGACACATAATGAAACATGACACCCATCTTAATTTATATTAAATAAGCAATTCACCTTTTATAAAAGTGCGATCCTAGTAACATTATTTCTCTGAACAAAAAATACACTCCCGAGACGACAAGCAAAAACTCTAATACAGCACCACTGAAAACAGCTCCAAAAGTAGGAAAAACTAAAACCAGAAAGCAAAAAAGGCTGATAATCCATGTTTCCCTGACATCACTCAAAAGAACCTTAATAGAAAAGCTTTTTACCCTTAAGTAATATAGTATGTTAGCCAACATGAAACTTGTAAAAACGAAGTAGAAAACCTCTTCGAAAAATAATATAACAAAGATTAAATTCAAGATTGCTATAAAGTACATGCTCCCTCACTCTTTAAAATGGCCAACTAAATAACTTAATATGCGTCTAAGTTGTTTTCCTTTGACCTAAGAATTCTTACAATTACACCAATTTATACCAAATTTTGAGGCTGCCTGTCTGTTTCGGCTCAAAACTAAGTAAGAGTCGCCTATATTTTAAATTTTTTGATTTGAAAAAAGAAAAAATAACTCTATCGGTCAAAATTGACTTGCTTGATTGAGAAGTTCACGGCAATTTGTATTTAGCCCGAGCTCAATTTAATTCTTTCTATAATCATCTCTAGTCAAGGCAACCTCCACTCTTATAGATTAAAATCATATAGATTTCTTTTAGTATTTTCCCACCTGCTAAGCTTTGCCACTCAGATTCAAATAATTGATATAAAACATCCTTTATGGATATCTTATGGTTACAACTCATGTTATTACTAGCGATAAGAAATTCATAGCTTTTTAGAGAGTCCATATCCCTATCAATAAATACTTTTAACTTCTCATAATTCTCATCACTAGCTTTAATTTTTTTCTGAAGCTCTCTAGCCTGAACATACTTCTGTTGGCTCCTAGCTGCTAGTAAGCTTTCACGACTATCAACCTCTGACAGCCAATAATTTATAATTGTAACCAATATGTAAGAAAAAGTGACTATAAAGAAACGGCTTCTATTTAAAACGACTACAATGAGAAAAAATAACGAAAAATCAGGACTCCTCCTTTAAACATAAGCACAGGATAAAAAATTAAAAACCAAATAAGTGAAATTGAAAAAAGCATTACTAAAAATAATCATCATATTTACTATAAAAATAAGTTTGGGACAAATTCGGCTTTAAAGTATGTAATTTAACAACCGCCTGTGATGTAGAATTGTCATAAAGAAACCATCCGTACTTTGACAGTCATTAAAGCATAGACGGCTTCTTAAACGAGGCCCAAATTGGAATGTGTGCTTTCTAAATTTTTTGTGCTTTTTGCTTTCCTTAATTTTTACTTCGCACAACCATCAACCACAAATTAACAAAAAAAAGAAAGAATCCCACCGTTCCTATAAAAAACTGGAATCCAGGTTTTTCGAAAAAATGCTCGGCAATAGAAAAGCTCGAAAACAACGCAAAAAACTGTATGAAATATAGGTGATTATAACGTTTTCTTTTCCATAAGATTTTTATGAAAAATTGTGCACTAGTTAAAATCACTGCTATCAAAACAATAAATAACTCGCATAAATTAATCCCAATCATAATTAAACCTTAATTCAAAATCAATTATCGTTCTTGTTTAAAGTTCTTAAATTTACCCTGCAAGTAGATAGATAATAAAAAACCAATAGAAACTTTACAAATTGACCATAAAATAAATATAACCCAGAAAGTCCAATTGCCAACAAAAACCCAATAACCTTAATTATTTAAAAATATTTTTTTAATAAAAAACAAGCTCTCTATATCCACTTGATAAATAGCCAAATAAAAAATAAAAGAATACAATCATATCTAAAACCATTTAACCGTCCCTAATCATTTGAAACAACATAATAAACCTGATATGTATCATTTCAGAACCACATTTTTTCGGCATTGTTCAGGGAGCCAGCCTGAGAAAGAGGAGTTCCAACTCTCAAAGCATCAATTAAAAATGACTTCCATCTTAATTTATACCACAATTCCACCTCGACATGTTTCAAAGCAGAAACAAGCCACAAATTTAAGATAGGTGTCTTCTTAAATAATGATAATTATGAATGGCCTCATGATGCATTAGGAGACCAAACTCCAATGGGCTATCTTGAGGCGGCATAATTGTACTAATGAGCTGTACTAAAGCTGGGATAGTTACAGACAGGTACTTTTGAAGTCTGGCGAAACGCGACCAAACATAAAAAAAACCAGCTAATTGCAGAGGCTTAAAAACTAGAAACAATTCAGATAAAAAAGTATGCCTGTCCCAGCTAATTTCTTTCAGGCTTGCAATCTGGTGCATCAATTAAAGATAACTTTCCATCGTTATCAACCACTTTCAAGACACAGACACCGTAATTAGTTGAGACTTTAACCAACCAATAGTTATAAACATAGCTGATAGTGTCAAAATGAAAGCAACTCGTTTCCTGACACATCGATTTAGCTTTCTGAAAGTTGCTAAAATAATATGTCCACTCATTGTACAAGTAGCCTAAATTTCCATACATCCATTTTTCACCTTTCAACATCCCCACAAACATTATGTTCAACCTCTTAAATAAATAGCTTTTTTCACCTCTATCAAGCCCATCAATATATGTGTATTCTTTAAAATCTAAATCACAACGTCCCTTTTTAAAGAAAAAATCAGCCTTTCTAGGCTCCCTCTCAGATTCAATCCTTCTTTTTAAAACACAATTCCCATTCTCATCTTTCACAGGGTGTGAATAGTAGTATTTATAACTTTCTGAAGATAGATTACATTCCTGTCGATAAGAAAAGCCATCAAGTTCCATTTTTAAAGGGTGAACATCCCCACATCTCAACGTAATTCCACTATCTGCAAAAGAAAGCGAAGAAAAGAACAACAACATCAATTGAAAAACCTTATATACCATAGTGTATACGCCTTAGTAAGAGCTCCCGAATTCAACATGCAAGCGATAAAATTTAATTCTCCCTCTGAGACAAGACTATAATGGAAATTAATTACCAGACCAATCTCACAGCACTGGCCATTTCGTCGAGCCTCTTGTAGGGCTATTTAAAGGAAATAACTAATATGAATTTATTAAGTGACGTTAATTTAGATGAAATTACATTTGGAAAAGATGGCAAGTCACTACGTCTATCTTTCATTGATATGAATGAAGGAGATAGTCTTGGTGAACTAGATTGCTCATCTGTCTATTCCTTTGACCATCAAAATTGTTTTGAAGACGATGACTCATTAGCTGCTTATGCTGGTGAGGTAAGCTACAAGATAATTGAAGTAAGCGAGATTTCAGATTATTTAAAAAAATCTGGCTATGCTTTTTCTGGTGATGAACTTATCAATAGTAAACTTTTTGTAATTTCTATAGATGGTGGAGAAGTATCATTAAAAGTAGTTTGTGGTGCAGCTAGTTTTGAGAACGAAGAGCTTAAATAAGTCACTAAGTTAACCAAAGCCCTTCGAGGCTTTTTCTTTACCCACAAATCATTAATACAATTTAAGAAGACATATATGGACACTCCGTGTATGTCAAGCAGAGTAAATCTATCGGGGCAATTTTTGCAGCCTCGTTGTTTTTTAATACCCACCAGCTGTACTTCGATGATTAGCCACGTGCAATTAAGCGTTGCTCTAACATACATCCGGGCTTAACTGTTCTTCAGAGCTCCTCATGAGCTGCGAGCCTACATACGCTAAATTGAAAACACCCAATTGGTTTTAATACTGTAGCCTTGTCGGGTTTTATGTAGGCAGGCTAGGCCTTTTTTCACCTACTTCTAGCAACTATAAGTTGGGAGGTTGTTGAGTGCTCAAAACACCCACACGGGTTATTTTACCCTTATTTTCTCCGAGATCCCCAACAACCAAACCGAATTATTCTAAGCATTTTGTTCCTCTGTATTGATAAGCATGGTTTATCAGAATGATCGATACCAAGAAATTGAAATACATTTTTTGCCAAATCGATGCTCAATATACTAACGTTACTCATGATAGATGCTCCTGTTAACTGTTGTTATTAACACCTTCCGTTTGGCACATTGACGCCGATTTGGGAGTGTTCATCTCATCACCCATATTAAATTTGGCAAAAACTGAGTGTCGCTTACCTTTAAATAACGGTTATAAGTTAGGCGCTCAATTCATGGCAACAGCACGAAGTAGACAAGTTAGCTTGGTGGATACTAAGTACTACCACTGCATATCTAGATGCGTAAAAAATAAGGTGGGTGCCATACTTATATACTAGTTTATGAGGGAGTAACAATTCAGCTGGGAAGAAAGTAAAAGTACCACGCCTGAAACAAGCATATATCGTTTTAAACAGTTTGTGGGGAGGCATTAAAAATCCACACCGTTACCAATCAGCACTGAAGTAAAGGTTAAAGCTGAAGCCATTAAATTGATGCCCAGCCTGGCATGCCCGAATATCAGTAAAATGCCAAGAACCGTAGTAATGGCCTATTTTATTAACAAGGCCGCTGAAAGCTAATTACTTTAGACTTGACTGAATGATAAGTAACTCAATTTCACTATTTGAAGTATTTACTAAACCATGTGTACCAAAAGGTTTGTTTACAATCATATCCCCTGAAGTGACTTTTCTCGCTTCACCTTCGATGGTCATGGTGCCTTCGCCTTTCAAAATGATGTACATTTCTTCATCATCTCCGTGAGTATGCTCCCCCATAGAGCTTCCTGGTGGCATAACAACACGAAGGGCAAAATCCCATGCTCCGGTAAAGTCTTTGCGCCGAAAAGCTCGATAGATATCAATTGAACCCACACCACCATGGCTATTTTTGTCTGTTTCTTTATCACAATTGTAAAAGTTACGTATCATTTGTGCTGAACTCCTTTTTCTTGTTCTACATTGCACCACAACGCCAGATTAAACCAAAAATAGCGCATACAGCCAGCCCAAAAAGCAAATTACGCACTTGATATATCCTCAATTGACTTTGTTAACAAAACGTTCAAATATCGATGGTTGTTCAAATTTTAATCGTGCGTTTACTGTGAAACAAGGATAATTAAAAGGTGATTTATGAAAAAGTCTCTACTGGTGATTTCGTTGGCGTTTGGACTGTCGGCTTGTAACATTGATGACAGGCTACAATTTGCATCAGAAACAAAAAAGAGTGAGCAAGTTCATTTAAGTGCCCAAAATACGGGCTTACTCATTATTGATGCGCAGCAAGGGTATGTGATGGATAGTGATGACTTCTGGGTTAAGGTGTTCTATCCAGAGTATCAAATACCAGCGCAAAATGTAGATCCTCAATTGCATGCCAGCATTGATCGTATTGCGCAATTGGCGCAAAAAGCCAATGATTTAAATATGCCAACGACCATTACTTACGAAGCGTTTAGCTCTGATCAAGGTCTTGATTATACGCCTTATATCACGCGTATAGCCCAAGCGCTCGATGAAAATACCCAAAGCTTTTTCAAACAAACGTTTAACTCAACACTAGAAGCTGATATTCATGCTGCGATGACTGCTTGGGCTGATGCAGGGGTCTCTCGAGTGGTCGTCGCGGGTGCAGAAACTGATGTGTGCGTTATGCAAACAGTTTTGGGTCTCAAGAAAATGGGCTTTGATGTTTATTTGGCAAGTGATGCGACATTTTCGACTGAAATCTACGAGCGGCCTACTTTTAAACGTTTACAGCAAGCAGGTGTAAAGTTGGCAAAGGCCAGTGAAATTATTGAATCGATGGAGTCCAAAGACAGGCTAGTCTACAGTCCGCGTTATGCGGTGGGTAAACGTGATGAGCTTTACCAGGGCGACCGTCATAAAATGGCGAAGATCAATTTTAATATGGATGATGCGAGCCTAGCTAAGGCAGAACATGATAACAAACCTGCAACAGAGCCTAGGTTTACATATTTAGGATCAGAGCAGGAGTTTTTATTTGACTATATACCGAGCTTTCATGTGAATAAAAAAGGGAAGGCTTACACATCCAAATATCGTAAAAGTCCCAATATGATTAGTTATAAAAACATCGATCCTGTGGTGGCAAATATAAAAGCAGCTGGAAAGACGCAAGCTGTTATATCAGGTGTGGTTTCTCAGTTTGGTTTGTATGACGCTGTCTATAAGCTAATTGAGGCGGGTATAACACCAATCATTTTAGAAGATGCATTGTTGGGTTCTGACGTAGATCCTATCCACTATTTAGATTACATTTATCAGTTGGGTGCAGTACCAAGTACACAAAAATCAGCTGGTTATGAAATGTTTGTCGAAATACAGTTAGGTGACTTAACTGAAGAAGAAATTGCGGCTTACTATCAAATGATAGAGCTAAATGAAGTTGTGATTCCGGAAGTATATCCACGTTTACGTTAAGTTTTTAACACTTAGTTTTCGACTGAAAGCGGTATATGCTGTACTTGCCGCTTTTATCTTAGTGAGTTAAACAGTGATACTTCATCATCGTAAACTCAGCACCTTTAGGTGTAAAAGTAATTGATCTAGCGGTTTGGCAAGAAGGGTACCCACCCAAGATGTTATGCGTCTGATAATTCTAGTGACAGGGGACCCTGTTAACTCAATATCAACCCCTTACAACTTGATTAACTGTCATTGATCTGAGCTTTGTTTCGAGTGTTGATAGATAGGATATCAGTAGCCCAATTAGCACCATCGACCCAGATAGCTTGGGTTGCAAGTATGCTGGGGCGCTCCCGGTGGACCGATGTGGCTGTGGCATGTCCAAGTATTCGCACCACCTGCTATTGCGGGCGTATTGTTATCACCTATGACATGTCGGTCTGACAATGATTTGAGCTTCTTACTACTTAGTTTTAGTTTCATTATTATTTATCCTTAAGTTATTCCTATGTTTTGTCAGTACTCAATAAGCATCACCAATTGATATGATTTCGCAATATTGAATACAATATGCAATGTATCGGCATCACTGATGTTGTGTCAATCTTTGTTTCCATAGTTTGGTCAAGAATGCGCCAGATACTAAGAAGTTATCCAGCTATAGTTTATGAAGTCATACGTTTTGATAATGAGCTAGCTCATTATGGCCTCGAGTTGAATTTGCGGTTAATTAAAGTGGCTTTAATAATTTACCGTGAATTTTTATTAAATTAATTTGTATATATAATTAAAGGGGGTAATTGACTGATTGAAAAAATGGAGGTTATTTTAAAATTAGATTATAAGTAAAAAGGAAATTTTATGAACAAGAAAGTAAAGGCTATACTTTCAACGCTTCTTATCAATACGGCAGTCGTTAGTACAAGTAACGATAACCTTGATGACTATCCGCTCGATAGTATAGAGACTTTTTCAAAAATATCTAATATTGTTGAGTACTACCACCCTAGTGACGCAGTTAAAAATACAGACTGGGAAGTATTTTTCAAATATGGAACGCATTATATTAAAAATAACTCATCACAGAGTTTTTCGTCGCAACTCGAGCATTTATTTGGTGATGTGGCTCCGCATGTTACGTTTAATGACTATCTGACAGAACCAGAAAGGTTGACCAGCGAAAGCGAGGTGGTGGGGTGGTTAAACTATGGCTATCCAGGAGACGGGCACTACCTCTATACTAGGTATATAAGTAATATAAACTATGGGTAATTACACACAACGCCCTAGCTACCACAACAACAAATATACTATACACAAATTAATGGGGTATACGTACGAGTCCCTATGTTACTTACCGCAAATAAGTCTGCTAAAGATGGTGTAGAATTTAAATCCCCTGATAGTACAAGTATCCCTTACTTTCTTGAAAACCACTTTTTTTTGCTTTAGTGCAATGAGCAAAGTTTGGGGAGTGATGGAGCATTTTTATCAGTATTTTCATCATGTTCCTGTCGATTGGAAGTCTGAACTGAGGCCACTATTGAATGCTTGTCTTACTCAGGATGGTCAAAAGATTGGTGATGCACTTAAGTATTCACTCACTAAGTTACAGGATAATCACTTCACCTTGTATTCGACGGATATTCCAAGCGAGTTTCATGGACCAGACGTCAGCTTCGAATTGGTAGACGATGAGCCCATATTGGTATACAAAGGTGATAGTGTCGCTGGTCTGGAAATTGGTGACGAGCTCATCGCTGTTGATGGTCGAAGTATCGACACGCCCATTGAAGAAAAAATACCATACTCACTTATATCAACCCATGTTGCTAAAAGTGTTATATTGGGCTCGCAGGTACGGAGTAAAGCCCAAGCAACAGATTCTGTGACTATCGACATTAAAAATAAAGATAATCAATTGTCTTCAATCCAACTGCCAACAGATAAATACATTTTTAATAGCTTTTACAACGGTGTTGACCGCTATATTCACGCGTCGCAGCCGACCTATCAGGTTTTAGAAAATAATATCCATTACATTAATTTAAGCAAAACAACTCTGAAGATATTCCCGGGTTAATAGAAAAGCTCAAGGGAGCCAGTGGCATTGTCGCTGATTTGCGCTCTTACCCCGATGACTCTAGGGCTTGGATGCAATTCTTAGATGCTATCCATGATGGGGTAAGCGCAGGGCCTGTATTTAATTTGCGTGTGTCCAATCACCCTGATTATGAGCAAAGGTATGTGCAAAGTTATGACTTATCCATACGGGGATCGAAAAAGGTGCTCAAGATGCCTATCGTTGTGATTAGCAACAAATATAATATAAGCCACAATGAGTTAACATTAGCCCATTTCCAAAATGCCAAAGTACCTATAGTAGGTGAAGTAACAATGGGTATAAACGGCAACGTCACAGATCTATACTTTTCTGGCGGTGGCCCAAAGATGCTGCGGATCTGCTTTACAGGTGCCGAAGCTCGACAGGCTGATGGCAGCAAGTTAATTGGTGTTGGCGTACAACCAGATATTCAGGTGTCGCCAACACGAGAGGACATTAGAAATAACGTCGATGCGATTAAGCGAGCTGCGAGACAATATGTGGAGTCACTGATTCAACAATATAACCCGTAGAATTAAGTTAAAAGGCCTTACAAGACTAGTAAGGTCTTTTGCTTGCTCAACTCTATGCGAGAAGGTCTGACTCCGTGTTTTTTGTTGGGTGGTTACCTTATTAGCGTAATGAAATGTAAAAGAAATTTATTCAAATAGCATTGGCTAGGCACAGATTTGCCCTACTTAATGGTAATGAACACTCAACAAAAATTTAAATGAAAACACAACCAATCATAAAGGTAGCTTTGAAAAACCATGTGTTTTTTATAGTGGAGTGAAAACCTTTAATTATTTTGGGTTTTTATCTAGGAAGTTGGGACGAAATTTAAAAGTTAATGTTCGATTGGTTTATTATGATTTTTGATTTGTTGGATGTGGATCTAAAAATTTTAGTTTTAAGGTCGAAGCTAAATTTTTAGATGGTGAGAAAATGAAATGAAAGAGGGCTTTGATTTGTGTTGAAACTTAAATTAATGATAAAATCTCTTAGCTTAAAGGGGGTAAAATTCTAAGCTAAGAGTTGATTATAATCAGGTAGCGTTTACCCGTATTTATAATGACGTTCTAATAGAGTATACATGACAGTAAGGGCTTTTAGAGCCACCCCATAAAGTACCAGGGAATCCTCGGATTTGAACTTTAGATTGAGCGTGATAGCTTGCTAATATCATGCTAAGGTTAGCCTCAAATCCTGGTGTTGACTTTTTCATCCAATAACCGCCAGAGCATGAACTTTCTGGGTTTTCTAATTGGAATATTACATCTCCATCTCCATAAGAAGAGTATGATTCGATTGCTGTAATCTTAGTATAAGAAGAAGCCGTAACGGATGCATTTACATTCGCACAAAAAAGCACTGTTAACAGTGAGTAAATAATTCTCATGAAAAACCTACATTCTATTAATGATATTCAATGTTGTTGATTGGGGATTATACATGCTTTATTTTAATATGCGATAGGGGAAATTGAGCCTAATGTGTTTTGTAATAAATGTTTTTACTTTACATATACTTAGGATTGCCTGTTGAAGATGTTGTGATTTGAATTGTGCTCTAATTCAGGCCTTTATGGACTTTTCTCCCAAGACCTATTGATTGGTATGCGGTAAGTGCTACAGCTTAATCTTGCTAATTCGAGTTGTAAGTTAAATTTAACATATAAAATTATGTAAACTTAAAAGTGGAGATTACTGGATCCTGTGAGCTAGAATTACTCTAATAAATATGTCTAAGTTATTTTACTTTTCTTTCTATTTCAGGGCAGTATTTTCATTTTGTGGTTTTAGTCTTTTTTCTGATGGTTTTCTAATAGCTAAGTTTAGGTTGGTGTGTTGTTGTGGCATTTTAAATGCTGGGTGTTTGAGAGCTCTCTTTAAAAGCCAAGCCCTCACTTTTAATTCACTTTATGGCAAAGCTATATTACTCAGGTATACATCGATTTCCTGTTCTCGAGTCAACCCAAATAGTTGATTCGCGCCATTTTATCGGGTCGCCATTCACTTGTTTAGTGTCATAACTAACTTTTTGATAAGGGATCATTTGAGTTCTCCAAATGACTCTATGTGTACGAAGGTTAGTGTGCTCTACTTCTGCCGGTCCTCTCGCAGGACAAGACTGTTTGAATTCTACCCAGTTTCCAGAGTGCTTAGATGAACCTTGCTTAACCCATTCGTCAAAATTACCGTCTCTATATGTTTCAAAAATAGAATACTGACAATGTGCCTTATATGTGGTGATTTGCTCCCAAGCAATTGGTACGTATGTTGTCTGTTGAACACAGTTACTGGCAAGTGCAGAACTTGAAGAGACTATAGCGCCAATTGAAGCAATAAGTAGAGCTTTATTTTTTAAACTTTTTATCATTTTAATGTCCTTTTTAAATTACCACGTCATTTCTTCGTGGTCGGGAAAAACAATACACTCTCCATTATTTTTGGTCAAATTTAAACTTGTTTTATATCGTGGGTTTTTAAGGTTTTTAGCTTTTATGTGTGTAATTACTAACGCTGAATATTTTGCTTTTTAATTGTTTTGTTGTTGTTTATTTTTTTCTATGAAGTTTTTAATTTTTTTCTGGTGATTTTATAAAGTTTTAAATGTATTTTTTTATATTTAAGAGGTGTACAATTTTAATTTTTATGTAAGTTGAATTGAAGATTTAAATGGTTTTTCCTCTGTTGTAAAAGCGATTGCATTTTGAATTTTCGCTATGCTTTATATGTATAACGACAGATGTAGTCATAATTGTCTGCAATATATAAAATAGGCAATTCATATTAAATCCTGTTGCTCCAATACTCTTCGTCAATAAGATGAGGCTCAAAAGTAGTTGGGACCTAATACATTCTATGTGTGCCATACCAAGGAATGTTTCCCCGTTAGATTTAAAAAGAAGTGTACATTGATGCACCTTTAGCTTACTTCTAGGTGGACATATTGGTTTAAGCTTGTGCTAGCACAATGGTCGTCATGTTACGCCCGTTCTTTTTTGACTGGTAAAGAGCTTGATCGGCACGACAATAAACACACTCAAGTGTTTCATCATCACTATGAACCGTCGTTACGCCACAGCTGATTGTGATATTGATCGTGTGATTATCATATTGAACATTCATTTCCTCAATGGTTTTACGGATCCGCTCCGCATGTTTTGAAATAGATGCTTCGCTGTCCTTTGCCAAAATGACAAACTCTTCTCCACCTATTCTGAAAAAGAGATCGGATTTGCGAATCACTTTACTAACTGCACGGCTGAAGTTGATTAAAACTTGGTCTCCTGCATTGTGTCCGTAGCAGTCGTTTATACGTTTAAAATTATCTATATCTATCATAATCATGGAGAATGATTGATGGTCACGCTTCCACTTTATAAACATCTCATTTCCTACAGAGGTCAGGCAACGTCTGTTACTTGTTTCGGTTAGAGGGTCAGTTTCGGCACGTCTTTTTTGTACCGAGATTTCCATCTGTGAATGAAGGTAATTCGCTAACCAATTGGCAATGCAATCTAGCAAAATTGCATCTTGAGGTTGATATGCATTTTCTCTCAGTCTGCCAATATTCAGTGTGCCGAAGCAGTTATCCAACTTTTGTAGTGGGGCATCAATGCAGGAGTTGATGCCGCCTTGGTATAACCTGATACAATCTAAATCTTCGGACTCTTTTAAATTGTTTTGTATTTCAAGCGTTTTACTTTGATAAACTCTGCCAACCATAGTGCCATTTACCGGTAAAATGGTTTTTGCTTTGATGGCATTGTTACCAAACAAAGCATACACCTCTAGCGTTTCATCAGGTCTGTTTCCTAAACAAACACTTGCTCTGTCAGACTCAATAATTTTAGGAAGCCAATATGATATTAAGTTCAACGTTTCATTTAAATCCTGTGATCGAGAGAGCGCATTCATGAACTCTATAGGTAGGCATATAGACTCATAACTTTGAGAAGCTGACATACTTAACTACCACGGATTACATTGATATTTAAATTATAGCCGAAGGATAAACTTTATATCTATTTATGGCACAGTTCATTCGGTATGCGTACGAGCGGTCAACACATTGCCATGCACTCAATTGTTTATGTTGGGTGTAAGCCGGAAAAAGGGGTTGGAATTGGGAGCTTTAGGTCAAAACTTTCAATTTTATTGTCTAGGTTATTGCACAGTTACCATCATGTGAGACCAGATCAAAAATTCGATATTTCAAAATAATCACAGGCAGTCTCACTTTATTGAATATCCAATTACTAGTTGGTCAGTGTTCGCAGCACGTATCTAATGAAAGCGCATGTATGTTTCGTTATTCTCGTGCTAAATACACGTTTCTTTTTCAATTTCAAATTGCAACACAGATCACTAAGCCCTTTTATGAAATGCTAAACCAGCGACCTTAATTTGATGGCTAACGACACAAATTGCCTCTCAACTTCTTATTGTAGGTACCTGTTGAGTTAGGTAATTGATTGTAAGTAATTGTTATATCTTATTTATCTCAATTTTATTTGTTGTTAGCATATGTTTAAGCATACGCTTTTTAAATAATAAACATAATTACTAAAAGGATAATTAGTATGACAATCAAGATTAATAAAGCCCTTAAAACAATCACTTTGTTACTTGGTGCTTCTACTTTGTATACGCATGCACAAGATGCTCAACCAATGTCGTGCCATTGGCAGCTGACAAATCAGAACGAGATAGGTACCTTCGAAAGTCAATACTGTAGTCACCCTACGGATGCGCAAGCCCCCGACATCGTTGTCGCTAACAGGGCTATTGTTCCAAGTTATGGAATTTGTAATGTCGAAAGACTTGATGGATATCGCACAGACCTCAAAGGTACAGTTCAAATAACAGGCCCAACGACTTCATGCTATGGACATTCAGTGTCTTTTTTGCCTGCTCCCCAAAAACGACTTGTAGAGGGAGTAGAAGAGACATTACTCGAGTGTAATTGGGAAGCGGGTCAAAACAACTCCCAAAAACTTATGTGCAGTAACCCACTAGGCCAAATAAATCCAGTACTTATGGCTTCTAAGCTGCAGTCAGGTAACTCCTCAACTTGTACATTATATTTTAATCGTGTTGCACTCGATTATTTTGAAGGTGGTACTGTTATTGTCAATGAGCCAGCACCTAGTGCCTGCGATGTAGACCCAATTTACTTTAGACCCTTCCCCGAAACGCGTGTTATTGATGGCGCAGAAGCCGTGCTGCTCAAATGTGAATGGCGACGAGATAGCAGCACAGTGGAAGTCAAACAGTGTTTAGATGTTGGTGTTGAAGGCAATGAAATTGCTGTTGCGTATCGGATGAATGGAGTAGAAATATCATTATTATCCTCTGCAAACAGGACGTTGACCAACGGGCAAATCATTGAAGCGAAAGAGCTGAGTTCGATTTTTCCACCGCTCTATTTTAAGGCAAATTAAGTGGTTCGCTAATAATAGGGCATATATCTAATCTTTAGATATATGCCCTTACTTTAAGGTGCAAACTTAGGGTCTTGTCGTTTTAGCTCATGTTAGGTAACTCTTTTGTTGATTTAATTAACAATTTTTTCATCTAGGTTTGCTACTGTGTGTCTGCAAGAAAGACAGTCGCCACCGTGGTTAGTGCCTTTGCTCTCAATGGAATTCTTATAATGGGCACTCGTTAAAACGTACATGTCTTTAATTTTATTTCTGTCATTCACAAAGCTTATATTACTGCGTTATAGAATATATGAGTTTTGAGTATGCGGTGCTACGCACCCCTAATGCAATTGGCAATCATTATCGTTTGTGGGGGTTGATTTAGTTTCTGTATAAGTTTTTATTAATTTTTCGCTTCTCACTGTTACGAAAATAAAAATTTTTGTTGACTAATTTAAATGGTTTATATAGTTTTAAATCTGTTTTTAACTAAAACACATACAAGGATATTAAAATGAAACAAAAGAAGAACCTTAAAGTAAAAAAAATCAACCTAGTTGAACTTAAAAAAGTAGTTGGTGGTGAAGTTGCTAACCAAAACTACCGTGCAGCTCGTGTAGAAGCGTCTGAATATTACGCAATTCACTAATATACGAAATATGCATGAGGTTTAGCTAGTCACTTTACTGGCTGGCTAAGCCTATTTAAACCTCCTAATATTAATGTAGTTGTCTTTTAACATTATTAATAACAAAAAGTAATATCAAAATCATAGATAGCTGCACTCATCTAAAGACGCTTTTATAACTAGCTCAAGTCAGATTTATTTATGGACTCTACAATGAAAGTTTATTTTTTTGTCACGGGTAATTTAGCTGCGGAAACACTGCTGATTGCGGCAGATGAACTAAAAAGTAAATGCCCTGATTTAGAGGTAGAGTTGTTGACGGATGGCATTTTACCTACCTTATCTAACGATTTAGTCTCTTCCACTATGAAACCGCACAACATGGAAAAAGAAATTGGGTTGGAAAAGGGAGATATCGTTATTACTGGCATGATGTGGCCCGGTGATAAAGAGAGAAAGATCTTTAGAGAAGCAAAAAAATCTAAGGCAAAATCAGTGGTTTTGCTTCAAGATATATCTGGTGACGCAAATAAGTTTATGTATCAAGGTACGTTGCATTTGCCGGACCATATTTGCGTATCGGATACACTTACGTACGAAAATCTATTAAATATAGGTATTCCTAAAAACAAAGTTGTCTCTTTAGGTAGCTTATATTTAGATAACTTGTTCAAAGAGATTAAAAAAGATAATTATTATAACAAAAATAGAAAAATTGGTTATTTAACTGTTCCTAACGAGAGTGACTTTAAAAATTGGGGTAGTTCTTATGGATACGATGAAGTCGAGGTTGGTGAAGATTTAATCGAGCTGGGTGAGCGGCTAAATATGGATTTAATTATCAGAAAACACCCCAAAGAGCACAATTCTGATAAATATGATTACCTAGGTTCTAACTCTATAGAATGCGAAGTAACAAGTCATAAAGATGCTTCAATAATTGATTTTATATCTTCATGTGATGTTGTGGTAAGTACATATTCAACAACATTAATAATTGCAAAAAAAATGGGGAAGAAAGTCATATCTTATCAGCCTACTAGCAATAATGCCTTTAGAGGGGATGTTTATAACCGCTTAGGTATCCCAGTCACCAAGTCTAAGGAAGAGTTGTATAGTTACATATTGGCTTCAAACTTCCAAGAAAGTAAGTGTGATCTTGGCAGTGTAATATTTAATTACAATCACTCAGGTGAAAAGTTCTCCTCTTTTATCGATGAGTTAAGATATTAAATTTATGATTGACGTTATTATACCAGCAACAAATAAAAAAGAAGTTGATAAAGTTGTCAATCACTTTATTACTCTGGGTGATTTTTTTGGAAAAATCATCATCGTTGACTTTGATAAAAGCTCTCCTTCTTTGACCCAGAAACAGGTCGAAGCGTTTAATCAGAAAATTAGCCTTTCATACATATTCGTCACCGAGCAAACGTATTTCAATAAATCTATCGCAATCAATATTGGTTACGAATATGTTACCAGTGAGCATGTCTTAATTTGTGATGCGGACGTTTTATTAGACAAAACATTTTTTGAATTAGCTTTTGAAGTTTGGTCAACCAACGGAGATACGGGATGTGTTTTTTCGCCAGAATATGTGATTGAGTCGGATAATGGCGAAATCAGAAAGGGTCCTGGGATATGTCTTTTGAAATCTTCCCATTATGAAAAAGTCGCAGGGTATTCCAGTGAATATATTGGATGGGGGATGGAAGATGTTGATTTCTTACAAAGGCTTGAATATATCGGCGTAGCGCCTAAAAAGATTGCCCACGCAATTCATTTAAGCCATTCAGATGAAGTGAGAACCAGAAACTACCACTGTGATTCAGTGTCTCAAATGAGAATGGAGAATCGTCAGCTTTTTTCAAAGAAACATGAATTTAAAAATCAATATGGCACTTTATTTGATGATGTAAAACATGTTTCTAGAGAGGTGTGTTTGTGTTAGCAGAAACAGATATCAGATTAGAAGTAGATCACTACGAAGAAATTAGAATTGAAAATACCAACCACTGTGGCTACAAGTGCTTTTTCTGTCCAAGGGAAGAGCTCACACGCGATCGTGGGTTTATGAGTATTGAAGATTTGGCACTTGTATTAGACCGAGTAGGCGAATACAAAGGCAAAGTTGACCTGCATGGGTTTGGTGAGCCTTTGCTTGATAGATCCCTTGCACAAAAAGCGAGCTTAATTAAAAAAGTATGGCCGGAAGCAAAATCGAGGATCATCTCCACTTTGGGGATACCACTTAAAGATAATGCGATTGACGAAATTGTTACCAGTGGGCTCGGTACCATAGAAGTGAGTTTCTATGGTGTTGACGAGGCTTCTTATAAAGAGTCCCATGGTGTAAATAAATTTGAGCGAGTAAAAGAAAACATAGAAAGGATAATGTCTCGAGTTCGCGCTTTAGGTTCGTCGATGGAGCTCGTGATTAGGGAGTTTCCAACGCATGATGATATTACACAGCCAGGTTATACAAAAAGCAAAAAAGAAGAGCTCGCAACTTGGCTTCAAGATCAAGGCGTGAAGGTTTTCAGACAAAATGTCATCCATAACTATGGAGGCGGGCGCGCATATAACAAGCCTGAAACAAAGGGGGTGTGCTCAGTTGTTTGGGGATTTCGAAAACGTATTTTACAAGTAACCTGGGATTTAGACATTATTCCGTGCTGTTTTGATTCAAACTCAACAGTGATTTTCGGAAATTTAAGAAAGCAGCAATTGTCAGAGATATTTGCTGGAGAAAAGTACACAGACTTCATTGAAGCGCATAAGAAAAATGAAATCAGCCAATATGATGTTTGTGTAAAGTGTGAACGCTGTTTCAAGCCATGATGGATATGTTATGACAAACTTTACTGTGACTGATGACCCCAAAATATCTTGCTTATGTCTGACAAGCAATAGAATAAATGAATTTAAAAATGCTTACCTGTACTACCAAAATCAGAGCTACAAAAATAAAGAATTTGTGGTTGTATGTAGCGCGGATGACTATCCCACGGTTGAGTATGTTAAAGAGCTGCAAGTTAAAGATGAGAGTGTAAAAGCGTGTATCGTAACCAACAGACACGAGATTACACTAGGCGATCTGAGAAACTTATCAATCAATGAGGCCCAAGGTGAATATATTTGTATCTGGGACGATGATGACACATACCATCCTGATAGGTTGAGTGTGAGCCTTTCGGAGTTACGGCGATTAAATGTACCCGCTGTGGCGATAAGTAACGTGATAATGTTCGATGAACGAGATGGAAAAGCATATATTTCACCTCATAGAGAATGGGAGGCATCACTTTTTTGTAGTCGGCGTTTTCTAATTGAAAACAAATTGAAGTATCCGAGTTTGAATCGCGGTGAAGATACCCCACTGCTGGAAGCATTGAATAAAAATCTGTCTTTGATTTTTTATCCACACCTGTATATTTATAAAGTGCATAGTAAAAATACCTGCCCAACTGAACATTTCTCGAGGCTTATTTATCGCTCTATTCCCCTTATGCCTCATGAAAACACTTGGATCCAGAGCATTGTTAAAGGGTCTCTATTAGAGCACAAAAATTTTAATTGGCTGACAGAGGTCGATTATAAGCTCGCGCAAAGGCGGCCTTACAAACAGATTGTCGCAGAACTGGCAATAGAGGTTTAAAAAGATGAGATCATTTATCTTTGTGACTGCAATCATGGTGTTGTTTTTTTGTGGTCCAAGCGCAAGCAAAGAGATTGCACTTACATTTGATGATGCACCTTTACCGGGCAACAGTTTTATGAGCGGTGAAGAAAAGACACAAAAAATCATCAAAGGTTTGCAGGCGCAGCAAGTAAACGATGCCTTATTTTTTGTTACGACAAGTAATATAAAGGATGAGCAAGGCATTGAAAGGTTGAATACTTACACAAAAGCAGGTTTTCATTTAGGCCACCATGGTCATGGCCACCTTTCTTTGAATAAATCCACTAGTAATGACTATTTACTGGACTTTTATCAGTCCCATTTGATTCTTCAAAATTATGACAACGTTTTAAAATTGCACCGCTTTCCATTTTTGCACTACGGTGAAACTCAAGAAAAAAGAAAGCAAATTAAAGCAAGATTAGAAGAATTACAGTATCAAATTGGTTACGTTACTGTGGACAACTTTGATTGGTACATTAATAGCAAACTACTTGAAGCAATCAGGAAAAAGAAATCAATCAATTACAACCGACTCAAAGAAGTGTATATCGAAACCATTTGGCGCTCTATAGAGTTCTACGATCAATTGGCGGTTAAACACCTTGGCACAGAGGTGAAGCACGTTTTATTACTCCATGAAAACGAATTAGCAGCCTTGTTTATTGGAGATTTAGTGGCGCATATTAAAAGTAAAGGTTGGAAAATTATTGCGCCAAGTGAGGCGTATAAAGATCCAACGCTTATTAAATACAGCGCGAGTTTAGAGTTTAATAAGCAAGGCCGTGTTGCTGCTATGGTATACGATAGAGGTACTGATAAAGCTTTACTGAGATCTGAGACTGAAAATACAAAATATTTGGATGCGTTGCTCAAAACGCACGGTGTATTTAAATAAGTATGGAAATTAAAAAAAGAGTTTACCTTGTTGGTTTTGATTTAAGTGGCGGGCTTGGGCTACATCGTTATTTTGTTGACAATGGATATAGTTCCACGTTTGGTGATGAGGATGGTTTTTCTTCACGGACTTTAAAAAACTATCAAAACAACTTGCCACTGATCACAGGTTTTGAATCTTGCCAGTTTTTTACTCAAATTCAGCATGAGGGTAAAAATGGCGACTTTATCTATACACATGAAATATTGCTAGATTCGCTGATTGAGGAGCAACCCAATGCGCTGTTTATTTTCAATTACCTACCTGTTGAAGAATGGTTAGAACAAAGAGCGAGCTGCTATGGCTACTTACCCAAAGCGACTAAAGCGCTTGATTTAAGTGAAGCACAAGTGCTTGAACATTGGCGTGATTATTATCTGGCGTATTACGAAAAAGTGGTTAGTCGATTAGAAGGTGCAGAAAACTACTTTGCTTACAACCATTCAAATGAAAATGAAAGTGTACGTGAGTTAACACGCTTTTTATCGCGTCATGGTATGACCTTAAATTTAGCAGCATATGAACCTATCTCTGAAATAAGAGGAAGTACCGATCAGCGTTTTCACGTTCAGAATATACGTGAAGCAGCATTATATTTCCGCTATCACCGTTTCGATATAGATACCGCAATCAATTTACTGCAAGAGGCTGAAAAACATCAACCTTGTCGTTACTACTTTAAAGATGAATTGAAAAAATGGAAATTAGAAAAGAAAACTTGGAAGAGCGAGTAGAGCAGCTGCAAAGCTTAGGCTCAGATATTGAGCACATAAATGGGACTTTAACTAAACATTTACTGGGAACATACCACTTATTAAAGAGCTGGGACCTGTGCGAAGAGCTATGTTTGGCAGGCCTATTTCATGCAGTATACGGCTCAGATCCGACACGCTCTAGACTGTTAGGTGTAGAAAAAAGAGCAGAAGTGGCAAATATGATAGGTTCGAGGGCCGAAATGCTGGTATACATGTTTTGCTCTTGCGACAAACCTAAAGTGCTCCCGCAAATTGGTACACAATCACCAATCATGTTTATTGACCGGTTCACAGGAGAGCAATCACCTTTTCCTGAAGAGTTTCTCAATGACTTCTGTGAACTAACCATTGCAAACGACTTGGATGTGGCAAGAAACAAAGCGGTAGAACAGTATCACCAAGATCTGCTCAGAATGTTTAAAAATATGTATCCACTAGTCAGTGAGAAAACTCAGGCTGAGTTAGATAAGCTGTTTGTTCAGTTTCTTTCTTAAGGAGCTGCTTGTAGACATGACATTGCACAACGTCAAAAAGTCGGACTTACCTATTGGCTTTTTCCAAGTAATAAACGAGAAGTTGATTGTTGGCGGGCAACCCTCTGAGCAAAGCTTAATAATGCTTAAATCATATGGTATTAAAAGAGTGGTCAATTGCATTCCTGACTACGAGCAAAAGTGGAATGAGCAAGCAATTGTTTCCCGGTTGGGGATGGAATATTTAGGTGTCGGTTTTGACCGAACTTCAGGCATGACAATTGCCAATGCAGAAGCATTAATGGCCACTGTGAAAACATGTTCAGATCAGCCCACGTTCTTGCACTGTTTAACAGGAAATCGCATTGGCATTCTCATTGCGGTTTATCACTATTTTTTACTTGGAAAGCCTAAAAAAGAGGCTTTGTCGGAAGGGCTGTTCTGGGGCATGAGAGATAAGGCAGCATTTATGAACATTGTTGAGGAAAGTATCCAATGAGTAACTTCATAAAACTAGATGGTGTTGTCTTGAGTAACGTGGAGTTACCAGACAGCTTCGTCATATACAAGAATAAATCCCTGACAGATTTGAATTTTACTGATCCTGAGTTTGAACGTTACGGTGGTCGCAGTATCAGTAATCATGGCGGTGGTGCCAGAGCTGCAAACTATGGAAATTACCAAGTTAAAGGGGTTGGGTTGACACCCTTAGCAGGAGAGATCAAAGGGAGTAACTACAGTCATGGCACTGTGCCCTTATTAGAGGCTTTAATTGAAGCGGTCTATTCAGAGGTGCTTAAAAATGTGTTACCGGTTGGTGTTGCCGACTTTCATGGTGTGATTTGTACAGGCTCAAATACTGCTTTTGAATTTGATGAAGCCAAAGAAGGGGAGCTTAAAGCAACTCAGGGGGCGCTTTTTATAAGAGAAAAGTGTGAACGTCCAGCTCATTATTTAAGAGCTTATACCTTTAAAGTTAAACCTGAATATAAGGATGTTGTAGAGCCAGACTTAGAACGTATTAGGCGTGTAGTTAAAACACTGGCAGACGAGTGCGGTTCCCCTGAGGGATTTCTTGAATTTGTTGCTGGCTTTTTACAGGGCTGTGCTGAGCAGTTTGGCTTTGCACGTGTTGCAGGTATTACTCATGGGGCCATGACACCATCTAACATTATGATGGATGGTGGTTGGCTTGACCTTGTGACGCCTACATTTGTAGACAGGGGAAGAAATTATCGCGTAGCGAACTTAACCTACTATCAGGAGCCAACCATCGCTTTAGAGGTATCTCAAGAAATGTGCGATACCTATGCAAAATTTAATCAAGTGACCTTTGATACAAGTATTTTGCATGAATATTATACTTCTTCACTCGACATGAGCATTGACTACCACATGCCTTATATATTTGGTTTAGATCGGGATGTGGTGGAGTCACTAGAGCTTAATGACAAGGTTGCTGAGTTATTTGGCAAGTTTAAAAAAGCGCTTAATAAAGAGAGCAAAGTGTATTTCACAGGGAGCTTAGGAAATGAAACATCAAATACCTTTAAAGATCCATTGATAGCAGTCTTTACTCGGGTGCTTAATGACAAAGAATCTGTTGAGTATGATTTATATCATGCAGCTTACATTCAATATGAGCACAAAGCGCAAGTCACGTTTGAGGCTTTTGTAGTTCAATGCTTTATCAAAGCGATGAAGCGCGATTTATTGTCAGCACTTTATTTTAGAACGCATGTTGAAGATAACCTAGAAAAGTCAATTGAACTGGGCGGGCCGCAATGTATTCAAAATTTGATAGACGCTTATAGGTTAAGTGCCATGTGGGTGTTTGACGATGAGCTGAACAAAGAAGAGATCATTTACCAAAGTACAAACGGGTTATCTCGCTATGTTTTTGAAGGATTAACACTCAAAGTGGTGAGTGGAATTCAAGGTAGTGAGCGGCTGGTTTCGGCGCTAAGTTGTGAAGATATAAGTTGTGAATTTTTCCAGGCACATCAGGATATATTTTTGCGCTATTTTGACACTGTCAGTACGGTAATTGGAGAGGTAGTAGGTGAGTAACATACTAGATAAAGACACAGCTTTAGCTGACATCATGCGCTTTAGGGCGGGAATGAACCTAGAGACAAGCATAGAAGAATTTCGCCTTATTGATTATTCAATTGAAAGATCCAAGATATACATAATGCGTGACAAGGCTACTAACTTTGTTCAAGCATATGTTATTTGGGCAGATGTTATAGAAGAAACCTGGCAGCGCTATTTAAAGCTAGGTACTCTTCCAATTTATAGCTATGAATGGAATGAAGGTGATATCGGCTTGGTGATTGATGTGGTTTTTAATCCTACTTACCGTCTAAACATACTTGCGAGGGTGCCTGAACAATTTTTAAACCCTAAATACGTATATACACGAAATTCAAAACCATACAAGTTTGGCAAAGCTTTAAAGAAAATAGCGGGTATTAAGCAAATTTCAGAAGGGAAGCTTATTACCTTGTGATGTGCATAGCATAATTCAGGCCTTGTCTGAACTAATGCATTTCAGATAAATGAGTATGTGTAGAAGTTTACAGTTTATCGCGTTAAACATTCATATACTCATTTCACGGTAAAATCAGCCTAGCATGCGTAACAGTAATTACGCTCTGTTATTGAAGAACATGCCCTTATTGGCTGCGTTTGTCGCAGGGACATTGGAAAATAGCCCGCTTATATAGCTAGAAGCCTGACTTCTGATTAAAGATTGGACTTCGGCAAGCTCTTTATCAAGGCTTTGTTTCAACTTGGCTAATTCGTCGCTCTTGTCTACCTCACCTTTGTCTTGTTCAAGCTGCAAAGCTTTTATTTTCTGCTGAAGTGACAAAATACTGGTTACTTTTTTGTCTTTATCGCTGACTTCGTCACTTTTCTTTTCTTCTTTATTCTCCGAAGGCTTTTGTTCAGCGACGGTTTTGTTTGAATTTGAAATCTTCTCAGTTTCTGATGTGAGGCCCTTTTTGGATTGCTCAATATCTTCTTCATTTGATTTCAAAAGCGGGTTATAGCCAGAATACCCAGTCCCCAAATTGTTAATGTTCATGATTGTTAGTTTTTTGACAAAAATAGTGTGGAGTAGGTCAAAGCAAGAGTTATACCTAAAAAGTGTATATTAATTCCTACATTGGGGAGAATTTAAGGTATTAAAAGAATTTGCAATGGACGGCACGTAAACTTAAACCACTAAAAGCTTGGAGCATTAATAGCTGAACATACTAAAAAAGGGCCAAATGAGGCCCTTTGGTACAAAGGTAAATATATATAAAAAGGAACGTGTTACATCTTGTTGGCTGGTGGGTTGTCACTCAGGCAGGCACTATTAGGTCGCTCAGATAGTCGCCTCCAAACGCCCCAGGGGTCTTGGCTGAATGAAAGGCTCGGAGCACTCCCACCAACTATATACCATTCATTTTGATATTCATGGCAGTCTAATGAATCAATCACCATTTCTCCGGGTTGATCATAAAGTTTACTCGGGTCCCAATAACCATCTCGCACTGGTGGTGGTGGGGTGTGTGGGCCGTGTTCGAAAGCACATGTGTTGTCTGAATAAGAGAATTTAAGCTGAGCGCTCAAAGATACATAGGTTTCATCTGTGCTCGCTTTCAAAGCAGCTAAAGCGGTGTTTGCTTCGCTTGTGCATTCATACGTGCCATCGCTTGCTTTTAGTTGCGTAAATTGGCCATTGAGGTCGACCGCGATACGATTTTGTGAAAGTACAAATTCATTAACGTCGGCTTGATTCGCTTCGTTATTGGTAACGACCAGTGACGTATTTGCGGAATAGTTATAGAAGTAAAATTGCTTTTTCCCTTGTTCGTCGTACGGCCCGCCTTCGCCTAACTCATAAATAGGCAAGTTAACCATAACTTGCTCTAACACCCTACCAAATTGCGATTGGTAAGAAATTACTCCATTACTTTGAAGGTCATTGAATACGGTTTGTGCGGCCATTTTTGCTTTATTAATCACAGCTTCTGAGTAAAAACCATAGTTTTTTAAAAGACTCAGGTAATTATTTATATCCCTCCAACTAAGTTGAGTATCATAAAAGCTGCCTTGAGCGGCCGCAGAAGTGAGTGTGTTGGTTACATCTGGGATCTGCCTAATGTAACGAGCACCAAAATCATTTTGCTTTTGAAAACATGTCCAATCGTCTTCGAGATCTTCTTCGATAGAAACGCAGTGCTCAAATACGTCTTGAGATCGCAAGATCTGATCTTTGGCTGCATATGGACCTCGGTTATACATAAAAGACATCAGCATGGATAGTGCGTCAGGATCTTTGGACTGTTGAAGGAATAAATGCATCGAGTCTTGTGACAAATCTGACCCTTGATTCCAAGGAAGTGAGCCGCTGACGATGGCGAGTGCTGAGCCATTGTAAAACCCACTGCTGAGTGACGACCCTAAGATGTTTCTCGCAGGTCCTGTATGTGAACTAAGTACAGTTTTGGGGTCTAGGTTTTTAAAAGGCAGTGGAAACCCCCCACCTACTACTCCTTGTAGCTCCGCCCATGCACTCCCAGGGTACTCAATTTGCAATACGCCATCATCTTCGTCGACGCCTGCTGGCAGATCTTTACCAAGAGAGCTTTCTTGTAAGCCCTTTGATACAAAATAATTTGGGTTCATTTGTCTGTCAAAATAATCCCCAAAACGTTCTCCGGTTGCAAAGGGCTTGGTTAAATCGAATGTCCCGTTAACACCCTTTCTTAGTCCGTACTGCATTTGAATTCGACTTGAAGCGCTGGCGTGAGCAAATGCGATTGCCCACAATTTATGTTCAACTATTTCATCAGAAGAGGGGACCTCTCTAACACTGAGGTTAATTTGATTTGGAAATTCAGCCTGCCAGTCGATATGATAAAATTGCCCTGGTTTATTGCATCCCTCTCTATCGATATCGTAGCCTCCGTCTGGAGTTTCAATAATCTCGCAGTGGTAATTTACAGTGACTTTGTCGGCTAACAGAATTCGATAGTCAGGGTTTCCTTGAACGCTAGGTAGCAGCTGTTGGTATTCTTCTATATCAATGGTTTGTATGGCCGAAGCAGGATTATATAGTCCGCATAGTATGGCTGCATATAAAACCTTTATTGAAGCTTTTTTCATAATGTTCTTTCTCTTTTCATGTTGTATTTAGCACGCATTTTGACATCGCTGTCAGTATAAAATATACAATTTATTGTATAAAAAACAAGCTGAATAATGTTGCGGGTTAAAATGCTGTTTAACGCTTTGAATTTGAACCGACTAGTTAAGGTATTATCAACCGCATGCTTGCAGCTCAGAAAGCTGCTTTCATCTGCGTGTCTGACGTGAGAAGTAATCGTGAATCGTTATTGGGAGAGTTATGAACACCTTCGATTCCTGATTGAATTGCTAGATGCTACAGCACTGACTCCAGTGTCTTCTACTAGTGAGTTGGTAAAGAATTGCAAAAGGGCATAGTTATTCAATCGTCACTTTCTGCATGGATATTTTTCTGGATTTAGTTCATAAGCTATTGTAATTATTATTTATATAGCTGGTGGGCTTTGGCTTGGCTTTTACAGCTCCCACCAACTTTTACCTCCCATTTGTACTTTTTTAATAATCTTTTTATAAATTTACTCTTTCTTTCGGTGTTTTAAAAAACGATGTAAATAACTGATGTGGCTTTTTATAATTTAATATTTTTATGATTTATTTTATTTTTGTTAATGTATTATTTTTCTTTTTGTCTTTAAGTTTTTGTATTGTTTTGTTATTAAGTTGGTTTTATTTTTGTTTGATTAATTTTTGCATAAGTTGTGTTGGGTAATTGACTGTTTGTAAATTCTGAGGTTACTTTAAATTGACATTAAAAATAAAAAGGAAGATTTATGTTTAAAAGTGTTAGATTAATAAATCCAATTATATTTTTGAGTGCATTTGCAGCTAATGCAGGTAACGACCAAGCCAGTGAATATGAACTAGACCGAATAGAAGCCTTCGCTAAAATCTCTAATATTGTAGAGTATTATCATCCGAGTGAATCAGTTAAAACAACGGATTGGGAAGCTTTTTCTAAGTATGGAACCCATTATATTCAGCAAAATTTATCCCAGGACTTTACCACGCAACTAACTCATTTATTTGGAAAATTGGCACCACATGTAACTTTTAACGACTACCTCACCGAGCCGGAGAGATTGAATCGTGAAAGCGAAGTTATAGGGTGGGTAAATAATGGTTATCCTGGTAAACGCGGCCATTATTTATTTAGTAGGAAATTAAATTCTATAAAATATGGAGAACTACATACGGAGCCTTTTTTACCTCAGCAACAGGTATATTATACTGAGGTAAATGGTGTATATGTTAGGGTGCCAATGCTTCTTTTGGCAAACACCTCAGCAAAAGAGGGCGTGCCATATAAAGCACCTGATAATGTTGATATTCCAAACACGCTTGAAAATCCATATTACTGTTTTGGTAATATGAGCAAAGTCTGGGGAGTCATGGAGCATTTTGGTCAATATTTTCATCATATTCCAGTTAACTGGAAGTCAGAGTTGAGACCTCTATTGACTGCCTGTCTGACCCAAGACGGACAAAAAATTGGTGATGCACTGAAATACTCGTTAACGAAGTTACAAGATAATCATATACGTTTATTTTCGTATGACATTCCAGTTCAATATCATTGGCCAGATATCGGATTTGAGATGGTTGAGGGCAAACCCGTCTTGATATACAAAGGCGAGGGTATCGAAGGAATGGAAATTGGTGACGAGCTTGTTGCTGTTGATGGTCAGAACATTCATGAACTGATTAAAGAAAAGGTGGACTATTCTATGGCCTCCGAAAAAACGGCTGAAAGCATTGTGTTAGGCACTCAAGCTATGCTGAGAGCTAATCCGACGGATACCATTACATTAGACATTAAAAGTAAAGATAATCAACTGTCGTCACTGCAACTTAAGACTGATAAATTATATTATCAAAACTACGGACGCACCATAAATAGGTACATACACAGCGGCCAAGCCATGCATCAAATATTGGATAACAACATTCACTATTTTGACTTAAGTCAGGTAACAAATGAAGCACTTCCTATTTATATTCAAAAACTTGAACAAGCTAACGGGATAATTGTTGACCTTCGCGATTATCCAGACGATTGGTTTGCTTGGCAGAATTTTTTAATGGCAATACATGACGGTAAAATAGAAGGTCCAGCCCTATACAATCGTATACCCAACCACCCTGACTATGAACAGAGGTATGTACACAGAGTTAATGTGGCAAGGCTAGGAGCTAGTAAGGTACTGAACAAACCAATGGTCGTTTTAAGTAGTCGGTATAGTGTTAGCCGCAATGAATTTGTATTAGCCTTTTTCCAAAACCTAAATATTCCTGTTGTTGGCGAAGTGACAGAAGGGATAAATGGAGATGTGACAGAGTTATTTTACGGTGGTGGCGGGCCGAATAGAATGGTGGTTTCTTTTACAGGTACTGAAGCTCGTCAGGCTGATGGAAGTAAACTGATTGGTGTGGGTGTGCAACCTGATGTGCTTGTATACCCAACTGTGGAAGATATTAGAAACAATACTGATGTGATTAAAAATACGGCACTTACATATGTTCAGTCGTTAATAAAAAAATAACTTGATATATGGATGTACAATATAAAGGCCTGCTAGATCGCTTGTTATCAAGTAGGTCTTTTATCTGAATCTTAAGCTTTATTTTGTCTACCTTACATCTTGTCCTTGAATTGGCCACGTATTAACGGCCATTCGTAGAATTTTTGAGACTTTGGTTTTGCTGTTGAATACCCTAGGAGTAAGATGAAATCTAACAAGTATGATATGTGAAATCAGGAAGTTAGAATTTTATTGCCGCAACATGTGTGCCTGATTGGTCAGGTTTTGCTTTTGGGAAGTATTTTTATGATTAAAAAACTCAATTCGATTAAGTCACTTAGCTGTATGTTATTGCCTTCGCTCATGGTCATTTGGCATTCGGAGGCGTCAGCAAATAATAATGAGTTAAGTGGTTTAGTGCCAGACGACTACTTTGATTTTGTATTTATGAGCGAGCCGCAAATCGCGCCAGATGATGACACAATCTTATTTGTGAAAAGAACAGTAAATGGAGATGCAAGTGGTCGTAATAGTCAGATCTATAAAGTGAACAAATCTGGCATGGTTTCTGAGTTTACACAAGGCACTGGTGATCGCGCACCAAGGTGGTCTTCAGATGGTAATAAAGTTGCATTTATTCGCGCTGTTGATGGCCAATCTCAAGTTTTCATGATGCCAACCAATGGTGGCGAAGCTAAGCAGATTACAGCATTGACACAAAGCCTTTCTAGCTTTGAGTGGCTGCCGTCAGGTGACAAACTACTTTTGACACTGAGCGTTAACGCTGAAGAGGAAAAATCAAATGCTACTGCCGATTCGGCTTCACAAAGCATTGCAGCACAACGTGCGAAACCTGACATCGTTGTTGTAAAGCATGCCAAGTATATGGGCAATGGGTCTGGCTATTTAAGCGACAAGCGCAGGCACCTGTTTTTATTTGATATAAAAACGAGTGAATTAACGCAGTTAACCTCTGGTGAAAATTGGAACGCGAATAGCCCAGTTGTGTCTAGCGATGGCAAATATGTTTATTTTCACGCAAATAGAACTGGCCTAGAATATGAAGGCGATTCAAATTCAGATATTTTCCGTCTAGAAATCGCGACAAAAACAATCACCGCATTGACTCATCATGAGCATGCACAATATAGCGTTAGCTTATCCAAGCATGATGATTTGATGGCATACGTACACCAAGAAGACACGTATGAACAAGCAGATTTGATCGTCACAGGAAAAAACGCGAAAGTTAAAAACCTTACCCAAAACTTTGATAGAAACGCATCACATGCAATTTGGGCACCGGACAACCAGAAACTTTACTTTACAACCAATGACCATGGCGCTAAAAGGCTCTTTTCTGTGTCCGTAATAACCGGCGAAGTAACCAAACTAATTGACGAAAATAGAAGTATTAAAAATTTAGCTGTGTCCAATAATGGTGAATACTTAGTTTTTACAGTGGAGAGTTCAACTGAGTTACCGGAGCTATATCGATATCACATTAAATCAGAAGTGCTTACTCAGCTCACAAAGTTTAATGAAGTACTTCTCTCTAAAAAAGATATGTCGCCAGCGCAGTCGCTTTGGTTTACCAATGAAAAGGGTATGGAAGTTCAAGGCTTTATTCACAAGCCTCTGAATTTCGATAAAAATAAATCCTACCCACTGGTTTTGAATATTAAGGGGGGCCCCGGTGGTATGTGGGGACATCAGTGGTTTCATGAAAACCAGATGTATGCTGCACAAGGCTACGCAGTTGCCTATGTAAATTATAGGGGAAGCAGCGGTTATGGCACCGCGCATAGCAAGGCTGTGCGTAAGGATTATGGAGGTGCCGATTACAGAGATAACATGCAATTTCTTGATGAAGTACTTGCGCAAAATAAGTGGATAAACAAAGAGTCGTTGTATATTACTGGCGGTAGTCATGGAGGATTCTTAACAAATTGGATTACAACCAAAACCGGCCGCTTTAAAGCTGCTGTAACTCAGCGTAGCGTCAGTTCATGGATATCCGAGGCGGGTACTCAAGAATACACGCCAACTCAGATGACGAAAGAGTTTGGCGGTAACTTGTGGACCAATTTTGATGCGTATTGGGACCGTTCACCACTTAAGTATGCGGATAAAGTTTCAACACCAACGCTAATCATTCATAGCGATGCAGATATGATTACGCCAATTGGGCAAGGGCAAGAGTGGTTTTATGCATTAAAAGCTAACGACGTGCCTGTTGAAATGGTGATATTCAAAGGTGAAACGCACTCCCTTTCTCGCACTGGGACTCCTACAAACCTAGTAGAAAGGTTAACGCGTATAATGGACTGGTTTTCTCGCTATCACTAGTAATGGCTGGTTTGACCCAAGGTTTTAACTTGGGTCAAACTGTACAATACAGTGAGGTATGAGAAGTGTTTTATATTCCAATCTTAAATTTTCTCAGACAAATTCATTCAACCTCTAGTGCTTTGAGATTCGGCAGCCTTATGCAAGTACAAGGAGTATCTTAGCTAAGCGGTAAAACTCATTCTTAAGTGCTGTTTCCATTTTTGTGAATTTCATTATGGCACTCTACGAAAACGTACATGCGTATTTATGATGCGTTAAAGAGAATCGCAACATACGCATTCCTTGGTATAGTTAAAGCAAGTCCCGCTCCGACAGTTTGAAAATGAGCAGGGAGATAAATGGCCGTGTATGTGGGCTTCTGTGGTGAGGTGTGTGCAGAGTGGGTATCACGCATCGAACTTTATGCATTTTTATAGAATAAACAATAAAATGCGTAGAAATAGTGGACATTATAAACTAGCCTATTAGAACGAGAACTTTAATTCGATACCAAAAGCGGTAGTAGATAATGTCCATGGGTAAACGGCTTGCGATAGTACTTCATATTGTTTGGATATTAGTGGCTGTGACACCGAGCATATGCCTTGGTAGCATTCCAATACTTGCTAACCAATATTCAGTGAAAAAACTGACTGCTGAAGAGGGATTCGCCTCTTCTGAAATCTATTCAATTATCCAAGATCAGCAAGGTTTTCTCTGGTTTGGCACTGCTGAAAATGGTGTCATGCGTTACGACGGGCGCAAAGTTACACTGTTTGAATTCGACAGCGACAATATAAATGGCTTGTCTCATAATGATGCTGGCAATTTGATGTTGGATAGAAATGGCGATATATGGGTTGGTACATGGGGGGGAGGGGCAAACCGCTATGATCCCAAAACGGGTCAGTTTGAGAATTTTATTCACGATCCCAAAAGATCCGATTCAATTTCTGCAAATAGAATACAGTCCCTGTATCATGATTTAGACGGTTCTATTTGGTTAGGGTCATATGACAAAGGCTTAAACCGGTTCATTGAAAACGATCGTTTTGAGCATGTTCAGGTGGGCTCAAGTATTGCTCAAGGTTTGTCACACAATCGCATCTGGGATATAGAAAATAATGACAAAGGTAGCTTGTGGGTTGCAACAAGTTATGGCTTAAACTTGTATGATAAACAACAGAATACCTTTCGATATTTTTTCCCAGATCCTAGCAATGACACGCCTACGGGGGCCAATGAGATAAGGCATATTTTAAAGACTTCAAAAGGGGAGCTTTTTGTAGGTACACAGCAAGGCCCTTTTTCATTTGATCCCATAACTGGAGAGTTTTCGGAAATTGGTGTGATTGGGAAGGTTCATTTAGGGCAAGTGAACTCAATGATTGAAGACCAAGATGGTTATATTTGGTTTGTTACCAGTAAAGGTGTTTTTAGAAAGTCTAATATAGGTGAACAACTGGTCCAGTTAGAGCTTGAGCATAACAATGGGCTCAGAATCATATTTGAAGATAGCGCAAAAACCATCTGGATCACCAATGAAGTACATGGAATATTTAAGCTGGTTCCACACCGTAAATTCAAATCAATCAATAGCCCTGATTTGATAGCACCCAATGGCATAACCACAGATAAAAATGGCGATCTCTTAATTGCAAATTCTGAGTCTCGTTTATTGAAATGGGAAGTGTCTTCACAAACTTTGCACCAATTGTCTCCCCCCGTTTTTAATGAACAAAATGGGTTTGAAAGCAACGCTTTACTTGAACGCCCCGTTTTATATTTGGACAGCCAGAATATACTCTGGATGGCTCTAGATAAAGGAATAGCCAAGTTTAATTTAGATACTAAAACAAGTGAATTAATTAGGTACCCTAGCACCGAACCTTACTATAGAGAATTTAGAGAAATTCGCGCACTGTCCTCGGATAAGCACGGCAACTTATGGATTGGAACATACAAAAATGGGGTGTATCTTTATACACCAAGCACAAATATTTTTAAGCATTTAGATGCATCTTATGGACTGTCACACCCTGAAGTATTAACAATTTACAAAGACAAATCTCAGAATATCTGGGTTGGCACAGGGGACGGTGTAAATTTGTGGGTAGAGTCTAGTGAGAAGTTTAAATCGTTTGTGAATGATGCATACAAAACAGATAGCTTGTTGGGCAGTATTGTGCAAGACATTCATCAATCACAAGACGGTGCTATTTGGATAGCAACTCAGCAAGGACTGAATTTGTACCAAGCACAAAAGAATGGTTTTAAACATTACAGCACACAAAATGGGTTGCCAAGTAATTTGATCCGGGCGATTTCGGATGATAAAGAGGGTAATTTGTGGCTAACGACGAATAAAGGTATCACGAAGTTTTCTCCTTCAACGGGGGAAGTGCGCAATTTCGATAGCCGCAATGGAGTGCTCGGCTTAAATTACTACCCAAGTAGTCTGATCAAAGGGAAAAATCAGACTCTTTTTACGAGTAGCCAGCGAGGTGTTGAATACTTTAGTACTCAACCATTAAAGTCAAATCGCAGTGACCCCAATTTGGTTTTGACTGGATTTAATAAAATGGGCCAACCCGTCAGGCTAGAGAGGCCCTATGCGTATGTAAACGACATTTATATCTCTTATCTTGATTACATTTTTTCCTTTGAATTCTCAGTTTTGGACTTTGTGTCTCCCAGTAAAAACCAGTATGCATACAAACTGGAAGGCTACGATGATAACTGGATAGAAATAGGGAATAGAAATACAGCCTCATTTACTAATTTAGATGGCGGAACCTACACATTTCAGGTTAAGGCCACAAATAGTAATGGGCATTGGGGCGAGAATATTTTGTCTATCCGATTGCATGTTGCACCGCCTCCTTGGAAGACATGGTGGGCCTACTGTTTATATGTATTGGCCATTGCCATGGTTGTTTTTACCGTTATTTACTTACGTACAAAGCTACAAAAAGCGGAGATAGACAGACAAAAGCAGTTTGTGATTCAACTCGAAAAGCAGGTATCGGAAAAAACAGCGTCACTTAAAATGCAGGCTAAAGACTTAGAAATCGCGTTAAAAAAAGCAGAGGAAGTGACGCGCTTAAAGTCAGAGTTTTTGGCTAATATGAGTCACGAAATCAGAACACCAATGAATGGTGTTCTAGGTATGTTAGAGCTTTTGAAGCATAGTAGTTTAACACCAGAGCAGGCCCATTCGGTTAATATAGCAAGTACAAGTGCGCATTCTTTGCTGACTTTGATTAATGATATTTTGGACTTTTCTAAGATAGAGGCAGACAAACTCGAGTTGGAACTCATCGACTTCGACTTAAAGCAGATGGTTGAACAGTTATGTGAGTCGATGGCGTTGTCTGCTCAGTCTAAGGGAGTCAGTATTATTGTTGATTTGGTAGATGTAAATTCACCAATGGTCAATTCAGATCCAGGCCGTATCAGACAAATTATTACCAATATTTTAAGTAACGCGATTAAATTTACCGACCGGGGCGAAATCATAATTCGCGCTAAACTTGAACCTCTAAAAAATGACAAACACATACTATTTACCTGCCAAATACAAGATACCGGTATTGGGATCCCTGAGGAAAAATTGTCTAGTTTATTTGATTCATTTATACAAGTAGATGCTTCGACAACGCGTAAATATGGTGGAACAGGCTTGGGCCTCAGCATTACCAAAAAGTTGTGCCAGCTATTAAATGGCGATGTGAGCGTTTCAAGTGAAATAAATCACGGCAGCTGCTTCGAATTTACTTGTGTTGTGGCTAAAAGCAATAAACTTAGTGATCCGGAACCTTGTTTTGAAAAATTAGATTTGGTTGCGCTATTGGTTGACCCCGTTGCGTCAAGCAATAAAGCGATTTGTAAACAGTTACAGCGTTGGGGAGTGACGACGTTTGACACTACGAATGCTGAGCAAGCATTAGAAATACTCTCGTCTAACCGTGTTGATATTGTGTTTTTTAATAAAGCATTACCTGATATGAGTGGGGAGTCATTAGCAAAACAAATCAGAAAGAGCGAGTCAGATAAAGACATAAAGCTTGTGATGATGAACCTATTGAGTGAGCACTATGATGCGATTGAAAATAGCTCGGTGCCACTGGATGGTCACTTTTCTAAACCAGCCACGATGAATGACTTATTATCCGCATTATCGACCTTGGATGGAGAGTCTAAAATTATTAACTATGAGAATAACCGAATACAAAAGCAACAAAAAGAAGCAAGTGCGGAAGCGTCTTCTTGGGCAAACGGTACTCGAGTTTTATTAGTTGAAGATAACAAAGTAAATCAAATAGTTGCAATGCGGATTCTAAATGGGATCGGGGTTACCACTGACATTGCTGAAAATGGTGTTGAAGCATTGGAGAAACTGACTGAAGTTGATAGCACCAATCCTTACTCTATTGTGTTAATGGATTGCCAAATGCCTAAAATGGATGGTTACGAAACCACGCGAAATATCAGAGCGCAATCGGCTGGAGTGAATCAATCAAGCATTCCTATTGTTGCTATGACTGCAAACGCGATGCAAGGGGACAAGCAAAAGTGCCTTGATGCAGGTATGGATGACTACATCACTAAGCCGATAGAAGCGAGTAAAGTGCTAGAGAAGTTAAAAGCATGGGTGCTTAAATCCCAGCAACCATAGGGACAATGGCAAATCCAAGCCACGACAGGGTATAGCATGCATTAACGCTCGCTCTGCTTACACATAAATCTCGGATTGATTCTTATTCATGTGTAAGTAGAGCAGGGCGGCGAAACTCGCCCACATTCATTTGAGACTGTTAGAAATAGTGATTGTATTCGACACCTAACGAATGGCTGCTGTGCTCGTTGTTTTCGGCAAAACGCCATGTCATAGCAACGCTCTGGTCTGTGCTGGGGAACCAACTAAATGCGAGATTTGCCTTCAGTATAGAGGCGGTTTTATGCCATTTACCAGAACCCCAACTTACCTCTGTTGAAAGCTTTGAGTCATTAACCAAGTCTATGATTAGGCCGGATTTTATCTGCGAGTACCACTCTTGATCACGAATATTTGAGGTTACTCCACCTACGAGGTGTAAATAGCCAGAGATATCACGATGCAATTTCTTACTTTTGCCAAATCCAAATGCAATTTCACCAAGCGACCCAAGACTTAAATCGTGCGAATACGCCGGTCTATATCCTAAATAAAACTCGGTTGACCAAGACTGGTTGAATTGAGAAGAAGGTGTTAGGTTCTTCACACTATATATGGTCGCTTCAGAGAGCTTTACACTGTTTGTATCTAGGTTAATTGTACCAGAGACTTTACCCATAACGAGCTCAGACTCGTGCAGATACTGCCTATTGTCACCAGATAGATAGTGTCCGGAAGAAAGAAAGCTCAGCGCAACTGTGTCACCATGTTTGCTATTTGTGTAGCCCACGCCAAAGGCTGAGTCTTGCGGGGTTTTGGCTGGATGTTTGTAGTCAGATAAATCGATACCAAAATCTTTCGCACCGTTTACGCTGTCATACTTTTGTGGATGTGCCAACGACAAGTATTGTTGAGAGAGTGGAGAAAGTAAGCTTAGCCCTTTCTCGCTAGGGTTATTGACCCAAGGTTCTATTGCGCTTTTTTCTGTTGTTGTTAGCTCATCTTCAATAGAGTTCAATAACCATTTTGGAGAAGCTAAGACTTGTGTTTGTTCAATCAGACCGTGTTTTTCAGCGGCTTTTACAACATCAACAGGGCTGACAAAAAGTTGTTTCTCTTTGAGTACATCTGGATCTAATAGTGAAATTAGCTCTAAGGTAAGAGTTGCGCAATTATATGACTGAAAATAGTAAACCAGCTCAGCGCCTTTCAATTCCCACAAATGTAGCTGTAGTAAGCGGCGATTAAATTCATTACTTTTTAAACGAAACTGCCAAAGGTTTCGTTGTTCAATTTCTAAATACTGTTTAATGTCTTTTGCAAAGGGCCTTACTGTAAAAAAACCGGGCATACCGGTTACTAGGCTTTCGGTAAGTAGTTTTGCCGGATTTAGAGTGGTGATTTCTGTGAAATAAGCGAGAGAATGGTTTACTTCAACATCTCGGAAGTTTTTTCCGCCGGCCTTTAGAAAGATATGGCCCATCATGCTTGTTGCAGAAGAGAATATTTCTGAAGCAAATACCAGTTCTAGCCGATCAAAAGGAACATGCTCAATATACTTCTTTAATTCAGGACAAGAAGCTAGAGTCGTTTCTAAAGAAGGTATATTCAGATTGAGATGGTGCTTTAGAAAAATAGTTCTCGCTGGGAAGCGGCAGTAAGCTTCCTCGATGTTTGAATTAATCAATTCTAACGTTAACTCTAATTCACGAGTAGCCGAAAAACTCTCATTTGAGAGCAGAAACGTTGGCTCAGACAATTGTGCTTTGTCTTCACTGCTGTGAATTAGACTTTGCCATGTCGGCAGCGAGGAGATCTCGTGAAGTGAAGCCGAATCACGGGCGCTCAATAAGTGGCTATATAAAAGCAAAAGAGCCACAACAACGTGGCTCAAGAATCTTAAAATCATATGCAAAAATATTAGTTACACTTGATCTCTACAGAATCTTCGTAGTCCCACATTTTGCCAGTCATGCCGTCAGTAGTTGAACCTAGTAAACCACCTAGGATGATGTTACCAAAGAATACAGGAGTTACAGACTTGTCTACTTTAGTCTCTTGCTCACAAGAAGCATCAGAAACTTTGATTACTTTGTCTTTACCGTCTCTTAGTACCACAACTGTTCCAGGTGTAGTTGCTTTTTTGTCATCAACAGTAACTTCAACAGCTTGGTTGTTAGAAGTTGTGATATTGATTGATTGTTCTTCGTGCGTCATGATGCTTGCGCAGCCTGAAAGTGATGCTAGAGAAACAGCAGCAATTGAAAGTACAGCTTTATTCATGTTTCGTTAATTTCCAAAAAATATTATTGTGTTAATTCGAGGCGAAATGTACCTTTTTTGTTCGTGATTTGCAACGGTGCTTTCTATTTTGTTTTGAATTTATGAATAAATTAAAAAATATTTATACTTATTAGCGGTTTGTGAGTTGCTATAGATACTTATTATGGGATTGTTTTTTGTTACAGAAAGTGGAATTTGCTTCTTGTTCTTAAAATCACAATTTTAAAAGTGATGTTGATTAGATTTCTAAAGTTTCGCGAATGACGGGGCTCAGCAAAAAATAAGTTAAATTTTACAGAGTACTATACTAACTTTTAAGTAGCGCGCATATTTCGATTCTTCAAAGTAAAGTGAGCGTGTTACGTAGCTTATGCAACTGATTAATCTGCTTTTTATTCATACTTGAAAAGTCTCAGTTATTAAGCTCATAGTTAATAATTGAGTTGGTAAGTGCGCGCTGCACGCAAGCAAACTGTCGCTGGTACCCTTCAAATAAACGCATTAAAATTGTACAAAGACTTAAAATAATGGCAAGGTAGTTACTGGTGTGATGTAGTTTAAATAAAAATTGGAACGATCCAATTGTGCGGAGTTAAAATGATTCATAATAAAAAAGTTAAGCATTTAGCCGTTTTATCCCTGTCTTATGCTGTGCTAGCAGGGTGTGAAAAGGCACCTACTGAAAGCAGTCAAAGTGCAAAAGAGCAAGCGAAAACCGAAGTTAATTACGTTTCTGAGGTAGTTTCTTATGTTGATCCACTTATAGGCACTAAGGGTCCGTTCAATCATAGACAGGCTGGTAACGTAACGCCAGGTGCTGTTGTGCCGTTTGGTATGTTCAACTTTGGACCAGAGCATGCGTACACACAAGATCTGTTGGCAGAGTCTGAAGGCATTTCAAAAAAAATCTTAAAAGAGCACAAGCGGGTGCCAGTATCACCAGGCGGCTATAATTATCAAGCTAGTCGCGTAAAAGGCTTTTCATTTACTCGTTTATCGGGCACGGGATGTCTGGGCGCATCTGGAGATATCCCTGTCATGCCTTTTACTAAAGACGTGACCTTTTCACCGGCAACGGACCCGATTAATGGTTATTACAGCGCAGGGTTCAGTCATGATAATGAAACGGCGATTCCTGGTTATTATCAAGTTGGGCTTGATAATGGTGTCAATGTTGAGCTTGCAGCGACCACTCGAACAGGCATAGCAAATTTCACATTCGAGCAAGCAGCCAATGCGAAGCTTTTATTTAGAACGTCTTACTCTCAGTTGGGCAGTGGCGATGCCTATGCCAAGGTGGATAAAGAAAAAGGAGAGGTAACAGGGTATGTTACCTCTGGTAACTTTTGTGGTTACCTTGGGGAGTATAACCGAAGGGACTACTACACCCTGCATTTTGTTGCAAAGTTAGATAAAGCGATAACCGGATCTGGCGCGTGGAAAGACAATCAAATTCTAAAAGGTAAGGCATCATCAAAAGGCGGGATGGGCTACGGTGATAATGGCTGGCCTGACATTGGTCAAGGTTCGGGCGTGTGGGTGAACTTAGATCTCAACGACGGTGAAACGGTGCAAATGCGCGTCGGTATTTCTTATGTAAGTTTAGAAAATGCAAGAGAAAACTTAAAAGTAGAGCAGGCCGAGCATAGCTTTGCCGATGTAAAGAATAAATCGCAGCGAACATGGGAAGAGGAACTCTCAAAGGTTAAGGTCGCCTCGAATGATACGAGTCAATTAAGGGTTTTTTACACGGCGTTGTATCACAGTTTGTTCCATCCGAATGTTTTTTCAGACGTGAACGGCCAATACACTGGGTTTGACCAAGCTATACACACCGTGTCTGGAACGCAAAAAATGCAATACGCTAACTTTTCTGGCTGGGATGTATATCGATCGCAATTACAGCTTGTTACTCTTTTAGATAAAAGGCGTGGGAGTGATATTGCACAGTCATTACTTAATCAAGCTAACCAATTTAATGGTATTTGGGACCGTTGGACGCATAATGCAGGACCAACGGGAGTAATGAGTGGTGACCCTTCGACCATAGCAATTGCCAACTTTGTCGCATTTGGCGCAAGCGATTTTGATGTTTCCGGCGCATACACCTCTTTACGTAAAGCTGCTACCCAGCCTACCGAATTTGATTTGTCTAACATTGGTTGCCCCGTATTTTGTCGTGGTCAGAAACCTTCTCTAGACGAATGGCAAAAGTTAGGTTACATCTCAGATCAATCTAATAGTTGGGAAGGCGCTTCAGAAACTTTAGAGCAAGCCTCTAGCTATTTCTCGTTATCGCAGCTTGCTGAGCGTTTAGGCAAAACAGAGGATGCAGCAAGGTTTGTAAATGAAGCGGGTTATTGGAGAAATATTTACAATCCAGCAGCGACTAATTCATTGGGTTATATTCAAGGGCGAAACGACGATCAAACTTGGAAAGAAAAGTTTGATCCGTTTTCTGGTCATTTATTTGTTGAGGGAAGCCCTGCACAGTATTTATGGATGATCCCGCATGATGGTGCAGGCCTTGCAAAAACATTAGGTGGTGAAGAAGCAATGAGTCAGCGATTGGACAGCCACTTTAGAAAGCCTGATGGCAGCTGGGTATTGTATCGTGACTCAGCAGAGTTTTCGGATGTATCAAATCAACCTTCTATTTTATCTCCGTGGATGTATTTACATACGGGTGATGCGTACAAAACTCAGCAAACAGTGAGGGAAACCATGAAACAACTTTGGCTAGACGCGCCGGATGGCATACCAGGTCAGGATGATCTTGGCCAGATGTCTTCATGGTATGTGTTTAGCAGTTTAGGTCTGTACCCTAAGTACCCTGGGCGCGCGGACTTGGTGCTATCAAGCCCTCAGTTTTCAAAAGCACAAATCGGTAATTTAACGATCAATGCGCCGAATGCGTCTGGTGATCATATTTATATCGACTCGCTTGAAGTAAACGGGACTAAAACACTTAATAGCTGGATTGACGAATCATATATTAACAAGCCGGTTACTTTGGACTTTACATTAAGCACTGAGCCCAATAAAGCGTTCGGCAAAGCTGTAGAGAATAGACCACCTAGTTACGAGCCTACAACGCGTTTGTAAAGCATGACTTAAGAATCGCCTGACGATATTCATGCTCTAATTAATACGAAAAGGTGCCTAAAGAATTGGCACCTTTTCTAAGTATTGAGACTGCGATATTTTAATCTTGAATATACTATTTGCTTACGTCTACATGTTGACAGCTTTGATAAAAAGCCACTTCATTTGATGAGTGTAACTCTCTGGTAGTTTATTCATTGCTAAATTAAGGGTAGTGAGGGCGTCTGATAAACTCAGGTGAGGAAGACTCTTTTTTGCGATCGCTGGTACTTTGTAAAACTCTATCCAGTCTCGCTTTGTCACTGTTACTGTTTTTGTAATAACTTCAGATACTGTAAAACCATACTGCTCAATAATTTGAATTAAATGCTCCTTACAGTATTTTTTTGGCGTGCCTTTGTGTTTCTTTTGCTCAAAACCGAGTAAATCAAGCTGTTGATCTATTGCGACGTATCGCAACTCGTCTTGCACAGCGCCTTGTAGATCCCACTCTGAAAAGTTAATCAGCAATCCACCTCTCTGCTTTAGTTGGGATTTAATCAGTGGGAGTGTTTTATCGAAGTCGAACATCCAAAATGCAGAATTGGCAAGAAAGCAGCAGATAGAGTTTGGTGCAAAGTGTATATTCTCTGAAAAACCAGACATAAACTCGGCATTGGTGTGTAAGCTGTTATGTTTGGCGACCGCGACCATCCCCTTGGCTGCATCCACACAGGTAACCTTTCTATTTGGGTGGAAGTTAAGCAGGGCGTCCAGAACTAAATTAGATGAACCACAGCCTAAATCAACAAAATGATTGTAGTCATACTTGCCTATAATCTCAGCGCTAAATCTAGCGGTGTCTTTGTAAAAAGAAATGCTTTTCGCTGACTTTGCGTACTGAATAGCACTGTCGCTCCAAATACAACTACTCATGAACTTTCCCTCTATCACTATGAAATATATTAATTTTTAACCTTCTTTCTGATGCTGACTAATCATAATGTGCAGTAGGCGATACGAGCTTGATCAGGGTCATATCGTGGTGCTGAAAGTTTTTGTTTATGACGTGACGTGTTTTGCAATAGTTTATTCTGCCTAGCAGAGGTTAGGGCTATTTTAATCAGAATTATGAATGGTTTTGGTGTGTTTTATTTATCAATAAATTCACATATGTAATGTCTTGTAATGGTTTTGGGTAATTCATTAATGTACTTTAGTAAACGATTCGGGGCGGGTGTTAAGGCGTTCGCTCTTGTGTTGTTTTTACAATAATTTTGGAGTTTGAAAATGGGTTTACGAAAAGGAGTAGTGAGTTCAGCAGTCGTGGCTTCATTGGCTACTGGATCGTTAGTATTTACGAATCAAGCCAATGCATTTGGTTGGGGAAGTATCGGAGATTTTTTTAAAGATCCCGTTGGGTCTATTGGTAGTGCGGTTAGCCAAGTAGCGACTGTTGTGCAGGATGTAACAAGCCCCGTGACTAATGTGGCCATTACAGTTTTAGAGCAAGGTGCCAATGTAGTTAACCAAGCCACAGATGCAGTAGGTATAGATTCTAGAGCGATTACAGGGCAGGCAATTGCTGTGGCTCAAAGCCTCACTTCAATAAATCAGCTGGGCACTTACTTCACTTCAGAACAACAAAAATTAGCGCATCTTCAAAGCTTTGCCAGCACAGCGATTGGCAATGCGCACTACGTAACTCAGTTAGAGTCTTTACTTGATGGTATTAACTCAAACAACGTTGAATTAGCAAAAGAAGTCGTTTACACATTAATAAGAGATATCGACTACAACAACCTTAAACGGGTTGCAGATGAAGTAAAAAATCGCGATAACGCGCAGTCAATCATGTTTATGGTAAATAAAGGTAATGTTGGTGTCGGTGTCGCTGTTGATATCAATGAATTAGAACGTATAAAGCATGGTCATCATACGCATCGCGACCAGCCGATTATGAGTTTCTTCGTACAAGCCGTGAACCCTGGAACACCGGACAATGCTATTAAATTTGCGGTTGGTTATCACAAAAACTTGCCAAAAGACGTAACAGGGAACAGCTTTAGTATTGCCAATACGGTTAAAAATCTCAAAGTAACTTTGGCATTCGCACCGCTTAGTACAAATAGCTTATTGAATTTATTCGATATTACGTCACTACGAAATCAGCATAAAATGACGGCAGTTGGTGTCAGCAGCAAGTCAGTAAACATGCAAGTTGGCGGTACATCTAGGCAGGTTGTGTTTAAACAGTGTCAAAATGGCCGCCTTCAAGCTGCGAATGGTAACTGTAACAACCCCAATGAAGATCTGTCTATCAGTTCAATCACGGGCGTAACTCAAACAGATCAGCATACATCGGTTGGTGGTGTTTCATTTGTATTTAAATCTTTTGGTATTGTACCAGGTATGTACTGTGTCCAAACGTTAGAGCCCGCCGATCCGCATACTTGGCATGACAACTACTTCTGTTCGTCGCAAGATATTGGCATGAAATGGTCATATGCAGGGCCGGTTAATGGGATGCGCTGTACGCAAATCAAAGAGTCTGCCGATCCACACACTTGGGAAGACAACTATTTGTGTTTACCTCAGGATTCAGACTTTTTGTTCTCATGGAATAGTGCAGGCAAAGCCAATATGCAAAAATCGGTTAGGTGGCTTGAGTCAGCAGATCCACATACATGGGATGACAATTACTTAGGTATCGAAAAACACGTTGAGCTTAAAATTCACGGTAAGTGTTTGGATATTTGGTACGCTCATCCAGCAAATGGACAGGACGTTGTTGTACATGATTGCCACGGGGGGGCAAATCAGAGGTGGTTATTTACTAATGACGGCAAGGTTAGAAGCAAGATGAACTACAACAAGTGTTTAGATTACAGAAACTCTGCGACAAGCAATGGCGAAAGACTGATGGTTTGGGATTGCAACAACAGTCCGACCCAAGCATTTAAATACATAAATCAGCAGCTTAAAACAGTATTAGAGCCATCGCGTTGTGTTGATGCACCATCTGGTCAAAACGGCACTAGGACACATTTATGGGACTGCCCTGTATTGCACCCCAATAACACCGTGGTTGTCTCTCAATAAGACAATACTTTAAATATGGGGTAATGCACAGGGTGTGTTTTACCTTCATATTCTCTCGGTAAATACCTCAGGCCTAGTATGTGCTCGATAATAATCACTAGGCCTTTTTACTCACTTTTATACTCACAGCCTCTTTTTAGGCACTATAGGTACAATGTAGCTGGTATCTTCAAGTAATCATTAGGGCAGTGGATATAAAATCTAATCCCATAAGGTGATGTGGCAATTACGTTAGTTTGCCTATTCACGAGTCATGACGGTCAGCTTGTATTGTGGCACTTTCACGGATCTGCTCAAACTTATTAAATGCATTTGATACAACCTCTTTATCGGTGGCCGTGAGCGCAATAGATACATCGCAATTTGGGTTTGAACAGGAAAAAGATTGTCCGGCTAAAAGCAAATTTGATTCGAAGTAAATTGGCATAGTGCATTCAGGACAGTCAATTTTTGATTTAATACTCATAGTTAGTTCCTTATTTCTTACTCGGGAGTGGCATCATATTTTTTGAAAATATTTCTAAAATTGTGGTGATCCCATTGGGTAAAGGGAGTTGGCCAGCTTCAAGCGTAACTTCATAGCTTGCATGAGCTGAGCTAGCTTGTTGCTGCTCTCCTTGGTGTGATTTGGCGAGCGAGCCGTGCAATTCAGTCTCAAACTCATGTGATTGGTTTGGCTTTGTGTTTTGTGCATTACTTTGTTTTTGAGGTTGCGCTTTGCGTTGCCTCCGCCCCTGCGGTCGCCCCTGCACTCGCCCTTGCATTCTGCGAGTTGAGGTTGAGCTACTCTCTTGTTGTTCTAAAGCATCTTTCTTTTTTATTTCCCTAGAACTTTTCACTTCCATATTGAAAGACACCTTGAGCTTTTCTATGGCCAATGAATTGATGGGGATTAAGGTCATGAGCGGAATGGAGATATCCATTTTCACAGGAGATGTACCAATGACGCCATCTTTGTCTATTACAGAGCGAGACAATGTGAAGTTGACCATAGTGGGGATTAGCTGGTTATCATCATCTGGGCTTTTTTCGAAACAGGTTGTGAGGAGAAACTGTGTCTGTGCATTTGCAATCATCGCGTTTGCATCGGTTGCGGCTTTTAATGGCGCACCAATGAGCGCTTTCATGGGCAATCCAGAAAACTGTGAGGCAATATTGTTGTTCATGCGAAGTCCTTTTTTCTAACTTATCCAGGAATTTGTGCTCGAAGTGCGCGCTCGTAACCCTCGATGAGCTTTTTAAGGCCTTCTGGGGGCTCATTACCGGTTAGAATGATTTCTAGTTGTGCATTGGCGGTGTTCTCTCCCCCACTTGGCCCGATGATTTTGTCGCGAAACCCAGATTTGGTGGTGTTTTTTGCGAAAGTGACCATGAGCTTGTCTTGCTCATTCGTGCTTATTTCCAGATCTGTTTTGAACTTAACTTCTGTGATCCTCGGCGAAGATATTGGCACCAGTGCAAGAAGTGGCACTTCGGCATCTACAGTGTCGATACCGTCTTCGGTTCTACTTGGAAATTGCATCGTGCATGTTTTAGGAGAGTAACTTGGTGCTTTGCCTTCTTCATTTTCATGTTCATCGAAAAAACGTTTAACGAAGTCAATCGTTTCTCCTTCAACAGACTTAGCAGCGTCTTTAACGCCTTTGTGTATGGCTTTCATTAATGATTGAAACTCGATCATGGCATGTCTCTTATTATCGTTATTTATGAGAGGAAGCTGCTAACTTCCTCAGAGTAATTAATGCATTAGTAGGTCGTTACTCTTTTTCAATAATTGGGTCAATGTTCTTGGTAAAGGCGTTGATAATAGTGGTTACGCCCGTTGGCAAAGGTAATTGCCCTGCGTGAACGTCTACTTCATATTTGGCTTTGTTTGATGCTTCATAGTGCTCTTTTTGCTTGGAAGTTGACTTGCTGCTATGTGAAACCGAGCCGTGAACTTCAACAGAAAAAAGGCCTGCATTGTACTTTGCGGTAATATCAGCCTTCGCCGCCGTTTCTTGTTCACTGCTTTTTTCATTGTCAGTGGATGTTGAACTGGAGACTTCCATTTCAAAATGTATTTTAACGTCATCGACAGCCAAAGAGTTGAGCGGGATTAACGTGAGCAAAGGCAGTTTAAGCGTGATTTTTGCGTCATCTCCGCTGCTACCATTTGCCTTTATCACCGGGCGACTGAGCTCAAACTCCACCATAATTGGTGTCAGTTTACTGCCACTGGCTTGTGGTGAATTGGCACCACCTCCATTCTCAAAGCACGTACTCAACATAAACTGGGTTTGCGTACGGGCCATCATACCGTTTGCATCTGTTGCAGCTTTTAGCGGACCACCAATCAGGGATTTCATTGGTAAACCACTGAATTGCTGGGCCATTGATACGAGTCCTGCCATATTTTTCTCCTCTTTTGAGATCTAATTGCAGTGCTTACTAAATTGCTTAACACTACGAATGGGTAATACCTGATCTGCATATTCAGTTAGCCATGATAAAAGCTGCACTTTGGTTTGGAATTGGTGAATTTATGGAAAAAGTCGGTGAAAAATATGAGGTGTGAAAGTCTGTGCTTTCATTATTTTCAGGTTACAGGCAAGGGAGATGTTTAATCAACATTCGAGTGGTACTCAATTGTTATTTAGGCGAGGTAAGAGATTAACTATGTTCTAGCATACTCCGAGCGTGTTGAGACAATGCCCTGCATATCAAATGACTCCTAGGGGCCATATAAAGCGGAATTTTGAGCTCTAAGTGTTTTTAAACAGAGCAATTTATCGAAATGCAGAATTCGTAAATATGTCAGTAGGTGAAAAGAGCACAAAGGTATAATTTTCACGCTCTTGTTAGATAAATGTCGGTCTCGAAGGTTTTAGCGATAGATCATTGTAACCCCTTTCGATGTCGCTTTCGTGTCCACACAATACAAAGTGTTCACGCCTTGAACTAAAGCTGCTTGGGCCGTGATAGCGTTATTTTGCTGACCTACGGTTGCGTTGTGGGCTGCGTTAGACAGTGCTTGGCTTGTTGCAATCATAAAGTTACCTGTCGCAACTGCTGGTGCGTCACCCAGTACCTTGGTATTTACTTGCGAAACTGAATCTGTAATTTGACTGTTAACAGCGGTCGGAAAAGCCATCATTGATACTCCTTTGCCTAATTCAAAATCAAATCTAGTTTATTATTTATATTTTTACTATTACACCTTATTACGCATTAATGAGTTGATCGAATTTTGCTCTTTTGGCGTAATAATATGTAATGGAATGTTTGGTATTTGTTACTAGACTTGTGGTCTTATCCGTGATTGTTCGAAAGCGCATTTCATTTTTCTAAGGAGAGACTATGCCTTTGGTTGCTATGCAAAAAAACCTTTGTCAGGTTATTTTAGTAGCGGGTGATGGGTTAATTACCTTCTTTCAAAGCTGCTATATCCTTCGAATTACATTCAAAACTGTGGACTTTATTCATTTAAAAAATGATTTCACATAGTTCAATCGCACTTTTCCAGAATTGAAGCACTCAATAACGGCGCTATGCAGTTAACGCAACATAGCGCAGTAAAACAGCGTGTGAGTCCAAGTTGAATTTGAACAAGCATACGTTCAACGTAAGACCTGTTTTTGGCTCATTAACATATTACATATTAGTTATTTAAGGACAACCCATGTCAAATAGTCAGTATAAAATTTACCCGCCTTTGGGGATTGCGAGAGTTGGTAATGGTCCCGCAATCAAGCCGCTTTCTCTTTCCAATCCCTTCATGGTGGGCTGCTAATCTACCGGTACATGTATTACCACTTGCTAGATATGAAAAGTTCAAAGATAGCCAGTCAGCTGATCTACCCGAAATTAATGGCATGACACACAATATTGCGCAAGGCATGTCCGCAGAGACCTTTGAGCATATGCGTTTAGAGCAGTTCTCGCAGCGCTTAGAGTGGCTCCATACTGCGGACCTTGGCTTTGTCGGTTATCACGCTGAAGGTGGCTATACCAACGGGCTTATTCAAATGGTAAGTCAGTGGAAAAAAATGGGGATGGTGATGGCTAGGCCTGTTGATGATCCCGGCGCGTCAGGCATTCCAAATGTGGTTTATGTTGCTTACAGCGAAGCTGATAAAAATTAATAGTGACAAATACTAAAGGTACTTAGGTGCCTTTAACAAAAGGATGTATCAAATGAACGATGGGTTTGAGTATGACTGTTTAATCATTGGTGGCGGTATTGCTGGGACAGTGGCAGCTAAGCAACTAGTCGACAGAGGCTATAAGGTTACGCTAATCGATGATCGTGTCACTTCTCAATTGAAATTGGCGGAAAGTCTCCCGGCAAGTATCGAACCTATGCTTCAACGGCTCGGGCTTTTTGATTTAATTAACGCGCCACCACATTTTAAACATTCGGGTATGGTTTCAGCGTGGGGCACGCATATACTACAAGCAGCACCTTTGGTGGCGCATCATCATGGTTGGAAGGTAGACAAGCGCGCGTTGGTAAGGCAAGTGAAAGTACAATTGCCGAGTGCGTGTGTGATCTCAGGTAAAGTGAAGGAAGTTTCAGAGCAAGAGGGAGGTTGGGACTGCATTGTTCGAAGTTACGTCACAGAGACAGACATCAAAGTCCGAGCTCGATTCTTACTTGATGCCTGTGGCCGTCAAGGTTACTTGCCAAGAATCTTAAACTTGCATAGGCACACATTTGACAAACTCAGTGCTTTTGTCGCGAATGTTATTGTCCAATCGCCTTCGAAAGCGCAACCATCAGTGGTTGTAGAGTCCTTTGAGGATGGTTGGACACTAGTATCAAAAATAAACGACAAAGAAAGCATGATTGCCATATTTTGCAATCAACATACGCCGGATTTTAGTGGACTGAGGCAAGCCAAAAATTGGCATGGCATTGCCAGTCAAACGCAGTGGTTTAAAAAGATACTACCGAACAGCGCTTTTGAGGTGAAGGTCCTAAATGCGAGTAGTCATATCGTTAGTCGACTAGCTGGTAAGAATTGGTTGTTGGCTGGTGATGCGGCAATGTCTTTTGACCCACTGTCTTCACACGGAATGACAACCGCAATTTATATGGCTGAAAAAGCTGCAAGTGCGATAGATGACCTCTTTAAAGGTGAAAAACAGTCTCTGAACCTGTACAGCAAAACGATGACCGATATTTACAACAGTTATTTAAATGAGTTGTTGGGACATTATCGTCGTGAAAGGCGGTATCAAGCCTCTAAATTTTGGCAGAGTAAACAGCAAATTAGCGCTCAAGAAACGCTGAGTGTTGCAGGTTAGAGAGTGCAATACGCTGAGGGAGTTAAACTAGGGCATAAATGCCCTAGTTTAATGGGTGTCCCATCGAGGTTAACGCATCCAAAGCAAGGCAAATGTAGAGCCGTTTGGTTCAGCGTTTGTAATGCATCGTGTAGAGCCTTTGCCAGTTTGTTTGTACTCGCCACGCGCAACCCAACAGTGAGTTGTGCCATATAAATCAATCTGCCAACCAACTTGATACGTTGGGCGGTAAACTGTGTCGTCCCATTGTAGATACGCAGGGTTAACACAGGCAGTTTTCAATGTACTTGCATCGTTGTAATCGGTTCTACAAGCTGGAATTTTAATCAGCTCTGGCATGTGATCTACGCGATCTAGATAACCCCAAGAATAGCGAATCAGCCCAAGTTCATGCGTGGTTAGATTGTCTGCAAAGGCTGTTTTACCATTGTCACAATATGCGCCAACAGGGCAAGCAACTTGTTCTTTTGCATCACTGAATCTAGCAAGGTCACCTTGATATAGCCATAGTTTGGTCGGGTTAGTTGGGTTAGTCTCAGGCAATTGACCATATTCAGTGATCCGTCTAACGCCACCTGCTGCTGTGCTTGGGTAGCTTCCCACTAATGTCCAGCCACCGCCATGAGAAGTCATATCACAATAAACCGACATAGGCTCATTATTGTCGTCAACTATTTCATAGATTCCATCGCCGGTGCTGGCACCCGCGTCTAGGATTTGCTTACATGTTGTAAAAACCTGTTGCTGATTATTCACAAGGCCCCAATCACCAGAGGCACCATCATTACTGTGCCAACTACCTTGGTAACTACCATTTGTGCCTTTATGCCCAGAAAAATACTGACTTTGGCCAGATACTAGATCGCTTATTTCAAATCGAATGCTAGTACCGTTTGCGCTAGTGGCACCTGATAAAATCTTTTCAACAGAGGTGGCAATAAAGTGCGTATTAAACCCTTGAAAAGCATACTCTGACGTTACTTCGTTAGAGAGAACACCATTATGTTCGGAGTCCATTTTGAGTTTATACGTTCCTTCAAACTGTGTTTGCTGTGCAAATACGCTGCTGCTTAATATAGCAACCGATAATAAAGGCCATGGATTTTTCATGTTAACTCCTTAACGTTTGTTGAGAAAGTAGGGGGAATCGTTCTTTATACGTGTTCGATTGTTCGCAAAATTCTTATTAAGAGTGGTTTATCTCTACAAAGTAAAAATCGGTATAATTTTATGATGAGAGAGTATTAATTGTTTAATAATTTTGTTTGCTTTTAATCGATATCTAGATTTTATTAGTCAATTTTTATTAGGTTTAGTATTGGGCAGTACAAGTCTATTTTATATATTGTGTTTTTGGCCAGTTAGTGGACCGTATATAGACAATCCACTAACTGGCATAGTTTGGTAAGTTTAATGGAAAGATAAACCCCACATGAAAACTCGTCCATTTGTTAACATATCGGCTGTCCCCATTGCTGAAATTCGTATTTTGTTGGTTGTGACAATTTCATCTAATGTGAACTCATTTTTTTCGAATGTTCTGCTTTCTTCAATGGCTGGGAAATTGAATTTACCCTTGTTAACCCATTGAGTTCCATCCCAAACATCAAAGTTGAACTTAGTTAATCTGGTTCCTTGTCCATTATTGATTGAGCCCAATCTAAACGTCTGAAGCGTGAAAGATCTTTTAAATGTGATTTCAAAAGACATAGGGAAAGGCAAGCCCCCATTGTCAGATTGTACCAAAACGCCTTTACGCTGATCTACGTCGGAAAAAGGAATTGGGCCTAGACCGTGTAAATCAACTAAGAAATCTTCATTCCAGTAATTGTGCTTGTCGTAACGTCCACCGGAATAGATTGGATCTGCTTTAAACTCAAGTACATCTGCCGCCTTTGGTACAATGTTCGAAGGTGCTTTAGCGTCGATTGTAAAGTCTCCTTGCTCTCCATTAGGGCCAAACCATACGCCACGCCAGCCCGTATTTGTGGCATGGCCTGTAAACCATTTTAGGCTGCCATTTTCGAGTAGTTTAAATGAGAAGCGCTCAATCTCACCAGAGCCTAAGTGTGTGTTATTGTTCTGCTCAATTGTTCCAGATAAAACGCCACCATCTGGACTAGTGCCGTGTAAGATACTCCCTTGCCTGTTCAGGTCTATATAAGCAATATTGGTTTTATCATCTAAGCCGTTTAATACACTGTCATAACTGTATAGGTACTCAATTGCCTGTGCTGAGAATGCCGTACCAAATGATAATGCAAGCGCAAATGATTTTTTGCCTAGTTTCATTATAGTTCCTTTTAATATAAATATTATATTTATGATTTTTCTTTTGGTAATTAAAGCCAATATATATTTTTATTGCTCATTGAGTTGGGTTTTTTTAATGATTTTTGATTGCTTTAATTTAAAAAAATAGAAGTTATGTGTTTGTTTGTTTGTTTGTTTGTTTGTTTGTTTGTTTGTTTTTTATTATTAATTTTTTGGACTTTTAGGTGGGTGATTTTTAGACGGAATAACTTTTTTAAATTATCGTGTCGATGATGTTTTATTTAAACTGGAATGAGTTTGAGTAGGGTATTTATGGAGTATAAGTGTCGTGAGAAATAGACAGCTTTGTATGGTTTTCGTCCTATATCAAAGTGACAGTCGGCTTACTCAGTACCCGTAAATCAAATGCCACAACACAAAAGCCATAAGCATATCTAGACTTAGTTTACCGTATTCTACAAACGGGTAAGGCCGTCGTTGAGACGAGCAACAAAGGTGATGCTCGTTTCAACATACACTAGGCAAGGTAGGAGAAAGTTACTGTGTTTTAACCTCAAACAATAATACTTGGCTGAGTTGCTTTCCGTGTGCATTAAAATTGTTATCAGACACCATTAATAAGCTTTGGTTGCCGTTGGCTAATTTAGGGCCGAAAGTCATCCCCTCTAAGTTATCAATATGCTTTGAGCCTAGCTGCGCTTTAATTGTTGCCATGTCTAACACCAAGGTTTTTTTAGCAGGCTGGTATTGTTGGTTTTTGAGAGAAGCGATAGTCTTGATGTCTGTTGCCTTTTCAATATCTATCAAATAGATACTTACGCTATTACCACCATCTTTCAATCCAGATGTGTATGAACGTTCCATGGTTAAAAACTGGTGTTTATTTACCTGCAGTATTTCAACTAAACCTGTAGTGCGAAATGCATCAGCTTTTGCCTTTCGTCGCTTTACAAGTGGCTCCAGATAATAGGCAAACTGTTTGTCCAGTTGTTTAGTTGCAAAATCAAAGTAGGAAATACGTACCATTGCGCCGTGTTTGATGTTGGCCTCTTCACCGTCCTGTTTGAGCGCCCCCTCCATTGAGGCCCAAATACCTCGACCCGAGTGTGCCAGTGTTAAGCCCTCGAATACCGCGTTATGCCTTGGGCCAGAGGTGTCTGAAATGTCGAACATTTTTGGCAGTTTAAATGAAGAAAGTCCATTGCTTGACTGCAAGTAAATGGCTGGCGCTTGTTGATATTTTACACTGCCTTCGCTGCACCAGACGATGTCACTGGTATTTGGAATAGCTCGAAGGCTTTCTGGATCAACGAAGCCTAGCTTGGCGTCTTTACTGACTAAAGGATAAGATTTTTCAAATTTTACCTGTTTAATTTTGTGCTTGTCTATCTCGATATTTGCTTGAAAGTAACGCGGGTTTTTCGCATCATCCGCAATTAATAAGTACTTACCATCAACGTACTCAATACTTGATAAACCACCGACTTCATTTCCACTAATAGTCAGTTCTTCAGGGATAATATATTCATCTAAGAACTCAAGCTGCATGGGTGCAGCGTAAACGGAAAAGGGTAGCAATAAAGCCCAGAATAAAAAATTGTGCATCATGTTTTAACTACAAAATAAATTGAACAAAGAAATATACGCGGGTAATGTTAAATTAGCACTATTTGATGGACAAAAATTTCAATAAAGTCTTTTTTCTGTTTTTAGCTGCGCTTGATGGCGCATAAAAGCGAAGACACGATGCTATTGAGATAGTACCTTTCAATTAAGTGCCCGTTCCTCAGGGAAAACTCCTACCAACCAGTTGTGATAACGTTAAGAGAGGGAGAAAAGACACATTGTCGACGCTTTTCCCCCAAAACCCAGTATGGGTAAGCGCCATTGGTGTGAATGCAAAATTTTATTTAGATTCATTTAAAAATTGAGGTTCTTTTATTTCAGTGGTAGCATCAAGCCAAACTCAACTTTAAGATCGCCTAATGCGCAAACTAACTCTTATATTTATGATGCTTTGCATTCTGAGTACTCAGGTATTCGGAATGGTTGCGCATGAAGGAGAGCATAGGTCGCAAGGTGATGAGCACAGTTTGCTGCATGAGATTGGTCAACCGCATAGTCATGACCATGATGACGAAACTGATTATACGCTGTCTTTTTCAAAAGAAGCGGTCAAGCATATCAATCAAGACTTAGAATGCTGTATTACAGCTGTTGTAGAAGTAGTTCCAGCATCAACACCTGAAATAAAACCAATGGGCCCGATCATCTCTTTTGGCGCGAATTGGTCACCTCCTTTTTTAAAACATAGCACGCCACCCCCTAAAGCTTAATCCAAATTCACTGTTCCTGGTCAGCGCATTTGCTCTGGCTCGTATTGTCGTTTTTTGGATTTATTATGTTATTAAATTTATTTACGCTGCAAAAATTGCAGACGATGGTAAGTGCTTTGTTGCTTATCCTTTTTACATCGAATTTTATCGTATTCAGCTTGCAGGCTTCACCCGGTGCCCATGGCCCAAATGGAGAACACTTAGATACCAATAACCAAGCCCAAGCATTGGTTAATCCCAAATTTGAAGGGTTTACTGAGGCGTATGAATTGGTAGGCGAATTGCTCGATAACCAATTGATAATTTACCTCCATGACTTCAAAACAAATATACCCGTTAAGAATGCATCGATTGAACTAGACCTTGACGGTCAAGTTGCACAAGCGAATTTCTCAGAACAATTGGGTGCTTACAGCCTGAGTAAACAGGCCTTGTTGGGTAAACTCCAGCAGCCCAGTATACACGAAATCATACTCACCATTACCACAGAAGAGAGTGGCGACTTACTGTTTGTAAACCTTGACAATTCAAAGGTGCATACCGCTGAACTTAGTCATGGCGATGAAGAGCATGTTCACTTCCCATGGCATATGTTTGTGGTAGCCCTTGCTGTGTTTGCTGGTGGAGTTCTATTGGGCCGCCAAATGAAGGGGAGTAAAGCATGAGAATATTATGCGTGATAGTGCTCTTTGTGAGTGTTGTTTCTTTACCAACATTGGCTTCACCCGGAGCACACGGTCCGAATGGTGAGCACCTCGACCAAAAGTCAAATAAAGTGTCTGGCGAATTGGGTAGACAAGCTGATGGTTCGGTGCTCATGCCTATGAAGCACCAGGCATTACTGGCTATCAAAACCCAATTTGTAGCCGAAACCACAGCGCAAAAACATATCCGCCTTGACGCCATTGCTAAGCCTCATCCTGATGGGTATGCCAAGGTTCAATCGAGCAGTGATGGCAGGTTAGATGCACCGGAAGCTGGTATTCGCCCAAGTGGTACAAAGGTCAAAGCGGGCGATATTTTGGGTTTCATTCGTTATCAAGACACTGCGTATGAACTTGCCAGTCAGAACAGTGAATTGATTGCGATTCGAAATCAAATCGCTCAAACCCACCGAGATGTTTCTCGCTTAAAAAAGTTAGGAGATTTGGCTTCAAAACAAGCGTTAGAACAGCTCGAAACCGAGTTATTAAGCTTAAGACAGCAAGCAGGTGCGTTACAGACAGGGTTAGAAAAGCCAGAGGTGCTTATTGCGCCTGTTTCAGGTTTGCTGATCAATCACGGTGTTTCTAAGGGTCAATGGGTTGAAGTTGGAGAGACTTTGTTTGAGATTATTTCGCCAGATCAACGACTCATTGAAGCAAGTACCAATGATACAAGTTTATCAAGTAAGCTGATAAGTGCCAAAGTGAATGCGCATCCAAATATATCTTTGAACTATATCGGTCACTCTCCTTTGCTTGTGAATGGTTTAGTACATTTAAATTTTGAGCTGCAAAACGGTAGTGAAAACCATCATTTAATGATTAATCAAAACCTTAGCATACAAGTTCAAGTCAATGAGACTTTAAAAGGCATCGTGTTACCTGAAAATGCAGTGGTGCAGAGTCAAAATAACTTGCCCCAAGTCTGGATTAAGCTCTCTGCGGAGCGTTTTTTGCCCCAGCTGGTCAAATATGAGCGCTTACAACCTGGCTTGGTGCTGATTACCCAAGGGCTTGGGGCTGACAATCGAGTAGTGATTGAAGGCGCGTCATTATTGAATCAAGTGAGATAGCCAAAGTATGTTTAATGTATTAGTTAGATCAAGTCTAAAACATCGTTTGGTCGTGATGCTCCTAGCTTTTGTTATGGTCACATATGGCGTAATGCAAGGGCAAAAACTGCCAGTTGATGTGTTTCCAAACCTTAATAAACCCGTTGTCACTGTGTTGACTGAAGCGGGTGGAATGGCACCAGAGGAAGTCGAACAACTTGTTACTTTTCCATTGGAAAACTTACTCAATGGTGTGACCGGCGTCACGCGTATTCGTTCTACTTCTGGTATTGGTTTGTCCATTGTTTATATCGAATTTGAGTGGGATACGGATATTTATCGAAATCGTCAACTGGTCTCAGAGCGCTTAGATCTAGCTGCTGAGCAGCTTCCAAAAGGTGTTACATCGGTGATGGGGCCCGTCTCATCTATTATGGGTGAGGTAATGTTGATTGCATTACCCATTGATATTGTTGGAAAAGTTGATGCTATGGAGGCCCGTGAATATGCTGACTTTGTGCTTAGACCTAGATTACTTGCGATACCTGGTATATCCCAAGTTATTCCTATAGGCGGGGAAGTCCGTCAGTTAAGAATTGCGCCTGATACCCTGCGCATGCGTCAATTTGACATTGAGTTAGCAGATTTACAAAGCGCATTGGCTGACTTTGCAGCAAACTTTGGTGGTGGTTTTGTTGACCTCAATAATCAAGAGTACTTGATCCGCCATCAGGGCCGAACGTTAAATATCCGCCATCTACAAAACCTTGCAGTTGGTTGGCAAAAGGACCGTCCAATATTACTTTCTGAAATTGCTACAGTGCAATACTCAGCCGCAGAAAAACGGGGCGATGGCGGGTTCAATGGTAAACCCGCGGTCGTCATCAATATTCAAAAACAACCAAGCGCTGATACGGTTCAGTTGACTCAGCAAATAGAAATGGCCCTCGAAGAGTTAAGTTCAGGGCTTCCGCAGGGACTGGCTAAACCACAAGTTTTATTTAGGCAAGCGGATTTTATTAAATCGTCCATTGATAATGTGACCGAGGCTCTGCGCGATGGGGCCATAATGGTCACAATCATACTGTTTTTATTTTTGTTGTCGGTCAAAACGACAGTTATTTCCTTGTTTGCAATCCCGCTTTCGCTAGCGGTGACTGTGCTTATCTTTCAGTGGCTTGGTCAAAGTATTAATGTGATGACCCTAGGTGGTTTGGCCATCGCCATAGGTGAACTTGTAGATGACTCCGTTGTGGATGTAGAAAATATTTTGAGACGGCTTAAGCTCAACGCACAATCGCGTGTCCCCAAACCGGTGTTTGATGTGATATGGCAAGCAAGCGTTGAAGTGCGCTCAGGTATAGTCTACGCAACCGCAATTGTTGTGTTGGTATTTTTGCCTTTGTTTGCCTTACCGGGTATTGAAGGACGGCTTTTTTCTCCACTTGGACTCGCATATATCATTGCAATTTTAGGGTCTTTACTGGTGTCAATGACCGTGACCCCAGTGCTTTGCTACTATCTACTGCCAAATGCAAAAATTATCCATCAAGGTGATAGCTGGCTAGTCAACAAACTTAAATGTTGGCAAGGCAAGTGGCTTGTGTTGGCATTGCCTAAATCAAAGCAACTTATAGCGACCGCAGCGGTAATTGCAGTCATGGCTGCTGCGAGTATTTCGCAGTTTCCTCGCGCTTTTTTACCCAAATTTAATGAGGGTTCGCTAGTGTTGGGGATCATATTTGAGCCGGGCACATCGTTAGCAGAGTCTAACAAAATGGGGCGCTTAGCGGAGTCGCTATTGCTTTCTGTGCCTGAGGTGACGCAAGTTGGAAGGCGTACTGGCCGTGCTGAGCTAGATGAACACGCTGAAGGCGTTCATTCTTCGGAAGTAGATGTTGATTTGGTGCCCTCGCAGCGAAGTCGAGACGAAGTGCTTGCTGAAATACGCGCCAAGCTAGCTGTGCTGCCGGGCCAAGTGGCCATTGGCCAGCCAATTTCGCACCGTCTGGATCATTTGTTGTCTGGGGTTCGTGCGCAGCTTGCGATAAAGCTCTTTGGTGATGATTTAGAAGGCTTACGTATCAGTGCTGAAGCACTGCGCGACAAACTAGCGTCGGTGCCCGGTCTTGTCGATATCAACATTGAAAAACAGGTGTTAATTCCACAGCTCAGTGTTCGGATAAAGTACAATGAGCTCGCCAAATTTGGACTTACGCCGGGCTCTGCACTTCGCCAACTAAACATGTTAACAGAGGGCGTAGGGGTGACAGATGTAGTCGATGGCATCAAACGTTTTGAGCTAGTATTACGACTTGAAGACGAAAACCGCACACCTGAAGCGCTAGGCAATACGTTAATCGCGTCTCCTGCTGGTGCTATTCCAGTTTCTTACATAGCAGACATCACATTGCTTGATGGGCCAAATCAAATCCTTAGAGAAAATGGACGTCGCCGCCTTGTGCTTTATGCCAACAGCGAAAATGTCGACGTCAAAACACTGCTGAGCGATATACGCACAATCGTTGCTGCGCATTCATTACCACAGGGTAGCTTTGCTAGCATAGAGGGCCAGTTTTTAGCCCAAGAGCAAGCGATGCGCTTGCTTATATTGCTGTCAGTTTTGTCATTCGCACTGATATTTTTGGTGTTGTACATGCGTTATAAATCCTTCGTATTTGCTGCCATTATTATGTGCAGTTTGCCTATGGCATTGGTAGGGGCAGTTATTGCTATGTGGTTAACTTCGACCTCGCTTTCTGTTGCATCGGTTGTCGGTTTTATCACATTAACGGGTATTGCTGCGCGCAACGGTATTTTAAAAATAAGCCATTACCTTAACCTTATCCGTTTTGAAGGTGCGTCCTTTAATCACGCGCTGATTGTTCGTGGCGCACAAGAACGGTTATCACCAGTTCTTATGACTTCAATGGTGACTGCATTTGCACTGATCCCATTGCTTTGGGCTGCCGACCAGCCCGGCAAAGAAATTTTGCACCCTGTCGCCATTGTTATTTTTTCTGGCCTTATGAGTTCGACGTTACTGGATACTTTATTGACGCCCTTACTCTATTGGAAGTTTGGTAAAAAACCGACAGAGGCGTGGATAAACAGCAATTCAAAAGAGTTGATTTAACAGGTTTGTGCAGCAACGCCTATGTAACTAATACAAAGTTTGCTGCACCATTTACTATAAACATAAAGAGACTAAAAATATGAAAACTTCAATTATCACAGTTATTTTACTTGCACTGTGTGCATTTATTTTCGCCCCAAGTGTGAGCGCACACGGCAGCACCAAGCCCCTTCATGGAGGGGTAGTAAAAGTTGAGCATGAAATGGTTTTTGAACTTGTACGCGCGGAGACTGGTGTCAGCCTTTATCTTCGCGATCATGGCAAACCTTATCCTGCAAAAAAAGTAACTGGCAACATTATTGTGCTGGCGAATGGCAAAAAGTCAGATGCGCAATTGCGTTATGTAGGTGATAATAAATTGACTGCCAATATCGCCATTGCTGACGGCGCTAAAGTGCTTGTGAAAGTCAAAGAGTCTAGTCATCACTCAGTCACTGTGCGTTTCACGTTTTAAAGTAAACATTAAGAAACCTAGAGCAAGGCACTAGGTTTCTTAATTGCATCAGCGTCAAAAGCGTTTAACTTATGCGGCGTGATAAGGAAGTAATTGTCGAGAATTAGAGAGCTTTTAAAAAACTCCACAAGGTTTTCTACTTCCTGTGTTGTGACATGATGGATTTGAATTGATGTTTCAGTTTTTGAAATTGTCTAAAAAATAACTTGTTCAATTATTGCTCTTTTGTTAGTTTTTAAATGCTTTACTTTAAAGCAATAATATTTTAACAAGGAATAGAACATGCAATTAAAATTGAATAAAAAGAAAATCAAGTCACTTTCAGTTTCTAAGTTAGTATCAGTTGAAGCAACCCCAGAAGTAGCGGGTGGTTGGGCTCCACACACAAAAAATCTGTTTTGCCGTGAACACTCGTTTGGCCCATTTTATTGTAATACTAATGAGTCAGAGTGCATCGAAAAAACTCGTGAAATACACACTTGTGCTTGCTAGTTAAAGTTACAACGGCCAAGTGATGTGTAACTTGGCCTACTGTTGTTTTACCAATTCACATATCGGTTATGCCTGAGCGGGGATGCCAAAAGCTGCAACACAATTACGACCTTGGTTTTTAGCTAGATACAATGCTTCGTCGGCTTGATCAAACAGCTCTGTGAGTTGCTGTTTAGGATTATTCAGCTGAGTTACACCAAAACTGGCACTACAGTTGATACATACATCGCCGTAACAAATAGGCGTTAGCGCGATTTGTTCTCTTAATTTATTTAAAACATTGGTAGCCTGGCTGAGGTTAACGCTTGGTAAGATCAATGCGAATTCCTCTCCACCATAGCGGGCGACCAAATCACTCTCTCGCAAGTTGTTTGCTAAAAGCTTGGCAATAATCTTTAGTGATGTATCACCATGACTGTGACCATATTTATCGTTGACACTCTTAAAGTGATCGATGTCGAGTAAAGCGATGCACAAAGGCTCTTGATGGCGTTTGGCATAAGCCAATACACGATTACCTTCGGCGAGTAATTTAGTTCTATTGGCAAGGCCTGTTAATGGATCCTCCGTTGCAAGTTGTCGAAGCCTGTTTTCGTATTTATTGCGGTCATTATCAAAGGTAATAGCGAGGACAATCAAAACTAACATCGCAAGCAACTCCGAACCAACTTGCAAGACACTTTGGTACCTACTTTGAAAGAAGATAAGCGGTGCAACAGGTTGGTGATATTGAATGTAAAAGTAACAACTACAACATAAAAACGACAGCACGATTTTAGTTCTTTTACGGTGGTCCTCTAACAATAGCCAAGGCAATGGCAGTAAAGTGAAAAACGTACTTTGCACGCCAAGATTTTTCCCAACTACCCAATTGGCATGAATAAAAATGTATCCGATGATACTAAGTAATAAGACCATCCTCGCGATGTAGTAAAGTCGACGATGCTGTAAATAAACTGCACTCAAACAGATGGCTAAAAGCCCCGTATTCATGACTCCTGTGATAAGTGAATGCGAGAGCATACCGAACAAAATAATGTTGATACATGCAATAGTGGCAGCGACAAATGCCAGTGTGTTAGTAACACGCACTTTGTGAATATTGGCTTCATCACTGTCACAGCCAATATTAATGGCAGTGTACAACAGGTTTTGGAGCGATCTAATCATAGGATACCTCTCGAACGCTATTTATTCAGTATAGAGGAAATTTCCCATAGGGTTGCAAAGAGGTAGAGGATGCAAGGGATATTAGACCGTTTATTTTAAATATTCATCGTATGTGACAAGCTGTACGTGTACTTACTCCCCCTAGTTTTCTAGCTTTGGTGAATAGATTTAAACTTCATCTAACACTTGGCTATGAGTTACAAGCAGACGGTTACAGCCATTCGGTGTCATTGGTTCTACTATGCAATACGGATGACCAACCAACTCATTCTTGCCTCAAAATGGGTTAACGCAAATTCTCTAAAGGGCTGCTTTGAGCGAAAAGCGGACCTTCATTGCTTTTTTGAGAACTAGCAACTTGTACCTGTAGTTATGGAGACGACCCAATGAGTTGTTTTTATATATTTGGTAAAACACCATAACCATAAAATTGTGATATGTAGCAACATGTTACTATTTATGTTAAAACTGGGCCAATCAGATAAATGACCACAATTAGTTAGAAAAACGACCTATTTGGTCGATATTAAATTGTTATATTTTTAATCAACTTAAGAGCTAGAATCATGGATGAAAGAAGTAAATCATTTTTAGAACAATATCTTAGTTCCTTGCCCGATGATGTGGCATCAAAATATACCTCATTTAGCGCAGATTATTTCTGTGCAGACGAATATAACGCAAATCTTTGCGCAGACCTTGTTGTAAAAGGTGAAAAGACCGCAACTTGTAGCCTAGACATCTGGTTTAGTGAGCAAGGTGAAACTATGCCCGAAGTAGGGGATTTGATGGTCGTAACAAATTGGAGTGGTGAGCCTGTTTGTATTGTTGAAACAACATCGGTTAGTAAATGCAAATACAACGAGGTTACAGCAGAATTTGCTGCATCGGAGGGAGAGGGCGATAAGTCGTTAAGTTGGTGGCGAAAGGTTCATTGGGACTTTTTCTCAAAAGAATGTGAAGAGCTAAATATTAAGCCGTCAGAAGATATGCTATTGGTGTTGGAGCGCTTCAAGTTGGTGAGTCCACAAAAAATATAACAAAGCATTTAAGAGTCACTCTCAATGCTTGGCATTGTTTCATTCCATCGTTGAGTTCAGTGTTTACGGTGGTAAGGTTAAGTTCCGTGGTTGCGTTGTTCACACTTTAATGAGGCGTTATATGCTTACAGGGAGCAATTGAAATGGAAAATTTTGTTTTAATAGCTGGAATGGTATTGGTGATTATCAATATCATGGTCAGTGTTTTAATCTTTAGGCGTGATGATATTGAAAAATTTCAAAAAATAGCTCAAACAATTATCGTATGGCTAATTCCATTTGTTGGTGGTATTGGCTTGTGGATGTTTTATAGTGGGCAAGACCAAGAAAATAAGCCCGGTTATAAAAGGCCATTCGGCGGTGGTACAGTAGACAGTGCAGGCTCTGGCGATTAGCGGTATATAACAAGTCAATTATGGCATGGACGCAAAATACTTGGCTTGTGCTCCTTCGTCGCTAATTTTAGCCTGCTATTTTATGCCGTTTATTACAACGTTATATTTTAAGGGAACCATGGACGAAATTGATAAACTTATAATTTCCGAATCATCAGACTGTGAAATGGATTTATATCAAATCATTTATGATATTCATTTTCTACCCCCTGAATTTACGATCTCCAAAAAATATGATATCGCTTTATCATCGATCGTTAAATTGGCACAATCAAATGCCATAGAAGTTGTACAGCAAACTTATGAGAAAAATGGCTCAAAAGTAAGGGTACCCTATGAGCGAGCATTACTAGTAGAGGAATTGAGCGAAAGCTTGAAGCATCCAAAGTTTTGGGATCGCGCTCATAATTTTGCAGCTGATACATCTATCGTTGTAGTCGCCACAGAATCAGGCATAGCTGCAATAGAAACATAACAAGTTACTCAAAAGGACGCAAAACGTTTGGCTTGTGCTCCTTTGTTGCTAAATTTAGCCTGCTATTTTGCGCCAGTTAAGCGAAGCGCTATTTGTCATTATGAATAAATCTGCCTTTATTTTAATAGCTTGGTACTTTTTATTTGTTGGCTTTTACATCTCATATTTTATCGGTCTTGAACAAAGATCGTTAACGAACCCACTTTTCTATTTGTTTGCGATACCATACTTTGGCTTCGGTGCAATGGTTTGGTCTGTATTTTCTGGTGTAGGTATTGTTACTTTTCTGGCAAGTGTTGTATCCAGTGTCTTATGGCTTAAAAAGTATAAAATAGTTTACTTATTTTTGTTACCGATTGTAGGCTTGCTAAGCGGTGGTATCTTCCGTTACATTGCCACTTAACAATCGCATTATGGCACGCAGCTATCCTTCATCTCTAACGCGTTTATTTCCATAGGCAGGGCATAAATTAACTCGCCTTTGCCCCAAAATGTGTTTAGTCGAATGCCTCAAAGAATAGCGGCCATTAGAAAATTATTTTTAAAGCACTGATTTATGCCCAGTTGTTTTGTGTTTCTTCTATAGTCAAGAAAACGACCCCTTGGGTCGTTTTTATCCTTTCCATAATTTCTACAATGAATAAAAATATATCTTTAGCAACAAGTTAGTTATTGTGACAAAACTGGTACAATGAGGAAAATGGCCCATGGCTCGGTAGAAAAACGGCCCATTGGGTCGATATTAAATTGTTATGAGTACATGCATGAATCGACTATTCGGCAACAACGTAGTAAAAATTGAAGCACCTCAAGATAGAAGTGAACTCAAGTTTGTCGTACTTGAAAACGATACTGATTTCGATACTAATAATGTTCGTTTTTTTAACTCTGACAATTCACCAATCACAATCGACTTCTCTCATTTATCAATTGAAATGATTTTCGATCCTGAAAGGGGCTCAATGAGTTTAGGTGAATTTGAATATGTAAAATCAATTGATAATGGCTTTGAGGTATTTGGTGATTTTGGAATTATTTGGGTATATTGTGACTCAAGTTCACCAAAGCTGTAAGTACTCATAACAAGTAGTTAAAGGACTGGACGTCAAAAGCTTGGCTGACGCTCGTTCCTCGCAAAGTATAGCCAAGCGTTAGCCGCCCATTAACGTGGGCGTTATATTGCTATTTGAGGCTATATGAAAAACTTTTTTATTTTATTTGTTTTACTTTTATCTGGATGTGCAACAGGTATAGACATCAGTACATTAAATCGAGTTGAGCCTACAACAGGCTTTATTTTAGAGCATTACATAGAAAATGTTGGCGAGACGGGATTGGTTAGTGTGAAAGAAGGCTTAAAGAAAGGTATTTATAAAGCTGAGTTCGAAGACCAATTTGGTATTTATTATCGAGGACCCAAAAATTGTGTTCTCGTTGAGTCTTCTGCAAATTACAAAGCAGAGTCTGACGGTGGGTTATGGTTACCTAAAGAAGGCTCAAAACACTCGCCTAAGATTTATGCGTATATCCAAGAAAAAAACAATCAAACAGCTGAAAAAGCAGGCGTAATAATCAATGCGCTAATAGAAAGAGATTGGGGAAGAATTTCATTTGGTACTAAAATTGTAGATAACACCTTTTTAAATCAAATCAAAATTATTGAATTGAATTGAATCCGCAATATAACAAACGCATCAACGAAAGGACTTTAAAAGTTTGGCTTCACTCGCAGCGCTCGTTATTATAGCCAAAACTTTTAAAGCCCGTTATGCGGAGCGTTATGTGTCAGTGTAGCCAGATGAAAAATATCGAAAATTCACTAAAAAGTTGGCTGTCCTTAGAAGTAGATGATGAATGCTTTAAAGAGTTCGTCGAAACTTTCCGGCATGAAATCGAAAATACCTTTTCGAGAGGCAATTACCTTAAGCTTAAAAATTGTGATCGATTTGTTGGTCGTAACGTCTTAGAACAACTCGCATCTTGCAACCATTGTGGCCAAATCAAAACTATAGACGATGCATTAAGTTTAACTAAGAATGATAACTATAAGTGCATCCAGCGCCCCGGATATTTAAAATTTGAGTTTAAATATCAAGGCGTAACAGGGCCAGATTCGTATTGGCAATGTAATAAATGCGGTAGTATAACTATGTGTGTTTTACCTGAACACGCTTTTAAAGGGTGGTGGGGTAAAGTAGCGTGAATAAACACGTAACAAGCGCATTATGAGCGGAACCAAAAAGCTTGGCTTGGTTCGTATCTCACCTATTATAGCCAAGCATTTTACGCCTACTAGTAACGCGTTAGCTAGCAAATGAGACCAATATACAAATTCTTGATCATTGTTGAAGCCATAATTGGGTTTGGTCCTTTAGTCATACTGCTAGGGCTAGGCTTAATCACTATACCCATCTCAATTATGGGTATATTAGACGGTTATTATGGTGCGCTGGTTATGCTACTTATTGAAGTTGGAGGCTTTCTAGGTATGTTCGCGTTTATCTCCGTTTTAATGCATATTCTAGAGCCAAGCAGATATTTTTTGTCGTTTACTAAATTACGTTTATTTATAATCTGTGGCTTTTTCTCAATCCTTGGGTTTGCATTTATGTTAGGTGTAAATATCGGATCAATTTGGCTTCTTATACCAATAGCGGTTGCAGTACACTTTATTTATTTAGGCCGAAAATATGTGTTTACTGCTAGCTAACAAACGCTTTAACCAAGGGGGCAAAAATACAGGCTTGTGCTTCTTCGTCGCAAATAGACAAGACACCCACTTTAATTTCCTTTGGATTCGGTGCTGCATGGGTAATTTATAATGGTATCGAAAATGGCTATAGCTGACCTGGTTGGTGAAATTAATTAAATTAAGATAAATTTAAAAATGGATTTTTCAATTTATCTCTAGAGGAAGGTTTATATTATGGATTACAAAGAAAGTATATTTTGTATGAACCTATGGGGGGTAATTTCTCTTTCAGCACTGTTTCCTTTACCGCACCCAGAAGTAACACATACTGAAATGTGGTTAATTATTTTAACTGCTTTATTAATGGTTCTGGTGCAAGTAATTGGGAGGTGTTGGTTTTACAAAGTTAAATCTGTGAATAATGCTTGGTTTGCAATATGGGGCAGTATTGTGGGTGCTATGTGTGTCTTTCTTTGCGCTTTAACTGCTTATAGTTTATTAAACGGTCAAGTAACTATGCTAGAACTATGGGTTATGCTATGTCCACCTGTAATTGTCGCTATTGTTACACTTACTAATAGACTTTTAAGTCCTACCTTCTCATATCAAGGTGCATTGGAAGTTGGTAAAGTCCGAATTGGAACATGGGATTATTATCCATTTAAAAAATATGATGACAGTAAGTTGCCTAGTGGCAGAAATGTTGGTGTTTCCCCAAAAGTGAGTACTGGTATTATTAGTACAGCAGCTATTGCAGGAGCATTCGCAACGGGAAGTACACTAGATGCTTATTTGTTGTATTTTGCAAATATAACAGTTTGTGTAAGCTTCGCGTGGATTTTTAGTTGGTCAACTTGGATTGAATTAGCATATTTAATAAGGGCAAGGTTCAGTCATGTTTAGGATTTAGTGCAGGAAGTTAACTTGGCAATAAACTAGACACCCACTTTAATTTTCTTACTAAATATAACAAGCTTATCAGTTAACTTAGGAATATTCGGTAAAACCATTTTACAGATTAACAATCATTTTCATAAGGAGTATGTAATAAGTAGTAGCTTAATCTGGGAGCAAGTTTATTAAGTCGGGGCGTAACAGAGGGTGAATAAATTTAATATTTACACTAGTTATAGATTGTTTTATCTCTACAAAATTTAAAAATAAGTCAATAGAAAAAATAAGTTTAACTAGAATGGTAGTACTATTAATGGGAGTAATGGTTGATAATCGCTTAGAGGCTTTTTCAATAAGTGAAATTTTAAATGAAAGCACAAGCGTAATCGTCTTAGAGGGCAAATTAACAACGGCGACATAATTACTACATATGACCCGGAGATAGGTGAGAAAGTTACAACTAATTAAGTTTGGCTTAAAGGTGATGGACCGACAGCAATGGTTGAGGGCGAAAGGCGGCCATTGGATATTCCCTGTATATTAAAAGTAGAAAAAAGGAATAACGCATAAATATTGGAAGCCTATAGGTATCAGGTAGTTATAAACTCTAGCTGATACCTTTGGCAACGCAATAGGTTTAGTATTAGCACGAATGTCAGTTGTTGGCACATATCCGTCCTTTGACTACAAATTATTTATGTCCAAAAACGAGTTGGTTGAATGTCCTTTATCATTGCGAGATTTTAGCTCTCTTAACACAATAACGATGGTTTCATTTTAATACGGGTTTCAAATTTCTCGATAATCACACTTATTCACTGCGCTCTTAATTTTTTAGCGCCTTCGTAGTCGAAAATAAATTAGGCATAATTTCAATGCCTTTGGCCTTGCTTGGCGAGGCACTTTTCTTTGTGCAGCGTTCTAAGTAGATAAGAAGCCCCGCCATGATTAATATCAAACACGCCATACTGGTGATTCAAGGCGAAATTTTAAAAGTTTGATTTAGAAATGATAAATACGCACTCTATAGGCAGCAACCCTTACTCTATGCGAAAGGTACCTAAAGAGACACATTGGATGCTTGCATGGGTATCTTTCACGCTATTTGCGTGATGCTCTGATTTTAGGCGAAAAAGCGTTTAGCTCAACAGCACAAAGTGATTGCCATATATTTAGCACTATTTTGCTTTTTCAATTGGTCAGATATCTTAAATTATTGTTTATTAAAGTTTTAAATCCAATCTGATGGTTAAAAGTTTTGTGGAACGGGAGCTGTTTGTTTAACATAGGGGTTGGTTAACAGGGCAGCAGGACACGCTCTGATGTGAAGTCACTTCATTAAGTAAAAATGGAAGAATAATCAAGATGAAACGAATTTATATAAATGTCTTTTTGGTAATACTGCTGTGTGTTTTTATGGTTGGTTGTCAATCGACTATTCATAGCACGAGAATAAACGATAATAAGCCCTTGCAAGCTGGACAGGGGGTTGTGGCGCTTGAGTTGGTGAATAATACAGATCGTCTTGCCAGCCTACATAAAAACTGGGACGAGGTCATCGTCATTCGCATAGATAATGAAGAAGAGCGTAAACAAGCTGCCATTCAAAAAGCAAAAGAGAAAGCGAAGAAAAACGGTAAAAAATTTGACCCTGAAAAGGTTGACTGGGAACACGACTATTACAGCTTAAGGGCTAACTCAAAAGGGACTGTAGATAGCCAGATCTTTGTGGGGGCAATGCCTGAAGGTGAGTACATTATTTCTGTGTTATACAGCTATTACAGTGATGGAAACATGTCTTCTTGGATAAACATGCCAGTGTTTCAGTCTGCAGGTGTATTTCAAGTAACAAACGCCCAATTGACGAACCTAGGTACGTTGGTTTTTCAGCCGCTACTTGATACCAAAAAAGCCTCGTTCTGGAGCAATAAAACAGAACAACGCGCATACGTAACTCGCTTAGAAGAAAGCACAGCGCTAGCGCCTTTTGTAAATCATCACTATCAAAATCTATATAGTTCGCTTGATTTATCACAGGTCAACTCATGGAAAGATGATCCATTTTCAAAATTAAGAAACCAGTTGGGGGCTTTGTCTCGCGCTAATGCTTATGGCGATGAAGCAATCTCAGTGAAAGGTAGCGATTACAACGTGCTTGCTGCACGGTTTGGAAAATTGCATTTAGTGGACTCTACGGGCAATGTAGAGACACAATCGTTACCAACGGCATCTCAGCTCACAGCAAGCGGCCAAATAAATGATACTTTGCTTATTGGCAGTGAAAGGGGGGTTTTATTTTCTCAATCACAAGGTGGTAGCTGGCAACAACACCAACCAATTTCTGCAACGGAGGCCTTTGTTTGGTTAGGAAGTGATGGCCGCTTTGGCTATGCAATGACAAGCTCTGAAAAGCAGCATACTTTGTACAGATTTGTTGAGTTGGACAAAGGCTGGCATAAAATTGGGTCATTTAAAAAGAAAGATGGGCACAATTGGCTTGTTCAAAATGGCGGTTTATTTGTCTTTTTTGATGACGCCAGTGAACTTAAAGTGATCAATGATAACAAGTTGCTGACTTATAACGAGGCATCAGGACAGTGGAAGTCAGCTAAATATGAGAGCTTCAAAAAGTTTTCACAATTAAAAACCGGTGAGCTCGTAGCGCTTGAAGTTAGTCAATGGGATGGCATTGGCGATCAGGTCGTATCTGTTGACTATGGCAAAAGTTGGCACACAATCGATCGCTCATTGAGTTTTTTTGGTGATCATAAGACTGATGCTAGTTTACCTGCATTGATCTCAGGCAATCGCATCGTGTCAGTTGGTCGAGTAAAAGAGCAAAACGAGAAAGGCAAAAAGAAACTCAGAGTTATCTCGGCCTCATTAAATAAACAAGGTAAAAAGTTCGATTGGCATTCTCATGGTGAAGTTAAGTCTAACTGTACAACATTGTTGCCTGAACTGACGCAGGGCGAAATAATATTCTTTTTGTGTGAACAAGGCCAAGTCGTCAAAACAGATAATTTTGGCGAGAGTTGGGAATCTGTGGTGGATATTGATATTGCGCATATGCAACAACAGTATGAAGCGTTTTTGGATGCACGAAAAGCTGAGCTCGCCCTAACTGACCAAAAAGAAGCCTCTACACAATAGTAATAGTGACAGATGGGAGCCCGCATGTTGGGCTCCGAATGTCTGGCTTTGGATGATTATCCAACTACTTTTTTACGCTTCCCTAATACACTTTTTGCATTTGTAGTTGCGGCCTTTTTTCAACCACTTTCTTGAGGATATCACTTTTACCTTCTTCAATTTCAATGTGTAGTACGAGCGGGTGCTTTTCACCAAACGTTGTTGCCTTACACAATGAATAATATCTCACTAAATCAGAGCCTACCATACCGCTAACCCAGATACTAAACATAGCTAATACGACAGTGGCTATGATAATTGCCGTGACCGGAATGGCACCCAAGCTAATAGCAAAATATGCACTGACCGCTAAAATGGCTAAAAACACACATTCTGATTTTATGATTTTAACAACGTGGTTTGTTAAAAAGTCATGCAGAGGATGGGTGTTGCTGTCACATATCGCGCTAATGTCCTCAGTATCTACTCTAAGCTCGTCAAGTTCGTCTTGGGCGTCGCGAAAAGCGTCATAGTCATGCCCTTTGATTACATAATGGTTCATAGTACCTCCAACCTGTTGGCTACTTTCCATATACGCATGATGAAGGCTTTTAGTTTATTTTTTGAACAAGGTGGTTTAGGGGGGCCTAAAGCTGAGGGCTTGACTTTGATTGTTACGAGTTGAGTTAACAAGAGGATGCGCAACACAGTGCGCATCCTAGCCTTTTTAAAGTGTTTTTAGATATTCTATGAGGGCCATTTTTTCTTCATGGCTCAGCTTTGGACCAACTTTGCCTTGAGTCGTGGGATCATTCGTAAAAGCATGACCTGTGTTCAAGTTACCCGCTTGCCTAGTATCAAGAATAAAAAATCCGCCCTGATAATCATCGGTTTGGTTTGCCGGCAAGGTATCTACCCGGTTATTCATTTGAATAACATGCTTACTCTGCATAATACCGACGTTAATTGGATCAAATGCCAAGCCACCCAGCTCAACAAATGTAGGCCTACTTGAAGGCTCCGAAAGCAAGGCGTATAAATTGGGCACAGAACCATTGTGTAAATACGGAGCGGTTGCCCAAATACCATTAAGTGGCCTAGCTTTGTAACCTGCGCCCTTTCTCAAACAGTTGGGCCTGCCACCTTCCAGTCGAGTCTGAGCTGCTTGTGAAATATAATTTTGTGCAAACCATTGCTTATTTGTTTGCTCTACTACAGCGCCTAACGCCAAAGCGAAGTTGTTAGTCGCACTGTCTTGTACATTAACAAATTGAAGACCTGATTGCATTTGGGGCGTTTTTTGATTTTCACCTACAGGTACACACAGATCTGTGTTTAGACCGAGCTCCTTGGTGTTGACTGTGCGATTAAGCAATACATGAGCCTGCGCAGGATCAGTACCAATTTCGCTCAACTCTACCATCTTGAGTCGGAGGTACTTTCTATCCGTAAACTTGATTTGACCGTCTTGCTCATAACCAATTTTAGACCAGTGCTCGGCCCAAAAGTCGGGGTTGCCCATAGGGGGAAGGTGACACCCCTGGCAGTTACGTTGATAGAGGCTTTTTCCCTTTTCTGCCAATGTATTATTAATCTCAGGCAAGCTTTGTGGCCATTGGGGGGCTTTTAGCCCTGTTATCTGGCCTAACTGTCCGGGCTGGTAATTTTTGAGGGGATAATCACCAGCTAACCATTTTTCAAGCTGGTAGAGGGTATCAATTGGTATGGAGCTCGAAAATGTCGCGGCCTGTTGCAACTGATTTGTACGGAGTCGCATGTCGACAAACGCTTCCACGCCAAGAGCTTCACCAGCATTTCGAATGAGGGGCTGCATTATTGAGCCGTCGTACTGGACCCAGTCAAACCATGAGGTCGTCCAAATATGCGGGTAATTTACTGGCGCCTCGATTGGGTTATAGTTTTCAGGGCGGTCCATATTGTCTGCAAACACTTTGTTTCCGATTCGGTTTAGCGCATCAAGACGACTGAATCCTTCAGTCACATTGATGGTGTCTTGACCTTTGGCGAGCTGAGCAACGGTATCTTGTAGCGCACTTTTAAGCTTTGCTTTACTGACAACGTTGTAGTTGCTACCCAGTACTTTACGTGCAAAGCGCTCAAAGCGACCATCAAATGGGGCTAGTTTACTTGAGAGTACGGTTTGACCAATCGCCGCCCCCAGTGATTTTGTCAATAGCCCCAAGTCGGTCATTGCTGGGCCACCATCCACAACATAGCGGGTGTTGTCATATGTGAATTGTCCAGTGTGACATGCGGTGCACGTGAAGCCAACTGCCGTGGCTTTGCGATCTAAGCCTGGCATATTCATGCTGGTGGTCTTAGCAAGGCCCAAAGGCAATTGCTGTTTATCTGAATAGGGCGTGTTGATATCGTTTAAATTAATGAAACCTAGGCGATATATATACTCTGATAAGAACGCCTTTTCTTGTGAGAAAAGTATAAACCAAGGGATACTTTTGGGTGCCTCAAGTGCAGCTAACCATTCGTAAGGAATGGGCAGTGTTGCTGTGCCTTGTGATGCATGGTACGGCCATTGGTGGTTGTTGTATTGATCTTTTGGTAACCATCCATTTTGATTAATAAACTTGGTTTCAAGGTGTTGATACTCAGGAAGTGTAGGCGGAGTTAAACCATATTTTAGTTCGCTCAGCGCTGTAACGGTGCGCAAGGCGAATGAAGTGACGGTTACTACAATGACGATAGATAGAATCCATGGCCATTTTGTAAATAGCCATCTTAGGACAATAGGGTAAGTACGGGGCATAAAGTTCTCTGACGGTTTTTAATTGCATTAACATTTTCACATATTTTGTTAACGCTAAAAATTACAGATGATTACACGTTGTAGCCCAAGAAGTTCTGATGATTTGCATTGCGGCGCAAAAATTGAAAGGAGATACAGAATGATAATCTGCTGACAGGTTTAACACACCTTTAAATAGCAAGTGTGGTAGCCGAAGGCAACGAAGGGTCGTTGAGGAGCACAATTGAAATAAGACCCTTTGTAAGGGGCATGTTTATGTGCGTTGACCGTGGTGCCTACTTCGTTATGCCATAGAGTTTGTGCCTTTCTTTCTGTGCTTTTGATATCTAAATTAATAAAAAGTTAGCATAAAAACCATTTCGTTAACTAAGATTAGTTCTTAAGTTTTAATTTTTGAGGGTGGTTATGGATATTGCTGAAATAGATATGCAAAAAATTATCGATTTGATAACGGTTCATGCGGTTGAGTTTGCGCCAAAGTTCGCACTTGCAATTATTACCTTAATTCTAGGTTTATGGTTGATATCTTTAGTTGGAAAAGCGATAGACTTTTTACTTGAGAAGCGAGAGTTTAATGTTTCGCTCAGAAAGTGGCTGAGTAGTGTGGCGACCGTGCTGTTAAAGGCGTGTTTGTTTATATCTGTCATCTCAATGCTGGGTGTAAAAACAACCTCCTTTATCGCGATATTGGGTGCGGCAGGTTTAGCGGTGGGCCTTGCCTTACAAGGTAGTCTTTCAAATTTTGCAGGCGGGGTGCTCATATTAATTTTCAAACCATTTCAGGTTGGAGATTATATAGTCGCACAAGGTGAGGAGGGTGTGGTTGAAGCCATTGACGTATTCTGCACCTTTTTAACTACGCTTGATAATCGCCGGATAATCCTACCCAACGGGCCACTGGCAAGTGAAAAGGTAAATAATGTCACCCACGAGCAAATTCGTCGAGTCGATTTAGCTGTTGGAATTAGTTACAACAATAGCGTTGATGAAGCTGAGAAAGCCTTGTTGGAGATGGCCAAAAACGACAGCCGGATCTTACAAGAACCTGCGCCTTTTGTCGGCGTAGTCGGTTATGGTGATAATTCTATAGACCTAACGGTTTGGGTGTGGTGTAAAACGGACGATTATTGGGATGTCTATTTTGATACAAACCGAGCTATAAAACCTGCGCTAGACAGCGCCAATGTTGCTATTCCATTCCCACAACGGGATGTGCATATTATTGAAAAAAGCTCATAGGCTTCTAGCTGGCAGTAAGTTCAGTGGGCGCTGTTTTTCAGCGCCCATTGGTTTTACTTAAAAGTTGTAACGCAACGTGACTGAGTAGGTTTCGTAAATGTCGATATTGCGATATAACGCGCTAAGCGTGAAATTCTGAGCGAAACTGTATTTTCCCCCAAATTGGTAAAACAATTCATGCTTTTGTTCGGCGTCTTTTAAGTACTCATATCCGATACCTGCAACTACGCTGGCACTTTCTGAAAACGCGTAATGATAGTTTGTTTGCAAAGTATAGGTGTTAGTGTGGTCATTTAAATTAAAGCGATGAGGTGCATCAGCTTCAATGAGGTAGCTGCCCGTGCTAAGAATTTGCTCTGTTTCTAGAATATTGTAATCAACATTTAGGCGATTGATACGTGCAGCTAATTCGATGGCTGAGTTGTCATCTTGTGCAAACAAATATGCGCCGCCAATACTCCAATAGTCTATCTCTCCATCAATATGTAAGTTGGTAAGCACTTTCGCTTCAAGAATCTCGTCAATATCTGACATTGTTCCCTTACCAGAAGTACTCATATATTGTGCAGCTGCCACCCAGCTATCAGCAAACTGTTTGCTTGCTTCAAAGGTGTTACCGTCATGGCTTATAAAGTTGTCTTGTTTGAATTTTGCGTAACCTACACCCACATAATCAAAGTTAATGGCATTGCTTGCAAATGTATGACCAGAGAAAAGAGCGACGGTAAGCGCAAAAAGTGACGGCTTCATAAAAGTCCCTAATAAGATTACTTAAAAACGGCGCATCATACACAGAAAGAAATATATGTAAAGTTATGTTATTTAAGGTTATTTATGGCCTGTTAGTATTGTGCATTTTATGTTTTATTTATGTTGTGATTGGTTGTGAGCGTGAAGTTCTCTTAACACAGAGTTTATTTAACCGCATATTTTCAGCTGCTTCGCCATTGTCTTATTAATGAAAAGTCTGCCCCATATTATCTACATATAATGCTCCATCACACATGGGGTCGCAGGTAAGCAGGAATAAGATTATGTATGACTTAAAAGGGAAAAAAGGCCTAGTTGTCGGGGTTGCTAATCAACATAGTATCGCTTTTTCGTGTGCTCAAATGCTGTATGAACAAGGTGCCGAGCTAATAGTAAGTTATGCCAATGAGAAAACCGCGCCTTTTATTCAACCTCTCCAAGACGCTTTACCCTCCGTGTTGTTTAAACAGTGTGATGTAAGCTGTGATGAACAACTAGCCAGCCTTGCTGCAATTGCCCGGTCTGAATTCGGCAACATCGACTTTGTCATTCACAGTGTTGCTTTTGCACCGAAGGAGGACTTGAAAGGCCGCCTCATTGATGCGCACCGAGCAGGGTTTCAATTGGCTATGGATGTTTCCTGCCTTTCTTTCATTCGTTTGATCAGACTGCTAGAGCCGATTTTAAATCCAGCATCTAGTTTGATTACGATGTCTTACCTAGGTGGTGCTAGGGCGGTACAAAACTACGGCTTGATGGGGCCTATTAAAGCTTCTTTAGAGTCATCAGTAAGGTACATGGCATTAGAGTTGGGTCAGCAGGGCCATCGAGTGAATGCATTATCACCAGGGCCCATCAAAACCCGTGCCGCTTCAGGTTTGAAAGATTTTGACCTGTTGCTTGAAAGAAGTGAGCACAAATCACCTTTAAAGCGAAATTTATCTCCCGAAGATGTTGCGGGTGCCGCTGTATTTTTAGTCAGTGATCTATCAATGGCTATCACAGGCAGCACTTTGTATGTGGATAACGGCTATCACGCAGTGGATTAAAATATGAAACTAGAGAATATTATTTTTGATGAGATTGAGATCGGCTACAACGTTTCTGTTGTAAGAACTGTTACTACCAGCGATGTACTGGGTTTCGCTGCTTTAACTGGCGATTATAATCCTGTTCATTTAAATGAAGCATATGCCAAACAAACGCGATTTCATGGTGTTGTCGCCCATGGTATGTGGACGGCCGCACAAATATCAGCAGTGATCGGTACGCGATTACCAGGCCCTGGTTCTATTTACTTATCTCAAGATCTGAAGTTTGTTGCACCTGTAAAAGTAGGAGACGAAATCACAACGAAAATTACCGTTATTGATAAAGATATGAACCATGGAATTGTGACGCTAGACTGCCAATGCACGAACCAAAATAAGCAAGAAGTTGTCTTTGGTATTGCTTCGGTGTTGGCACCCCAAGAAAAGCAATTTGTTGAGGTGATTGAGCCTACAGTAAAGGTCTTTGAAAAGATTAGTTAGGGAGATATTTTATTGTTATATACACAATAAAATGAGCAAGACGTAAAGATTGTATTATATTTTTAGAATCGTTCAGCAAGGGTACCGTATTGGGCTAGAAGGTAAACATGTTTGCGGAGCTAAAGATATCGAGTCGCCTCGGGGCCGGCTTTTTTGTGTTGCTGCTGTTATTTAGCTGTGCTGTTTTAGTTTCGATACAAGCATTGAATACTGCAGCAGAAGGGTTTAGAGATTACCGTTCACTTGCTCGAAATACAAACAATGCCGGACGTGTGCAGGCTAATCTTCTTAGCTTGAGGATAGCAGCCCTGCATTACATAAATAATGGTAAAGCCGAAGCTTTAAGAGAAGAGTTGTCGCGCATGGCAGCACTGAAAGCGTTATTACAAAGTGCTCATAAAGACGCTATCAGTGAAGAGCAGATAAGCACTTTCAATGATGTAGAGCAGCTCGCAAATCAATACGCGTCGGTGTTTGAGCAAGTGGCGGATAAAATTGCTGAACGCAACGTGCTGGTTCACGACAAACTCAATGTAATTGGCCCGAGAATGGAGCAAGATCTCTCTCAGATCTTATTGAGTTCAAGGCGAGAAAACGATTTGGAAGCTGCATTTTTTGCTGCTACCGCATTGAGAAGCTTGCTAATAGCAAGATTGCATGTCGTTAAGTTTTTAGACACAAACTTGGTTGAGGAAGTGGAGCGTGTTCAGACCGAATATGCCCTATTTAGAGATAACTTACGAAAACTCGGTGTTTTAATTCAGGAACAGAATCGACATAGCGATTATGTAAACCTTCTGCGGCTTGCACCTAAATACATTAAAAATTTTAACGAACTGGTTTTTGTAATTGACTCGAGAAATCAACTTAAACGTGAACAATTAGATGTCATTGGACAGCGGGCTGCACACCAAATCGAAGCGCTTAAGCTAAGCATTAAAGATTTGCAAGATAAAATGGGTCCAGCGTTACAACAAGATAACCGCAACTCTCAAAAACTAGTTGTTACGGTCAGTGTAATAAGTTTTGTTGTGGCCATAATGCTTGCAGTACTCATTTCTAAATCGATCACGGTCCCCATTAATGATGCAGTAGCAATTGCAAACTCACTGGCTGCAGGCAATTTGGTGATGGGGAAAAGAATTCATGGCGACAGTGAAACATCGCGCCTGTTAAGAGCTTTGCAAGGGATGTCTAAGCAATTCGCAACAGTGATTAAGGAAGTGAAACAAAGCTCTTCTTCCTTAGAAAAAGTTTCAGTTTTGGTGATTCGAATTGCGAAAGAAATGGCAATGTCGGCGGTGCAGCAAGAGAAGAGTGTTTCAAATACGAAAAGTGCTGCTTTGAAAATGGGTGAGTCGATTAAAGCCAATAGTGAGTTCGCACTGGAAACGGATAGCGTAGCGATTAACACGACCAAAGAGGCCGAAGACGGTGGTGGAAAAGTTAAGCAAACCATTGGCGCGATGAAGACAATTGCTCAGCAGATAAAAATAATTGATGAAATTGCCTATCAGACTAATTTGTTAGCTTTAAATGCGACAATTGAAGCTTCACGTGCAGGTGTCCATGGCAAAGGGTTTACCGTTGTTGCAAGCGAAGTCCGAAAGTTATCTGAGCGATGCCAGCAAGCTTCGGAAAGAATAGGAGAAACAGCGAACGAAAGTGTGAATTTGGCTGAGGTTGCAGGTAGGCAGCTTGAAACAATTATACCCGCAGCGAATAAAACTTCATGCCTAGTCCAAAATATGATGGATATATCAAAGCAACAATTGGAGGGACTAAAACAAATCAACGAAACAGTCGAAGCGGTAGATACCGCGACTCTAAGGAATACTCAGGCAAGCAATAGCTTAACTCGTTCTGTTCAAGATATTGTAAAGGTCTCTCAAAATTTGCAGGCGAGTGCGTCATTCTTTAAGCTTTAACTCACCAAAATAAATGAGCTAAAGCTTAAAGTAAATTGCTTATGTATCTATTTTAAACAGTAGCCTAGCTGCTACTTTCCAGGAGATAGGGCAACAATTTTACTGGTTTTAGTTTGTCTATCATTCATGGTTATATAAAGCTCACCCGTTGGCGCAGTGACGACATCGCGAATTCTACCAAGACCTTTTAAAATAATCTCATCTTCAATGACTTGATCATTCTTTATACGTAAGCGATGTAATTGCGTTTTAGCTAAACTACCAACAAATAAGTCGCCTTGCCATTGGCTAAAGCGGTTGCCAGTGTAAAAGTTCATACCAGCGACTGCAATAGACGGTGTCCATTGATGAATCGGTTGCTGCATACCTGGCAGGTTAGTATGCGGAGTGATCGGGGTTCCATCGTAGTTCATTCCAAATGTAACTTTGGGCCATCCATAATTGAGGCCTTTTGAGATTAAGTTAAGTTCGTCACCGCCTCTAGGTCCATGCTCCGTTGACCATATTTGATTAGTTGTCGGGTGCTTCACTAAGCCTTGTGGGTTTCTATTTCCGTATGTCCAAATCGTTTTAAGTGCACCAGGTTGAGAGAAAAAAGGATTATCTTTTGGGATTCGTCCATCTTTGTAGATCCGGTGTATTTTGCCATTTTGTGTGGTTAAATCTTGCGCATCATTTTGTTGTCCTTCATCTCCATTACTAAAAAACAGGTAATCGCCAGAAATTGCAAACCGAGAGCCAAAATGCCAGCCTCTATTTCTATGAGTTCGCGAGGGTGCTTCAAACAATGTTTGTTGTTCAACCCATTGATTATTTTTTATTTTTCCACGAACTATCGCTGTAATACCAATGTCTCGCCCAGAGCTGTTTTTACCCGTCTTTTTGCTGTATGACAGGTAAATCCAGCCATTTTGGGCATAGTCTGGATCTGGCATTACATCTAGCATGCCGCCTTGACCACGATGCCATACTTCAGGAGTGTGTTTTATTTGCACTTTGCTACCGTCTTTACTCAAAAGCCATAATTCGCCTTTTCTTAACGTGTATAGCAAATCTCCATTTGGCAAAAAGTCCATAGCCCAAATGATACCTTTAGCAGAGGTAATAGCGCGTGTATTGACTGTGTGGTGCTGAGTATTGAATTTTTTGTTCAAGGTTGGAGTTTGAATGGCTTGGGATTCTGCGCGGTATCCAGCTTCTCTGATATAAACGACTAAGGTACGAATTGTTTCATCAGAAAGAGATGAAGCAAAGGCTGGCATTCCGCGATCTACAATGCCTTGTTTGATTGCGTTTGTGAGTGACTTATCTGTGCCACCATTCAGCCACGTTGAATCGAGTAATGAGCCAGCCATCCCGCCTTGCAAATTAGCACCGTGGCAAGATGCACAATTTGCTTTAAACACATCTTCTACTTTAGTTTCAGCCAAAGCGACCAATGGACTGACACAGACAATACTTAGCACCGTTGCTAAATAGTCGTTTTTTTTCATTGTTATATGCCCGCATTTTGTTAAGTACAAATCCAGTATAATCGTAAAAACTAAATAAAAAACTGTTTAATCGATAGAACGAGAATAAGCGGGTTTTAGTGAGAGGCAATTGGTCTGTTGTATCGCGGAATGTATCTTGATAGTCTGGGTTAGTCTAATAAATAGACAATTCAATATAAGGAATATAACAATGAAACTACAGCTTAAGAAAAAAAACTTCAAACAATTAACGCAAAATAGCGTAGGTATTGAAAGAGAAAAAACACCTCAAATTGCAGGCGGTAGACTTTACTTGACTGATATTAATTGTGATATCACAGGTAGAGATTGCCCAGCAACGTTGACGTGTAGAGCATGTGGCTCTCGCCGCTGTTAACGGGTATGAATATTGAGGCGTTTATGTATTACGCCTCATTATCCTTTGGCGATTACAATACTAGATTCTGACAACTAACACTGCCAATTCCCGATTTGCCTCAAGCAAATATATTTATTTCTTCAGTACAGAAATAGCGTCCAGTTTTTAAATGCTTACCTCTAATATAAAACTCAAAAATAGGGGCGTTTGATGATAGATCTAATTGAGGGTGCAGAGCGGGGACATCAATTACAAGCGTTGCCAACTTGCGTTCTGAAAGGTCGACTTGAGCGGTAATTAGCTTTTCCTCTGGTAGAGAGTCGCTTGGTCTTTCCATGTAAACACGGGTCGAAGCATCAGGGTTAAAGATAATCTCTGCAAATTCCCAATTCGGGTCTTGCATGTGCAGCTTTAAAGTGAGTTTTGCTGCTTGCTCTAAATTGGTTCTATTTTTGAAGGAAGAAGAGGGGGCTATTTTGATGCTATGGAAATTAGCTGCTTTATCATTGCATGGGTCCAAAGCAAGTTGCCATTGCGCGTCATCGTTTGGAATAAGCGTGCGTAAATTGGCTGAACCACTCGTATTTTTCCAAATTACTTGATTGGTTGTTATTTGGGTTAGTGGATGAACGCAACGGTGTACTATTTCTTGAATTACTGACATGTAAATTCCTATCTTTATGATTTTAAATGATAATATCATGGTGAGAAGTAGCGGGTAGGTCACGAGGTGTCCGGTTACAGCTTATAATAACTAAGGGCAAAGTTAACAGAGGCCCATTTTAATAAAATTTTTTCATTGACATTAATTTTAAACTGTACCTAATATGGGTTTGTTTTTGATTGGCCTTTTACTAGGCACAAAATACAATCGCTACAGTTCTGGTAGCCAACAAAGCTATTTCGGGGAGTAATAGGTTAGCGCTTTTAAAAACAACAATAACAAAATATGCGCTTTGCCAGAACTGAGTATGTTTGGTAGCCCATGTATAGGGCTACCACATTTTTTATCTCAGTGTTTAGTGTAATTAACTATCTTATACCACTAAAAATGACACATCTTTTTGCTTATATACCTTGGTGAGTTTGATATCACGCTAACCAAACAAAGGTATATTATGGAAACGCTTAACCTAAGGCCTGTTTTAGCAACACATTCAAATAAACTTGAAACAGCGTACGAGCTTATCGAAGATTTTCCTTACCAACATGAAGGAAAGGTTCGTTGGGTACCTAAATACTTTCAATATGATGGGGCCAGTATTCCTTCGCTTGCTTACTATCTTGTTGGTACCCCATTTAATCCAAGGTATATGAAGGCTGCATTGGTGCATGATTGGCTTTATCATACGCATGAGGTTAACAGAGTGGCGGCTGATGAGCTTTTCTACCTTATGTTATGCGATTCAGGGGTAAGTAATACGAAAGCATCTTTAATGAAATTGGCTGTAGAAAAGTTTGGCCGCTGGTATTGGGATAATGATGCTGACGACGAGGCATATAAACAAGAGTTGAAAGATAAGATCATCGATGATGGCAGACAGCCGAGTGTTTACGGCCTTTGAAAGGGTGTAAAAGGAGGGACTATCCCTCCAATGCAAGGTGTAATAGACGCTACTCAGGTTTAGATTGCTGCAGTATTAAAAATACTAACCCGATGATTCCTGTCAGTGCGAGGCCGGACAGCAAAAAAGGGTCCATTGCTATGTGCTCATGAAAGTTGAATGTGCCGGCAGAGATTTTTTTCCAACCCATAAAGTGTTGATTTGCTGCAACTACTGCTCCAAAAAAGCCAATAACCAGCGCTATATATTTGAAGATCCAATGGTAAGCGATAGGTAATAGTAACAGAATACCTAGTAAGCCTATAACTGTACGCTGTGTTCGACAATATGGGCAGACGTATACAACACCCGCTAGCTCAACGGCCCATGCCGTGATGCTGATGAGGATAGCGACCAATGCAATAATTTTGCGATGTTTAATGAATGTTTCGAGTTGAGGAAGTACCATGTTGAACCTGTTTAGCTATTTCTGACCCAATAAATCGGGCGTTTCTTGTTATAAAGTAACACTTTTCGATAAGTGTTGGCAATTTTTATTCCTAAAAGTTTTAACTTATAACTTTTTTATCTTTTGGTGAATAGGCCAAAATAATTAAAAAGTTGAACAGGCTTAATCGGTTAGGCTGGGTGTTAAGTGCGCGCGAAAAGCGAGTCGTTATGGAAGTAGCTAGTCAAAGTAAAAAATAGTTATTGCAGCGCACAGAGGGCTGGGTTATTCCCAGCCACTAATTTCGCTAATTAGTTGTTATTTACATAACAGACAAATAACTCTTGTTGAGGGTTGTCTTGTGTATCTTCGATTAAGTACTTAGCTGCAATACTATTTTGACAGGTACACATATCGTAATGGCTGTACATGTATGGGCGACCAGATTCATCTTTATCTGTTTTAGTTACACTACAGGTTGGCTCTCTCCATCTTGGATCCCAACCACTTTCGCCAAAAGCTACGATTTTTATTTTATTGGACAGGATTTTCGCTGATAATTCATCTGTTTGTGCTGTAGTATTGAATGCACAAAGCGCTGCTATAGCAATAATTAATTTTTTCATTATTCATCCTTAATTAAATAATTTGTAAAATAGAGTTACAACTCTAAGTTGGTTATTTTATTCATTAAATTTTTCATTGCAAGTTTTAATATTCCATAAATGGATACATAATAATGAAAATCAATATTCAGATAGTTGAAATCATTGAGTCTGTCGTTTAGCGTGTATTTAAGGCAGATACTTTATTTCCTGAAAAGTAAATAATGTCTTATATTAAACTTCATGTTTTTTAAAACTTGTTTGCCTAAGTACTATTTTTGTGTAAGATGAATTTTCGCGATTTTCAGTGAAGTTTTGGTAAAAAACGATATATGAAATAAAACGGTCATATAGCTTGATTTTTCATGTAAATCATATAGCTAAGCTTTAGGGCTTTGTAATGTAGTTTTCCGCTTCAATGAATAGATAAATATTTAAATAATACGGACAAGGGCATTCTTTTTGAGCTTGATCAGGGTTAGAAAAGCGTCTTGTGAACTCTTTTTTGTTAACTTGACTAGATCATGGTCTTAATTGTGTTTTTGAGGCTATTCTCATAAATATTTAATAAAATGAGCGCTATTAAAGATTAAACTAAAATGATAGATAAAACGAATGACTTGATTTTAGCTACTCTAAACAATGCAGAGCAAGTGCACAGTGAGAATTTTGAGTATACATCTTTATTTTTGAACACCATTGTTCCTGATGAATCAAACGCAAGGTTTTTTCCTAGTGTGATTATTGAAAACAAATATGCAAGGCAGTTTTCAGAACGAAAGCTTACTAAGTTGCAACTGACAGAGTTACTAGAAGCCGAAGGAAAAGTTATTCTGGGCAAAGGCTGTATAATCAATTGCTTAGAGCATGGCTCAAATGAATGGAAAAAAGCAAATAAAACGATTGAGTCAATTATAGAGCTTGGTGAAAACATTGCAGTATCAGAAATGATTCAGGTGCCCACTGTTTATCCCGTCAGCAAAGGCCAATATAGAATCTTAACAGGGCATAGGCGGTTCTTCGCGTTGATTTTCAGTTTTGGCTATGATCATGCTGCGCAATTTAAAGTGTACGATTCTAAGCCCTTACTCTATAAAGTTAAGCAATTCCAAGAGAATGCAAGCCGTGAGGATTTGCCTCAATATGGTAAGTTACAAGCTTTCTTGTCTGCAACTATGGAGATCGATGGATTAGATCAAGCTCGAGTGAAAGTCGGTCAACGACGTTTAACGGTAAAAGAAAAAGCTAAAAATCTGGGGATCTCAATGGGATCTTACGACAATTATAACGTTTTAACGCGATATTCAGAAGTGATTAAATTTTATGAAAATGGCTTGAATGCTCCGTTTTTAAAAGTCAAAAAGGTGATACTAGATTGCGAAGCAAAGTACAAAGAAGATCACGGCAAGAAGCAGTTAAACATTGCTGATAAGAAAATAGTTGGAGATACTATCTTGGCGTGTTTATCTGGTAATAGAGTCTCAGTATCCAAGAAAGCTCAATCGTACAAGATAAATGACATTCCCAATTTACAGGCGCTAAAATCAATTTTGTTCAATGACGTTTCTAAGCTTGAGCTCAATATTGACTGGAAGAAACTTGATTGGAGTAACCATGACGCGGTGAATCGCAGACTCGTTGTTTTAGTCGACTTACTCAAGTAGTGTGATTCAAAATAACTTGGCATAAAACGCTTGGCTTATCGGGTGTAAGATCAGTGTTGGGTGGCCATTTATCTCACCCGTGAGACGTACTGACTGGTGTGATATTATTTCAAGAAGTCATTTAAGTAATTGAAATTCATTGATTTATATTGAAGTTTGTATTGGTTAATGAATTTTCGACACTTGGGTGGTTTGTATTTATAAGCTTATATATACAAAAGCAGCCATAGAAAACGTATTAAACCCCACTGAGTTTTTATCCTGTAGTTAACTTTGAAGTATCCGTTTTTGGTGGAGTGGGCCACTAGCCCACTAATAGAGTTTACAGGAACCGCTGAATCGCTCTATATGCATTATCTTGATATTCTGTGCTGTTTAAGTCAGAAAATAATGTACTTTGATCACATACTTTACCTGTTAATCCTTTTTTGCTTGCATAAAACACTCCTGTTTTTAGCTCTTTATTAAATATTCCATTTATATAGCGTTTGGCGCCTACTTCCACATTATGTACTTTCCCAAGCCAGAGCATCACTTGCATCATACCCTTCATTAGATATTGCTTGAGCGTAGGCAGTGTATTAAATCCTTCTGTCCCAGTTGTCGCACCTGGACTCATGGTAATGAACTTCACATGTGGGTGTCGCCTTGCCATCGCTGACATCCACAGTGCACCCATGTACTTGATAGAGCCATATGGAGTGGTTGCATCTTGTGACTTACCAAAAAATGAGCCGTCACAGATAGCCGTAAACTCCTCCTCTGAAGACGTTGGTAAGGCAGGTCGCTTCATGCCCATTTCTTTTACACCTCTTGCCGCTTCTGAGCCAGCATAAACTGCTATTTTTGTAAGTTTTCCGGTTCTTAAAAGCTCTTGGGTTAGCAAGCTATGGCCCAATAAATTGACAGCAAAAATTTCAGTTACGCCATTGCTATTTACGTGATCAAAGTTTTTTCCACCAGTCCCGCCTGCGTTCATAACGAGTGCATCAATACTATGATCAAGCTCTTGTACGGCCGCTTTGACTGATGCGTGGTCGCACACATCGATTTTAAGAATGTGAAATATCTTTCTACCAGTGATTTTCTCCAACTCTGTTTTCGCCGCGAGTGCTTTGTCGATATTGCGACAACCCAAATAGATCTTTTCAACTTCATGTCGGCTCGCGAGTTGCTTCGCTGTTTCTTTGCCTAGACCTGCGTTCGCACCTGTTATTAATACTCGCTTAATCATGATATTACCTTTTGCTAGTTCTGTTCGATTAGTTGTATCTAGATTAATAAATTGAGTACTCGGTTTTTTGATATTTCTTGCTGTGTTCTCTAGTATGTCTTCTTGTTAGGAAGAAAAGACTTATAGGCAACTTCTAAAAGACACTCCGAAAATCAAAGTGAGTGTGATTTATCATTAAGGTTATGATTTTTAGTGGTAAATTAGGTGCTAATTTCAATTGCTCAAGAGTGCGTGCCAAAGCTGGAGGTTAACAAACGCTTTGCGCCATTTTCTGTCGGTTATGTTCATCCATAAAGGTGAGTATTATAGAATACTCACCTTTATGGATTTAGCAACCTCAATAAATCAGGGTTTTTTAGTAATAGGAATGTTCAAATAAATTTTGTTATTGGGATCTGCATTGTTAAAACCAGCAGGCAATAGCTCAAAATCCGGCTTGTTGGCGTATTCATATTGGCTCTTAGGTAACCAGCTTCCCCATATATAACGCAGCGTATCTTCTAATTTCGATAAAGGCCCGATATGTGTAAATCGAGCATAGGTCTGTGCCTCTAGTTCTCTCGTTATTAGACCGTCCGGTACGTCATCAAAGTTTTCTACTTGAGCAGAGCAGATGTAAACGAAACGGGTGACATCCTCCGACTCTTCATAACATTCATAAATACCAAAAAAGTCTGTACCTACACGATTAGGGATTTTATCGCGATAAGGTCTAAATCCAGACCAAAGTTTGGGTAAGCTGAGATCTCCATCATCATATTGATTAGCAATGCCAACGATCTTCATTGCAGGTTGAGAGATGATCTCTGGTTCCATACTGAGGTTATTTTGTAAAAAGTCTAAATCTGCCTCATTGAATGGCTTTTTATACAACAAGCGAAATGGCTCGTTAATTTTACGATATTGTGCTGGCGTCATATCGAATAGCGCTTTAAAAGCACGTGTAAACGCTTCTTGTGATTCGAATTGGGATTCCAACGCAAGCTCTAAAATCCCCACCTCTTCGGTCAGTAGACGCTTAGCCGCCAAAGTTAAGCGACGTTTGCGTAAATATTCTTTCGGTGTATCTCCAACCAATGCCTTAAACACCCTGCTGTAGTGATAAGTTGAATAATGAGAAGATTGAGCAATTTCATGCACACTTATTTTTTCGCTCAAGTGTGCCTCTATATATTCAATACTTTTTAAAAAACGGTCCATCTCAATATCCTCTAGTTTTCTGTATTTTAGATCATCAAGCTGCATTAACTGTGAGTGTATGTTTTTCAGCATAAACTTTTAGGCCTTGTAACAGTTTGCCAAATGCGACAGGAAAAATCAGCCTAAGTAATGGATAAAAAGGATATGCAAATGCTTTGAGTTGAGGGGAGGCTGTCCAAATCACCTCAGATTTGTTAGGGCCGATCGCACGGACGGTCATCTTTACGTGGTTTTGCTTAATAGGCACTATTTTTGGGTTATTGACAGGTAAAACATCAAATGCCAAAGTTTTGTTTTGTTCACTGTACTCGGTAATGATCTCTTTTACTTTGGGGCCATTAGGGTTGTCACTCAAATCACAAACTCGGCCTTCCATTGGCGCGCCGCTCAAACCCTTGCCTTTACCCATTGCTACGGAGTGAGGAATTGGCCCCATCCACAGGTGGGCTTTATCAAATTGATTTGCAACTAAATCCCATACTTGTTCTGCTGATTTGTTAATTTCTACTTTCTTGGTGACTTGCATAATTGTTCCTCTAAACTGCTGTCGTGTTGATAAGGCCACTTTAGAGAACTTCGAGATGCTTTTTTTGATATTTCTTGCTGTGTTGATCACTGCCATTTTTAGACACTGAATTAGAACAATAAATATGAGGGTTCGCATGCGTTCATGTAATGCACACCTTTTTAGACTACTGAGTGGCTGAACTTATCTCTGTCGCGATAAAGCTTATGCGATAAGGGTGATGGTGTTAATGGAAGAAAGTAGATAAAAAATACGACAAAGGCGAGTGTTCTCTCCATGGTATTTTTTACGGAGGAGGAGGCGAGGAAGAAAATCGCGCAAATTGCACAATATTGTTCTATTTTAGCTTAGATAAAAACCAGTTTTGGCTTTAAAAATTCGAGTCCTAATGACTCAGTAAAGCCTATCTCTTCTTGTTTTGGCGGCGATACCGCTACTTGCTTTTTAGTATGTTATCAATACACTGAGTATATAAATAATTCACTCTGGAATTGGCCATTAGTCAAGCAACAAGGTTGTCACTTGCTTACGAGTCAAAATAATGAAGCTAAGTTATGTGGTTTACTATTATTTGGTTGCTAATTGGTGTTGTACATTCACAGGTGTGGGGCTCGGAGCTGAAACTGAGTGGCCCAGACCGTTCAATAATTGTTTCGCCTGAAATGTCGAATTACTCTATTTGTAGAGGGTATCGTATTGAAAAGTCTCGGGGCTCAATTACACTGTTAGCCCAATTATATGGATTTGATAGTTGCGAAGGCAAAGACAATAAACAACCGCTGGTCGCAAGAAACCTAAATGATAACGATCAGCCCAAAATACTCGCGCTGGCTAACTATTTTGGGATCTACCATGCTCCCAATAAGCTCGGGCTGCGGTTTGAAGTCAAGTTTTCACAACAAAGAGCGAAAATTGATTGGTTTGTGGAACAAAAAAAAGCTGAGACAACCGTTAAAATTGATAAAAGCTTTAACCGGGAAATGATCCGTGTCACCTTCCTTTCCGATCATAAAAGTGCATCACCCAAATTAGAACTACTGCTTTATGTTCGGCCGCAGACAAACGAAATTGTTAAAGTTGAAATTAATACTAAGAAAGCTTAAGTGAGCGATATTGCGTTCTTTTTCGAATGTTTGCAGCTGGTAATATAATTGACCTTTTAAACCAAAAAACTCGCTTAAGATCAGTATTTTGTTCGGTGCTTTTTAAAATACAACAGAATTAAATGTGAGTAGACTAATTTTTATTCACGTGTAATACTTTGTAATAGTTGGATATAAAGGACTTTTATATAGTTATTGACGTTTAGTAACTTGCAATAAAGACAGACTATGGACCAAAAACTAATTGAGCAAATAAATTTTGATGAGTATGCGGTGGATGTAGATAAGCGTTCTGATATAACTAAACATCACATCAATGCTACGCTATTGGTTGATGAACATACGGTGTCGGAGCAAGACCGTATTAAATTGCTGACAGAGCTAAATCTCTACAGAAATTCAGCATCAATCGAAGTCGAAGAAGTGACCACTGGGGTATTTAACCTTCGTTTTGCTTTGCTCAACTAAATGAACTGTTACGCAGTTAACTTAACTTCGAAGCATGATAACTGAATGTTTCTAGATTGCACGTTGTTCAACACCTATGTGTTCACGACTTTGCCTCGTACTCGAAGTGCAATAGGGCTGGCATAAAGAGGCTAGCATACCAATTGGTAGCCAAGTAGTCGGCTTGATTTTTTCGCAGGCGTAAATTTACTCACCATCATTTTATATGATCAACTTCCTCTGATGTATCTTTGCTTAGTTCCTATAATAAAAGTTTCTACTTTTATGACTTTAATTCAACTGTATCTGGATACTTTAAATGCTCATTTTTTGTGAGCAAAAGGGTTGGTAAGTAAAATGCCAAACCCAAAACGACAGTTTGCTCATATTGAACTTAATATGATAACTTTTTTGTTTACATTTTAGGTAGCAAGCATTAAATTGAAATAGCAAATATAAAACAATAATAAAGGAGTTTGCGGTGGAACTATCACTCAATAAGAAAAGTATCAAAAGACTGTCAGAAAGCAAAAAATCACTCATTAAAGGGCAAACAAAAGAGGTCGCTGGTGGTGTAAATGCTGCTGGTTTTCGTACTGCTGCTGGTTGCACTAGTTACGCACGTTGTCACTAATTTAGATGAGTTGAACAGTTAATGAAAAAGGCGTCCATTAGGGCGCTTTTTTGTGGTGCAAATGTATAGGGATTGCAGTGGTGAATGACAGTTATCGAATTGAAATAAAAGATAAATTTATGGTGCTTGGTGATGGGGCTAAGCGTGATGTGGAGTGTGATTTTCACATCGAAATAAGAAGTGATGAATTAGGTAAATATCTAGTCGTATTTAAAAGTGGATTTCACGGTTTCTTAAACTCATGCCCAGGTATTGGCGAGCTGGCGAATATGCTCCCTAATTGTACCAATCAACTATCAGAGTTTCTCGTGATAGATGAACCAGAAGAAGGACTTGTATTGGCCAAAAATACGCTTTATAACGACGCACTTTTACTGATATTAGAGGAGCTGGCGAGGTATTCAGGAGAACCTGTCGAAACTCTTTTTGAACTAATTCAATCGCAATTACTTAGAGACCTTAATATCATTTTATTGAGAGATAGCCATGAACTTGATCAGCCTGTTGGCGAGTACTTAGTATTTGAAAGTATTAATCGTGAAAGTGTGCTTCGTGTGAAACAAGATGAATCCAGTAAAACGATTGAAACGATTGATATTAAGAGACTTATTGGCACTGATGAAAACAGTGAGTTTGAATTGCTTAAGCATGATCGATGGTTAGCGCCTGCTGGTGAGCGCAGGTATAAAAACACAGGGCTTAACTACACGAAATATTGCATCGATGAAAATGAAAGTTTAGAGCGATACGAATTTGTACATCAGTCGGTTTCTTCCCAGCAGAATAAAAATCTGAGCAGGTGCATTGAGCGCTTAAAGTGATTGTCATAGCCAACTAAATAGCTGATTAATTTAGTGCTTTGCTATAAAATCCAGAATATTGTTTGGCTAATCGCGTTGGGATTATTTAAGGTGTGGCTCAAAAATAAAGTTTTAGAAGGGGCAGCTGTTGTACTTGAACCGATTAAAATGGCTCATGTAGAGCCATTAATGGATGCTGTTAGGGATGGCAGTAGTTGGAGGTTATGGTACGCATCAGTCCCGTCACCAGAGAAAATGTTTGGGTATGTTGAAAAGGCGGTAGAGTCAGCAAAAAATGGTGCGCCAGCTTTTGTTGTCAAAACGCGTATTGATAATAAAATAGTCGGTACAACTCGATTTTACGACGTGCGTGCTCAACATCGCAGAGCTGCAATTGGCTACACTTGGTATGCAGATGCGGTGAAAAGAACAGTCGTTAATTCTGAGAGTAAATACTTACTTATGGAATATTTGTTTGAAACGCATGGAGCATTGTCGCTTGAGTTTAAAACACATTTTTTTAATCAGACTTCTCGCACCGCAATCGAGCGTTTGGGTGCTAAACTCGATGGCGTTTTACGTAGTCATCAAGTGATGCCAGACGGGTCCATAAGAGATACTGCAGTCTACTCAATCTTGGCGCATGAATGGCCATCTGTAAGAAACAACTTACTTGCCAAAATTGAGCGCTATTCATAGAAAACCGAAATTTTGTAATCTAGAGTTAATCAAGCCCATGAGCAGTGGGCTAGGTGCTTTTACTAATCTACTAGCTTACGTCCTGCCTCTATAACACTCCTTTAGTGTACATTGTTGTAAATTTGTTAATTGTATGTGTTTTTTGTTTTGTGGGGTAATGGTGTTCTTTCAATCTAGTCGTCATATTATTTTTCATTTAAATTCGCCTATATTTCGTAATCGTCGTCAAAAAAACAAAAAAATTAATAATTTCATGAGGTGTAGAGTATGCTTATGTTTTGTGGAATAAAATGAAAGCAAAAGCGATTGTTTAAACTGTTTTTCGGAACAAATTTCAAAAAGTTGACTTGACATATTATGTCTTGATTGGCACAGTTATCACATAACTCATACAATCAATCCGGTGTAATTTAATTAAAAAGCACCATTTGACATAAGGAATTTCTTACATGGAATTGAATGAGCTTGCGCTAAAACTATCTCAGTATGAAACTGAAGGATCGAGTTTTGAGTCATTTTTTATCAATGATGTTGGTCAAGAAGTACTGCAAGTTATTGTAGATGGAAACGACGAACTTCCAATCTTTGTGACACGCACAGATGAGCAAGTATTGTGTATTTGCTATTTGTTTTCTGAAGAAGAAATCAATGCTGATAAACATGCAGAATTAAACGATACCTTACTACGCCTGAATGTGCCGATGCCGTTGAGCGCATTTGCGAAAATCGACAACAAATATGCCGTTTTTGGCGCGCTCTCAACAAACTCGACAATTGAACAGTTAAGCCATGAAATCATTACTCTAGCTGCTAATTCAATCGATGCGTTAGAAGCTATTAGTGACTATTTAACCGAATAAAAGGAGTATTCAAAATGAGTATTTTAAAGAAGCTATTTACCGCGGTTAAAGGTGGTGTAAACGAAGTTGGTGAAAACATTGTTGATGCCAATGCAATCCTGATTTTTGAGCAAGAAATCAGAGATGCACAAGAAGCGCTTTCAGTAGCAAAGCGCAGCCTAACTGAGGTTATGGCCAAAGAAATGCAGACTACAAGAGCTATCAAAACGTTAGATAGCGAAATTGAAAAACATGAAGGATATGCAGGCCAAGCGCTGGAAAAAGGGGAAGAGTCTCTTGCCCTCGAAATTGCGGGTAAAATTGCTGAGTTTGAACAACAAAAGTCTGAACAGCAAGCGGTGTTAGCTACCTTTACTTCAGGTGTCACTAAATTAAAGCAGCAAGTTAAGCGTGCAGAAAAGACCATTGTAGAAAATCAACGCCAGCTGAGCATGGTGAAAACCACAGAAAGTGTGCAAAAGGCAACCATGGCGGTAAACGACAATATGACGTCAGGTGATTCTGCAATGGCTTCAGCTAAGCAGTCTCTTGAGCGCATCAAGCAACGTCAGATGGACAGACAAGATAAGATGGATGCTGCACAGCAACTAGCTGATGAAAGCAGTGATAAATTTCTACACGACAAGATGCGTGCGGCGGGAATTGGCGAAGAGGCTGCGAAAGGAGCTGATATTTTAGCGCGTATTAAAGCGAAGCAGAGTAAGTAACTGCGATGACCGACAATAAGAACGCTTGGAAAAAGCAAGAGAAAGCGGTACGTGCCACGCAGCTTGCTTTTGACTTAAGCTCTGAAGTGCAAAAGTTTATAAAAAAAAGTGCAATTGATGAAGAACTGACTCCCTCAGATATGATCAGGCGAATTTTGGGACTTGAAATCAAGTCAAAAAAGACGCGCCAGAGGCTCAGTTTTAACTTAAGCGATGAAGAGATAGCGTTGCTCGCCGAGCGGTTTGATATACCAAATGCTGACAAGCGCTTGGTAAAACAAAGAGTCGCAGATCTGCTCATCGAGCATGTTAAAGAAACAAAGTGATTCACTCAGTGAATCGAACTAGTGCATTGCAGTATACGCAGTGGAGGTATACAGAGGCTTATGGACTTTCTTAATACAGTTTTTACTTTTCCGACCGTTGTATTTACGACGCTACTTCTTATTGTAATTGGCTTTTGGGTGATAGCACTGCTGGGCTTTGCTGACATTGATATGTTAGAGGGAGACGTGGAGCTTGAAGCCGATGCTGGTGAATCAATATTTCAAATGGGATTTGGCGGCGTACCACTGACTATCTCAATTAGTCTAAGTGTGCTCATCAGTTGGGTGATCAGCTTTTACTCACATCAATTATTTGAGTATGTGCTAGGTGAAGGAGTGGTCTTTTATCTCCTTGGAGCCGCAGTGATGTTTGGCTGCTTTGTTCTCTCAATTCCGTTTACAGCACTTATGGTGAAGCCGCTCAGACGCTTTTTCGACAGTAAAGAAACCGCGTCTAAAAATGAGTTTATTGGCCTCGAATGCGTCATCGCTACGGGCAAGGTAACAAATAGCTTTGGACAAGCAAAAGTACAATTTCAGGGGACAGAACAGCTCATTGAGGTTCGCTGTGAAGAAGAGAATGAATTTAAACTGGGCGACACGGGATTGCTCATAGAGCACGACGAAACTCGCAATAGTTATGTCGTTGTTGTCAAGCCTTGGTAACAATCTACTAGGATAGTAAATGCTCACAAGCGTAATCATAAATGGCGGTCCAATCAGCATTGGATTGTAAATAAAAGAAACAAATGGTGGCTTTGTTTTGCGTTTAGGTGAAAACAACCAAAACAGAGTTATCTCGGGAAACCAAATATTTAGTTAGGAACACGCATGGAATTTTTAGATAATCTAGGACCTATTTTAACAATCGTTGGCGTTTCAATCGCTGTTATATTTGCGATTATTATGATCATTGGTAAGTTTTATCGAAAAGTGGATCAGGGTCACGCGCTTATCATCAACAAAATGAAGAACGAACCTGATGTGACGACGACTGGTGGTATTGTCTACCCAGTTATTCATAAGATGGAAGTGATGGATATTTCTACCAAGCGCATGGTGCTAGAGCGTAGAGAAAACAGTGGCTTAATTTGTAAAGATAACATTCGAGCTGATATTGCCATTACGTTCTATATCCGTGTAAACGAAAACAAGCAAGATATTCTGCGCGTTGCAAAACAGGTCGGTTGTGCCCGTGCTTCTCAGCCTGAAACCCTACAAGAGCTATTTGAAGCAAAGTTCTCTGAAGCGTTAAAGACGGTTGGTAAGCAAATGAATTTTGAAGAGCTGTTTACTCACCGCAATGAATTCAGAGACGCGATTAAAGAAGTGATTGGTCAGGACTTATCGGGCTACACGTTAGAAGACGTGGCCATTGATTACTTAGAGCAAACTTCCATTCATAAATTGGATGAAAACAATATCCTAGATGCTGAAGGTATTCGTCGCATCACGGAGAAAACGGCTGAACAAAATGTTCAAACAAACCAATTGAAGTGTGATGAGCAAGCGCAAATTGAAATTCAAAATCAAGCAGCGCTTGAAAAGTCCCTAGAAATTGAGCGTCAAAAAGAAGATGCCAAAGCAAAGCAGCAGCGCGAGATTGAAACTGTGCGTGCGAGAGAGTCGGCAGAAGCTGAGCGCGTTAAACAAGAAGAACGCATGAAAGCAGAAGATGCGCGACTTAAAGCAGACGAAGCGCTTGAAATTGCAGAGCAAAACAAACAGCGTGAGATTGATATCGCTGAACAAAACCGCCTTCGTGTACTTGCAATCGAAGAGGAAAAAGTTGCCCGTTCTCGCGAAATCGAGGTGATTGAGCGCGAGAAAGAAACTGAAATCATGCGCATCAATAAAGAAAAAGCACTAGAGGTTGAGCGTAAAGAAATCGCTGAGGTGCAGCGTGACAGAGTGGCTGTTGAGAAAACCGTTGCTGAAGAACAAGAACGTATTAAAGATGTTCAAACTCTGGCTGCTGCTGAGCGTGAGAAAGAAGCCATTGTCATTCGAGCGAAAGCAGAAGCTGAAGAAGCACTAGTAAAAGATATTGAAGCAGCCAAAGCGCAAGAACAGGCGGCTGAGTTCAAGGCACGTGAACTGGAGAAAATGGCCGAGGCAGAGCTGCGTATTGCTAACCAAAGCGCAGAGTCTAAGAAGATCCTTGCAGAAGCTGAGCAAGTTGAAAAAGCGGCTTCTGGACTGGCTGAAGCTGAAGTTATCAAAGCTAAAGCTGAAGCAAATGCAAAGCAAGGTGAAACTGAAGCACAAGTACTAGAGCAAAAACTGGCGGCAGAAGCGAAAGGTAAGCGAGACATTGGCTTTGCAGAAGCTGAAGTACAAACGGCGATGGCTGAGTCAATTGAGAAGCAAGGTGAAGCAGAGGCGATTACTTTAGAGCGCCGTATGACAGCCGAAGCGAAAGGTCTTGAAGAGAAGCTTGAAGCGCTAAATGCGATGGACAAAGACGCGAGAGATTATGAAGGCTTTACGCTGAAACTGAATCAGCAAAAAGAGCTAACTTTGGCTAAATTAGAAACAGAGAAAGAAATTGCCGCACATCAATCTGAGATCTTAGCGAAAACGCTAGGCAATGCAGATATCAATATCATGGGTGGTGACGGTCAATTCTTTAACCAGTTTATGAAGGCCATTACGCTAGGTAAATCAATTGATGGTCTCGTGGGTGAAAGTGACACAGTACAAACGTTATTTAAAGATCACCTAGCAGGTGAAAGAAACATCATGGATGACTTAAAAGGGGTGTTAAGTGGTGCAAATGCGTCGTCAGAGACAATGAAAAACGTTGCAATGAGTAAGTTTTTTCAGCAACTAGGCAACACTTCAGATGCTGAAAAACAACAATTATTAGCGATGTTAGGCAACACCTTAAATGGTAATGCCAAGTCTGTTGGTCAGTCAGAAGGCCAAGAATAAACTCAGCAGACGTATTCTGGGTGGGCGGCCAAACGCTCACCCTGCTTACCTTTCCATTTACCTTCCGTGTACAACAGGACAGTAAACTATGACGGATTCTGCAAACAATGCCGCACTTGAACAAGGCTCTTACGACCTAATCAAGCGCCGATTGAGCAACTCAGGTGCTCAGCTTCGCAAAGACGTTGACACCTTAAATCAAAACCGAATTGACACATTTGGCAGCACCGAGATCAAAGTAAAAGGGCGTGCCAGAGTAAGAACCGAACATAACTGTATCCCTCGTGATATCGTACTGATTGGCGATAAATTGATATTTGCCTACAACGTTTTCTTAGGCCTCAAAAAAAATATTCATGTCAGCGATGTATTTAGTGTTCAAAAACTAGTTTATCAGGATGACCACTATGAAGTTGAAGACTACCCGAGTGAAACAAAATTTCTGACTGATAATCGCTTTTTGCGCGATTTTGAAGAGCTCTATACTTATTATAAAGAAACGCACCTTCAACACTTATATCAGCAAAATGGTAAACTGTTCGCTGTATTTCAGATTGGCGATAAACTCACTGATGTACGAGTATTTCGTTGGGAAATCGCTGCGGATAATACCCTAGATTACATTGATAACCGTGGCGAGCGAGATATCAAGGGTAATCAAGACTATGATTTCGAATGGATAAAGACCGATCGCTCTGATCATGTTGAGGGACGCCACCCACATATTAATATTCTTGACCGTGTTTTTGTTGAAACGGTTGGTGGCGACTTAACCATTAAAATTGAAAGCAACACAGAAAGTGGCGAAGGGATCTATGCAGAACCCGTTGATGATAAAAATCAATCGCTGGCAGATTGTGAAGTTGAGTACGCGCAGCTGGGTGAAATCATTCTGCTGAAGGTGCTGCCATATCGAGAAAAAGTATGGCGCCACTATATTTTCAACTGCATTACTCAAAAAGTGATTCGCCAAGATGCAATTTCAGATGCATGTGTGCAGTTGCCCGACGATCATGGTGTGATTTATCCGGGTGGCTACTACTTGCAGTCTGGACAAACACGGCATTTTGATGACCAAATTGAAAATTTAGAGTTTCATAAACAAATCAAGTCGCCTAACGGCGAAGATGTATTGTACGTTTTTTATGAGCCGACAGAAGGTCGTTACGCGTTGTTTGCGTATAACCTTATTGAGAAAAATCTCCAAAATCCGATTTACTGTCATGGTTATGGCGTATATGACGATGGCTTAACTATCACGTTCAAAGCCGAAAAAGAAGAAGCAGAACGAGTACACCCGATTCAGGTTTGGGATAGCCCATTTTGCTCGGTAGAGTATGCGGCCAATGCTCCGACGCCAACAAGTATGCTGGGCAAGATTGGTAACCCAGATTTGGTCCGCGGGATCTCAGATCTGTACAGCGTATGTAAAGCGATCAGTGAACAAAACCCGAACGTGTCTCACTACGAAAGCCTTATCTCCCTCACGCGCAGTATATTAGACAGATATCACTGGTTGGTTGAAAGCGATTTCGCAGCACTCAATGGGCAGCTTCATGAAATCTTTGAAACTTCAGAGCAAGTGCTGGATGAATTTGAAAAAGTAAGTCAAATTCAAGAGACGGCCAAAAAAGCATTGGCTGATATTCAAGCTCAATATAAAGATACCACCAAAGAAATACGTCCAGATAGCTTTAAACTTGCCACCGAATTTGTCACCGGTCTTGAGTCTTTAAAACAGCTCAAAGGTAAGATTATTAGTCTCGAAGAAGTTAAATATATCAATCTGGAGGCGCTTGGTGAACTGCAACAGCAGTTGGACGAAAAAACACTCGACTTAAGCCAGGCAACTGCGCAGTTCTTACAGCAAGATACAGCATTAGCGCCCTATCACGAAAAGTTGGATGAGCTGACTGAACTGAGCGAAAAAAGTGACAGCGTCACTGAATTAAATGGCTTTTTGGAAGCGCTTGATACGCTGGGTGGAGAGCTGGACCTACTCAATCACACAATGCTTGACCTTGAAATAGATGACAGCCGAGTTAGGACTCAAATCTTAGAAGATGTCAGTGGGGTCTATGCGCTGGTCAATCGAGCCAAAGCCAGTATCGAAATTCGCAGAAAGAGCTTAGGTAGCGTTGAAGCCAAAGCCGAATTTGCGGCTCGTTTCAAGCTGTTCAGCCAAAGCATTACCAGTAGCTTAAATAATGCACGTACACCAGAACAATGCGATGAGCAATTATCTCGTTTGTTAATTCAGCTAGAAGAACTGGAGTCACAGTTTAGCGAATACGATGAATATCTCGCTGAAATCATGGCTAAGCGTGATGATGTTTATGAAAGTTTTGAAGCGCATAAACAGCAACTGATAGATGAAAGGCAGCGCAGAGCGCTAAACCTAGCAAATGCCGCAGAGCGAATTCTTCAGGGTGTAACCAGACGGTCTCAAAGCTTTACTGAGATAGACGAGATTAACAGTTACTTTGCGTCGGATCCGATGATCAGCAAGTTGCGTAGTTTGACTCAAGAACTCAAAGAGCTAGGCGATGAGATCAAGGCTGACGATATCCAAGCGAAACTGAAAGCGTGTAAAGATCAAGGCATACGTTCACTGCGAGATAAGCAGGATATATATAGCGATGGTGGAAACTCGGTCAAAATTGGTAAACACAGCTTTGGTGTGAACAAACAGTTGTTAGACCTCACTTTGCTACCTCGTGATGAAGACTTGATGTTCCATTTGACTGGTACAGAGTACTTCGAGTCAATTCAAGACAACCAGGTTCGCGAAAAATTACTCACTTATCGCCCTTATTGGCAGCAAAACTTAGTTTCTGAAAACCACGAGATTTATCGCGGTGAGTTCTTAGCAGCCCAAGTATTGAAAGCTGCGAATGAAGCTGATCATAGTCTGACTTTTACTGAACTAGAGAGAGCAATCCAAGAAGAGCGCATTTTGCCGCTGGTGCAAAAATTTGCTGAACCTCGCTATCAGGAAGGCTATGAAAAAGGCATTCATGATCATGATGCAGCGATGATATTGAGTAACTTACTGGGGCAAAAGAAAGCCTTGGGACTACTTATTTATCCAAGCTCAGCACGCATTGTGGCACAGTTGTTTTTCTGCCAAATTGAGCCCCAAATACAGGCTAAGTGGACAGAGCAATCAAAGCAAGCTGAGTTAATGTCTCGCATGCTCGGAGATACGCGTTTCCAAGCCCAACTCGTAGATGCTTTGAGTCTTGAAATCGAAGCCTTTGCGAGCACACAATTAGTAAAGTACTTGGCTTACTTACCTAAGCTCTCTGCTAATTTGAGCGCAGAGTACCTAGTTAAAGAACTTGCAAATCAGCAAAAAGACGTCTGTTTCGTAATGTCTGATAAAGTTAAGAAAGTATCTGAGCAGTTTACGAGTGTGGCCAAAACCAAAGGGTTCACAAAGTCTCTCAACGAGACACTGAGTACGCTCGCATGTTTGCAAGAGCAAGCGATTATGATGGCCAGCTGGTTAAATGCCTATGGACTGCAGCAAGCTTCCAACACCGAAATTGCTCAAGATGTCTTGCTTGAAGCTGCGAACGTATTACTTTTACAGCACCTTGAGGTTGCCAAGTTTGTTGCTCAAGACGTCGCTATTTCTAACTCTATTAATGGGTTGCTTGGGCAACATAGCAGAATTGATGAACAAGCACTCTCTTTGGATTACTCAGAATTTTATGCGCGAACGTCGGATTATCTCCAACATCATGCCGCTGGATTTACGCATTATCATGCAATTAAATCTGAGATTCTGGTGGAGCAGAAAGCGCGTCTACAGCTTGATGAATTTAAGCCCAGACCGCTGAGCTCATTTGTTCGTAATCAGCTTATCGACAAAGTGTATTTTCCAATTATTGGAGATAACCTCGCCAAGCAAATTGGTGCGTCAGGTAGTAATAAGCGAACAGATTTGATGGGTATGTTATTGCTTATTTCACCACCAGGTTATGGTAAGACGACGCTCATAGAATATGTTGCAAACCGGTTGGGTTTGACCTTTGTTAAAGTGAACTGTCCGTCTATTGGCCACGATCAGGTTTCACTGGATCCGGCGCAAGCGATCAATGCCACGGCTGCAAAAGAAATTGAGAAAATCAATCAGAGCTTTGAGATGGGCAACAATGTCATGCTCTACTTGGATGACATTCAGCATACTAACCCAGAGTTTTTGCAGAAGTTTATTTCACTGTGTGATGGCTCAAGACGCATTGACGGCGTTTGGAATGGACGAAGTAAAACCTATGACTTGCGCGGTAAAAAGTTTGCGGTCGTGATGGCGGGTAACCCGTACACTGAGTCGGGTGAAAGCTTTAAAATTCCAGACATGTTGGCGAACCGTGCCGATATTTACAATTTGGGTGATACCTTGTCTGGGTGTGAGCAGGAGTTTGCAATGAGCTTCATAGAAAATGCGCTGACATCTAATGCAGTTCTTGCGCCTTTGGCTAACCGCAATATGGCGGACTTGTATAAGTTAGTTAGGATCAGTGAAGGAGAAGACATTTCATTAAATGAGCTGGAACATAACTACTCTCAAGCACAGGCAAATGAAATTGTCTCAGTATTACAAAAACTGATCACCATCAGAAATACAGTGCTGAAAGTCAATGCGCAATACATTGCCTCTGCGGCGCAAGATGATGATTACCGCACTGAACCGCCATTTAAGTTACAGGGGAGCTATCGTAACATGAATAAGATGGCGGAAAAGGTGGTCGCTGCGATGAATGAAGCAGAGCTTGAGAACCTTATTCAAGATCACTACCGCGGTGAAGCGCAAACCCTAAGTAAAGGCAGTGAAGAGAATTTACTGAAGCTGGCTGAGCTAAGGGAGACGTTAACGGATGAAGATCGCACAAGATGGGAGCAAATTTTAGCGGACTATGCGCTCTTAAATAGAGCAAATGATGCGGGTAGTCCGGTATTGTTAGCAGTTGAGCAATTAGGTGAGCTAAATGCGTCATTATCGAGCATTGCAACAAAGCTAGATAAAGAGCAGTTAAGTCATGATTACTCTGCTTTGCTCGAAAGCTTGACGAGCACGGTGAAAACTCAGGATCTTAAGCCAAGCATTGAGACGCTTGCTAAAACACTCGATAAAGGTGTACAGCATTCACCTTTAACAGCGTCATTTGAAAAGCTGACCGAATTGCTGGGTAATCAGCACGGTGAATTGCTGAAGCAAAAAACGCAGAATGCTGAGCATGCGATGGACAAGCAAGATGTATTATTCACGCGATTAGGTAGCGAACTTAATCAGGTGTCACAAGCATTAGCGAAGCAAACAAAGCTACAGCAAGTGCAAGTTGAACAAGTGAAACAAAAAGAGGTGGATGCCGCGGATACGCAACAGGTACATTCTGAACAGGTCGGTCTGGTGGTGTCTAAAGTCAGTGATGCATTGAACAAGCTTTGTGAGTCGCAACAAACGCAGGTCGAGCATGCTAAAAAGCAAGAATCAGTTCGTGAGAGTATCATTGAACAGTTGGCTAAAATAGCCCTTTTACATGAAGCGCAAAACCCAGCTCAGCACCAAGAAAAGCAAGCAGAGCTGCTATCGCAAATCAATGAATCTTTACAAGACGTAGCGTCTCAGCAAGGGACACAGCAGCGTATCACGGAGCTGACCGAGCGACTAGCTCAGTCTCAAAGTACACTAGAGTCGCAACTTGTTAATGTGCTTAAAGAAAATCAAGCATTTAGCGCTGAACAATTGCAAAATGTGCTAGATGTTCAGCAACAAAGTCAGGAAGCGTTTTCGATCAAAGTTGAAGCTCAAAGCACGGCGCTAGAGCAGTTGATAACACAGGTTGTACAAGTGAGCGAAATGGCGACTGCGCGTCAAACTACCCCAAGTGATGAGGTTGCGATTGCACTGAGTGAGTTAGTCAATAACACGCTGCCGCAGCTGGCTGCGAGTGCAAACGAACCAAATGGACTCGACCCCGAACTTGGCCGTAAGGTGGATGTAATCTTGGAGCGCCTTGCGCGAATAGAGCGCATGCCATCAAGCAGTCAAACCTCGGCTCAAGGTGGGGATAATCCTTATATGCTTTAACGCACTAGGGAATAAAAAAGCCGGCTGTTTAGCCGGCTTTTTTGCATCTCAAGTACAACTAAAGGTGCTCTTAAGCGGTTTTGGCTCAACTATTTTCTTTTCCTTTCTCGACTTGTTCCTTTCCCAGTTTTGTTTTTCAGTCCCATAACTGGGATAAGAAATTGGCTATAAAATAGTAAAAAGCATTTAAAAACATGTACTTATATTTTGGTATGCATTTCGCTTTTATCCATTTTAATTTTGATCAGTAAGGGCGAGTATGAATATCAAAGACTCTCTAGCAAAGAATAAAAAGCGTGTGCTGCCAGTTAAAGGAAGTGCACTAGGTGTGGTGAGTGCACTTTTGTGTTTGGCCTTAGTATTTACAGACTATCAAGGGGAAAGTGTTGAGTATCAAAATGTGGTGTTTGCACAAGTACAGAGTGGGCCTCTTGAATTAGTTGTTTCTGGCTATGGACATTTACGTTCTAAACATAGCCGTTTTATCACTTCAAGTCGTTTGGCACAGGTTGAAGAGGTCCTTTTGCTACCTGGTAGCCGTGTGACTGCTGAGTCAATCATCATGCGTTTATCTAACCCCAGTCTTCAGCAGGCTTTGATGCGCAGTCGATTAGCATTGGCAAGGCAAACAGCGAGTTTTGAAGCGTTGAATTTAAGTCAAAAAAGTGAGCTGTTGTCTCAACAAGGCCAACTGACATTGTTGAATAGTGAGTTGGTCAATGCGCAATTAAGAGAAGAAGCAGAAGCAAAGCTGATCTCTAGCGGTATTGTTTCAGCGCTAGACCATAGGCGATCTGAGTTGGCGGTTCAACAGCTCAGTGAGCGGGTTGAACTCGCGAAACAGCAACTTGAGCAAACTAGAGCGTTGCATGCTCAGCGACTGAATGTAGAGCAAAAATTAATCAATGAACTAGAGCTGAGCTATCAAGCTGCAAAAGAAGATGTCGACAAGTTAGAAGTGAGGGCGGGCATTGATGGCATGCTGATGGAAGTAAATATCGAACAAGGGCAATCAGTGCAAATTGGTGCACCTCTGGCCTTAGTAGGCAGCGAGCGCGCGTTGTTAGCAGACCTTCAAGTACCAGAAAAGCAAGCAAGTCGAGTCGAAATCGGACAACTAGGCACGATTAATACTTTCAGTGGGGAGGTGAGTGCAAAGGTAAACCGTATTGACCCCGTGGTAAGAGAAGGGCGGATTTTAGTTGAGCTTGAATTGATAGGGGAGCTGCCAGACAACGCGCGTCCGGCGCTATCGATTGAAGGAAAAGTGATCACAGAAAAACGTACATCAGCACTTTCTATTCAAAAGCCGAGTTATGTCTCTGAGCAAAGTAGTAGCGCAATGTTTGTTCTTAATCCAGACACAAATCAACTAGTTAAAACTCAATTAGAGTTTGGTAAACTCGCAGGCAACGCCATCGAAATTCGATCTGGTGTAAAGGCCGGCGAGCAAGTCGTAATTTCGGATATGTCTGACTTTAAACATCTCGCACAAATAACAATAAATCATCAGTAATAAAGGAATCTATCATGGCTAACACACCTGTAATCGAGTTAATCAATGTATCAAAAGTCTATGTCAGTGGTGGTGTTGAAACACACGCACTGAGTGATATTAATTTAAGTATTCACCAAGGCGATTATGTGGCCATCAGCGGCCCGTCAGGCTGCGGAAAATCGACTCTATTAAGTTTGATGGGGCTACTGGATGACATTACCGAAGGGTGTTACAAAATCGAGGGCGTGGACACACAAAGCCTTGATATGGACACTTTGGCTGAACTCAGAAATTTACATATTGGGTTTATTTTCCAGTCATTCAACTTGATTGATGAACTGAGTGTATTTGACAACGTAGCATTGCCTTTGATCTATCGAGAGCAATCGTTAAGCCAACAAGACATCGCGGACAGGGTCAATAAAGCACTGTCACAGGTAGAAATAGCCCACCGCTCACAGCACAAGCCCAATCAATTATCTGGTGGCCAACAGCAGCGGGTAGCCATTGCTCGTGCACTTGCTGGGGAGCCGAGTATTTTACTCGTGGATGAACCAACCGGTAACTTAGATTCAAAGAATGGTGATGCTGTCATGGCTATTTTAGACCGCTTAAATGAGCAAGGCACGACCATCTGCATGGTAACGCATGATCCGCGCTATGCAGGCTATGCGAAGCGACAGATTAAATTGCTAGATGGTGAAGTACTGCAGGATCAATCTTTAGCTCAACAAGCCAATGACTACCACACGGAGGAGGTGTTATGAACCTAATCCGTTTCAATAATCAATTAAAGCTAGCTATTCAGTCACTGCGTCAGGCAAAAGGGTTTTCCAGCGCAATTGTCCTAACTTTGTCACTGACATTGGCCTGTTTCTTTGTCGTAATGAGTTTGGTAAGCAGCTATTTTGTAAAACCACTCAATGTAGAAAATGAACAGCGTTTGGTGATTGTCGAGCAAGACAATGTCTATGAGGATAATAACAGTCCAGGGTATCAAAGCTACCAGTCTATAGAGCACTGGTATAAAAATAATCAAGTGTTTGAAAAGGCAGCGGCGGTTATTTCGGGCCAAAAGATCATTAGAAACTTACCTGGTCAGCCTAAGGTTGAAGTCACTTTTGCATCAGATGAATACTATGAACTGTTTAAAATGCCTATCTTACTTGGCAGGCATACTGATGCTGTGAGTCATTTGGGTGAAAAGCGGCAGGAAGTGGTTATATCTTACAATTTCTGGCAAAAGTATTTCGACGGTGAAAGTACGGTGATTGGTAAAACGGTTCAAACTAATGATGCACAGTTCACCATTGTTGGAGTCGCAGAAAAAAGTTTTAGTGATCCTTTTATGTTCAATAAGGGTAAAGGGCAAATTTGGTTTAAATTCAGTGCAGATAATCGTTACTACAACGAAGAAAACCCAAGTCCTTGGTACAACCTTTTTGGCACGCTCAAATTGGTGGGCATTTTAAAAGAAGGGGAGACGAATAGTTCTGCTCAAGCGCAACTGCATCAATCGTTGCTGGCAATAAAAGCACAATGGAAAGAAGCATTTCCCAATATAGTAGATTTAGTACCTATTGTGACTAGTTTTAGAAAGGCAGAGCTGGGAGATAATAATTACTTGGCAATTTTACTGTTTGCTGGGGTAGTTGGCTTGGTGTTAATTGCACTGCTTAATGTTAGCAACTTATTTGTCTCGCGCGCTGTGGTAAAGCACAAACAACTTGCACTGCAGGCAGTACTCGGTGCAAAACGTCGGGTGATCTTTCAAAGTATTTTACTTGAGACGTCAGTGCTTATGGTATTGTCAGTTGTCATAGCGCTCTTTTTGGCGGCGTGGGGTATTAAACTTTTTAAAGCGTTAGGCACGGGGTTCTTACCTTTGGTGTCCAGTTTGTCACTTGATTCTATGGTGCTGGTAAGTGCCTTGTTATGTTGTGTTGTGTTTGCTTGGTTATTTGCATGGGTTTCAAGCCGTTTAATTAACTTCTCACAGTTGAGATCTCAAGTGCAGTCTTCAGGCAAAGGCGCAGTTAGCCAGATTAGCGGCAAAACCGTCAAAGTTATGATAGCGGTGCAGTTATTTGTGGCGTCTTGCCTAGTCATTGGTTCAACCATGGTGTTAAGTAAAAGCCTTGAAACGCTTCACAGGCCGCTTGGTAGCGACATTGATAATTTATATGCGGTGCAAATTTATGTGCCTGGATTGGATGAGAATTTGAGCGCGCGATATAAATACATAGAGCTATATCGACAAGCACTGTATCAAATTGACGGTGTTACCAAGGTAGGCCATGGTGGCAGTCCCGTAGAGTACAATATTCGTGCTAGTACGGTCACAGATATGTCGGGCAAAGAAAGCGTGTTTATTCCACAAGCGTGGGTTGGACAAGATTATTTTGACATGACGGGCCTAAAGATAATTGAAGGACGTACTTTCAGTGAAGCTGCACTGCGCGGCGAGAAGCACGAGTTTTTGGTCACAAAAGCAGTGAACGACTTGCTAAAGCCCGGCGGCAGTTTGTTAGGTGAAAAGTTTTTAAGTTTTGACCCCGAAAACCCAGTAGAAGTGGTGGGGATCACGGAAAATTTTAACCACCCTAAATCATTTGGCAAGCACCGTGGTCGTCACTTTTGGTGGGCATCGCAAGCATATGCATTTCCGTACATTGTCAAAATGGAAGAAGGAAAAATCCTAAATCGTGAGCTTGTTTTTCAGGCGGCACACACTGTGGATGAACGTGCTGGACTTTGGAGACTGACAGACTTCGAGAAGGAGTACGACTTGATGACTTATATGGAACGCATCACGCGTAATCTTTGCATCATGTTGGCGTTGTTTACCCTGTTTTTAGCAGGAATTGGTATCTATGGGGTGTTGAGCTATAACTTAGGGCTTCGCCGATATGAGCTAGGTATTCGTATGGCACTGGGTGCGAAAAACAAAAAACTCTACAAGCAGTTATACCAAGACACCATCATTCCGCTAGTGGTTGCATTTGGTTTTGCGGTGACTCTGTGTGTATTAGGTTATAGGCTATTTGGAGAGCAAGTTCAGGATTATATGTTACTCAATCCATTATGGTTATCGGGTGTGTGTATTGGTATATTGGGATTTGCTTTATTTGCGACTTTATATCCAATGAGCAAAGTCTTACGAGCTAAACCAATGGCGTCACTACGTCAGGAATAAAATACTATGGCAGAGAGACTCTTACGTATCTCTGCCTCACAAGACAAACCGAGATGAAATTACAGAGTCAGTAAGGAAATATGAAAACAGTTTTAATCGTGGATGACTTAATTGATGTGCGTTTAAGTGCACGTATTGTACTGGAAGCCTATGGTTATCATTGCCTTGAAGCAGATCACCCAGATTCAGCGATTACAGCAATCAGACAGAATCAAGTCGATCTGATATTACTTGATATGAACTTCAGTCAAGATACGACTTCGGGCCAAGAAGGACTCGCGTTTTTGACTCAATTGAAGTCGCTGAACTACACCATTCCTGTGGTTGTGATTACCGCTTGGGCAAAAATAGATTTAGCTGTTCAAGCGATGCAGTATGGGGCATGTGATTTTGTCGAAAAGCCTTGGCAAAACAGCCGATTGCTAGAGGCAGTTCAGAAGCTACTACCAGTAAACGTGAATAATAAACACATTGAAACGTCTCCACTCGCTTTTGAATCCAATAACAAGCAGTTGTTGGAGAAAGCTAGACGTATTGCCAAAACCAACGCCAATGTGTTGATCACTGGTGAAAATGGAACGGGCAAGAGCATGTTAGCTGCATATATTCATCGGCATAGTCAGCGTAGCGCGCAAGCAATGGTCAGCGTTAATATGGCTGCTATACCCGAAAACTTGTTTGAAAGTGAGCTATTTGGCCATCGAAAAGGGGCATTTACGGATGCGAAAGAGCACCGTAAAGGGCGTTTTACCTTGGCAAATGACGCAAGCCTTTTTTTAGATGAAGTAGGGTGTCTGCCAATAGGGCTACAAGCTAAGTTGCTACGAGTACTTGAAACTGGCGAGTATGAAGAGGTGGGAGGCTCTACCACGCTTAAAAGTAATGCGCGGATCATATCTGCGACTAACGCAGATTTAAATAAGCTGATTGAGCAAGGCACTTTCCGCCGAGATTTACTATTTAGATTGAATACGCTGGTGATTGAACTTCCTCCTTTGCGCGAGCGCCTTTCTGAATTACTCGAATTTGCTGCATTCTTTGTTGAGTCTCATGCAAAAAAATATGGGTTAGCTGAACTGACTTTAAATGAACAGGCTGGTAAAAAGCTATTGTCGTACCATTGGCCAGGTAATATCAGAGAGCTGTCTCATGTGTTAGAACGCGCCGTGATCATGGCAGACGAAAATACAATAGGTGCACATGATATTGTTCTTGATACCCAAGGAGAAGAATCAGGTACGCTGCCGTTAATGAGTTTAGAAGAAGCTGAACAAAAACTCATTATCAAGGCCATAAGTCATTTCGATGGGCACGTAGTTAAAGCAGGGGAGTTTTTGGGGTTGAGCAAGTCAGCCATTTATCGTCGAATTGAGAAGTTTAATATTCAAGTGAAGGAAATATGATGAGGATTTCATCTAATTCACTTGAGGCAAACTTGACTCAGTTTTTTGCGGTACCGATAGTGACCATTGCGATTATGGTAATTGGCATTTCTCTTTATTTTACTTTGGATTGGCTAGAAATGTTGACCTTGATGATGGCAATATTACTCCCTTGTGTATTTGCATTATACAAAGCTTATCAAAGTGTTTTTAATACGATTGACAGAATTGCAGTGCAGCTCGATAGCATTGCCAATGAAGAATTTACTGTTTGGCAGCTAGCTCAATATCGACAGGGCAGTATTGCAAACCTAAAAAGTGACTTAAAAACAATAGCGCAGCGGATCCAAAACAAACGCTACGAATATGCCCAAAATGAAGCATTTGTTTTTGACTTTATCAATGAGTTGGAATTACCGATATTAGTGCTCGATCATCATTATCAGGTATACCACTTTAACGCGGCTGCCAAGGAGTTTTATGAAGATCTTCAAATTACAGGGCTTGGTATTGATGCACTTAAATTAGAGCGCAATGGCGGTAAGTGGCAGGTGAGCCATAAAAATCAACGCTATAAAGTCGTTGAGCATGAATTGTATCGAGGCGGGCGCAAGTACCATTTAATGGTGTATGTCTCAATTGAACTATCGTTAAGACGCAACGAGCAAGAGGCATGGCAAAAGCTTGTGCGTGTGCTCAATCATGAGGTCAGAAACTCGCTTACACCGATTTATTCCATGGCCCAATCTCTTAAAGCGCTTCCTATACAAGATGGATCTGGGTTAAGAGATACCATGCTAGATGTAATTGAGAAGCGCTCGGAGCATTTACTTGGATTTGTGGCCAGCTATTCGAAGCTGTCTCAATTACCCACCCCTAACAAGGTGTCTATATGTTTGATTGGGTTGAGTGACAGGCTGCAAGCTTTATTTCCAAAGGTGATCGTGAGGCGTTCATATGAAGGTGAGCAGCCCATTTATTGTGATGTTGAGCAGCTAGAGCAAGCTTTACTGAATTTGGTAAAGAATGCAGAGCAAGCGAATGCACTAGCCGGAGAAAGTGAAATTACTTTGGCAATTGGCCGTAGCGATAAATATTGGCATTTAGATGTAATTGATAATGGTATCGGTGTTGGGCAGTCGGATAACTTGTTTGTGCCGTTTTACTCTACTAAAGAACAAGGCAATGGTATTGGGTTGGTATTGAGCCGTGAAATTGTGCGTGGTCAATTGGGAGAGTTGACCCTAGAGAATAGGCAAGATAAGCAAGGTGCAATTGCGCGCATATCTCTGCCTGTGTAAAGTCTTGCGTATTTGCGATATGTTTAAGTGTTATGTAAGGCCTTTGAAGCCGAAAATAACAATGAAAACCAGCCTCGAGGACTTGTGAGGCTCGTTGATGCTGATAATGCTAGAGCTGCGCTATGGGCTCAAGCCCAGCGCAGTCGTTTATGATCTACTAGCTAGATTTTCGCTACGTTTGTTGGCCAAGGGTCTTCGAATGTGCCCCCATTTCTCCAAAAGTTGAGTTCTTCGTCGGTTAAAAAGCAGGCTTCTAAGGCCTTTACAAAGTTCGAAGCTTCGTCTTTTTGACCTATAACCGTGAGACGACATCGCCTATCGCCAAATCGGCTATCAATCTTATCGATTTTCTTTTTGAGGATATCATAGTGCGCTTGTTCAAGGTCTTGCGTTTCATCTTTTAATATAGGCGCACGCCAAAAGCCGATGACTTCCAAACCGACACTGCCATTTGCCTGACTCCAAAGTAAAGACATGTCATCTCGAGTGGGCAACCAAAAGAAACCTTTGCTGCGAAAGACGCCATGTGTAAGGTGCTTGTGGCAAACCTCCCACAAGCGAGTTGGGTGAAATGGTCTATCGTCTCGCATCACTTTGGAGACAATTTTTTGATTCTCTTTGCCAGAAAGCGTAAGAGGTGCGTTAACGGTACTACGAAGTTCAGTGATCAGCTGTTCAACTAAAAAGAAGTTGTAGTCAGGAAATTGATGAAATTGTGCTACGTCCATATTACCCCAAGCAGTGCCTGAGATGGCTGCGTATGGATTAATCGGATGAATAGCTTGTGCAATCTGCTCTACAGCTTTGTCGGTGATCTTATCTGTTTTGGTCAAAAATATCTGGTTTGAAAACAGGATTTGTTCTACCAGTAAATTTTCAATCCCTCTTACCTGATTACTTAAGTTTTCTTGCCATTTTGGCACAAGGGATTGAGCGAACTGGTAGTCGTCCTTGAGCCAAGTGGCATCGACCAATGTCACAACCCCTTTTAAGGCAAAGTCTTTGCTACCTTTAAAAAACTCAATTAATGGGAGTGGGTGGCTGCTACCTGAAGTTTCAATGAGGATCCACGGTGGTTGCGCTTGTTTTTTCAAAGCTTTTAGAGCGGGTTTGAGCTCTTTTAGGCCCTTTGCACTGCTGATACTGTGACCACTGATGGTAAAAAAGTGATTACTTTCATCGTCGAAGACCTCTGTATTTTTGATGAGGACGCCATCTACATCAAGCTCACTCATATCATTGACAATGACACCTGGTATGACGCCACTTTTAGCTGACTGAGATAGAAGACTACGCAGCAGTGTGGTTTTTCCTGAGCCTAAAAAGCCATGCAAAATAGTAACTGGAATTGACATCAACTTTACCTTTTTACACCAAAAACCGGTTTCTTAGGAAAACTGAACGTTCAAAAGATACGGGTTGGTGTTTGATTGGAGTGGGTTTAAAGGTGGTATGTTATAACATAAGCTGGAGCGTCTGTAGTTTAGATAGCAATTTTATTTGGTTACATTTGATTTTTGATTGGCATTTGGGGTTTCTGAGGCTTGTCTTACTTGAATATTGCCAGGTAAAAGTGTTTTGAACGCGAATCTAAAATCACCCACCGTACTTGCAATACTTGAAATTTATAAACTGTGAACAAACCTTAATAGTATTACGAATCGGTATTTAAGCTTTAATTAACCGAAAAGTTTGATCTCGGAGCACAATTGCGCTTAAAGGAGAAACACATGAGCATGTTTCATATTTGCCACCCAATAGAAGACTGCCACTGGCCCCCTCATGATGATTTACCGACCGATAGGCAGCGTACGTCGTTATGTATTGTAAAAATGAACAGACCAAAGTTTAAGTGTCAATTTGACGGGCAGTTTCGTGTGTTTGCGTTACCAAAAGAGTTTGCAGCGCAATTACATGCATATGTATGATAAGTCTGTATACCTGATATAAACTGATGTTTATACAAGAAAGGGAGAAATGATCAATGAGTGTTGTATATCGAATATTAATTGCTTTGGTGTTATTGATTTGCGCTATTAGCGCGTATAGCTATGGAAATAGCGCAGGCCTTTTTGGCTTTATTATTCTTGGCTTTGTGTTTGAAGGCGCATTTTGGTTAAAGCTATTTGGCAGAAAAAAGAGCGAAAATAAAGTTCATTAGGTTTAAACCTGTTTAGCTAGACACATATTGTGTGACACGACTAATGCTTGATACAAAATAAATAAACGCGCTCTTTAAAGAGCGCGTTTATCGAAATTAAAAGAGATACTGATATAAAAACCCAGCGCTAATCGCCATAGACAAAATCACAAATAGAAATGCCCAGATCATTTTATTTTTGAAAATTGACTTAAGTAGTATCACTTCCGTTAAACTTGCACCGGCACTTCCAATAATCAATGCCATTACCGCGCCAAGCCCCATTCCTTTTGCCGCAAGTGCAGCGCTTAACGGGATGACTGCTTCAGCTCTTATATATAATGGAATGCCGATCACAGCCGCAAAAGGAATAGCAAAAGGGTTACTCTCACTGGCTACACTCGCGACAAATTCAGTTGGCATAAAGCCATAAATAAGTGAACCTAGGGCGATGCCTGTGAATAAATACGGTAATACCTTTTTAAAATCTTCCCAAGTGCTTCTCCAAATTTTTAACCATCTATTTTCGGGTTGAGCATTGTTACCACAAGTCGATCCACATCCTTTTTTATCAGGCTCAACATAAGCTTCCGGTTTGACATATTTTTCAAACCCAAGTTTTTCAAGTGCTATTCCTGCAATAATTGAAACTCCCATTGCTATCGTGAAGTAAAACAAGGTGACGTTTACACCAAACGTAATCGCAAACAAACCAATAATAATCGGGTTAAGTAAGGGGCTGGCGAACAAGAAAACCATCATGGTTCCGAACCCTGCTTTGGCGCGAAGAAGCCCTTTTAAAAATGGGATCGTAGAGCATGAACAAAATGGTGTGATTGCGCCAAGAAAGCCGGCAACAATATATCCTTTACCCCTTTTGCTGCTCAAGATGCTCTGTATTTTTGCTGGCGGTATGTACGCTTGCAAAACGCCAACTATATAGCTAATAAGCAAAAAAAGTAGGGTGAGTTCTACAGCTAAAAAAGCAAACATGTTGATAGTACTGACTACCATTTCGTGATTTATAGACATATTTTTAATCCTATATTTCTAGTAATGTCGAAATGTTAGGGCGTGTTACTGGACGTGTCAATATATTTCTAGTAATATCGAAATGTTTTTGGAGAACATTGATTATGACAACTGAAGAAATTGCTAAGGCATTTAAAGAGTTAGGCCATGCAACTCGATTATTGGTTTTTAAAAGATTGGTTAAAGCTGGCGAAAGAGGCGTGAGTGTAGGTACCTTAAAAGATGAGTTAGATATTCCAAACTCTACGTTATCGCATCATATTTCCAGTCTCGTATCTGCGGGCCTTATAAAGCAGCAAAGAGAAGGTCGAGTACTATATTGTTCAGTTGAATACGATAAGTTACTTTCCGTCATCGCTTTTTTACAAGATGAGTGTTGTATTGACGAGACCAAGTAACCAAGCCTTCTATTAAGTATAATGATTGCAAGGTTATTAGCTGTGTCTACATTTGTTAGGGCAGTGCCGCTTTCGTTGATTTTGTCTATTTACCCGAAAAAAGTGACGTGTTTATTTGGGGTTAGCAGCATTAAGCCTCAAAACTTCACTGTCTAGTATGCAAGCTTTTCAGTTACTAAATTAGCGTCGACCACAGTCAGCACAATTGGCTTTACGTTCTTGAAGATCCGAAGTCTCTTTGTCGACACGGTTTGATGAGCGCATATCTTCAGTATGCTTTTTACGGTATTCAATCAGGTTGCCTTGTTTATCGATATCGTACTGGCAGCAGGTATTGAATACATCATGCAGCTCTTTTCGGGCTTTTTGCACTTGAGACTTTAGTGTGGAGTAACTAACATCCATTTCATTTGCCAGCTGTTTTTGTGTTTTACCCTCTAACTCAATGACCTCAAGAAGAAAGGCACTTTGCTCGGGTAATTCTTGGATAAAAGGCTTTATACACTGTGCGAGCTCTTTTTTGACGTTACGCTCTTCTTCGGTGTACCAAGACACTTCTTGTTGGGCATTATTATTCATGCCATTTTTTCGATAGTAATCAACCACGGTGTTGTGGGCAATTTGAAATAGCCAAGCTTTTATACTGGTTGGTTTGTGTAAGTTTTCAATAGCTAAATGGGTTTTAAGTAATACGTCTTGTAGCAAATCTTCCACGTCTTCTGGGTTTGCGACTCTTGTGTGCAAAAATGCTTTTAAACTTTGTCGGTATTGGGCCCAAATTTGTTCAATGGTCATATCGTCATCTCAAAAACGGCAGCACAGAAATATGCTGCCTGAAAAGTTTAGCAGCATCCTGCTTTGGTAACAGGTTTGGTTTTTTGTGGCGACTCTAATATATCCGCCAAGCCTTTGCTATTGTTGATCAGCGCTTGTTGCGCTGCCTGACGTTCACTGTATCGGTCAACCATAAACTGCTTATTGTCTCTGGTAAGGTATGTGAATCGCATTAGCTCTTCCATCACGTCTACAACCCGGTTTCTAAAGTTACTGGCTTTCATCGTGCCATCATGGTTGAATTCATTCATTGCCTTGGCTATTGAAGACTGGTTTGGGATAGTAAGCATACGCATCCAACGACCTAAAATTCGCATGTTGTTCACAGCATTAAAACTTTGAGAACCGCCACTGACTTGCATTACTGCCAGTACTTTACCTTGTGTAGGACGAACTGCGCCCAATGATAATGGGATCCAATCAATTTGATTTTTCATTACTGCAGACATATTGCCGTGCAACTCGGGCGAGCTCCATACTTGCGCTTCTGACCAGTTTACCAGTTCTCTGAGTTCTTGTACTTTTTCATGTTCGACGCTGTCGCCATTATCAAAGAGTGGCAGATCAGTCGGATCAAAGAGTTTCACTTCGGCGCCCATATGAGTAAGTATACGCTGCGCCTCCAGCGCTGCCTTCTTACTGTAAGATTGCTCCCTGAGTGACCCATATAAGATTAATACACGGGGTTTGTGAGTGCTTAACGGCGTTGTGGGTGGAAGTAGGCTAAATTCGACATTGTTCAGGTATTTCATATACGTCTCCTAAATTAATCACACTCAATAAGACGCGCCGAATTAAAAAAGGACGAAATAAAGATTCACATTTTTAAAATTTATTATATAACAGTGGCTTATTTAAGGTGGACGCCTTGTTTTGATATTGGCATAGTATGAAACATACACGGGCAACATTAAGCGAATTTCTTGTGGTTTTGATAGGTGGTGATCTTATCGACACATAAGTACGTATTGGCCAGCAAAGTATAGGAAACGAGCATGCGTGCACTAACAATATTTTATGACGGTACCTGTCCACTTTGCGTGAAAGAAATGACCGCGCTTACCAAAAAAGACACACACCAACAAATTAAGACTGTTGATATTTACTCTGAAGAATTTAGCCGTTATGAGAATATAGATCCCGACAAGGCCAACACGATTTTGCATGCACTGGATAGCGAGGGCAATTTAATACTCGGCCTAGATGTTACGCACAAAGCATGGCAGTTGGTTGGTATGGGTTGGTTATATGCGCCGTTGCGTTGGCCTGTGATAAAACCCTTTGCGGATAAACTGTATTTATTATTCGCTAAGAATCGATATCGAATTTCATACTGGCTCACAGGAAAATCTCGTTGTGAAAATGGTGTCTGTAAGCGATAGACATCTGTCGTTAGAACACCCTTATTCAATTTTGCATAACATTAGAAACGATGTGTTTTGAGGTTTTGTTAGGTGTATATAGAGCTAGAAGTAACCTAACTATCTAATAATTATAGATAAAAAAAGAGTCTGTTAGAATGAGAAAAAAGTCAGAAGATAAGTTTGTCAGTTGTGATTAACTAAGGCCATATGGATTTTACCAAGGCTTTTTATGAATCATCTTTGTGGTATTCGAATAGTTATCGTGACTGTATTTGTGCTGACGCTTCAGGCTTGTTCAACAGACTCAAACGCAGTTCCTCAGCAAAAACACATTAATGAGTTTAATTGGCATCTTTCTGCCATGCTCCCATCACCCCTTCAAGAAGTTTACCCAGCGGTTTTCAATAATAGAATCGTAGTAGCGGGAGCTTTTGAACAAACCCAAGTGGAGCGGGCTGCACTCGCATACCTCAAAGCGTCAGATCAAACTTATATTTTTGATCAAAATGTTCAAAACTGGAAAAGAGGCCCAGTTTTGCCCGAGCCGCGTCATCATCTAGGGCTTGTTACAAATCACGATAAGCTATACGCAATTGGAGGATTTAATGCAACCAAGTCAGATGCTTGGCAGGTTAAGTCATCGGTATTTGTGCTGAACCAAATTGGTGGCGCATGGTTTAAAGGGCCTGAATTACCGATTCCAATGGGAGAGTCTGTGTATGGGGTGATTGATGGTCAAATTCACGTTGCTGGCGGTCGCACGAACAGAGGTGGAATGTTGGTTGATACTAACGAGCATTGGGTACTTAAATCAGATCAATGGCATAAAGCTGCGCCGCTGCCTATTGCCAGTAATTCGGCCGCTTCTGTGGTGTTGAATAATCAGTGGTATGTTATGGGGGGAAGAGTGAATGCACTGGATTTCAAAAACCTCAACGGATTATGGCGTTACAATGCTAAGACTGACCAATGGGAACAATTAGCGTCGATGCCGCAAGCCAGTGCTGGGCTTGCAAGCACAGTACTTGATGGGAAAATTTATGTTTTTGGAGGCGAAGAGTACTCTTTCACAACGGACTTGGGTGGGCAACGGGAAATGAGAACGCGTACCTTTGATAAGGTCTGGCGCTATGATCCACGTTCAGATGAATGGTCAACTATGACCCAGCCCATGACGTCGACACGCCATGGGCTGGGTGCGGTCACCTTAAACAAACAAATTTATTTGTTAGGCGGAGCAGAAGAGGCAGGTGCCACGGGCACTACTGCCATTGTGGAGCGCCTCTCACTAAATTAATCACAAATGAAGTTACTGCAAAATACGCAGCGTCAAATCTTCAATTAATCCCGTTCTGTCCATTTGGGCTCTGTATACGAGCTCATTTGGTATATTGAGTTCAGGCGCGTGTTTACTGCTCCAGATTATCATTTCAAGCAGTATGGGTAGCATGTCTATTCCTGCACCTGTTAGACGATAAATCTTTTTTCTCTTGTCTTTTGGGTCTGACTGCTTAGTGATTAATCCATCACTTTCTAGCTTCTCTAGTCGGCTCGAAAGAATATTCGTCGCCATTTTTTCATCTGAATTCTGCAAGTCAGAGTATGTATGCTTACCAAAAAACATCAGATCTCTAATGATCAGCAAACTCCACTTGTCTCCTACATGATCTAGCACATTGGAGATAGGGCATTGTGAGCGTGTGGGCATAATGTGTCTCTTCGAAGATTATTTCCAGATCATAATTCACTTGCATTTTGCAATCAAATAATTTAACTTGCATTTTGAAAGTTAAATGTGAGCGTCATTGATACGCAAAGAACAGAATTGGAAAGCCAAATGCAAACACCGAACATAGATATTACGAAATTGATTAAATCTCATTGGAGTGAAGCACAGAGCGCAAAAGCTCAAGCGGTTATTGAATTTGTGCAGCTACTCATGAACGATCATAACTTTGATTTGATCACCGCTCGTTACAGCGAAAACACATACAAGCAACACAATAGAAGTATGGCTGACGGTATTTCGGGTGTTGTTGCCACATTGCGAGACTTTACAAAACTAGCACCGGAATTTAGCTACGATGTCAAGCATGTCTTTGTTGATGGTGATCATGTGATTGTGCACTCTCATGCTACGTTAAAAGCGAAACATCGAGGCGATGAATCTAAAGGAATGAACATCATTGATACGTGGAAGGTAGTTGATGGCAAACTCGTAGAACATTGGGATTCGATTCAGGCACTTGACCTGTCTATGCGCTTATACAACCTTTTTGCTGGTGGTAAAGTTAAAAACTCAAACGGTGTGTTTTAAGCATTGATTTGGTGATACACAGGGTCTATTTGTATCACCAAATCAATAGGTGGGGTTGAATATCAGCGCGATGCAATTACCTGTTGCAGAAAACGTGATAAGTTATCCTTTTGATATTCTTCCATCGAAGCATAAAAAGCAGCTCCAAGCAGAATGACCGTAGTGACTGAATACATAAGCGTTTTTTTTATTTCACTCTTCACTTTTTATTTTCCTTTCTGTTTGTGAAATTTTGAAAAGAGACTTTGATGATGTTCAATTGCATCAGACCTGAATTACCAAGCGCTTGTTCAATCTTTTTGTGATTTATTTATGAATAAATTACACAAAGCGTGATCCAAATATCTGTTTGTGACGTTTTAATACGTGAAGGGTTTGAAATGCGCTAAGCGCAATAGGAGTCCACCCCTTCGCCACGGCACTGAATACGCGCTCTTTTGAGCGCGTTTCTCTTTTCTAGCATACCTAATTTATGTCTGTCCTTTTATCTTTTTTGCGTCTTTATTAATAGCCCTAAACTTAGGTACAATCATACAAGAGAAGAAGCAAACGTTGTCAAAGGTACATTGTGAACTGATAAGTTTACTCATTAGAGTACTCAAACCTTTGTAAGTGGAAGTATGTCGTGTCACAAATAGAAATAAAGGAAGTAACGCAGTATAGCCAAGAAGCTGCGCAGATTGCGAAGTGGTATTTTGAGCAATGGGATAGTCATCGTGCAGATGCTAGTTATGATGAAGTGTTGGCACTTGTCACATCTACAGATGATAAGGTTGGGTTTTACGCATGCCTTGACGGTGCGCTTGCAGGGGCTGCGGAGATAAAGTATCGACAAGGGCGCGCATGGCTTGATGGCGTTTATGTTGATGCACAATATAGAGGGTTGGGGATTTCTAATGCGTTAGTCGATTACGCAAAAATGAAATCTACAAGTCTAAACTGGCAACCACTTTATTTAAAATGCGAACCGCATTTGGTGCGCTTGTATGAAAAGTGTGGGTTCAAAGTGATTGCAAAGGATGGTGAAAAATCAATCATGACATATGAATGATGGTGGTCGGCTAATGCGTTAGCCGACCAAGCGGTTAGTGGCTATCCGTGATATCCATGTCTGAGTCTTTTGTTACTTCTGGCATGTTTTGCTTTAAAGCCTCTTTGTCACGGATATTTTTTTGAACTGCAACGGCAGCGTAGAGGCTCATCAAATAGGCGATGCCATAAAACCCTTTTTCACTTAGTAAAAGGTCCGCGTTAAAAAGGCCAACACCCAATAAGACAATCGCAGCGGCAGTCGATATTATACTAAGTAGTTGATAAGTTTTTGAAGTCGGGATGTTTTCTTGTTTATCACGGATGCTTTTTTGTAATGATACTGCTGAAAATAACCCATACATCAATACAATCAAGTAGTAACCTTTTTCGTTCAATAACATCTGCGCGTTAAATAGGCCAAGCATATAGGTAGCAATCCCTATTACTAAGACTGCGAGTGACGCAATACTAAAAGCTTTACTGGGTGTATGTAGTGTGTTGTTTGATTGTTCCATGATTAAATCTCCTGTGAATTCTGAATATTGCTTAGCATATTTGGTGTGATAACCGCCGAGTGGGCGAGTAAATTATGATTCGCTAAGTAATCTTTAATAGTCGTAAAAGTCGCAATCTTGACCTTGCCTTTGTGGTCTTTTTTGTAAATTTCATCTTTGAACACACTGCCTAAAAATAGCTTAAATGGACTGACAGACAGCGGTTGAGGCTTGAAATACGCTTTCGTATTTGCTTTTAATTGCGCCATATTGGTTGTTTTGTAAAGGGCCGCATTAATAATGTTTAGTGTATGCTCTGTGCAATTTTGTCTCTGATTGTTAAATGGGTTAGCAATGAGTGAATAGTGCGGATTATGCACTTTGCTTGGAACATCATTGTTGATGGCGTCCAATATTTGCTTTTGCACGGGTAAAGTGGGAATAGCAATGCCTGCCTTTAGCTCATCTACCGCCCAGAAAAAGTCCGTTGGGTAATCGATAATTAAGCTGCTTTTCGCTGGGTCATCATACAATTGATATAAATTATGTATTGCATAACCAGGTTTTTTTTCACCGTTTGCCATGGTAATTTGTGAATATACAGCAAGTGCAACATGCGTAAATTCTACGCCTTCAGGCAAGGTATCTTGCGGTTGCCCTACTCTTGCAATAACAAAGACATGAGCACGTTTCGCTGCACTGTAACGTTCTACTTGTTTTGCAAAATTAGCGATTTCCTTGGGTTGAAACTTAGGTTCACCGGTTTGTGTACTGCCTGCATGTACTTGAGCGCTTTTTAGTGAAAGTGCAACAAACACAATTGATAAGAATTTACGCATGGCTATGACTCCCTACAATGACTCTGAAGGGGGAGGGCCTGCGATAACCACTTCTTCGCAAATTGGCAAGGGCTTATTGCTCGATGCGTCCATCATTGACTCTGCAACAGATACACTTGCAGATCCCGCACTCATTGCCAGTCCGCCAGAGATGGCTAGGGGAATTGCAACCACTGCTGTTGATACTTGGGCACCAGCGACCGCGCTATCACCGATTGTCAGTGCACTGTATTTACTTCCTTGGCTAGCATGATGGCTTGCATTTGAGGCATTGTCAGAGGCTAGGGTCTGTGGTGCCATCTGCATAGCCAATAAAGTCGTGCTTACTAACAGCGTATGTTTTAACTTTTGTTTTAGCATGTGAAAACTCCAATTTCTCGTTGATGGTTATTAATCTAGCAAGCTGGTCGGAGTTGTATACCAATTAGTAAATTGTATTAATATTAGAAACCAAAGGTATCAATTTTTAATACTATGAGTCAGATCCCATTAATTTCGAGTACCATTAAACAGCTATTAAAACAGCGTAAACTCACTTACAAAGATGTGGCCGTTCACCTTGAACAGAGCGAAGCGACAATCAAACGGATGTTTTCAAATGAACAGTTCTCGCTTAATAAACTAGAGAGCATTTGCGAGTTATTGCAGCTCACTCTTTGTGACTTATTTGAATTATCTCAAGCTCAACAGGCCCAAATTAGCCAACTTACTGCGCAGCAAGAGCAAGAGTTAATGGACAATCCAAAACTATTCTTAGTCGCAGTGTGTGTACGAGATGGGTGGTTGTTTGAAGACATTATTCTGCATTATCAAATTGAAGAATTAGAGTGCATCAGGCTGTTAGCAAGGCTGGATAAACTGAATATGATTCAACTTTTACCGAACAATAACTACAAGCTTCTGATAGCACAGGACTTTAGTTGGATCCCTGGCGGGCCTTTAGAGCGGTACATTGAACAACAAGTGCTGGGAAAGTTTCTACAAGGTGACTTTAATCAAGAAGATGGCTATCGATTTTATTTGAGGGGGAGTTATAGCGATGCAACTATCTCTACTATTAAACGTCGATTACAGCAGTTGACTAAAGAAGTTGCTCAACTTAATGAGCAAGACATTAAATTACCTTTAAACAAGCGACAGGGAGTAGGCTTATTGTTAGCAATGCGCCCTTGGCAGTTGGGTCAGTTTAAAGACATGTTGAGAAAACCATCAGATCCTAACAGTAAAGAAAGCTGATTTTCATTTATTGAGTAAATTGCAATCAGTAGTTCCTCTAATGGGATCTTATGTTGAAAAGGTATAGATAATTTATTCCTAAGTAATTCTTTGTACTTAATTCGTATGCAATTTTTACAAAATTAGCCATTGTTATTAGAGTGTAAAAATCAACATTGATTAATTTTTTCTAATTATTTAGTATTGAATTTATTGGCTCTCAAAGCAGAACAAAAATTAATAATAAACGCCGTTTTAGTGCGAAACGGCTTGATGGGTCTTCTATGGAACAAAATAGCTCTTTCGCTCAATCGGCAAACTGCTTGAAGCAGGCTGTACCTTTTATGGTTAAGTACCAAATACCACTGTCGCCAATGAATTATGCGATTTGGTATTGTTACGTTTTAGGGAAAGAGCCAGAATTAAATAAGAAGCTAGAACAAGTACTTGCTGAGCATGGTACTTGCCCTCCTGCACAGGCAAAAACTTTATTCGATGAGTTTTTAAGTGAGCAAGATCTTGCATTATTTCATGAAATGTCTGATTTAGTGAAAGACACATTAAATAATGTTGAGGCTGAAATTAACAATACGCTAAGCCGCTCAGAAGATTTTTCTGCTGTATTGTCTGAATGCCATGTCGGATTACATCAACTCAAAAAGCAGAATGTTGAGGCTGGGCCTGAAATCTATAATGATGTGCTCAACTACGTTTCGAAGCTTACGCAAGAATCAATCGTTATGCAGCACAATGCCTTATGCTTTCAAAAGAAGTTAGAAGTCGCTTACAGTGAGATTAAACAGCTTCAAGAGACGCTTACTGATGCACAGGCGAAAGCAAGCACCGACAAGCTAACAGATTTATATAATCGTGGTAAATTTGACGATGATATTGTCAAGTTCTGCAATGAGCCAAGTTCGTTTCAAAAGGTCATGATTTTTATAGACATTGATCATTTTAAGCAGTTTAACGATGAGTTTGGTCATCAGCGTGGTGATGACGTACTTCGTAAAGTGGCTCAAAAGTTAAAGTTACACACTGATAAACAAGGGCAAGCATACCGCTATGGCGGAGAAGAGTTTTGTATTTTAATCTCATTTTCGAGCATCAGCGAGGCTGTAGGGTTTTCAAATAAAATCCGAGAGGATGTTGCAAAGCTTTCTATTAAGGACAAAGAATCGGGTGAAGTTTTAAAACACATTACTGCAAGTTTCGGTATTGCGCTTTACGGTAAAGAAATGAGCTGGCATAGCCTTGTTGAATGTGCCGATAGAGCGTTGTATTTGGCTAAATCTCATGGACGTAATCGAGTAGAAGTTGCTGGTTAATCGCAAATTTACCTTATAAGGCCTCTAAGAGGCCTTCAAATTACCTTTCTGTTATTCTTTTCTAAATAAAACTACCCGATTTCACATTCTGCTGATTGAATTTTATACACCTATAAATCAACACATTAGACCAGTTTTACTTAAACTTTAGATGCATTTTAGTTAATAAATAAGTAACAAAATTGTTTATAAAGTTTGATTTTTGAGTATTTACTTGATAAACCTTGATGAGTTGAACACGAAGTTATGTTGTGTGTTGGCGTATTGGATACAACAATAGGAGCATAAGTAGTGAAATTATCAAACCACATACTCATTATTAGTTTTTTAGTAACGATACTGAGTGTCAGTTCGCACACTCAGGCAAAAGCATACAAAACCGTTTTAATTCATGGTTTTCAAGCCCAACAATTATTTACCATTGATTCGGGCAAGTTAGAAAGTGACGCAGAAGCTTATTGGGCTGATTATTGGGGCTCGCTTGCGGATGAGCGTATCGACTGGCCGTCATTTGAACGTGTTGAAGGTAAGATCGCGAGCGATTATCTTTGGCCCAAATTAAAGTCTATGTCTGAGCAAGGTACATGTGTACCTGGGTGTATATTGCTCACCCACTCTACAGGAGATTTGATTGCAAGATATATCATCGACAATCAAGCAAACTGGCTAGAGAATGCTGGGCTGCAACCCCTTAATATTGTCGCAACATTTGATGTAGCAGGTGCAGGTGGTGGAAGTGAACTTGCTGATGTAGCAGTAAATGTCGCAAATGGTGCATCTAATCCCCTTACAGAGGCTGCTATCAGAGCTTGGTTAGGGCGTTCAATCGGCGAAACACTTGGTGTATTAAACGATTTAAAAGTAAATAATGCTCGTCAAATTGCAAGCTTTCCAGATAGTCGTACACCAAGATTACGTTTTGTAGCCGATGGTGACTTATTCCTAGGCGCGACAAAACTATTTCTACCAGGTAAAGATGACAGCGTTGTGGCTACGCACTCGGCTTGTGGCGCAAATCAGGCAGGATCTTTTGATAGCTGTAGTTTGAATATTGCGACAGATGGCAAAGTAGCCTCTCAAGACAAAGGGGTAAGACATTTCTTGCCTTATCATTACCCGATGCTCATGAGTGATAACTATGACCATCTTTCAATAATTATCGATAATGCAAAGGGTAAAGTCACTGCTGCGAATACGGTTATCGATATTGCCCCAAATAAACGTGTTGCCTTTGATACCTATACAAAAAATGAAGGCTTTTGGCTGTGGAAAAAGCAATACACGTACGTAAGTAACTCAGATAACCAAAGCATGTCTGCGTTGATGTTTGCAGCTTTGCCTGAGTAAAAAGTCATGAGAATTTTGGCTTTGTCGATGATGATAAGTGCGTTAATCGCACTTATCATCTGGTTTTCTATGACCCCAGATGTCAGCGCGGAGTCGATAGTTTTAGGGGAAACTAAACTGGTGGAGAATAAGCCTAAAGCGGCTAATGAAGCGAGTGAAAGTAAGGTCACTGAAAGTACACCCAACGAGCCAATAGAAAAGATGCACGTTGAAACCGCTGCGCAGAACATCGCGATTGGCTACCGCGAATCTTTAAAGTTTGCACCATACTCACAGCCGCTTACAGTTAATGATGAAGATAGACTTAATCCCAATAAGTTTATACCTATTTCAACTCCTTTATTCGGTGAAGAACAATCTATTTCGTTATCTTTAAATAAGTTTAGGTTTATTAAACCGGAGCCTGTCGAGGTATGGGTAGAAGGGGAAGGGATTGAAAAAGCACAAGTACAAGTTGGCCTTGTAGGCGAAAAGAAAGCAATTCATCGCGCAGAAATGCAAGTGATTGGGGGGCGAGCGCAAATTAAGCTGGAGGCTAAGCAAATACCTTTAGGCGACATCAGTATTAAGGCTATTGCGGATGTTGGCGGCGAAGAAGTGATTTTGGTCGCCCATGCCAAATACATGCAACCGAGTGCGCGATTACGAGGTGTTGCTAGTACAAGGATAGAGCAAAGCGACTTAGTGATATCATTACAAATGGATGTTCAGGAAGCTGGTATTTATCGTGTGCGTGCAAACCTCTATGATGGAGAGTTACCGCTGGCACACTTAGTTGGCAAACGTAAATTAGGAGAGGGTGGGGAAATCATCACACTTAGAGCACATCAAAGCGTTATTCCAAAAAGTGTAGAAGCACTTGCACTGAATACCTTTGTCGTTGAGCGCATGTCGTCTGTTCCAGGCGAGGGCACTCGTTACGGCACAAGTGATATCATGGAAGCTGCATTAACGGATGTAGATATTTCAAAGTTAGATCGCACACCTTATGCTCCCAGTGAAAAAGAGCTGGCAAGTTTAGCGTTTTTAGAAAAATTAGCGGGGGCTCAAAACTAGTATTCGAATGTAAAGATGACAGTGCTTGCTAGCTGTGTTTACCGATGGTTTCTTCATTCGAAAAGTGGTGCGAATTGCGCACCACGTTTGGTTCACTATTGAGCCATTGGATGCTTACTGTCGATTACGCTAGTGTGCGGGAAGTTAGCTTTATCGCTACCATATTTTATTAGTCCAAACAAAAATAAAAGCATAGACGAAATAGCGAAGACTGCACCTACCTTGGCAACATCTGTCGAGCCAAATAGGACAAATATAGCCATGCCCCCGGACAAGAAGAGTACGGCTAAGTGGGCACAGTAAAAATGCAGTTTCGCTAATTTGGTCGAAGCTAATTTCGGAAGAACAAAATAGACGATGCCAAAAATGGACATCGTGACCCATCCGAGTAAATTTAAGTGACCATGAGCGGCCTTAAATAAATAGTCGCTGGTAGCAGCCATATAGACTCCCACAGACATGGCAATGAGCCCGTAAAATGCGGCTGATACCATGAACTTTATTCCTAGCTTATTCATCAGTAACCTCTATTCTAAATATACGGGTTATTTACGCACATTCATCATTTGTTCAATGGCGCGACACTTCAGGGCTATGTGTTCAATGACAACGGCATCTGAAAGTTGCGATAAGTAGTTTATTGTTGTGCAGATATCTTGAGGGTCTATCATCTGATCGTCCGCAAGCCCTGAAGGTTTACCCATATCTGTATTGACAACATCAGGACACAGTGTGGTCACTTTGACACCAGTCTCCAGAAGCTCTTTTGCCAGAGATTGTGCATAGCCAACAAGTGCAAATTTACTGGCAGCATAGCCACCCACAGGAGCAAAGCCCTGTAGACCTGTAACCGATGAAATAAATACGATTCGTCCATTGCTTTGTTCTATGTCGGGCAAACAAATATTGGTTAGTTGCTGTGCGCCTACAACATTCACATCGAAGAGTTCATTCAATTGGGCTTTTGCAACGATACTGGTTCCATAGTGAAATATGCCAGCGCTATGAACGAGTAAATCCAAGCCACCCATCTGTTTAATTGCCGATGAGATTTGATCCGATGATTCTGTTACGTCACGAATATCACAGATAATCGTGGCAATTTTAATTTTGTATTGGGCGCATAGTGTGTCTGCCAAGTCTTCAATTTCAAGCTGGTTTCTAGCAACAAGAATGAGGTTGTTTCCCTGCTTTGCTAACGAGCTTGCGACAGCTTTTCCGATGCCTCTATTTGCCCCGGAGATCAATGCTACTTTGTTCATTTTAATTTTCCTTAGTTATCTTGACTCGCAAAGTGCTGGATGCAATTTATATTGCAAAGATCGTTGCCTATGGGTTGAATAAGAATCTGCTTCAATAGCGCTCTTGAAAGTGTGTTCTGATACCCAGTGTGCGACATTTATCAAGTTGTACTTGGGGTGGGGGGTCAGCGCTTGGAACAATCTAGCATGCACAAACCCTGGTTTATGGATCAAGTCGTCTTTTGCTTTATTCCACATATCAATTACATCGGGTACTTGCTGTGTAGTGATTTCAAATGGGTTAATGAGCCAACAGCCCGATTCTAACGTGTCTTGAAGTTGGCCAAGTTCAATGGCAATACGACACGCAATACGTTCATGAGCACTGAAAAGGTTTTGGTCAATATTATTGCTAATATTCTCGACACCTTGCTTGACCTCTAAGCCTTTATATACGACCAACACGTCATAAAATGCATCCTTAACCTCTTTAAATTTGCTATATATCTCTATGCTAAGATCATCATTATCAGGGAGGTTGCTGGATAAACATTGACACAACTTGCGCTTATCATCAGTTGTATAAATATCAATGATGTAATTCATGATACCCTCTAGCTTGGCTGTTGGTCAGGGAGCACAGACAAGAGTTTGTTGGATAGATATAAAGAAAAGTTATCTTTAAAATCGTCGACTATCTTGAAAAACTCCTCGGTTTTTAGCGAGGTTGAAAATAACTCCGCGGATTTCCATTCGGGCATGTTTATAAATTTTATGTCCGAGCTAGGATCGACTGTTTGGTATAAATGAGCGCTAACGTAACCATTTTTATCTTTCATGAAATTTTTTGCGTTATTCCACATAGAAGCGTAAGCATCCATACGCTCTGGCTCTACGGTAACGACATCCACCAACACCATGTTTTTATGACCAATCGTATTTAGTTCTTCTTGGCGTGAATCTGAACTTCTAAGCTCTGAGGTGAAAGCAGTAAATTTAGCGTTACTTTTTTCAAGTAAAGCTTTGATCTCAGAGTTAGACTTAACAGCAGATCTCGCATTGAGCCATGACGCTTGATCCTTCCACTGGGTAAAGCTAGTCAATTGGTAATCTGCGCTAGGGTGAATAGACTCAAATGTCTCATAAAGGTTCGCTGCGATAAAGCCGCTATGTTTGCTTAGCTCTTTGCTAACGGTTTCCCATAACAGACGAGTGTGTTCTTTATCTTCTGTTTCTATTAAATCTATAACTTGGATCATGCTGGAATTTCCTTTTTTGTAGTTGATACGACTGAGTTTGAAAAGCAAATTGAGAATGTATCTTCAAACTGTGAAATGATTTCTTTAAAGTCTTTCCCTTCAAATTGATTCATAAACAAAGCTTCGCTTTGCCAGTTAGCGCGACTGAAGAAGTAATATTGAGCTGTATCGTCTAATCGTTTATATAGCCGAGCGTTCACAAACCCCTGTTTTTCTAACATGTGCTCTTTTGATTTGTCCCACATGGAGGCATTGATATCAGACTCTTTTTCACTTATCCGGTAAGGGTTTGTAACGACTAAATTTGTGTGTGCTTGATTGATACCAGCTTGAGCACCGGCATTGATAACTTCATAAATATTGTTGTGCGCAAGCAATTGGCCAGAAGGTAAGAACGCATATGTGTTTTCATCACCAGTGCTTGTTTGGTAACTACGTCGATCTGCCCACTCGATAATACTGACTAGATCGTACCTGCTACGGTTGATATTTTTATATACTCTTAGTAATTCAGCAGATTGAAAACCTTCTATCTTCTTAAGTTCTTCTACACATTTTTCCCAAGTAGCTTGGCAATCATTCGGCAGGTTAGTATTTAATAGATCAATCCTATATATCATGATGCTAATCCTTTTTTATTTCAGGTAAGTTACAAATTGCTATTTCGCTGGTGCTATCAAATCCGCCTTTTAAAAGGCCTAATTCCTTAATCTTAGTAAATGTAATTTCAAGCTCTTTTATACAAGACCAAGTGGCAATGTTTATATAGTTAAAATTTTGATTTTTGTTTTTTGATTTATATAACCTGAAATCGACAAATCCCGGGCTTTCTTTCATATGGGGGAGAACTGAAAAGAATTGTTCTAAAAATTTTTTTGAATCGTTGTTTTTAATTTTGCAAAGCGTTATTACACAAAATTCGGCGTAGTTAATTTTGTTTTTAATAACGTATTTGTCAACTAGTTTGTAGAGTTCTTTACTATTTGATAATTTTCCTTTGTTAAAGTGGAACTCATTATATTTAGAGTTGCCATATTTGTGTTCGCCTTTAAATTTTCTCTCTAATTTTGTGATTTTTAAAGGCGAAGTAACTTTGTTTCTATCCATTGTTAAAGTTATTCTTACAGGCATAGTATTCTCAATAGGTGAGTAATTTATGCCAAATAAGGTAACGTATTATTTGTTAGACTATAACTGCTCCACAGTATAGTTTTTAGCAATCACACATCGTTTATTGATTTTAAAAGTTCCAGAAGCGCTTTTTGGTCTTTTTGTTCTAATTTGTGTAAAACCTGCTTGTTAATGTTTGTTGCAATTTGGGTCAGGGGAGCCTCTAGCTCACGGCCTCTTTCGGTAAGAAAAATCCTAAAAACTCTGCGATTGCTCGGGTCGAGTCTGCGCTCTACCAAACCACATACTTCTAGTTTATCTAGCACTCTAGTCGTCGTGTAATGGTTTGTTTGACATCCATTGGTAAGATCGGTTTGAGTTTGACCTTCCTGTTCCCATAAAAGCATTAAAGTTGGCCAGTACGCCAATTTTAGATCAAACTTCTTGAGCTCTTCCTCTAGCTTAGATGCCATTATTTTACTTAAGACCGCGATATGCCATCCTAGACTGTCATTCTTTGAAAATTTATCCAAAACAATACCACCTCAAAAAAAGTTGATGTAGATCATTAATTTGCTCATTAAAAAGTGGCAAAAAACTTACCAATTTTGTGATGAACCCTCATGTATAACAGGCCCGCCATACATTTAGAGTAAGTGTACCACATGATTGAGCAAATGATAATTTAGCATTTACAACTATTGCAGATGCAAATGTTGTGGTTATAATTAAAACAGTCTCTACACAATTTAGAAACACTTTCCATACAACGTGAACAAATGGAGATATGTTCTGCTTTCGTTGCTGTAGGGATAAAAAGGGAACTACTTAAAAGAGTCAGTTCTGAGCCAAATACTAGCTCTTAGGAGAAAACCATGAAGGACAATATGACAAAACGCCAAAAGCAAGTTTTAGACTTAATTCTGCAGGGTTATAACAATCGACAAATTTCCAACCAGCTTTATATATCACTTAGTACAGTGAAATTTCATTGTAATAATTTATATAAGCTTTATGGAGTAAATAGCCGATTCCAAATGTTTCAAAAGGCTATTAATAACGATAGTAGGGTATAGCAATGAAAGCAAAAAAAATCGCACATAAAGTGGCCGGCGGGATAGCGCTTATGACATTGTTAGTTTTTTTGTCAGCAACTTTGTATTCTGAATTGATAGGCAATTATGCGTTGATCGCAAAGGTGAAAAGTAGCATCTTGTCGCCTGGTTTATTTATACTAATACCATGTTTAATAGTGACCGCTGGGTCAGGGTTTAACATGGCTAAAGGAAGTAAAAATAAGAAAATAAAGGCCAAAGCTAAAAGAATGCCGTTTATTGGCTTGAATGGTTTACTTGTTCTAGTTCCTTGTGCTTTATATTTGAATTACTTAGCACAGTCTAGTTTGTTTGGATTCGAGTTTTATTTAGTTCAATCAGTGGAGGTTGTTGCTGGGTTAGTTAATATATCACTAATTTCTTTAAACATTAGAGATGGGTTGCGATTGAGTAAGAGGCCAACCCAAAAAGAACAACCTGCAATTTAGAAACTTAAAATGTTTTAAACTAAAAGGCGCGCAAGCGCCTTTTTTATTGCCTGAAAAACAGTACTCCCGACCAGTTGTTTATTCACTTCATTAATTAAATAATTTTGATATCAATTAAAAACAGGAATAACCATGAAAACGAATCATAATATAAATGTAAATTGTGAAGCTGATGTCGCATTTTCTTTTTGTTTAAATGTGGAAAACTGGCCATCAGTATTTCCGCCTTGTTTGGCAGCCAATGTGATATCTGAAACGCAAACAGAGCAGGTAATAGACATAACCGCAATTGCGAATGACAGTATTTTGTCTTGGACTTCAATGCGCGAAATTGATCGCCAAGCCAGAACTATTTCTTTTAAACAAACTAAGCCATCGCCACTTTTAAAATATATGCAGGGTACTTGGCAAGTAAACGTCCAAGAAAATGGTTGCTCAATCGAGTTGATACATGAGTTTGAAGTGAAAGAGGCCGTTTCTGGCTTGGTGGAGGGTGTTGAGACTCGCGAACAAGCCCACAGCTACATGCTCGAATGTATAGAGCGCAATAGCAACAAGGAGTTGGGCGCCATTAAAGAAGCTATTGAAAAACAGGCGCTCAGTCATGAGTTTGAAGCGACGATGACGTTACCTTATACAAAGTCTGCAGTATTTCAATTATTGAGAGATGCTAAGCATTGGCCACAGCTACTTCCACATTGCGAAGAAGTGCAAATGCATTACCAAGACCATGAAAATCAAGAATTTACCATGGTTGTGAAAGTTGAGGACAAAGAAGAAAAAATTCGCTCAATTAGAAAGGTTGAAGGTGGCAAAATTTCGTATTTTCAACCATCACCACCACCCGCGCTATTAGAGCATCAAGGCTATTGGACCGTGAAAGAAGTCGAGAAAGGCGTAGAGATTACTTCTTGGCATAACATTGTAGTGAATGCCGATTTTTGGACAGACACTGCCGTTGATCAAGCTAAAGCAAAAATTGAAACCGCAATTAACAACAACAGTATTGGCACTATGAAAGCCATCGACTCAAGTTTAAAAGGAACTGAACATGCAACAGCGTAACGTACTAATTACAGGGGCTTCACGTGGGATAGGTAAGTCCATCGCAGAGTTTTTTATTAAAAATGGTGACAACTGTATTTTGGTTGCTAGAGATAATACGCGTCTACAAAGCGTCGTTAAAGAGTTAGTGACCGAATCATCTACAGTATCCGGGTTTTCTTGTGATGTTGGCAATGCTCATCAAGTGATGGAGCTATTCACTAGCGTGGAAAGAGAATTTGGCCACATTGATATATTGATAAATTGTGCTGGCCGCTCAGGTGGTGGTGTGACAGCCAATATTACAGATGAGTTGTGGCTTGAAACTATAAATACCAACCTAAATGCGGTGTTTTTTGTAACTAGAACCGCTTTGCAAAAATCACTTATTAAAGCGGGTGGTAGCATTATTAACATTGCATCGACAGGTGGTAAGCAAGGCGTTATTCATGGCGCACCTTACAGTGCTTCAAAACATGGTGTTGTCGGTTTCAGTAAAGCGTTGGGTTTAGAGCTTGCTCGTGCAAATCAAGATATTACGGTAAATGCAGTGTGTCCAGGCTTTGTTGAAACTGAGATGGCAGAGAAAGTACGTGGTAATTATGCGCGTATTTGGGATGTGTCAGTGGAAGAAGCAAAATCTAGGATTGAGGCTAGGGTACCCGTTGGACGATATATTGAGCCAAGTGAAGTTGCCGGTATGGTGCTTTACCTTGCTTCAGAGCATGCCAGAGGGATCACCGCGCAAGCACTGAATGTGTGTGGCGGTTTAGGCAATTACTAGGAGGTTGGCATGTTGAATCAACACCATTCAAAACAACGCAGAGTTGTCGTTTCTGGTATGGGCGTCATCGCGCCAAATGGACTTAATTTGGAGTCTTTCTGGCGCAATAACCTTGCAGGTAAAAGCGGTGTAAGTAACGTCAGCCAGTTTGATGTATCTGAGTTTGATGCACAGATTGCGGGTATTGTCGAAAATTTTGTACCGAGCGAATTTGGTCTAAATAAGACGCAAATTGAATCTTTAGATCGTTATGCGCAATTCGCTTTGGCAGCGACCAATATGGCCGTCGAGGATGCTGGGCTTACAAATAACAATGTTGACAACGAAAGGTTGGGCATCTGTATCGCAACAGCGATTGCCGGCACCAAGTTTATGGAAGAAGAGTTTCTTCGCCAAACGGACAATGGGAAAACGCCATTTAGTTTAAAGGAGGTATCTCGAAATTTACTTTCAGGTGCATGCTTTCATACTGCCACATCAGAAATAGCCAAAACTTTAAATGCTTGCGGGCCACAACAAACGTTAGCTACGGGGTGCACGGCTGGGCTAGACGCCATTGGTCACGCATTTAATACGATAAGGGCGGGTTTGGCTGATGTTATGATAAGCGGTGCCAGTGAAGCACCGCTGACACCCATTGCCTTTGGTGCTTTTGATATCATAGGAGCACTAACAAGTGATTCAAATGACAATCCAGAAGCCGCTTCTCGACCCTATGACACGTCGCGCTCTGGATTTGTTCTTGGTGAGAGTTGTGGGATATTTGTCTTGGAAGAACTATCACATGCACTTGCCAGAAATGCCCCTATTTATGCTGAATTGAAGGGCTTTGGTTCTACTTGCAATGCGTATCATATGACGAACTTACAGCCAGAGGGGCATGACCTCCATCGTGCTATGGTTGCAGCCCTACAAGATGCGCAATTGAGTCCGGATAAGATAGATCATGTCAATGCGCATGGTAGTTCAACGCCTCAAAATGATGTGAACGAAACTAATGCGTTGAAAAAAACGCTGGGTGATCACGCGTATAACATTCCTGTCTGTTCTTCAAAATCCCAAATAGGACACGCTTTGGCTGCGGCTAATGCAGTGGAGACTATTGCAGCAATTTTGGCGTTGAAGTACCAGCAAGTACCGCCAACAATCAATATGCAAAAGCCAGATCCTCAATGTGATTTAAATTACGTCGCGAACCAGGCTCAAGCACACAAAATCGAGAATGTCTTAAAAGATGCAAGCGGCTTCTCTGGTATTCATAGTGCATTGGTGTTTGGTAAGTGTGATACACAAAGCTTGGGAGAATATCATGGATAATGAAGTTGCAATTACAGGTATTGGATTATTCTTACCAGATATTAATGACCCTGAAGCGCTGTGGCAGGCTTGGTGTCAAGGCGACTCAAAGCTAACGCGTGCCCATACCGGGATCATAACGAATTTTGTATCAGAAAGTCAGATCAAAGGACGCATTCCCGCGCGAGTTGGAAACAAACTGGACAACTTTTCAAAATTTGCACTGATTGCTTCTGAGCGTGCAATGAATGACGCCAAGCTACCAATAGATAGCTTGGATAAAGACAAAGTAGGGGTGTTTGTAGGCAATGTTTTCGGTGGTTGGCAATATACAGATCGTGAACTTCGTAATTTACATTGTGACGGCCCAAGAGCTGTGAGTCCTTTTCAGGCAACCGCTTGGTTTCCAGCAGCAGCACAAGGCCAAATATCTATCACTCATGGATTTAAAGGTTACTCTAAAACTTACATGTGTGACCGTAGCAGTAGCCTGCACAGTATTTCTGATGCTGCATATCATATTGGGCAAGGACACATAGACGTTGCTATTGCTGGTGGCACAGAATGTATAAACACAGACTTTGTGTTGGCGGCCCTCGCGCAAACGAGTGAGTACACTGGTCGTGGAGAATTTAACCCATTCTCTAAACAGAGTAATGAGTTAGGTTTCACAGAAGGGGCTGTGTTCTTTGTATTAGAAAGTAAGCGTGGGGCGCAATCTCGAGGGGCAACTATTTATGGTTATCTGGGGGGCTCTGCAAACACGACTCAGCCTACCGATGCTGACAGGTACAACACAACAGAGCAACCTTTTATCCGCAACTTTAAATCGCTTAATGGAGCGCCGGATGTCATTTTACCTGATGCATGTGGGCTGCACGAAGTGGACAAAGCAGAGGCTTTGGCCATCAATGAGCTTTACCCACAGAGCAATGTGGTTGTACCAAAGCGTATTTTTGGCCATGGATTAGGTTTTGAAGGTGCACTGGATGTTGCATGTGCTTGCTTACTATTGAAGCATCAAAACTTGCCACAAGGGGAATTAGAAAATGCGTATACGCAATTAAGCGCGCAATCTCCAAATTCAAAAAATAATATTGATCAGATACTTATAAACACCGCTAGCTTAGGCGGTGCAATCAGCAGTCTAATTATTAAAAAAGGAACTTCATCATGATTAACAAAGAACAAGTAACAGACATTGTATACGACGCCATTTGTGCATATTTGGATGTTGAACGATCTGAATTAAATGATGCATCACAATTAGAGGATGAATGGCAGCTTGATTCAACAGAAATGGTCTGTGTTGCCGTTGATATGGAAAAAGAGCTTGGGTTTAAATTAAGAGGCCTAAAGTTCAGTGAAATCGAAACCATTGCAGATGTGATTAGTGAAGTTTTACGTATAGCTGACGTACTTGAAGCACAAGAGCGTGCTGCGGAAGTCGTGTAAGGCTGACCATTCAAGTGGCCAACTTTTGTGGAGAAGTAGGTAGAGTTTAGTGTTAAGCAAAAAGGCCAGTACTATCAAGTATTCTCCCTTGATAGTACTGGCCTTTTACTTTTTAGAATGATCAATGCTTATGTACAAATCAAGAAAAACGATGTCACCCCAACAGGCCTGCCTATATGTTTTTAATGAGTTCGCGATTGCAAAAGGGGTAGGGAAAAAGACCTTGGCGGTTTTACTCAAGTATTTATACCCTCAAAAAATCTTGCGTGTGAAAACCTGTAAAAGTGGTAAACCTTTTATTGTGGACGAGGATGGATGTGCTTCTCACCTTTATGTGAGTATCTCCCATAGCAATTCAACACTTGTGATCTTACTAGCGAATATAGAATGCGGCGTTGATATCGAATTTATGCGTTACCCAGAAAAAATGCTGAGCGTTTATGCGTGGGTTACCCATCCTGAGGATAGGGTTGAGAACCTCACGGCAAAGGAGTTTTTGCGGTCTTGGACGCTTAAAGAGGCGTGGCTCAAATTAAAATCTTTTGGTTTAGAGTTTGGCTTGGATAATATTCGGGTTGAAGGCTTGAATCGTTTTTATGAACAACAAGCAATCGAAATTAATAAAGAGTTGTTACATGCTCAATTTTTCTCTGTCGCTCACTCTGACCAAACGTGTGTGTTGAGCGAGGAGCCTTTGACATTGCGGAAAATAGCAATGACAGTGGACACGCAAACAGGCTTGGCCATGCCCAAGTTATCCGATAAAGAAAGTGAGCCTTAAAGGCTAAGGCCCAAGTAATGCTATTTAGCCTAATAGAAGTAAGCTGGTTGTGAGGGCACCAGAAACAATTAGAACTAATACTGCTCTAACCATAGAGACAAAATAGAGGCTTTGTGTATTTGATAGCTGTTGCTGAATACCCGAAAACATTGCTTTAACCAGTGGTTGAGCCTTGATTTTATATATAATGATGGCACCGACATGCATGGCCACCATAGCAATAAGTAATCTAGCACCTGCATCGTGTATTTTAGAAACTGTATCTAAGTGCTCTGTGGTGAGTATATTGTCCAGTGGTGAGATAAGCCCAGCCATTGTAATACCCGTTATACATTGAATAAATAGCGCTGCAATCATAGTAATTGCCATCCATCCTCCTGCTGGGTTATGACCAGGCTTTTGTGGATAGCGTCCTGTAAAGTATTCGATTACTGTTTTTGGTCCTTTAATGAAGGAGCCAAAACGGCTTGATTCACTGCCAACCACCCCCCACAGTAACCGCCAGACAATGAGCGTAAATAAAAGAATACCTAATGGTTCATGTGGGCCAGTGCCTTTGAAGCCTGAAAGCACTAAAAGTATAAACAAAAGTGCTTGAAGCCAATGATAGATACGTGTAGCGAGATCCCAAACTTTCATAACAAATTCCTTTGCAGGTTGATAAGTTTGCAAAAGCAATCATTGCAAATGCAATGGTTGAATATTAGACTTTAGATATTGGATTTGCAACTACCAATCAAGGAGTAATGAGAAGATGGTTAAATTCACTCGATGGCTAATCGCGTTACCTTTATTAGCGTCGGCAAATAGCGTTAATACGGCTGTGGAATCTAGGCAAAATGCATTTGAGGCGATAGAGTCTTTAGTTGATGAAGCTGAGGACCTGTTGGATGCAAGGGAAATAAAATGGCAAAAGTTACTGGCGGTCAGTGCTCAGCTCAATGCACAAGGAGATATTGTACTCAATGCATTTCCAAGGGGCAGTCACCAAAATAGCCGAGCTAAACCACGTATTTGGGAAAAGTGGGGGCATTTTGAAGGTATGATGTCTCAAATGGACCAAGGGTTTAAATTGCTACACAAAGGCAGTGAAACACAAAACACACGTTTAGCACTGCAAGGCTTAGAGGCTGCGGCTGATACGTGCCGTAGTTGCCACAGAAGTTATCGCTCATTTTGGTGAAAAATACTAAAGCGCTTCTAGTAGATAGTGGCGCTTTAAACATGCACAAACTGGGTTGATTAATTAACGTATAGTTAAACAGGTCGCGAGTTTTAAAGTCAGAATAAAACAAAATAATTGCACAAAAAAGCGACACCTTAGCCACATCGGTAATGCTTGTTGAGCAGCTACTAATCTTTACTCAATTTCAAGAGTTACTTTAAATAAGCCGAGTCATTCGTCAATCAAAGCCTTATGTCGTTTGGTTTTTATTACTATATGCTATTTAAAATGTCGTTATAGAACGAGTAACTCTATTTCTCAAAGCGAGTAAATGTATTGTCTGAATTTCACACTATACTTGCGCAGCTCAATTAACAGATAGTAATATTGACGGACTTACAATAGTGACAGATTTGAGCTACAGTGCTTGGGTTTTAAGATACTAAGTATATTGCTAAATATAATATGCTTAGTTAGTGCCATTTCGAGGTTTAAATGTCTAGGTTTCTGATTGTTATTTTATCATTGATTTTAACAGCGTGTGCTCAAACGTATGATCCCACTCAGCCACTCAAAGAAGATACAGGGTTAGTTGTCGCAAAATTTAGGATGTCTGGCATACACTCTGCAAATTTCTTAACCCGAAATACAAATAGAATTTTAGATAATTACAGCTTTGCTATGAAAGGCAGTGAAAAGTTATTTGTATTTCCAATGTCAGCTGGAACACATTCTCTTGACCAAGTATTGTATATGCAGGGGTCTGGCTTAGTTGATCCCGATCTAGATTGTTTGGGCACTTTTACAATAGAGCCGGGAACTGTAAATTATATCGGTGATGTGTACTTTGATGTAGGTGGATATAACAATTATATTATTTTCTCTACTCATAACTCATCAATATTAGTTAAAGATGAGCGTGTACAAACTTATAAAGAGTTCGAAAATCGGTACCCTAATGTGGCCAAAAAACTTACCAGAAATGAGTCAATTATTGGTCCTGCGGCATGTGAATAAAAAATAAACTTACGCGAAATGGCGCGCAAAAGTGCAGCTTAACAATTTTTGACCCAATTAATATTGGGCTGATTTATACTGTGAACTTAAAGTAATTTATTAAAGTATATATGTAGAATAGGCGTGATTTTAGCTGTTTTGGAACACTGAAGTGAATTTGTAATTACAATGCGAAGGCTGTATCTATAGCAAGTTGTAAGTTTGAAAATGTTGATAAATACAGCTTCGCCCATTTATTAAGACAGTGATATTAACTATTTTCTGCAGAGTCTTCAGCAAGTTTATTTATTTGGTAACAGTCAACAACTTCGGCCTCATGTGTCGAGGTTAAATTTCTCAATAAAGGAACAATAAACTTTCCTGCTAAATTAGTGGTATTTGAGAAAATTCGAATACATGTTGTTTTATTACCTTCTAACACTGCCTCTAAATTGTGTGTGGCACTGCCTGGAGACCATATCTCAAATTTGTATTCACCAGAAAGCAGTGTTAGCTCCTTTTTTCCTTTTTTGGTAAAAGATGCGTAATTCTTCTTTTTCTCACCAAAATACACTCTACTTTCTCCAATTTTTAGGTTGGACTCCATAAACAGTACGACTTTTGAAATATCACTTTCTTTTACTGTATCAGGTAGCTTAGGCGCTACAATCTTTGTACTCTGACATCCTGCGAGTAAAAATAAAGCCAAAATAAAAATAACTTTCAATTTAATTGTTCCTTGTCTTAAATATAAAAATCAATGGGGTCAGAGTCATTGATATAAAGTCATCATGCCCTTTCCGTCACTGTTGCGAAGACAATATTCTAAACAAAACATCTTGGTAAACCAATTTGTAATTCCACTTATTTAATCGGGCATAAACAGGCTCAACCACGAGTTTGCAACCGATATGTGTGTCGTGGCCAAGCTAATATTTGGTCACCTCGTTATAAGCTTTCCAGTACTGCTTCTTTTTATTCACGGTGAATTTTTATCGTTATGCCGATGTATACTTTTTAAATGAACATTGCACTTCTTGGAATACATTGAGGAAAATATGAAAAATCTATTTTTTTGCGTTTTAGGGTTAATTTCACTAAATTTATCTGCGCTTGAGCAAAGTACTTACACGACCATTAAATCCATGCAAGTTTACCCAGACTATGGAGGTGGAGACTTTACGCTTACTTTAAATACGCCCGCGGCTAAATGTAAGGGCTACTGGATCAGTAAGGATAGCCCCGCATACGACACGACAGTAAGTATTTTACTTGCTGCTTATCACACTGACGCTAAAGTATCGGTTTTTGGCCATAATGACGATGCTTCGAAATGGGTGGGGGCGACAACGCACTTCTGCAAGGTCTATACAATTGCTCTAGAAAAAGGCCGCTAAGCGCTGTGTCTAAGGTAAATTAAAACGATTGCAAGCGACGCTCAATCAATCTCTCGTTACAATATCGAATGATTTTTAGTTTCGGCTTCTGTGCAATCTGTTTTGGTAATCAGTTTATGTTGTTGGGTTTGATATGAAGTTGCTCAAAAGCCCATTGCCAACCTGTCTCATCGTGAATTTTGGCATGATAAGTAATGAATTCAAACGGTGGAGCAATGAGTCGAGCTATGGAGTCAGAGTAAGTGGTTGTTGTGGCTGCTTAATGACCACAACAACGTTATTAAAGCGTACTTAATGGGCGTGTATCAACGGACTTAATCTATGTTAAATCGTCCAACTAACTCATCTAAGTTATTAGCAAACTTAACTAATTGCTTTGCACCATCATATAGAGAATCTGCTGATCCGCTGACCTGTTGTATTGACTGATTTATTCCCTCGATTTGTGTTTTACTTTCACTTGCATAGGCACCTTGCTGCTCTGCTTGTTGAGATATATTGGCAATAATCGGGGTTACCCTTTCTATCGAATTTGCAATTTCTTCAAAGGCTCTATGCGCTTGCTCTGATTGTTCAATGGCCGTTTTAGATTCCTCAACACTCAGTGTCATATGCTTCGATACTGAACGGGTCTGATCTGTCAGTTTAGTGAGTACCTTTTCTATATCTTGCGTTGCATCGTGGGAGCGTTGTGCCAAAGTACGTACTTCGTCTGCTACAACAGCAAAGCCACGTCCTTGCTCTCCCGCTCGAGCTGCTTCAATGGCTGCATTTAAAGCGAGTAAGTTGGTTTGTTCAGCGATTGTACGTATCACCTCTAAAATATTGGTAATGTCTTTACTTTGTCCTTCTAGCTCGCTCATTGCCTGTGCAGAACTATCAAGAGAATCATTGAGTGTTGCCACCTGACTCACGGTGCTTTGGATAAGCGCATTACCTTGTTTTGCGTGGCTGTCTGTATTTGAGATCTCACTCAATGCTTGAGTGCAATTGTCATTAACGGTCATAGCCATGTTTTCCATGGCTTGTGTGTGCTCTGCAGTTTGTTGAGATGTACTTGCTTGATGATGACACTGACCACGAATATCATCGACGCTGCTATGAGATTGCTGCGCTTGGGCATTTAGGTTGCTGGCGTTGCTTTTTATATCTCTAACTAGGCCATTGATAGAGTTAAGGAATTGGTTAAACCAAGAGGCGAGTTCACTGATTTCATCATTGCCTATGACCTGCAAGCGTTTCGATAGGTTACCTTCACCTTGTGCGATTTCTTTGAGGCCATCAGAAACCATTTCAATGGGATAAACGATTTTATTGGCTAGAGCAATGGCAATGAAAATAAACAGCACCAACATGCCAATAGAGATAAGCCCAATATTGTATGACATCGCATAGGCAGAAGAGAGAATTTCATCTTCTTCAATCAATGCAACAAATGTCCAATTTAGCGCTTTGGAGTGGTAAAGCCTAGCTTGCAATATTGCATCGCCAGTATCAATCTTTATAAGTGCTTCATCGGAGGGGTTGTTGATAGCCTTGTATTTGGGTCCCTCAAGGGAGGATAAATTCTTGAAATTACTATCGGGATTTTTCGGGTCGGCCAATACGGTGCCATTGCCATCTAACAGCATGAGATAGCCGGTTTGTCCAAGCTGAATATTACTGACAATATCAGTTAAAGTGGCCAGCGTAACATCCAGAGATTGCACACCTACTAAGCTTCCTGAGCGTTTAATCGCTGTTGCGATAGATACCATAGCTTGCCCTGTAACCCCTTGATATGGTTCGGTAATAACAACATCTGATTGGGACTGGGTGACTTCTTGGTACCAAGGTCTTTTACGTGGGTCATAACCACCTAGTGGCTCTGCAGGATACTGGATAAAACCACCATCCTGTGTACCAAGATATACAAACAAAAGTTCAGGATGGGTGACTCCAAAGCTTTCAAAAAGTTTAAATATTGCCGCCTCTTCAGGCCCTGAAGAGGCTGGCTCCATCATCTTTTCGTCGCCGAAATATGTGGTGGTGTCTTTCGCGACATTCACCACCGCCTCGCTCTGCGCTAAAAAGCGGGCGTTATTCTTCATTTGCTCAAAAAACAAAATGAATGCGTTCTCTACTTGTCTGATTTCATTATCAGAAGTTGCAATAAAGCTGGTGTTCGACTCCTGCTTGGTGCGGGTAATACTCATTATAGATATTGCTAGAATAGGTATAATGACTGTCAGTACAAAGCTGCCGATCAGCTTTTGTCGCATTCTCATATATAGCTCCAACTACTTGGCTTTTAAACAGTATAGATGCTGTTTTCTAACCTGTGTAATTGAGATATAAAGAAATTTAACGAGGAGATAAATTGCTAAATTGGTAATAGTTTTGCATATACGAGCGTACAAATTGCATACTTTAGAGGCTCTGCTGGCTTAAATGAGCCTCAAAGAGCCATTATTGTAACTCTCGCTTCAATATAGAGTACATAAAACTGTTTTGATAGCAGCCTTGTAAGTACATGTTATCGCGTAACTCTGCTTCTCGGCGCATGCCTAATTTTTCCATTAACCGCCATGATGCAACGTTACCTATCGCACAAACTGCGATAACTTTGTTGAGCTCAAATTGATCGAATAAATTTGAAATAAACGCACTTGCCGCTTCAAATGCATAGCCCTTCCCCAAGTGCTGTGGGCTCATGCGGTATCCAATCTCACCAATATGGCACTGTTTTTGGGTGAACTTAAACAGCAATTCACCGATAAACTGGTGAGTTGTTTTACACCGGATAGCTAGCATCATTTTTTGATGGTCAACACCCTGCCAAGGTAGCGTCGCTTCTTCAATCCGTAGCTTGGCATCCTCAATTGTGGCTGGATCACCAATGTATTTTGATGTATCAGGGTTTTTCCTTGATTGATAGACATCCGCTAAATCGCTTTGCTGTAAAGGCCTAACAATCAACCTTGTAGTTTCGAATCGCATAACTTAACTCCTTTTTGACTGATTTTTTCATTACCAAGATTTTTAAGCGCTTTTAAACAAATAAGTACAAGTAATGCACACCCCGCAGTTAAAAAAGCGATAGAGCTAGGGCCTGTAATTAAGTATTGATTAGCAAGCCAAGCAATACTCGAAAATAACAGTAATTCGGTTGCCCCTACTAACGCATTTGCAGTGCTCGAGCGTGACTTGTAAAAGTGGCCAACGTAATACATGTAACTCGGAAAGTAACTGCCAAAAATAAACATAATGGCGCAGTGGGCAAAAACAACGGCATGCACATGTTCGCTAAAAAACAAAAAGGTAAAGGCGCTTATTGGCAGTGCTGGCCATAAATACATCGCAATTTTTAGATGGTGCGTACGTTTTTGCATGATTTTGGCAAGTGTTGAGCCTACCAATAATCCAGACATAGAAACCATCATGGCTTGCCCTATTTGTTCTGTGGAATAGGCAAATTCATTTCGCAAGAAAAAAGGCAGGTAGAGTTGCAATGTTAAATATAAAAATGTGGGTGCCCATTTTAGCGATGCCACGGGTATAAAAGTGGGGCTTGAAGCAATATTTTTATATTGCTTCAGTAGTGCAGTGGGCTTTAATGAAACGAGACGTTTTTTGGGCTTTGGAAACGTTGCTAAACCAAATAGAAAAATGCAGACGTAAAAGCAAATTAGCACCAAAGACATGCCTTGCCACGAGAATTGCTCCGCCAACATACCAGCGATTAACGGTGTGATGAGTGCAACAAGGCTTGCTGAAATAGCTAGACTGCCCATTGCGCTGTTAAGTTTTGCACTTTGAAAGCATGAGTATAAAACAGCACGGCTTACTAGAATGGGCGCAGCACAGCCTGCCCCTTGCAATACTCGACCAATCAAAAAAGTGTTGGCGCCATCTGCGAAGGCACAGATCAAAGTGCCTACAATTAATATAATTTGGCCAGTGACAAATAGTGGCCGCTCGCCATATTTGTCGCACAGTGGCCCGACAAGGAGTTGCGCAGAGCCTAAAGAAAGGAAAAAGCTGATAATAACTGCTTGGCTAGCGCCGGGTGACAAAGTAAGGCTGTCTGCTATATCCGGCAGTACAGGCATAAAAATTTGGCTCGCTAGTTGAGAGCAAGAGGTCAATAAAGCAGCCAAGGTGATGTACCTATTCATGATTCTCCGGAATACGACTGGGAAATGTAGGCGGTAATATAACGTGCTTTTAATGTCCTAAAAATAAGGTAATAATTAAAAGACTTTTTCTTATGAGGAATTAATTTGGACTGGTTAAGCGCAGCGCGCAGCTTTGTAGTGCTTGCAGATATGGAGAGCTTTACAAAAGCAGCCGAAATTATGGGAATATCCGCTTCAGCAATGAGCAAACGAATTGACTGGTTAGAGAAGCAACTCGGGCAAACTTTGTTCATCAGAACAACAAGGCAGGTGAGCTTGAATGAAAATGGCATGCAGTTTCTGCCTAATGCAAGGTTATGGATAGATCAATTTGAGCACATGTTAGAGCAAGCACAAGGCAGCGAGCTAAAGCCACAGGGCACATTAAAAATTGCGGCGACTCAGGCGATCGGAAGTAGTGTGCTCATGCCTAATATAAAGCGGTTTTTGGAGCAATATCCCGATCTAACAATCCACCTCAATGTCTTGACGCCAGGCTCCCCGCCAGATTTGGAGCATGACCTTGTAATAACGCGATACCATGAGGAGTTTGACTCTGTGGCCCATAAAGGCACTCGGTTAATTGATTATCAAATGATGCTGTTTGGTGCGCCCAGTTATTTGTCTCAGTGCGAGGAGATCCAAACGGTGGCGGATCTAGCCTCTCATAAGATGTTGCTGAGTAATTATTATCAGAAAAAAGGCGGCATTATTTTAGAAGACGGGACACTATTTGATTTCAATAATTATAATTTTGTTTCGGACCACTTGGATGCAATGATGAAAGCTGCGGTGCAGGGCATGGGGCTTATTTTTATTTCGCCTCAATATGTTGCAAGAGAGATCAAGCAAGGTGCGCTAGTCCCCGTATTGCCAAATTTAAGGTCAGAGGTGAAGCAGCTTTGGGCTTATTATCCAAACTCTAGCTTCACGCCCTATAAAACTCGACTTTTTATTGATGAGCTAAAACGCAGCTTGGGCAGTTAAAAACGGTAATTGATACCGGCACTTAGCTGAAACTGGTTTAATACGTCACCATCAAAATGCCAGATACAGTTATCGGTGGTTTTTGGATCATCATCGCAAACAACTGACGATGAATTTTTGACGATGGTCGCCATCCAGCGTAGTTCTGTGAAAGCGTGGAACCCTGCACCAATAGAGTAATCAACGCCAGTGAATAAACCAGATGCGAAGAAATCATCTGACTCAGCGAAGTTGGGCGTAATTCTATTTACGCCAATTTGTGCGCCGACATAGTAATTGAGATTTTGACTGATAGGCCTCTCAATAGCGCTCTGAAACAGTAGATATTCCATGTCTACTTTAGCAATTGCATTATCAGCAAATTCTGTTTCATTAAAGCTATAGAATAGCCCGTATCGAGTGCTATTAACTATACGGTCCGCAGAAAATCCAAAGTGGCTATTGTCTTCAAGATCAATCGTAAAGTTTTTACTTGTCGTTAGGTCGTGGTTGGTGGAGTATCCGCCAAACACTGAAACACCAAATCCCGAATCGTCGGCAAATGCAATGTTTGCAGAGCTCAACAAGCCAAGACTGGTGATTAGGCAAAGAATATTTTTCATATATTGTCCTTATATGCTGGTCTGCGGCTATTTTGGCATAATTAAATGAATAAAAGGAGAGGCTAAAAAAATAAAGTATGCTTGCACAATATTCTGCCAAAAAATCACGGTTAAGCGCGCTGCGTGTAAAAGCGTGTCATTGATACTCCAAATAAGCAGCGATACAGACCGCAGAGCGGCTCCAGGTACGTCGAAATAGTCACTGTGTGGGCGTAGGGGGCTTATTAAACTGTTTCTACATTATACTTCTGAAGGCCAAATGATGAGGTGTATTGCTACCCTGAGTGGTATTTAGCACTGCTTAAAATAGGTTTGAAGCTCGCTGTAGATTTTGAGAGTTTGGATTTCGTGGTTGCTCAACTACTGTTGATTACAATATCAGCATTGGCGTATCAGTTTTTGTTTTCGATAACTGAATCCCTTATTTAGCCTTTAAGCAAGGCTAAATAAGGAATAAAGATATTACCAAGTCGCTTTATATAAGTAGAAACCGATAAAGTCTTTTAGGTCAGTAATATTTTGTGCTTGCACTTGCTCGTCAATCCAAGTTGAGATCTCTGCATTTAGTGCGTTACCGTCAACTTCAATGCCCTGAAGTACACTTGCTTTATTTTGAGAGTTTAGGAACTCTTCACGGTCGCTGTCATTAAACGCTAAGTGCCAAAGTGTTAAAACAAGCGCTTTTTGTTGCTCTTCGCTTACCGTCGGTGCACTGCTAGGTACAGACGCACCGCCAGCTAATTCAAAAATAGGCGTTCTGTCAGCTGTAAATACACAGCGGTATGCGACTTCACCTAATTGTTGGTTAACTAGAATTGCTGCTGCCTTAGAGCCACTGATCTGAACTAGTTTGTCAGCATATTCGATAGACATTTCAGCTGTCGTATTGACAACACTTACACGAGAGTTCGGGATGTAATACTTATCTCTCAAAATTGCTCTGTTTTCTGGCTCTGAGATTAATGTACTGTATATGCTGTTAGTGATTTGTCTAAGCTCAGGCTTTGTTGCTTGTGCGTAAAGTAGTTGCATACAGCATAAATCGTTAATAAGCGCCGTAGTCATTATTTATCTCCTTTGATAATTGAGGGGACGGTAAACATGCCGTCATATTTAGCGTGTCTATGGCAAGCCGCACAATCAAGATTGTCCTGACTTACTGAACGGTCAAATGGCTCCATAGACGAATTACGTATAATTTTATCCACCGTATTATTACCGGAATAAGCTGGTAGAATATTTCCTCTGGTATCTACCCAAACGTTTTCAATTAATCGATAGTTTTGCAAAGGCGAAACGTTAGGTGTCTTGGTGTACGCTAGGATTGTTAAGCAGCTAGAGTAGTCTAGTGACGACAAGCCAGAACCCTGACAGATCTTTTCGGATAAGTTCTCAACTTTGAAGTTTCTGTCCGAAGGCTGAAACCTAATGATCTGCGCTGGCTGAGTGGTTGTTGTTGGTACTTGGTTTACAACACAACTGGTGTTGTTTATCGCAAGCAAATCGTCTTTAGTACAGTTTTTGATATTTTGCTCGATTTGACTGTTATCGTATAGCAGCCAAGACACAGTTTTATCAATGTTGTTAAAGTCAGCTTTTGAGGCGACGCTTGGCGCATTTTGATAGTATTCAAAAGTCGTCCAAGACCACTCTGAAATTTTAATGTTTTTACATGTAAGCCCTTCACATGTTGTTTCAGTAGATTGCAAAGGGTTCATCTTGTTTGCAATATGCAACCCAGTTAGTCCAACAACTTGTATATCGCAGACATTACTGTCGGAGTATATGCATGCCAAAGATGAATGATATTGGCTTACTGTACTGTATTCACTTTGTGGGATTATTCTCCAAGCACCTTTGGCGACAATAGCCCCTCGTTTGGGCTCTGTTGTGCTACCTGTGGTAAATTGGTAGTTGTTTTTAGCAAAGTTGTTTAAATCGTTAACCGCCACATCGTTGTAATACACTTCAAAATGCAATTTACTTTTATCTATCGCCACAAGTGGTTGGTGGTCTTGATCCGGAATATCCGTATCATGTAAGTACTCTAGATGTTGCGCATATGCCGTGTTTGAGTCTATGTTGAGCGTTTTCAATATGGCGGCAATTTCTTGCTTGTTTTGCGTTGTTAAACTCGGCTTTGTGCCTTGAGTCAAATCCGTCTTTGTTTGCCATGTTTGCCATACGCTTATATCAAATGGCGCAGGGTTCTTCGATAGATCCGGTGCGCGGCTGCTGATGTCGGTTACTGGCCAATTCAATGCGTAAAATTGTTTTACGGCATAGTTTCTAAACCCTTGCGAATTCTCACTGCTGCCGGCTGAGATTGCACCCGGAAAACATCCTACAGGTGTATTATCAAAGGGGACTTTACATGTATCGTTTGGTAGCTGCTCGGAACTTGCAAAACTAGCTGCCCCAAATGCTAGTCCAGCTGCGCCGATGGCTGCTTTTATTATCATTAACTTGATGCCTTATTGAAGTTCAAACTGTTTATTCATGTAAAAAGTCTCGCCAGTTTGGCTGCTTATCTCTGACGCTCTATTAAGCGCGATAGCTGACTGGTCCTTGTTTCCTAAAGTTTGCTCTGCTTGAGCAAGCATCAATAGGTAGCAAGGTAAATTGGCAAGTGCGCCAGTGCTTTCATAGGCACTAATCCACTTATCCAGCTCTGTGCTGGCGCTCTGTTGCCCCAGTTGGATGAGTAGAAACTGTTCTAGCAAGTTAGCTACGATATTCCAAAGCGCGATGTTGTGCTCGCTTGTGAGTTGGATTGCTTGTTGCGCATGCTTTAGTGCACCTTCATGATCACCAAGCATAGTTTTGATTAGCGCCCCACGCGTTAATGCATGAGAGTGGGAAAAGACATTACCAATCTCTTGCGCAGTAGAAATTGCTTTAGCTGACAATGCGAGTGCTTGTTCTTGTTTTCCAAGTTCAACGCAACATATGGCGTAATAGCTTAACTCAGCAATACCAATATTGTATGAATAGTTCTTGTTAAACAGGCCGTCGAGTTCGGTATCAAACAAAGCGTGGTTTTGTTCATAAACTCGCTCGGCTTCTTCATATCTACCAAGCCACAACTTAGAACCAGCAACGAGCGCATTCAGGGCGACCTGATCGACCGTTTCTATCTGTTTTGTTGATGTATAGGCTTGTTCTGAGGTACTGATACTTTCTTCAAAATTACCCCTGACCATGTAGTAGACCCCAATTCCCCAGAGTGTTCTCGATAGCTCAGGTGTGCCGTCAATATTCTGAGCTATATCAATTGCTTTTTTATAGTTGGCATGAACATCTGGACTAGCGTAGCCCTTAAAACCGATATAAAAGTTAGCCAAGCTCAGTTGAAGATCTAAAACTTCTTGCTCTTGAATATTCAGTGAAGATTTATGTTCATTGGCAATATTGTCTGCTTTTTCAAGGGCAACAAGTGCTTGTTGAAAGCGTGATTCTGACGTACTTTCTTTACCGATTTTTAAGAACACTTTGAATGCATCCGTGAATGAGGCTGCTTTTTGATAGTGTTCACCTTGAGTAAATTGTAGCGAAAAGTTGTTGGCAAAAGATTTAAGTACTTCGGCTATTTTCAGGTGATTGGTTGTTTTTGCTTTATTGTCCATACTGTCATAAGCGGCATCTCTAACCAAAGCATGTTTGAATATGTAGCTGTCTGTTTCAACCCTTCTTTGCTGAATAATCAACTCTTTATCTAACAGCTCATTCAAATCATTTTGAATTTGGTCTTCGCTTAAAGCCGATGTCTTGACCAAGAGTTCATACTCAAACTCTCTACCAATTGCCGCAGCCAGCTGTGCTGTTTCTTTGGCATGAACCAAATTGTCTAGTTTCTGTTGTAAAGATTCTCTTAAGCTATTAGGGACTTGCTCTAGCTTATCCGGATTTATAAATGTAATCGCACCATTGGTCTCGTGAATTAGCTGCTTTTCTTTCAGCATATCAACAAGCTCTTCGATAAAGAGAGGGATACCATCAGTGCGTTTTACCAGAACAGAGCGAACATTTTCAGATACATTTTTACTATCGAATAGCTGTTCGATGAAGTCAGCGGTGGCCTTTGCCGTGAGTTTATTAAGCTCGATTTCAACCAGTGTGAGATCCAGCAAGCTGTTCGGACAAGGTTGTCTAGAAGTGCTAATCATGACACTGCCATCTTGTAATTGTGCCGCAAAGTAGCGCAAAAATTCGAGTGTAATAACGTCTGACCAATGGATGTCTTCGATAATGTACAGTTTAAATTCTGTAATGCTGGATTTTCGAGACATCAGCAATGCGCTTAACCCAGCAAACAATAGCGCTTTTTGTTCATCAGGAGAATGAGAAGACGTTTGCATTTCGTCAGGCAGTGGAATGGCCAACCAAACCATAATAACAGGAATAGTAGCTTCAACCTCAGAAGCCGTCTGGCCAAATTCGGTCAAGATATCCCCAAATAGCTGTATGACGTCTGCCGATGCCAAGTTGTCTGTATTTAATAAATATCTGACTAAATTTAAAATGGGATACAACGCATTGTTTTGATGCTCTGGTAAGCACTGAGCGACTAGGTGTTGGTATTTGCTCGCATTGTCTCTGACCTCCTGCAACAATCTCGACTTACCAATACCAGCCTCACCATAAATATGGGCAATACGGGTGTTGTTGTCGCCATTAATAACAGACAGGGTTTTATCTAGCTCAAGTTGGCGGCCAATTAACTTGTGGTTGGTTTTAGTACCACGCATAAAACCAAATGCTTCTATGCGTTTTTCGCCTTTGAGGTTGTATATAGATAGTTGCTCAAACGAAAGGCCCAGTTGGACATTATCGAAATAATCAAAATCACTATATGGCTCTAAAATAGCACGTGACTCTGCCGAGCATAAAATTTGTCTCTCACCAGCTAAGCGTGAAAGCTCCATTGCAGTATTTGCGACATTGCCTTCAGGCACTGCATTAGCGTACGTAACAAATATACCCGAATGAATACCAATATGTGCATTGAGCTGAATACCATGTGCTTCTTGCATTAATGCATTTCGTTTAGAAAGCTCGCTAATGGCCTCCAACGCAGTACGTGCAGATAGCCTTGTATCATTGTCGCTGGCAACCGGATAACCAAAATAAAACAGCATGGTATCAGCTAGGTTTCCGACATGGTAAGCGCCAAAGCGTGTCGCAATGTCAATACAGTGGTTGCGTTGAGATTTAAATAGCGTGTCTATTATGTCTAAATCTTTGGCACTATCAGTAAGGCGCTTTGCGCTCATTCTGATGGCTAATACCGTTATTTGTTTACGCTCAGTAAGTGTGGTGTAGTCATGTACTAGTGGGCTGCTAGGATCGTCATTTCTGAGTACGACGGTGTTGTCATCATAACCGTGCTGTGCCTGAACATCAGCCAAGATACCAACCAAGTTTGAGACGTTCATGGAGTTGAGTTCAGAAAAGATCTCTTGACCAGAAATAACGCGCTCAGTGGCATTCTTTTGTAGTACTCTGCGCAATAAGCCAGAAAGCGGGTGGCCTAACAATGCACTTGGGATGGGAATATGAACATCACTTAATTGTTTATGGTAAATTGATGCGACACTTGACCCCGTAACCGCAGGCATGCCGGTTAAGCACTCTAATAATACTAAGCCCCAAACGTATAAATCAGTCTTTTCGGATGCGGGTTCTCCCCTCAATTGCTCTGGTGCACTGTAGGAAGGGGTGCCAATGGTTTCTTGTGTTAAGGTAATCGTCGAAAAGTCTTGATGCCTGTTTTCTTGCGTGAGCGTTCCAATACCAAAATCTAGTATTTTCGCATGGGTCTTGGCCCCAGCTTGAGATAGCATGATGTTCGCAGGCTTAATATCTCGGTGGATAATCCCTTTTTTATGAGCATGAATAAGCGCATCTAATACTTGCAGCATAATATCGGTAGCATTTACTGCATCCAAAGCGCCTTCTTGCATTAAATATTCGCGTAGGGATTGTCCTTCAATATATTCGAACACGCCAAATAGTAAGTGCTCATCAACCTGCCCTTTATCTAATAACCTAACGATATGAGGATGTTCAAGCTGTCCACTTAGTGCTGTTTCTCGTTTGAATCTTTCGATATAGCGTTTCTTTTTCGCTTCTTCTAAGTGAGGCTCTAGGGCCAGAAACTTAATTGCAACTGTCTGGTCAGTATTTTTATTTCTAGCTTTAAATACTTTGCCGAAACCACCTTCACCAATTTTATAAAGAAGCTCGTATTGAGCCGAATCGAAGCGGTTTTCTATGTATGGGTCAGAAAAATGAGTTAGTGACATGATACTTATTTCTTCGAGTTAATTATCTGCTGCCAGAATATGATTGTTATTGTTAGTCTGTGCGAATCTTACATCGTTTTATGGTTGAAGACGATGACAAGTTCTAATTAATTTAGCACTTGAAAAACATACGATTTTTGACCTAGTAAGAAATAATGGTGTCACATTAATTATCCTAAATTTTGGTATTAATTACCTAGTAAATTAGCAATAAAAATAAAAGTTTAAGTAATCTATATTTCAAAATTATTGATTATATTGCGCCAAACCCTTGCTGCTTGTGATGCAAGCTATTTTTTAGATATACATGGTTGCTTTGTTGATGTAAACAAGTTTTTGTTACGGTTAAATATGATTGTGATTTTGTAAATGGTTGAGTTGTGTAACAAGGTGATAGATGCTAGATCATCACTCTGTATGGAATTGTGTTAATTGGGAAGTTAATTACCCCTAATTAATTAGTCCTTTCAGTTGGTGTAATCTGGTGTAATTTATTATTGTTTTGTATTTTGTAATAATCGAATGGGCTGTTTAATAAAAATACAGGAATGTTATGGAACGCCGTTCATTTTTAAAGTCATCTATGTCGGTGTGTGCTGCAAGCACATTTTTGTCGGCAGGGCCGTTGTTGGCTCATACTCATGATTCAAACGAAGTTTCGTACACTCAAAGATTAACTGGAAGTGATTTAAATAGCTTGAACATTAATCCTCCAAGTTCACTTTTAGAAAACCCACAAAACACGCTAGTCAAAGTACAATTAAAACCAATTGTAGCCAGACGCTATGCTAGCAATGTGTATATTCTATTTGAGTTATCAAAACATATTACAGTTTATGATAATTTGGGTGAAAAAATAAGCGAAATACCATTTCCAGACGCGCTTGGCCATATCAAGGATTTTGCGATTGATGAACAGCGCCAACGCATCTTTATCGCGAGCCGCAATGCATATTCAATACATGTTATTGATTTCAATGGCCAGCTCATAAATACATTTGGCAACTATGGCATTGAGTTACCCCACCAAGTGAGTGGTATTAAGTCCATCACGTCAGATAACCGCGGTTTTCTTCATATTTTGAACTCCTACACAAACGACGTAAAAGTATTTGATGGACAGGGGAGCTATCAATTTAGTTATGGGCCAAAGTCACTTACTAAGAATACGACTTTGTCATCTATTGATGGATATCAAACAATTCGGCTATCGGGTGGAAAGTTTAAGGATATTGTTTATACCTTGAATGTGGATGGCAAGACTATAGGTTGATAGCGATGGATGCAAAGCTTAAAGGTACTCGTGAAGTAATTTCGTTTGCTAAGTTACCGTTGAGCTGCGATCTCAAAGCAATCAATACTGAAGTCGCCTTACTTGATGATTCGCAATGGTGTATGCATGTAAATCAAGCCTGTTACATAGGTGCTTGGGATGTCATGCCATTATATGCTCAAACACAGCATATGCATGCTCATCCAGTTCTCCAGTGCTTTTCAATTGAACAGACTAATGTGGCTTTCACGCCTTTACCTATCATGAAGTACTTGCCTGCATTAGCTCAATTTTTGGCGCAGTTTAAGTGCCCACTTAAGTCAGTCCGACTAATGAGGCTGCACCCCGATAGTGAAATATTACCCCATCACGACCATGAGGTTTCATTAGAGTACGGTGAAGCGCGTCTTCATGTGCCAATGACTGGGAGTGACAGTGTTGATTTTATCGTTAACGAGTTAAAGGCCCCCATGGTGAATGGGGAGGTATGGTATGTGAATGCCCATCTCCAGCATCGTGTTTCTAACCTAGGCGCCGAATCGAGAATCAATTTGGTTATTGACTGTAAAGTAGAAGATTGGCTGAAAAAAATCATAAAAAGTTCCGAGCAAAAATATTGAAGCTGCATATACTCAATAAATGCACAAAAGAGGATAAGGAATATGGTGCAATTTACCATTCCAGAAGGGCTACACATTCGTCCTTCGACAGCGAGCGATAAGCCATTTATTGAAAAGCTGCACAGAGAAGTCAGGCAGGATTTGCAGTATATAGATGGTGAACGCGACTTTATTGAATCAATTGTTGACATGCAACTCAAAGCGCAAACGCAAGGGTATGGCGCACAGTACCCTAATGCCATGTATTTTATTATCGAAAAACATGGTGAGCCAATCGGTAAAGCAACTTTGGATTTTGGCCACAATGAAATCCGCTTGATTGATATTGGCTTTTTGATTGCGGCACGAGGGCACGGTTTTGGCCGCGCGATTATTCAGTCTTTTCAGCATTGTGCTGCGCAGTCAGCAGTACCTTTAACCTTATCTGTTGTAAGCCACAATTTGGGCGTCAAACGCATGTATTTAGCGCTAGGTTTTCAAGTATTAGAGATTCAGCCTCCGCACGAATTGATGATCTGGTATCCGCCTGCGATGAAAAGCATTGTTGGCGTTTAATTTGGTTTCGTAATTTTCTCGAAACCGATTTTTAAACTAAGCACAAAGAGTAGCAATAAATGGAAATAGTCACGCAAGAGTTAATGCACTCGCTGGTAGGTGAAGAAGTCGATGTATTCTCGTTACAAAATGAGCAGCAAGTTGGCAAATTGGCGATCAGTAAGGTGGAAAATGGCAGGATTGATACTGACGAATTTTCTTCTTTCAGTATTTGCTTAAGGGGTGACCCACATAACCAGCTGCCTCAAGACACTTACCTCTTTAAACATGACGCGTTTGGAGAATATTCAATGTTTATGAGTATTTATGACTGTGACAAATACCAAATCATTATTTCTCGTAAGCGTAATCAAGAAGTGGACTAATCCCAAGTCAAAAGTAAGGAGTGGTTTTTATGGTTAATCCGTATTTGGGCATGATGCAGATGATTGCCTTTAACTTTCCACCAGTACACTGGGCTGCCTGCAATGGTGCGCTCATCCCTGTGAATGATAACCCAGCACTATTTTCACTACTTGGAGACACTTTTGGTGGTGACGCACGAACGAACTTTGGCCTGCCCGATATGCGTGGCCGAGCGCCTGTTTATCAGGGGAAATATGGCATAGTTCAGCAAGGTCAAAAGAGCGGCTTTGAAGAAGTAACATTGACGAATGCGCAAACGGGCCACAATCACGACTTCCAAGTTGACTCTCTAGAGGGGGATAGTTTTTTACCATTCAGTAATGCTAATCCAACCGCGAGATATACAATTTCAACTGCTAACACGCAGTTTCCTACCGGGGTTAAGAAGTTCTATGCGCAAAATTCAGGCGGCCTAGATACCTTGTCATCTCAAAGTATAGGTACAGTCGGAAGCAATGCGCCGCATACCAATATACAGCCAACGACGGTTATTGGCTTCGTCATCGCACTTAACGGCGCGTATCCGCCGAGAAATTAACCCAGGAGCATAGTATGAGTGATGCATATTTAGGCGAAATTCGCATGTTTGCGGGCGTATATTCTCCGTACCACTGGTCTTATTGCGCAGGTCAGCTTCAGGCGATAACAGACAATCAATCTTTATTTAGTTTATTAGGTTCGAATTATGGCGGCGATGGGCGCTCCACTTATGGTCTTCCTGACATGCGGGGGCGGATCCCAGTTGGCGATGGCCAGGGGCCTGGGCTGACAAATCGGGTCTTAGGGCAACGTTTTGGTGTCGAGCAAGTGGTGTTATCAACCTCTCAATTGCCTGCACATAGCCACACTGTGCAGGTAACTAGCGCTACTTCAGAATTACAAGCGCCTGTAGATGGGCAGTCTTATGTAGGAAGTGAATTACACTTTTTACCTGATTCGACGGCAGGTTTAGAAACAAATCCATTTAGCAGCCGCGCGATTGCCACAACAGGGGGCGATGAAGCACATGAAAATAGAATGCCGATGCTGTATCTCGGTTTCATTATTTGTATGAACGGACTATATCCGTCTCGCAACTAAAAGGAGTATTACAATGGATCCATTTATTGGTCAGGTTGATATGTTGCCTTACACCTTCGCTCCGGTTGGTTATACATTTTGTGATGGGCAGTTCGTTGATATCTCGCAAAATCAAGCACTCTTTGCTGTGATTGGGACGACGTACGGAGGCAATGGTCAGACGAATATGCAAATGCCTGACTTACAAGGCAGAAGCCCAACAATGTTTGGCACAGGGCCGGGGTTATCTCCGGGGGACTTAGGCAATAGGGTGGGTTTACCAGATGTGGTGCTCATGGAAAGCGAGCTACCTTCTCATACGCATGAACTTTACGCAGGTAAAACAATTAAGGATGGTCTTGTTGACAGGTCTAATGGCACGGGGCTTTTATCTGCCGCTAGAGCTACGACTGGCGGTGTAGCACGCGTCTATAGCTCGGATGACTTAGGTGGTTCTAATATCACATTAAACCCTCAAGCGGTTCTAAGCAATGGGCAAAATCAGGCTCATGAAAATAGACAACCATACTTAGCTGTACAATTTTGTATTTGCATGGATGGTATCTTTCCACCAAGAAGCTAGATGGGCAGACAGGCAGTGAAACTCATTTATTGTCTAATAATGCTTTTATGTTTTGGAGTTATCGCTTCAGATAACTCCAAGCAACCTCTTTTGACTTTTCAAAACTTTCAGCAGCGTATTGAGTTATACAGCTCACAACACGATGATGTGTTTAACAGCAATGTTGGGTTGCAATTTTATTTAAATCAAAAAATTGTCGTGCAAATTAATAAGCAATATAAAGAGCAACTGGATAACGTTGAGGGAGTCATTAAGACTCAGGTATTGGCTGAACTTGATGAGGACATTGTCGTTCAGGTAACCCCCTCTATTGATACTTTTATACAAACCTACAATCGAGTCGAACGTTTACCTTATATTGGCACTGTTCAGCCTGATTTCGCATTAGTGCGAATGACTCAGCAGCCCGTAAAAAATACTCAACGAAAGGTTAGCAATATGCACCTTGAGTGGTTGAAGGGCTACCAATGCTCAGCACCTGTAAGGCCCAAGCGCATTGCGATTATTGATGACGGCTTTGATTTGTCTAAACCATGGCTGTCTGCTTTTGATGTGATGCTTGAATATGATGCAGACAACCAGCGCATAATTCCCAATAAACAAAAAGCGAGAGCGGGCCATGGAAACGTGGTTGCGGGAGTCATTGCAACTCAATTGCAATCCAAGCTGGAAAATAACGCAGCAAGCATTGCGCAGCTAGTTGCTATTCATCAATCCAGCACATTGAACTCCGCCATGATACTGGCATTCAGTGTTTCGCAAAAAATGCAGGTCGACGTCATTAATAGTAGCTGGACGTTACCGTTTGTTTCTCAAATCTTGCGAAACGTTATTCATTATGGATTGCACTACAGCGGTATTTCGTATGTCGTCGTATCCGCAGGTAATCATGCTCAAGATGCCTGTGTCGGTAATAAGCTTTCTGAAATAGAAGGTGTGACAACCGTTGGCGCGTTGTCAGAGGATGGCTCGCTCGCCCCATTTTCTAATTATGGCGCGTGTGTTGACCTATACGCACCAGCAGCATTTTTACTAAAAAATCGCAATGTAAACATAGCCGTAAGTGGCACTTCTTCTGCCGCTGCGATGGTGACTGGAGAAATTTCGTACTTGTTAGGTTGTGGCCTTTCGAGCAGTGAGATTGGGCTAAAAAATAAAAATTAAAACAAGCTTGTTTGATGGTCGAACGGACAGAGTAGGCCGTTCACTAAGGAGTATAGACATGCAAGGGTATAAGGAACAAGGCTACGGAAGCACGCGTGACGAAGCTGATTTCGTCAATATTAATTTTGCGAGCGAGTATAGTGAGAACTTCCCCAAAATTCTCAAGGCTCTTGGTATTTCTTTGGCTGTGTCTAGTTACCAGTCACATGCCGTGATGCTATTGAGAAGTAAGGAAAATAAACTTAGTTGTAGCGTTAAAAAGTTTGTTCGGCCTATGGGCCTAAGTGTCAGTGAAGACCGGTTTTTGGTAAGTACGGTCAACCGAGTTGTTAACTTCAAAGCCAGCAGTATGTCTCGCTGTAGTGTAGTCAGTGGTCAATTAGATGACCTTGATTCGTTGGCCAGTAAGCTGCGTGATGAACAGCGTGATACTGCGACATTTAAAACGCTCAGAGCTGAGCAGATAAATGCAATTAAGCAGTGCGATGTGCTGTTCACTGAGCGGTCATCTCTGACAACTGGCACCCTAAACACCCACGATATAGCTTGGGGTGATGAAGGCTTATGGGTTGTTAACTCGAGCTTTTCTTGCCTTGCTACTCTGTCTGCCGACAGCGGCTTCACCGCCCGTTGGAAGCCTCACTTTATCAGCGAGCTAGCGCCCGAAGATAGATGCCACTTAAATGGCATGGCGATGCAAAGCGGAAAGCCCAAGTATGTCACCACATTTAACGCTTTAGACCATCAGGACTCGTGGCGAACTGAGCTCAGTGGCACTTTGATGGATGTAGAAAAAAATGAGATTTTACTCAGTGATTTGTCTATGCCGCATTCTCCGAGGTGCCATGAAGGGGCGGTTTATCTATGTAATTCTGGAGCGGGGGAAGTACTTCGCTTTGACCCTATTACACAAGAAAAGAGTATCGTTTGTACCCTACCAGGCTTTACCCGCGGACTAACATTTTTTGGTGATCTCATGCTAGTGGCAACTAGCCATGTAAGGGCTACCAAAGCTGTGAGCGATATACCGCTCACCAAGTCACATACTGAGCGCGATACCGTATGCGGTATATGGATTATCAATAAACACGACGGCAAGATTCTATCCAAATTGCACTTTAATGGAGATGTAAGTCAACTCTATGACCTGTGCATTATTCCAAACTCTACCTATCCCGAAATGATCAGTGGTGATGACGCTATTTCTGCGCATTTGTATGAATATACGAAGGAGGTACGGTAATGAAAAAGCTTGATATGACCACGTCAATTTTGGGTGTGATGATCCCTTCTCTAGTTGTGGCCAATACTTCCCCCAATATTACTGATAGCTACTTTACATCATCTCATGAAGTTCCAACCTTAGATTCTATTAAAATCAGTGATGTTGAGTACTTTCAGCAAACGACCACGAACGCGCAAAGAAAAGTGCAGGCATTCGATATTAATCCCAACAATAAGACGCCCGCCGTGGAGGATGCGGCAAAATCAGCCACGATGGCATTTTTAGCGAAACAAGGGCTGCTCGATAGTGAAGGGATTGACTCCACACTGGTCAATGGGGAAGTAAGCATTGCTAAAGAGCTCGCCGCCTCTTGCCAGGTCACGTTCGGTTGCACCACAGCTTATGGTAGCCAAGCAAGTTGTGAGGCGGGACCTGGTCCTGGAGTTTGGTTTCCAGATACCGATGATTGTACTGCGGCTGCCCCCGACCCTGACATCAATTTGAAAGGCAATGGTCAATCGATTACTTCTGGGACCACGGCTTTAAGCGCGAGTAACCACACGGATTTTGGTTCGCATCAAACTGGTGGCAGTAACTTTACTCGCACGTTCACTATCGAAAATGTGATAGCTGCATCCACATTGACTTTAAGCGGCTCTCCACTTGTAAGTATCTCGGCTTCTGGTGATTTTTCCATTTCGAGCCAACCTGGCTCTAGTTCTCTTAATGGTGTGACAAGCACAACCTTTGTTGTTCAGCTTGACCCAACAACCGTCGGTTCCCCCAACGCCACAGTTACCATTACCAGTAATGACCCAAATGAGGGCACCTATACTTTTAAAGTGGGTGCGACAGTAACGGCTGCTAATACGGCGCCTGTAGTGGATTTAGACTCTGCGGCTGGCGGCAATAATAGGTCGTCCGCTTTTTCTGAAGGGAGTGGTGGAGTTGGTATTACCAATAGTGCCAGCGTGACCGATGCAGAATCGGATACAATAAAAACGATTACCGTATCACTGACTAATGATCAGGATGGCGCGTCTGAAGGCTTGAATGTAACCGGTGCAGCACAAAATGCTTTGAATGGTGTGAGTGGTAAATCAGATATTACTTTGCAAGACACGATTTCGATTACGGGTGCAACTGCAACTTTGGCACAAGTGCAAACGTTTTTAGATGCAATCACATTTAACAATACCTCTTCGACGCCGAATACGACAGCAAGAACTGTGACTGTGGTTGTCAACGATGGTACAGACAACAGCGTTTCGCGCACATCAACGGTGAGTGTTAGCAATGTCACATCGACGACTTCTTCTGGTGCACCGTTTAATACCACAACTGGCGCAAATTTGAATCCAGCTATTTTATTTACCAGTGAGAATGAATCGCTGACAATTGCGCAAACTTCACATGCCACAGGCTCTACAGCAGATGGTGGTGGCGGAACGGATACGCTTAGTGTGTCTGATGGGGTGGATATCAGTGGGCTTACATCACTGACTAACTTTGAAACACTGGATGCGGCAAACAATGGCAACCTGACTCTGACAGAATCTCAACATGAGTCTTTTACGACTATAAATGGAGTCAATACAAATCAGTTTACGATATCTAGTGCCAATGGTAATAGCGAATTAACCGCTGATGCTGACATTGAAACTTATATTTTGAATGCGGCGATGACGTTGACATTGGGAAGCGCATCGCAAAACGTAACCGGTAGTAGCGCCAATGATGTGATTAATGCCGCGGCTTTAACTGTAACGGGCACACTGAATGCGGGAGGTGGTAGCGGAGATACATTGCGTTTGTCAAACGGGGCAAATATCGCCGGGGCGACAGTGTCAAATATTGAAATACTGGAACTGAGTTCAGGTGCGTCAGTCACTATGACCGAAGCCCAGCACGATAGTTTCAGCTCATTTACGGCAGCAGGTACGGATACAATCACGATATCTGCCGCAACAGATGGTTTAACGGGTATTTCAGCGATTGAGTCGTATATATTGTCCGTCGCCAATTCAATTACTTTGGGTGCCGCTGGCCAAAATATTACCGGCAGTACAAACAATGACACGGTTAATATTGGAACTTTAACTGCAACGGGCACACTTGCTGGCGGTACCGGTACAGATACGTTATCAGTAGGAAACAGCGGGAGTATCGCAGGTGCAACGGTATCTGGGTTTGAAAATTTAACCCTATCAAGTGGTGCTTCGGCAACAATTGGTGCATCTCAATTATCGCAATTTTCTGGCACCGTTACGGCAGCTGGAACTGAGACAATTTCTGTCAGTGGTGATGGTAATATTTCAACGGTTTCCGGAATAGAAAACTATGTGATTGGTGATGATTCATCCAATACAAGAAGTGTGACCGTTGCTGCTGCGGACCACTCAGTGACAGCAAATAGCACAAGTGACACAATCACTTTTGATATTGGCACATTAACCTATACAGGCACGCTTACCGGAGACAACACTAACGCCGATACGTTAAGTATGTCGAATGGCGCAAACATTAGCGGTGCGACAATCTCCAATGTGACTAACCTTTCGCTAGTAAGCGGTGCATCGGTGACCATGACTGCCAGTCAGCATGGTAATTTCAGTGGCTCTGTCACAGCTGGTGGGACAGAAACCATTATAATCAGTGGTGATGGAGACATAACCACACTTTCCAGTATTGAAAATTACACAATTGGTGATGACTCTTCAAACACCAGAACAGTTACAGTCGGTGCGACAACGAGTGTCACCGCGACTTCTGCAACTGACGCTGTTACTTTCAATATTGGGAGTCAAAGTTTTACAGGTAGCTTAACCGGTGAGGCCACGGTAGCAGATATCGTATCTGCAAGTAATGGTGCGGATACATCCGGCGGGAGTTTTACCAATGTGGGAACTCTGTCTTTAGCAAGTGGCGCAACAGTGACCATCGATGCTCAGAATATCAGTGATTTTTCTACAGCTATTAATGGTGCTGCGGGCAGTGAAACTTTAAATCTTGTTGGTGGTGGCACCTTTAACTTTAGTTCTACCAGTGTATCGAGCGTAGAAAATATTTCACTGGGTTCAAATAGCGTTACCTCATTGACCATTACCGATAACTTCTCTTCAAATGGGGGGAGTGTAACTATCAGTAATTCATCTGGTTCTGCAATCAACGCCGGTGTCACTATTAATGCATCGGCCCTTGCTGGTGATAGTTTGGTGATTTCAGCCACTGACCTGACAGGTAACGATACGCTTACTGGCGGGAATAGCGCCGACACATTGCGACCAGGCGCAGGTACTGACTCGATGACTGGTAACAGTGGCAATGACACATTTATTGGTAGTACGTCGGACTTAAACGGAGACACGATCACCGACCTTGCTGTCGGCGATGTGATCACAGTCACAGGTGTGACAGGTTTAACGATCAACAATGTCCGTTTTAATGGCAATAGCACATTACAAGTCGATACCGATGCAACTGACTTTGCAAGTATTGAGATTGCGTTGACGCTTTCTAATGCCCCTGGCGCAAGTCTAGACTTTACGGTTGCTGACAGTGGAGCAAATACAGAAATTACATTGATTGCAGCAAATGATGTCCCTGTTTTTAGCTCACTTAATGGACTGTCCACTTTCACAGAGAATGGCTCAGCAGTTGCGATTGATAGCGATGCTACTGTCGCTGATACAGAGCTCGATGCACTTAATGGCGGCGTAGGCAACTATAACGGAGCCTCGTTAACGATAGCTAGAAATGGCGGTGCGAATGCACAGGATGTATTTGCTAATTTAAATTTATTGGGCACCCTAACACAGGGCAGTACATTTACTTATAATGGTACCAATGTAGGTACGGTGACGACAAATTCTGCGGGTACGTTGGTACTGACATTTAATGCCAGTGCAACTTCTGCAATTGTTGATGGTGTAATTCAGTCCATCTCTTACGTAAATAACTCAGAGAGTCCTCTATCGAGTGTCACACTTAACTATACTTTTAACGATGGTACGGCGAATAGTTCGGGTACCAATCAGGCAGTAGTGACGATTAATGCTCAAAACGATGCACCTACAGATATCGCTCTGTCATCTACCACAATAAATCAATCTGCAACCGCTGCAGCTACAAACGTCGGCAGTCTTTCTACTACAGATGTAGACGGAGGCGATAGCCATACTTATACTCTTGTCACAAGTGGCAGTAGCGCAAGTGGTACTTGTTCCGCGAACTCGGGCAACAGTAGTTTCCAAATCAGCAGCTCCAACTTGCAAACACAAGCAGCGCTTAGTGCTGGTAGCTATATTGTGTGTATTCAAAGCAATGATGGAACGACGACATTTCAAAAGTCATTCACAGTAACGGTATCGGATGACGTTGCACCAAATGCACCTTCGACACCAGATCTAACCTCTGGCTCAGATACTGGCGCTTCAAGTACGGATAATAATACCTCTGATACTACACCAACGTTTAGCGGAACCGCTGAGTCAGGTAGCACAGTTCGACTCTACAGTGATCAAAGTGGCTCAACAGTACTTGGCAGTGCAACAGCGACAGGCGGCAACTGGCAAATAACAACGAGTGCATTAGCCGCGACAACACATGCTATCACCGCAAAAGCGACCGACGCTAGTAATAATGAGAGCAGTGCTTCTAGTGCACTAAGCGTGATCATAGACACCACAGCCCCAAACGCACCAAGTGCTCCCGATCTCTCTTCTAGTAGCGACTCGGGTAGCTCAACGATAGATAATATAACCAACGATACAACGCCGACGATCACCGGTACGGGCACTACCGGGGACACCATTAACTTGTCATCCAATTTAGATGGTAGCATTGGGAGCACCACCGTTTCTGGTGGCTCCTGGAGTATTACGTCCTCTACTTTACAGGCTGGCAACCATACTGTATCGGCACAATCGGTTGATAATGCGGGCAATGCTACGAGCGCTGCAAGCAACTTATCACTCACTGTTGATACTCAGGCACCAAGCGGCCACAGCGTCTCGTTTGGCGATACCTTGTATTCAAACGCTGAAAAGGGGGCGACGTCCTTTACCTTTAGTAGCGCAGAAGTGGGGGCAACCTACAGCTATACCATTTCGAGCAGCAATGGTGGGACCAATGTCACAGGCAACGGCACGGTGACGTCGGCTAGCCAACAGCTCTCCAATCTAGATCTCAGTGCCCTGAATGATGGCACTTTGACACTATCTGTGATTTTAACGGATACCGCAGGCAATGCCGCGACGGCGGTCACCACCAATAGCACGTTAGATACTGCAGCGCCCAGTGGGCACAGCGTGGCCTTAAACGACACCAGTTATAACAGCACAGAGACAGGCGGTGTGAACTTTAGCTTT
>NZ_AUXV01000005.1 GCF_001625575.1 Pseudoalteromonas luteoviolacea S2607
AAGCAGAAGTCAGCCAGGAAGCAGAAGTCAGCCAGGAAGCAGAAGTCAGCCAGGAAGCAGAAGTCAGCCAGGAAGCAGAAGTCAGCTAGCAGCAAAAAGTAGTATAAAAAGAATAAGCCAGCGAGCGTATAAACGGTGGTAAGTTGAACTTTTTTCTAACTAGAAATACGAATTTTTTAGCTTAGTAAGGGACAACTGAGCGTCAAGTTTTGAGATGCTAGTTGTATAACTAGCATAGATATAAAAACCAACACCAATGGTTACACATATCTTTCAAGGATGGCCGCCACGTATAGGCAAACACAGCGTTGCGTATGCGACCGCAAGGAGTGCGGTACTGGCTTCATTTTTTAGCTCTACAAGTCCACTCTTTACCCTTATCATCATGATTTAGTTAAAAGATATCTGTTTGTATCTGGTAGGATACAAAACCTCCACACTTGGTTACCCAAGACCAAAGCAATCTTAGTTATTGTCATATATAGCACTTACAATCAATGACAACAGGATCCTGCTATGAAAAAACACCTACTCGCCATTTTAGTAAGCCACATTGTTGCTTCGACAGCCAATGCTGAACCGGATTACTGGCAGTTTGCAGATAAAAGCCGCAACCAAGTGGGGCACAAAAAAGTTTACTCGTTAGATGAACCAGCATTACAACAAGCATTAAATGTTGTTGGCGAAGCACCTATAGAAGTGGTTTTGCCCTTGCCAACTGGGGAGAAAGTGACATTTGAGCTTTTCCCGTCTCAAGTTATGGCGCCGGAGCTTGCTGCTAAGTATGTCAATATTCGCACTTTTACAGGTGTAGATAAGCATAATTCTGCGCACCGAGGTCATTTCAATATGGATGAAAGTGGCTTTTATGGCATGTTTAACTATCAAGGAAAGCATATATATATCGACCCTCAGCGAGGCACAAAAGACCTTTATTCTGTTTACAATCGAGAGGCACAAAAGCAGCAGGTTAATCAATTACGCCAACAGGCACCTCGCAGGCATAGCCAATCAGAAACTTCACATCACCAAGAGCATACGCAATCGCGTTTATCCAAAGCGACCTATCCAAATACTGAAATCGTATATCGCTTAGCTGTCACAACCACAGGCGAGTATGCTGCTTATCATGGTGGTACCAAAGAAAAAGTCATGTCTGCACTTGTGACGATGACGAATAGGCTTAACGATGTTTATAGCCGAGATATGGCGATTCGCTTCCAGCTCGTAGAAGGTAGTGACAAGTTAATCTTTTTAGACGCAAATAGTGATCCATTTGATAATACTGATGCCGACATAGATAAGGTCAGTGCCGTAATCAATGAGCATATTGGGCTGGAAAATTACGATGTTGGTCACCTTGTTGGCACAGGTGGTGGCGGTTTAGCGGGTTTTGAAGTTGTTTGTACAGAGCTAAAGGCTGAAGGCGTGACAGGAAGTGAGCAACCTGACAATGATGCATTTCATGTTGATTATGTTGCGCATGAAATTGGTCACCAACTTGGTGCGGAGCACACTTTTAATGGAACAGCAGGTGCGTGTGCAGGCAACAGAGTCGATACCAGTGCATATGAACCCGGAAGTGGTTCAACGATAATGGGATACGCGGGAATTTGTGATGAGCAAGATTTACAAGCTAATTCAGATCCATACTTCCATGCCCACTCACTGGAGCAAATGATGGCGTTTACACGTGAAAAAGCGGGTAAAAGCTGTGGTACGCATTCTCCAAAAACAAATCAACGCCCAGTCGCGAACGCCGGGAATGACTTCATTGTCCCAGCCCGTACTCCATTTAAACTAACGGGAAGCGCAACTGACGCGGAAGGTGATAAACTCAGCTACAGTTGGCAGCAATATAACATTGGCAGTGCGTCTGACAGCAAGGAAAGTGATGGTGTTGATGAGGGAGGTCGACCAATATTCAGAACGTTTAATCCTACAGAGACTGCTGAGCGCACGCTTCCTAAGTTATCAGATGTGTTGAAAGGCTCACTCAGTTATGGGGAGGCTTATGCAACAACAACGCGTAAGCTCGATTTTCGTTTAGTGGTCCGAGATGCCAATGGGGGAGTTGCAGAGGATGATATGCAAGTTTCAGTGGTTGCCAATGACAGCGGATTTGCGGTTAAACTCCCTGATGCAAGTTCTCAATGGAGAGCAAACCAACAAATAGTAAGCTGGCACACAGCAGGTAGTGAGAACGCACCAGTCAACTGTTCGCAAGTGGACATTTTATTATCTGTAGATGGTGGGGAGCAGTTTGCAACAACCCTTGCCAGTAAGGTAGCCAACAATGGCCAATTCGAGGTTGCCTTGCCTGCTTTGAAAACCGATAAAGCTAGAATAATGGTGCGTTGTAGCGACAATATTTTCTTTGCTATAAATAATGGTGACTTTTCAATTACTAACGATAGTGGCGCAGAGGTTAAACCTAAGGTCACGGGTCAGAAGCCGCTGACAGTTGCTGAAGATGAAACTATAACCGTACAACCCAGTGACTTAACCATGGCAACAGCGCAAAGTGTTGATAGCATTGAAATTGCTGGTGGAGATAATTACACGGTTCAAGGGACGACGATCACGCCAAAAGCGAATTTTAACGGTACTTTGCAAGCTCAGGTGGTCGTAAAACGCGGCACCATGCAAAGCGACCCTTTTAATTTGAATATTACAGTTACGCCGGTTAATGATGCACCTGTTGCGCAAAATGACACTGCAAGCGTGGAGTATGGTGCAAAGCAAATTCAATTCAAGGTGTTGGAAAATGATAGTGACCTAGATGGAGATGCGTTAAAGCTCACGGCGGTAAATTATGCGGGCAAAGGGGTTGTGACTTTCAATGAGCAAATGATTATCTACTCTGCACCAGCAGAATTCTCTGGGAAAGAGCAAATTTCATATACGGTATCTGATGCACAAGGCGCGACTGCAACTGGACAATTAGATATTACGGTAAAAGAGAAAGCGAAAGTTACAGAGCCGACTCCAACGCCTGAACCAACACCAAAAGACAATGCTGACAAATCATCTGATAGTGGTTCTTTGTGGTCACTTCTGGGCGTAATGTTACTTGGATTGAGACGTCAATGGGGCCAGCGGGCATGAGAGCGCGCGTAAAACGAACTCTGGTGTTTACTACTTTGATATCAGCCCTGAGCGGGTGTGCTGATCAGCAAAAACATGATTCACTCGAATTGGTCAGGCTGAAAAGTGATATAGCTCAGGCTAAAGCCGAGCAGGATTATCGGTTTTTAGTCTTCGCGAGTCGGCGACTAGTAATACCCGGATTTGAAGATGAAGATGTAAAAAGCCTTAAGGCACAGTGTGGCATACGTTACTGGAAAAATGAGGGGGATGTTATATATTCAGCGACGACGCGAGAAAGTCGCAGTGCCAAGTATGAATATGCTAGCAAATACAACAAAGCTGTATATGCGCAGTGTAAGCAGTCTAACTAAGCTAATGGGGGCATTATGCCCCCATTAGCTTCTTTGGATGGAATAGACTATTTGTTGTATCTTAGTAGGTGTTATGCAAAAAATTTTACTGATAGACGATGATCGAGAGCTAACCTCCTTGATCAGCCAATTCTTGGCGCAAAATGGGTTTTTGGTTGAGGTCTTAAATGATGGGCGCCAAGCCGCTGAGCATGTATTTAAAATTCAGCCGGATTTAATCATTCTTGATCTGATGCTACCGGGCACAGATGGGTTAAGTATTTGTCGTGAGATCCGTCCCCACTTCTCTGGCGCTATCATCATGTTAACAGCGTTAGTTGATGATATCGATGAGGTGACAGGCCTTGAAGTTGGGGCGGATGATTACCTTTGCAAACCCTTAAAGCCACGGGTGTTACTTGCTCACATTCGCGCACAATTGCGGCGTCAATCAAGCTTGCAGGAGCAGCATAAAGACTTGCGTGTTGTATGTGATGGGAGTTTGCAATTAGATTGGCGTAATCGCACGGTGAGTTATCTCAATGAGGAGGTAATTCTCTCCAGCGCTGAATTTGAGTTGCTATGGGTACTTGCCCAATCGGCAGGAAGTATCATTTCTCGTGATAGCTTGCATCGCAAAATATTCAATCTAGAGTATGATGCCATGGACCGTTCCATTGACTTACGAATATCCCGGTTACGCAAAAAGCTTGGGGATGATCCTAAGCAGCCTCAAGTTATCAAAACCATACGAAATAAAGGGTATCTCATTGCAGATTAGCGGCAAATTGATAGTGACATGGGTAGGTGTCATGATTTTGATCAATATGGTTTTGGCACGCTGGCTCATGGAAGATGCTTACTTTGAAGTCCAAGAAGCGTCATTAGCGCAGTATGAGCAATACTTAAACCGCCTCGCGGATGACATTGATATACACCTCAAATCCCTTCATGGCATTGGAGATGAAGCCATCGTTCAGGCCTTAACTGAGTATAGAAATGACCCCATAGATATTCTCTCTACTCGACAATTTGACGATGATCCATTTTTAGTCGAGCAACTCAGTGAGTTACAACTTAATCAAGTATTTGTTGACGCGCAAACTGCTAGTATTTACGTCATGCGCAGTAACAATCAAGTGGTCATGATAGGCCCTGTTATTCACCACAGCGTATTAAGCTGGTTTGCGGATTGGTTTATGTGGCTTATGGCATGCTTGGTGAATGGTGTAGGCATTTCTGTCTTTTTAATAGCAATGTATCGAGCGCAGCTGACACTCAGAGCACAATTGGCAGCAGTGCTCCCAGCCGATATAGAAAAAGCGCAAAGTCCCCAAGCGCAGTTAACGGAACTTTATGGGTATTTGGCGTCAAGTGAGCAGCAAAGTACAGAGCAGTTAAATCTACAACGTGATTTGTTACATGGTGTGGCGCATGAATTTAGAAGCCCTATGGCACGTATACAGTTTGCTCTCGACATGCTAGAGGGGGCGGAGCATGATACGCAAGAAGAGCTTAAAAGTACCATGCAAAGTGCCTTATTGGGCTTAGATGAACTAGTTAAAGAGCTGTTGTACTACGCTAAACTGAAAGATGGCAGTACCGCAATGCAATTTCAGTCTGTATCTTGTAAAGATCTGACACAAGATGCCGTGGAGCAAGTTTCAAGTTTTTATCCGAATATAAAATTCAGCATTAATTGCGACGATTTAAATGTGATAGCTGATTATAACTTATTGCGCCGTGCCTTAATCAATATTGTACGTAATGCCGGGCGGTTTGCTCAGGCTCAATGCCATATTACGGTCAGTAATGAAGGAGGTTTTATGCAATTTTTTATTGAAGATGATGGCATCGGTATTCCACCGGGAAAACGCGTGCGTATTTTTGAGCCCTTTACTCGATTGGACCCGAGTCGATCTCGGGATTCAGGGGGATGTGGATTGGGCTTAGCCATTGCAAACTCTATCGTTCAATTACACGATGGTGATATTACGGTCATAGATGGCCTGCATGACTTGGGGGGCGCATGCTTCCGCTTGCAAATTAAGGCTGACAAGCCCAGCATTTAGACTGGGCTTGCGATACCATTAGGCAGACTTTGATGATTGCGTTTTTCGCGCCTGATTTGGCTTGTTTGCACTACGCTGCTTATTATTAGGCTTTGACTTAGAGCCCAGTTTACTTGCCCCTTGTGAATTGGCGTTGCGCTTTGGCTTGCGCGCATTGGTATGGCGTTGCCCAGTGCGGCTCTTACCTTCCTTCGAGTGTGTGCTATTAGTCTGCTTCTGATCACTTGTAGCTTTATCTGTCGAGTCTGTTTTATTTTTTTTCTTTTTCGGCTTTTTAGGTTTGAGTGGGCGTGTATCCAACGGCTTTTCAGGTACTGGGTTTTGCGGTACAAACCCTGGTTCTTCAGCACGTGGAATGAGTGCACCAATGAAGCGCTCAATACCATATAAATCGTCTGCATCGGCTTGTGTTACAAATGAGACCGCTATGCCCTCACTGCCAGCTCTTCCTGTGCGCCCAATTCTGTGTACATAGTCTTCATAGGTATTGGGTAAATCGTAATTCACGACGTATGGCAATTCGCTGATGTCTAGGCCTCTGGCCACAATATCAGTGGCGACTAATACATTGACGTCGCCATTTTTAAAACCATTTAGCGCTTTTACCCTTGCACCTTGCGACTTATTGCCATGAATCGCAGCTGCGCTGATATGATTTTTTTCCAACAATGCGACGAGCCTGTTCGCACCATGTTTGGTGCGACAAAATACCAATACTTGCTGCCATTTTTTTTCAGTAATAAAGTGGCACAGCAGTTTACTTTTCTGTGCTTTATCTAAGGCATACGCGCTTTGGATGACAGTTTTAGCGGTGGTGTTTTCAGTGGCGACAGATATTTCAACTGGAGACGAAAATAGGCCTTGAGCGAGTTCGCGGATCGGCCCAGAAAACGTAGCTGAAAATAATAAGTTCTGGCGTTTATTGGGTAGCAGACGAATGATTTTTTTTAAATCATGGATAAAGCCCATATCTAGCATACGGTCTGCCTCATCCAGCACTAAAGCCGATAATTCAGTAAACTTCACAGCATTTTGCTGATAAAGATCTAGCAGCCTACCTGGTGTTGCAATGAGAATATCGACACCTTTGCGCAAGCGCATCATTTGCGGGTTGATCTTAACACCACCGTATACAACGGTACTGCGAATACGTGTGCCGGCGCTGTATGTTTCAACACTTTCTGCAATTTGTATCGCAAGTTCTCTGGTTGGTGCAAGCACGAGTACGCGGGCTTGGTTTGCATGAGGTTGCTGGGTGTTAAGCAGCTGCTCAATCAGTGGTAAGGTAAAAGCCGCTGTTTTGCCCGTGCCTGTTTGTGCCGCCGCCATCACATCTTGACCGTTTAATATGGCAGGAATCGCTTGCTGCTGAATTGGGGTCGGTGAACTATACCCTTTAGTTTCAAGGGTGTTTAAAAGTACTTGGGATAACCCAAGTTGAGAAAAGTTCATGCATACTCTCTTTGTACTGAGGTGGCAACGGTGTGGACCTTTACCTTGTCTATGATTGGCAATACTGCCATGGATACGCGATCATAGCAGAGTTAGCACAGTCTGCCGAATTTAATCCAAGGTGGCATGGGCTGGCTTGCACGCTGCATGTTTTATTGAGTGGTCTATACTTGCATTGACAGCGTGGTTATGAAGGGATTTATCATGGACATCACACAGCGGAAAGTGGCGCTTTGCATGCAGCTTACGGTGTTGGTTGCGGGCAGTCTTTTCACCGGAACATTGGTTTATATGCTGTATCAAGAGCAGCAGCACTCCATTAGACAAGAGTTCAGCAAAGAGTATTTACTTAGGGTAGATTCATTTAAAGAAACGGTGATGAACAATCTATCCTCGTTGCATAGTCTCGCTGTACTCTTTGATGTTAAACCTCAAGCCAGTAAAGCTGAGTTTCGTCATGTTTCTTCTCGCATTCTCGCGACGAAGGCAGGGATCCAGGCATTGCAATGGGTGCCACGAGTTACACAAGATGCGCGGCAAGAGTTTGAGAAAAAAAACCAAGAAAACTATGCTCAGTTTGCGATTACTGAGCGACTAAAGGGACAAATGCAAGCTGCCCAAATACGTAATCAGTATTACCCAGTACAATATATTGAACCCCTTTTCGGTAATGAGGCTGCACTTGGCTTTGATTTGTTTTCCAGTCAAACACGGCGAGAAATTATACAAACATCGCGAGATCTTGCTCTGCCGCTTGTAACGGCCAGTATTACACTCGTTCAAGACCCCCACAAACAAAAAGCATTTATCGCATTGCGACCTATCTATGATCACCTTTCACTGACTGTTGCTGATAAGCGCGATAATATTCGTGGCTTTGTGATTGGGGTATTCAAACTTAATGCATTAGTCGCGCATTCGAAACTAGGTAAAAATGAAGGGGATATTGAGTTTGTTATTGAGGATGTAACGGATGCCGCACAGCCCCAAACGCTGTATCGAAATCGTTTACAATCTTCGGGTCAGCTGCAGTCTTGGCTAGACGTTTGGGGGCGTAACTGGGTGATCAGTGCCTCCCCGTCTCATCGTTTTGTGCAGAGCCGTATTTCAGCTATCCCAGTTTTAGTGCTCTTTATCGGCATGGTAATGACATTTCTAATGTTTTTTTATGTACGGCTTTTATATCGTCGCCAAATCGCAATTCAGCATGCTGTGCGAATCAAAACCAAAGAACTGGACAAAGCCAATGCCAGATTACTTGCTCTGACTCAAATCGATGGTCTGACGGAGGTATCAAATCGACGCCACTTTGATATGCAGTTGCAAAAAGAGTGGCGGCGCGCTGTGCGCATCGGTAGCCCGATAAGTTTGGTTGTCATTGATATCGACTTTTTTAAGGAATATAACGATTACTATGGTCATGTCGCAGGTGATCGCTGTTTATGTTTAGTTGCGAATGCTTTGTCTCAGTTGGCACAGCGTGCCTGTGATGTTTTTGCTCGGATTGGCGGGGAGGAGTTTATTTTTATTCTCCCCGATACTGAGCAGCTCGATGGCTTTTGCGAGAAATGTTTAGCAGCTGTGGCAGCACTGGAAATTAGTCATGAAAGGTCATCAGTGAGCCAATATGTGACTGTCAGCGTTGGCGCGTGTGCCATGCGCCCTGAAAGTAATGATGAAAGAAGTCATTTGCTTGATATCGCTGATCAGGCCATGTATCGCGCGAAAGATGCAGGTAGAAATACATATGCAGTTAAAGAAGTGGCTCAAAAAGCATTATCTACTGAATGTACAAGGCAGGTAGGGTAAAGCCTCCTGCCTTAATTTGGGTTACGCTGCCGATTGCTGCACAGTTTGTTTAAGCGTGCTTTCACTTGAAGTAGTAGACTGATTAATCAAGTAATTTAGGATTAATAGATTACAGATAAACCAAATATCTTTAATGATAAATTGCCCAGTACCAGTAAGCAGTGTAGACATACTAAGTGCACCAGGTGTGGTGACTAAAAATGTTTGTGTCATAACAAAAACAGCACCACTACCTAATGCGGCTACAATAAATAATTGCTTATGTCGTAAGAGTAATGCTGCACCTAGCAATACAGTAAAGAAAATATCGTAGATACCAATCAGGTTAGATGCCATCTGAACTGAGAATAAGTCATATAACCAAGACATAAATGGTGAGTGACTTACTAAAGGCTCAATACCTTTTGCTTCTAACTCCAAGAATTTCATGCCGCCAATCCACAGGAGCACTAATGCAACTGGAAAGAAGTTGAACCAAAGGTGCTGTGAGGCGCTGAATTTACTGCGAGCAAAGAGGTATATTGCAATGGGTAGTAGAGCAAAATATTTAATGATCCCTTGCCCAGAACCGATCACCGGAAATCCACCGTGAGACTGGATCCAGCGTGCTTCGCCAAACAAAGTGACTAAAAATAGTGTTGCAACGGCAATAAGCCCCCAAAAAGCAGCGGTTTTAAAAGCGGGCTGTCTAGATATTAATAGAGCACTGATGACAAGGATAACACCGCCTAACAGTTGAGCCGCTAGGACTTCTGAGATGGCACTGTCGAGCGAATAAAATTGCAAAACGGTTTGCACATAGCGGTCATTACCACCAAGCATCATCGATAACGCAAAGGTAAACAAGCTGAATGCCGTTAAACCGGTCACCAAATTAATTAGTGTTTTATGTTGCATGTGAACTCCTAGGAAATTGATTACCCTTACAGACCGAATCACCTAGATATATATTTCAAATTTTTACTTTATATTGGTATTAACCTCTAATTTTGGAGAGAAAATAGACATTTTTTGTGGTGAAAAAGCAAACTAAATCAGCCGTTTATTAAACTTTTACTACTTCTTTTGTATTGTTTTTGTTTTCTCGTCACACCACTTTGTATTGTATGTTGTGATACCCTCCCGCCCATAGGAATATTTCATTCCTGATATCTGAACAGCTAGGTATCGAGAATCTCTATAGTTTGAATCATTTCAAATGATTCATACACAAAGGCAAAGAAAGGGTAATGTGATAATGTTGAAACACTGTATTGGGCAGGTAACTCAATATGCGGTGGTCGTTTTATTTGGGTTAATTTCGCAAACGATTGCAGCAGAAGAGTATCGTGTATTGGAGCGTGACGTTGCGGCGTCCATTGTTTTTGATGGTCAGGATGACTACGCTGAGTTAGTAAGCGAAAAGAATGTTGATGTTAAAGGGAGCTTCACAATTGAAGCTTGGGTTAAAGTTGACCAAGTGACGCATTTCGCGCGTTTACTCGATTTTTTCAACCAAACCGGCCAAGACAACATTATTTTTGCCACATCAATTGCCAAAACTGGCAAACCTCGATTTAGCGTATATCGCGATGGTCTCGAGACGGTAGTTGATTCGCCTAAGGCGTTACCCATTGGTTATTGGACACATTTGGCTGCGACTTTTGAACATGACAAGAGAACAGCGAAACTCTACATCAATGGTGAATTGGTTGCGACTAACAGCAATATGAATCTGCCTAGTACAGAACCGCGCCGTCATCGTTACATAGGCCGCAGCGCTTGGAATGGAGATGGGCTGTTCCAAGGTGCTATTCATGATTTTAGAGTATGGAATACAGCGCGTACGCAAAAGCAACTCAAAGCAAATAATCGCGCCGTTTTGAGTTCAATCACCCCTAACTTGATTGCTAATTACCCATTAAACGAGAAAGATATTATCGGTGGTAGCGTGATTGATCATGCAACAGGAGGTGACTATATGCACCTTCATGGCGCCCGTGCAGGCTCAACTCGCACCACATCTGCGGATTATCCATTTACCGTGCCTCAGTTGAGCGTGCCGCAGAACTATCGTGCTATAACGGTGTCTGGCTTACCAAAAGGTGTGAGCATTAAAGGAAACGCACTATTGCCAAAGAAAAACAAAAATGGCACCTATATGCAAGTGGTGGATTTAAAAGCACTACAAGATAACGCACTGCTACTCAATATCCCACAAGGCTTCTTTGGTAAATTTGCACTGCAAGTAGAAGTTCATGCCGGCAATGTGCAACCTTATTCAGTAAAACCCGTTCAACGCTATGACTTTGTGTATGTGGTACCGCCAAAAGCAGATGATTTGTTATTTGCGAAAAGCGGCAGTATTGATTTTGGTGAACCAATTGAACACGTGGCGCATCATAGCGAGATTTATTGGGGCATTAATAAGCGCGGCGTTGTATTCAGTCGTTCAAAAAACACCGACTGGAAAGTGGATACTGATGTCGATCAAGGTATGCATTTTGTCAGTATTGGCAGTGATAAGGATGGTGGTATTTGGGCCGGTACGGATGATGGGCGAGTATATTTTCGCGATCGCTTCGATTCTCCTTGGCAACAAGTAGATGGTTTCTTTCCGCAATTGGCAGTTCAGCCAAATGGTTACGTTTGGGCTGCGGCGACAGGTCAAAATGGTGAAGTTTATGTGAGAAATGGCCTCAAAGGAGAGATCAAACTCAATGGTAAAAAATCATCAGGCGATTGGCTAACCCAAGATGGCTTTATGAAAAAGCTCGCTGTGGGGGCCGACGGTCAGGTTTGGGGCATCGATTACGCAGGGTATGTGAAAAATCGGTTTGGCATCTCAGCGCCTTGGTACTTTACCCCTTCAGACGCTTTTGATCCGCAAAAAGCCCAAGGGTATGACAGCAATGCGCCGTTTGACCCAACCACAGATGTGTTCGGCGATACTAGCAAAGCTGTGCCGGTTAATGATCCAAATTATATTCCGAGTTACGGTGGTGAAGGAGAACTGAGTGCCAAAGCCAAAGAAATAGCGGTGGATAATGATGGACGTGTTTGGGTGGTGACCGAAAAGAATGATCGCTATGTCAGAGGCAGTGCAGATCAACCTTGGCATTTGGTAAAAGGTAAGTATCGCGATATCAAAAGTAGTTTTGGTGTTGGCAAAGCTGTGCCACTGAATGTCATCGTTAACCCAAAAGTTGCGCAGGATGCGACGGTGACGATTTCTGGGTTACCGCATGACGTCGTGTTATTAGATAAAAACAACAAGTACTTAATTCAAGGTGGCAGTATTGATCTTAATGCCAGCGACGCGATTGGATTAAAACTTGATGTCAGTAATGCTCACCACGACTTTTACGTCAATGTTGAATTGACGGCGAGTTATGACGGTAATTTTGTTTCATCTCAACAAAAAATATTTATTGATGATGCTGAACTGGAGCGCAGTGTCAGCGGCGGCACCGTTTTTCAAGTGGCGGATAGTCGAAAAAATTATTCGGTTGAGCGAGTGGGTAACTCTTTGGTGCTTACTTATCGCTACGATCCGACTCGTGTAACGCGTTTACTGATGACCGATGTTGACTACATTCGCTTTACCGACAATGTCGTGGCGATTGCCGATTACTACAAGACATATCAATTGCCAGCGTCAGTCAATACCAGTCCGGGCAATGTGGTTTTGATTGCCGGTGTGCCTGCTGGGGCGGTTGTAAACAACTCAGTGGCCATGGGTAATGGCGTATTTGCACTGATTGCGGATGAAATCCAATCGGGTGCCTTTTCAATTGACTTTCCAACCGTAGACGTGGACAAGGCCGTTGAACTCAAAGTGGGTGTTACCGCTGAGACTTCAATTAGTAAAGAATTGATTGGCGGTGCACGCATTAACGGCTATGCGAATGCAAAAGCCTATGCTGAGGCGGATGCGGAACTGTCTTTCTCAGTTGGCCCTGATGGTGTAAACGCTGAAGCGCGAAGCTATATTGGCGCAGGCGCGGTGGCAACTGCGGGAGGCTCTGTGGAAGTGGATGGCGTTGGCTCTGCATCACAGGAGTACGGTGTGGAGGTGACAGTTGACGCTGAGATTGAAGCACAACTAACCGTAGATAAAACACAAATTTCTCAGCATGTTAAATTGGGCACGCAAGCAACAGTATCGGCGACGAGTACGTTAGAAGTCGAAGTGGACTTTGTGCCAGGTACAAGTGCGACCACCGAGGGCACAGCTGCACTGTCTGCTTATGCCAATGTCGAAGGTGATAGCAAGTTATGTTATGGCGACGGGTGTTACGGTCTTTCGGGTTCAGCGGGGGCTGAAGCGGGCATTATGGCCACCGCTTCTGGGTATGCCAGCGGTTCACTGGCAGGTGTTGGTGGTAATGCCGAAGGTGGCGTTGAAGCGGGCCTCGGTGTGGGCATCAATGCCGGCGCTACAGCGGGTTATGAAGATGGTGAGCTGACAGTGGGTGTCTCCGGTGAACTGGCTGTTTTAATTGGCCTTGATGTAGATGTTAATGTGGTGATTGATACTAACTCAGTCGCTGATACCGCAGATCTCGTTGGTAATGGCGTGATTGGTGGGCTTGAAGCGGTAAATTCAAATATGCTGACTGTGAACCAAGCCGTTACACAATATTATGTGCCTGCCATTCGTTTTGTACAAACCAACATGTTGCCACTTAATCAGGCGATGGGGCAGTATGGTGTCACAGCCCAAGAAGCGGTATTTAGCGGCATAATCAGTGTTGATGATGCGGTTAATAACTATGGTGCCAAGGCGCAAGATTTTGCAGGTACTGCCTTTGATACTGCAAAAGATAAAGCCGAAGATACAGCCAAGGATGCCTACAATGGCGCGAAACACTTTATTTGTCATATTTTCTGTTAACCGAGACATGACTAAAAGTGTATAGAGAAAATCGCGGCTTAGGCCGCGTTTTTTATAAGTACATTGCTCGTGGCATAACTAATTCTGGCGGGTAATCGACAAGCAGTACTAAGAGTGCATCAACTGTTTGGCAAGCAGTTTTTTCTCTAATGCGGCAAACATACCGTTCAACTGTTGTTGGAGATAAGACTAAGTACTGTGCAATTTCAGTGATTGTTTTTTTCTTTGCAAGTTGCTGAGCAATTTCTAGTTCTCTGGCTGTGAATTCGTGGCAATAAATATGTGCCATTGTATTCACCTTGTGCTTTTCTGCCGCGAGCTGAAAAGCGCGCAATACCGCAGTTTCCAGCGTGTCTATGTCAGGCGGTAAGTCAATAAAAGGGAGTGACGAGCAAGTCGAAGAGTGCTGCCCAGAAAACAGCGTATCATGTGATTCGATGATCACCACGTGCATTGGACTGTTTTGCACCGTCAATTGGCTAATCACCTTAGCATAATGCTGCACTGAGCTATCTAATTGCATCAATACGCAACTTGGCTGTGTTAAGTCTGCTCGTGCAATAAAGTCGTCAATTTGCGTAAAGTGCTCAGTGGCAAAACCTTTGGCGTCTAACCACGCTTGCACTGTGAGATCTAAATTTTCAGAGAGGGTGTAAACCGTATTAAGGGGCATTGGCCTGCGGCTCATTGATTGGCGTTTCATTATACTGTGCCAAGATTGCTTGGTATTCGCCAGTTTGTTTTATTTTATCTAAGCCATCGTTAAAGATACTGAGTAACCGCATGGTGGTCGGGTTGTTTTTTAAAAACAACAAATGCAGCGTCCCTGTCAACAAGGGTTTAGGTAAAAATGTCAGCGCTGATTTTTCCTCAGGGTAGCTGTGCTCCAGCATATACATACCGGGCAATAATCCAATCGGAAAAAGGTCAATTCTCCCTTTTAGGAGCATAGAGAAGTTTTGCTCATCGCGGGTCATAATATTCACATCTAGATCGCCAGAATTGGCCATTTGCCAAAACTCATTGGTATAGCTATATCCTCTCGTTGCGCCAATTCGATACTTTTCAAGCTCCTCCAAGTTGTTCCAAAGAGGCACAGGATTATTCTTTTTTATAAAAAAGACTGCGGATTCTTCGTAAAGCGCCGTGCTACAGGCAAAGTATTCTTGTCGCGCGTCCGTGCAGTACCAAAACGCCGCTGCGTCATAATAGCCTTTTTTAGCTTCCATAAAGCTGCGTGCCCAAGGCATAAAATGAAACTGAACGCGAATATTGTGCTTGGCAAAAGCAGCTCGAATTACTTGTGGGACCAACCCTTGGTGTTTGAGTTTTTCTCCTGAGTACGGCGGATATTCACCAATTGCGATGGTGAGTGTTTGGGCACTCACGTGACTTACAAATAAAAGTGCGAAAAGTACGACGGTAGTTAAAGTTGTGCGAAGTTGGCGCTGGATCATAATAGTCACTACTGCTCGTGATAGGCTATTGTGGACGTGGCATATCGGACAATGCCTCCAATAGTTCTTGTTGTGTAAAAGGCTTGGTGAGATAGCCTTTCGCGCCCAGTTCTTGGCATTTTTGCTGTGTGGCTTCAAAGGCATCCGCCGATAACATAATGATGTGAGGATGCGAGTCGAGAGACATCGTATTGATCAGTGCGAGTACTTCATAACCGTTCATTTTAGGCATGTTGATATCCAATAATATCAGGTCAAATGGTGGGCTTTTGCTAATGATCTGTAGGGCTTCGTAACCATCGGATGCTTTTTCAATTTGGCCGCAAAACGGGCCTAGCATTTTGCTCGTAATGACTTGATTGAGTGCATTGTCGTCGACAATTAAAGTGCGAGGAATAGAAAGTTCCAAAGGGGACTCAGATAAAGTGGGCTGTTCAGCCTGGTGCGTATGGGCTTGGGTCGCAGGCATTGAGATTGTGACATGTGTGCCAACATCCACTTCAGAACTAAAGTTCAAATCATAGTTGAGTAGTTCGCAAAGTTGACTAACCACCTCTAGGCCTAAACCACTGCCACTCACCATACCTTCATAAGAGGTATCTTCTTGTGTGTAGGCTTTAAAAATGGCCTCGATATCTTTGATCCCAACGCCAGTATCTATCACCGAAACAGTGCAGGTGTCTTTATTAAAATCGGCTTTTACTTCTACAGATCCTGTTTTAGTGTATTTAATGGCATTACTGACTAGGTTACTGAGCACTTGTGTAAGTCGCACTTTGTCAGTTTTAACAAACATGCCAGATGCTTTGTTAGCCGCGACCTCTAACTTGAGCTGCTTTTCTTCCGCTGTGGCGTGGTATAGCTCTTTGATATGGGCAAATACATTCTCTAAATCAACCACCTCAATGCTGGTGGAGAGCTTTTCTGCATCTAGTTTGGCAAGAGTGAGAATATCATTGAGTAAAGACTGTAGTTGTTCACCACAGCTCAATATGGTGCTGATATCTTGTGCGATTTTGTCATTAACGACAGCGCTTTTGAGTGTCCCCGCAATGCCCAAAATCCCGAATAATGGCGTTCTAATTTCATGGGACATACGGGCAAAAAACTGCTCTCGCGCCTCGAGTGCTTCAATTGCGCGGCGCTCGCTTTCTTTAATTTCTGTGATATCAGTATGGGAGCCGACCATGCGAACAGGTTCACCTTGTTCATCGCGAATAATCAGTCCGCGACACCGGATCCAAATAGTTTTGCCTGTGGCATGGGTGTAGCGCACGATTTGATCATACGGGTGTGACGGGTCGGCTTTGTGTTTTTCAAAATTGTCCATGGCAAGCTTTAAATCATCTTGATTGATGATATGTTGCCATTCAGAAACCAAATGCTGTTTAGTGCTAGGATCATAGCCTAGGGTTTGCCATAGTTTGGGGCTCATCCACTCTTGAGCTGGGTTTTCTAAATCCCAATACCAAAAGCCATCTAATGAGCATTCAACCATAAAATTGAAGATCTCAGGGCTTTTTTTGATTTGAGCGTATAGTTCCTTTTCAAGTCTGTGCACAAGACCCCTCCAACGGCAATTAAACTTTTAAGCACGGTGCAGGCTTAAGTATAGTCTTAACATACTTTTACTGCGTTAGTATTGCATGATTTATATCCAGTTTTGTGGCAAGTTAGTGAACAGTTTGCACACATCTAGCATAGTACGTGACGTATGCTTTTTTGACTTGTGAGGGAAATAAGCGGCAAAAGCAAGATTAAAAACGCAAATTGCCATATTAATATCATTTTTCTCTTGTATATTTTATTTATTTAACGTATGCTGGCCGACTTGCTTGTTTGACTCACATTAACAAGCAATATTTATGTCTTACCTTGATCCAGTCAGTCATAGTTTTAAAGTTAGCGCCTTAATGCGTCTGTCTTGAAATTATCAAGTTTTCAATCATGTAAAAACATGATTCCGTTGAGCATCGTCTTGCGATGCACCTATTCAGCAGACCTTAATAAGGCACCATGTAAATCAATATTGATCCGCGTAAAAACGCGATGAGATATTAAAATTAATTTATGAGCGTTTTATTATGTCTTACTTATACCAAGGACAGCAGGTGGCGATCACTTTGCCGGTCCAATCTATCTCTATGAACAAGCGCCGTATGGCGGTAAAACACCAAGATGGCTTGAGCTATATTGCATTTGAAAATGCAGCTGATGCTAAAGGGTTTTTAAGCTGGTTAGGTAAAGCTAACTAACCAGCGCCGATTTGATGCGGCATGTGGCATTCTTCGTCAAAGGATCCATATGCGCGCGAAGAGAGGTCTCGGGCATAAAGCCGATATGGTAAGTGACGAGATTTCCCTGTGAATCGAGTATAAACAACTGTGGTGTGCTTTTACTCTCCAGCAAGTTAGCCAATGAATTAGGTAAACTCGCCATCGCAAACTGCGATTGATACTGTGCCTTCAGCCTTTTAAGCTGGCGCTTTTGCGCGCCAGTTGCCATCATTAACACCGAAAACTTTTGACAATCTTGTGACTGTGCATCGTACATCTGTTGTATTAGTTTGTGCTGCCTTTTACACCAGCTACAATTTGGCTGTATCAGCATGAGTGCCAATACCTGACCTTGATAGTACGCTAAAGAGTCAGGGACGTGCGGTGTTAAGGGTGTGAGCTCTAATTCGTAAAAAGGACTCGTGGCATCACTAAAAAAAGATGCCACGAGCAAAGGGAATGTAGTAAATACCTGTTTAAAAGTCATAGTCGAAGCCGATATAGGCCAACCTGCCACGCAGTGGGGCGTATATGTAGGTGACATCGTAGCCGCCTTCGTTATCAAACATGATGGGTGTGTCTTCATCGGCGGCTTGGTTGTAGTCGAGCGCATTGTTGATGCCAAAGTACAGCTCGACTTGCTTATTTAAGGTATATGTCACCTTAAAATCGAGCAGGCCGTAACTACCTACATTGGTTTCTTTGGCTTGTGTGGCTTGTTGATCATTGAATGCCGCATAACCGTAATCGGCCAGATCTCTGCTAGGGACAAACAAGTAATTGGCACTCAGGCCCCACGCGTTAAATTCATAATCTAAGTTAATACTTGCGCGCTGCTCCGTAGGGGCAATGCCAAATGAAGACTTAAATACATCGTTGTACTGATAAGCTTCAAAGCTGCCACCTACCAGTAAGGATGGTGTAAGCTGGTAACCAATCGCGAAGTCCCATGCCAAGACATCTGCTTGTTCACTCAATTGACCCAGTACGGGAGTGCCAGCTGCATTGTGTGTCAATGAGGCAAGGTTATCGACTTGTGTGTAGGCAATAGAGAGGGTGGCGTTTAGTTTGTCTGCTGTGTGATTCAGTGAATAATTGTAGCCTAATGAACGTTCTACATCGTGCACGTCTACGAGGTACCCTTTCTCTGCATCTAAAATGCCATGATCACTTTCGAAAAATGACAGGGGAGCACGATAACCCTGGCCTACAGAAAAGCGTGAGGTCCAATTCTCATGATGGAACCAGCGTATGTCTAAGCGCGGTGACACCAAGGTTTCATCGATTTCATCGCCAATAGCGTGGTTCGCAATAAAATCTGCATTAATTTGATCGATCCGTATGGCCAGTGCCAGTTCAAAATCGATAGATGGCGTGTAGGTGTCTTGTATAAACAAGCCAGAAACGGTGTAATCAAAGCTATCTGACATATAAAGCGGGTTGTTTGCCAGTGCCTCGGTATGGCTACGCATGGTTTCATCGCGATGATCTATACCCACAGTAATCAAGTGCTGATTGTTCAACGTGTAGTAGAGCTTTGCAGCCGCAAACTGCATGTCATCTTCAGCATAGTAATCGATGCTTTCGTAGAAAGAGTCTTGTATGTGTTCAACGTTGGCATAACTGATATCTAGCGCGAGATTATCATTAAGACCGTGAAGTAGGGTGAAAAGCCATTCTTCGCGTTGGGTATCAACCCATTCTGCGGTTTCCCACGGGTTGCCAATGTAGCGATTTCGCACATCATTATCGACAAACAGATTGTCAGCTTCTCCCTTGCTTACACTGGAGAGTGTTTCTGCAATAGAGCGGGTGGTATCTCCAATAACTGGTCCGCCAAAGACCTCAGATTGGCTGCGACCATAGCGGGCCTTGACCGTCGTATCTAGCGAGAAATCGTGAGTAAGTGTTACTGCTAATGACTGGTTTTCTAATAGTGGGGACTCACTTACGCCATTGTTATCGCCATCAAACTGGGCGCGACTATCATGCTGCGCGATCATGCTGACGGTGCTTTTTTCATCACCGCTTACCCCCATTGCAACCATAGAGAGTTTACGATAATCCTGGTTACCATAAGCAACGTCTAACTCTGCGCTATTCTTGGTTGGCTTTTGAGATACCAAGTTAACCGTGCCACCGATGGCTTCGGGCGCAGTGAGTGAAGCGCCGGCACCGCGTGCGATTTCTATGGTACCGATACCGGCAGTCGCAACGCTGTCCATACCATAAAATCCAGAGAGCATTGTGTGCAGTGGGATACCATCAACCAATACATTGGTGTGCTCACCCTTCATACCATTGATCATAATACGTTTTGCACCACACATAGAGCACTCATTGGAGACCCGAATTCCCAACGCTTTATCAATGGCCTCACTGAGGTTTGCAGCTTGCATGTTTTTTAGCTGCTGTGCATCAATAAGCTCAGTTTTAGCTATGCTGTCTTTTAGGATACCGCGTGCTTGCAATCGTGACTGTACCCCTTGTACTTCAATATGTTCCAAGCTTTGTTGTTGGTTTTTGGCATAAACGAATGGTGACGCGAGTAACGTGGTGGCAATAATGACGTTAGATAAATACAGACTGGTGTAATTCACTTTAATTTGGCTTAATGATAATGATTATTATTTATGTTAGCGCGTTATGATTCTGAACTTCAAGTAATAAATTATTTTAAATTTGATTTAAATATTGCGTGAGTAATTGGTGCGGAGTAGGGTCTAGTAAACAATAATGACTAAAATAAACATAATTTTGCCGCACTGATAATTGGCGCCAAATGCTGATCGGACCTAAATTTACAGAGCGGATGTGACAAAAAGGTGAATTAATGAATTTTCTAGCTGGGCTCACAATACGACAGAGATTGTCTGTTGGTTATGGCGCAATATTGTGCTTGATGATATTGCTGACGGGGATCGGGATCAAAGATGTTAACTTCATTGACGATACCTTGGCACAAATGACCGACATCAACTCGGTGAAACAGCGCTATGCCATTAATTTTAGGGGCAGCGTTCACGACACCGCCATTGCCATTCGAGATGTTGCTATTACTGACTCAACAACGGAATTAGGTGAATTTGAGCAAGAAATCATGCAATTGAAGCGTTTTTACGTTGAGGCGGAAAATAGCATGGCGCAAATGAAGTCGCGGGGGGTGCCATTCAATGATCAAGAGCGCCGTATTTTGAAAAGCATTGAAGATATCAAAGTAACGACACGCCCTCTTGTCGAAGAAATCATTGCACTTAAGCGCGCAGGCAAAGAGGTGGATGATATGGTGCTACATCAAGCGCGCCCAGCGTTTATCACTTGGCTTGCACGCATCAATGAATTTATTGACTATCAAGAAGAAGCGAATCAATTGGCAACGCCTGAAGCACGAGATGTAGCGGGCGGGTTCGCTCAATTTATGATCGCCGCAACGCTATTAGCAATTGCCGTAAGTGTGTTTATCGGGCTTATGATTGCAAAAAGCATCAGAGAGGCGTTGGGGGGAGAAGTTCGCCAAGCGGAGCGTGCACTGTCGTCTATTGCACAGGGGGACTTAACGCAGCATATGGCCACCGATTACCCCAACAGCATGTTGGCAAAGCTATTTGAGATGAAATTACAGTTAACCGAAATTGTCTCGAATGTCGTGGGCGGTGCATCGGATCTTGCTGAGCAAGCCAAAGTTGTGTCATCGGGATCAGACGATATACATGCAGCCGCTCAGCAGCAGGCGTCCTTGACGCAACAAACCGTTGCACGGTTGGAACATTTGCGCAGTAGCATCGATCACGTCAGCGAGCTGACTACCAAAACGGAAGAAAACTCAGAATCGACCGTACAATTTGCAGATAAAGGGCGAGACGCCATCGCGGCAAGTGCCTCCGAAATTGTCCGTATAGCCGACACTGTCAATGCCACCGTGGCACAAATTAAAAAGTTAGAAGCCAATACTGAGCAAATAGGCGGAATCGCCAATGTGATTAGTGGGATTTCTGAACAGACAAACTTGCTCGCGCTCAATGCGGCAATAGAAGCTGCCCGAGCTGGTGAGTCTGGACGTGGATTTGCTGTGGTTGCGGATGAAGTGAGGCAGCTTGCCAAGCGCACCGGCGAAGCGACTGCACAAATTGAGGCCATGATCGGCGAGATCCAAAAAGAGACCTCGGCATCAGTAGAGGCCATGGAGCAAACACAGCCGCAAGTTGAAAATGGTAAGGCGCTTATCCAAGAGGCAACAGAGTTATTGCAAAGCATTGATGCACAAGCCAGTGATTCATTACAGCGGGTACGCGAAGTTGTACAAGCCAGCGCTGAGCAAGTGAGTGCAATTTCTGAGGTGTCTGATGCGATGAGTTCTATCTCTGCGATGTCAGATAATGCCATCGAAGTGACTGAAACTAATCGCAATGCGACCCAAAAATTAGATGCGTTATCTGCGGGTATGCACAGTGCAATTAGCTTTTTTAAAGTGCGCTAAATGTTAGTCACTGATTTTAATACACACTTGGTATTTTAAAAGGCTGTGTGCTAGATGTTAAAAGGCGTATTAAGAACTAAAGTCTGAGTAAAGCTGTAAAAGCGATATCGCGCGGAGTGTTAATTCATGTTTCAGCTAGTTTATATCAGTAAAGCAAAAAAGCGTCATACAGAATTAGAACTAGCCAAAATGATGAATAAATTTCGCCAGCGCAATGTCGCTAACGGGATCACAGGCCTGCTGCTTTATGATGGCAGAGGCACCTTTATTCAGTTACTAGAAGGCAAAAAAGAGGAAGTTCGGGCTCTGTTTGAAGTGATATCAAAAGACCCTCGTCATGAGCGCATCAATAAATTGCACGAGCAAGCTGTATCAGAGCGTGTATTTGCTCACTGGAAAATGGGGTTCAAGTGCTTAAATAGTGAAAAGATGCGCGATGAAGACGGGTTTTCGGAGTTTTTAACTCAGGACGATAAGTACGCATTTTTGCAAAATCACCCGGAGTTTTCGGTGCAGTTACTTTGCTATTTTAAAACATGTTGAGTGCCTGAGTAAGTGCCACTCAATAAAATAAGGCGTCGTGTGTATGAACCATCTCAGTATTGCTAAACGTATCTACCTAATGGCTGCGGTGCAACTTGGCATGTTATTGCTCGTCAGTGCCATTGCTTTGGTACAAATGGCCAAGATAGGATATGAGCTAATTGATATTGCAGAGGAAGATATTCCATTGAATAACTTTCTTACGCAAATCACCGAACATCAACTAGAGCAAGCCATATTATTTGAACGATTACTGTTGTATAAATCCTTATCAGACAGCGGTGCATCAGATTATGACAGTAAAGTACAGCAACTGTCTCAGAAATTGCTCACATCGATGGCAAAAGTGGAAAAAGAAATTGACGACACCACGGCGTTTTCAGCACAAGCCATTACCATGGCGCATTCTGAAGAGGCTGCCAGCAAGTTTCGTGAAGTGCAGCAAGAACTTAAAGTCATCACAAAACACTATGCTCAAGCCACCCAAGATCTTAAGCAGTTGCTAAATCAACTCCCCAATCAGACCATTTTGGAGTTGATGCCCATGGCTAAAAAAATTGAAGCAGAAGAAGATCAGCTTAAAGACGAACTCATCGCTGTACTGGCAAACGTACAAGCGTTTACGCAAAAAGCCACCTTAAAAGCAGAGCAAGACGAAATTTTAGCGATTAAGCTGATATCAATTTCGGCCATCGGTGCGTTACTCGTTGCACTGGTGGCGGCCTTTATCATTAGCCGCTCAATCACTACCCCAATCGATGGGCTTATTGCGCGCTTGAAGTCGGTGGCAAGTGGAGACGGCGATTTGACGGTCATGTTAGATGAGTCGGCAAAAGACGAAACGGGCGTGATGGCACGAGAGTTTAATAAATTTATAAGTGGCTTGCGCGCAACCATCATGAGTACCAATGATGTCGTGCGCAGTTTAGGTGACTCGTCGGAATTAGCGATGAGTGTGATGCGTCAAACTGAAAAAAGCGTCACGGAGCAAAAAAACCAGACCGAAATGGTCGCCGCTGCCGTGTATGAGATGACCACCACAACCCAGGATATGTCAAAAAGTACTGCACATGCCGCAGAAGCCACCGCGAAAGTACGTGAAAAGGTGCAAACGGGTAAACAAATCGCCACCCAGACCAATCAAATAATTGAAAACCTCGTTTCTGAGCTCAATCTTGCCTCAGATGACATCGCAGAGCTGGTGGAAGAAACCAATAATATCAGCTCGGTGTTAGAGGCCATTCAAAGCATCTCTGAGCAAACTAACTTACTGGCATTGAACGCGGCGATAGAGGCCGCACGTGCGGGTGAAAGTGGCCGAGGGTTTGCTGTGGTAGCCGACGAAGTAAGAACCTTAGCGACCCGTACACAGTCATCCACCGCTGACATTCAAGACTTATTAGATCGCTTAAAAACAGAGGCGAACAAAGTGGTCAACAGTATGGAAAAAGGCAAGGTGAGTGCCCATAACTGCTTTGAAAAGAGTGAAAAAACTCAGGCCATGTTGGATGAAGCCTCAGGTGCGATAGAGCAAATCAATGATTTGAACACACAAATTGCCACGGCTACAGAGCAGCAGTCTATGGTTGCGGTTGATATAGATAAAAATATCAACAACATTAACGAGCTGGCCAAAGAAACCGCACAAGGGGCGAGTGAAACCGCCGATGCAAACCAGAATATTGCGAAAAGGATTATAGACTTACATACCAACTTTAACCGCTTTGTGACCTGATATTGGCGGCCGCCAGTAGTTTGCCATATTGACAGCAGTATCAATATGGCGCGCTTTTATGACTTAGCCTATTGATAAAAATACTAAAAATAAAATTATTGAGGGGTTTATCTGTTTGTCATTTTATGTTCACCAATGGCTTTTTATAGTGAAGTACTGAGCAACGGGAGCATAACAATGACTGACAATAAAGCGGTGCATATCTCGCTGGTATGTGCAATTTGCTTACTTATCGACCAAGGTACAAAATGGTGGGCAAGTGACTATTTAGTGGCATGGCAAATGACAAGCTACTGGGGAGATTTAATCAGAATTGGTTACACTGAAAATTTGGGTGTTTTTTTAAGTCTTGGTGCCAGCTTCACGGCCACTGAAAGAACACTGTTATTTGTTGTTGCGGTAGGGCTTTTTTTAATAGCGCTGATGGGGTACATGCTCAGAACTCGGGATTTAACTCGGCTTCAGCTTACGTCACTGTCGCTGATATTTGCAGGTGGCTTAGGCAATTTAATTGACCGAGTCTTGAACCAAGGCGCGGTTATCGACTTTATTAATGTTGGGGTTGGCTCTTTGCGCACCGGTATTTTTAATATTGCCGATGTGGCTATCATGATTGGTGCCATCATCATTATTCTGGCTACACCAATTGGGTCTATAAAATCAGCAACTTAACTTTCTAATATGCTGAATGCTTCATGGATGTCGTAAATATCCAATTTTTTATCTGCGGCAAATCCTAAGCTCCTTATCAGAATACAAATAAGGAGCTTAAAATGATTTCACAACCGTATTTACTTACCGAATACCCTCACATTCACAAAGCATTAGGTGGGTTGAGTACTCAAGCTGAACAGTGTTTAACAGGCTCAACTGTGCATTTGATCCGACTTTATATATCACAATTAAACGGATGTAAGTATTGCCAGATCATGCACGAAGATGCATTAAAAGATACCACCAGCCACGCGCAATTTACGCGCTTTCACAAAGCGCTTGCGGAGTCTAACTTGGCACTGTTACCCCAGTTTGAAGCGTCGGCTTTGCGGCTTGCTAAACAGGTTACACAAGTAAAGCCCATCACAGAGTTTGATAATACGCCACTAGATGAAAAGCAATGTCTTGCGGTTATCGCCATCGCGTTGCAAATCAATAGTTGGAATCGTATTGCGATTGGTTTGGGTTTTTAGTGCTTATGGGCGTTCTTAACTTGGATGGCAAGCTGCGATAAATCGGCGATATTGCTGTGGTCCACTTGTCGGACGGGCAATTGGTCAATGGTGTGCCAGCTTTTTTTTATCGGGTCGAGGTAACTTAAGCCTGCTTCGCCCACTTGCCAATTATCATCGAGCAGAATGTTTAACTTGGTATTGTGGGTGGCTTTACAGGTTGGCGGTATCCCCAAGCAAGGTTGGTGTCCTAGCAAATCAAGTACGATATAGCACTTGTCTGCCGCGCGCTGGTAATGAAACTCGCCGTAAAGATTGGAGATAATATCCTGCTCTGACGCGGTAGGAATAAACACTTTACCGCGCCCTGAAATGGTTTTATTTCGCACATAAACGAGCAGGGATATATTAAAATGCACTTGCGCCTTGGATTTGATGCCAAGAAAGAAGTTAGCCAGAAACAAGCCTTGAATACCGGATTGTGAGTTTAACATGGAGCACCTCACTCTCAGAGAATTATAAAAGCTGCGCACAATGTCAGCACCCTAGCTTTTAATTTAGTCAGTGAGATTGAAGAGTGTTATTACACACCATTACAGCTTGCACTATGTTGGACGCGCCTAGGTCTAACTCGAATAAAAGGCCACAAACCCGATTGGTGCGGCAAACCCCGCTATGACTAGCAGCCCTCTTGGGCCCCATACGCCTTTTTTACCTTTCACCATAAATAACGATGACAGAGCTAAATAGATCAGTAAGAGTGCATAGAAGTCTGAAAACCACATCCAAGCTGCCCTTGCTTCATTGAGGTGCAAAAAGTTCAGTTGGCGAAGTAAAAATCGTGGTTTTACTTGCTCTACTAAGACTTGGTTTGTGTGTGGATTTAAGTACAGAGTGGTGTCTTCCAAAAAGAGTTTATACGTATTTCTATCTTGCCAAAAACGTGCTTTAACAGGATTTGATAGTGCGAGTTTTTGAAGGAGTCTAGCTTCGAATTCGGGGGTTTCGAGTTGGTCACTGTCTAGCTGGATTGTATGGCTTTCTCTAGATACTTGGTAATTAGAGTTAAATTGATGAATATGATTAAGCGCAATACCAGAGATAGCAAATACTAATGTCATGCCGATACAAAAATAGCCAATGTCGCGATGTAAGCTGCGATTGAGTTTAAACCAAGACATATTAAACCTTAGTCCTCAATTGTCACGGCGACTGGCGTAAACAGGTGTAAGGTTTCTGGTTTATCAACGGGTGCTAACTGTTGCGCTTGACGCCTTTGATTGGTCTGCTCCAAAGATAAAGGGATGAGCTTTAATGTACCGGTTGCATACGCTGTTTTCCCCTGAGCGGTCATTGGGAATACCATATCACCATCACGTACTTTGACCATCAGTGTTTGAAACTTTTCATCACTGGCCAATTGCATCCAACAGCCGCGTTTTTGGCATACCCGCGTCACGGTGCCTGCAATGGTCGCAGACTCGGTGGTATAGCGCTGTGCATCTTTGAGCAAGGATGAAATGGGTAACAGCTTTGATTTGTCAGCACCACCATTATACGTTTTACTGTTTGCGTCCATACTCATCGTCAGCGTTAGCAAAAAAATAGCTGATATTAAACTTGTTTTCATAGTGTCCCCTTTCTCGTGAATCAAATTTTGAGGTGTTTTAAGTTACGCTAAAATCGAAGTGATTGTAAATTACTCACGCTATTTTCTTAGTTTGCGTGTTCCGATTTATTTATAACTATAAGTTATTTGCTTATTGCGTTAAGCGCTTAGTTTAATTATTCTAATCGCGCATTTCAAATGCGATTCATAATTATTATCATTTAAACTAGGTGAATAAGGACATGAAACTCACTCTTTCTGCGCTCAGTATTGGCGTTTTGGGCGCGATCAATGCGTCTGTAAGTTATGCGCAAACAACAAAACCAAACCAAATAGACGATGTGATTGAAGTTCACGGCCACAAGTTATCTGTCATCAACAAAGACGCTGCAGGCTCGATCACTGCTATGGATAGCGAGGCGATGTCACGACGCCAGCAAGCCGAATTAGCGCAAATTTTGCGGGAAATTCCTGGTGTCGAGCTCTCAGGTAGTGTTACGCCACTTGCCACGCAACCCAGTATTCGAGGTTTATACGGCGAACGCATTCATATTTCTGTGGACAATGTAAAGCGTAAAATTGAATCTGATGGCAATGAAAATATTACGGCAATCAACAGTTTGGGTATTGACCCAAGCCAATTAAAACAGGTGCAGGTGTTGAGAGGTGCTGATTCTCTCACTGTGGGCTCGGGGGCCATTGGTGGTAGTATTCGATTAGTAACCAAAGATGCCAGTGACTACCTAAGTGGCCAGACGGGCTTCGGTTCACAATTAACACTGACACATCAAAGTAACTCGGACAGTAACTTCGTGTCAGGCTCGCTATTTTCTCTAAGCGACAATATGGATACTGTGCTACACATGAGTCGCGTGACCTTCTCCGACATTGATGTCGTTGGCTCGAATGCACAGAGTACCGACGAGCAAGAAATCGATGACGTTGCGCGCTTAGATAAGATCAAAAATGACTCAGAGCGTCAAAACATCGCGTTAAAAAATACGTGGTTTATCGGTAAAGGACATAGCGTGCAGAGCAAAGTCGACTGGTCTGAAACACGCTCTGATGATCAGCCTTATAGGTTAAATGCCAGTTATGGGCTTGCTTATCCGACACTCAGTGAAGACTTTAACAACGACTACATTGAAGTAACGTCGACCTACGTTTATCAGCCAGATAACCGCTATATCGATTTCGACGCACAGCTTGTGTACTCAGACAAAGATTATGAGAAACAAACGATAGGTTACATCACGCGTGGCGAGCGTAAAATTGACTTTACTCGTCACAAACAAGGCGGCACCAAGCGTTATGGAGTAAGGCTGGCTAACCTGTTTGACTTGAGCCACGACTTTGACCATCAAGTTGCAGTGGAACTCAATTATGACTACGAAGAGTTTAGCCAATCCGAGTTTGCGCCAGATGAAGGTGTCACTACGAAGTATGGTGACAGCGATGCCCATAACCTGTCACTGTCAGTGATAGATCAGGTGTCATTGTTGAACGACAAGCTTTTAATGACAGCGGGCGTTCGCTATGACAGCTACAAGCGCAGTAATGATCTCTATACGCAGTTTGCTGAGCATGACGACGGTGAGCTGTCCAATGAGCTTGGTCTGACCTTCAAAGCTACCCAACACATTAATATATATGCAAAATATAGCGAAGCATTCCGTGCTCCTTCGGCGCAAGAGCTATACAAAAAAGATGAGTGGCGCTGTCATATCGGCGGCAAGTTTTGCTATTACGAGCCTCAGCCGGACTTAAAGCCAGAGGAGTCTGAAAACCTAGAAGGTGGCTTTGGTGTCTTTGTGGATGAAATGAATTGGGGCGACTCCTTTGAGCTAAAAGTGATTTACTTTGACAATGAGATTATCAACTTTATCGATAACGTGCCCTTTATGTACTATTACGATAGCAGTGGTGAAAAGCAGCAGGGCTCACCTGGGCCAGAGCCTGCCAATGGGGTGCCGGTTGCGACGCATCGGGATTACAGTGCAAAGAACATCGGCAAGCTGATCAGTCGCGGTTGGGAAGTTGAAATGCACTATGAACTGGGCAAGTTCTCCAGTTACGTTGGCTACTCAACTATCAACATGGATGCGTATGGGGTACCAAACTTTTTCCTCGGCACAGTTGATACCAATAAGCAGCCATACTCTGAGGCGCCAGCAGATAAGCTCAATCTCAGCCTGCAATATCAGGTACTGGATAACTTGGACTTGGGTGCACAAATGCTGGCTTATCGCGCTCAACGACGGTTGACTGAATTTTACCTAAGTCGAGGCTATGGTACTGACTCCTATCAGCTTTTTAATCTCACGGCGAAGTATCAAGGTACGGGTAGTTTATCCGAGTTAGTGGTTCGAGCAGGTATCGATAATCTAACCGATGAGCGCTATGTTCGTGCACCAGCAGGAGAGGCGAGCGATCCTAGTGAGCTTGGTCGTAATTATAAACTGACTCTAAGTTATACGTTCTGATAATAAAAATCCCACACATGCAATGAAATGTGTGGGTAATTTCCTGCCCAATTAAACATAAATGCAACAATTAGCCACAAAAAATAAAATAATGCAAAGATAAATACATTTGAAAATGATAATTGTTTCTATTAGGATCTGCGCGTATTTTTTATTCAGGACCTAACTATGAAGTTGAAATTTTTATCAGTAACAATTGCCGCGTTGTTGGCAACCGGGTGTGGTTCAAGTGGCTCAGACAGTAATTCAGCGCCTACTTTTTCAAGTCAAAACTACACAGTTTCTTTGCAAGAAGACAGCACACAAAGCTTGACCATATCGGCGACTGATAAAGAGCAGCAGTCTTTAACGTATGCTTTGGCCAATGCGCCAGCGCACGGGATTGTTGAAGTAAATGCACAGAGTGGTGCGATAAAATATACACCAGAAGCAAACTATCATGGTGAAGACAGTTTTAAAATCTCTGTCAGTGACGGTCAAAATACCACGCAGACAACAGTGAGTGTGACTGTCAGTCCTGTAAATGACTTGCCTGTCATCGAGCAGGATAAGTTACAAGTGCTTGGTGGGGAGACTAAAGTCGGCCAATTAAACGCAAGTGATGTGGATGGAGATAGCCTCACGTACAGCATCAAAACGGCACCGAAAAATGGTGAATTAGTGGTTGATGCACAAACCGGTGCAGTCACGTACACACCAGCACAATTATCGGCGGCAACTGACAGCGTTGTGGTTGTCGTAACAGATGCACAGGGTGGCAGTGTCGAAAAAGAGTTAGAGATCACATTGGGTCTAACAAGTAACACGGACCGTGCGTATTACTATTTTGCCAGTGATGAGTCGCACTTAAACAAGGCACAAGTGCAGGCAGAAAAGCTCAGTAGCGACATCAACAAAGGGCAGGTTTATTCAAATATTGCACGAGGTTTTGCAATTGCTGGATTAGAGAACGAAGTGGACAAAGCCCTTTCTGAAGACAATATAACGCAGTCTCAAGATTTAGCTTGGGCTAAGTTGTATGTGGCAAATGCGTATATTGAGCAAGGTAAGCTTGATGCAGCCAATACATTGAGACAATCAGCTAACCAGCTTTACACGGAATATATGGCCTCTAAAGGGATTACAAACTTTTATGGTGAGGACCAAAGCTTTTACACTACGTTGGCGTATTCTTATCAGCGCTCTGGCCAACAGGAACTCGCTGATCAGGCGTATAACATTCTAGATATCGCGTTTTCTTCTGTGATTGCGGGTAACTCTACAGCAGCCATGCGCACTTACTTTTCATTTTCAGATCATGCCGGTGATCTCGTTAGCACATGGCAAAGTAGCCTGAACGACACTGACAGGCAAGCTGCGAATGGGCAGCTAGAAAGGCTTTATCGTTATGCACTACAGATGCCTGTTAGCTATGCTAGAAACAACCTAAACGGCAATGAAGGCAAGCCTTACCACTCAATATTACAAGTGGCTTTGGCTTTTGTGATTGACCATTACACAAACCTCAACGAATTTGAAAAAGCCAAACCAATTTTGGCGAAAATGTTGTCGCTATACGGCATTGTGGGGTATGACGAAAACCATGTTTTAGAGGGTGATGAGTATGCCGATGTCACGATGGACGAATATCCGTTTGGCTTGATCGATGCCATTCCTCGCTTTGTTTTGCTCTATCCAGAAAAAGATGTGAATCTGTTATTGGGTAAGTTTGAGACCACAGATTGGAAGTATGGCTGGGCTAAAGATCAGGCTGATGGCGCTGCTGTGTTGGCTAAAGTAAGAAACAGCGAAGATAAACTGGCTGTGTTAGCGGAGCTGCTTAAAAACGAGCAAGGACGTGAAATGCGCGCCTTATTTGTTGACTTGATTTCATACAATATCAATAGTCCGGGTGCGGCAATTTACATCAAAGAGCAAGGGTTTTACTCGGATGCTGCGGCCTACTTAAAAGCGGGGTTAGACATTTTAAGTAGCGATGAGTATCTGCAAGCAAACAAACACTCGACCGCGCTTACGACGGGTGCCACAGGGTGCGAAACAATCATCGGTCAGTATCTCAGTATTGCTCAGTTAACAGGGGATACACAGTACAAGACTGCGGCACAGTCTGCATTGCTAACGTGTCACACAATCGCATCTGAGTTGTATGTGACAGACACAGACATTGAGCTTGATGACCGCATTGATGCAAAGATTAATCTACTACCATACTATGGCGAATTTGCGTTGGCAGGTGAGCAAACAGCGATGCTGAAGTTATTGGATGCGGAGATTGCACAAGCGCAAGACGATGAAGCGAGCAAGTACATGCTACGTGTAGCTAGAGCACTTGCTGCTGGTAAACAATTAACGGCGAGCTTAGTTTACTTTGAGCAAGCTATTGCGCGCATTAAAAAGTTTGATGCCACGTTAGATGCGAGTTTACGCTTTACGTTAACTTACGAAGCATTTGATTACCTCCGCACGAAAGGATCAGAAGTTGGTTATTTAGGCGAAATTGAACAGTTAGCTGGCATGCATGCTGATTATCCGGCGACTATCCAAAAAGCGCGCAACGCATGGACGAGCCTAATCAACGCGCATATTGATGACCTAGAGGAGACTCTTGAGCAACAGCGTATCATTGCATTGACAAACTTCTCTTCACAACTGGTGCGCTTGGCACAGCCTGAACGTGCACTTGAACTGTCTGAACATGCGATACTGGGTGATGTGGAGCGTGACGGTATTCTTACTAGCGTGTCCCTGCATTATGCAACTCAAGATGCGTTTAAGCACTCTGCGATTGCACATGTAGACACCGACGGTGACGGGCTGGTTAACTTCTTTGCAGAACATGCGACGCAAGAGATGATAACAGCATCTGGCCTAATGCTGGACACGGATAGTGACAATGATGGCGTAGAAGACGCGCAAGATACTTACCCATTAGACAGCAAGCGCCAATAATGAAGGTATTTACACCAACAAGGGCTGGCAGCTTGCTGCTGCCCTTCATATCCGGATTTGCATCAGCACAAAACGAACCTCTAGCTGGTACAGCGCTGCAAGAGCAAAAAGAAGCGGAAACGCTGATTGAGGACAGCCGTTACATCGCTTGTAAGGACGATGCACAGCGGTGTCGCCGCGACTACATTGAGCAAATTGAAGTAAGGGGTGATAAGCCGAACCCCATATCGATTTCAAGTGAAGGTTCATATACCTTGGATAGTCAGCTGCTGAGAGATTATCGATCGGGTAACGGCAATCTAACCGATATCTTGGGAATTTTACCTGGGGTGCAATACTCAGAGGCGATGTTAGGTGCGGAGCAGTTGAGTAATATTCGCCCAGCGGAGGTATCCCTGTCGGGGGCTGGTGGGCGAGAGTCCGGATACTTTATTGATGGAGTAAACAATAACTCACTACTCGGTAATGAGCAGAACAGCGAAAATCGCAATTATTTACAAGATGTTATGGGTCATAGTCAAGAGACGTTTGTGAATCTGGATCTGGTGGACAGTATTGAAGTGTTTGATAGCAATATTCCGGCTCGATATGGCCAGTTTAGTGGTGGTGTTGTAGAAGCGGATACTGTGAAAGCCGGGGATGATTTGCAATTTGGTCTCTCGTTTAGAGGAACCAACAAGTCTGCAGTTGAATATAAACGGTTTTACTCTCCTTGGTACGACGGCCAAGATGTGTTGTCAGAGCCAGATTTCAAAAAACACAATATTGGTGCATATGTAAAAGCACCGATAGGCTCGGATACTAGTCTGGTCGCGCAATTCAATATGTTGGAATCGCAGGAGACTTTATTCCAATTAGGGCGTTTGCGATTGCAAAAACAAACGAACTATAACGGCTTCATAAAACTTGACCATGCCTTGACCGCCAATGATGATTTAACGGTCAGTGCCAGTTACTCACCGTTTAAAGGGGAGTACTTCAGCGAAAACGCCGTCAATAGTGACTATATTGTTGACGGAGGAGGCTACAACCTCAATTTAAAATGGTCGGCACAGCGCAGCTGGGGCACGATGGATTCTCAACTGAACTGGCGAGCCAGCGAGAATAATAAAGATACGGCACCTTATTGGTTTGCATGGACCAGTCTGCCTGGTAAGTCTTGGGGCGGTGAATTGGGTTATGAGTCTAGCCTAGAGGGCGGCTTTGGCGATATTGAAAAATCTCAACATACACTGTCGTTTAGTCAAGACTATGAATTTGATTATGGTTCCGTACTTGGCAGTGCATTGAGTTGGCAACTTGGCTTTGAACTTAAGCAGCAATTTGCACAGTTTAACCGCCTCGAAGAAGCCATTATATACAATGGTGCAGTGGTGCGCCCTGAAGTAAATTGTTCTGGCTACACCATTGATTGTGTTGAAACGCAATACAGGGTTCCTGTATCTCAACTTGAAGCGCAATTGGGCCGTAAGCTCGATTTAACGCAGCCTGAGGATATACTGCTACTGAGCAATAATGTAATGCAGAGTGGGCAATTTTTCGCGTATAGAGAGTTGAACCCCAAGGGTGATGCCAGTGCGCGAATTAATAATCTCAGCGCATATGCGGAAGGCCAGTGGCAATGGCGAGATTTAACAATCACTGTCGGTGGCCGTTATGATTACAACGACTTTGTTAAAAACCACAACTTTGCGCCGCGTTTTCGTGGTAATTGGTCGGTATTTTCTGATCAAGGGCAGTGGGTCTTTGGTGCTAACCGGTATTACAGCCAAGATCAGTTAGATTACAAGCTCAATGAAGCAAAGCAGCCTAGCCATTTTGAGGTAAGACATTTACAGAATGGTCGTTTGTCGCAGTGGTTGCCCTCGAAAGTGTCACGGGGCTTTGTTTATCAATATGGCAGCATTCGAACACCGTATACAGATGAGTTGGCACTAGCTTATCGCCACCAGTTATTAGGTGGCACGTTGGAACTGAAGTGGCTTAATCGCTTTGGCCGAGATGGAATTAACCGTATACAAGGCCATAATGAAGTAGGTCAAGCGACGTTATTTGCTGGCAACGAGGGCGCGTATCGCTATAAAAGACTGAGTGCATCATGGATGGCCAGATATGATAACCAACACATAGAAATTAACTTGTCTAAAGTCAGTAATGAAATCGACCCGGTTTCTTTTGATGGAGATCCAACCCTGTCCGTAGGTGGCGAAAAAAAAGTGGCCAATGACGCCTTTGATAGTGATGAATTGGCTTTTTTAGCGGTAGAAAGAGTGACTGCCAAAGAGGAAGTTGAAACTGTTTACCACTTAATGAGCCTCAATGATTTGGAGCTGCAAAAGCAAGACTTTAATCGTCCAATTATCGCCAATATCAGTTGGGGTGGTCACTTTGGCAATTGGCAGATATCTATGATGGCACGCTATAGCGCTGCACAAGATGTTATGTACAAGGCGTCGTATACGCGTAACGCAAGCCAAGCTAATAGTATTTGTGATACTTGCAGCCCGGCTCAAAAAGCCTATCCGGTTTACTTTGAACGACGCCGGCCCAGCGTCACGACGGTCAATAGCAACATCAAGTATATGTTGCTAAATACTCAGCAGTATCAACTTAGTCTCAGTTTGGAGATTGAAAACCTATTTAATCAACGTACCTATATCATTGCGCCCTTGTCGACCGGTATTGAAGTTGGCAGACGCTTTTGGTTAGGGGTGAAACTAGATATTTAGAGGAAAAAATATGTCCATTTCAATGTTAGGCGTGGCAGTTATCGCACAGCTTTGTTATCAACCAAGTGAAGATGTTCATGCAATTAAATTCGAACGTTTTGGCGAGTTGGGTAGCCAATTAAGCGAAGCGAGAAAAGAAGATACGGCCGTATGCCTTGAAGTAAGCAAACATGCCATTGAACAATTAGAAGCGCAAAAACTATTGGCCGCAGAGCCTAGAGCGCTGAGCGTCAAGTAACGCAATTTATACAAGCCTTCGCGGTGTGCTTATTTTAGCGCACCGCTATCACTACTAAGTCACCTATGTATCAAGTTTTTCTAATTACTTTTTGTTTGGTTGTTTCTCCAGCCGTATTTGCTGACGTAGACTTTAAAACGTTGCGAGACTGGTATCACCAAGCGCCCACAAACTGGCCAAAACCAGAGCTCAGTGAAGGTGTTGAGCACCGTGAATTGGGTCTTTTACCAAGCGTTGTTCATCCTGAGTCGAACCCGTTTAGTCGTGACAAAGCCAAGTTAGGACGACGACTTTTTCTTGACCCCAAGCTATCTCGCTCTGGGCAGATTGCCTGTGCGAGCTGTCATGATCGCGACCTTGGCTGGGCTGATGGCAGAACCGTCTCGTTTGGTCACAACAGGCAAACGGGCAAGCGCAATGCCCCCAGTATTGAGAATGCGGCGTTTTGGCATACGCTATTTTGGGATGGACGCGCAAACAGCCTTGAGCAACAAGCGCTCATGCCTATTCAAGACCCGCTAGAAATGAACTTCACATTGCCAGAAATGGTTGCAAGACTGAATGACGATCCAGATTATGTGTCAGCATTTAAGCATGCTTTTAATACGACACCAATTAACGCTGAGCACGTGGCAAAGGCATTGGCGACATACCAGCGCACGATTGTGTCACGACGTTCTGATTTTGATTACTTTTTACTGGCAAAAACGCAAGCAAACCCGCGTATGCAAAAGGCCTATAGTCAAAAGCTCAGCGATCAAGCGTTATGGGGGTTGCACCTTTTTAGAACTAAAGCTCGATGTATGAACTGCCACAATGGTCCATTGCTTAGTGACAATGGCTTTCACAATATTGGGTTGACCTACTATAAGCGCGAGTATGAAGATTTAGGGCGCTATTTGGTAACGGGCAAAGCAAGTGATGTAGGGAAGTTTAAAACGCCTAGTTTGCGCGGTGTTATGAATAGCAAACCTTGGATGCATAATGGGCTGTTAGCAGACATGGAAGGCGTGATGGCAATCTATAACGCGGGGGGCTTTCGTTTTAGTGGAGATCCTGAAGATCCACTCGCACCAATTACTTCGCCTTTGCTGCAACCGCTTTCTTTAACTCAAAAAGAGCGACAAGCGCTGGTGGCATTTATGGAAGCGCTCACCCCATATTCGAGTGCAGGTATCGTGCGCTAAATTTAAGTGTTGGTGACCGGTGGCTGTGAAGGACGTGTGAGTAGGTAAGCTAGTACAGAAACTTCGATAATGGCCACGATCACCAGAACATACCAAGGGGCTTGGCTTAAGCACAATAAAATATAGCCAATGAGCATGCCAATACCGGCTCCCCATTTGCCTTTGGGTGGTACAACTTGATGTTCTCGCCAAGCGATAAGTGAAGGGCCAAATTTGGGATGAGTCAGTAGCCAGTTTTCAAACTTTGGTGATGAACGGGAGAAGCAAGCGAGTGCAAGAATAAAAAAGATGGTTGTGGGCATAACGGGCAGCGCCATACCGATAAAACCTAAGCCTACAAAAATGATGCCCGCAGCATGTAACCAGAAACAGCGATTGAAGAGCTTTTTCATACTGGGCTGTTTCTCCTGTGTTAAAAAGTGACCTGTGCACCTGCGGAAGTCTGATCACTCGCTTAAACATACGAATAATACAAAATCGAACACATGTTATTTTAACAGCAGTTGCTTCTCCATTATAGACGAAAAGCGCAGTAATTTATTCCGATATAACAAGCTGGGTGTGGAATGTCATGCAAATATGGAGAATTTGCATGACAATATGAAGGGCTAGAAGTAGTAGCCAATGTTGATATTGAAGCGGCGCTCAACATCTTCACTTTGTCCAGAGATAGTCCCCCCTACAAATGGTTGGTTTTTCGCGTGAACAAGGTCAATGTATGAGAAAATGGGGCCTGCGGTAACAGCGACGCCAGTCACATTCATCCAAGTGTTTGCAGAATTATCTGACTTATTGTAGATGGTACCAAAATCGTTATATAGCTGTAGATGTGTAACGGGACCATAATTGACGGACCAGTTATAGGCGATATTGGCACTCGACATCGTGGCCTCAGTCGGCATGGTGTCGTAAGTTGCGTTCGCAGCAATTGCTATTCTATCTATATTATCTAGCTGGTAATCATATTTACCGTGCTGTAGCTGCAAGTGCCAGTTTCCGAATTGGCTGTTCATATGCAGTGCCCAAGCTTGGTAATCACCTGCACTGTATTGGCCGTCATGCAGTCCACCACTCAGTACTGACATGCCCAGTGCGGTTGAGCCAGCAAAATGTTCTAGATGGTAATGGTAGCGCGCAACAAAGGTATTTTGCTCAGCTAGTTGAGCTTTAGGTGCATCATAGAGCCCTTCGTTTGCATCTCTGATACCGACAATATCGATTGAATAGCGGTCTTTGCGGTCTTCTACATACCCATCAATCCCGCCAAGCTCATCATTTTTGAAAAAACCCAGATCCAGTTGCCAGTTGTCGGCAACTTTACGCTTCATCACTAGGCCCATATCATAATCATCTTCTAAACCGACAAAATAGTTGGGGCTCATAAAGAAGCTATGTGAGTTGTACGGGTCATTGCCAAATGGCACTTGGGTTAACCCGAGTTGTGCTTGCCACTGTGATGTCACATCATAATCGAGATAGGCATATTTAACGACACTCATATAATCGAAGAAACGAATTTCGGCATTTAGCCCGATGTCTGCAACTTCGCCTGAAAAGTTAAAGCGAAATACATCAAAATCAAAATCTCCGCCTCGGTTTTTAGCATCTTCATCATAGGAGTTGGTTGAGTAGTTTACGCGAATTGCACCACCCACTTTGATACCCGGATCGGATTCTGCTTGCTCTGTGTGTTGTTGTTCGATTTTTTCAATTTTTTGCTGCAACATAGCAAGTTGCTGCTTCAATTCAGAGAGCTCATCGGTGTTTGATAATGCGACGGTTGGAACCATCAAAAGTGTGCTGCACAGGGCTAAAGTATGTCTGGAACTTCTTGACATGGGTTAGATAATCCGAGGGATGAGGTTTAACAAAGGCGCAAGCCTAACGTACAAAATATATGTGTGCAAATTGGGGAAGTTTGCATCTTTTGTCGGCTTGTAAGTGGCTTGTATCTATGTGGTAACAGGCATAATAAAATGTCAGATTGTTGCGTAATATTTGTTATGGTTTGGAACCATCCAAGGGCACTTTAATTAAACTAGCTTTACAAAATTAATTATAAAAAACATGTGGTTGATATTTTTATTGTAAATAAAGTGCAACTCAGAAACAAATATCCTCATGACGGAAAAAAAGTCGCACTTTAGTGAATAAATTTCGTCTCTTGTCCTGCTCGGTATCAGGTGTTTAAAAGTAGTAACCAAAGTTCAAGTTAAAACGGCGCTCAGTATCGTCGCTGTCACCTGCAATTGAGCCACCGACGAATGGCTGGTTTTTCGCATTGACAAAGTCTAAATAAGAAAAGAAAGCGCCCGCAGACATAGACACTCCAGTCACATTCATCCAAGTATCACTGCTGTTGTCCGATTTGTCATAGATAATGCCAAAATCGTTATAAAACTGCAGAGAGTTAATTGGGCCCAATTTTACTTTCATGCTATAAGCAATATTCATATTGGACATGGTCGCTTGCGCCGCGATTGAGTCATAAAACGCGTAAGCGCCCACTGCAATGCGATCGACATTGGCGATGTTATAGTCATATTCGCCGTGTTGTAGTTGTAAATTCCACGGTCCGATATTGGCGTTTAAATGTACCGCCCAGGCTTGGTAATCTCCCGCTTTTGAAACCCCATTATGCAAGTCCCCCATTAAACCCGAAACGCCTAACTCGGTGGTACCGCCGCTGTGCTTGAAGTGATAACCATAGCGCCCAGAAAAGGTATTGTATTCACCAAGTGGCTGTGTGGGGTCGTCATAGATACCATCTGTGGGGGCTCTAAAGCCAACAATGTCATAAGAGTAGCGGTCGCTGCGATCTTCTACATATCCATCTACACCGCCTAGTTCATCGTTTTTAAAGAAACCGAGATCGAGTTGCCAGTTATCTGCAAGTTTACGTTTGAATAGCACACCCATGTCATGGTCGTCTTCAAGCCCAACATAATAGGTTGTGCCAAAGAACCAACTATGGGAATTATATGGCCAGTTACCGAATGGCACTTTGGTTAAACCAACTTGCGCTTGCCAGTCTTGAGCAAAGTCATAATAGAGGTAGGCATACTTTACAGCAGTCATATAATCGAAATACCGCCACTCGGCATTTAAGCCAAAGCCGCCAATGTTGCCTGAAAAATTTATACGAAATACATCTAACTCAAAATCGCCACCTCGATTTTTATTGTCATCGTCGTATGACGTATGACTGAAGTTTGTGCGCACTGCACCGCCGACTTTGATGCTTGGTTTAGAGGCCTGTTCTTTAGCCTTAGCTTTTTGTTTAGCCTCAGCTTGCTTGGTTTTCTCAAGCTGGGTGATCCGCTGTTGTAACTTGAGCAGCTGCTGTTTGAGCTCTGCCAGCTCTTCATCTGAGGCTAAAGCAGGCGTAGCACCCGCTTGCAGTACAAGTGCGATGACAAGACATGCTTTGGGATTAAGCGGCATGGGAGGACATCCATATAACAGTGGCTATTGCTCCTAAGCGTAGTTGACTATTGATTAGTTTGCACAGTGGGATTAAGCGCTGAGCCCACTGAAAATTTTTAATCTTTTTGTATAGTTGAGGATCTACAACTATATTTTTTGAATGCTCACAGGAAGTTTTCGCTATGAATATTTCGCAAAAGTTACGCCTCGCATTCATCACTGCCATTGTTGTCCCGCTCGTCATTATTGCCGCCATTGTGATCAGTCAAACTCGACAGCTTGCCATTGATAAATTTGTTGAAATGAGTAGCCGAGAGGCGCAGCAAATAGACAATGGGATCAGCATGTTTTTTGATGAAGTGGCGAAGAATGTCACTTACCTATCCGGCCACCCGGATGTGCAAAATGGCGGTACTAATGTTTCCGTATACATTGATAACCCCAGTGCAAAACAAATGACACCCGATACAGGCACAGCCGTGGAGCAGCGACTCTTTGATTTATATAATCAGTTTGGCCGATCCCATCCGGGCATTTCATACATCTACTTTGGCAACCCTGAAGGGGGATATATTCAGTGGCCTAAAGGGCAGGTGAGTGCACAATATGATCCCCGTGTAAGGCCTTGGTACACCACAGGCAAGCGCGCAAATGGACAAACATCGCTTACTGACGCCTACTATTGGGAACCCGATGATACGGCTATCATTTCAACGGTAAAAGCGGTGAAATCTAATGGCCAGTTTGTGGGCGTTCAGGGCATGGATGTCTCTTTAAAGGGCTTAACCGATATTATTAAAAGCATCAAATTAGGTGAAACCGGTTATTTGATGCTGGAAGAAGATACCGGCACGATTTTGGTAAATGCAAAGCACCCTGATTACACCTTTAAACACATCGACGAAGTAGAAAATGGCTTGTATCGTGAACTTAACCGCAGCCCCGATGGATTGTTTGAAATTACCATAGATGGCACTGAATACTTCTCAAATATTTATACTTCAAAAACACTGGGCTGGAAGTTTATTGCCTTTGTGGAGCAACAAGAAGTGATGAGTACGGCCAATAATATGATGTGGACACTCATTGTGATTAGTCTTGTTTTAGTGGCTGTTTTCATTGTGTTGGCAACATATATTGCGGGCTTACTTTCAGGACCCATTGTGAATGTGAGTGATGGCTTGACGGCGATATCTCAAGGTGGCGGGGACTTAACCAAGCGACTAGACGTGAATACCCAAGATGAAACGGGCAGGCTAGCAGAGAGCTTTAACCAATTTCTCAATCTGATAGCGCAATTGGTACAGCAAATAAATCACTGTGCTCAACAGGTCAATCAAACAGCGCTGGCAACGGCAGGACAAGCCGATGAATTAACGGGCTCCACAAGCTCACAGCAACAAGCATTAGAGATGGCTGCGACGGCAATTAACCAAATGGCAGCCACAGCTAATGAAGTTGCGTCTAGTTGCGCCAATGCTGCAGAACTTGCTACGCAAACGCAGCATGCGTCTGAACTTGGCCAAACCGTGATCACAGAAACGGTTCATAGTGTGGCGGATCTGTCCGATGTGATTAATCGCGCTACGACAGACATCACAAAACTCGACAGTGAAAGCGAAAACATTATGTCGATATTGAGTGTGATCCGTGGGATAGCTGAGCAAACTAACTTATTGGCACTGAATGCGGCCATTGAGGCAGCCAGAGCAGGGGAGCACGGCAGAGGCTTTGCGGTCGTGGCCGATGAAGTACGGGCTTTGTCACAACGCACCTCAGAATCAACAGAAGAAATCGCCTCCCAATTAGACAAGCTACGCAAAATGACAGAGGGGGTGTCGAGCGATATGAAAAACAGTTTAACCAGAACAGAAAAAACCGTCGAGCTAACGCATTCTGCCCAAAATCAATTTATTGAGATAACACAATCGATTCAGAATATCAGTGATTTAAATACCCAAATTGCTACGGCGGCAGAAGAGCAGCAGCATGTTGCGGAAGACATCAATCGCAATGTAGTAGAGATTAAAAATGCCGCAGATAGTGTCAGCGCGATTGCCAGTGATACTTGTGACAATGGGGAGAAAATGACGGGCTTGTCGCATCAACTCACAGAATTGGTTGGTAAATTCAAAGTTTGAGTGCATAAAAATGTAAAAAATGCCGCTATTTTGAACAAAATTGTTGAAGATCATTCATAGTGTGTAATTGTGGTTTACTCGGTGAAAGTGGCTCGGTAATGTAAGGATAGTTAGAGACAATTGATAGGTGGATCATGGAATTTTCCGAATCGGTAAAATTAGCAAGAACCGAGACTGGACTAGAGTATTTTGAGGTAAATAGTCCATTATGCCAAGCAAAGATTTTTCTTCAGGGGGCGCAACTTACGGAGTTTATTCCGACTGGTAAAGCTGATTTGATGTGGGTGTCTGCTGATGAAGATTATCAAGAGGGAACATCATTCAGAGGGGGGATTCCTATTTGCTGGCCTTGGTTTGGCACGCATGAAAACCCAGACTGGCCAGCGCATGGTGTCGCTAGAAAGGTCGTTTGGCGAGCAGAGAAAGTCATCGAAACGGCACAAGAAGTCAGAATTTCTTTGTCTTTACCTATGGTTCAGGTGGACAAGACATATTGGCCTCACGAGTCTAGATTAGAAGTTGAGTTTATACTGAATGATTCTGTAGAGGTGAGGTTGACTAACACTAACCTAGGCAGCGAGCCATTTTCACTGACTCAAGCCTTACACACTTACCTGCCTACGTCAGACATTAAGGTAACGCAAGTCGATGGACTTCAGGGCGCACAATATATCGAGTTTGGAGAGGGTCCGTTTAAGCAGGATAGCATCGTTGAGTTTGCCCGTGAAACCGATATGGTGTACACACAAGCGACACCGGTACAAACAATTCGCACGCCTGATGGCATTATTGAAGTGTCGCGAGAAAACTCCGCTTCTTGTGTTCTGTGGAACCCGTGGATCGAAAAGTCTAAGCGCTTGAGTAACTTCCAAGACGAAGAGTACTTGGGCATGTTGTGTTTGGAAGCTGCTAATGTATTAGAAGACATCGCAACGGTTGAGCCGGGTCAAAGCCACACCCTGACGACAAAAGTTCGCTGGCTGTAACCTTTTAGAATCTAGTTGATTGGCGTATCCTAGCGATATTTAAAGGTTGGGATACGCAGTATTAACGATGACCATATTGATCATTGACGACAACGTAGAAGTACGACTCAGCATCGCTTACTTCTTAGAAGATCAGGGCTTTGATGTCATTGAAGCCGAATCCCCCGATATTGCTAAACAATTACTGAGTGTAAAAGCGATATCACTTATTTTACTCGATATGAATTTCACGCGGGATACTACCTCTGGTGACGAAGGTCTGAGCTTTTTAAGCTGGTTACATACTCGGTCTAAGCCCCCCGCAGTTATTTGCTTGACAGGTTGGGGTAGTGTCTCGTTAGCTGTGCAGGCGCTGCAATTGGGGGCCTGTGATTTTATTGAAAAACCTTGGCAAAACGAAGAATTACTCGCCTCAATTCAACAGCAGCAAACGCTAAGCCAGCGCCAAGGATCACGCTTAGCAGACTGCCAAGCTGAGATGTCTAGTACGGTTGAGAATCAGCGTACGTATGATTGGCAGTCGCCGATAATGCGATCTTTCGAGGCTAAATTAGCTCGGATAGCGAAAACCGATGCGACCATACTACTGTGTGGAGAAAGTGGTGTGGGCAAAAGCCATGTGGTAGAAGGCTTACATTCGCAGTCTCTTAGGGCAAGCGGGCCTTTGGTAAGTGTTAACGTGGGCGCGTTATCCGCTAGCCTGTTCGAAAGTGAGCTATTCGGCCATGTGAAAGGGGCGTTTACGGATGCGAAAGCCACTCGAGATGGTCGGTTTACGATCGCCGATGGCGGGACATTGTTCTTGGATGAAATCGCAACGCTATCTTTGCCTTTGCAAGCCAAACTTTTGCGCGTATTAGAGTCAGGAGAATATGAAGTACTCGGTAGCAGCGAAACGTTGCGAAGTGACGTACGTGTCATTTGTGCGACGAATGCCAATCTTAATGCACTGGTTGAACAAGGTGCATTTCGCAATGACTTACTGTATCGCATTAACACCTTTGTTTTTGAGCTTCCTCCTCTGCGACAGCGAAAAGAAGATATTGCACCTTTTGCACAGTACCTGTTGGAACGCCACGCGATTAGATACCAGATGATAGCGAAGCCATTCAGTCAAGAAGTGGTGGCGGCATTACTGCGCTACCCATGGCCTGGCAATATTCGCGAACTCAGCCATGTCATGGAACGTGCGTTACTAATGAGTGAAGGTGACCAAATCGAGTTACATGATTGCCAGCTGCGCTTGGCAAGGCCAGTCGCTGGACATTCAACACATCATGATGCTTTAAACTCACAGCAACAAACACTCGCAGATATAGAAAAGGCCGCCATTTCAAAGGTCTTGTCTGAGGAAAACGGTGTGGTGGATAGTTCTGCTAAACGTTTAGGTATCAGTAAATCCTCGCTATACAGAAGGCTCGATAAATACGGGCTAAAAAATGAAAGCTAATTTAGAGCGTGAAATACAGCTCTATATGCTGGTGCTGAATAGCTTTGTTGTCATGCTGTTGTTTGTAATGGTAAATTTTGTGCTGTCTTCACCTTATATTGCAGTGACACTTAGCTCCGCAGCTTTTTTGGCGTTACAAGCTATTTCGCGTTGGCTGAAAAAGCGCATTGTAGGCGTATTTAAACGCGCGAATATGCAACTTGAAGCAATGCAACAAAGCGATTTTAACCATCAGCTCAAGCCGCACTTTTTGTCCGGTGAAGTGGCTGAGTTTGAAAGTCGCTTAGTCGCGCTCAGTGAGCAGTTACATCGAGATAAAGCGAAATACAATCGCCAGCTGTTCGTTGTTTACCAATTAATCGATAAATTACCTAGCCCGATTTGGATATTCGATGAGAATGATCAACTCAGTTATGCAAATCCTGCTTTTGAGCTGATTTATCATATACCTTGGCAGAGTGCCAAGGGGCGCACAAGTGCGCAGTTAGAATTGGTGAATAAGCAAGGAGAGTGGAGCTTTATCCGCAATACATTACGTAACAACTGGACCTTAAACAGCAGTGAATTTTTTGACGAAGGACAACGCCATCATTTGATCATTGCAACCGATATTCGTAAAGCACTAAGGCATCAAGAATTAGCTGCTTGGCAACGACTGCTCAGAGTCATAGGTCACGAAATACATAACTCGTTGTCGCCAATCAGCTCCTTGGCACAAAGCCTGAAAGCGAAAGTAACACAGCCTCGGGATCATAATGCGTTGACTGTTATCGAACAGCGTAGCGCCCACATCCAGCAGTTTGTTTCCCGCTATAATCAAATCGCTAAACCGCTAGATTTACGTCGAGAAAAAGTGGTGTTATACGATTTATTGATGTCCATCAAAAAGCTATGCAGTGAAATGTATGATGATCAACATATCGACTTGGACTGCTCTGTGCGTCATTGCTATTGCGATCCTCAGTTACTTGAACAAGCATTGATCAACCTCCTTAAAAATGCTTTTGAGGCGAATTTAACGCAGCATCCTACGGGGCGTTTAGTGCAGCTTAGTGCGGTTTATCAGGCAGCACACATCGTAATTTCTATAGCTGATCAAGGAGGAGGGTTTGTGAATATAGACAATGCTATGACGCCTTTTTATTCAACCAAGTCGAGTGGTCAGGGAATTGGTATTACGTTAAGCCGGCAAATAGTCGAGCAGCATGGTGGAAGCTTTTCAGTAAGCAATGGTTTACACGGAGCAGAAATAAAAATCGCACTGCCCAATTGATAATAATTCTCATTACTATATAATTCAATTCCTAACTCAGAGTGGTTGTGCATAGTGCATGCACCACACAATGACTTGGCTAACGCTGCGAGGAGTGCATTATGTTAGTGTTGTATCCGTTTTTAGCTTTTCTATTCATGACTTTTGTTCTTAAGAACATACAACTACCCAGTCATACCAAGCTTTGGCTAAGCCGCTTAAGTGTGTGGAGTGTCGCGGCAGCCATGGCCGTGGCGAAGTTTACACTTGGCTTAAGTGTCTTATTTTCCATGGTGGCATTTGTCGTAGTTGGTGCTATTTTAACGCTGTTTACTTCTCTAGGAGCGATGGCTCGTCACGATTAACCCTTTCGTGAGTGTGAAAATTGGCTTACTGTTGATAAGTGAGATAATCGTGCAAGGGATAATCAATGCAAAAATGCATGCTACTGTGGTTTGTGGCTGGGCTTTGGCTGAGCCCGTTTGTGGCACATGGCAGTGAATGGCAAACCATTTCTACGCCACATTTTAAGGTACACTTTCAACCCCAGCATCAAATATGGGCTCAAGCCACGGCATCTGAATTAGAGAAAGTACGTTCAGATGTGCTGGCGCAACAATCCCGTGCACTCCATGTTATAACCGATGCAATCATCTTAGATCCCTTCAATTTACCTAATGGGTATGCGCTGCCCAGTTCAGATAGTCCTTTTATGGTGCTGTATGTTACGCCGCCGCAATCAGACATGGAAATCGCCCATCACCAAAGTTGGTTAGAGTTATTAGTGCTGCATGAATACATTCACTTAGTGCATTTATCTCAACCTAGTAGGCATAGTTACAAGCAGTGGCTGCGGGATTTAAATGACGGCTATGATTTGGCTACCGCTGCATTGCCGCGTTGGGTCGCAGAGGGGTATGCCACATTGCAAGAATCTAAATTGACTGGTAAAGGTCGGCTGTTTGATAATTACAGTGAAGCATTACTGCGAGTGTTTGCTCGCGAGGGGGCTTTGTTACCCTATGCCGCTTTGAATTTTGGTGATGGAAGTTATCGCGCCAGCGCAATGGCATATTTACTCGGATCTCGATTTTTGGCTTGGTTAGAGGCGGGTTATGGTCAAAAAACGTTGGACGCCGTGTGGACTCGAGTTGTGGCAGTTGAACCTCGTAGTTTTGAGTCTGCGTTCAGCGGTGTGTTTGGCCAAACTGCACAAAAGTTGTACCGTCGTTTTATTGCTGAGTTTACCTACCAAGCAATGCAAGAAGAACAGCAGATGGAACCCGTTGCGAGTGATGAATTTATGCGTTTCTCTTTTGCCGCTCGTGATGTTCAGCTATCGCCAAGCCTGCGTAAGTTTGTTGTGGTTGAAACGGATAAACAGGGTAATACACGCTTAAAAGTGTATGCCAGTGAGAAGAATGACGTAGCAATGGCTAAGTTTACACAGCGCCAAGCTGCGCTGTTAGAGCGTGACCCCAACGACATCCCCGATAAGCAACCAGAATCATTTTTACACGAAGTATTGGCAGCTTATACGCCTATTAATTTCTCAGGTGTCTCCTATCCACAATGGCTAGACGAAGAAACGCTTTATTTTGTAGTAAGAAATAAAAGCCAATCAGGCAGCCTTATCAACGATTTATATCGCTGGCATATTTCAAGTGATCACGCGGAACGTGTATCCCATGATTTGGGGGTGCGCCGTTTTACCATCGTCAATCAAACAGAGGTCATTGCTGAGCGAGTCTTAAATGGGTTCTCACAATTGGTTCGCTTTAATTTACAGACACAGGAAGTGACCCGCCTATTTGAAAGTAAATTGGACACCGTATTTGATTATCCGGTAGTGGATAGTGCTGGACGCCAACTAGCGTTTATGAAGCAAACGCCAGAGCTGGGGTGGCAGGTGCATATTACATCTGTTGATGCGCCGCATAAGCAAGCTACAATAGTCCCGCTTCCTAAAAATACGCAATATGTTACGGCACCAAAGTGGCATCATGACTTGAATACGCTGTACTTTATTGCTGGACGCCAGGGCGGCTTAGGTGTCTACCAGTATGATTTATCTGAGCGAATTTTGCGTCAGCTCAGTGCTGGATATCATGTATATGAAGAAGTCGTCGGCTACCTGGAAGAGCAGCTATTATTTTTAGAGAGCACAGCCTATGGTACCAAGCTTTCTGCACTGTCCGTGTCGCCGCAGCGGCCTCCAATTGAAACAACTCAAACACCGAACAGCGCAGTTAAGTCTGATAAAGTGCGATCAGTGGGTGAGTTTCCTATCGAGCCTTATCAAGCTTTAGATCAGGATTGGGCTGTGACGCTAGCGGCGCATGGTGCTTCAGCAAGTGAATACAGCTTAGGGGTTGGCATGGCGGGTTCAGATATACTGAAAAAGTACCGCTGGCAACTGGGTGTGAATGCGAGTCCCAGCAACGACTTCTTAAGAGGAGTTTATGCTGATCTACAATACTCTACTGACAATATTCAAATCCATAACGCGCTGCGGGTTTTTGATTTAAATCCCGACAAACAAGCTGATGAACGGATGACAGATCAAGCGCATTTTGACGGCTGGTCAAATACCCTTGAGCTCACTACTTTAAGAGAAGGCGATAAATGGCACTGGCAACCCAGTCTCGGTTGGCATGCTGAGAAACACGCATCCAGCTTGCACCACAGCTATTGGCTCGGTAGCCAGCTTTCATATAGGTATGACCGGCAATCTTTCGCATTTGGGTTGAGTATGGATGCGGCTCATATTTGGGGAGAAAACCAAGGACATCGATTTACACTAGGGGGGTATGCCAAGCTCTGGGAGTGGCCCTTTTTTTTGAAGTCCAGCAATCGATATCGAACCTCTGCGGCGTTACAGCTTGGAGGGTATGATGTGAACAGTATTTATAATGGTATTGGCGCCGCGATAGTACAAAGTGCCGAATTACCTTATTTCTTTGCCACAGGGCAACATTATTTAGGGTATGAATTTGCCACTAGCTGGAAGCTTGGGATGCCACGTTTGTTTATCAAGCGTCATCGTTTAGATAGCGAATTCATCGCACAAAGTTGGGGTGCTAAGTGGCAACTTGATCTGAGTCGAAAGGTGTTGGGCTCAGCGGCACAGTTTGCACCTGCAGGGGTATCTAACTTGCGTTTGGATATCGGGCTCAGTCGAGTGGTCAGTGATGAATTTGAAGATGAATGGCGCGCCTGGTTTGGTCTCTGGCATGCTATGTAAGCTACTCATGCGGCATAAAAAGGCGGACTGACGTCCGCCTTAACAATTGGTTGGTTTGTTAGAACTAATTGACTTATTCAGTGTAGCTGGCAATAAGTTTTACGCCAGAATATGCGCTATATCCACGCAACATAATCCAGTATTTACCTGCGCCACCTGTGATGTTACATGTTTCACTATTACCCCAGCGATAAGGGCGGCAGTCATAAGTTGATGTGGTCGGTTTGTCACCTTTTCGTACATACAGATCGGCATCACCAGAGCCGCCAGAAATACTCACCGTTACATTAGATGCACCGGCTGGTAGGTCGAGGTAATAGAATGCAGTATCAGATCGCGCACCACTCAACCCCTCTTTGGCAACCCCATTGATGAGTTTCGCAGGGTCGTTATTAGGGTCTACCAATGTGACCTGTTTTGATGTTGTGGCTGATGCGCCACTTGTATCTGTTACCGTTAACGAGACATTGTACACGCCATAGGAAGCATAGTTGTGGTTGACAGTAGCACCAAAACCATTGCTTGAAGCGTCGCCATAGCTCCACTCGTATTGGCTAATTGCACCATTTGGAGAACTTGACGCACTGCCATCAAAACTACAACTTAGCGCATTACAGCTGAGCGAGAAGTCAGCAACAGGCATAGGGTCGCTATTGTTGTCGCCATCAGGGATTTGGTTATTGAAGTGTGATGCCACTTTTGGCCAAATCAAGCTGACTTTTGCCCCCTTGTTATGGCAGCCGCCCAAGTGATGTAGCGCGATGACCTTATTACTTGACGCCGCTAGGACAGGTGAGCCAGAAGAACCACCTATGGTGTCACAGTAGTAACCTAGATCTGTACCAGTCCCTCTGCCATTGGCATTGGCATTATTAACTGAACATAAGCCATCGGTGTCGCGATCTGACTCAATAGACAGCTCTTTCGGATTACCCGAACCGTGTTGAGGGATATAGATGCGCTCACCTTGTGTCGCATTGCGCACATCTAAGCCAAAGTAACCAAATGGTTGAGCTTTGGCGAAATCGTTAATCGTGAATAACGTATAATCAAGGGTATAGTCTGTTGATAGAAAGTCTTTACCTGTTACTTTCACCACGGTCTCAAGTGTCGAGCCATTACACGACGTATGTTGATAGTTAAACCAAACCTCAGTGTTGGATAACTCTGACGCACTTTCTACACAGTGGTTGTTGGTAAACATGCGGTTATCTGGGCCAACACGCCAGCCTGTGCACAATCCACTACCATTCATCAGCAGGCGTGCAACAGGGCGGCTACGCTCAAATTCAGTAGAGTGACTGCTTGCCCAGCACTGGACGTCCTTTCTTTCCATCGCACCACAGGTAGAGCTGATCCCTACGTCCGCTGCGGGCGCCATGTGTAGTTCATTTTCAATACCATGGTCATAGTAATCGATGATGGCGTTTTGACTTACTGTGTTCTGAGTGCCAGGTGTGTACTCTACAACTGCGGTGTCCGCAGAAATAGACATGGCAGAGAAACTAGTGACACCATCATCGCCTTGACTGAGTGTTGCCGCACGCATATTTTGTTCAGTGTATTCATAGCGCTCACTGCCATCCTCTGAACGGACCACCAATTTGCCACCGCCCGCTAAGCTAATGTTTTTAAAATGTAGCTTTAAATAGCTCGCATTAGGGTGGGAGACTTTTTGGGTGATAACTTGAGTTGCATTGTCACCAGAGAATGTCGCGATGGCTTGAGGCTGAATTTCTAAATTTAATTCAGCACGTTTACCAATGGTAGCCATGCTTGTTTTGCTGGTGTATTGCATCATTTGTGCTTCGGTGAGCGCAGTTGTTTGCGCAACGCTGCTCGCGGATGCGAGCGCGAGCGCTGATAGTAAATAACGAGTTTTCATTTATGTTCCTTGTTAGTGTGGTGTTGAATAAAAATTAAACATCCACAAAACAAAATAATCCTATAAAACCCAATTGTAAAGAAAATGATAATCAAATATTTTTATTGTGTGTGTTTTTACTTGTTGCTTGGGATCGCATCTCGTTTAGCTTGAAAAAGTGCGCGCTTTTCAGGATCGGAAGACTTTTCAACCGCCAATGCGAGTAAACGTTCAGTCATTTCGATTTCGCCTTTCGCATAATAAATACGCGCAAGTTCGAAATAGGGCTCAGGAATGTAGGGGGCTTCAATGATGACATCTTTAAGCTCTTTTATTGCTTTGTTATATTTGCCTTTTTTTGCAGAGCGTTGCGCCAGCTGAATTTTGTCAAAGGGAGTTGTAGCGCTGCTATCTAAACTTGCTTCTAGATACTCAACAAGTACATGGTCTGCTTGTTTTTTTGCCAGTGATAGATAATTTGCCAGTAAATTTTGACTAATAAGTTGATGCGTTTTTGCGTATCCAAAAATCTCTAATGCTTGGGCTTGTTGACCTGTTCGGCGATGTAAAACGGCGGCAATGTTAATAAGCTCAGGGTCATAAGGGGTATAATTAAGTGCTTTTGTTAATAAGCTGTAGCTTTTATCAAACTGCTCATCCAGCAAAGCATCAACGGATTTATTGGCATAATATTTAGCAACTAAATCCTGATAACTTGCCGTATCTATGAAAAAGCTGTCTTGGGCTGGAAAGTAATCAACGACAGTACCTGCGCGGATAATCTCAAATTCGTTTGGAGAAGTAGTTACTTTAGGTGCTAATAACTTAGTGCGGAAGTGATTTGAAATTAGGATGGTGTTATTGTCTTTGCGAAAGACCGGAATAGTTCCAACTTCTCTAAAGGTTGTCTCTACTTGCGCTAAATTGGCATAGGCTTGGGTTAATATCGCCAGTGAAATGCAGTTTCCCTCATTTCGTGTTAAAGACTCCTGCGCTGTTAATGTTTCGCCGTCATAAGTGAACTGGTCTAAGCGTTGTTCAAGATAGTTAAAGACTGCCTTATCAGCCCTTATCCCTCGATTTACTTCTTCATTAAAGTAGGCCATAAACTTCTGTTGTTCTTGTTCTGACAGCAAGAATATTTCAGACTCTTCAATTGTTGGTTGAGGTAGAAATGTATTTTCACTAAAGAGTGTGTTGACGTGAGGCATGGTTGTTTCAGGTACTTCTTTTGAGATATTACAAGCACTTAAAAGAAAAAATATAGGGAGTAGTACCAAGCTTTTCATCATAAAAATAGTTCCTTCAAGATGATAAACGACCTCTACTTTATGTCAGAAATTCGATTGATTATCAACAAAATAAAAAGAAGCTAAACCCAAGTGGCGAGTGTGTGCAGCGACTTATGCATAACTCAGATATTACGCCGTTGCAATTACGGAATTGACACGCGATATTTTCGAATGTGAGACATGTAAATATTACGGCTTATTTTAAGTTTCTGAAATATATGGCTTTTAAATTTGGTACGTTTCTCGCTCTGCAGTCACTCGATATCACTTTTGATGTCGAACTTTTATGAAGAGTGAATAATGTATGGATATAAACCTAGCGCCGCGTCGGTACGCTAAAGCGCGAAAATATCGCGGTGTTTTAATGGGACTGGTCTGTTTGACCGTAAGTCTTGTGGTGTTTTGGAGTCAATTGGACTCGACGGTGAATGTCGACCGTCAGTCGCTAATCTTCGATTCTGCGGTGCGAGGTCCATTAGCTATAAAAGTGCAGGCGTTTGGCATACTGAAGAGTGCCCGTCAGCAAACGATTACGACACCAAGTGCCGGTATTGTCATGGCAATTATGCGAAAGGCGGGTGAGCCGGTTAATAAGGGAGATGTGATAGCGGTACTGAGTAATGATGATTTGGACCTGCGGCTAACGAAAATGCAGCAACACCTTGAGGCAGTCCAAATACAATATGAATTAGATAAGATTAGACAGCATCGTGAGGTACTTACCGAACAAGCGAAGTTGGCCAGCATCCGTGGCAAGCTCGCGACATTACAAATTCGTTATCGAGCGCAGGAAGATTTGGCAAAACAGGGTGTTGTATCTCAATTGTCATTTTTACAGACGCAAGCTGAACGGGACAGTCTAAGGTTGCAGTTAAACAATGCACAAGAACGTATTGTGCAATTACAAGATATGCATCACAAAGAATTGGCCATCACAAAAAACAAAGTCGTACTAAAAGCGCAGGAGTTGAAGGCTTTAAATCGCAAGATTATGGCCCTTGAAATACGCGCGCCGAGTGATGGCGTCATAGAGAGCATGCCGCTGGGGTTAGGCGAAAGCGTGCTAAGAGGCGGTATTATTGCATCGATGGGCAGCCAAAATGAGCTGACTGCTGTCTTGCAAGTCGCCCAGACGGATGCGCAGAAAATCCAATTAGGGCAAGCGGTTGAAATAAAGGTTGGAGAACAAACCGCTGCGGCACAGATCTCGCGTATTGACCCAGTTGTAACCAATCACAGTGTTTTAGTTGAGGCTGCAATACTTAATGAGGTGCCTACTGCCGCAAGGCCGAAACTGAGTGTAGAAGCTGTAATCACCGTCGAAAATTTACTAGATGTGGTATACATTCGTCAGCCTGTAGGTTCATTCACCCGTCAAACTGGGCGCATATATCGGGTTTTAAAAGAAGGCAAGTCGGAGCTAATTGACGTCGTATTTGGTCGTCAATCGGGGCGTTATATCATTGTTGAGCAAGGCCTTAATGCTGGAGATACAGTGATTTTATCAGACCTTAAGCACCTTGTTCAGCAAGGTGCTAGCCTCGTGATTCAATAGGAGTAGGCATGAAAAAAATTATTGAGATGTCCGGCATCGGCAAAGTATTTGAAACAACAGATGTGCATACGCATGCGTTAAGAAATATCGATATTACTATTGCTCAAGGAGAGTTTGTCTCGGTATCGGGTCCTTCAGGGTGTGGTAAATCGACTTTATTATCCATTATGGGACTGTTAGAGCCTGCCACTTCGGGCCGTTATCTATTAGCAGGCAATCCCATTGATTCATTGACAACAGATCAGCGAGCAGAATTTAGAAATAATCACATTGGTTTTATCTTTCAATCGTTCAACCTAGTCGACTCAATGACGGTATTCGAAAATACTGCGCTACCTTTGCGCTATCGAGAACCAAAACCTAGCGTACACACAGTCAGAGAGGGAGTGAAGGCGTGCTTGGAGAAAGTCGGGCTATCTCATCGAATGATGCATACGCCGAGTCAACTATCTGGTGGACAGCAACAGCGCGTTGCCATTGCTAGAGCCTTGGTGACGGAGCCGAGTATTTTGTTAGTTGATGAAGCGACTGGCAACCTCGACTCGAAAAGTGGTGATGCTGTGATGTCTTTGATTGGCGAGCTGCATCGGCAGGGCACGACTATTTGCATGGTGACCCACGATGCTCGCTATGCAGATATGGCGTCAAGGCAAATTAAGCTTTTTGATGGCGAATTGCTCGGTACGGTGCACAGATCAGCGGTGCCATCACCATCAGGTTTATGGTCGTTGTAGCGAGAGGAAACGCCAGATGTGGAATGAACAGCGCAGTGCGTTTTTGGCACTATTAAATAATGTCAGATTTACTTTGCCATTTGTGTTTTTGCTGGCGCTTGCCCTTGCGGGTGGGGTGTTGGTGAGTTTAATTGCTTGGCATGCGTATGCGCCACTGCCTTATAAGGATGCAAATAGAATTGTTTGGTTGCAAGGTTCTATGGCTGATCAACAGGGGCAGCCTATCATGAATAAAGCTTTGTCGAACATTGCTGCTCAGTATATTGCTGACAATACATCTCAGCTGGATTTAGTAGCCCCTATTTTCTTTGCTGAGAGCTTGTTAGAGAGGCATCGAGCACAACCACGCGTTAATGTGGCATATACCTATTCTAGCTATTTTGAGTTATTTGGGCTGACGTTGCGCGCAGGACGCTACTTTGGTCAACATCCGAATGACACTCGCGTGAAAAAAGAGGTCGTCGTGAGTGAATGCTTTGCACATCGCTTTTTGAAAAAGAGTGACGAGCCGTGGCGAACAGCCAGCGACCTTCTTGCGCGCACCATTCAATTAGATAAGCAGACATACCATGTCGTTGGGATAGTTGAATGTAGTGAACGTATCCCACAATTAAAAAGTGCAAATCATCAAACAGATATTTTTATTAATTTTACTGGCGTGGTTGACCGTGAAAAACCACTGTCTGAACACCTCTCAGTGCGACACGAAACGTTTGTGGTAGGCCGGCTTAAAGCGGGGACCTTGATTAAACCCGTGGCCAAGGATGTGGTTGCACACCTCAATAAAAAGTTTAGTGAGGGTTTAGTTAGTATGGGTCATGGCAAAGGGATGCAATTGAGCTTTGAATATCAGCCGTTGAAAGGACTGATAAAAGGTGAGATTCAAAGTATCGGCAATTGGCTGTTGTTAGGTGGGTTAGCGTTATTATTCATCACTTTAGTTAACCTGTTTGTCTATTACTTGCTTGACTTCAAAAAACAGCAAACAGAATTGGCATTGAAAGTGACCCTAGGTGCTAAAGAGGGAGTTTTGCGCAAGGCGCACTATCGTCAACTTGGCACGGTGTTTTTGGTCTCGGCAATGGGCGCCATATTACTGAGTGAGTTTGGTATAGCCATGATTCGGGTGCTTTCTGCGGATACCTATGCGCATATGAATTGGCTGCACTTGTATTGGTGGCATCACTTAATCATGATCGCGATTGCACTGGCCGTATCATTTGGCTTTGCGCATTGTGGGTTTGCTCAGCTATCGTTTTTCCGTTTACATAACCAGCTTCAAGGTAGCGGAAAAGGGCAAGCAAAGCAGCTGCCAGTATGGCTAAGCAGCAGCGTATTAGTAATTCAGCTGAGTGTGGGGTTAGTTGTACTGTGTTTGAGTTTTTGGCTATTTGTATATTTTGCAAATCGCTTATTTGTTCCAACGGGCCTTGATCCCAGTGGAGTGATGTTTGTTGAGCGCCAACAATATTCATGGGGCCAAAGTAGTACAGAGGTGAGTGCTCGCAAACAAGTGTTTCTCGCCAATCAGCGAGCATTGCTGGCCCATCCAAAAGTTGAAGCTGTGGCGCTGAGTGCGATTGCGCCATTCAATACAAGTTATGTCGCGCGTGTGGGGACGACCCCTAAAAGTGCTGAACATATTGCGATGAATTCGCAGCTTGTTGGTGCTGGCTATTTTGACTTGCTATCCATGCAACTCTTAGCTGGGCGTGATTTTAATCAGCAGGATATAGATGCACGCAATGGAGCAATTATAAATCGCACGGCAGCGCACCTACTCGCACTGGGTGAGACAGATATTGGGAAATGGATTTATCAAGGAAATCAAGCACCAGTACGTTTACTTGGTATAGTGGATAACATCTTCACGCATAAAACGGGGGCTCCTGCAACCGTGTATTTCCCACATAACTACTATGAGACCAATTTACTGATAAAACTCAGAGCCGGTCACGTTATGCGCAAAGAAGAGGTTGTTCATGTACTGAAACGTCAAGAAATCACACAAAACATCAGTCGGTTTGATGCGCTTGCGTCCCAAGTCGCAGAGCTTAATAAGTCTGCGAAGCTCAGCTTATTCGGCGGCGTTGGGTTGTGTTTTTTAATTATCGTTCAAGTCGTTGTAGGTTTATATGGATTGCTTGGTAACCTTGCTCACAGTGAGCGTCCTGTGTTGCGTATTAAGCAGCAATTAGGCGCGAAAGGTAAGCATTTGATGCGTGAGCAAGTGTTACTTCGATTGAGGCATTTTTTGCTAGCAACACTGATGGCAACAAGTGTAATTTTAATGGTTGCCAGTGTTATATCAAATACGGTGCCAATATTATTAATTTGCTACTTATTGGCATTGCTCATTATCTTTAGCTTACTGTTTTTTATAGATATACACCATGTCTATCGACAGTTTAAAAAAGATTGAAGAGTTGTAACAGATTCTTACAAATGTCACACCCTGCATGACACAAATCTTGATAAGATAGCAGTAGGAAATTATCAATAGGTGCGGTCATGCAAGCAAACACACTAAAATGGATATTACCCTTCGTTGCGTTGGGTATCGGTATCGCTGGGTTTATGGGAATAAATGCCGTGGCAAAAGGCGATGAAGAGTCGGATGTCGTTGACACAAGGCCTATCGTTGAGGTTGAAGCTTTACAAGCTCAAGATCACCAAGTGGTGATTAACAGTTATGGCGAAGTACAGCCTTTAGAGCAAACCATGCTGTCAGTGCAGGTTTCAGGTGAAATAGACTATTGGCATCCAAACTTTGTCGCCGGTGGTGTGATCAACAAAGGCGATGTGCTCTTAAAAATAGAAACAGACAATTATCAAGCCGCTGTATTACAAGCTGAGGCAGCGCTTTCTAGTGCACAGGCGCAATTGATTGAAGAGCAAGCATTAGCGGATGTTGCAGCCGATGAGGCCAAACGCTTTCCTAACAAAAAACACACCGACCTGTTCCTTCGCAAGCCCCAACTCCTGAGCGCGAAGGCTGCGGTTAAATCCGCTCAAGCTGCATTGAGCCGAGCACAGCGTGATTTAGACAACTGTGAAGTCGTTGCCCCATTTAATGCGCTTGTTGTATCTAGAGACGTTGGCCTAGGTCAGTTTGTGAATACAGGTGCAGCGGTTGCAAGGCTTAACAACATTGAGCAAGCAGAGATAATTATTCCGATTGCTGGTTTTGATTCTATTTTCTTGCCAGAAAATGTATCTGGTATAGAAGCGACATTGTCTCAAAAAGGTCTCAACGGATTTACGCGCCAAGCATACATTCATCGCGACTTAGGTGTAGTCGATCAACAGACTCGTATGAATAACCTAGTCGTTCGTATTGATGACCCATATGGGCTTACCAACAATGCTCCGGCAATTAAATTTGGCACCTATGTACAAGTTCAATTTGCTGGCAAGACGTTAAGACAAATCTACCGCCTTCCTCAGGAGTTAGTAAACAATCAAACGGTGTGGTTACTAAACTCTGACGCTGAGTTAGAACCACGTGCAGTACAAGTTATACGTGAAGAAGGTGCATATTACCTAGTGGGTGAAGGTCTTTCTAATAGCGACACTGTTGTTGTGACTTTACCTGAATACCCGCAACGCGGCATGGCCGTTAAAGTTGCTGGTAGTGAGCAGGGTAAAGGAGAGTCTGATAATGTGGGAAAGCTGTAACGGCAGGGAATGACTATGACTGATCAAATCAAAACTTCCCAAAAGGGGTTGATTGCGTATTTTGCGCATAATCCTGTTGCCGCAAACCTGATGATGGTATTTATTCTCATTATGGGGATTGTCAGTTACATGACCATTCAAAGGCAGATGTTTCCGAGTATTGAGCTGAATTTTGTCAGTATTAATGCAAATTACCCGGGGGCGTCTCCACAGGAAATTGAAGAGAGCATTCTGATCAAAATTGAAGAAGCACTCAAAGATGTGACTGAAATTGACAAAGGTGTTTATCGAGCTCGTCGCGGCAGCGGCAGTGTGCAGCTTGAGATAGACACGGATGCTGAGTTAAGTGACGTGGTTGATAAAGTCCGCACCCGTGTTGATGGGATTGCCACATTTCCAGCCGCGATGGAGCCTGTCCGTGTTCAGCAAGTAGAGTTTCGCCAAGACGTTATTCAGATGGCACTTGCCGCAGACATACCGCTCGCAGAGTTAAAGCCTTTGGCCAAAGAAATTGAAGACGACTTATTGCAGTTGGGCAATGTATCTTTAGTCGAGCGCAGCACGCCAGCTTACGAGATTGCAATTGAAATTGATCCCGATACATTGCGCCGTTACGGTCTTACTATCAATGATGTGAGTAACTCGATTCGCCGCTATTCAGCAAACATGTCTGCAGGTCAAATTCGCACTGATGCTGGCATCATTTCTGTACGTGTTGAAAACCAGAAATACCGCGGCAATGAGTTCAAACGCATTCCTGTCAAAGTCGGTGATAATGGCGCGAAGGTGTATTTGCAAGACGTTGCTGTGATCAAAGATGAATTTGTTGAAGGTGAATTCTATTTCAAACAAAACGGCATTAACGCAGCTTTTCTCTCGGTTAAAGCGACCAAAGAACAAAACATGGTACCTGTGGCTAAGACAGTACATGCGTATATCGAAGAAAAGAATAAAACGCTGCCAGCTGGCGTTTCATTGTCACCGATTGTAGATATGACCTACTACCTAGATGCGCGTCTAGAAATGATGAAAAAGAATATGCTGCAAGGTGCCCTGTTGGTTGCCATTATGTTGTCTATATTCTTACGTTTTAAGCTGGCGCTATGGGTAATGATTGGTCTGCCAGTTTGTTTCTTGGGCGCGATAATGCTGATGCCCGCGTTTGGTATCAGTATTAATATCGTCTCATTATTTGCATTTATTATGGTACTGGGCATAGTGGTCGACGATGCCATTGTCATTGGGGAAGCCTCCTATACCGAAATTGAGCGCAGCGGCCCAAGTGTCGATAGTGTTGTTAGGGGTGCTAAACGTGTTGCCACGCCAGCCACCTTTGGTGTATTGACCACTATGGCAGTGTTTGCACCTATGGTGATGTCCAGCGGCCCGCAAGGTGCCTTCTTTAAATCAATATCCATCGTTGTCATCTTGTGTTTGGTGTTTAGTTTAATTGAATCCAAGTGGATTTTGCCTGCGCACTTAGCACACACTAAATTTAAACCAATGCGTGAGGGCAGCTGGCGTGCAAGATTCAACAAGCGCTTTTTTGAATTTGTAAATGGCCCATATCGTAATACTGTTCAAAAGTGCGTGGAGTGGCGCTGGGCTGTTTTCTCTGGCTTTATTGCTATATTCCTAATTAGCATGTCGTTGATTACCTCTAGCCAAGTTCGGTTTATTCCGCTGCCTAAGGTACCGCATGATTATCCGATGGTGAAGATTTTGCTCAATGACAATGTATCGGATGAGCAGACGCTAGCTGCGGTGACCCAGGTTGAGAAAATGATGCTGGATGTGGACAGAGAAATAGAGCAAGCACATGGGCAAAAAATGCTGAAGGACATTCTTGTCTGGAATGAAGGCCGAACTGAAGGGTCTGTGCTTGCCGTGCTAGTCGATGAAGATTTGCGCCCATTTGATGCGTTTGAATTATCTCGAAGATGGCGTGAAAATATGCCGACTATCGCAGGCGTTAAATCTCTTCTCGTAATTGATGATGTCAACGATCAGGGCAATGGAGAGGGCGAATTTGGTTACCTATTATATGGTCCTGATATCGATACGTTGAATGCTGCGGGTAGACAGTTTATCTCTATGCTACAGCAGGAAAAAGGGCTGTTTGATATCAGTTCGACTATTGATCCGCCAAGTAAAGAAGTTCAGCTGTCATTAAAGCCAGTTGCCTATGAGCTAGGGCTAACACTGTCAGATATTGCGAACCAAATTGGCGATAGTTTCTATGGTGGTGAAGCGCAACGCGTGATCCGCGATGGTGAAGAAATCCGTGTTATGGTGCGCTATCCAGAACTTGATCGCGAAGCCGTTGCATCTTTGAAATATGCATTGGTGAAAACGCCGATGGGACGTGAAGTTGTGCTGGGTGATGTGGTTGAATTTACTGAAAAGCCGGGTGTAAGTTACATTCGTCGTGAAGGCGGTTATCGCACGGTATATATTTATGGCAGCATTGACGAACAGGCCATTGAACCATCTGCTGTTGTAGAAAATATTAAAGACAACCTTCTACCTCAGTTGTATGAGCAGTATCCTGGTGTTAAATCAGAATTAGGTGGTTCTGTAGAAGAGACTCAAGCACAAGCTGATGAGCAAGTTATGTTCTTCGTGGCGGGTATGCTGATTGTATATATTCTATTGGCCGTACCGCTTAAGAGTTATTCTCAGCCATTGATTATTATGTCGGTGATTCCATTTAGCTTAATTGGCGCCGTTTGGGGGCACTGGTTAAATGGGCTTGATATGAGCATGATGTCGACGTTTGGTCTAATTGCCGCTGCGGGGGTCGTCATCAACGACTCATTAGTGATGACAGATTATGTGAACCAAGTGCGCAAGGAAGGGGTGAGATTGAAAGATGCAGTGATTGAAGCTGGGTGTGCTCGATTTAGAGCGATCACATTAACGTCAATCACGACATTTGCCGGTGTTACACCGATTATTTTTGAAACAAGTTTGCAGGCGAAATTTGTAATACCTATGGCGATTTCCTTGGGCTTTGCGGTGCTGTTTGCAACCTTGATTACATTGATATTGGTGCCTTGTTTGTACATTATTCTAGTCGATGTGAAAAGCGCCTTCAGCAAGTTAAAGCAGAAGTTTAAGGGCTCCTACAAGGGGGCAGCTAAAGTCAGTGATTACTAAATAATCATTGTCTTTAACCTTTTAAAAACCCAGCACTGATGCTGGGTTTTTTGTTTTCTGGACTAATTAAGAGATCAGTGAAGTGTTGTTTTGTGCCTAAGTTAATTAATTTGCTATGTGATGTTATAAAGTATTGTCTATTAAAAGCGTCTGATAATATGACAGACATTAATCTATGCACTTGTGCTATTGCGCGGCATGACTTCGCGATTGCAGTCTTTTTATTTGAACATACTCAGTGTAAAAACCCACAGCTGTGTCAAGTTCTTGGCTGTGATAGACTGGATACATAATAAGAAATCAGGAACAGATACATGACCAAAGCGCTTACCCCGCCGGTGGCAAAAAAAGTACCTCACAATATGGAAATTCACGGGCATCAAAGGACAGACAACTATTACTGGATGCGTGATGATAAGCGTCAAAATGAAGAAGTTCTGAGTCATTTAAAAGCGGAAAATAGCTATTGTGAGGCTGTGATGAAGCCTTATTCAGCATTGCAGGACACGCTTTTTACAGAGATGAAAGGACGAATCGTTAAAGATGATTCATCTGTACCGGTGAAAGACGGGCGTTACTGGTATACCAATGAGGTAAGCGGCGAAGAGGAGTATGGACGTCATTATCGCGGTTTAAATGAAGCGATGGACAGCAAAGAGCTGTTGCTTGATGTCAATGAGTTAGCTAAAGATCACGAGTTTTATGACCTTGCTGAGCTCATGGTTAGCCCTGATGATCAGTTGCTAGCATATTGTGAAGATACTGATGGACGTCGTATTTATACCACTCGATTTAAGGATATTGCCAACAATACATTGTTGGAGGATGTGCTTATCGAAACAGAAGGTCAAATTGTGTGGGGCAATGACAATAAGTCTGTTTTTTATGTCAAAAAGGATCTTCAGACCCTACTTGGCTTTCAGGTTTATCGACACATACTTGGCACGCCTCAAAGCGACGATGTACTCGTTTATGAAGAGCTTGACCGACAGTTCTACATGGGGCTGGGCAAGAGCCGCGACGAAAGCCAAATTTTTATCTACCTATCTTCAACTGAAACCAGCGACATTCTTTTCTTGGATGCGAATAACCCATGTGGCGAGTTCAAGCCTCTACTTACGCGTCAAGAAGGGCATGAGTATGGCCTAGAAAAATTTGGCGACTATTACTACTTGCTCACGAATAGTGATGCGAAGAACTTTCGTATGGTCCGAGCAACTGCTGAAGACATCAATGACCCTACTAAGTGGGAAGAAGTGATTGCCCATCGAGAGCAGGTGCTCCTTGAAGGTTTAGAGTTGTTTGACAGCCACTTTGTGATCACAGAACGTGAGCGAGGACAAATCAGATTTGTCATTCATGACTATCAAGGTTCAAGTTATCAGTTAGGATTTGAAGACGAGTGTTATTATGCTGGTGTTGCTTATAACCCGGAGCCAAGTGCTACAAGGGTACGCATTTCCTATTCAAGCTTAACAACACCAAGCAGTGTTTACGATTGTGATTTGGCCACCGGTCAAAAAACGCTGAAGAAACAAGTACAGGTACTCGGTGATTTTAGCCCAGCGGATTATGCGTCAGAGCGATTGCATATTACAGCCCGTGATGGCAAAAAGGTACCTGTGTCGATAGTGTATAAAAAATCATTATTCAACAAAGATGGAACCAATCCATTACTACAGTATGGCTATGGTGCATATGGATATACCATTGACCCCATATTCTCAAGCTCAATCCTGAGCTTGTTAGACAGGGGATTTGTATATGTGATTGCGCATATTCGAGGGTCAGAAATGCTGGGGCGTCAATGGTATGAGCACGGCAAAAAAGCGTACAAAGAAAACAGTTTTAACGACTTTGTTGATGTCACTCGCGCGCTGGTAAAGCAGCAATATGGCGCTTCAGACAAGATTTTTGCCTCTGGTGGCAGTGCCGGTGGCCTATTGATGGGGGCTGTTATGAATCAAGCCCCTGAGCTGTATCAAGGCATTGGGTGCCATGTTCCATTTTTGGATGTGCTGACGACGATGCTAGACGAGACAATACCGCTTACGACGAATGAATACGACGAGTGGGGTAACCCCAATGATAAGCAGTATTACGATGTGATTTTATCTTACTCTCCTTATGACAACCTGACAGCGAAGAGCTATCCTAATACTCTGGTTACTACGGGATTACATGATTCTCAAGTACAGTATTGGGAACCAATGAAGTGGGTAGCTAAACTGAGAGAGTTAAAAACAGATAACAACCTGTTAGTATTTAAAACGGATATGGACTCGGGTCATGGTGGCGCGTCAGGTAGATTCAAAAGCTTACATGAAAAAGCGCTTGAAATGGCCTTTTTCATTTCTTTGCTTCCTGAGCGACAGGCTGACTAATCAATGACTGCGGTGCTTTTTTGCACCGCAGCAAAAGTATTAGAGAGGGTGGCATGTTTACGGTACACGGCCAATGGCAAATCGATATCACTCCCCCCAATGTTTTTGTTAATTTAGTCGGGGCTTTTAATTGCGAAGGAATGAAAGCGCTAGAACGAGAAGCGCGCCGCAAGTGGCTCGATTATGAACGAGGGCAGATCTATTGCGCAGTCATTAATTTGAGTGAATTTGAGATGACGACAATGGATAGCATTGACGCACTTAAGGACTACTTTTCCGATATGGAGCAGCGCGGGTATCGACGCATTGATTATATCGGTATTGACGCCCTGTCTAGAAAAATTATCAGCGAATTGTGGTCGCAGAGCGACATCAAAGTTCAGCTATATCTTGATGTCGCTAGTTATCTTAGTCAGCATCCAAATCACCGTGGTGCTGCTAAATGGTTAAGTGATTAGCCTAGATATGCTTTAAGCATCCATACCAGCTTTTCTTGCTCAGTAATATAGTCACTCATCAGTGATGCTGTCCCTTCGTCTTCTGCATCCGACGCTTGTGCCAAAATACGACGCTGGGTCTTGATAAGTTGTGTAAACCCATCTAGCAGGATGGCAACTGCCTCCGGCCCATTTTGCACGCCTTTTGCCTCGCTGATCTCACTAATGGCTAGGTAGTCACTAAATGCGTGAAGCGGTGTACCTTCAATAGTGAGTATACGTTCTGCTAACTCATCTACTTTTAGCAGTAATTGGTTGTAAATCTCTTCAAACTTAACGTGTAACTCGAAAAACTCTCTACCTTTGATATTCCAGTGAAAGCTGCGGGCATTCATATATTGAATTTGGTAGCTACTTAATAAAGTATTTAATGACTCTACCAATTGCTGACTTTTTTGTGCGTCTAATCCAATGCTATTACTCATATCTTTTTCCACCCTAGGTTAAGTTTACGGCGCGTGCCGTAGAAGTTGTGTATGTGCGTTGAGAGGCTGTGCTCGTACTAACGCTATGACACCTAGTTTGGCTTAAGTTCAGTTACTTGGCCAACGAGGAAAAGCGATTGGCATCATCGAAAAAGGCGTTTGTACAAGCTTAAAGTTTGCCAGTTTGTCTTGCTATTCTTTACTTGCTTGATCCATCGCAATGAGTCGTGAGAGGGGATTATTTGTACATATTACGCTTGATTCAGGTCAATTTTTATACTTCTTGTGGGGCCATAATGAGATGGCAAAACGTCCTATTCGTTGTTAACCATTACCTACTAGGGCGTTAGGTTAATCAAGGAGAGCACTATGAAAGGTAAAACAAAGTCACAGCATAGAGGCGAACTTACCGTAGTTGTCATTGCGTTAGTTGCTTTTGTCGTTGGTTTAGTGGGCCATCTCGCAGGCGCAAGTTACGCTAACTCAGACTCATTTGGCTACTTAGCAGCGCCAGTGCCACTTATAATGGGCATCATCGCTTTGGTGGCATATAAAGTGGCACAAAAAGCAGATAAATGAGTTATTCATCGCGGTGCAAAATTTCAATGATGTAATCCATCACACCGCGCGAGTAAATTAATGTGGTGTGGCTGAGATGAAATACTTTGTGTTCAGCCATGCCTTTTAGTTTCGTTTCATCTAATAAAACCGTACCATCGGAGCGACTGCCCTTTTGCAATAGTGGCATCAAGCCTATTGGAAGATCGCCTGCAATGCTATAAAGACGTGCACTAAAAGGCCAAGTGTTAGTTTCACTTAACAGGTATTCAACGCTGTTTTTTAACAACCTATCAAACCCCTTGTCATGCATATGTTTGGCAATCGCACTGCCTTTGTGAGGTGTGCCTAAAGTAATAACTTTTTTGACGTGTTGGCTCTGCTCTGAGGCGTTCGTTAAGTAATCTCTGGCGACCAATCCACCCATTGAGTGGCATACCAAAGCGGTCGGTTGCGTACCGACAAACTCGTCTATCTTTCGAAATATAGCCTGTTTATCTGGGTCGAGTGTGTTGTAAGTCAAGTTGAGAATATCGCAGCCGGTTTTTTCCAAGCGCTTGCAAAGCGGTTGCATCACAAAACCTGACATATACAAACCGTGTAATACAACAATCCGCGTTACTCTCATTGCTTCCCCTACTTTAAACGTTGCGGCGTAATTTGCACGCTATGTTCTGCATTGCTTAGCCATATTTCGCCATCTTGAATGGTTGCTGTCAAATCCATCGAGCGAGCGAAAAGTTCGGTCATCTGTGATGTGGCACTAAAAGGTAAGCTGAAAACAGTCAAATTATTGTACTGATTTACCGCAGACTGATTTTTCTTCCACCAGATCTCTTGGGTGTTTTCGCCATAAGTATACAGCACCACCTGCTTCGCTTTTACCGCTGCTTTTTTAAGTCGTTTTTCATCCGGTAAGCCGATGTCGATCCAAAGTTCGATATCGTCTGTGAGATTTTTTTGCCAGGCCGCAGGCTCGTCGTCTACACACAGACCCTTGGTAAACGACAGCTCTTCATTATATTGCAGAATATAAGCCAGTAGACGGACCATTAAACGCTGTTCATTTTCTGATGGGTGCTGTGCGATCGTTAACGACTTGTCGGTATAAACGTGCCTGTCCATGTCGCTGATATTTAAATGTGCTTTTAAGATTGTCGATTTTAGTGCCATGATAGTGCGCAGAGAGTTTTTAAAGCATCAGTATATCAAGATTTATCTATCTGGTGCGTTTTACGTTAAAATAGCCACAGATTTTAGTTTTGGAGAGATTTTTTATGGCCATCCAATGGTTTCCTGGGCATATGAACAAAGCGCGTAATGAGATCAAAGAGATCATGCCGCAGATGGATGTCATTATTGAAGTGCTTGATGCACGTATCCCATACAGCAGTGAAAACCCAATGGTAACGCAGCTGCGCGGTGACAAGCCGGTCATCAAAATCTTGAATAAAGCAGATCTTGCCGACCCAGATATGACCAAAGCTTGGATGGAATATTTTGAGCAAGAAGACGGCGTAAAAACGCTTGCCTTCGGCCATGACAAAGCGGCAGAAGTACACCGTATTAATACGTTGTGTAAAAAGCTTGCGCCACACAAAGTAGGTCAAGATAAACAGCTCAAAGCTATGATTATGGGGATCCCCAATGTTGGCAAGTCGACGTTAATTAATATTTTAGCGGGCCGCATTGTGGCGAAAACGGGTAATGAGCCTGCGGTCACCAAAGCACAGCAGCGCATCCGCTTAGATGATGGCATTATGTTGTACGATACGCCAGGCATGCTTTGGCCAAAGGTAGAAAACGAAAACTCTGGTTATCGATTGGCTGCAACAGGCGCCATTCGTGACACGGCCATTAATTATGAAGAAGTGGCGAGCTATACCGCAGAGTATTTATTAAAAGCTTATCCGGAGTTATTGCAAAGTCGCTACAAAATTGACGAGCTACCAGAGTGTGACTGGACCTTTATTGAAATGGCGGGTCGTAAGCGCGGGTGTATTCGCGGTGGTAACCAAGTAGACACGCATAAAATGTCTGAGATCCTCATCAATGAATTACGTGATGCTATCCTTGGGCGTGTGACCATGGAAACGCCACAAATGCGTGAAGATGAAGAGCAAATGGTGGCAGAAATTCGCGCTGCAGCAGAAGCAAAAAAAGCAGCTCGTGAAGAAGAAAAGCGTCAGCGTCGCGCTCGCGCCAGAAAAAATCGCCGATAAACTAAGCTGCTTCAGCGAGCACTGAGCGATTCCTGCCAGTGCTTTTTGCTTTGTATAATGCCGCGTCAGCACGTTTGAGCAGCCCATCTTCTGATTCATCAATATGATACTGGGCAATGCCAATGCTGGCTGTTACGGTAACCTCACATTGGCTTTGCGCTAAAGTCTCGTGAATGTGATTTGCAATTTCATGCCCTTTGCTCAAAGTCGTTTTAGGCAATAAGATAACAAACTCCTCACCACCCCAACGACAGGTAAAACCTTGTGTACCGACTGCGGTTTTACAAATCTGTGCCACATGTGCGAGCACTTTGTCACCCACGAGGTGTCCATGACGGTCGTTGACTTGTTTAAAGTGATCAACATCTAACATCAGCATTACCAAAGGAGTAAATTGGTTGCGCGCTTTATGAAGCTGTGCCTGTAGTAAAGGTTCAAATGCTTGGCGATTATAAGTACTTGTAAGCTTGTCGTATGTTGCCATTTTTTCTAAGCGTTTTTGGTAGTGATTAAACGTGAGTTGGGCGCTAAACAGGATCACGGTGGTAATTATCACCCCCATGAGTAAGTTGATGTACAGGGTGTCGGAAAACGAATTATCTTGAGTGAGTGTTTGTTCAACGACTAAATACCAGCCAAATTGCGCTAAATAGCGAGAGTTGATAAAAACGGTCTGTTCATCTTGTTCTAGACGCAGCTTATAGTTTTTTTGAGTTAAGAGCTTAGTACTGTGGTGGCCAAACTTATCAGCAATGGTATCGTCAGTGAAGGTTGAATCAGCGTAAAAGAGCAGGCGGCCTTTATGATCAATGAAGTAAACTTTTCGATTATATATGTGCTGATATTTGTCGATAAGACGCTTCAAATGATCAAGCTTCACGCCAACACCTGTGATGCCTAAGATCTGCCCCTGAAGTTGTATTTTATGGTTCACAAAAACAATAGCTTGATGGTCATCCCTCGGGTCTAGATCAACATTGAGTGTATATGCATGTGTATTGTCTAAAGCTTCTTGATACCAGTTATCTTGCTGAGCGCTTGTGTCGAGCTGTGTCACTTGGCCATCGTAACGATAATAGGTGTTATCATCATCGGTGACTAAAAAGCTGGTTACGGCATCATAATCGCTGCGAGTTTGTCTCAGGTATTCAAAAAGCACTTGTTTATTTTCGCCCTTTTCTTTGAGCCAAGCATGTAAAAACGTATTGTTTGCCATTTGTGACGAAATAATAATGGGGGCTTGCAGTTGTTTTTGTAGATCGGTGTGAATCAAGTGGCTAGTGAGTGGTAGCGCGTCATTTTCAATGCCCTGAAATAACGACTGTTTAGCAATGATCAAGCTAAACCAACTCGTAAATATGAATCCAGCGAGTAGCAGTATCGTCAAAATCAAATTATATCGATAGCGTGTTTTGGTCATCATTGCAGGCTAGTAATCAAAGAGACGCAACTCTAACAAGGGGACAAATACGAAACCATTACACTCGGTTACAGGTACAAATAACTGGCAATAAAAAAGGCCCTGTTAGGGCCTTTTAGGTTCATATCTACCGTCACCGATATGAGCAATGTAGCAAGTAAAATAGTAAGTCGGTTGTTAGTGAATCACGTTAAGGGGCGTTAAGGATCTTCACTGACAACCTAAAGCTGTTTACGTGCGCAACACGTGTTTCGGGGTCGAGAAACAAATTTGAGTACGTCAACAAAGTGAGTGCAATTCCGCTTTGTTGAGATTGATTATCAATTAGATTAAGGTGACTGTCAATACTTATTTGAAAATAATTCTCATTAACATTGGTTGTTTGATTTATGTCGATGAGGGCAGAACATGGATTAAAATTACTCGCGCTTTACCACTTAGTTTAAGCACCGGTAATAAAAAAGCCCGCATAAGCGGGCTTTTCATGATCATATCTACCGTCACCGATATGAGCAATGTAGCAAGTAAAATAGTAAGTGGGTTGAGTATGCCTTACTTTAAGGGGCGTTAGAGCAAAGCACCTGCAACCTTGCATTTTACGTGTGCACCACGTGTTTCAGGGTCTTGAAACAATTTAGCGTACTTAACAAAACAAGCCGTCAAACTCACTTTGTTGAGATTGATTATCAATTGTATTTTGATCTATGTCAATATTTTTTTGAAAATAATTCTCATTTGTAATTAGTTTAATTAAATAAGGCTGGCAGCGTAAGTAAGATCATCTACAGGAGCATAAACGTCGTCAGTTAAAATGCGTATGAGAGTCGTGATGGCTGTGTGGATTAACGAGGTTTTAAAATAGAAAAGCCCGCGGGTCAAGCGGGCTTTTAGTGTTCATATCTACCGTCACTGATATGAGCAATGTAGCAAGTAAAATAGTCGGTAATTACATGTTATTTTAGGGGCGTAAAATAACCTGCTTTAACCTAGCGTGTAACGTTCGCTCAACGTGTTTCAGGGTCGAGAAACAAAATTAGAGTACTTCAACAAAATAAACCGTCACTTACTTTGTTGAGATTGATTATCAATAACATTTGCTTTGGTGTCAATATGTTTTTGAAAATAATTCTCATTTAATTTTTAATGCTACGCAGTTTATTGTTGTCGGTGACAAAGCCCAAAATAAATTCGTAACTCACCCGCATCTTTGTTTGTCATCCAATAGCCGTAAACTTTATTTCGCATTTAATTCGGCGTATAACAGTTACATAAAAATAACAAAAGAGGTGGTTTAATGCTCAGTACATTGGGGTTAGTCGTCGCACTGGCCGGGCTTATTTGGCTCACTTTACGCGGTATGAGTTTGTTTATCTCTGCGCCATTGTGTGCGCTTATAGTTGCTTTGAGCAGTGGATTTACACTATTCAATGACGTATCTGGGCAAGACTTTGTCTCTTTGTATATGTCAGGCTTTAGTGGTTTTATTCAAGCGTGGTTTTTTATGTTTTTGTTGGGCTCCTTGTTTGGCAAGTTTATGGAAGATACCGGCGCTGCAGATGCGATTGCACGTTATATCACCGACAAAATAGGTATGAAGCATGCTGTTTTTGCGATTGTGTTGGCGTGTGCTTTGCTGACTTATGGCGGAGTCAGCGTCTTTATTGTGGCATTTTCTGTTTACCCAATGGCGTTAAGTTTATTTAAAGACGCGAATTTACCTCGACGTTTTATTCCTGCGGTACTGGCATTTGGATCAGTGACATTTACGATGACATCTGCGGGGTCACCAGAGATCCAAAACTGGATACCAATTAAATACTTGGGCACATCGCCTTACGCAGCGTGGCAAGAGAGTTTAATTGTGGCTTTATTTATGGCAATCCTTGGGTACTTTTTACTGGTAAAAATGATTCAAAAAGCGGTGCGTAACGGTGAGCACTTTATGGCGAGAGACGGAGATCCAATCGAAGATAAGCGCCGTTTGCCTCACCCCGTAACAGGATTGATCCCCCTTGTTGTCGTGCTCTTGTTATCGTTTTTCTTACACGAGCAATTACAGCAAAGCGCCCTGATTGTCGCGCTGTTAGGTGGTGTGCTTGCTATCTTTGTGGTCAACTTCAGACATTTTAAGAATTTATCGCAAGCGATTAATTTAGGTACTACTGGGGCTTTGGTTGCCATTGGCAATACGGCTGCGGTAGTGGGATTTGGTGCCGTTGCCAAAGGCACTCCCGCTTTTCAAGAAGCCGTCGCCTTAATGACTTCGATCCCAGGTAATGAACTATTAGGCGCGGCGATTGCTGTGAGTGTGATTGCGGCTTTAACAGGGTCAGCATCGGGAGGCCAAGCAATTGCTTTACCTCTCGTTGCGCCACATTATTTAGACCTTGGCGTGGATGCCAATCAATTACATCGGGTAGTCGCTATCAGCTCTGGGGCACTTGATACATTACCGCACAATGGCTACGTGGTAACGACGGTGAGAGCAATATGCGGAGAAAAACATCAAGATGCATATTGGCCATTGGCTGTTTTAACTGTGTGTGTACCACTGTTAGGTGTGGCGGTTATCCTCGGGTTATTTATCTGGTTATAACCAGTTTTCAAACTTAAGTGCCGATTTGATGTCATATAAAGTTCTGTGAACTGAACTATCTTTGAAAGCAGAAAGATCGGTTACAAAGCAAATAAATAAAAAGGAGAGTGTTATGCGTTGCCATGAAATTGATTACGAAATCATTGGCGAATCTATGCAAATGGTAGAAGTTGAACTGGACCCAAATGAAACCGTGATAGCAGAAGCGGGTGCTATGAATTACATGCAAGACGGTATTAGTTTCGAAGCTAAAATGGGCGATGGTGCAGACGTTGACCAAGGATTTATGAGCAAGCTATTTAGTGCAGGCAAACGTTTGATCAGTGGTGAGTCACTGTTTATGACGCACTTTACCAATCAGGGAAGTGGTAAGAAGCGAGTGGCTTTTGCCGCACCTTTTCCTGGCTCAATTTTAGCGCTTGATATGTCTACGCTAGGTGAATCTGTGTATCTACAAAAAGATTCATTCTTGTGCGCGGCACTTGGTACAAAAGTCGATATTGCATTTCAGCGCAAACTGGGGGCGGGGTTCTTTGGTGGAGAAGGGTTTATCTTAGAGCATCTTCAAGGTGATGGTATGGCATTTGCGCACGCTGGCGGGACGATTGTAGAAAAACAGCTTAATGGCGAGACGCTCAAAGTCGACACCGGTTGTGTTGTTGGTTTCAGCGAAGGCATTGAATTTGATATCGAGCGTGTTAAAGGCCTTAAGAGTATGTTCTTTGGTGGTGAAGGGTTATTTTTGGCAACTTTACGTGGCCACGGCACCGTTTGGATCCAGAGCTTACCTTTCTCTAGACTAGCGGATAGAGTGCTTGAATGTGCGCCTAAGCAAGGCGGCAGCCGACAAGGCGAAGGCTCGGTACTTGGTCAAGTCGGTGACATCATTGACGGCGATTAGGCCTTTATATGGCTTATTTTGCTCAGTTCAACAATGCAATACGGCAATGAATGCGTTTTAATTGCAAATTGCCTGCATTTTAATCGACTTCAAGGATGATGTTCGCCCAAAGAGGTGATATACTCCCGCCGAATAATTTTTCTACTTTAAATAGAGTAAAACAATGGCAGATTTATCGAAATACAGAAACATTGGTATTTTCGCGCACGTTGATGCGGGTAAAACTACCACCACTGAGCGTATTCTAAAGCTTACTGGTAAAATTCACAAAACTGGTGAGGTACACGACGGTGAGTCAACTACTGACTTCATGGAACAGGAAGCAGAGCGTGGTATTACTATCCAGTCAGCAGCTGTTACTTGTGAGTGGAAAGGCCACCGTTTAAACGTTATCGATACTCCTGGACACGTTGACTTCACAGTTGAAGTTTACCGTTCACTTAAAGTACTAGACGGCGGTATCGGTGTATTCTGTGGTTCTGGTGGTGTTGAGCCACAGTCAGAAACTAACTGGCGTTATGCGAACGAATCAGAAGTTGCACGTTGTATCTTCGTAAACAAACTAGACCGTATGGGTGCAGACTTCTACCGCGTAGTAGGTCAAGTAGAAAAAGTACTTGGCGCTAACCCACTAGTTATGACTCTTCCTATCGGTATCGAAGATCAGTTCACAGGTGTTGTTGACGTACTAGAAAAGAAAGCATACATCTGGGACGAGACTGGCCTTCCAGAAAACTACGAAATCACTGACGTTCCAGCTGACATGGTTGAGAAAGTTGAAGAGTACCATGAGATGCTAGTTGAGTCTGCTGTTGAGCAAGACGACGACCTAATGGAAGCATACATGGAAGGTGAAACTCCTTCACTAGAGCAAATCAAAGCTTGTATCCGTAAAGGTACACGTGACCTTGCTTTCTTCCCAACTTTCTGTGGTTCTGCATTCAAGAACAAAGGTATGCAGCTAGTACTAGACGCAGTTGTTGATTACCTACCGTCTCCAACAGAAGTTGATCCTCAGCCTCTAACTGATCCTGAAACTGGTGAGCCTACTGGTGACGTTGCGACAGTTGACGCTGATGAGCCACTTAAAGCGCTTGCGTTCAAAATCATGGACGACCGTTTCGGTGCACTTACGTTCATCCGTATCTACGCTGGTCGCATGAAGAAGGGTGACACAATCCTTAACTCTGCAACTGGTAAAACTGAGCGTATCGGCCGTATGGTTGAGATGCAAGCAGACGAGCGTAACGAACTTACTGAAGCACAAGCTGGTGACATCATCGCAGTTGTAGGTATGAAGAACGTTCAAACTGGTCACACTCTATGTGATCCTAAGCACGAATGTACTCTAGAAGCGATGATCTTCCCTGATCCGGTAATCTCTATCGCTGTTGCACCTAAAGATAAAGGTGGTAACGAGAAGATGGGTATCGCTATCGGTAAGATGGTTGCAGAAGATCCGTCATTCCAGGTTGAGACTGACGAAGATTCAGGTGAAACTATCCTTAAAGGTATGGGTGAGCTTCACCTAGACATCAAGGTAGACATCCTTAAGCGTACTTACGGCGTTGAGCTAGTTGTTGGTCAGCCTCAGGTTGCTTACCGTGAAACTATCACGCAAGAAGTTGAAGACAGCTACACGCACAAGAAGCAGTCTGGTGGTTCTGGTCAGTTCGGTAAGATCGACTACCGTATCAAGCCTGGTGAAGTTGGTTCTGGTTTCACGTTCTCATCTTCAGTTGTTGGTGGTAACGTACCTAAAGAATTCTGGCCTGCAGTTGAGAAAGGCTTTGCGTCAATGATGGAAGAAGGTGTTCTAGCTGGCTTCCCTGTACTAGACGTTGAAGTTGAGCTATTCGACGGTGGTTTCCACGCAGTTGACTCATCAGCAATCGCATTCGAAATCGCTGCAAAAGGCGCTTTCCGTCAGTCTATCCCTAAAGCGGGTGCACAACTTCTTGAGCCTATCATGAAAGTTGACGTATTCACGCCAGATGACAACGTAGGTGACGTAATCGGTGACCTTAACCGTCGTCGTGGTATGATCAAAGACCAAGAAGCTGGCGCAATGGGCGTTCGTATCAAGGGTGAAGTACCTCTATCTGAAATGTTCGGATACATTGGTCACCTACGTACTATCACGTCTGGTCGTGGTCAGTTCTCAATGGAATTCGCTCACTATGCACCATGTCCGCAAAACGTTGCTGACGCGGTAATCGCAGCTGAGAAAGAAAAGAAAGCTGCTAAGTAATTTGTTACTTAAGCTGACTTTTTAAAAAACCGCCGAAAGGCGGTTTTTTTGTCTTAAAAATGATTATTGCATATTCTGATGATTAATTTGTACGCACTAATTACCTCACTAAATTCTAACTTATAATCTCTCTTTGTAATTTATATAGTTAAAAAGTTTGTTTTATATAATGAATATTAGTATTAAAGGCTGGTGTTTGTGGTTTTATGTTTTTGAACTAAGCAAATTATAACTTAATATTTTATACATTTTATAACTTCATGAATTAATTAACTTTGTTTTAATAATTGAAATTATCAAAGGGCTTAAAAAAAGTGTTTTTGATAAAAAGTTAATTTTTGTTTTTACAATTCTTTACTTAATTGTTTAATTTAAAAGAACTTTTAATTTTGTTTCCAACTTTATGCAGGAATTCATAAAAATAAATGGAATCTTTATATTTGAAGTATTATTGAATAAAAATAGACTTTCATGCTTGATTTAGGGACAGCGCGAATTTATCATACTCAACTCTTAGTATTACATTGATGAATTGAGTAAAATTTGGAGGTACTCATGAAAACAATCAATTTGCAAATAAATTGGCATGTATATTCTGTTCAAATACTACTAACAGCTTTACTTTATATACTGTTTTCAAGTTTTGGGATTTCACACGTCGCCTTTTTAATCCTTGGCGCAAGTACACTTTTTATAGTGGCCTCACTGCTGCCGATCCAATTGAAAAAAAGATATGTACATATCGATAAAGTGGGCTTTAGTTACAAGTACCTATCAAAAATACACTACTTGCACAGTGATGAAATAGCCGCGCTAAAAGTGGTTAAGATACTTGGGTCTAACACAGTTGCAGTTGAGCTGAAATCGAAAAAACAAGTCTGGTTTCTATTTTGGACAGTTGATGTCGATGAACTACAAAAAGCTGCCAAACTATTTGATTGTGAATTATTGGGTGAATTACCTTCACAAGTGAACGTCTAAAAAAGCGCCTTTAAGGCGCTTTTTTCTTACTCTGCTTAAAAGCCTTCTGATAGCGCTCTACGTGCACCCAATAAGGTTGTGTGTTTCGATGGTTAGAGCTGCAAGCTCATAACGGGTATTGGCTTCATGTTGTTGTCTATACATTTATTTAGACAAAGTGAGGGTGGTGATAATAGAGAAAGTCAAAGGGACGTTACAGCAACGGAGCAATGTGAAACCGAGTGCTTATACATAAAAAATAATATACCTGAGAGTGAGCTCAAAGGAGCTTTATGGCAGTAGGAAACAGGAAAGAGCAGCGTAGCGTGGCGTGGCTGCTCCATTAATGACTATCAGCTATTTCTCATTCAACCAGACAGCAACTTGTTTGGCAAAATACGTTAATATGCCATCTGCTCCTGCACGTTTAAAGGCCAATAGCGATTCCATGACGGTCGCTTTTTCTGCTAACCAACCATTGTCAATTGCTGCTTTGTGCATGGCGTACTCGCCACTGACTTGGTAAGCGAATGTAGGTACACCAAACTCGTCTTTAACTCTACGGACGATGTCTAGATAAGGCATACCTGGTTTTACCATGACCATATCAGCGCCTTCTTGCAAGTCGAGTGCTACTTCGCGCAGTGCTTCATCTGAATTGGCTGGATCCATTTGATATGTTTTTTTATCAGCCCCTTTTAGATTACCGGCCGAGCCAACAGCGTCTCTAAAAGGCCCGTAATAGCTTGACGCATACTTCGCTGAGTACGCCATAATCCGTGTATGAATGTGTCCAGCCTCTTCTAATGCATCGCGAATCGCCCCGATCCTGCCATCCATCATATCTGACGGTGCAACGACATCTGCGCCGGCATCTGCATGAGATAGCGCTTGTTTGATCAAAACCTCAGTGGTCACGTCATTAATAACGTATCCATTATCATCGATAATGCCATCCTGACCATGCACTGTGAAAGGGTCCAAGGCGACATCTGTGATCACCCCAAGCTCAGGGCACGCTTCTTTAAGTGCTCTCACGGTGCGCTGAGCAAGCCCTTCAGGGCTATAAGCTTCTTCAGCCATGAGCGACTTTTTGTCCGCAGGTGTCACAGGGAAAATAGCGATTGCAGGTACGCCCAGCGCTTGTAGCTGCTTGGCCTCTTCAATCAGTAAGTCAATAGAAAGACGGTCTACTCCGGGCATAGATGGCACCGCTTCACGACGGTTTTTCCCTTCTAGAACGAAGACAGGATAAATTAGATCAGCAACTGTAAGCGTGTTTTCACACATTAATCGTCGCGAGAAGTCATCACGACGCATGCGGCGCATGCGCGTGTAAGGAAAAAGATCTAGTCCTGATTGAGCCACATTAAGTCTCCTGCTTGTGTTGATATGTACAAACGCAATTTCGCCCCTTTTGTTTGGCTTCATAGAGGGCCTTATCAGCGAAATCGGTAAAAATAGTTGGATTTTGAGTATCGGCTGCTATCGCGCTATAAACGCCAGCGCTAGTCGTAAAACGGATGGTGGCATCTGCGATATTTACAGCACATTGCGCAGCAGTTTGACGGACTTGCTCTGCGATTTCTTGTGCACCTTGTTGATCTGTATTGGGCAGTAAAATCACAAACTCTTCTCCGCCATAACGAAACACTTCATCATGCGGTCGTTTTAAATGTTGTTGAATACTCTGTGCAAAAGCACAAATAGTATGATCACCTGCCAAATGACCATAAACGTCATTAACACGCTTAAAGTGGTCGATATCAAGCATGATAACACTTAACATGGTCTGCTCTCGACGAGAACGTCGTACTTCCATCATCAGGCGTTTATCAAAATAGCGTCGATTTTTTACTTTGGTAAGTGGATCTTCCATATTGAGCTTTTCGAGTTCGCGGTTTTTCTCTTCTAATTCGCGCAAAGTCACTTGCAATTCAAAGGTTCGCTCGTCGATGCTGCTTTCAAGATCCTCTCTTGCTTGCTCTTGAATAATCAGCTTTTCTTTTAATAATGCATCTTCGGCACGCGTTTTTGCCAGCTTATGTTCTTGCTGTTTTATGTGCGCTTCACGCTCTGCAATATATTGCTTGGCCAAGATATAACTCACATACATGCACAGAAAAAGAGAACATAAATAGGTTACTGGGCGTTCTAGCAGTGCACCTGAAAGTAACCCTAATTCAAAACCAAATTGATAGCTCAAAGAGATAAGAAGCAAGGTGTAAACGCTGACAACAACTAGCTTATGACTCAGTTTATCGGCTTTCGCGAATACTGTGATAACACAAAAGTAGACAACCATAGCTATGGCGAATATGTAGGCTAGTTTCATGGCAAGAGAGATAGGTAGCAGTGTACATGTTAGGGTGATTACGCCACCAGTCAGTAATAAGTATTTTAGCTTGTTATCAACGTTTGAAGACGGGGTGACAGGCAAAATGTCACTGCGTTGAATCGGGATCAATAAGAGTGTAGACAATAACACCAAAATACTTTGGCCATATTGCTGCATCCATTGCCAATCGGTGTAAAGGTATCGATATCCAAACCCATATAAATGCACCAATAGGAGCCAGACACTGGTGAGCAACAACGTACCATGCAAAAAGTACTTGCGCCGCGTAAAGCTGTACATCATGAAATTGGTGGCTATCATTGCAAGAATAAATCCCGCCAAAATCCCGTATATAAGATTAAATTTACTTTTGTACTTTAAATATTCTACTGGGTGCCATAAGCTCAATGGGATGTTTAAGGCACCATGGTGGTGCACCTTTAAATAGATAATAGTTTGGTTTTTCCCTGGGATCTCCAGAGGTATTAACTGTGCTTCATGCTTAATTGGCCGCTGCATTAGCGGTCTACTGTCGCCTAAATCCACGGTCAAGATGGCATGATCCGCCTGCATTATATATGCCGTAATACTATCTAATAAGTTATTGTTTACACTCAAAAGTAGCGGGATTTCAGTAAGGCTGTCATTTCTCAACACGACTTTTAGCCAAACTTGATTCTCAACTTCACCAAGGTTTAAAGCGCCTGCGGCGTGCTGGTGCCAAAGGGGATCGCTGGCAAGTAAATCATCAATGTCGTTATGTGGTGTAACGGTATAGCTAAATGGAATAGTTGCCTCATGACGAAAATGGGTATCCAATGGATAAGCACTTTGGGCGGTGCTGGGCAGATCTGTGAGATTAGACCAAGCGTTGAAGCCAACTAGCAGCAGTAACAGCAGCAGAACTCTCATAGACTTGAGCCTTGGACTGGTAAGTTAAACAAAGCCATAAAGTTATTCGAGCTACAATTTGCTATGGTACTTTGCTCTGTACCTTTTAGCACAGCAATCTGCTCTGCAATAGCATGTAAATGCGCAGGTTCATTGCGTCGAGATTTAGGCTTAGGCCTTAGTGTGCGTGGCAACAAATAGGGCGCATCCGTTTCAATTAAAAGTCTATCATTAGGAATATACTGAATGAGCTCCCTTAGTTGTTGACCTCGTCGCTCATCACATACCCAGCCGGTGACGCCAATCATTAAACCGTAATCCAGATAGAATTTAAGCGCTTGTTTATCACCAGTAAAGCAGTGTAAGACACCATTTATCTGTACTTCTGACAATAGCGCTTGCAGACGCGTATGCGCATCTCTTTCATGCAAATACACTGGCATTGATAGCTGCTGTGCTAGATGTAATTGCTCAGCGCATACACGTTCCTGAACTGGGCGGGGTGAAAAGTCCCGGTTAAAATCTAAACCACACTCTCCAATCGCGACAACCTCGCGAGCCTCAGCTAATTCACGCAGTTGTGTGCTCAAATCATCAGGGGCATCTTTGGCATCGTGAGGGTGTACGCCTGCTGTGCTACAAAAGTCATACGATTTTGCCATTGCAAGGCTCGCAATGCTGGATTGCAAATCACAGCCGATAAGCAGCATATTGGTAATGCCTGCTTCTCTTGCCCTATCGAGCACTTGCCCTCTGTCTTTATCAAACTGAGAGCTGGTTAAATTAACCCCTGCGTCAATCATTTTGTGTGCACTTACTGTAATCTTTTCACCCTGATAGAACGATTCGAGCCCGCTTTATTCATCAAATATGAGTTAAAAGATGCACGCTTAATGGTAATTTTATCACCCACTTTAGCATAGAATGAATCACTGCCTATTTGTTTCCAAACGTGATCATTTTCGAGCGTAAATGTGCGTACACCACGTGAAGATACTTTTAATTTGACGACTTCTAAAGTGAGGTCATCCAAGTCCGCAAGCTTTTCTTTAACTTTGTTCTCTAGTCCAAACTTTTGCTCTGCCGTTTGCGCGGGTACCGCAGCTACTGGCGCAACCTGTTGCACGGTGGTAGTTGTACTGTTTGTTTGCAGAACATCTGTATCGGCTTGGGCTGTGTGATTACCGGCCATAGCGTCATCAAAACAAACCAGACGCTTTAGCGCGTTTTGAATTGTTGTACAAGATTCTAAAGTGGCAATATCTACGGATTTAGCACTGGCTGATACAGATAAACCAAGGGCAAGAACGGCAAAAACTTTATTCATTATTAATTTCCTGTTGTTGTGACTTCTTACTATATACGCCCGCTAAAATTATTCCTATTTCGAACAACAACAGCATGGGTAGAGCCAACAGAGTTTGAGATAATACGTCTGGGGGAGTTAGGAACATTGCCACGACAAAAGCCCCAACGACAATATATGGACGCTTTTCTTTGAGACCTTGTGTCGTTGCAACGCCACTCCAACAGAGTAGCATGATGGCAACCGGTATTTCGAAGGCCACACCGAAAGCGAAGAATAATTTTAAGATAAATGCTAAGTAACTACTAATGTCCGGAGACAAAGTCATCATTGACGGCCCCGCAGCAGTTAAAAAGCCAAGGATGATAGGCATAACTACATAGTAACAAAACGCGATGCCTGCATAGAAAAGCACAATGCTCGATAGCAAGATGGGCATCAGCATACGCTTCTCATGTTTGTAGAGACCAGGAGCTAAAAACCCCCACACTTGATGCAAGATGAAAGGAATCGCCAAGAACAAAGAAATAAACAGCGTCAGCTTAAAGGGGGCAAAAAACGGCGCCGTAACATCGGTTGCGATCATGGTGCTATTTTCCGGTAAACTCTGCACCAGTGGGTTTGCCACAAAAGCATAGATATCATTGGCAAAATATACCAGAGCAAGAAATATAACTAAGATACTAGCCAATGCTCTAATGAGTCGGTCTCTAAGTTCAATTAGATGGCCTATAAAGCCACTAGTTGCCGTGTCGGACATGGAAATTCCTGTTACTTCTCAGTGTTTAGTCTTTTTTTGGGGTTGAAGCCGAGTTATCTTGGTAGCTGTGTCGAACAGATTGCGCGGCTTTTTTAAGCTCATCAACTGACTCTTGTAACTCAGGGGACAAATTGCTCATATCTTGTTGTTCAGCTTTTTTTAGATTTGAGTGCAATTCATGAACTCTGAGTTCCTCGTTCACTTCTGCTTTGACTGAGTTCGCGATTGACTTGAGCGTTCTTATCCAGCCGCTTACTGTACGTATTGCAACAGGCAATCTCTCCGGTCCCAATACGATTAGGCCGACAATCAGGACAACAACTAGCTCCCACATGCCCATCTAATCACACCTTGTCTTTATCTGTTTCAGTATTTGATGCTTTACTACTTTGTTGGGCTTGGCTTTGAAGCGCTTCTTTCGGTTTGTCAGATTCTTTGTTGCTACCTTCTTCATCAGACATCGCGTTTTTAAAACCTTTCACAGCATTGCCTAAGTCACCACCTAAGCCGCGTAGTTTCTTTGTGCCAAAAAGTAATACGATGATTGCTAATACAATTAACAATTGCCAAATACTAATACCGCCGAATCCCATAGTTACTCCATTTTCGATGTTACGTGTTAGGTTTAATTTGATTATACGCCGAGCGCATAAAATATCACCCTGTTTTACGCCATGCACAGACAAAGATCAATAGTGCAACGATTGCACTGGAAATACTGGCCCCATGTAGCCCTGCAATAAAACAGAGCCCTGCAATAATGGCAAAGGTTGATGCAGCCATACCCAATAAAATACTCTGCAGGGATTGTTTACTTGGAGTGCTCGGTATAGCCTGTGGTCGATGATGTTGACGCTTTAAATTCTGGTAAATCAAATCCGGTAACTCAGGCATTTTCTCAGCCCAAAATGGCAGGTTTTGATACATTTTTTTAGCAACAGCCAGTGGGCCCACTTGTTCTTTTACCCAGTGCTCTAAAAAGGGTTTTGCTGTTTTCCATAGATCGAGCTGAGGGTAAAGTTGACGCCCAAGGCCTTCTACATACAGCAGGGTTTTTTGCAATAAAACCAGCTGCGGCTGTACTTCCATATTGAAGCGTCTCGCCGTATTAAATAAATTAACCAGCACATGACCAAATGAAATTTCTGCCAGCGGCTTGTTGAAAATTGGCTCGCAAACAGTACGTATGGCAAATTCAAATTCTTCAACGCAGGTATCTGCAGGAACCCAGCCCGAGTCTACATGGAGCTGGGCAACTTGGCGATAATCGCGATTAAAAAATGCAATAAAGTTTTCGGCCAAGTAACGCTTGTCTTCTCGGTTAAGCGTACCCACAATGCCACAATCAATCCCTATATATTTAGGGTTATGTGGCGTCTCGTAGGAGACAAAAATATTGCCCGGATGCATATCTGCATGAAAGAAACTGTCGCGAAACACCTGAGTAAAAAAGACTTCTACACCACGCTCAGCAAGAAGCTTCATATCCGTGCCTTGCTCAATCAATGTATCCGTATCAGATACAGGGATGCCGTAAATACGCTCCATGACCAAGACGTTTTGACGAGAGTATTCACTGTAAACTTCAGGAATATAGAGGGCTTCTGAGCCTTCAAAATTACGTCTAAGTTGGATTGCATTGGCACCTTCGCGCATCAGATCCAACTCGTCAAGCAAGGTTTTTCGATACTCCCTAACCACCTCTACCGGTCGGAGCCGTCGGCCTTCACTGACAAGGCCTGCCAACAGTTTGGCAAACTGCTCCATCAGCGATAAGTCGGCTAGAATTTGTTTTTCTATATCTGGGCGGATCACCTTTATTACGACGTCTTTTACACCCTGCTCGGTGCTGAGTTTGGCGCTATGTACCTGCGCAATGGAAGCCGATGCTAAAGGTTGTTGATCAAATTGCTCGAATAGCTCGCTAATACTGTCTATTTCAAGTGCTGCTTCAATCAGTTTTTGTGCATCTGTGCCACAGAAAGGTTGCACATTATCCTGCAACTCCGCCAGCTCTGTTGCCATGTCAGGTGGGAGCAGATCACGCCTAGTCGAGAGCATTTGCCCAAACTTTATCCACACTGGCCCCAGCGTTTGCAGGGCAAGTCGCAGTCTGGCGCCTTCAGACTTTTCTGTATGCTTATTGGGTAGCCAAAACAGTAATTTGCGCAGCAGCTTGGCGTACCAAGGTTGCAGTTGCTGCGGGAGTAATTCATCTAGCCCATAGTTGAGAAAGGTTTTACCAATTTGGTAGAGGCGAGCGATGGACAATTCCAGCTCCTTAATAATTAGTCGATTAGTGCGTTGATACGTTGCTCGAGCGCTGCCAATTGCTGTGAAAGTGCTCTTGTCTGCGATTTATACTGCTGAAGTTCTAGCGGATGAATTGAGACATTAAGCTCATCTTGGCAAAGTTGCGCGAAAACGTGCTGAAAAGTGTCGCAGTGCTTTTGAGCTTGCGCCTTGCTACCACTGAGGCTCGTAACTAACTGTTGTGCGCCTGCATCGCCCAAGTATCCTGAGAGGTGTTCAGCCCAGTCTATTTGTAGGTTTGAAAAGGCTTTACTATAGGCTTGAGCAAGATGAATGTCCCCCTCTAGGTCCAATTTATTTGCACGAATTAAACGGGTCAATTGGCTTGGGTCTTTAAGTTCGGGGACAGTCGCTAAAGAGGTGGTTATGTGGCAATCTGCTTTGTCGTGATAATTGCCATACACAAAGCAGTGGTCACCATTGTAATGAAATGCACAAGACACGTTAAGATCCGTTAAGGTCAAAGCCAAAACTCGGTGCTCTGCATTTTGCAGGTCATCTTTTAACGTAGGCTCTAAAGCAAGTAAACGATTAACTACTTGCTCTGCTATTGCCGTCAGTACAGATATCCACATAACTTGATCCTTTGTACTAGTACTTAAACCCTCTATGAAGCGCAACTATGCCGCCTGTAAAGTTTTGGTAGCTTGTTTGCTCAAAACCCGCATCTTCCATCATACTTTTTAGTGTTTCTTGGTCAGGGTGCATGCGAATAGACTCTGCCAAATAACGGTATGATTCACTGTCATTGGCAACCAGCTTACCCATTGTAGGTAGAATGTTAAACGAATAGAAGTCGTATAATTTTGATAGCGCTTCGTTATCTGTTTTTGAGAATTCTAACACGAGCAGACGACCACCTGGTTTAAGCACTCGGTACATTGAACGCAGCGCTTCATCTTTATCTGTGACATTTCGCAGACCAAATGCAATGGTAATTACATCAATGCTATTGTCTGGAAAAGGCAGAGCTTGTGCATTCATCTGCACATATTCAATATTGCTGACTAAGCCTAAATCACGCAGCTTTTCTCGGCCGACTTTAAGCATAGAGTCATTGATGTCGCCAAGGATGACTTGACCTGTATCACCAACCAATTGGCTGAATTTTGCAGTTAAATCACCTGTGCCACCTGCAAGGTCGAGAACTCTATGGCCTTTGCGTACACCTGAACACGCAATGGTCTGGCGTTTCCAAAGGCGGTGAATACCAAAAGACATGAAGTCATTCATGATGTCGTATTTGGCTGCGACGGAGTGAAAAACATCTGCAACCAGTGACTCTTTTTGATTGGACTCGATAGTTTTATAACCAAAGTGTGTGGTATCGTGATTTTCTTCTTTCATGTTGGCCTTGCTGACACAGTTTAGGTGCGCATAGTGTACTTGATAGGGATGCACTGGCGCAATTTATAGTGACAGTAATTAGGCAAATATTTATTGATTTAGATGCTATAAATTGGCACCCGAAATATAACAGTCTCGGCCAAGTGCTTGCGCTTTTTGGGCTGCAAACGCAGCTTTGCTGGCCAGCTCGTTGAAATCTGATTCGGTTTGTCTTTTGGCAATACCAACTGCCAGTTGTAATTCAGGGAATTGAATGTTGCCACGGTTACTAATGAACTTTAGTTTTCGTATGCCTTGGCGTATTTTGGCGGCAATAATCTGCGCGGTTTCCGGTTCAATATCTGCCAACAGAATTGTAAATTCTTGTTTGCCTGTTCGACCAGGTACACCGCTTTCTACGACGTACTTTTTAATTTTTTGCGCAATTCGTTGCAGTACGGCTTCGCCAATGACATCCCCATACTTCGCAGTAAACTCTTCTAAGTTATCAACTTGTATTGAAATAGCACAAAGCATTTTGTTCTGATCAAGCCACATATCAGCCCTTTGACTTAAATAGTGACGTTTATATAACCCTGTGTGTGGGTCAATAAGACGCTGCTTGCGAATGTTGCTCAAAGCTTTGTGCTGCTCTATTTGTGTTTTTTTAGCTTTCAGTAAACCAGCTTTAAATTTTTGTTGTTGTTCCAGCAAGCGTTCGGTATGTAGTGCAAACTCGGCCAATAGCTGTTTGTTTTTAGCTGGGTCTTGATTACTCAGCGCGTGGCTGCAATTTTGGATATGTCGTCTAAATTGGGTGATACTTTGTTGCGAACGCGCAGTTGAAACAGTCAATTCATCAATGACATTGTCTACTTCTTTTAAAACGGCAAGTTCAGCTTGATGTTCGGCATAAACAAATTCGAAGTACAGCTGCTCGATATACACATTGTCTATGGCAACACCATTGCGTAGATCTCTATCTAAACGCTCTGCTAAATCTGTATTACTACGGCTTATATAGGTATAAGTGACCTGATAATTGAGTGGAGTTGGAGGAAGCTGATGAAGTTCCAAAAAATGGCAGACTTTCGTCATTTTTTCTTGCGCTAGCGCCATTGGGTCATGAAACGTCATGTACTTTTTACCACAAATTACAGTTTATATAGGAGCGCTAATATCCTTTGGCGTGGGTCATGATTTCATCCTAGTTGAAGAGTGGCTACATTAATCGTAATTGCGACAATTTAAAAGTAAAATTTGCGCTTTTCGAGTGGAAAATATATACATTTAATCTTGTTAGTTTAATTTATCGACAACTTTATCTTAAGCTCTTTGCTTTGCACACTATCTAGTCGCATAACCACGATGCTTGGTCGATTATATTTGCATCTTTACAATAGGCTTAGTTAAGGTGCAAGCTCCAGCAAATGTTAAGGAACCCTGCAGTGTTACATTCACTTCGAAAACCTCTCAGTACAATTGTGTTAGCACTTACTTTGTCAGCGTGCCAGAGCACGTCTAACGATTCTAATGAGAATTTCTCACAACTGGCTGAACAAGTTATGGATTTTCGAGCTCAGCAGGATGAAGAAAGTCTGACAAATATCAATGCTGAGTACTTATTATCTAACTTAACTCCTGAACATTTAGCAGCTGTTAATCAACAAAGAGTGCGCTTTTTGGCGCAGCTTGACAATATTGGTCAATCCCAATTGAGTGAAGAGAATAAGATAAACTTTGCAATATTACGGGCTCAAATTCAAAACGAAGTTGATTTATTCCGCTTTAAAGATCACTACGTCCCTTTGTCTTCGGAATATGGGTTTCACAGTGAACTACAATTTATGATCCAAAGTCAGGATTACAGCACTAAATTGGGGTATCAGCTGTTTATTATGCGAATGAAGCAGCTGCCGAGATTTTTCGACCAAAATATATACTGGATGAAGCAAGGGCTCAGCATAGGATTGACTCAGCCAAAAGTCGTGCTCAAGGGTTTTGAAGACAGCATTATGGCGTTTGTTGCACAAGGCGATGATGTTGAAAAGTCACCTTTCTTTGCCCCGTTTTTAAACAACCAAGCGAACTTACCAGAACAAGAGTTTCTCGCGCTACAGCGTGAAGCAAAGCGAGTGATAGAAGCGTATGTTAACCCTGCCTACCTGAAGTACAATGACTTCTTTGTAAATGAATACAGACCTAACGCAAGAGAGAACATTGCTTGGTCAAGCGTGCCTGATGGCAAGGCATTCTATGTAAATCGTGCCAAGCACTTTACAACAACACAAATGACCCCTAAAGAAATTCATGAACTCGGGCTACGTGAAGTGGCGCGCATTCGCAGTGAAATGAACCGCATCATAGAACAAGTGGGATTTGAAGGCAGCTTCGCAGAGTTTATCCACTTTTTGCGAACTGACCCCCAATTTTATGCAAAAACGCCAATAGAACTATTGAAAGAAGCTTCGTTTATCGCCAAGAAAATGGATGCAAAGCTGCCTCAATTATTCCATACATTGCCTCGTTTACCCTATGGTGTCGCTCCTGTGCCCGACAGTATTGCACCAAAATTTACGACCGGACGCTACTTGGGACCAAGTAAAGAAACGGATGCTGGCTATTATTGGGTGAATACGTATGCCTTGGATAAAAGACCGCTCTATGTTTTAGAAGCGCTGACACTACATGAAGGTGTACCTGGACATCATTTGCAGATCTCTTTGAATGCTGAGTTGACACATTTGCCAGCCTATAGACAAAGCGAGTATATCTCTGCATTTGGTGAGGGCTGGGGCTTATATGCCGAATACCTAGGTATTGAAGCCGGTTTTTATCAAGACCCTTACAGTGATTTTGGGCGATTGACTTATGAAATGTGGCGTGCCGCGCGTTTAGTGGTGGATACTGGGGTGCATATGTTTGGCTGGACACGCGAGCAGGTGATGCAATTTATGCAGGACAACACGGCGCTGTCGTTACATAACGTAAAAACTGAGACTGATCGCTATATCTCATGGCCTGGGCAAGCACTTTCTTACAAGGTGGGAGAATTAACTATCAAGCGTTTAAGAGCCAAGGCCGAGGCAGAATTGGGTGAGGCATTTGATGTGAGAGAGTTCCACCATCAGGTACTTAAGCATGGTTCGGTGCCACTATTTGTGCTTGAAGCCCAAATAGACAAATACATCGCACAAACGTTGCAATCGCAATAGAGTAAAATATGAAAGCCGCTTTAAGCGGCTTTTTTCTTTGGGGCAAGAGAGAGTTTTTAAGGATTGCTGTATTCAATTCAACTAGTGAACAAAGCTAATAACTAGCTGATAAAAATCATCGGTTGAGCGGCAACTCTTGGCATTTAAGAGCAGTTGCTCACCAAGCTGTAAAGCTTGTTTTTGGGCAAGTAGGCGCTGCGATTCATCTGCAATCTCTGCGATATCAGCAACATGTGCAAGGCCAATTGTGCGGCGGATTAACTCAGTACCACAGTACCCCATTGTATCTTGCAAGACTTCTTGTAAAAACAGCTCTAAATAACCCGGCGCTTGCAGGGCTAAATCACGAGTATGCTGTTGGGCCAGAGTCAGCCAGCTTTGTTCGAACTGTTGTAAACAGGTTGAAATAGTATTGAGTAAATAGGAGTGCAAATCACGGCGTTTTGGTGGCTCCTTGATACGGCCATTTTGCGCGCAATAATTCAGCAGTAAGTTGCCGATAAATGAGCCTAAGTCAAAGCCTATTGGTCCAAAAAATCCGAACTCAGGGTCGATTAACTTCGTTTGTTCAGCATTGACAAAAATACTTCCAGTGTGTACGTCTCCATGAAGGAGTGTTTGTGGTGATGAGAAAAATTTTGATTTCAGCCGAGCGACAGTACAAAGCAATGTGGGATTTTTTCGCAGCTGATTGACTTGTTCTGCTAGTGCAATTGGGTAGTTATTGCGCTCGCACTCTCGGTAGGGGTCATCAAAAAATAGGTCTTCGGTGATGGCGCACAGTTCTGGATTAGTAAAATTTTGAATTTGTGCCTTTTTATCCTGTGGATTGAGATAGAAGTCAGAATAATAAAAGCTGGTTGTGGCAAAGTATTGTGCGACATGCAGCCCTAAATTTTCAAAAGTTCGACCCGCTATGAGTTCGCCACGTAATATGTTCATAGCGCCTAAATCTTCTAATACAGTAGCCGCTTTATCACTGTCATGATGCAATACTTTTGCAGTGTGTGCAGGGCAAACCTCACCATGTTTTTGCAATACCTGAGCTTCAATACGGGCTCTGTCTAAAGTCAGTGGCCAGCTCTCACCTACGCATCTAGCATAGGGCAGTGCTTGCTTCAATATCACGCTATTGTTGTCTGTGTCTAAAATCCTAAATACGAGATTCAGGTTGCCATCTCCAAATTCGTAGCAGGTTAATTCAGCGTCTGCTGAAAAGAACATCCCAAGTGACTTGATGTAATTGAGTGCTGTTTCATTATTGAAGGCGGCGTATTTACTCACTGTCATTTACCAAAAAATTACCGTTAGTCTTGGCATTCTATATTTATAAGCGTTTAGATGTCTATACATCTTTAGATCTTTATGTAGAATGCATGTAACGCATGGTTAGTTAGCAAGGCGAAAGTGAAAAATATGAAAGAGCTCATCGGTGCGAGTCTTAAATATCAAGCAGGCAAGGTTCAGGTCTTAGACCAATATCTATTACCTCATCAGGAAGTTTGGCATCATTGCCAAGATGTGGTGAGTATGCAAAACCTTATCAATAAGTTACAAGTTCGTGGTGCGCCATTAATCGGGCTAGCCGCCACCTTATTGGTAGCCTATCTCGCTGAGCAGGGCGCTGCGCGCGAGGAGCTCAACGAAGCAATTGATGCGTTGGAAGCGACCCGTCCTACGGCGGTGAATTTAAAACATTGTATGGATTGTTTACGACAAGCACTGCAGCAACATGACTTCGCAGGCGCCATTGTGCAACTCGCAGAGCAGCTTTTTGAAGAAGATGTTGCGTTGTGCCAGCGTATCGGTGAGCATGGCGTGTCTCTAGTTGAAGCCGCAGATAATATTCTCACTCACTGCAATACAGGGGCTTTGGCCACAGCAGGGATCGGTACTGCGTTAGGAGTCATTTATACCGCGGCGCAAAAGTTTGGTGATATTCATGTGTGGGTTGATGAAACCCGACCTTTGTTGCAAGGTGGCCGTTTAACAGCTTACGAACTCAAACGGTGGCAAATTCCCTACACGTTGCTATGCGACAGCATGGCTGCATCTTTAATGGCCGCTGGCAAAGTTGATAAAATATTTGTCGGAGCAGATCGCATTGCGGCAAATGGTGACTTTGCAAATAAAGTAGGTACCTATAATTTAGCAGTATTGGCTCAGTACCACGGCATCCCGTTTTATGTGGTGGCACCAAAGACAACATTTGACGCTAAGTGTATACACGGTGGAGATATTGAGATTGAGTTACGCTGTACATCTGAAGTAACTGGGGTGAGTGGTAGTTTTGGAGAGTGCCAATGGGCACCAGATAATGCGCCTGTTTTTAATCCTGCATTTGATGTTACACCTGCAAGTCTTGTGACTGCTTGGGTATTTGATAGTGGTATCTATTACCAACCCGAGTTTAGCGCAGTCTGAAAAGCAACATAGAGAAAGTGATACAGGCAGACGATTTTGCGTTCTCTGTTGAATGATTGATTGGTAGTTTTTTTCCCTAACCATATGTAAAATTGGGCATCCAAATCTTATGTAAGGGACCCTAGATTATGCTACGACTACTCTGTGTCATGGTACTGATTGGCACGACTTTTAGTGCTGTTGCAACACAGCAAACCCCTCCTGTCGAAACGACACTAATTCCCATAGAGCACTTTAGTAAAGGCAGTGAGTACACCAACGTAAAGCTGTCTCCAAGTGGCAAGTACATTAGTTATATTACAAAGATGGAAGGTAAAAATGTACTGGGCATTTTGCGGACCAAAGATTACGACATTGAGTCTGCAATTCGATTTGAAAGCAATGCTCAGGTCGGTGACTACCATTGGGTTAATGATGAACGATTGGTTATGGAAAAGGAATACGTCAAAGGCTGGACGGACGTCCCTTATTATTACGGTGAACTATTCAGTATTAATGCAAATGGAAGGTCAGGGCGCTATGTAGTTGGCTATCAAGGAGGAAGTCAAACGGGTACTCGGATACAAAAAGGTACAGCATTGGAAGGCACGTCATATGTATTGGACCCACTTATTAATGATGATCGTCATATGTTGATTCTGACTTACCCTTGGACTGGAGCGGCAGAGCCCGTGACGAAAGTGTATAAGGTCAATGTTAAATCTGGGAAGCGTACTGTTGTAACGCGAGCGCCAAAGAAGAACGCAGATTTTCTAACTGATCATGAAGGGAATGTCCGTTTTGCGACCGCAACAAATGACTTTGTTACCGGTGAAATTTATCAAAAAATCAAAGGGGAAAGTGGCTGGCATACCCTAGAGTTAAAGACGCCTTTGCAAAATATGCGGTTACATGCACTGGATGGCAGCGGCGACGGGCTTTATGTCACAGGCTCTGAAAAAGGCGAACCTGATGGTCTGTATAAGCTTTCACTGTCGACGCAAGAACTGTCCTTAATCTATCAAGATAAAGACGTTTCCCCGAGCAAAATATGGGTTGACCCGGTAAGTAAAAAGTTATTCGCTATCGAGCTAGACCCCGGTTATCCAACTTACGCATTTACTGATGAGAATGTACCATTAAGTACGAGTATTAAATCGCTCTTGCAAAGTATAGAAGGCCATCAGCTTCGTCTTATCAGTTCAACTCGTAGTGGTGACAAGCATTTGGTACTGGCTACTAACGACCGTAATCCTGGTGACTATTATCTATATGATCAAACAAAGAAAAAGCTGCAATATTTATTTTCTACGCGTATCTGGATAGATCCAGCCCGAATGGCAGAAACCAAGCCGATTAAGTTTAAGAGTCGCGATGGCATGGAAATTCATGGTTACTTAACCTTGCCAAATAACAAAACACATAAAAACTTACCGTTGGTGGTCATGCCGCATGGTGGCCCCCATGGTCCCAGAGATTACTGGGATTATGATACGGAATCTCAACTACTAGCGAGTCGGGGTATGGCGGTACTCAGAGTGAACTTTAGAGGTTCTGGTGGGTATGGGATGAATTTCGAGTTTGCGGGGCATCAAGAGTGGGGCCGCAAAATTCAGTATGATATCTTAGATGGCGTCGACTTTGTTGTCGCTGAGGGGTACGCAAACCCAGAAAATATGTGCATTATGGGTTCCAGCTTTGGCGGCTATTCAGCGATGCAAAGCGCCATCATTGCTCCAGATAAGTTTCAATGTGCAATTGGCGTCGTTGGCATTTACGACTTACCCATGATGTTTGAAGAGGGTGATACGTCAAGGCTCCGGTCTGGCATTCAATTTTTGAAAACTGTTTTAGGTGAAGACGAAAAGACTTTAGTGCAATTTTCACCAGCACGTAATGCAGACAAGATAAATGCACCTGTATTAATTGTGCATGGCGGCGATGATGAGCGAGCCCCGATAGAACATGCAGAAGCAATGGTTAATGCATTGAAAAAGGCTAAAAAGCCTTACGAGTATTATTTGCTAGAGAACGAAGGACATGGTTTTTATAAAGCTCAGCACCGCTTGGCTTACTATCAAACCGTATTGGCCTTTTTAGATAAACATCTGGCGCTTTAATCGCATTTCATTCTTGCGACTAAAGCTATGGAAGTGCGCTACTGATGGATTGGTAGCGCATCGTCTAAACTTAGTCTAGTAGTGGGAAAAGCGTCGCTATGTTTGAGCCCGTTTCCTTGGCCACCCAACCTTCTGTGTTATTGAATAAACGAATGGCGGTAAATTCGGGATCACTGCCCATATCAAACCAATGGGGTGTGTTTTCTGGCACTGAAATTAAATCGCCTTGCTGGCAAAGTACTTGATACACTTTACTCCCTATATGAAGGCAAAATAGCCCTTGTCCAGCAACAAAAAAACGCACTTCATCTTCACTGTGGGTGTGCTCGAATAAAAACTTTTCTCTTAAACTCGCAGCATCTGGGTTACCTCTTCGCAAGGCAATGACATCTACCGTTTGATATCCTCCAAGCTGTTTCAGGCGGATGATGTCGTTGTTATACGCATGCAATATTTCCGAATCTAGAGCGTTAGCGGCCAGCTCTTTTGTTGCTTGCCACTGCTCAAAATGTACACCAACAGCCTCTAACTCAGCAGCAATGGCTGCAGGTTCACTGCTCTCAAAAAGCAGTTCTGTGGGGTGTTTATCATGGTAGATATGTAATTGGCTCATTTATACTCTCTCACTGTCAAACTGCTCAAAACTGGCTATGAATGGGTGTTCTTGGCTTTGTGACTGGTTATCTCGCCAGAGTTGTAAGGTTTGCAATCCGGCTTTTTTAGCTGCATCCAGCTCTTCGACGACATCACTGAGAAATAGAACTTCATGAGATTCGAACGGGATCTGGTTAATGATGTTCTGATAAGACGACGAAGACTGTTTGTGGCCAACTTTTGTATCAAAATAGTCGGTAAATAGTGGGCGAATATCGCCGTAGTCCGAATGGGCAAACAATAACTGTTGTGCCTTTACAGAACCCGAAGAGTACACATAAAGCTTTGTGCCTGCTTGATGCTGTTGTTGTAAGTATTGATAAGCATCTGGATAGATATGACCCGTAAAGTGGCCTTGTTGATAACCCGTTTGCCAGATTAACCCCTGTAACTGCTTGAGCGGTGTTACCTTTAAATCCTCTTTTATCCAGCTTAGTAAGTTATCGATGACGATATTTAAATTTGCCGTTGGTTGGGCAATTTCATGCCTGACGGCGTCAAGTTGGGCTTTTACAAGCTCATCGCTGTCATTTTGACGCACGAATGCTGGTAAGTGTTCGGCAGCATAGGGAAAAAGTACATCCTTGACGAAGGATATGCGTGTGATGGTTCCTTCGATATCTGTCAGAATAGCTTTGATCATTTAGTCGACCCCTCTAATTTTATTCTTTCTAGCTCACAGGCAAACAAGAATTCTAACCCTTCAATATGACGGCGTGTTTCGAAAACACTGTTGCCTAAGGCGTATAAACCGTGACCACGGATCAAAACACCATGACGAATAGGGTCAGCTTGATGATGTTTAGCGACCCGCTCGGCAAGTGCTGAAATATCTTGGTCATTGTCAAAAATGGCAATGGAGAGCGTGTCTAGGTGGCTATGAATGCCTGCGAGAGATTTTTGCATTTCATAACCTGTGACGGTAAATCGTTCGCCACTGATAAATCGAGAGAGCACCGTCGCTGCCACCGAATGTGTATGCAAGATACACCCTGAATTGGGCTGTAATTCATAGAGTTTTAGATGGAGCGCGGTCTCTGCTGAGGGCTTTCCATCTCCCGATATGATATTACCTGATTGATCTAGCTCTAAAAATTGCTCTGGTGTTAATTGCCCCTTGTCAAACCCACTGGCCGTGACCACGAATCCATTATCTGTTTTAATGGAGAAATTACCGCCAGTTGCGGGGACCCAACCTTGTTGGCTTACCCAGCGACCAGCATCAATAAGCGCTTGTTTTGCTGCCTTTGTTTGCATATTCGATCTACCTAAAAGGTTTGGACGGCTATACTTCTATTTGAGGCAATGATAGCATCGCTTTAACGCCTACGCCATAATCAAAAAGAGACACAGGATGGAAAGTAAATTACCGAGTGTTGGTACCAGTATATTTAGCAAAATGACAGGCCTTGCTAATGCACACAACGCCTTGAATTTATCACAAGGATTCCCTGAATTTGATGCACCTGAACGATTGAAGTCTGCTTTAGCCAACTACACAGCGACTGGCCACAACCAATATGCGCCTTCGCCAGGTGTGGCGTCATTACAGCAAGAGATCGCGGCTCTGATTGCGCGTAAATACGACCAAGTGATTGATGCTCAAGCACAGGTGACCATTACGGCTGGTGCAACAGAGGCCCTGTTTGTGGCTATTCAATCGCTGGTCAGGGAAGGGGATGAAGTCATCGTGTTTGATCCTGCTTATGACTCTTACCGACCTGCGGTGGAACTTGCTGGAGGCAAAACAATTCACATTCCGCTATACGCGCCGGACTACCAGATTAACTGGCAAGATGTTAGCGATAAGGTGACGGCAAAAACACGCGCTATCATTATCAATACGCCTCATAACCCCAGTGCGAAAATGCTGAAGCAGGCTGACTTTAAAGCGTTAAAAGCACTCGTTGAAGAGCATGATTTATATGTGATAAGTGATGAAGTTTACGAGCATATTACGTTTGATGAGCAGCCTCACCTAAGCGTCTTGCGTGATGCAGCGTTGTTACAGCGTAGTTTTGTGGTATCCAGTTTTGGTAAAACGTTTCATTGTACAGGGTGGAAGATGGGCTACTGCGTGGCGCCCCCTGTACTGGCGCAAGAATTCAGAAAGATCCACCAGTTTGTCAACTTCTCAAGTTTCACGCCAGCACAATTGGCGCTTGCTGATATGCTCAAGTATGAGCCGAATCATGTGGACGAGCTGGCGCCGTTTTATCAACAAAAGCGCGACCAATTAGTCGCAGCACTAGAGTCGAGTCGATTAAAAATACTCCCTAGTGAGGGCACGTACTTTTTATTATTAGATTACAGCGCTATTTCTACCTTAAATGACGTTGAGTTTTGTCAGCAGCTAGTGGAAGAGCATGGGGTTGCCGCAATTCCGCTCAGTGTTTTTTATGATTCACCGTGTGAAGATCGCGTGATACGACTGTGTTTTGCTAAGGAGTCAGCGACCCTCATCGCTGCGGCGGAGAAGTTATGTCGACTCTAACAGTGAGCCTTGTCCAATATGATATTGAATGGTTAAGTCCAGAACATAATTTCAAAAAAATAGAGCGTTTAACGGCACAGCTTGAGCCTTGTGATTTATTGCTTTTACCTGAAACCTTTGCCACAGGGTTTGCATTGAAGGAACATACTGATGAGTTTGCAGACCCCGCACTGACATTTATGCGCGCATTAGCAGCGCAGCATAATTGTGTTGTGGCTGGCTCCGTACTGGTCTCAGAGGATGACAAAAAAGCGAATCGCTTTTATTGGTGCTGGCCGCCAGCGCTAAACGAAGAAACTGGTCGTGTTGAATATTACGATAAACGCCATTTATTTTGCCTAGGCAATGAAGGGGATTATGTGTCTGCAGGCCATGACCGTAAGGTCTTTGAAATCGGCGACTTTAAAATTTTGCCGCAAGTTTGCTACGACTTAAGATTCCCTGTGTTTCAGCGTAACAAGAACGATTATGATGTGATGGTCAATGTTGCCAACTGGCCAGCAGCGCGTCGCTTTGCTTGGGATACGTTACTGCGTGCACGAGCAATAGAAAATCAATGTTATGTGCTGGCCAATAACCGTATTGGTGAGGATGGATATGGTACTGCACACAATGGTGGCACGGTTGCGCTAGATTACCTTGGCCAGTCATTGTCACAAGTGCCTGATGATCAAGTTGGTGTGATAACAACGACTTTATCTAAAGATGCATTGGCAAAGTTCAGGTCACAATTTCCAGCACACTTAGATGCAGATAACTTTCAGTTAGAATTGTAAGCCGAATTTGGGCCAGCACTGGCTGGCCCAAATATGTTCAACTAAGGCGTGTTATATTGATGTACAAGCAATTCTTGGTTGCCTGTTGTCAGTGATGTATTGTACGCACAGTCATCTTGTTCAGGTAACGTGAAATAACCCAGCAGTTGTTTCATTTCACTGGCTTGCATTGCCATACGCTTAGCGGCGGCCATGGTTTCTTCAGTAATGGCTGAGTTTTCCTGAATAAGGTCAGTCAACCTTTGAACCACGATATCCACTTCTTTTATCGCTTGCTGCTGCGTGAGTGTTGAACGATTAATACTGACGATATTTTCGTTCACATCGGCTACTGCCAGTACGATATGATCTAGTTTTTGTCCCGAGCTGTTTGCCAGTGTGGTCCCTTGCTGCACCTTATCGTTACTGTTCGCAATAATCTCTTTAATTTGTTTTGCAGAAGCCGCACTTCTACCTGCAAGCTCTCTTACTTCATTGGCAACAACCGCAAACCCTCGGCCATTTTCACCTGCTCGCGCTGCTTCAACCGCCGCGTTAAGTGCCAGTAAGTTAGTCTGAAATGCCAGTTCATCGATGACAGAAACAATTTCGTTAATGTCTTTACTCGCAGTATTGACTTCATTAATTGCGTTAACGGTATCTTTTGAGAGCACGCCACCTTCTTTGGCGATAACTTGGGCATTATCAGATTTGCTCACCGCAGTTTCTGATTGTTCAGCCACTAGAGTAAGCTCTTCAAGCATGTGGCCTGTGCTGGCACTGGCTTGCTCCAAGTTGGATGCCTGTTCTTCGGTTCTGCGACTGATTTCTGTATTACTGGCGGCAATTTCACCTGCACTGTGCGTCACTAAATTTGCTGCGCTTTGGATGCCTTCAATGACCTCTGTGAGTTTACGGGTTGTGGTCTTCACGTCTTGCTGTAAGGTTGCAAAGACCCCTTCGTATTGCCCTTCTATTGATTCACAGAGGTTTCCTTTGGCGATTGCACTGAGGCTGTCTGTGACCGCATGGATGGCATTTGATATGGTATCAATGGAGCTATTCACATCGGATTTGAGTTGCAATAGTTGGCCTTGCAGTGGCGAGTCAATTTTTTGCGAAAAATCACCGCTACTCATCGCTGCCATGACGCTAGCAAGCTCTTCGATGACTCGATTAAGGTTGTTCACAGTATTGTTTATGTCATTTTTGAGTGTTGCCAACTGCCCTTGAAGGGGAGAGCTAATGGTTCTGTCAAAGCGCCCATGGCTAATTGCCATCATCACTGAAGAGATCTCACTCATTGCTTTATCCAGACTGTCCACGGATAAATTGATACTCGATTTTAGATCTGCTAATTGACCCTTAGCTGGCACATTGATTGGGTGTTTAAAGTCGCCTTCACTGACAGCAGTCATCGTGCTGCCAATGGCTTTGATTATGGCCTCTAGGTTGTCCATACTGCGATTCGTATCGGCTTTCAATTGTTCAAGTTGACCAGAAAGGGGTAACTCAATACGTTTTGAAAAGTCGCCACTGCGAATAGCAGCCATCGTATGGTTTAGTTCGTCGATAGCGCCACTTAGGCTCAAAATGGAGTTATTAACGCTGTCTTTTAAGCGTGCCAAATTACCCTTGGCGTCGACAGTGACCTGCTGTTTAAATTCACCCTGTTCGACATAGGTCATGACATTAATAATGTCGTTCATGGTATCGTCAATGGACGTAACCGAGCGATTAATGTTGTTTTTTAAGAGATCTAAATCTCCGCTTAAGTTTGCAGTAATATGTTGATTAAATTGACCTTTAGCCATAGTTTGAATAACCAGGTTAATTTCTTTCAATGCAGTTTGCAGGCTAGTTGAACATTCGTTGGTGGCTTCTTTAAGCGTATTGAGCTCGCCTTTACAAGGGGCGCTAATACGGTCACAAAACTTACCTTTGGCCATCTGATTGAGCACTCTGTTGGCTTCGGAAATCGACAGCTGTAGGGCATCTAGCAGTGAATTAAACGCCTGTGCGCTTTGCCCTATTTCATCCTGTGAATCGACTTTTGCACGCAGAGAAAAGTCCCCTTTGCTTTGTACTTCACGCATGGTATTCACCAAATTATGTACTGGGCGAGTAAGGGTACGTGAAAACCAAATAGCAATTAAGATGATCAAGATGGCACTGACAACCATAACAATGGCCATGGTTTGTCGCAGCGCACTGACTGTTGCAAATGCCTCAGCTTCGTCTATTTCGGCTAGCAATGCCCAACGCACATCAAAGACTTCCATATTACTATACGCAGACAATACCGGGTTGCCATTATAGTCGGTCACGACCTTCTGACCTTGCTTGCCTTGCATGGCAAGTTGAAACGCTTCCGTTTTTATGGTGCCTTTATCTGGGTTAGAGAACGAGGCGATAACGGAATGATGAACAGGGTCAAGGAATGAATCTGAGCGCATAAGGCCTTCTGGGCCAACTAAATAAGTTTCGCCACTTTGGCCCAGCCCATGGCGTTCTGTCATGATCTCATTAAGTGCGTCAATGGAGAGCTGAAAAATTAAAGTGGCCTGCGATACACCATCAAAGTCTAAAGTAATAGCAATAAAACTGGCAGGGGCATTATAGGAAGGAAGATAGGGTTCATAATCAGCAAAAATGGCTTCATCTTGTTCAATTAACGCACTGGTAAATGCATTGGCGATATTACTATTGGCAAAAGGACCATCAGTGAGAGAAGTGGCAAAATCCACTTCTTTAAAAACAGAGTAGACAATGTTTCCACTGTAGTTATCGACTAAAAAAATATCATATAGCTCGTAGACTTCGGCGATCTCTTTAAAAAAGTCATGATGACGCTGATGGACAATGTCGTACATATCTAAATGACCCGTTTTTTTTAACGCGACTTTTTCTCCTAGTGGGTTCGGGTTGTCTGCGAGATAACGTGTCTGTAGCTCAATACTTTGTAGTGACAGTGGGGCCAGTAAGTCAGGCACTGAGACCGGCTTGTTACTTTGTTGTTCAAACTGCGGTTGGAATTGTTGACTGTAAAACCGCTCTAAGCGCTGCGAGTCGGTATCGGTAACTTCAAGTTCATCATAAGCATCTAAAAAATCTTGGCTTGCGTTGAGGACATAGGGGTTAATTGCCAGCGACTTGAGCTTGTCTTCAACACTTTTAAAGTGCCTCTGAACCGCTCGCTTTTTGACTTTACTGACGGCGCCCAATTGCGCATATACTTGCTCGCTGATGGTGCTAGATGCCTGTGTCAGTGTAAAGGCGATGATGGTGGTGGTTGGAATGAGGGCTACCAATAAAAAAGCGGCCATGAGTTTTTTGGTTAAATCGAGAGATTTAAAGAACTGGCTGAGACTAGACATAGTGGTCTCCCTTATCCTATTTTCCTTGGTTAAAAAAGCACGATGTTTTGTGTTGCTACATTGCTTTGACCGTGTACTACCTTAAAGCCCGTTGACCAAAGTCGGTAGAGTAAACGGGGCGAAAAAGTGTACAGAACTCAGTCAAGTTTAGAACACATCTCAATAAGATCTAGCTTGTGAGTTTCATTTATCTGCACAAAGAATAAGGGAATTAGCTAGCCTGTAACGTTTGAATTACATGGTGTTTTTGGGTTTTATTGGCAGGTTAGATAGATCTGCTTAGCGGGCGGTGATTTGCGGGAAGTGGACGATAAATTCACAAAAAAGAAGCAGCCAGCGCTGCTTCTTAATTAATGCAAAAACTACGTACTATTAGTGTTTCCAGTGATAGCTGTGTGCTTTTTCTTCCATATACGCCTCAGTATCTGGATGCATTGGCGTTTTGTTGCCACCTTCAAAGAAGAAAGATTGGCGCTTACGGTTGTAGTTACCAATTTCGTTCATCGTCGCAGCGTCGTAAACACGGCCATTCAAGATAGTGTAAGCCACTTTCTCTGATTCACGAATATCGTTTAGTACATCACCGTCAATGATCACAAGGTCAGCGAGTTTGCCTTTCTCGATAGTGCCAATATCATTGTCTAGAGCGAGGTATTTTGCACCATCAATAGTACCACTGCGTAGCGCTTCCCATGCACTGAAACCACCTTGTGCCATTGACCATAGCTCCCAATGCGCGCCAAGGCCTTCACGTTGACCGTGGGCACCGATATGAACCGTAACGCCTTTGTCACGCAGTTGTTTTGCTGATTTAGCTGCGTTGATGTGGTTGTAGTGGTGTTCAGGTGCCTTTTCACGACGAATAGACATTGGCTTGACAACGTATTCTGGTACGAAGCTCATCAGGCGTTCGTTTTCCCATACATTGGTGGTGTTGTAGAAGTAGTCTTCACCCTTAATACCACCATAGGCAACGTTAAACGTTGGTGTGAAGCCCGCGTTTGTTTGGCTCCACATTTGTGTCACGTCCGAGTAGATATTTGGGATTGGTAGCGCGTGCTCAAGCCCGGTATGGCCGTCGATGATCATATTCATGTTTTGCTGGAACTTAGAACCACCTTCCGGTACTACCATGATTTCCATTTGTTTTGCAGCTTCAAGCACCTGTTGGCGCGTATCACGGCGTGGGTGATTGTAGCTCTTAACAGAAATTGCCCCTGCATCTTTCAGACGCTTAACATGGAATTGGGCATCATCTAAATTGCTAATTGGTGTTTTATAACCAGGTGCGTTACCAGCGTAAAGGATACGACCAACAGAGTAGATACGTGGTGCAACCGTTAAGCCGGCACGTTGTAATTCTGCCATTGAGAAGACTTCGTTTGAATCATTCGATGGATCATGAATCGTTGTAACACCAAAGCTCACATTAGAGAACTGGTTCCAGTTTTGCTCTGGTTGAAGCTGGCGGCTACCGTAGCTGCCATGTGCGTGCGCATCGACTAAACCTGGGATCACGGTTTTACCTGTGATGTCCATAACTTTGGCTGAGCTTGGAATTTGCACATCGCTGCGTGCGCCAACAGCAATTATGCGGTTGTCTTCAATCAGCACCACGCCATCTTCAAAGATCTCTTGTTGATTGTCTGCATCACGCATAGTGACCACTTTACCACCAACCAGCGCAAGTAAACCTTTTGGTTTATCAGCAGGCTGCTCAAAGCTCAAATCGATGCCTTCTGCGGTTAATTCATCTAGGTTGTCTGATGCATTGTCAACAAAAGAGAAGGTATCTGTTAGTTTACGTTGATACAGGTTTGGACCAAATGCCCAAGTTAGCGCGCTGCTATCCGCTTTCCAGTTCAAGAATGCGCCAGAGTATTTTGAAACTTGTTTAACAGGGAATGCTTTACCGCCTTTATTGATAGACAGTGTTTTACCCGTGCTGGTAAATGGTGCGACGAAGGTGTTGAAGTGCTCAATGAATGCCACATAGTTACCATCTGGAGATACGCGGTAATCAAAGATGTATTCACCTTTAAAGTGGCTGCGCTCTTCATGGCCGTTTAAATCAACACTTTTCAGCTCGCGGCTGGTTTCACTGCTTTCAACAGAGAAATAAATACGCTTTGGATCTGCACCAAAATGAGGTGTGTCACCACTTTTCGCGATACGTTTTGCTTCGCCACCTTTGGCGTCAACAAGGTAGATACCTGGGTGCATCGACCAATCACCACTGAGTAAGAAACCACCGGTGACTTTCTTATAAACAACCTGCTTGCCATCAGGAGAGAAGCTTGGAGAAATATAGTGACCAGGCTCTTGGCTGATAACACGGCCTTTACCGCCTTTTGCAGAGACAACGCGGATGCTACCTAGCTCTTGATCATCCCAAGTTGTATAAACGATAGACTTACCATCGCGAGAATAGCTTGGATAGAACTCAAAGTGTTCATTCTGCTTTGTTACACGTCGAATTTCACCAGACTCAATGTCTTTGATATACAAGTGGCCAAGCGCTTGGAATAAAGCTGTTTCACCATTTGGTGAGATCTGTGACCAGCGGGCTAATTTTACCTTAAAAGTATCTGGTGCCACATCGACAGCAAATTTAAGCGCTGGCGTGATCTCTTTTTCAGCGACGACGCGAGTTGGGATCACTTGTGCTTGCTTGCTTTCAATATCTACTTTGTGGAATACACCACCAGACCAGAATACGAGCGCTTTGCCGTCAGGTGTATACGCAAATGCTGGGGTGTTACCCTGCGCGCCGTTCGCTTCTTGTAAATCTCGGTCTAAACCAGAAAAGATTTGTGTTTCGATACCTGATTTTAAATCTTTAATATACAGCGCGCTGATCATCGCTTCGCCATTGTCTTCGCGTTTCACAAATGCTAAAGATTTACCATCAGGACTAGGTGTCGGACGAATTGCGCCACCTGCGCCACGAATAACCGTCTCTTCTTCCCCTGTTGCAAGGTCCCAAGAGCGGATCTCAAATACCGAGGTTAAAGCGTTTTTGTTGTATTGCCAACGAACACCCGCTGTTGCATCTACAGAGTAGTAGATCTTCTTACCATCTTTAGAAAAAGCTGGCTCAGCAACGTTTTTCTGTGACTTCGCACCGTGTAGACGTTCACGCACTAATACGCCTTGACCACCCGAGATGTGGTACATGCGGATCGAGCCGCCAGGAATAGTACGACCAGTGACTTGACCTTGTTTAACAGCGATATATTGGCCATCAGGTGACCATGATGGGTTGTGGATTAAGTTGTGAGACTCATCGGAAACTTGACGTAGGTTTTCGCCATTTGCATCCATCACCCATAAATTCTCGGCACCAGCACGGTCAGAGATAAACGCGATGTGCTTGCCATCAGGAGAAAACTTCGGCTGGAAATTCCAAGCGCGATCGCTGGTTAGTGCCTTTGCCTTACCACCTGAAATAGGCATGACATAAAGATCACCTAGCATATCGAAAATAACGTGTTCGCCATCAGGGCTAACATCCAAGTTACTCCATGTGGTTTCATTGGTGTCAATTGTGATGGTTTGCTTTTCGCCAGGAGGGTTGAGTACATCCCAATTCGCCGTGTCATTTTTGGCGCCTTCTGGCGCTGCAATAGTAGGGGTACTTAGCCCGATCAAGGCCGCACCAATCGCGATGGCGATAGGTGATTTAAATAATGCCATGGTGTATTCCTATGTGTTGTCTTAGCCTAGCGACAGTCTAATGCTGTGCTTTGGTTACTTATCTTGTTGTGAGCTTATTCGCTTTTATACTCGAGTAGCATGGCGAAATTTTTCGTCAAAGTCGACTAAATGACGACAAAACGGCCTTCAAACACGGTGGTTTTGCCTTATTTTTGTACAATAGGTCTTCATTACGCTAAAAAGGGAGCAACTAGGTCTGATTTATGCTGGTTACAAATAGCGCCCGAAACGGGAGGTATCGTGCGTTCATAGTGGTGACAATACGCTCGCAGCATACTGGTATCGGTATGCTGCGATATTTACATGAGCGGCTAACTGAGTGTTTGTTGCCTCACAAATTGCAGATAGGCTTCTAAACTTTTTTGCCACAATGCCATCGCTTGGGTAAGGTCATCATCGCATTGTTTACCATCTAATAACCGACGTTCAATTTTCTTTAGTGCGAGGCCATAACGATTGAAGCCAAGTTGCAGTGCTGTACTGGCTTGGCGGTGTAATGACTTAATACATTGTTGCTCATCTTCAGTGAGCAGCTGTTGAATATGGATGAGCTTATTTCGAGCTGAAAGAACAAATTCGTTGTAAATTGAGGATACTTCGTCTTCGCTAAAGCCACTTTTCAATGAATTCACGGCAGTATCATCGTAGAGGGTGTCACATAACTCTACGCGCATATCCGGTTTTTGTGCTTTTTGAGAGTCACTGATGGCTTGTCTCAGTTTCTCTTGTTTAATGGGTTTGCCGACAACATCCTTAATGCCCAAGGATAAATACTCTTTAATTTCTTCAGGACTCAAGCTGGCGGTAAAGGCTAAAAACGGTGTGCGTTTATTCTTATGCTCAATGGTTTGCAACTGCCTAAGCACTTCTTGTCCCGTAAAATCGGGCAGGTTCATGTCGAGCAGTACAACATCAAAAACATGCTCTTTGAGGTGCTCAATGGCGCTGGTTCCATCGTAAGCGAGCTTAATCTTGTGCTCGTCCGCCGCCATAAACTCAATGGCAATTTTACGGTTTAGATCAAGGTCCTCTACCAGAAGTACAGAGAGTCCAGTAGGGTACTCGGGGTTATGATGGCGCTGCTCAACTAAGCTGAGTTCACCAACTGGCAGACTAACATCAAAGCTAAAGGAGCTGCCTTTACCAAGTTCACTGAGTATTTCTAATTGGCTGCCCAGCTTGCTCAGAAGGCGAGCGGTAATTGCCAATCCAAGTCCAGTCCCTCCTTTGGTTTTGCCGGCATTACTTTGTACATAAGGTTCGGTCAACTTGTCGATGTCTTCTTCTTCGATACCCGGGCCTGAGTCAATGACGCTAAATCGCACAATGTGCGACATATTGGCTTCTTCAAGCAATTCAACACAGAGCTTAACCTCTCCTTTGTCTGTGAACTTGATGGCATTGCCTACGAGGTTGAGCAAAATTTGGCGAAGCTTTTGTTGGTCACAGTAATAACAAACTTGGTCCGGCAAGTCGTAAACAAGTGAGAACGTAAGCTTTTTCTGTTCGGCGAGAGGGCTCATCAACAAACACAAATTGTCCAGCCAACTCTTTAGCTCGACGTCTTCTGAAGACAAGACTTCATCACTTTGATCTAAACTTGCGTAGTCGAGTACTTTGTCAATCAGCAAGTTAAGCGATTCGGCGGAGTTAATAATGGCTTCACAATACGCCTTACTAGATTGATCATGGCTGCGGTTTAATACCAATTGCGCACTGCCCAAAATCCCGTTCAGGGGAGTGCGGATTTCATGGCTGATGGTGGATAAAAACAAACCTCGGATTTCCAAATCTTTTTGTGCTTTTTCAGTTAAATTGTTTAAGTTGAGCTCGCGGCGTTCGTTGCACAGCAGGGCCATGCCCGTTGCATAGAAAATCGGCGCCAAAACGCCATTAAAAAAGATAGCAATAGAAAACCAAGGGTCTTCAAATAAAGTCACAGCGTCTACATGTCCCATGAAAACGGTACGGCCAATAAAGGCAGTAAATACAAAGCCGAGTACGATTAGATAGACAATACTGCCGTTGGGATAAAGTGGCCTCGCATATCGGATGAAGTAGTAGCTCAGCAAAATAGCTTCGACAATATGTTGCAAGTCAGAGATTAGGATGCGTTGTCGTAAGCTGTCATCAACCACTGCGTAATATATTAACGCGGAGAGTAAAAAGAGCGTTGCGAACAGGTAGAGCCTAAATTCAAGCCCACGCTGACCTAAAAATTGACTGATCGCCCAGCAATGAATAATTGATGCGAGGAACAGGAGTGTATTAGCGATACCAATTGTCTGCCACTGAGAGAGAAAGCTGTGCAGTGCAAACATCGAGATAGCGGCAAATAACACAAGGGGGTAAAAAATATACAGTAATACGCCCGGCGTATTTTTGTTTGCTCGCCAGGTTAAGTAATTGATGAGCGTCATCATCGCGGTCATCGCTGCACTGGCTACATACAGAGTTTTGTGGTCTAACATAAAGGCTACGTTAACAATTAATCGACGTACCTAGGATAGAGCGAAGGCATACCTCAGTAAAGCTGAGTAACTAGAAAATAATGTGAGTTGCTTAAAGGCTAAACGTAGAAAAAACAAAAAAGCATGCGCTAAGCATGCTTTTTTACAGAATTACGAAGTGTACTATCAGCGAAGTACCTACCTAATTTCGTCTGGGATATTTTGCTGTGCCCATGATAGTAGCTCAATACGGTTACGACACTTGGTCTTACGAAATGCACTGTATAAATGCGTTTTAACCGTGTGTGGGCTGATATTGAGGTCTTCAGCAATCTCCTTGTTTTTCGCCCCTTTACTCATCAGCGAGATAATGGCTTTTTCACGCTTAGTGAGTTTAACTGGCTCGATGTCACCTTCTGTTAGCTTGTGTAGTGCGTCTTTGTTGAACTGCAACATACGATTTAACGCATTACACATAATTTCTCGGCGATACCACAACTGATCTTCCATCAGTAAGCGAATGCCTTTCATCAATACGTCGGCATTGTCTGTTGTATAAAACACACCACGAATACCGCTCAGTAAAGCACGATTAGCCAATTCAGGATTTTCATCTAAATTGAACAGCACAATATCACAACTGACCTTTAGGTTTACCAACTGCTCTTTGAGTTTACCCCATGCATCATTGACTGCTGTTTCAATAAAAAGTAACCGCGTATCTTCCGGCACTTCGGAGATATCAGTTCCTGTGATTACGTCTAACCCCTGAGTTTTCAGGAGTGGCTGTAAAACGTTTATTCCTATCGTGTTGATAGGCTCTTTATCTAGCAATAAAAATGCAGTACTGCTCATTTGAAAAACACTCTCATTCTGTCTGATAACGCAATGCTAACACGTGATTCAGACCTTTTGTATTAGAAATTTCATCAATAAAATGAAGTTTACGGTATAAAGTGTGGCACGATTGACCAATTTGTAAACAGCATCTAGTTGTGAAAAACTCAACTTGTTGATTAGTAGGAGAATTTATTTATATGGAGTAATAGCTTAGTCAATTACATTTTTTAACAAAGAATAATTTAAGATACTACTTTTTTCCTACTTTGGTACGGAGGCCAGCCCATTTCAAGCCCAGCTAAAACATGCAAATGAATGTGGTACACAGTTTGTCCGCCGTCATTATTGCAATTCATAACTACGCGGTAACCGTTTTCAGCAAATCCGTGCTCTTTGGCAAGTTTAGCTGCAACCAAGTGTAAATGCCCAACTAAGTGCGCATTTTCTTCATTTACATCGTTTATTGTCGCGATTGGCTGTTTTGGAATAACCAGCACATGGAAAGGCGCTTGTGGATTAATATCTTTAAAAGCAAGTGCCTTCTCATCTTCGTACACTATGTCTGCAGGTATTTCGCGATTAATTATTTTCGTAAAAATCGTCTCTTGGCTCATTACTTTTTTCCTTATATACGTTAGTTTAGCTGTTCAGCATAGCGTGGACTTAACAAGATACAAGGGAAATTACAATTAGCATTCATCATAATTGTAACTAAATTTGGCACAAATACCTGCATTGACAAAGGTAGCAAGCAAATAAAGAGGAAATATGAAGAAAATTAGTATATTTGGAGTTTTAGTAGCACTTTTTAGTGGTATTTCTGTATCTGGGGAAGTTAATTTCCCAGAAGAATTGCTTCCTTTGCAAGTAAACAACACTGAAATCGAGCACTCTTTTTTTAACAAAGTTCGCACTTTAGAATTACCGGCAGGGGTTCACCGAATTAAGGTGAAATATTCGGACTTATTTGAGCTGGATTATGATGAACATGAAGTCGTGGACTCGGCACCGTTTTGGGTTGAGGTAGAGCTCGGTGAAGGGGACTACCAAGTACGTTTTGAGGCCATTGAAGACGTTGAACAAGCTCGCCGCTTTGCTAAATCCCCAAGTATTTGGCTACAAGCTAAACAGGGCGAGACTGTCAGTGCTAAAAGTGTAACTCAGCGATCGTCACAGCCCGTTGCGCCAATAAAGGTGGCGGTAGCACAAAACTCTGTGTCTGTGGTATCAACAACTAGCCAAAGTTCGGCTCCTGCAGCTGGCAGGCCAGATGCCGCTGCTATGCTGAAGTTTTGGTGGCAGCAAGCAAGCCCAGAGCAACGTGCCGCATTTTTGGCGACCATAAATAAAGATAAGCCATAGGCAAGGTGATCTTGCGTGGGTCATGAGTAACCCAAGCAAGATCATGCGCAACCGTTAGTTGAAAATTGCGTCAACGGTACCTTGTGCTAGTGGGTGGTAGCCTGGACGCGCGTTTTGGTAAATACGGTATGCCCAATCTCGTTTACCATGTGCAACTAGTGCCTTGTACAATGGTACAATTAACTTGCGACGACCAATGCCTGATAGATGTTTATCAAGTGCTGGATATATCTCTTTATAGCCATTGCCGACTGCAAGCATGTACCACGCAAATGCCAGTTCCGCATTGGATGAGTTGGTCAGATTAAATGCATTGTCTAGCGCAGTCATATTTTCAAGCGACAGATCTCTGGGTAAGTTGTTTAGAAAATGCAGCCACTCATGTACTGTCCAGTCCTGTGTTGGTAGGGTGCTTAACTGCTTACTGCCACTCAACCAAGCCTGTGTATGCGCGTCAACTTGATTAAATGCGTCAGATGTAGGCGTTGGGGCATCAGCAGGTAGGCCTGGTTGGTAGATCCATTCCTTAGCTTTTTCCAGTGACACAATACCTGGGTGCTTTTGTAGTAAATGCTTGTCTAAGTACTTTACAAATTCAGCTGTTGTAAGTGATTTAAATGCATAGGCATCAAAATACCCTTTCACAAAGATATCAAACTTTTCACGACCAAATTTTTCTTCTAGGTAAATCAAAAATAGTTGGCCTTTGATGTAAGGTACTTTGCTGAAGGCATCATCAGGGTCACGGCCGTTGAGCTTCAAGTTTAAGCGTGTATCGGGTTCTGGGATCTTAGTCAGTTGTGCGCGCAGTCCAGCGGCATCAAGCGCTTGTTCCATCACGGCGCGATCGCGGCCAAAGACTTCTTCCATAATGCGGTTTTCAACGTACGACGTGAATCCTTCATTCAGCCAGAGATCTTCCCAAGTAGCGTTGGTGACTAAATTACCCGACCATGAATGTGCTAATTCGTGCGCGATGAGGTTAACTAGGCTCTTGTCACCGGCTACGACAGTTGGCGTTATAAACGACAATCGTGGGTTTTCCATGCCGCCAAATGGGAAGCTAGGTGGCAACATTAGTAAGTCATATCGACCCCAAGCATACTCACCATACATGGCATTGGTTTTGTCGATCATTGCCTGAGTGTCATTAAACTCTGCAACCGACGCTTCTAGGATTTGTGGCTCAGCAAAAATCGCGGTTTGATGTGACATTTCTTTATATTCTAAATTGCCTGCGCCAATTGCGATTAAATAGGGCGGGATCGCCTGTGGCATATCAAACCAATAGTCACCGTCTTTAACAAAAGCTTGTGAATTGTCTGCACTCATAACTGCACGAACATCTTTTGGGGTTTGGATACGCGCAGTATAGGTTGTGCGCATAGCTGGTGTGTCTTGTACTGGGATCCAGCTTCTGGCATGAATGGCTTGAGACTGACTGTACATAAATGGATGTGTTTTACTTGCAGTCTGTACAGGTGTAAGCCATTGTAAGCCAGACGCTTGTGGCAAGCTGTTGTAATAAATTCGCGCTTTTTTGGCTTGTTGCTTGAACTTAATCGTCAACTTTGCACCTTTTACACCACTGCGGGGTGCTAAGGTAAAATCAGCGCGCTGCCACTGACCTTTATGGTTTTGATACATTACACGGTCGATTTCAAGATCACGTGTATCTAACACCAGTGTGCGTGCCTGCTTGTTTTGCCATTGTAAGGTATGTTCGACGAACCCTTCGAGTTGTTTGTCTTCAAAGTCGACATCTAAATCCAAGTGCAAGTGTGTACTTACTACATCTTCAAGATTTGAATAAGTATGTTCGTCGACGGCCTTTGCCGCCATAACTGTGTGAGAGAGGCCCGCAATAGCGAGGCCAAAAGTTAAGGCTGAGAGTTTCATTTTTATCCTTGCTCATGATTGAGAGTGGCTTCTGTTATACCACTTCCGTGTACAAAAGCTACTCAGATGCGTTGGCGGTCGCAATCAGGTAAACTACCGCAAATAATCAGTATTCTTGATAGGCGCTACCTGTGCAGTCATTGCAGTCATTACATACCTTTGCTCTTCCCGCTAATTGTCAAAAATTGGTGCGCATTACAATGTCTGAGCAATTACATACCGTTGATTTTTGCCAACCTTTTTTCATTCTTGGAGAAGGCAGTAACTGTGTTTTTCTAAATGATTTTGAGGGCACAGTAATACAGATGGCAAATCGCGGTATCGATGTAAAAGAGCTGGATGACTATTATTTAGTTCACGTTGCTGCGGGGGAAAACTGGCATCAGCTGGTGATGAAACTGCTTGAAATGGGCATAGCTGGACTTGAAAACTTGGCGTTGATCCCAGGCACAATAGGTGCCGCTCCTGTGCAAAATATTGGGGCTTATGGGGTTGAGCTGGCAGATGTCTTCTCCCACTTAGTGGGGTTCAACATAGATGAGCAGACATTTGAAACCTTGGATAAAAGCGCGTGTCAGTTTGGTTATCGTGACTCGGTTTTTAAGCAGGCTTTGCAGGGCCGTTTTGTGATCACTGAGGTTGTACTCAAGTTACCAAAACAGTGGCAGCCTGTACTCGAGTATGGACCACTGCGAGACTTACAGAATACAGAGGTCGATGCGAAACAAGTCGCACAGCGGGTAATGCAGATCCGTCGCAGCAAGCTACCGGATCCTGAGTTATGTGCTAATGCCGGTAGCTTTTTTAAAAATCCCGTAGTGAGCCGCGAGGTGGCGAAAACCTTGTGTGAGCGCTATCAAAATATGCCGACTTATCCTGTCGACGATGAAAAGGTGAAATTAGCGGCTGGCTGGTTGATTGAACAAGCTGGGTTGAAAGGGCATCGCATTGGCGGTATTCGAGTTTATGACAAGCAAGCTTTAGTATTGGTCAATGACGAGCAAGGTGATGGCGAAGAGTTACTGGCGATGATCACGTACATTCAAAAAACGGTTTTCGACAAATTTATGGTTGAGCTGATACCGGAAGTACGACTAATTGGTTGCAGTGGCGAGTTTTCAAAAGGAGTCGAGCATGGTTAAGGCACCTGCGGGCAATAAGCTTGCAATACTAAGCGCGTTGAGTCGCGATCATTTTATCTCTGGGCAGGCATTAGGAGAAACCTTGGGGATCAGCCGAGCGGCAGTGTCTAAACATATTAAATCACTGCAAGATATGGGCATTGATATCTTCAAAGTGACGGGTAAAGGGTATCGGTTAAATCATAGTTTGCCCTTATTGGACCAGAGTAAAATCTTGCCAGTGTGGCAAGCGCTGAGCGAAAGTGTATGTAACATCGAAGTGCAACCGATTATAGACTCGACAAACAGCGAGCTGATGCGTCGTATTCAAGCGCCCGACAGTGATATGCGGTCGGGGCATGTATTGGTCGCCGAAATGCAGCAAGCAGGGCGAGGTAGACGCGGCCGTCAATGGCAGTCTCCTTTTGGGGCCAACCTATATTACAGTTATTACTGGTTGTTCGAAGAGGGGATGCAGGCTGCGATGGGGGTTTCCATCGCGGTAGGTTTGGCTGTGTACGACGCGTTGCATGCGCTATATGACTTAAATGTACAATTAAAGTGGCCAAACGATATCTATATTAATGAGCAAAAGTTGGCAGGGGTCCTTGTTGAATTAGATGGGCAAATGGAGGGGCCTTGTCATTTGGTGATTGGTATTGGCCTTAATATTGCGATGCCAGCTGGTGCTGCGCAGCACATAGATCAAGCTTGGACAGATCTCAGTCAGCATGTGCCAAATATAGATAAGAACCAATTGGCCGTGGTACTGACACTTTGTTTGCAAAAGCGCTTATCTATGTATCAAAAAAACGGGTTGGCTGGCATGGTGGCGCAATGGAATGAACTCAATGCGTTTCGTAACCAAGTGGTGAGTTTGAGTACTGGTCAGAGACAATGGCGGGGCGTTTGCGAAGGTATTGATGCCCAAGGGGGTATTGTGCTGCGCCAAGATGGCGAATGTAAATCATATTATGGTGGTGAGATTTCACTACGTAAGGACGGGTAATGCGTTTACTAATTGATGTAGGCAATACTGCCGTCAAAGTCGCGACGGAGCACCAAGGTCAAATATCCGTGATTTCTGAAGCGACTATTCCCTGGCAAAATATCTCGGAAGTACTGATAGCACAAGTCGGCAAAAACGATGATCTAGAGCCAATATTGGCGCATGCCAAAGCGCATCACCTACCTTACTTCTTTGCCAACGTAACAGCAACGTTAGGCGACTTAGTCTGCGCTTATCCCGAGTTTAAAAACTTAGGCATTGATCGTTGGTTGACTGTTGTTGCGAGTCATCATTTATTTCCTAATAGAGTATGTATTATTGTGGATTCGGGGACTGCGACCAAAGTGGATGTGCTCAATGGACAAGGTCAGCATCAGGGCGGGTGGATTTTACCTGGCTTAGACATGATGATCGACAGTTTGGTCTCAAACACGCAAAAGGTATTCAGTGATGAAGACACCAAATTTGATACTGCGCTGGGCATAAACACCCCCAATGCGGTAAAAAATGCGGCATTGAGTGCGACTGTGGCACTAGCACAGCGGGCAATTAATGAAATGGAGGAAGCAACAGAGGGGCTGCCTATACAAGTTATCTTTGCTGGTGGTTATGGCGAGCTCATTCAGCAACACCTTGATACTTCGGGCATCTATTTTGATGACTTAGTGATGCAGGGGTTGGTTTTTTGGCGTAAATGCCAACAAAACGCTTAATTAATGAAAGCTTTGCTGTAAATATGAGCATTTAAACAATAAATTGTGATTTTTTTTAATATAACTGTTGCATAGTGCCAGCGGTTGCTCTAATATCTCGCCCCGTACTAAAGCAGTGCCGACTTAGCTCAGTTGGTAGAGCAACTGACTTGTAATCAGTAGGTCATCCGTTCGACTCGGATAGTCGGCACCATTTTCAAGATTTAGAACACGCTTTAGAAAAGAATTTTTATGTGGAGGGGTTCCCGAGCGGCCAAAGGGATCAGACTGTAAATCTGACGGCTCAGCCTTCGCTGGTTCGAATCCAGCTCCCTCCACCACTTTATTCTTGACGGTTCTGAGGTAGTTAAGAACAGGTTCCTAAAGCGGGCATCGTATAATGGCTATTACCTCAGCCTTCCAAGCTGATGATGCGGGTTCGATTCCCGCTGCCCGCTCCAGATTTCTGGTGTGCTGATATAGCTCAGTTGGTAGAGCGCACCCTTGGTAAGGGTGAGGTCGGCAGTTCAAATCTGCCTATCAGCACCAGTCTCCGGATCTTCCCAAATACTTCCTTTGATTTGTCACAAAAACATTTATAATTGTAAAGAATAAACATAGTCCCCGCGCGCGCGCGTGGATTATTTTTATATGTAATCTAGATACACAAAAACTTATAGGTTCCGTCATGGCAAAAGAAAAGTTTGAA